>NZ_LGRV01000006.1 GCF_001278945.1 Lysinibacillus contaminans | reverse complement strand
TTGTTTTTTGACACTTATGTTTCATTTATTTACGTTGTTTATATAAACACATGTATAACAATTTTCAGGAGATGAAAAGTTATGAATCTAGAAATAAATAACTTATCAAAAACACCCAAGTATTCACAAATTGCAAACCAAATAATTAAAGAAAAGCTATTAGAACCCTATCTACTCCCATCAATTAGAAGTTTGGCTAAGGAACTAGAAATTAGTGTAATAACAATCAAAAGAGCTTATGAAGTGTTAGAAACGGAAGGATTTATCATTACTGTAGGTGGTAATGGTTCATACGTAGCATCAATAAACTATGAATTTTCACGTGAAGCAAAAGTAAAAGTTATCGAAGAAAAAATCACAGAAACTGTAACTTTAGCAAAGCTAATCGGTCTTACCTTTGAAGAATTACAAGAAATAATTAAACCTATATATAAAGTGGTATAAGACTGGGTACATTGTTCGAGATTAAATTACTTCTAGGGACTACATATACTATTTAACAGTGCCCTAGGGCTCATCGGTCCAAATGGAATTAGTAATAGGATTGCGTATGAACGATTTTTAATATTTACATCCTTACGTTCTCCCAACAAACTTTTTTCTATATGAAGGCTAGTTGAAATATAGGATGGCTACAATAACAAGAAGGAGCATCACTTCAGGAATTTTAATGTGCACCTTGCTCCCTATTTATTGTGGAAGAGACGGCTCTTCTATAGTATTTAACTTTGATTCACGTTGCTTGTTAACTCATCGTTAAACGTAACAAGAATTAGGCCGCTAAATAAAACTATAAGAAACACTTAAACGACCACTTCTAAACTCATTCTTCAAAATTGAAGAATGAGTTATTTTCTTCGTTGAATTGATTGCTTTATACTTTCATAGGATTTCCTCTGCAACTGCTCAACCTGTCGACAAAAGTATCTTCTACCTTCAATTGCTAACCTCAATATTTCTTTTTAACTTTGGAAATTCATTTTGCAATAGCATTGTCGTTCTTCCTTTTAGATATTGTAAAATTTTGCTTGGTGCTTTATATCATAATACTGCATGACATTTCTTTCTATAACTGCGCATACTTTCACCTCTTGAACCGATAAGTGCAACTGATACCGTCTAAAGATAGTGGAGTTAACCCACGTATTTGAATAATCAAAATTAAATAGTGAAAGCAGGGTGCAGTAAAATAAAAAACATTTCTACTTATCTTAATGCACTGTCTGTCTCTTGTAACCACCCATTCTCATTTGCAATTAAAACTGCTGCTGCACGTGAATCGACTTTAAGCTTAGAAAAAAGTCTACTTAAATAATTATCCACTGTTCTTTGTGTTACTCCAAACTTACAAGCAATTACTTTATTTGTATATCCTTGTGCGATATAGTTTAACAATTCAATTTCTCTTTCAGATGGAGATATACCCTTTCCTGATTTAGAAAGCGTGTAATTATTCCGTAAATAGTTTATGAAATTTTCTGATAAAAGTATTTCCCCACGTAATGAAGCTTGAACAGTTTGAATTACTTGTTCTTTAGTAGCTGTTTTACATAATAGACCATCAATTTTATTTTCTATAATTAGACTATAATAATTAATTAATTCAAATCCTGTATATAGGATCACACGCGCTCCTTTTTGAATTAGCTTGATTTGGCTAGCTAACTGAATTCCATTTATCGGTTCCATGTTAATATCTAGTATATATAAGTCATACTCAACATTTCTTATTTTCTCCAAAGCAGCATCTGCACAACTTTCCGTATCGATTTGTACAAATGAAAGTGTTTGCAACAGTGCTTTTGTACCGTCTAATAATATTGGATGATCATCAACAATTAAAATTTTATTCATTTGCCTCCACACCCTCTTCTGATTAAATTTCTATTTTGATATTGTAATGCATACTTCAAAACCCATACCTACCTTAGGAATAAACTCAATATCACCATCTAAGCTATAGATACGTTCCTTGATACCAGCCAAACCAGTATGTATTGTTTTAGATGGAGAAAAGGATAAATCAAGCCCTCTCCCGTTATCTTCATAATCTAAATAAATATTTTTAGCGTCTTCCCATAAATAAATTGAAACGCTCGATGCTTTTGAATGTTTTTGAGCATTATTTAACAACTCTTGAACGACACGATAAAGGCAAATTTGCAAATTAAATTCATCATTTTGGATATATGAAAATTCATAATTTACTTTGAAATCAACCTTTTGTTGCATTTGATAACATAGTTCATTTAAAGCCGGTATTAAACCAAGATCCGATATCAAATTGGGTCGTAGTGCGTTACATGTAGAGCGAGTTTGATAAATAACCTCCAGCATTCCATTTTTTATATGCGTTAAATGTTTCATATTCAATTCAGATAATCCATTTTCCTCATTAAGTAAATGTTCTAACTTTCGGTACCAAAGGATTTGGTCCTGTAAAACTGAGTCATGTAAATCTGATGCAAGACGTTGTCGTTCTCTTTCAGATAATTGGAATAGAAATCTCGATAAAGTAGTAGAGGTTTTTTCTTGCTTTAGCTGCATATTTTCAATCGAGCGAATAACATGTTCCACAGTATGTAAATTTTCATAAACAATCCGTACGTATTTCATCATATTAATGAACCATAATTTTTCATGAAGATTGAATACAGTATCGTTCTCTTTATAACCAATCCAAATAAAAGTATCTATTCGTTCTTTAGTATTAACTTTTATCCCTAACCACTCTCTATATTCAATTAAACTATCATTACGATTAGTTTTCATGAGTTCCTCAGTTATTTCCAACTCCAGTACTCTTTCTGAATTTTCTTTAATGCATTCTTTTTCAAAGGTATTGTTTGTGTGATTGAAGTATACTTTTTTGATCACAGAAGGTACTAATGTTTTTTCAAGTTGTTCAATCAATAGATTTTCTACATCGTCTTGTTTCATACATGATGGTAGCTTCTTTATGAAGCTCTCTAATTCGAAAGCTAATGTATCTTTTCGCGGCTTTAGATAATTTCGTAATTTAAAGTCAAGTATTTCCTTTACAAACAACATTCCAACAAAGACACTCATTACTACTGTTATAAGTACTATATAGGAAATAAAATGATTTCCACCCGGAATAACACTACTCAACGTGAATGTCACAATGATAATCACAGGTACAAGTGAAAGTAAAATGTAATGAAGTATTTGATGTAAAATAAAATGAATATCAATAAGCTGTTTAGATACCGCCAAATAGAAATAACCAATAGGTATAATAAATAAAAATAAAGTAACAAAATCATCATTCATATAAGTGATTCTTAGTATGTAAGGAAATGCATGTAATAAAGCAAATGGTACAAAAGAAAAAAAGTTAATCCACAAGAGCCACCGTATAAATAATTTTCCTTGACTCGATTTTTCACGAAAATATAAGAATCCTAATAGAAAGACTATATAAAAGATATTCAAACAAAAATAACCAAGAATAATACTTCCTACGTATTTAGATAAACTTGTAGTGTACAATAAATTGAATAAACCAAGTAAAGTGATAATACAACAAAAAATAATATTTATCTGAGTCCATATTGTTTTTTGTTGCAAAATAATTTTCCTTTCATAAAGGAGCGAATATATGAACAACATTAAAAATAATGAACCTAAAGGTAGAAAGAAACTGATTATTGCAGTTGCAATTAAATCACCTCTACCAGACTCAGTTGATGCAAATAAACTTATAGAAGTGGTCAATAACAAGATACTGAAGTGTAAACTTCCATAAAATCCATTCTTAATAACGAGCAAAGATAATAATAATGCTAGAATTGAAAAGGTAATAGGAATAAATAACTCTTGAATAATACTACTTATTTTTATTTCATTTTTAGGAATTGTAATTATTTGTTCGGTATTATTATGCATAATTTTCAAGGAACGCCCTCGAGCAATAGCATCTGTTGAAGGAAAGCCCCCATCAATTTCTAAAATGATATCGTTTTCTGATACATTCACATATTGCGCCCATCCATCGACTTTATCAATATGGCTAATGGTATAAGTATTACCTTGAATTTCCGAAACTGAAATACCAATATATGGGTTAACCATCACCTTAACTAGATAAAAATGTGATACTATAAAAAAAAATAATAGAATAAGAAATATTTTTTTTTCAGACATACTATAAATCCACCTCTTTTTATTATAAAATGTAATATATAGTAAATTTACCCAAAAGGAGGGACGTACATATGTTAATGGATCTAGTTTTTTTACTTTCACAAAACATGGACATACTTGAGAAAGAAGAATTATTAAAAAGCCTGACATCTAATGAACTTAAAATAGTAACAGATGTTTTAAATTCAGACAGATCTTCTATCATACCAACATCGGCTACCTGGTATCCAAGTTAAATATTTATAGTAATTAATAAATTTTTATGATGTTGTGAAAGTTCCATAGAATCTATACATTCTTTAAATTTACTTAGATAAATTTGTTCGACAATTTTACAGTATGTAAGTGCTCCACCATTAGTAATAGCATTCTTTAAGATATTTCTCTCCCTTTTTGTTAACTCTTCAAATTGAGTAATTTCTTCATAGTAACCTTTAATGACTTTAAAGCGTTCATCTTGATTATGAAGATAATATAAAATAGGGAGAGTTTTTTTCTTTTTTTTCAAATCCTTTTTATTTTCTAAGTTTACAAGATCATGCACATCATTCCTGATTTGAGCAATCACCCCTAAATAACCAGAGTATTCCTTCACTTTATTTAAATTATCTGTACTTATTTCTCCTGCCCCCAATAAGTTTGCCATAAATATTAAAGATCCTGATTTTAACGTTGCTAGTTTAATATACTCAACTTCATTACTTAACTTATTTTCCAAGTCTTCATGTTGACCATTTAGAGCATCCAACATTAGAGGATAAAGATTGTTATTAATATATATTTTCGTTTGATTAGAACATTGTAAAGTATTTATCTTGCTTAAAGAAATAAATAATAAACCTATAAGTACATTTAAATTATGATTTAACTTTTCATTACTCCATGGGCTAGTTGGAGAATCTTGATCTTGAATATCATCTAAAATATCTGAAGCTAAAAGTATAATTTCAATGATTGTTTGAAGATCAACTAATTCACAGTTAGTATATTCAGTTCTGAAAATCTGGTAGTGGATTTCTGTTAAATTCGATAAAGATAAAGGTAGCTTAAATTTATAATCGATATATTCTAATGCTAGTTGTTGTAAATGTTCATTATAGAACGAATCTTGTATCCACCTAGAGGCACAACTAATAATATTTTGTTGCGAAGTAATTTCCATTATTAAAATCTCCTTTATATCAAAATAAAAGAATTGTTAAATATAAACAAAATAACTAATTGAACCTTTATATAACAAATAATAGAAAAGCCTTTCGGGATTATTTTACACCAAATATTATTGATACTCTAATAAAATTTCGCGAAACTCTGTGCTTTCATTCTCTTGTACGAACAAATTCGCAAAACGGTCCTTCGCTTGATCATACAAAAGACTATATTCGTATCAATCCATAAACGAAACCTACCATTCGGACATTTGAAACACTACAGTACAGATGCATAGTAAAGTAAACGATTAAAAATACTTAGGGATTTTCTAGAAAATTGGTCCTGCCATTTTCCAGGTATTCTTCAAACCCTACTTCGAAAAAANTCGTAGTATCTATTTCGGAAAGTCGTAGTATCTATTTCGGAAAGTCCTCTGCTATATTAAAGTTAACTCGAGTTATTAAGAGAGTTAGCTACTCTCAAAGCTATATCGTTCTACATAATAAGGCAAAGGGAGGTGAGCGTATGGAAAAAGGTTTAGTAGTAGCTAATAAAGGTTGCTCTGCATGTTCAATTGGAGCTATCTGCCTGATTACTGGTCCAGTTCCGGACTTTGAAGTAGCTTCGATCAGTGGAATTTTCTCTGTTTGGGGATAATGAAATTAAAAAAGGACATGGTAATAACTTTACCATGTCCTTAAATTACATATTCGCTTAAATAGGCACATCCAGATATATAGTTTTAATAAATCCTTAACTTTAGAGGGGGAATGCGAATGTCTACATCTACAATATCCAAATATCCTTATATAGGCGATCACGTAAGAATACACCAACTTCCAACAGGGGGAATTCTTCAAATTGACTATCAAAATCCATATACTTCAGCAGCAGACTTTGAATATTTAGACTTAAACCAGACTGCATATGAAATTTGTATGCAACTGGATGGTACTAAGAGTGTTGATGAAATCTTATTTACACAGTGTCAAAAATATAACGAATCAATTATTGACCATGAAGATTGGTATTATGAACTAATAGAAATGTTAGTTCAGAAAAGTGCTATCAAATTTTCCGATTCATCAAATAAGATAGCAATTCAAACTAGTGGTAGTAGTAAATTCCCCATGCCTCTGCATGCCACTTTTGAATTAACTCATAAATGTAATTTAAAATGCGCACATTGTTATTTAGAAAGCTCGCCACAACTTCAGGGGGGCATTTCCTTCGAAAACTTTAAAAGGCTTGCAGATATATTATATGACAATGGCGTACTTACATGTGAGATAACAGGTGGAGAGGTATTTGTTCATCCAAATGCTAATGAGATACTATCCTATGCCCTAAATAAATTTAAAAAAATAGCACTTTTAACAAACGGTACATTAATAAGAAAAAAAAGTATAGATTTGTTACTTCCGTTCAAAGATAAAATAATTATTGGAATTTCACTTGATAGTATACATCCAAAAGTTCATGATGAGTTTCGTGGAAAACAAGGAGCATTTGAACAAACTTGTAAAAATATCAAACTGTTAAGTGAATTAGGCTTTGTTGTTCGAGTAGCTATGTCAGTTTTCGAAGAAAATATGTGGGAAATTCATGAGATGGCTAGCTTGGTGAAGGACCTAGGAGCAAAAATGTTTACTTATAATTGGGTGGATGATTTTGGTCGTGGAAAAAGTATGGAACACCCTACAAATAATAAAGAAGTTTTAATCAAGTATTTAGAATATGAAGATAATTTATTAAAAGAATACAAAGATATTATACCAATAATTCCATATTCAAAAAAGAATGCTGACAATTGTGGTGCAGGTTGGCGATCAATTGTAATTGATCCATTTGGTAACGTTAGACCTTGTGCATTATTCCCTAAGACGTTTTCATTAGGTAATGTAATAAATAGCTCTTATGAAGATGTCTTTTCATCGGAAATGGTTACTCAACTTTGGAGACTTCAAGCACCTAGAGTTAGTAAGAATTGCCAAGACGGTTGTCCGTTTAATCAATACTGTGGCGGATGTTATTTAAAGGGTTTAAATGCAAATAAAAATCATCGTTCCGAGCTATGCTCCTGGACCAAAAATGAAAAATTAGAAAATATTGTATCTGTTCTCTAGTATTAATATGGTTATATTATGATAAATTGTTTAAAATTATAAATAACAAATAGATGAAAGCTTTGACTAAAGCTCTTACTTTAAGTATTTAATGTAAAGGTATAATGTAATAGTTTTAGTCAAACTTACATATTCTAAGTTGCTTATTAATATTTTTAAAATTATATCTTTTTAATCGGAGGGAGAAATATGAACAAAGAAAAAGTTAATAATAAGAGTATATTCCGAATCGTTATTGCTATTATTTTTTTAACTGGATCAGTTATATATTTTATACAAGGAGATCCTTTATTAGGATTTTTAAATTTAGCTATAGGAATAATTTTTGGATTCAACGCCATGACGGGGGTTAAGAAATGACAGTTCTAGAATTTGAGAATTTTTCTACATGGTACAATAAAAATAATTTAATTTTAGAGAATATTTACATTTCGTTAGAACCAGGATATATATACGGATTATTAGGTATAAATGGAGCTGGAAAGACAACTCTTTTAAATACTTTAACCGGATCGAACAGATCTTTCACTGGTTCTTTAAAGATTGAAGATATTAAAATAACTCCAAATTCAAACAACGATCAATGGTATAAATGTAAAAAAAAAGATATATAGCTTTGGACTATCCATTACTGTTCTCAGAAATCACAGCAATACAATATGTAGAATTCATCCACAAGCTATACGAGGTTAATTTCCAACAATCGGAATACATAAAGATATCTGAGGAATTCAACTTTTATAAGTATACCGAATATAAAATATCTTCATTATCTTTAGGTAACAGGCAAAAAGTGGTGATTATTACTGGTTTACTATTAAATCTACCGTTATTTGTATTAGATGAACCACTTGTTGGATTAGATGTGGAGTCTGTTGAGGTATTTCAAATGAAAATTGAAGAGTATTGCAGAAAAGGTGGTACTGTTGTCTTCTCTTCGCACCTGTTAGATATAGTAAAAAAATTTTGCCATTATGCTCTAATATTACACAATAAAACTATTCACTCTAAGGTGAAAATTGATGAGAATTTTGATATTCACAAAAAGTTTTTCGAGGTAATTGCTAATGAGTAATTTTTATTCAGTGTTTAACCTATTAATTAAACGCTATTATGGCAGTTATAAAAAAAGTGATTTTATAAAAATAATAATTGGAATAAGTATACTAATAGTTTGTGAAATCCAAATAATAAGCCAAATTAATTTTGAAGAAACATATATTTCTATTGGAAATATATCAGCCGTTTTATTAATTACAAATGTTTATTTAGGTTTTTTGTTTGTAAATACTCAGTGGAGAGAACCTTATATGCAGCATGTTTGTATGTTACCCATTAAGGCTCGCAAATTTTGGTTAGCTCAAATGATATTTTTATTTTTAGAGGTATGTTTAAGAAGAACTTGTTTCTTTTTTATACTTCCTTTAATTTTATTTTTCAATCATGCCATACCACACACTCAATTGTTTTACTGGATATTTAATTTAGTAATTTACTCAATTTATGCTATTTTAATTGCTATTACATTAGGTAATCTTTTTATAAAAAAAGAACACATCCGATTATTCATTCATTCTTCAATTCTTATTCTCACTTTGTATTTATTATTCTCACAACTACTGGTTGGTGTATTGTTAATAACATTTATACATGTTAGCTGGGTTATAACTTTTGAATTCCCTAATTTTTTGAATATTACCATATCAAATAAAAAAAATACACAAAGTATAAAACTAGGGATCTATTCATTATATAAGCGCGAATGGTATAGATTCTTTTCTTTAAAAGCAATGTGTTTAAATTATATTATTTTAATCATTTTCATTATATTTTTTAGCCACAATTTATATAAAACAGATGTTATTGGATTTTCTAGTATTATCAATATAAGTACAATATTATTACTTTCAAGCTCGCCACTAGCTTTACTATTTTCAATAGAGAAAAGTCATAGAACATTATTATTAACAATGCCAATCAAATTGAATCATTTGATTTTTGAAAAGTATAAGTTTTATGTTACTTTACTACTGTTTGGTTTTATTCTGATTTCCCTATTTTTATCTCTATTATTTAACGAATCATTAGAAATACTTAACATTGTACAATGTATAATTTTACTTTTATCAGGAGCAGCTATTCGATTGATATCAGATTTTAAAAAGCCACTTTTAAATTGGGAAAATGAACAAAAACTATGGAGTAATTATTACAAGTATAAATCATATTTTTACTGTATCCCTTTATTTTTAACGCTATTTTTAAATACACTGACATCCATCATACTTATTTTACTTATATTCCCTATAAGTATACTTATACTAAAGAGAGCAAGGGGCGATTTCTTTGATCAATACTCCTTTAATAAATAATTGTAAAGCACTTTACTTTAAAACAGATAAATTTTCTACCATTTCTTTAGCAATCAACTCGTTTGAGGAATTAAAAGATTCCGTTAAATTCGAAGAAAAAAACATAATTTTTAATGCATTGGGGAATCTAAGAAAGGAGCAGTTAAAAACAAAATTTGACTTCGATACTGCAAGATATTTTATTAGTTCAACAAATATGTATTTTAATAACCAGTTTAGAACTTATGGAACAAGAATTATTCATCCAAAATTCACATCAAATGGAATCGACTATTTAGAAGACATAATTTATAATTTGGTTGATTTCTCTAATTTAAAAGATTCCTTATCCGAACTACATTTTAATAAAGCAAAACAAGATATGATTCTTCGCATCCAACAGCAACGTTCTAACCCATTTTCCTATTCAGCTGCGCGATTATTAGAAAACATTTTCGATAATAAAAGATATGGGACTGAAATTTTAGGAAACCTAGAAATATATAAAGCGCTTTCATTCCCTGATAAAAAATGTATAGAAACCTACTTAAATTATTTCAATAACCAAAATAAACAGATTTTTATTTTAGGAGATATTAGTGAGGATTTATTGCCACTTGATACTTATAATCCCATAGTTCACTCTCAACCATTAATAGTTAATCGTAACTTTGAATCTATCGATAGGAGAATAGACAATGTAAATCAAACCATTATTACATTAGGATTTTATTTCGGCCCTATTCAGTCTTATAAAGAATACTTAACCATACAATTGATTGATTCAACACTCGGTAAATACGGTCATTCTAAATTATTCGATCAATTAAGAAATAAAGATGTTTCAATATACCACATAATAACCCGCTATGATTCTATGAACAACATTTTGCTGGTGTCAATTTGTGTGCCCTATGACTATGAAGATAAAGTAAAAGACAAAATAATTAAAAGTATATTAGAGTTTGAATCGCACCCTGTTGATTTAGAAATGGCTAAGCAATTTTTCATGAATGAAATATATTATCTTTTAGATACTCCCGAAGGAACTATGTCATATTTTAATATTTTAAATAGATTTTCCATCTCTTTAAATGATATACAACATAACATGTCTCAAATTACTTACGAAAATTTTTCAGATTTTGTTTCTAACAGAATGGAATATATAGGTATGCATATATTAAGGGGGAGTGCATATGAAAAAGACTGACTTTTTAGAATTGCTGGATTCTTCATCTGAGTCATATACGTTAAGCAATGGACTTCAAATTTTTAGAATAAAACATCCAAATACTTCAATGAGACTAGTTAATATCCAAATTGATTTCGGAAGCCGAGATATTAAACTTCGTTCTCCAGATGGAAGTATCAAATCGTTACCTGCAGGAACTGCACACTTTCTTGAACATCTTATGTTTTGGAAAGACAATCAAAACATTTATGAAGATTTTTTCACTAAAAATGCTTTCATAAACGCCTTCACTTCCCATTTAAATACAAATTTCATGTTTACTACCTTACAAGATAACGTATTCGAAAACATTAAATTTTTATTTACAATTTTAACTCAGCACCAAGTAAACGAGGTAAATATTATTAAGGAAAAGCAGATCATAAAAAGTGAAATCGAAACTGCAAATATGGATTATTCCATAAAAAAACAATATGAGATGCTAAAATTGTTATGTAATGGATCTCCGGTAAGTATATATCCTACTGGGAGTCAAATAGATATTGAATCGTTATCTTCTAATGATATAAAAATCGCATATAAAACTTTTTATAGACCCGATAATATGCGGATTTTTATATTGGGTGGGAAAGAAGATATTGATGAGTCTCTTTTGGATGAGTTAGGACGTTTCAAAATCCCAGAAGACACAACTTATATCAAGCATTTAAATTTTCATAAAAATACCATTACTGAAGATATTTATGAAAAAATAGATAATTCAACCGGTATCACAGAGTATGTTATTGGGGTTAATTTACCTCGATTAGACGGAGAAGAACTTGTAAAACAAAAAATCTACTGGGAAATATTCACCAAAGCATTATTTGATATGGAAAGTCCATTTATACAAGAACTACAGAAAACAAGTAATATATTTATTAGAAACCTATCTGTATATGGACATTTTACTGAGGATATAAGCTTCTTAATACTTACAATACAAGGAGATAGTCCACAGGAATTTTTCGATAGCTGGCAGTCGTATATTATTAACCAAAGCGAGAATATCGATAATTGGCTTAGGTTTGGTAAAGATTCTTTTAGAAACAATATAATATTTGAGAGCGACTATATTCGAAAATTATTCGATTGGATTTCAACTTTCAGTGACTACCATTGTTCTTTATCTAAGGTGAATGAAATATCAAAAAATATTAACATTTCAAATTTTGATAAACTACTTAATTCCTTCATAAATACAAAAAAAGTGCATATTCTATACACTTAAAAGGAGAAGCATTATGAAGATTAAAAAGAGTACTATTATTCTTATAGTATTATTGATATTAAGCTATAGTTTAGCAAATTACGTAGGGTTAGTACAAAGTATAATAACAAAAACGAGCGAATACTTCCAATTAATAGATAATTATTATTTATTAATTTTGACCATAGCATTTAGTACGGCTTTAACAAGTGTTCCTACATATTTTATTTTTCTGAAGGTACAAAAATCTATACATGATATGACATCTTCTTTTCAAATAATTCAACAAGAGCATCAAGATTGCTGTAAGATAGCTGAACAATCCTGCTGCGAAAAATATTATATTGATTTACAAAATTTACGAAGTAAATATAAATTTACAGATCAAAGAATAGTTATATTTGCACTTCTTTACCAGGTGGGAATTTTCGGATTTTTCTTTGCTATCCTAAGCAATAGTATTCAGGAAAATATGACTCAAAATGTTTCGTTGCTTGTTTATATACATTGGTTTTTATTATTTTCACTAATACTTGCAATAATATCTCAATTAAAAAATCAATTCAAAACATTTAAAAGTTTACCTATAATAAAAAAAAATATCTTTTTATTGCTAGGATTAGTAGGATTATATTGGCTATTTAATTTTACTTTTGATGAGATATTATTTCTAATTCTATTTATTATTTTCCAATCCATTTTTAATAAATTCACAAAGATACTTGTTGAATAATTGAATACTTTATATCACAATTTGTAATATTTTTTTATAAATACACTTTACACCATTGCCTAAGAAAAGATTTTAAATTTCTTATCTTTTTTAAAAAGATATACTAATTACGCCTACCTATTCTTTAGGTGGGCTTTTATGTATGCTTTATGTCATTTTCTTCTGTACATAACAGATGGGGTTATATTCAGGATGTTAAATATTCAATTGAACACATACTTTTATACTAAGGAGTTTGGAGTTTGACTAAGTGTTGAAATATACCTTTACAAACGCATGTAGTACTAGAGCGATTTGACAAAAATTCAGGTCTAAGCTTGCGGCGCAGGTTTCCGCCGCACCGCAAGCTTAGACCTGCACAGGCATGTTAAAAACGCGAGCGGAATCGAGGTTTACCTCGATTCCGTGGTGGTTTTAACACATGCCTGATGTTTTTTGTCAAATTGCGTAGAGAGTAGGTTCGCTTTGCGGTAGTGGTTTTGGCGCGGCATGACGTGATAGTAATTCGACGGAACACTTTTCTCCGGTGAGTTACGGTGCTGGCTGTTCGTCGAGTGGTTTTGTCGACAATCTGCCGGCAATCACGTGATGCCGCGCCCCTATTAGTAGGATTACTTTGAGAGATAGGAAAGCTCGCCATGATGAAATAGCGAGAAGCCGAAACGTTTTTCTTCGGCATGTCGCGATTTTTTCTTGCTGTCGGGACGTTTTTTCCCGACATGAAGAAAAAAAATACATGATGGCGAGCTTCTTTGCGAGTAGGATTACAATGCTTTTAGACACTTTGAATAATAGTTAGCAGGCTACTCGTTGCGGCTTGCGTACTGTGCTTTACGTGATTACTTTAATAGCGGTGGATTCAGGTCTTTTTAAATAAAAATAGCAAAGGGCGGTGTTTTTCCGCCGTTTGCTATTTCCTTTTCTCACTTTATTAAGAGGCAAACTGACACTCACTGATGTCATTCTACTTTTTAACTATTACATACTGAAAAAAGATGGCGACTCTTCGGAAAACTTTTCTGTTCTTCGCTAGTGGAAATCGAAAAGAAGCAGTATGTCGCAGATGTTGTATAAATGTTATTTTAGAAATGCCCCTAAATGATGAATTAAAGCATTCTTTAAGTTTTTCTAGTCTTTTATATCAGCGTTTTTTGTCTTATCCGGGTAGTACCAAAGCATATAGCCATCTGAATTCATATATGTTGGTAATAAATATGTTTTAATTCCAAACCGAACTGTGCGCCCCCAAGGATGACCAGGTTCATTTGTTACATTTTTTCCCTGTGCTACCCAACTTTCATATGACTTAATTTCAGCAACTGTACGTGTTGTGCCAGAGATATCACTCATGGCCATGGCCATTGCAGTATTGATTTCTACTGTATCCCCTCCCGCCACAGTACTATAATAACGTTTCCCAAACAAATCTGGGACATAATCATTCGGTGAATAGGATATGTAAAGACCTCTATTATTTTCACCAACAAACAGAACGGTAAAGTAATAACTATTCGTATCTGCAAGACTGACAGAGAAGTGCTCATTGAGATAGTTGATGGTTTCTGGCTTTAATAAATCCTTTAATATATCTAATGCCTCAATATCAAAATTTTTCAAATTACGATCATTCGTTTTAAGACTATCAGCTATTATAAATGGAGCCGTATCGAGTGAATCCTTTAATCTCTTATAATAATCGTCTCGTTCACGTTGAAATGCTTGATAATCATCCGCATCCCAAGATGCATCGCCCTTTGCAAATAAAAATGATAAATAGCCTGTTCCCAATTCACCTAAACTAGTAATGTCTTCATTTGAGCCGTTCCGTATTAAGGCTTGTTTACCTTGTAGAGAATCGATTCCAGCAAGATGTAATCTATGTATGAAAGCAACAGCCTGTGCACGGTTCAGATATTTATTAGCGCCAAAATGGCGTTCTATTAATGTCTCTTTTGGATTTTGTCCTGTTGAAATTTGTTTATCGTATAAATATTGAATACTCTTTTCTAAAGTCATATCATCCTCAGCAAGATAAGCAATAGCCTCTGCTACAACCCCACGTTTAATATTTTCATTACGTAGCGCATTCGAAAGGTAACCATTTAGCGGAACACTGTAGCTTGCTAATTGATTGTAATATTCATCCGACCAATGTGCGGTATCATCTTTTTTAGATATAGATCCCTTTGCTGTGCCTAGATTAAAGTAGTTAGCCAGCATTTTTGCAAATTGTGCTTCTGTAACCAAGTTGTTCGGTTTGAATGTTCCATCTGCATACCCACTAATAATCCCTTCATTATTTGCCCAATTTATAGCATCATAGGCATAGTGAGACGAGTTTACATCTTTAAATATTTGCGCTGCTTCTGTTTCTACTGGTTGTACAAAGCCTGCAACACTAATTGATAAGGCTATTGTACTTAAATATAATTTATTCATTCTATCACCCCTAAAACAAATAATATCCTATAAAAGGATAATTTTGTATTAAATTTTCACCTTATGGTTGCTTAAATAAATCCCTCTCTGCAAAAGAATAGTCAAAGTAATTTCCTAAGTAGTCGCAATTTGTGCGATCTCAACTTAAAGAGAGTGGCTAAGTTTTCGTCTAATCCAATTATTCATGGAGTAGTTTTATCGACAATTAGGTCACATCATGCTTATCAAATACGAATAGATGCACATGCCATATATAATATCGTAAACTACAAATCTAGTAAGTTACATCCCCTCATAACCAAACGTAAATAGAAATATGTAAAGGCAGACTGGGGTATTTAATTAACCTGACTCTACAAAGGATTTGTCGATGCGTAATCGGTCAATTGAGTGAAAGATTAGCTGATTTAAGGATGCCATTAATTTTTCGTAGCCACCTAGCTGTTCAAGCTCTTCAGTCCATTCATGGAGCATTTGGATTAGCTGTTTACGGTATTTGGCTTTCGTTGTTTGTAATTGCTGCAGGGCGTGTTGCATAAACAGGTGAACCGTTGTCCAGCCTGTTTTGGCGTTACGTCCCTTCCCTGTTACCGTTTTTAGTAGTTTCGTAGAAGATTTAAGTACTTGGTTCAATGTACTTTGTGGAATACCCACTGCTTCACAAATTTCTTTTTGCGTACGCCAAATAAACGGCTCAGAAGGGTTATTTTCTGCCGTTATGTAGGTGATGATGTCTTCTTCCCATTCGTCGTAATGACTTCGTGTACGATCCTCTCTGTCCTTTTTAAATTTATACCAGACATGTCTCCCTGTATTTACTCGTATGGCCTGGCCATTCGGTACATGTATTTCTAGTAAAGCCTCGATATATTCTTTGCTGGCGCCTTTGTATTTACCAGAGTAAGCCGAATTTAGAATGCTTTGTAGGGCTGCTCCTTGTAATGGGTAGCGAAGACGGGCATTGTACTCATCTAAAAAATCGAATGTGCGAGACTTTTCCCATCCTTCACTAAAGCATACAAGTGCCAGCGTAAAAATCGTATTATTACGCCCGATTTGCCCTTTTTGCCCCTTTACATCAACTGCCTGCGTTAATGCTTGAAACCACTCTGAATCTATTACAGAGGTTTTTGATAGCTTTGTAGGTACGACAAATAAAGGTCGCTCGATGCTGTCATCGCAGCGAGTGGACCAATTGATGAATTCTGCCATGCTATATGTATGATTTAACTGGGCAAACACGATATTAGAGGTTTTTGGCAAACGGAAAAAGCCAAAATCATTACAAAATAGATCTGCATCCACGTCTTTCAAACTTCTTTTTAGATTATCAGAGATACGCTTGGCCACAGCTAAGCCACGAAAATCATTTTTACTTGAGATAAAGAGTGGCTGCTGTAACGCAAAGTACACCTGGTAGCCACGGTCTGACGCGACGATTAACGTTGGTAGACCAATCGAGTGGTCCATACACGCAAGCACAATCTCTTGAACCGTGTGCTTTTTTGTATCAATATCGACCACGAATGTATTAATTTGCAGCAGGTTGCGCTCTTCAAAGCCACGCACCATGCGTCTTGCCTCATCCGCGTAGCCATACTGACGGTATACATTGGGTGTGAAATGCGTTAAACCTGGTGCATCTTCTAGTAAAGTTTCTTTTGACGTTACAATGTAGCCCTTTACGCCAGTAGATTGGAAGTCTGCTTTTGAACGCACGACAAAGATAGCCCCCTTCTTCGAGCGCGCATCGATTTTCGCTGCCTCTACTCGTTTCGGAAGTGATGCATTTGAGTATTTGGTTTTATATGTAGTCAACCCCTCATGTAGGATCACATCATAGACCTGACCGAGATTAACGGGTACTGGTTCATATTGAGCTGCTGCCTGTGCCATTGTGGTTCACCTCTTGTCCTTTAAACGTTATAATTCATTAAAGACAAGTATAATAAATGAACCATTGACAAAATGGCCCTCTCTAAGCGTTTTTGAACCACTTTTTCAACACACTTTTTTTCTTAGAGCCACAAGGGATTGCGCGATTTTGAAAAAAAAAGTTTCTATGACGAGTTCCCGAAAAAATGAACCACTTTTTCGAATATGAACCACTATTTAAAATGAACCAACACACCCTATAAACCTTGATATAACGGTATTTATATCACTTTTAGTATCTTCTCTAAGTACACCTAGTTCCCGAAAAAAAAGCCCCCTGGTTCATTTTTTAGTACACCTAGTTCCCGAAAATGCTCTAAAAATGAACCACTTCTGAATCACTTTGTTGGTATGACTGCATTTTTTAGTACACCTAGTTTCCGAAAAAACGCTAAGTACACCTAGTTCCCGAAAAACCACTGAAAATGAACCACTTTACTACACCTAGTTCCCGAAAATTGGTTCATTTCATGTCATCATCCTGTACGTGGATCGCCTCACCCTCTACTTTGGCGCTGATCGAAATAATACTGAATTATCCAAATAATTTTACCGTGGTTCATCGTTCATGTTTAGTACATGTAGTTTCCGAAAAATGAACCACTTTACCTGTTTTTGAACCATTTTTGCCCCCTAACCATACTTAGTTCCCGAAATATGCCGATTTTTATCATATTTTGAACCACTAGTGGTTCAAAATATG
>NZ_LGRV01000002.1:4514-60836 GCF_001278945.1 Lysinibacillus contaminans | reverse complement strand
CACATGAAACAGTCAACTATATGTTGGCTGTTTTTTTGCATTATAAGATAATAGATGTACTACAAAAAGATGATGTAGTTGTTGTCCATAAAGATAAATAACAATTGCTCGTACTCGTACTCGTACTTGTAAATTATTGTTCAAATAGTTTTAGTGAAGAAGAACAGGGTTTGATGACAAAGTGCCAATTGTAGGAGTATTTCTGGACACTAATATAAGCTACCGCATACATCAGATACAATGGATTGGAGAAATGTCGAGTATAATGCGTATCTTGTTGTTAATGAGCCAAAAGTGAGTGAAGTACAGCACATGCTCTTGCATATTGAAATCGGAGTAGAAAGTCAGCGCTATCGTGCGTTTGAAATGGGCTTTCAGATGATAAAAATGAACAGGATATTTGGCAAGTTGCTTTTATGCTAATTCAATTTTGTATTAGCTATCCTATTTTATAGGATAGCTTTTTAATCTTGTGATAATCCCTTATAATTAAAGGAGAATATAACGGAAATGGGTGTTTTGTTTTGCAAAAGAAAAAGCCGATTGTGGAAAGTTTAGAGCATTTTCGACAACAACAAAATGTATCTTTTCATGTGCCAGGCCATAAATACGGGGAGCTATCACATTTACCGCAAGCTTTTAAAGATGTGATGCGTTATGATGTGACGGAGCTTTCAGGTCTAGATGATTTTCATCATCCAGAGGAAATGATTTTAGAGGCAGAAAATTTACTGGCCGACACATATGGAACAATGAAAAGTTTCTTTCTAGTAAATGGTTCGACGGTCGGCAATTTAGCGATGATCTATGCAACTTGTAAAAAAGGCGATACGATTATTGTACAACGTAATGCCCATAAATCTATTTTCCATGCGATTGAGCTTGTTGGAGTTAAACCTGTATATGTATCGCCAATGTGGGATGAACGGACATTAACGGCTACTTATATAGCGTACGAACATCTAAAAGAAGCAGTTAACCAATACCCAGAAGCTAAGGCAGTTGTGTTAACGTATCCTACTTATTACGGTATGGCATCTAAAGAAATACAGCAGCAAATTGCGTATTGTCATGAAAAAAATATTCCTGTCTTAGTAGATGAAGCACACGGTGCTCATTTTAGCGCCTGTACATTATTTCAGCCTTCTGCATTAATATTCGGAGCAGATGTAGTTGTGCAATCGGCTCATAAAACATTACCAGCGATGACTATGGCTTCTTTTATGCATGTGAATTCAGAATTAGTGTCTATTGATAAAGTGAATCATTATTTACGTATGTTACAGTCTAGTAGCCCATCATATGTATTGTTAGCATCTTTAGACGATGCACGTTACTATGTACAGACATATATGGAGAGTGACGGCGCATATATAATAGAGAAAAAAGCACAATGGGTGGAAGCATTACGGGCGATTGGATCGCTTGAAGTTATAGAAGTAGATGACCCATTAAAATTACTGCTACGTGTTAATGGTTATAGTGGATTTCAATTACAAGAGGTACTAGAGGCACAAAATATATACGCAGAATTAGCGGATGCACATCAAGTATTGTTTGTATTACCACTTTTAAAACAGGGTCATACGTACCCATTTGCAGATATACGGGTTCGTATTAAGGATGCTGTAACGGACTTATTGGGTACAGAAAAATGTAATATAGTGACTGCTATGCATACTACGTATAACTTTACAGCAGTCACTAAGCCTGAGTTAACATTTGAAGAAATAGAGAGAAAAGATAAGGAATGGCTACCATATATGCGTGCAATGGGACGTATTGCAGCAAGTATGATTATCCCATATCCACCTGGTATTCCTTTACTCGTACCAGGTGAAAAGATTACAGTTGCAAAGCTAAGTCAGCTAGAGGAATTACTAGCAACTCGTGCATCATTCCAAGGAAATCACCGTTTAGAAGAAAAAATGATTGAGGTCATTAAATAGTTGGAGGCAATTACAGTATGAAACGCAATTTATTTATTACATTTGAAGGTCCAGAGGGAGCAGGAAAGACGACAGTTATCCAAAAAATTGCCGAGAGATTGGCGCAAGAAAATATAGATGTATTACCAACTCGAGAACCTGGAGGTATAGAAATTGCGGAAAAAATTCGGGCAGTCATTTTAGATCCAGCGCATACAGCAATGGATGAACGTACAGAAGCTCTATTATATGCGGCAGCTAGAAGTCAGCATTATTTCGAAAAAGTACGACCAGCGCTAGATGCGGGGAAAATGGTGATTTGTGACCGCTTTATCGATTCCTCACTTGCTTATCAAGGGTATGCACGTGGTATAGGTGTTGATGAAGTTCTAGCTATTAATGAATTCGCGATTGGGAAGAAGCTACCGGATGTGACGATTTTATTTGATTTGGCGCCTGAGGTTGGTTTGGCAAGAATTTATGCGCATGGTAATCGAGAAGTGAACCGTCTAGATGTTGAGAGTTTAGCATTCCATGAAAAAGTGCGTGAAGGATATTTACAGCTTGTTGAACGTTACCCAACGCGCATAAAAGTTGTGAATGCAGATCAAAACGTTGAGCAAGTAATAGAAGATGTATGGTCCTTACTTTGTGATACAATGCAGTAAAAGCATGAAGTTGTTTAGTATATTGTGATATAATGGTAACACCTATTTGAATAAAGGGGTGAGTGCGGATGAAGTTAGTCGTAGCTGTGGTTCAAGACCAAGATAGCAGCCGTTTATCGAATGCTTTAACGAAAAATGAGTTTCGCGCAACAAAATTGGCGAGTACAGGAGGGTTTTTACGCTCTGGTAACACGACGTTTCTTATTGGAACGGAGGACTCCCTCATACCCAAAGTTTTAGATATTATCCGTGAGAATTGTCGAGCACGTGAACAAATGGTCGCACCAATATCGCCATTAGGGGGAAATGCAGATTCGTATATTCCTTACCCAGTGGAAGTAGAAGTAGGCGGTGCTACAGTGTTTGTTTTACCAATCGAACAATTTCATCATTTTTAATAGTATTCATTAGGAGTCTCCGTTTTTTCTAAAAGTAGTGAGATGAAAACAACTATTATATTTTATACAGCGAGGTACAAGTGGCGGCTGTATAATATTAAAGTCTCCGGCATATGTCGTGGATTTTGTAAAATAAGGAGGAATTACCCTACGCATGATACAAAATCTGGACGCATTGTTTTTCTGTGCGAAAGCGAAGCGTCAGCAACAGACGTTTTTGGTACCGAAAGCGTTAGCGACAGGTACAATTACGCGGAGGCGTAATTGATCGAAGTGGAGGCGAATACAACTTGAAAATCAATCAAGATATACGTGTCGGATTAAATGCAAATCGCAAAGAGTCACTACAAAATAATAATCAAAACAACCGATTTGGTGATATGGTAGTGAAGCAAGGGTCAAAAATGCAAACAGAACAGCTTACAAGGCTATTAGGGGACATTTCTTCTGCTGGAGACCGTGTTGCAAGATCTCGTAACTTGAGAGAGCTAGCTCGCTTTAAGATGTTAGTAAAAAGATTTTTACAAGAAACCATTGATCATGGTATGGAATTAAAACAGTCTCATACATGGAATCGTTTTGGTGAAGGTAGACGTTTAAAAATTATTGAAACAATTGATGAGCGACTTGTAGAATTGGCACAAGATATTTTAAGTGAAGAGAAGGAAGCTATAGACCTTCTCGATAAAATTGGTGAAATTAAAGGCTTATTAATTAATTTATATATGTAAAACCCGTGTCTTGTTCACTTGTAGGCGCGGGGTTTTTTCAAACAGGAAGGAAATTAAGGGGAAGCCCTTACTTAAAGGTGATTCAGTATGGCCAGGAATGTTGAAGAGCTACTCACACTACAACCAGTCGTAATGAAGCAGCTTCAAACAATTATAAATAAAAATAGATTAGCGCATGCGTATATCTTTGATGGAGAAAAAGGCACTGGAAAAGTGGATATTATGCAGTATTTTGTAAAATTAATGCTGTGCGAAAATCCCAATCAAAATGTTCCATGTGAAACATGTCGAAATTGCAGACGTGTTGATTCGGGGAATCACCCGAATATTCATCAAATCTATCCAGATGGTCAATTTATTAAGATTGATCAAATTCGGGAGCTAGTAGCAGAAATGAAGATGATGGGGATTGAAGAGGGACGTAAAATTTACGTACTACATCATGCAGACCGTCTTAATATAGCTTCTGCTAATATGCTATTGAAGTTTTTAGAAGAGCCAGACGGAGACGTGATGGCCATTCTATTAACAGAGCAAATGCAGTCAATGTTACCGACGATTCGCTCACGCTGCCAGCATATTAAATTTCAAAAAATACCGCACTCGATTTTGTTACAACATTTACAGGAAAATAATGTTTCTTACGCGATGGCTTCAACGGTGAGTATGCTGACGAATGAGCTCGAAACAGCTATTTTTTTAGCAAATGATGAGCAGTTTGCACAGGCTAGAAAAACAGTGTTAAAATTAGTAGAGGCCATTCGAAAAAATGTACATGAAGCAATGCTTGTGGTACACGAAGAATGGTTGCCATTGTTTAAAGAAAAAAGTGAGATGGAGCAAGCATTGGATTTACTGCTATTTGCGTATCGTGATATAGTGGCAATAAAGGCTAATCCCGAAGCAGCTTGTACTTACCCAGACATGTTACTAACATTTAAAGAAGCTGCATTACATTCGACTTACGAGCGCCTTTCTAGTCAAATGCAAGCAATACTACAGGCACGCGTGTCTTTGCAGCGTAACATGAACAGGACGTTAATGATGGAGCAGCTAATGCTAAATCTGCAGGAGGGATATACATTTGTATAATGTAGTGGGAGTCCGCTTTAAAAAGGCGGGTAAAATATATTATTTTGATCCAGCAACATTTCTACTAGAAGACAATCAATATGTCATAGTAGAAACGGCTCGCGGAGTGGAATACGGTAAAGTTGTTGTCCCTCAAAAAGTAGTAGGGGAAAATGATGTTGTATTGCCATTAAAGCAAGTGCTGCGACCTGCGGATGAACGTGACCGCATACAGGTCGAAGAAAATGCAATAGAATCAAAACGTGCATTTGACTTAGCTAGTACAAAAATCATCGAGCATAAGTTAGAGATGAAGCTCGTTGATGTTGAATATACATTTGATCGTAATAAAATTATTTTTTACTTTACAGCAGAGGGCCGTGTAGATTTCCGTGACCTTGTAAAAGACTTAGCCTCTGTTTTTCGTACACGTATTGAGCTCCGCCAAATTGGTGTGCGCGACGAGGCCAAGCTATTGGGTGGTATTGGTCCATGTGGTCGTATGCTTTGCTGTTCTACATTTTTAGGTGATTTTGAACCAGTTTCTATTAAAATGGCAAAAGATCAAAATTTGTCGTTAAATCCTTCGAAAATTTCAGGCCTTTGTGGTCGTTTAATGTGCTGCTTGAAGTACGAAAATGATGAGTATGAAGAAGCAAAAGAAGGCATGCCAGACATTGGTGAAATTACGATGACACCAGATGGGCGAGGGAAAGTGGTCGCTTTAAATGTGTTAGAACGACTAATTCAAGTATATTTGCAAGAGCAAGAACGCACTGTTGAATATACATTAGAAGAACTATTGGCAGGCGAAAAAAATCTTATATAAGATAGAGAATTTAACGAGGTGGCTTGGGTGAAGGACCGTAATTTCTTAGATACTGTTATAGGGTTCGAACAACAGCTAGAATCAATGCAGGAGCAGTTTGGTGCATTGAAACAATTTGTTGCACTGATGATGGAAGAACATAAGGCGCTTGAAACGGAAAATCAACACCTTCGTATCCGTCTAGAAGAATTACTTTCTAAGGAAAGCATTGCGCAAGTAGCTGGCGAAAAGAAAGATAATCCAATAGATATAGGTGAGGGATATGATAATTTAGCACGTCTTTATCAGGAAGGCTTCCATGTTTGTCACGTACATTTTGGAAGCTCACGCAAAGGTGAAGATTGTCTATTTTGTCTATCGTTTTTAAATAAACAAAATGTGTAATAGAAGACTGATTCCCACTCTTTTAGTGGTTGTCAGTCTTTTGTTTTGTATGTGTAGGAGGAAAGACTATGGAAGCTTGGTTGAAGGATGATGAAAGGCTGGATTATTTATTAGCAGAAGATTTACGAATTATTCAAAGTCCGTCTGTCTTTTCATTTTCATTAGACGCTGTACTGTTATCGAAATTTGTTAGTGTACCTCATCATAAAGGGGAAATAGTAGATTTATGCTCCGGCAATGGAGTTATTCCACTTTTTTTAAGTGCGCGTACAAAGGGCAACATTACAGGTGTGGAGTTGCAGCCACGACTTTTTGATATGGCAGAGCGTAGCATTCGCTATAATAAGCTAGAAGAACAAATTCACATGATGCTTGGAGATGTAAAGGAAATTCCAGCGCAATTAGGAATTGAAAAATACGATGTGGTAACATGCAATCCACCATATTTTTTAGCACATGAAGCAAGTGAAAAAAATTTAAGTGAACATCATGCTATTGCACGCCACGAATTATATTTAACATTAGAGGAAGCGGTGCAATCAGCAAGTAAGTTATTAAAGCAGGGCGGAAAGGCTGCATTTGTACATCGACCGGGTCGTCTTTTAGATATTGTCACAGCAATGCGTGCAAATCGCTTAGAGCCAAAACGGTTGCAATTCATTTACCCAAAAGAGGGTAAAGAAGCCAACACCTTATTAATAGAAGGAATTAAAGATGGAAAGCCAGATTTGAAAATACTGCCACCACTTTATGTATACGATGAGAAAAATGAGTATACGCCGCAAGTGAGAGAAATGCTTTATGGAAAAGAACAGTAATCATTTCTTTTATGTGTTGGAATGTGCTGATCATTCGTATTATGCTGGCTATACAAATGATTTAGACAAGCGCGTGGCAACGCATAATGCAGGTAAGGGGGCAAAATATACAAGAGCAAGAGGCCCTGTAAAATGTATTTACGCTGAAACATTTGAGACAAAACAAGAAGCAATGCGCGCAGAGTACGCGTTTAAACAATTAAACAGAGGACAAAAATCGAAGTATATAGGGAGAGATCGGTCGTGAAATCACAAAAAAGTACGATGCACGAACACGGGAGTTGTTTATATTTAGTAGCAACGCCTATTGGCAATCTAGAAGATATGAGTGTGCGTGCACTACGTATTTTAAAAGAAGCGGACGTCATTGCGGCAGAAGATACACGCAATACAAAAAAACTATGCAATTATTTCGAAATTGATACACCATTAGTGAGCTACCATGAGCATAATTTAGAGTATGGTGGTGAGAAACTTCTTGGCTATTTACGTGAGGGGAAGACTGTAGCATTAGTGAGTGATGCGGGGTTACCTTGTATTTCAGATCCAGGTGCAGATATTGTTGTAAAAGCAATTGAAGAAAACTTTGCGGTTGTACCTGTGCCAGGTGCGAATGCCGCCCTTTCAGCGTTAATAGCTTCTGGATTAACACCGCAGCCATTTTTCTTTTATGGTTTTTTAACACGCAATAAAAAAGAACGCCGTCAGCAATTGGAGTTACTAAAGAAACGAGAAGAGACGATTTTGTTTTACGAGGCACCGCATCGATTAAAAGAGACGTTAAAGGATATGGAATTAGTATTGGGTGATCGCCGTATCGTTTTGGCACGGGAGCTTACAAAAAAATTCGAGGAATTTTTGCGTGGCACGCTAACGGAAGCGGTCGAATGGTCACAAACTGAAGAAATTCGTGGAGAGTTTTGTATCGTACTAGAAGGAAATTTGAATGTCGTTGAGGAAGAAGAAGAGGAAACCTACTGGGCAGCTATGTCTGTAGTGGAGCATGTCGATTATGTTATCGCAAATACAACTATGACTTCTAAAGAAGCTATAAAAGAAGTAGCAAAATTGCGCCAAGTCGCAAAGCGTGATGTTTACAACGAGTATCATAGCGAGTAAGAACAGAATAGCGTAATTCTTTGAAAAATACATTTATACAATATAAGAAATCACCTAATCTAGAAGAGAAGGTGATTTTTTTGTTGGAAAAGGTAATTTAATGGAATGTTTAAATTGATTATAATTGTAAAAAAGAGTAATGTTAAATAAATGAAGTCTGACCTATTTAATAGTTAGGGGAATTTTAAAAAGAAAATATTTAATTTAAAGTATAAAATCTCTTATTAAAGGACATTTTAGATTAATACGAAAAAACACCTGAAATCGCTGTTCTCGATTCAGGTGTAAAAATGTGATTATTTTTTTAAGTTCGTTTCAATTTCATTCATTAACATTTCTGCGCCTTCTGGACTTAAAATTAATTTTCCTCCAACAAGACGGAAGTTATCATCTGAAACTTCTCCTGTAACTGCACATGTCATATTAGGCATATATTTTTTTAAGATGATTTTATCGTCATCCACATAAATTTCTAATGCGTCTTTTTCAGCTATGCCTAGTGTACGGCGAAGTTCGATTGGAATTACTACACGACCTAATTCATCGACTTTACGAACGATACCTGTTGATT
Source organism: Lysinibacillus contaminans (assembly GCF_001278945.1). Taxonomy (GTDB): domain Bacteria; phylum Bacillota; class Bacilli; order Bacillales_A; family Planococcaceae; genus Lysinibacillus; species Lysinibacillus contaminans. The sequence goes on along the minus strand of NZ_LGRV01000002.1, from coordinate 52,319 downwards.
TCATGATATAGTTCCTCCTAAATTGTTATATTAATAATTCGTCAAATTTCGACATAAATTCTTTGTCTGATAGTTATCATACCAAGTAATGCCATATACGTCAATTAATTAGTACTTCACTAAAATTAATTATACAAAATTATATGAGAAAAATACAGTTTTTTCTCATATTTTATAAGTTTTTTACTATGAAAATTAATATACAGTCCTTAAGGTATAGTTAAAAGTAATTATATGGGTTGTGTATAATTCGACAATTTTCGCATTTAAGAAACTTTCATTGAAACGAATTTCGTACTTCTATAGAATAGATAATATATTGTGAAACAATGGAGGCCGTACTTGTGAACGAACAAAACAAAACATTCTATATAACAACCCCGATTTACTATCCAAGTGGAAAATTTCATATCGGTACAGCGTATACAACTGTAGCATCTGATACGATTGCGCGATATAAGCGTTTACGTGGCTACGATGTACGCTTTTTAACAGGTATGGACGAGCATGGACAAAAAATTCAAGAGAAAGCAGCAGAGTCTGGCAAACATCCACAAGAATATGTAAATGAGATAGCAGATGCTGCGAAAAAATTATGGTCATTAATGGATATTTCATATGACGATTTTATCCAGACGACAGAAAAGCGCCATAAAGCAACTGTTGAAAAGATTTTTCAGAAATTTTTAGATAACGGTGATATTTATAAAGGTGAGTATGAAGGCTGGTATTGTACACCTTGTGAGTCATTCTTTACAGAAACACAATTAGTAGATGGGAACTGTCCAGACTGCGGTCGTCCTGTACACAAAGTAAAAGAAGAGTCGTACTTCTTTAATATGAAGAAATACGCAGATCGTCTATTAGCTTATTATGAAGAGCATCCAGAATTCATCGAACCTGAATCGCGTAAAAACGAAATGATTAATAACTTCATTAAACCGGGGCTCGAAGACTTATCTGTCTCACGTACTTCATTTGATTGGGGCATTAAAGTACCTGGAGATGCAAGACACGTCATTTATGTGTGGGTGGATGCATTAACGAACTATATTACGTCTTTAGGTTATCTTTCAGACGATGAAACGTCATTCAATAAATTCTGGCCAGCAGATGTACAAGTTGTCGGAAAAGATATTGTTCGCTTCCATACAATTTACTGGCCGATCTTCTTAATGGCACTTGATTTACCGTTACCGAAAAAAGTCTTTGCTCATGGCTTTATAATGATGAAAGACGGTAAAATGTCTAAATCTAAAGGTAATGTTGTCTATCCAGAGATGTTAATCGAGCGTTATGGCTTAGATGCGACACGATATTTCTTATTACGAGAACTTCCATTTGGCTCTGACGGCGTATTTTCACCAGAATCATTTGTAGAGCGTACAAACTTCGATTTAGCTAATGATTTAGGGAACTTATTAAATCGTTCAATTTCTATGATTAACAAATATTTCGACGGTATTATTCCTGCTGAAAATCTTCAAGCTACAGAATTCGATGCAGCTTTAAAAGTACAAGCAGAATCTGTGCGTATTAAATATGAAGAAAGTATGGAAAAAATGCAATTTAGTGTCGTATTAGCAGAGCTATGGACATTAGTTTCTCGTACAAATAAATACATTGATGAGACACAACCTTGGGTACTTGCGAAAGATGAAGCTGACAAACCTAAATTAGCCTCTGTTATGCGAAATTTAGCAGAAAGTTTACATCAGATTGCAGTTATGTTACAACCATTTATGACAGTAACACCCAAACGAATTATTGAGCAACTAGGGCTAGATGAGAGATTTTTAGCATGGGAAACAATTGAAACATTCGGAAATACTATTCCACTAAATACGAAAGTGGTAGAAAAAGGTACGCCTATTTTCCCTCGTTTGGATAGCGAAATTGAAATTTCTTATATCCGTGATGAAATGCGTGGCTCAGTAAAAACTTCTCAAGAAGAAGAATTGAAAGAAGAACAAGCGGTTGTTGAAATTCCAAATACACCAGAAATTTCAATTGATGATTTTATGAAAGTTGACCTGCGTGTTGCAACGGTTACAGCATGCGAAGCAATGCCGAAAGCAGACAAATTATTAAAGTTGCAAGTGGACCTTGGATATGAACAGCGCCAAGTAGTTTCAGGTATTGCAAAGTTCTATTCTGCGGAAGAATTAGTAGGCCAAAAAGTTATCGTTGTAACAAACCTAAAACCAGTCAAACTTCGTGGTGAGTTATCACAAGGAATGATTTTAGCTGGTGAAAAAGATGGTATTTTAAAGTTAGCTTCTGTGGATCAGCAACTTGAAAATGGCGCAAAAGTTAAGTAAGAAAAAATAGAGAGAGGCCTGTTGAACATAAAAAGTTCAGCAGGCTTTTCAACTTCTATTGAAAATGAATACAAAATTATATCAATATAATTAATGTGGCAAATTTTTAAGGGTTTTTTAGGTATATTGTACCTGAAAAGTTCATTTTAACTGAGCTTATTCTCACGATGGGAATTTTTTTGTAATGAAAATGTAACATTTACGAAAGATATGTAATAATAATTTCTAATACAATCGACGATAGGGGAATGACTATGTTCATAGATACACACGTACATTTAAATGCAGACCAGTATGAAGAGGATCTACAAGAAGTTATTGATAGAGCACTTCAAGCAAAAGTAGAAACAATGGTAGTTGTAGGATTTGACCGTAAAACAATTGTGAGAACAATGGAGTTAATCGAGGAATATGACTTTATTTATGGTGTTATCGGCTGGCATCCAGTAGATGCAATTGATTGTACGGAAGAAGATTTGAAGTGGATAGAGGGATTAACAGTACATCCGAAAATAGTAGGGATCGGAGAAACTGGACTCGATTATTATTGGGATAAGTCGCCAAAAGATGTTCAGCAGGAGCTATTTCGCAAACAAATTCATTTAGCGCAAAAGGTGAACTTGCCAATAATTATTCATAATCGAGATGCAACAGCTGATGTCGTGCGAATTTTACGTGAAGAAAATGCGGCGACAGTAGGTGGTGTGATGCATTGCTATAGTGGCAGTGTTGAGACAGCACGTGAATGTATTGAGATGAATTTCATGATTAGTTTAGGTGGCCCCGTGACATTTAAAAATGCACGTATGCCGAAAGAGGTTGCCAAGCAGATTCCTTTAGAGCACCTGATGATTGAAACAGATGCCCCATACCTAGCGCCACATCCACATCGAGGAAAGCGGAATGAACCAGGATTAGTGCCATTAGTGGCAGAAGAAATTGCACGTCTAAAAGGACTTTCAACTGAGGAAGTTGCACACGCAACAACAACCAATGCAAAAACTTTTTTTGGGATTGACTTTTAGCTAGTTAAGATGCCTCTAATACTGGGTTTAGGGGAACTTAAAAAAGCTCAGTTAATTTTCCAAAGGATACATTCCGGTTGACAGTGCCAAAACTAGTCCGTATAATCCAACCTTGTATTAAGGAGGCGTTTTTTCATGTCAAATAATTCCATGAAAAACTTGTTCTTAGAATCATTGAGGAGTAAGCAAACGGTGATAAGAATTATTTCACTTGTCCTGTTTGTTTCAGTAATTTCATTCGTTCTTTTTGAAGGAACCAAAAAGACCGTCACGCTTGAGGCGAACGGTGAAGTAACAGAAATATCAACACATGCCAAAACTGTAGAAGAACTTCTAATAGATCATAATATAGACGTAGCAGAGCATGACGTATTAACACCCTCTCTGAGTACCAAAATTGCTAATGGAACAGCAATTACATGGGAACAGGCAAAAGAAGTAACCATTTCAGTTGACGAAAATCAGTCAAAAGTATGGACAACTGAAAATCTAGTGAAGGACATTTTGAAAGAGGCCAATATTGAAGTATCTGAGCATGATAAAGTAGTGCAAAGCTTAGATGCAAAAATAGGAGCCGATAACAAAATCGATATTCAAAAAGCGTTTCAGGTAACGCTTGTCGATGGTAAAGAAAAGAGACAAGTTTGGTCCACTTCGACTACGGTCGCTAACTTTTTAAAACAACAGGGAATTCAATTAAATGAATTTGATCGTGTCGAGAATAACCTGGAGGAAGTTATCACTCCAGAGAGTAAAATCGCAGTCGTTCGCGTAGAAAAGGTTATCGATGTAGTGGAAGAATCGTTAGATTTCGCAATTGAAAAGAAACAAGATTCTTCTTTGCTAAAAGGAAAAGAAAAAGTTATAACAGCGGGCAGCAAGGGTGCTATTTCTCGTACGTATGAAGTCGTAAAAGAAAACGGTGAGATTGTGGCGAAAAATCTACAATCTGAAAAAGTGATTAAAGAGCCTACGAAGCAAGTTGTTGCAGTTGGCACAAAATCTGTCGTTGCGAGTGCACCGACTGTATCACGTGGTTCAGAGCCGACTAGTGGTAAGGAGTTTTATGTAACTGCGACAGCCTACACACCATATTGTGATGGTTGTTCGGGAACTTCAGCTACTGGTATCGATTTGCGTGCAAATTCGGGGCTAAAAGTTATTGCTGTTGATCCATCTGTTATTAAGCTAGGCTCAAAAGTGTGGGTCGAAGGTTATGGCACAGCAATTGCTGGAGATACTGGCGGCGCAATAAAAGGTAATAAAATTGATATACTTGTACAATCAGATGCCCAAGCACGTAATTGGGGTAGAAAAAAAGTGCGCATTAAAGTATTAAATTGAAATTAATGTTAAATATAAACATGCGTTTGTTGTATGTTTATTAATATTGAAGTGTGACTAAACAATTCTTTGCTTTCCCGTATTGACTTGCGGGAAAGCTTTTTCTTGTTAAATAACCAAAGTCAAAAATGCAAGCCGCTTAGTATTTCTGTATAATCATAAATGACAGTTGTAAAATGGTCAGAAGATAGGGAAGAAAAGAGGAGCCTCTTTGCAAATAAAAGAAGTTATCGTGGTTGAAGGAAAAGATGATACAACAGCCATTAAAAGAGCTGTTCATGCAGATACAATTGAAACAAATGGATCAGCCATTTCTGAAGAAACTTTACGCCGAATACAACATGCACAAGATAAAAGAGGCGTTATTGTTTTTACAGATCCTGATTATCCAGGGCGTCGTATTCGTGCAATTATTGAACAACGTATTCAGGGTGTGAAGCATGCATTTTTACCGAAGGAGAAAACTATTGCAAAAAACGGCAAAGGTTTAGGTATTGAGCATGCAGCTGATGAAGATATTCGTGAAGCACTCCGCCAAGTCTATACGCCAAATGAAGCAAAACCAATTGAAGATGACATTACACTAGAAGATTTAATGACAGCACGTTTAATTGGTTATCCACAGTCAAAAGTACGGCGCGATCAGCTAGGCGAGATTTTGAATATTGGTGCTACAAACGGCAAACAGCTTCATAAGAGATTGAAAATGTTTCAAATAACAGAACAGCAATTTGGAGAGGCTGTTGCATTGTTAGATCAGGAGGAAAAGAATGTATAAAGATATAGCAACACCTATTCGTACACAGGAAATCTTAAAGAAGTATGGCTTTTCGTTCAAAAAGAGCTTAGGACAAAACTTTTTAATCGATCCAAATATTTTACGTAATATTGTGAGTCACGCGAACTTAACAGAAAACAGTGGGGCAATTGAGGTTGGTCCAGGGATTGGTGCGTTGACAGAACATTTAGCACGTGGCGCTAAAAAGGTCGTATCATTTGAAATTGACCAACGTTTATTACCAGTGTTAGAGGATACACTAAGTCCATATGATAATGTGAAAGTTGTGCATTCAGATATTTTAAAAGCAGATGTAGAAAAGGTAATCAAAGAAGAAATGCCGGGTATCGAAGATATTATGGTTGTAGCAAACCTCCCATATTATGTAACGACACCGATTTTAATGAAATTATTAAATGATCGGCTCCCAATTCGTGGATTTGTAGTAATGATGCAAAAAGAAGTAGCAGATCGTATTACAGCGAAACCAGGGACAAAGGCATACGGTTCATTATCAATTGCCATTCAATATTATGTAAAGGCTGACATAGCCATGGTTGTCCCGAAAACGGTTTTTATGCCACAACCAAATGTAGATTCGGCAGTGATTCGTCTTATTAAGCACGATGAACCACCAGTGAAGGTCATTGATGAAGATTTCCTATTTGTTGTGACGCGCGCTTCATTTGCTCAGCGTCGTAAAACAATTTTAAATAATTTGCAAACAGGTTTACAAAATGGCAAAGCAAATAAAGATAAAATTTTGGAAGCACTAGAGATGGCTAATATTGAACCGACACGTCGAGGAGAGACCCTTTCTATTCAGGAGTTTGGAAAATTGGCAGATGCCTTACATCCAACCTTCTCAAAGTAACAATTACGTAACTTTAAAAAAAAAAATATTTTTTATGCGAAATAAGTTGACAATATTTATTGTTGGCTGATAAAATATTATATTTTGTTGACTTTTTTGGTCGTGTAGTTTATACTGATATATAGTGAGGTGTAAGCGAAAATGCCAAAAACGTTAGCGGACATTAAAAAGTCGTTGGATTGTCATTTGGGCAAACGTTTGCAGTTAAAAGCAAACGGTGGTCGAAAGAAAACGATTGAGTGTGCAGGGACATTGCGTGAAACATATCGTGCGATATTCGTTGTTGAGCTCGATCAGGAAGATGATACGTGCAAGCGGGTATCATACAGCTACACAGATATTTTAACTGAAGCAGTAGAGATTACTTTTTTAGATGAAGTGCAAGCTGCTATCGCAAAATAGTTTCTAGTACTTATTTTTATATGGTGCAACACTCATGTATGGGAAAAAATACATGAGTGTTTTTAATTTTGCCGGACATACTAATTTCGTCGGTTGTTAAAGGAGGAGTTAACATGGCTAAAAAAAGTATCATGTCACCTCGTTTAAAAGAAGAGATAGCAAAAGAACTTGGATTTTATGATGTTGTGGAAAGAGAAGGCTGGGGCGGCATTAAAGCTAGAGATGCCGGTAATATGGTGAAACGTGCCATACAGATGGCTGAGCAAGCGAATGGTGAACTTGCAAAGCGTAATGAATAGTCCACTCTTTTTGAGAAAGAAGGCTTTTAACTTTTAGTGTACACAACAAACAACCGACATTGGAAAGGAGCCGTCTTACCGAAATAGGTAAACGGTTCTTTTTTTCGGTGGTAGCTTTATCATTATGGTAAAATAAACTGAATGATGATGCGCAAAATGTACGGCTGTTTATGCGTGTAGGTAAAAGGAGGAAGTAAGATGCTTTATGTAAAGGCGCCTGCGAAAATTAATTTAACTTTAGATGTACTTTATAAAAGACCAGATAATTATCATGAGGTAGAGATGGTGATGACGACTGTTGATTTGGCTGATCGAATTGGGTTGGAATCAAGAGAAGATGGTGACATTAAAATTATCTCAGCGGATCGTTTTGTGCCAAATGATCATCGTAACTTTGCTTATCAAGCAGCGCGTCTTATAAAAGATACATATGGCATTGGACAAGGTGTATCCATCTTGATTGAAAAGGAGATTCCTATTGCAGCTGGACTTGCAGGTGGTAGTAGTGATGCAGCTGCTACACTAAAAGGTTTGAATGAACTATGGGATTTGAATTTATCAACGGATGAATTAGCTGAGCTTGGTTCCAAGATTGGTTCAGATGTTTCGTTTTGTGTATACGGTGGAACGGCACTTGCAACCGGACGTGGAGAAAAAATTCAAGAATTACCTGCTCCCCCAAATTGTTGGGTTGTTTTAGCAAAGCCCAAAATTGGCGTCTCAACTGCTGAAGTATATGGAGGCTTAAAGGTAGAAGGTCTAAAGCATCCAGATACCAAACAAATGATTCGTGCGATTGAAACAGAGGACTATGAGCTATTATGTACTTCACTAGGAAATGTTTTAGAAACTGTAACATTTGATTTGCATCCAGAAGTTGTTATGCTGAAGGAACAAATGAGACGCTTTGGTGCAGACGCAACACTAATGAGTGGAAGTGGTCCAACCGTGTTTGGTCTTGTGGATAGCGAAGCTCGTGTCAGTCGTATTTATAATGGATTACGAGGTTTTTGTGAAGAAGTATATGCTGTGCGCATTTTAGGAGAACGTAATCCGCTTGCTTAAAGGCGCATAATTGTGTTAGTTTTACCTATAAATATTCGTGTTTAGGAGAGGGTCGCATGAAATGGAAACGTAGTGAACGCCTAGTGGATATGACGTATTATTTACTAGAACATCCACATCAGCTGATCCCGCTAACTTATTTTTCAGAACTATATCAATCTGCAAAGTCTTCAATTAGTGAAGATTTAACGATTGTAAAAGAAACTTTCGAAGAAAAAGGAATCGGGTTATTGGTGACAGTACCGGGCGCTGCAGGGGGAGTGAAATATATCCCTAAGATGTCCGAGCAAGAAGTTCGATTAGTCATTCAGAATTTAATGACAGAGTTAGGACATTCTGATCGACTATTACCTGGTGGCTATTTATTTATGACAGATTTACTGGGTAATCCAGATTTAATTAACCGTGTAGGAAAAGTATTTGCTTCTGCATTTGCTGGCCAACAAATTGATGTCATTATGACAGTAGCTACAAAAGGTATCTCAATTGCACATGCGATTGCGAGACATTTAAATGTACCTGTTGTCGTTGTGCGTAGAGATAGCAAAGTAACAGAAGGCTCTACAGTCAGCATTAATTATGTATCTGGTTCTTCACGAAGAATTCAGACAATGGTATTATCAAAAAGAAGCATGAAAAGTGGACAACGTGTGTTAATCACTGATGACTTTATGAAAGTTGGCGGTACGATGAACGGCATGAAAAATCTACTAGAAGAATTTGATTGTGAGCTTGCAGGTATTGCAGTACTCGTGGAAGCGGAACATGCAGATGAAACATTAGTAGATGATTATTATTCACTTGTAAAGCTTCGTGAGGTCAACGAAAAAGACCGTACTATTGCATTAAGTGAAGGCAATTATTTTTCAAAAAGGGAGAAATGACAAATGAATGTAGTAGCTACAACGAATGCCCCAGCAGCAATCGGACCCTATTCACAAGGTATAATTGTGAATGGTATGTTTTATAGTTCAGGTCAAATTCCACTAACAGCAACAGGCGAATTAGTAGACGGCGATATCGTCGTACAAACTCACCAAGTATTTGCTAACTTAAAAGCAGTGTTAGAAGCTGCTGGCTCATCATTAGATAATGTTGTGAAAACAACAGTATTTATGAAGGATATGAATGATTTTGTTGCAATGAATGAAGTATATGCTAGTCATTTTAGTCAGCATAAACCTGCTCGATCTGCAGTAGAAGTAGCACGTCTACCAAAAGATGTGAAAATAGAAATTGAAGTACTAGCGGTTGTAAAATAGTAAAAGAAAAGACTACTAAAGGAGTTCAATACTCTTTCAGTAGTCTTTTTTATTGTAAAAGAAACTATTGATTTTTTCTTTAGGTAAAGTAGTAGTCTAAGTCAAAGTGTAACATCCTCTAGGTTGCTTTGATTCCTCGTACGAAAGTGGTGGAACGTTTACTTTCGCGCATTTGTTCGTATGGTAAAGAAGAAGTGACAAATAATTGTCAAATTTTACGTAAAATAGAGAAAATAATCTAGTAAATTAAAAATGAAGTATTCAAATTTTTTAGAAAATTTGATAGACTATAAAAAAGTAAATATTCGGTAATTGTAGAATATTATATTTTCACTAAGGCATCTAAGATGAGAGGTGGTGAGAAAATGGAAGTTACTGATGTAAGATTACGTCGTGTACAAACAGATGGCCGCATGCGTGCTATTGCTTCCATTACACTCGATAATGAATTTGTTGTTCATGATATTCGTGTGATTGATGGGAACACAGGATTGTTTGTAGCGATGCCTAGTAAACGTACTCCAGATGGAGAGTTTAGAGATATTGCACATCCAATCAATTCAACAACTCGTAATAAAATTCAAGACATTATTTTAACGGCTTATCATAATTCACAAGACAATGATGAAGTGATTGAGCTAGAAGAAGTAGGCGTATAGGTTCATTAATGGATATTCCATTAAATGTTTTCAACATAGTTTGAAATGGTAAAAAATAAGAACTCTTCAACAATTTGTAGAGTTCTTTTTATTATGTGAAAAAATCGTGAAAGAGAAAATTTTGTGCATACATAATAAGTTTCAAGTATGAAGCGGATTTATGGTGATTTCATTGTTTTGTCAAGTCTGAATGCCTTGAAAATAGATGGATTTTGCTATATAGTCTAAAGAGAAAATGAGCGTATTGGAGGACTTACAGATGAGCAAAATTTTTGCTGTCATTTTGGCTGCAGGTCAAGGCACACGTATGAAGTCCAAATTATATAAAGTGCTCCATCCGGTATGTGGGAAACCAATGGTACAACATGTTGTCGACCACATTCAAACGTTAGATGTTAATCGTATTGTAACGGTTGTCGGACATGGTGCAGAAACAGTACAAGAGCAACTTGGCAATAAAAGCGAATATGTTTTACAAGCAGAGCAGCTAGGCACGGCACATGCCGTACAACAAGCGGAAGCAATCTTAGGTAGCGAAGATGGTACAACATTAGTTGTATGTGGAGATACGCCCTTAATTCGCCCTGAGACAATGCAAGCCTTGTTTGAGCATCATCAAGCAAAAAATGCGAAAGCTACTATTTTAACAGCTATTGCAGAAAATCCAACTGGCTATGGTCGCATTTTACGCGGTGAAAATGGTCAGGTTGAACAAATTGTTGAGCAAAAAGATGCAACTGCAAAACAGCAATTAGTCACTGAAATTAATACAGGTACGTATTGTTTTGATAACAAAGCGTTATTTGAAACTTTAAAACTTGTGAAAAATGACAATGCACAAGGTGAGTATTACTTGCCAGATGTCATTGAACTTCTTCAAAAACAAGGTGAGATTGTTGAAGCTTATGTAACTGAAGATTTTGAAGAGACACTTGGCGTAAATGATCGTGTTGCTTTATCACAAGCAGAGGCGTTAATGCGCGCGCGTATTAATGAAAGACATATGCGCAATGGTGTCACAATCATAAATCCGAATGCCACGTATATTAGCGCAGATGCAGTTATTGGCCGCGATACTGTTATTCAACCAGGATCTATGATTGAAGGACTTACAGTCATTGGTGAAGATTGCTTCATCGGACCAAGTACACAAATTATAGATAGTCGTATCGGTGATCGTACATCTATACATTCGTCTGTAGTGCGTGAAAGCGCTATTGCGGATGATACAGCAATTGGACCATTTGCAAATATCCGCCCACTTTCAGATATCGGTAGTCACGTAAAAATCGGTAATTTTGTGGAAGTGAAGAAGAGTACGTTAGGTGATGACACGAAAGTATCACATTTAAGCTATATTGGTGACGCTGAAGTAGGAAACAACGTCAATATCGGTTGTGGTTCAATAACTGTGAACTACGATGGTAAAAACAAGTTCCAAACAATTATTGAAGATGATGTTTTTGTAGGATGTAACACCAATCTAGTAGCGCCAGTGAAGGTTGGTAAAGGTTCATTCATTGCAGCAGGTTCTACAATTACAAAAGAAGTTCCTGAAGATGCACTGGCAATTGCACGTGCAAGACAAGAAAACAAGCCAAATTATGTAAGTAAACTGAATTCAAAATAATTAACAACTAAACAGGAGGCCATCATGCCGTATCAATATGCTAACTCACAATTAAAAATATTCTCACTTAACTCTAATAACCCTCTTGCACAAGAAATTGCGCAAGAAATGGGTGTTGAATTAGGTAAATCTTCTGTTAAACACTTCAGCGATGGAGAGGTTCAAATTAGCATTGAAGAAAGTATTCGAGGTTGTGATGTGTTTATCGTGCAGTCTACTTCTGCACCTGTAAACGAACATTTAATGGAACTTTTAATTATGATAGATGCAGTGAAACGTGCATCTGCTCGTACAGTCAATGTTGTAATGCCATATTATGGTTATGCTCGTCAAGACCGTAAAGCGAAAGCACGTGAGCCAATTACAGCTAAACTAGTAGCAAACTTACTTGAAACTGCTGGTGCAACTCGTGTCATCGTACTTGATTTACACGCACCACAAATTCAAGGCTTCTTCGACATTTTAATCGACCACTTAATGGCGGTACCTTTACTTTCAGAGTACTTCCAATCTAAAAACATCCCAACAGAAGATATTGTTGTTGTGTCTCCTGACCATGGTGGTGTAACACGTGCTCGTAAAATGGCTGAACGCTTAAAAGCACCAATTGCAATTATTGACAAACGACGTCCAAAACCAAACGTTGCAGAAGTTATGAACATCGTTGGTAATGTTGATGGTAAAGTGGCAATCTTAATTGATGATATTATTGATACTGCTGGTACAATTACAATCGGCGCTGATGCTCTACGTGCTGCAGGTGCGAAAGAAGTTTACGCTTGCTGTTCTCACCCAGTATTATCAGGGCCAGCAATCGATCGTATTAATAACTCAGCAATTAAGGAATTAGTTGTGACAAATACAATTCAACTTTCAGATGATAAAAAGTCTCCTAAAATAATTGAACTTTCAGTAGCAAAATTAATGGCTGATGCTATTTCTCGCGTATACGAAAACAAATCTGTAAGTACTTTATTCGATTAATATTAGTTAGCTAAATATATGACAAATTAAGGACGAATCTACATTTTCGAGTAGATTCGTCCTTTTAATTGGTCTGTTGTATGTAAAATATTGTATTAAAGGGTATAATAGTAATTGTTACTTATTTTTTCTTGGAAGGGGAAGGTATAGATATGAGTACAGTCTTAAGTGTTAAGAGGCGCGAAGCTGGGCATCGTTCGACATTAACCCAACTTAGAAAAGGGGGAGCCATTCCAGCGGTAATTTACGGCTACAAAATAGATTCAACCCCAATTTCTATTTCAGCAAAAGAATTCAAAAAATACGTTCAAAAAAATGGACGTAATGGTTTGTTACCAATTGAGTTAGATGGTGAAAGGATAAATGTGGTTGTGTCTGAAGTACAGCAATGCTCATTGAAAGATGAAGTAAACCACATTGATTTTTTAACAATTAATATGTCTGAAGAGCTAGAAGTAGATGTGACTGTGTCAATTGTTGGAGAGTCAGTTGGAGTAAGTAAAGGCGGCATATTAATGCAACCGAACTTGGAGATGAAAATAAAGGTAAATCCGACTGAAATCCCAGAAACAATTGAAGTTAATATTACTAAACTAGCAATTGGTGAGTCCATTATAGTAGCTGATATTCGAGAGAGTGTTAATTTTGAAATTATTAGTGAAGATGACCATACCTTAGTAACAATCACGGCACCAATTGTATCTGCAGTTGAAGAAATTGCTAGTAGCATCGAAGCATTAGATTAATAATATATATAATGGCTATCAAAGAAGTCGAAAGTGACTTCTTCGATAGCTTTTTTGTTTAAAGAATTATAAAAAAGGGAAAATAAAATAATGTAATAATTTTCTTGGAAGGGGACATGATAAATGACTACAGGACTAACAGCCACAAAGCGTGAAACCGGGAAGCATTCTAATTTAACCCAACTTAGAAACGGAGGGCAAATCCCGGCCATTATATACGGCTATAATCTAGAGGCTACAGCTATTGCGGTTCCAGAAAGAGAGCTCGCACGTTATCTGCAACAATTTGGTCAAAATGGCGTATTTGAATTGCAGTTAGGTGGCAAAAAAGTAAATGCAATGTTAACAGAGGTCCAAAGATGTGCATTAAAGAACGGTTATAAGCATTTAGACTTTCTCGCAATTGATATGTCAGAAGCATTAGAAACAGAGGTGCCTGTTACATTTAAAGGAGAGTCAGTTGGAGTAAAGGATGGGGGCGTATTAATGCAACCAAACCGAGAATTGAAAATTAAAGTGAATCCATCTGAAATTCCAGAATCAATCGAAGTGGATATTTCCACACTAGCTATTGGTGATTCATTAAGCGTAATAAACATTCGTGATAAGATAGGATTTGAAATTTTAAATGAAGATGACTATACATTAGTTACTGTGACTACACCAATTAGTAAGGCAGACTTAGAAACGACAGCCGAAAGTGTATTAGCGGAAGATACGGATAATGAGGAACAGGATTTAGCATCTAAAAAAACAGAACCTGAAGATAGATAATAAGAGAAGTCATTCCTGATAGGGATGACTTTTCTTTATGTATTAAATCAACGCAATGTATTTCTAAGCCATGCATATGGTAAAATAACTACTATTAGGCTAAAAAGCGAGGTACTTATGAAAATTATCGTTGGTTTGGGAAACCCGGGGAAACCCTATGAACATACACGTCATAATATTGGCTTTGATGTAATTGATGCATTAGCAAAAAAATGGGATGCACCATTAACGAATTCGAAATTTAATGGGATGTACGCAACGGTCCATCGCCCTGAAGGAAAGGTTCTACTTGTTAAACCTTTAACATATATGAATTTATCGGGTGAGTGTGTTGGTCCGTTAATGGATTATTTCGATATTGATGTGGAAGATTTAATTGTCATTTATGATGATTTAGATTTAGAAACAGGTAAATTACGTTTGCGTCAAAAAGGTAGCGCGGGTGGGCATAATGGTATTAAGTCTTTAATTCACCATTTAGGCACACAAGAATTTAATCGTATTCGTGTCGGGGTGAATCGTCCACCCGCTGGTATGAAAGTAGCGGATTATGTACTATCGAAATTTTCAAAAGAAGAACAGGTAGTTATAGGTGATGCAATTGATAAGAGTGTAAATGCTGTAGAAACATCGCTATCAACGCCGTTTCTAGAAGTTATGAATCAATTTAACGGTAGTTAGTAAGTGTTTCGATGCTAACTGATCACCTTTAAGATCTTCTAGAGATGTCCTGTATTTTGGAAGATGATAATTGTGCAAGCACAATTAAAAATCTAGACGCAATGTTTATCTGTGAGAAAGCGAGATGTCAGCTGTAATTACCTATTAGCGTAATTGAAAGGTGCATAATTTTTCAAGCAAATGCCTATACTTTAAGTAGTGAGTTGCTTAAAGGAGGATGATTTGGAGATGTCAGTTCGCTATCGATGTCGTCATTGTGAAGTAGAAATTGGGACGCTACCATTTGATGCAGATGATACAATTCGAAAGTTGCATATTTTCGAAGTGGGTGAGGCAGATGACTATATTGAAAAAGATCAGCATGGCCACACGACAGTACACTGCATTTGTGAGCAGTGTGAAGATTCGCTTAGACAATATCCAGATTATCATGCATTAAATAAATGGCTACAATAATTGAGAAGGATGCTTTGGCGTAGAATGTATGCGTCCAAAGCTTTTTCCGTTTCTAAAATAGGGAAATAAAACTAGCATTATTGTTATAGAGTAGTAGTAATTAGAGAAAAATAAAAAGATTTTTGTGTTTTGAAAGGGGCGTTTAGCGATGGAAGTTTTACGACAATTAGTGTCGCAGGACAAACATATTACATCATTTTTGCAGGAGATTCAGAGCGGACAGACAATGTCTCAGCTTATAACAGGATTAACCGGAAGTGCACGCCCAGTTTTGGTGGATGCGTTATTTGAATACGTGAAAAAACCAATCTATATTGTGTCTTCGAATTTATTACAGGCGCAAAAAATGGTGGATGAGCTTGCTGGTTTATTAGGCGAAGAATATGTACATTATTATCCGGCTGATGAATTTATTGCGGCAGATTTATCTATAGCTTCACCAGAGCTTCGTGCTGAACGTATTGCAACACTTGATAGTTTAGCAAGAGGAGAGCTTGCTGTTTATGTTATTCCTATCGCAGGATTACGTAAAATGATGCCACCAAAAGAACATTGGACGCAATACTTTTTACAGACAGCAGTTGGCGAGGAAATTGAAGTTGAAAAATGGTTGCAAACATTAGTGGCAATGGGGTATGTGCGAAATTCGATGGTGACAACACCAGGTGAATTTGCACTGCGCGGAGGCATTTTAGATATTTATCCGCCGTATTTAGAGGCACCAATTCGTTTGGAGTTATTTGATACAGAAGTAGATTCGATTCGTACGTTTTCTGCAGATGACCAGCGTTCAATCGATAAATTACAAACGGTGCGTATTTTACCTGCATCTGAAGTGATTTTAACAAAGGAAGAGCGGGCTGCGTTAGCTACTCGGTTAGAAGCGGCATTAGCGGAGAGCTTAAAAAAGGTGAAAAAGCAGGAGACAAAGGAGCTTCTTTATCAAAATATTCAGTATGATATTGACATGTTACAGCAGGGTAATGTACCTGATTATGTGAATAAATATGGTTCGCTTTTATATGAAAAAACGGCGTTTTTAGGCGATTATTTTGCAAAAGATGGCCTTGTGTTATTTGATGAGCTTGGGCGTATACAAGAAATTATGGATGCATGGGAACGTGAAGAAGACGAGTGGTTTTTATCGCTTATTGAAGAGGGGAAAATTGTACATGCTGTGAAACCAGCCTTCTCTTTAAAAGAAATTTTGGCGATGATGTCACAACAAAAATTATTCTTCTCACTATTTTCTCGTACATTTTCAGGAGTGACATTTAAAAAAGCGACGAATTTCTCATGTAAACCGATGCAACAATTTCATGGACAGATGGCACTTCTACAAAGTGAAATTGAACGTTGGCAAATGGGGAAATTTACAGTTCTTATTGTTGCAAGAGGCAAAGAACGCATGGCACGTGTGCAACAAATGCTAGAGGACTATGATATACGTGCAACGATCGGCGAGCCGACAGAGCCGGGTATCTTTATTGTAGATGGCGGAATTTCAAATGGCTTTGAGCTACCATTACAACGTATGGCGGTTGTTACGGAGGACGAGCTATTTAAACAGCAAGCGAAGAAAAAAGCACGACCGCAAAAGATGACCAATGCTGAACGCATTAAAAGTTATACGGAGATTAAACCTGGTGATTATGTTGTCCATGTGCATCATGGAATAGGGAAATACATTGGAGTCGAAACTTTAGAAGTAAACGGCACGCATAAGGATTACTTGCATATTCGCTACCGTGCAGACGATAAATTATATGTCCCAGTTGAGCAAATTGATTTAATTCAAAAATATGTAGCATCTGAAGACCGTGAGCCGAAGCTGCATAAGCTCGGGGGTGCAGAGTGGAAAAAGGCAAAGGCGAAGGTATCGTCAGCTGTTCAGGATATTGCAGATGATCTTATTAAACTTTATGCGAAGCGTGAGGCGGAAATAGGACATGCCTTTGCGCCAGATAATGACGACCAACGTACTTTTGAGGCGTCTTTCGCGTATGAGGAGACAGAGGATCAATTACGTTCTATTATTGAAGTCAAGCGTGATATGGAACGAGCGCGTCCAATGGACCGTCTCGTGTGCGGTGACGTAGGTTACGGTAAAACAGAGGTTGCAATACGTGCCGCATTCAAAGCCATTCAAGATGGGAAGCAAGTTGCATTTCTTGTGCCGACAACAATTCTAGCGCAACAACACTATGAAACCATTCGAGAGCGCTTCCAAGACTTTGCGATTAATGTTGGTGTATTATCTCGTTTCCGTTCTAAAAAAGAGCAGACAGCGACGTTAAAAGGTTTAAAAGAAGGTCAAATTGATATTGTTATTGGGACACATCGAATTTTATCTAAAGATTTAATTTTCCAAGACCTTGGGTTACTCATTGTTGATGAAGAGCAACGTTTTGGTGTAACGCATAAAGAAAAAATTAAACAGTTAAAAACAAATGTTGATGTGTTAACGCTGACAGCAACACCGATTCCGAGAACGCTTCATATGTCAATGGTTGGTGTACGCGATTTATCGGTTATTGAAACACCACCTGCAAATCGTTTCCCAGTACAAACTTATGTGATGGAGCATAGCGGGGCATTAGTACGGGAAGCCATTGAGCGTGAGATGGCTCGTGGAGGACAAGTGTTTTACTTATATAACCGCGTAGAAGATATGGCACGTAAAGTGGATGAAATACAGATGTTGGTACCAGAAGCACGTATCGGACATGCGCATGGAAAAATGACTGAATCTGAATTAGAATCAGTGATTTTAGCATTTTTAGAGGGCGATTATGATGTACTTGTTACGACGACAATTATTGAAACGGGCGTGGACATTCCAAATGTCAATACGCTGATTGTGCAAGACGCGGACCGTATGGGACTAGCGCAGCTCTATCAATTACGTGGCCGTGTTGGGCGTTCAAATCGAGTTGCATATGCGTATTTTATGTATCAGCGTGATAAGGTGCTAACGGATGTGGCAGAGCAGCGTTTACAAGCAATTAAAGAATTTACAGAGCTTGGGTCCGGCTTTAAAATTGCAATGCGTGACTTATCGATTCGTGGTGCCGGAAATTTACTTGGTGCACAGCAACATGGGTTTATTGATTCAGTTGGCTTTGATTTATATTCACAAATGCTTGAAGAAGCAATTGCGGAGCGTCAAACAGGTGTGAAAAAAGAGGATAAGCCAGATATTGAAATTTTACTCAATGTTGATGCATATATTCCGGATGCATATATCCCAGACGGATACCAGAAAATTCAAATGTACAAGCGTATTAAGGCCATGGATCAAGTCGATGATTACAATGAAATTATGGAAGAACTACAAGATCGTTTTGGTGATTTGCCGATTGAAACAGAGCGCTTATTACGTATCGCACGCATGAAGGTTTGGGGCTTAGAGATGGGCGTTATTTCGATAAAAGAAAAGCAAAAAGTCATTTCGATTCTGTTGTCCGAAGAGGGTACTGCAAAAGTAGATGGCAGTAAAATTGTAACAGAAACAATGAAATTCGAGCGGGCTGTCGGTTTTGGTATGGACGGTATGCAGTTAATTTTAACAATTGATGAACGTAAATGTGGAAAATACCAAGTTTTTGATGTTTTAGAAGAAATAATGATAATAATTACAAATTCTAAAAAATAATCATGATAAAAGCCTTATTTATTGACAAATTAATTAGGGCAGACTTATTGTATAAATAGACAAATTACTATGTTTTAAAAAAATGTTGGATTCAAAACCCTTTTTTGCATAGATTGTCTTTATAAAAACCATACTATTGTTGAAGAAAAATTTTGATGAATTCGAAAGCGAGGCAGCATACATGAAAGCAACAGGAATTGTTCGTCGTATTGATGATTTAGGACGTGTAGTTATTCCGAAAGAGATTCGCAGGACGCTACGTATTCGAGAAGGCGATCCGTTAGAAATATATACGGCTCGTGAAGGGGAAATTATTCTAAAAAAATATTCACCGATTAATGATCTAGGTGAATTTGCAAAAGAATATGTAGAAACATTGTACGAGACGCTCGGGACACCAGCGATCATTACTGACCGTGATGAAGTAATCGCTATATCTGGGATCGGTAAAAAAGAATACATTGGACGTCGTATTACATCTTTTGCAGAAGGTTTTATGGAAGAACGTGTTACAACTATTGAAAAAACAGAAACGACAATTGAAATCGTGCCAGGGCAATCTGAGCAAGTAAAATCTTATTGTGTGGCGCCGATTATTGCGAACGGCGATCCGATTGGTTGTATTATTGTTCTATCAAAAGTTCATTTTGTTGGTGAAGTAGAGGTTAAGGTTGTCGAAACAGCCGCTAATTTCTTATCAAAACAAATGGAATAACATAGCATAGCATATTGAAAGTTATTGGAATGACCGCAAAGGCCGTACAATAACTTTTTTTATTTGTACATAATGATGATACTTAGAAATGAGTTGGAAACGAGTTCTTCATGTTTTTAAGATATGCTATACTAATGGCATTGTAAATTAAGGAAAGAGGACGATTTATGTCTGAACGTTTTGACATGAAAAGTTATATGAAGGGCGCTGCACTTCTAACAATTGCAGCATTAATTGTAAAAGTATTAAGTGCCATTTATCGTGTACCTTTTCAAAACTTAGTTGGAGATGAAGGCTTTTATATATACCAACAAGTGTATCCATTCATTGCTATTTTTGTTGTATGGACATCAGGTGGCTTTGCAGTAGCTATTTCTAAAATGCTTGCAGATAATGATTTATTGTTGGATAAAGAGAAGCGCGAACAGCAGAGAAGTGCCATTTTACGTATCGTTTTTCGCTATTTGACGGTACTATCGTTACTATTTTTTGCCCTATTATTTGGCGGAGCGGACATGTTTGCACTAATGATGGGAGATGTAAAACTCGCACCACTTTTACGAACAGGGGCGTTTATCGTACTCGTCATGCCAGCATTGGCCGTTTTAAAGGGTGGATTCCAATCTCGAGGTTTAATGGGGCCGATTGCTTATGCACAAGTGCTCGAGCAGGCAGTGAGAGTCTGTGTTATTTTAGCGGGGACATTTATCGTCATGGCAACGACTAAATCGTTGTACGGCGCGGGAAGAATGGCAATTGCAGGTACGGTTATTGGCGAAATTATAGGTTTCTTGTTATTAGCGTATTTATATAAAAAACATTTTGGAATATTTGCTGATAAGCAGAAAAAACAACTTTCTAGTTTGCCGATTTTAAAAGAAGTAACGCTACTGAGCTTAAGTGTTAGTATGAGTAGTTTGTTACTTCTTAGTTATCAGTTGGTCGATTCTTTCACGGTATATTCGTTATTAATAGAAAATGGTATGAATGAAACGTTAGCAAAGGAAACGAAGGGCGTTTATGATCGCGGACAGCCATTAGTACAACTAGGAATCATTATTGCCTCTTCATTATCACTTGCAATTGTGCCGCTTGTTGCACATATGTCAAAGAAAAATAGTGGGCGTAATGCGGTTCCATTCATTCAATTAACGTACAGAACATCCATATTATTTGGTTGGGCCGCATCACTGGGTTTAGTGCTTGTCATGCCGTACATTAATGCAATGCTTTTTAAAACAGACACACTAACGGAAGTACTCATGCTGTATGTTCTACAAATTGTGCCGTTGTCGATTATTTTGACATTTACAGCGATTTTGCAAGGCTACGGAAAATTGAAAAAGCCAGCACTTATTTTATTCATTGGCTTTATCATAAAAGTAATATTAAATGTGGTTATGGTAGGTCCATTTGGTGTGTTGGGAGCCGCGATTGCGAATAACGTCGGTCTATTTATCTCGGCAATGGCACTTGTTTACTATTTGAAAAAAATCACAA
This sequence comes from Lysinibacillus contaminans, assembly GCF_001278945.1. Classification (GTDB taxonomy): domain Bacteria; phylum Bacillota; class Bacilli; order Bacillales_A; family Planococcaceae; genus Lysinibacillus; species Lysinibacillus contaminans. The sequence continues at coordinate 31,149 of NZ_LGRV01000002.1, read as the reverse complement.
ATATACAACTAGCTCCTGTTAGTTTTTATAAAAAAGTAGGAATTGCGTCATTTAGTATGACTATTGTCGTAATAGTATGGTTACAATTTATACCTGCGCTACTGAGTGATTTTTTATCTGCTCGCATGGTGGCAGTTATAGCAGGTCTAAGTGCTGTTAGTATTGGTGCTATTGTGATGATTACCACCATCGCAAAACTGCGTGTGCTTGCGGAAAAAGAGTGGTATTTACTACCGCTTGGGCGAAGAATGGCTGTTTATCAATTATGGTTAAATCGAAAGAAGTAGGTGGACATAGTGAATACATTAACAATAATTGGCCTTGGTGCTGGTGATTTCGACCAGTTACAAATGGGTGTATATAAAAAATTAAAAGCTTCAAAAAAATTATATGTTCGTACTGTGGATCACCCAGTACTAAACGAACTAGCAGCTGAAGGCTTACAGTTTGAAAGTTTTGATGCTGTATATGAAAAACACGGAACATTCCAACCTGTGTATGAGGAAATTGCGCATAAGCTTATCGAAGCAGCAGCTACTGAAAATGTGATGTACGCTGTTCCCGGGCATCCTTTAGTTGCGGAGCAAACGGTGCAACTACTTATCGCTGCTTCAGAAGCAGGGAAGATAAACTTAGTCATTGAAGGTGGACAAAGCTTTCTTGATCCAATTTTCGGTGCGTTAAAAATTGATCCAATCGAAGGGTTTCAATTGCTAGATGGAACAAGCTTTAATATGCATGATATAAATATGCGTCAGCACATTTTAATTGCACAAGTATACGATACATTTAGCGCTTCTGAGGTAAAACTTACGTTAATGGAAAAATACGATGATGAATATCCGGTGACGGTCGTAACAGCAGCGGGCTCGTCGCAAGAAAAAATAATAACAGTACCACTTTATGAGTTAGACCAAAGTGTAGAAGTAGATAATTTAACGACTATTTATGTACCGCCGGTGAAATCACAAGAAGAAGCGCTACGTGATTGGGCAACTTTCCGTCAAATTATCGCGACATTACGTGGCCCTAATGGCTGCCCTTGGGATCAAAAGCAAACACATGAGTCATTGAAAAAATATTTACTTGAGGAAGCGCACGAATATCTAGCTGCTGTTGATGCAGAAGATGATTTTGCAATGATTGAAGAGCTTGGTGATGTCTTATTACAAGTGTTCTTAAACGCACAAATTGGTGAGGATCAAGGCTACTTCACCTTAGAGGATGTTCTTGCGTCAATTAGTGAAAAAATGATCCGCCGCCATCCGCATGTATTTAGCGACGTCTCAGTAGAGGATGCAGACGAAGTTGTAGCAAACTGGGAAGCGATTAAAGCAGAGGAAAAAGGAACGATTGATAAGCCTTTATTAGTGGAAGAATATAGAGCGTCTTCTTCTTTACAAACTGCTTATAATTATCAAAAGCGTGCTGCCAAGGTAGGATTTGACTGGCCAGATGTTGCAGGCGCATGGGACAAGTTTGCAGAGGAATGGCAGGAATTCCGAGATGAGGTGACGAAAGGTTCTAATGAGTCGCGTCTCGATGAATTCGGCGATGTCCTATTTACACTTGTGAATCTAGCACGCTTCTATAAACTGTCACCAGAAGAGGCGATGCTACATGCCAACGAAAAATTTGCACGTCGTTTTGGCTATGTAGAAGAGAAAGTTAAGGCGAGCGGCAAGCCGTTTTCAGACTATACATTTGAACAATTAGATGCTTTCTGGGATGAAGCAAAGAAATTGGAGAAGGAGTAATACTATGCGATTAGATAAATTTTTAAAAGTTTCTCGATTAATTAAACGCCGTACATTGGCAAAAGAAGTAGCAGATCAAGGACGTATTACAATTAATGAAAAAGTAGCTAAAGCAAGTAGTGCAGTGAAAGTGGGAGACGAGCTAGCAATTCGTTTCGGGCAAAAAATTGTCACTGCACGTGTGGAAGAATTACGTGATACTGTGAAAAAAGAAGATGCTATAAAGATGTTTACGATTTTAAAGGAAGAACGTCTTGAAAAGATAGAACCTGCATTTATCGATGACGAAGATTAATTTTCTTTCCGATAAAAGTGTGTTGACTTTAAAAAGTTGTCATGCTTTTTAGGTTGTCCGCATAAAGTGAACAGAAGCTAGGACGACTAAAGGAGGAAGAAAATGACGCTACATCAAGAAAGTAATCGTTACACAATTCCATCTGGGGAACATATTCTGACGATTCGTAATCGTAAAAGAATGGACATGACTTCTGTAAAATCAATTGAACGTTTTGATCAAGAAGAGTTTTTTATTAAGACGTCCCAAGGGCATTTGTTAATTCGTGGTGAGTCACTGCATATCGTTCATTTAGATGTGGACAAGGGTTTACTAACGCTCGAAGGAACCGTAAAAACCTTGCAATATGATGAAGAGGAAAATGGCTTCTCGAAAGGTTTCCTTCATAAACTGTTTGGATGATTGTCAGCGAGCAATTTTTTCAGCTGCTGGTCATGATTACGAGCGGTGTTGCAGTCGGATTTATCATTGATAGTGTAAGACTAGTTGTATTTTCTACACCCAAACAATCACGCCTCCGAAAGTGGATGATGTTCGTAGAGTTACTAACATGGATCGCGCTCGGAGGCATGACGTATTATTTATTATTCTGGTTGAAAAATGGTGCATGGCGGGCTTATGACCCGCTAGCACAGATTTTAGGGATATTTTTATATCAACTATTTTTTCAGCGGGTTTTACGTTTCATTGCCCGTTTTTTGGTGAATATAATATGGAAGCCCATTTGGTTTATTGTACGATTAATAATCGCCATTATTCGACGTATTCTACAAATTATTATCTATATAGGGGCTCTTCTCGTAAGACCTTTTGTCAAAATTTATTCGTATTTGGTGTACACTTTTTCTAAAAAAATTCGATATATAAAGTATAATAAAAGACAGGAATAATTTCGGAGGTGCGGACATGACGAAACGTCATTCATCAAAAGATGACCGGCAAAACTACACAAAACTTGATAATGACTATGTCCGTAACGCTGATAAAGCTACGAATCATAAAGTTCAATCACGGAAACGTAAAATGCGCCGTATTGTCTTTTTTGCGGTCGTCCCAGTCATTGTTATCGGTATTCTTTTAAATGTACTTGCTCATCAAAAGGAGACATTAGTAGTAAACGAAAAGAAAAAAGCAGAGGTTGAACAGCAATTAACTGAGTTGAAAGAGCAACAAGAAATGTTAAATCTTCAAATTAAACAATTAGAAGATGACGAATACATCGCAAAGGTATTACGCAAAGAGTATTTCTTATCAGAGGAAGACGAGATTATTTTTGTTATCCCAGAAAAAGAAGATAAAAAAGACGACTGAAAAGCTACGTATTGTTGACACTCTTTTTTTGTTATATATAATGAAAAGAGAAACCTATTGTAACAAACAGTTTCATCAAATTGATTACATGGCCTAGAAAGGTCGCTTAATTTTTAAGGAGGAGCATTTTTTTTATGTCAATTGAAGTAGGCAGCAAGGTACAAGGTAAAGTAACAGGAATCACAAATTTTGGAGCATTCGTTGAGCTTCCAGATGGCAAAACAGGATTGGTGCATATTAGTGAAGTTGCTGACAATTATGTAAAAGACATTAACGAACATCTAAAAGTTGGAGATGTTGTAGAAGTAAAAGTGATGAATGTTGAAGCGGACGGAAAGATTGGTCTTTCAATCCGTAAAGCAAAGCCTCAAGCTGAGAGACCAGAGCGTCCGCAACGACCACGCCGTGATAATCGCTCAAATGATCGTAATGACCGTAATCAACCTAAAGAAAATTTTGAGCAAAAAATGGCACGTTTCTTAAAAGATAGCGATGAACGCCTTACAACGCTAAAACGCGCCACAGAATCAAAACGTGGTGGTCGTGGAGCTAGACGAGGGTAATTTGCTGACTGTTTTAATCGTAGAAAAAGTGTATTAAATAGAGGAAGGGATTAGATTTTGTTCACTACAAAATCTAATCCCTTTTTGTATATCTTATAATGTTGAGGTAGGTCGGTTTTTCTTTTTTTGTGTTGTTACTGATGCCTGCTCTACCAGTATTTCAGATGCCTTGTCTGAGGGATCTGAAATCATTTTTACAAGGAGTAAAACACCATAGACACTGATGGCGAGACCAACAAGAAGTAATAGTATTTGTATGTAAAATTGTAAATTAATTAGTATTGATACGAGAATGATCATGGAACCGCCCCCGCAGATTAAAGAAGCTTTTGTTAATTGACTCAAAGTGAAGGTACCTCCTATTAAAAACCTGTATATATTTTAAGTATGCCACAATCTCTATCAACAAACATACTAAAACATACATACTTGATGTTAATCACTAACGCAATTTTGGAAGTATACTAACTGTCTTTTTCTATTTGAAAACGGAAAGAGCACAAGATAACAGAAATTTTACGTAGAGTGTATTCTAATTGTTAGTAATTATTACTTAACACTTGAAGTAAAACCCTGTTTTTTTAAAAATATCATTAATGATACAAGTCTAATCCGCAAATACATGTTAAAAGAATGAGGGCCATGCTTTACGCTTAATATGGCGCTTACTAAAAAGTATGTCGTGTATCGATTTTGTGGATTTTTATTTTTGAGGTTGTTGGCTGAGGGGAATAAAAAAATAACAAAAAATCTTCTCAGTAGCTTAATTTATTTAAGGTTGAATTTCTTCAAATCAATGACTTTCGATGTCTAGTTCGTTAATTTTGTCCTTGAAAAATCGAAAAGGCTTATTTCGATTAAGTACATTTAATAGATGAAACATAATCGATTCTGGCTGATTGTTTGTAAAGTTAACCATGGCTTCATACATTTCAGGTAATGTAACGCTCGAAATCATTGCTAAATCCGCAGCTATTTTCGCATAATTCCAATTGATCTTAAGCTCACTAGTTAAACATATATGATATTTCATTATTACTAACGTATGAAAATACGTCAACAAATACATCTAGTGATTACAATATTTTCAAATCACTTAAGCGCACATAAAATTCACACATAATAATACATAAAAATGCCCGCAACCATCGATCGTGGCTACGGGCTCTTCGTTATTTTGTATAAGATAATACTGCATTTTTCTTAAAACGTAGAAGTGCTTGTGTTGCTTCACTTTTGTTTGTGTATTCAAAAATACGAACATCCTTTTGTTCAAATACTGTAATAACCCACATTGTAAAATCCCCCATCATTTTTGTAATATAACAACCACGTTAAATGTGATACTTATGTCAAACTGTTTTACAACAACTTCTTGCTTGAAACTTATTCTACTCCAATTTTTTCAAAAGAAAAGCACTATGTGAGGCATTTCACAAAGTGTTCAAATTCAAAACGCTTTCAGTGAACAAATTGTGAAAACATAGGATTTAGGTGTATAACATGTGGAAGTAAGACCGAAACAGCACAAAAAAAGAACCGAAAAGATTCGATTCAGAATTTATTCCTATATTCCTGCATTAAGCTTACTACAAAAAGATTCGATCCTGTCACGTTCTTTCGAAGGTAATGCCTCGTACTCTAATTTATGTTGTATTGAATTTTGTTCAAGCTCCACATAACTGATTTCTCTTGTTAAGACAGTTCCATTGATTTTAATAGATAGTTGGTATGCAATTGCAATATCTATAAAAGTAAAGGCCTGCTCTTCGTCATCAGTAAATGTTTGGAGGTCTATTTGTCCCTGGTAATAACAATCATTTACTTGCACTATGTAATATGTGATTGAGTCCATTATACGCCTCCCTAATTTTTATTTTTATACTTTATTGGGCGCAGAAAAGGCGTCTCAGAAATATTTCTGAGACGCCTTTTCTAAGATGACCCCTACGGGATTCGAACCCGTGTTACCGCCGTGAAAGGGCGGTGTCTTAACCGCTTGACCAAGGGGCCAAATTATATGGTGGCGGCCGAGGGGATCGAACCCCCGACCTTACGGGTATGAACCGTACGCTCTAGCCAGCTGAGCTAGGCNAATATGTGATTGAGTCCATTATACGCCTCCCTAATTTTTATTTTTATACTTTATTGGGCGCAGAAAAGGCGTCTCAGAAATATTTCTGAGACGCCTTTTCTAAGATGACCCCTACGGGATTCGAACCCGTGTTACCGCCGTGAAAGGGCGGTGTCTTAACCGCTTGACCAAGGGGCCAAATTATATGGTGGCGGCCGAGGGGATCGAACCCCCGACCTTACGGGTATGAACCGTACGCTCTAGCCAGCTGAGCTAGGCCGCCATGAAAAGTAATGGAGCGGAAGACGAGGTTCGAACTCGCGACCCCCACCTTGGCAAGGTGGTGTTCTACCACTGAACTACTTCCGCAATTAATTTTTAACGACAATTTACATAATACAAGCGATTGAAAAAAGTGTCAAGAGTATAAGTGAAAAAGTTCATAGAAACCAATTGAAAATAATAAGAATATATTATGTAAGTGAATTTCCGTAGTATTTAATGCAAATAATGGTATTTATGTATACGTATTCGTCGAAATATTTATATTTTTTTCCGCCATCGTCAGACAACCTTTCCATGAATATTTTTTTATAATTACAAAAACACGTAGAAAGGGGATGATGAAATGGCAAACGTTGAATGGTATGAAACAGCAAATTCGGCAGACCAGAAATTCGAAGCGAAAAAAATGAAATTGTTGATGAGTAGCCTCTTTTTTGTGACAGCCTTTTTTTTAGCACAGTCTGTTGTATTTGAAGCTGCAGTACCTTTCTCAGTACCTTTTTGGGCAATTGTTCGAAATAAGTATAAAAAATACGCAACGGTCGTATTCATAGGTAGCTTGATAGGCTGTTTTTTCCTCGGCTTTGGACAAGTTGTTATATTAGCGCTTCAAATCTTATTGTATGAGTGCTTTATACGTTTTCGATATTGGCATATGCCACAAAGTATTGCTGTTTTTTTAGCTGTACTCCTGGTGCAAATTATTTGGCAAGGTTTGGCATATCAAGGATTACCTCCAGTCCTTGTGCAGTTTTATATTGGATGTGAGGCTGCCTTGGCGTTAATCATGACATTATTTATGCAAGTTTTATTCGTCAAAACGTATGAATGGTTTACCGATCATTGGACGTATGAACGAATTGGATCAGGTCTTGTTATTTTTGCAGCGATGTTGACGGGAATGAATGCGGTCATCATCGGTTATTTTTCACTGCCTCTTTTTTTACTGCAAATTATTATTTGTTTTAGTGCATTTGTTGGTAGTGTTCCGTTAGCGACTGTAGTAGGGGTAGTTCTCGGTACATTGATTGGTGTCGCCAAGTTATCGTTTACAGGCATGCTGTCTGTTGCAACATTAACTGGATTGGGTGCTGGGATGGGTGCTCGTGCTGGGAAGATTGGCGTGGCGATTGGCGGTATCGTACCAAGTGTGTTTTTTTTATTTTACGATGCGACATTGCCGTTAGATAGCGTATATTTCACATCAATTGTTTGTGGTAGTATTATGTTTTTATTTATACCAAAAAGTCTTTCAAACACTGTTAAAGAAAAATTATTTCCTCAACGAGAAGAGATTTTATTGGCGCGTCAACACTGGCTAACAGAACATGTCACTCTGAAGCTAGAGCATTTTCAGCATTTTGTACAATTTATGAAAGAACTTGTATTTGATCGATTTATGACGGCCCCTGTGGCGTCAAAAGAAGAAATAGCGCCCATGAATACATGTTTAAGTTGTTTTCGCTATGATCGGTGTTGGGGTGCCTCAAATAACGGGATGGACAGACTTATGACTGAATGGTTTCATATAAAAGGTGTGGGTAAAGAATCTGCTATCCATCGGGTAGAGGAACAAATTCGAAATAAATGTGTGAAATCGGCGAAAATTTTTGAAGAGTTGGATGCTGAATTGTATAGAGAACGCATTAATGGTCAGTATTTTCATGGAAAAAAGATGATTGCCTTACAACTAAGAGATATGAGTAATCATTTAAGTCAACTGATTGCGGAGATGAAGGAAGAAACAATTTCCTTTGTCAGTGTAGAGAAGGAAATCATTCAACGTTTGAAAGATGCAAATATAGAATGTTTTCAGCTAGATGTGCTTAATAATAAAGCAGGGGCGAGAAAAATTGTTTGTGCGATGGCACCAGCACTTGTTGACTGGGAAAAGGATACGACAATAGCTGAGCGACTCATATTGCCAATTTTATATGAAATTTTTGATGAGCCTTTCGAAATTGAAAAAGTAATATCGTGTGATGTTCCATTTCGTCACATTCAAATCGGCTTTAGGTCTGCTATTAGTTTTGAAGTAGAGTATGATATATACAGTAGGTCAAAGGACGATACATTGTATTCTGGCGATTCTCATGCGTTGTTTCAGCTACATCCAGGGTTGTTTACAATTTTGCTGTCAGACGGTATGGGACAATCAAAAGAAGCACAGCATGAAAGTAGAAAGCTCATCCATTTAATGCGGGAATGTTTAAATTACAATATGAATCCTGAAACGGCCATGCATACGCTCCATTATGTCATGTCTTTAAAACAGCAAGATGATATGTATGCGACGCTCGATTTTGCCTTAGTCGATTTACAACATGGTGATCTTTGGTCATGGAAGGCTGGCGGTATGTCCACGTACATTTTACGCGGAAAAGAAGTGATTAAAGTTGAAAGTAATGCCGCGCCTGTTGGGTTTTTATCGATTTCGGCGGTGGAAGCGGAGAAAAGGAAGCTTAAAGCAGGAGATGTTATAATGATGCATTCAGATGGCTTATTTTCAAGCTCAGCAAATTGGGATGAGCAAGAAGAAGCATTTTTGTCCTATACGAAGCAAGTTGCTGGTACAAATATTTCGATTCAGGAAAAATTAACGACAATTATGCAATCCTTCCAACAGTATTACGAGGTGGAAGACGATTGTACAGTTTTGATGTTAGAGATTACGCACGTCGTCCCAACATGGGCTGTTTTTAGGCCAATGGAATATTCCATGAGTAAATCATCATAAGTCATAATATAATAACGAAAAGGGGAGGAGAAGCGTTTGTCATTTGAATTAAAAGTCAAACAATTTATAGAACAAGAGCAGTTAATACAGCAAGACGATCATCTTCTCATCGCCGTTTCGGGTGGTGTAGATTCGATGGCTCTTTTGCATTATTTCGTGAAGACGAAAACGCAGTGGGGAATTGAAATAGCCGCTGTACACGTTGATCATATGCTAAGAGGAGAGGCTTCGGCACAGGACAGAGCGTTTGTTCAACAATACTGCGATGAACATGGCGTTACTTTACATGCAAGAGCTATTCCTATTCCTGAAATCATTGCTGTTGAAAACGGAAATTCACAGCTTATTTGTCGGAGAGAACGCTATCGCTACTTTGAGGAAATAGTACAAAAAACGAATGCTACAAAGCTTGTAACTGCACATCATGCGGATGACCAACTGGAATCAGTATTAATGGCTTTAACAAAAAATGCAACAGTGAATGGTATGCAAGGTATTCGATCGCAGCGCATTTTTAACAAAAAATCATTAATTCGTCCGTTTCTAACGGTTACAAAATCTGAAATATGGGAATATTTACAGAAGCAAGGGCAAAATTACCGTGAAGATGCAAGTAATGAAAAGGATGCCTATATGCGTAATCGATTTAGACATCATGTTGTACCACTACTCAAAGCTGAAAATCCACGTGTAGCTGAACAAGTATGCCATTTTACAAAGCATTTACAAGAGGATGACGCTTTGCTCATGACGCTTGCACAAGACATATTTTCAAAGACGGTAACAAAAAATAGCGAAAATATGTATAGCTTGGAAATTAAGGCGATACAATTGGTACCACTTGCTTTACAAAGAAGGCTTGTTTTAATACTATTAAACTATCTTTACAAAGATTCTAGTACAATACAAAGTTATGCATTATTGACTTCCCTTTTAAAGCTTTGTGATACGACAGCTGGTAATGCTGAAGTTCATATGCCAGAGGGGTTTATAGCAGTTCGCCGTTATGGAAACTTGACGATTCAGAAGAACGTGTCAACACAATTGAATACTTTTACTGATAAGAAACTAATTTTATCTGCAAATGAGTGGACAACGCTGGCAAACGGTGTGCGTTTATACATAGCAGAATTACCGGAATTAGCGTCTGAATTGCTGACGGATACTGCACAACTTTTTTATTTTAACGCTAGCAAACTTACACTTCCTCTCTATGTTAGGGTACGTAAGGAAGGAGACCGAATGCTGTTAAAAGGAATGGATCAGTCAAAACGCTTATCCCGCCTTTTTATAGATGAAAAGATTCCTTTAAATGAGCGAAATAGCTGGCCGTTACTCGTTTCTCAAACTGATGAGGTAGTAGCGGTAATTGGTGTGCGTATGGGTGTTTATTTTTCAACAACTGCACGACCAAACGATGATACAGTGCTCATCGTAGACTAATGGTCTTTGTAAAATGTTTAACCTCTTACAGTAGGTTGAAAATTTTTGATACAACATGAGGAGGAATCGATATGTTACAAAATGACATCGAAAAAATTATGATTACTGAAGAACAACTGCAAGAAAGAATTGCAGAGTTGGGGGCACAGTTAACAGAGGAATATCAAGATTCATTCCCGTTAGCAGTGGGTGTACTTAAAGGTGCAATGCCATTTATGACAGACCTTATGAAACGTTTCGATTCTTTCATCGAGCTAGACTTTATGGATGTTTCAAGTTATGGTAATGCAACAGTTTCATCAGGCGAAGTGAAAATTTTAAAAGATTTAAATACCAGTGTTGAGGGACGTGATGTATTAATCATCGAGGACATCATTGATAGCGGATTAACATTAAGCTACCTAGTAGACCTGTTTAAATACCGTAAAGCAAAATCAATTAAAATTGTGACACTTTTAGACAAGCCATCAGGACGTAAAGTAAATTTAGCGGCTGATTATGTTGGTTTCAAAGTTCCAGATGGTTTCGTAGTTGGTTATGGTTTAGATTACGCGGAAAAATATCGTAATTTACCATACATCGGCATCTTAAAACCGAAAGTCTATTCTTTTTAAATAAGTAAATTTGTTTGGAGTTCGACAAAGAATCGACAAAACTAATTTTACTTAAGGCTTTTCGTTGTATGATGAAATCATGATATGTTAAGATTTTACTTATAATTTTTCTGTTTGTAATGAGGAGGCTGGAGATGAATCGAATATTTCGATATACCATATTTTATTTACTGATTTTCCTAGTGATTATCGGTATTTTTGGTACTTTCAACGGTGGCAATTCACCAACGAAAGAAATAACTTATCATGAGTTTGTGAGTGCTCTCGATAACAATGAAATAACAAGTGCAACAATTCAACCGGATAAAGCCGTGTACATCGTTGAAGGTACGATGAAAGGTTATGAAAAGGGTGAAACCTTTACAGTTAACATTCCACGAGATAACCAATCATTAATGGATCGTATTGATAAAGCTGCCAATGAAAATAGCAAAATAACGTATTTAACGGCACCAGAAACAAGTGGATGGATTCAATTCTTCACTGGAATTATTCCATTCATCATTATCATCTTCTTATTCTTCTTCCTGATGAGCCAGTCTCAAGGCGGCGGAAATAAAGTAATGAGTTTTGGTAAAAGTAAAGCTAAACTCTATGATGATCAAAAGAAAAAAGTGCGCTTTACAGATGTAGCGGGTGCTGACGAAGAGAAAGCGGAACTTGTAGAGGTTGTTGACTTCTTAAAGGATCACCGTAAATTCACTGAAATTGGTGCGCGTATTCCAAAAGGTATCCTACTTGTAGGTCCTCCAGGTACAGGTAAAACTTTACTTGCACGTGCAGTAGCTGGTGAGGCTGGCGTACCATTCTTCTCGATTTCAGGTTCTGACTTCGTAGAAATGTTCGTCGGTGTCGGTGCCTCACGTGTACGTGACTTATTCGAAAACGCAAAGAAAAACGCACCATGTATCATCTTCATTGATGAAATTGATGCGGTAGGTCGTCAACGTGGCGCAGGTCTTGGTGGCGGTCACGATGAGCGTGAACAAACATTAAACCAATTATTAGTTGAAATGGATGGGTTCGGTGCAAATGAAGGTATTATTATCATCGCTGCAACAAACCGCCCAGATATTTTAGATCCAGCTCTACTTCGTCCAGGTCGATTTGACCGTCAAATTACAGTTGGACGTCCAGATGTAAAAGGTCGTGAAGAAGTACTTAAAGTACATGCTCGCAACAAACCTTTAGCAGATCAGGTAGATTTAAAAGCGATTGCACAACGTACACCTGGCTTCTCAGGAGCCGATTTAGAAAATTTACTCAACGAGGCGGCTCTTGTAGCAGCACGTCGTGGTAAAAAGAAAATTGACATGTTCGATATTGACGAAGCAACAGACCGTGTTATCGCAGGTCCTGCAAAAACAAGTAAGGTTATTTCTAAAAAAGAACGCCTAATTGTGGCATACCATGAAGCAGGTCACGTTGTTGTTGGACTGACACTCGACCAAGCTGAAAAAGTGCATAAAGTAACAATTGTCCCACGTGGCCAAGCGGGCGGTTATGCGGTAATGCTTCCAAAAGAAGATCGTTACTTCATGACTAAACCAGAATTACTAGATAAAATTGCGGGCTTACTTGGTGGTCGTGTAGCAGAGGATATCGTTTTTGGCGAAGTATCAACTGGTGCACATAATGACTTCCAGCGTGCGACTAGTATTGCACGTTCAATGGTGACTGAATATGGTATGAGCGATAAACTTGGGCCAATGCAATTCGGTTCAAGCCAAGGTGGTAATGTCTTCTTAGGACGCGACATCAACTCAGACAAAAACTATTCAGAATCAATTGCATATGAAATCGATAAAGAAATGCAAGCTATGATTGTCGAGCAATATGAGCGTACAAAACAAATTCTTACTGAAAAACGAGAGCTTTTAAATTTAATTGCGACAACTTTACTTGACGTTGAAACATTAGATGCACAGCAAATTGAACATTTACGCGATCATGGTACATTACCAGAGCGTGTAGCTGAACCAGCAGTTATTGAAGAAAACAAAACAATTGGTTTAGCGAAAGATGCTGATACAGTCGTGGAAACAGCTGGAACTCCTTCACTTGAAAAAGAGGTAGTGGGTAAAAAAGCAGATCCAACAACTACAGATTTAGCAAAAGAAGGTAGTGTACAACAGGACACACCTCAAGGCATTAAAGAAAAACGCGATTAATCATGTGAAAGGCTGTTTACGAATTTTGTAAACAGCCTTTACTTTTGCATATTTTAGACTCGAAGCGTTAGGATATAGAGGATGCCTTGTGTATCTACATAATGTACTGATTGGAGTGTTGAACATGGGAAGCGTAACGTTGAATAATGGTCTTGAAATGCCGCTAGTTGGCTACGGTGTATTTCGCGTGCCGGATGGGGAAGATTTAGCTGAGGCTGTGAAAATGGCCATTGCGACAGGATATCGTAGTATTGACACGGCGCAAATATATCGGAATGAAGAAGGTGTCGGACGCGGAATTCGTGCAGCTATCGCGGAAGGCTTAGTGACACGTGAAGAATTATTTGTAACATCGAAAGTATGGAACGATGGCCTTTCCTATGAAGAGACTTTGGCTGCTTATGATAGTAGTTTAGAGAAACTTGGATTAGATTATTTAGATTTATATTTAATCCATTGGCCTGGCATAGATACAAATCATGTAGAGGCTTATAAAGCGCTTGAACAAATTTATCAAGACGGCCGAGTGCGTTCAATCGGCGTAAGTAATTTCCATGTACATCATTTAGAAAATCTACTGGCGCAAACGACAGTTGTACCGGCCGTTAACCAAATTGAGTTCCATCCACATTTAACGCAAGAGGAAGTACGTGCGTATTGTCGTGAGCATGGTATTCAAGTAGAGGCGTGGTCACCGCTTATGAATGGTGCTTTGCTCGAAGAAGAGCTAATCCAACAGCTTGCTGTTAAATACGATAAAACACCTGCACAAATCGTGTTGCGCTATGATGTGCAGCATAATGTTGTAACAATCCCTAAAACAATGACACCATCACGTATGAAGGAAAATCTAAGCATCTTTGATTTTGTGTTAACCGATGAGGAAATGGCGCAGCTTGATGCAATGAACGACGGGCTACGTTGTGGTCCGGACCCAGAAAAATTTAATTTCAAATAATATTCAAAGAGCTACCTAAAATAACTTTTAGGCTAGCTCTTTTTTGTAAGTAGGAATGTTATTTATCGCATAAAAATTATGGTATGATTTTCTAAAGTGTTTTATTTTATGTAGAGAATATTCAAATGCTGTCTGAATATAGTTAAAGCCTCCAGCGGGTGTCGTGTGTTTTAAGAGAAGTGGGATTTCAACTGAAGTATTTCGTGTGTATGCGAAAACAGCTAACTGACCTGTATTACGCAAGTCTAAGTACAATTCAAAATATAGACGCATTGTTTTTCTGTACGAAAGCGAAGCATCAGGTACAATTAAGCTGAGGCGTAAATGATTAGTAGAGGTGTCATCCATGATTTTAGTTTTAGATGCAGGAAATTCAAATATTGTTTTAGGTGTGTATGTGGAAGATAAACTTGCTTTTCATTGGCGAATGGTGACAGATCTTCATAAAACGGAAGATGAATATGCAATGCAAGTGCAAGCTTTTTTCAATCACGCAGGCATTTCATTTGAACATATTAATGGCATTATTATATCCTCTGTTGTACCACCAATTATGTTTTCACTCGAGGCAATGTGTCAAAAGTATTTTCATAAAAAACCACTTGTCGTTGGTCCAGGTGTAAAAACCGGCTTAAATATTAAGTATGAAAATCCTCGTGAGGTTGGCTCTGATCGTATTGTCAATGCCATTGCAGCACTTGATACTTACAAATCACCACTCATTATTGTGGATTTTGGGACAGCAACGACTTACTGTTACTTGAACGAAAAAGGTGACTATATGGGTGGAGCGATTGCGCCTGGCATCACAATTTCAACTGAAGCACTTTATACGCAAGCGGCCAGACTGCCACGTATTGAAATTACGCGTCCAAACAACGTCGTTGGCAAAACAACTGTTTCCGCGATGCAGGCAGGTATTTTTTATGGCTTTGTCGGGCAAGTGGAGGGCATTGTCAACCGTATGAAGGCGCAAAGTAAGGAAGAACCACTCGTTATTGCAACAGGTGGCTTAGCTAATTTAATTGCAGGAGAGACACAGGCAATCGATGTTGTTGATCCGTTTTTAACATTAAAAGGTTTATATAAGCTATATAAACGCAATCAATAAGAAATGAGGGATTTTTCGTATATGAAAGATTATTTAGTAAGAGGTTTAGGTTTTAATGGGCAAGTGCGTGTATTTGCGGCCTGTACAACAGCAACAGTTGGAGAAGCGCAAAAGCGACATAACACGTGGCCGGTTGTATCAGCAGCACTAGGTCGTTCGATGACAGCAGCTGTTATGATGGGTGCGATGCTTAAAGGTGAAGAAAAGATCACGATTAAAATTGAAGGCAACGGTCCAATTGGTCCAATGGTTATTGATAGCAATGCAAAAGGTGAAGTGCGTGGCTTTGTCACAAATCCACATGTACACTTTGATTTAAATGAACAAGGCAAGTTAGATGTACGTGCAGGTGTAGGTACGGAAGGAGCATTAACAGTCGTAAAAGATTTAGGCTTACGTGATATGTTCTCAGGTCAAACACCAATCGTTTCAGGTGAAATTGCAGAGGACTTCACATACTACTTTGCTACATCTGAACAGGTACCTTCATCAGTGGGATTAGGTGTATTAGTCAACCCAGACAATACGATATTAGCAGCGGGTGGCTTCATTCTACAATTAATGCCAGGGTGTGAAGAAGAAACAATTGATGCAATTGAACAACATTTAGCAAACTTAGAACCAGTGTCGAAAATGATTGAAAAAGGCTTTACACCAGAACAAATTTTAGAGGCCGTTTTAGGCGAAGGGCATGTCCAAATTTTAGATTCGATGCCGGTTGAATTTAAATGTCAATGTTCGAAAGAGCGATTTGGCGCAGCAATCATAGGATTAGGTGAACAAGAAATTCGAGAAATGGTTGAGGAAGATGGTAAAGCCGAAGCGCAATGTCATTTCTGTTTAGAGACATACCAATTCTCTAAAGAAGAATTAGAAGGTTTCATCGATGAGCTCAACGCGTAAACCAAGACACAATTCAACAACACCAAATCCAACGCCCTTATCGCAACGCCGTTTAAAAACAAAACCGGTTTTAGCAGTACTTGCTATTTTGTTATTAGGAAATGTTTTATGGTTTATAACTTGGTTAATCCCGAACAAAGGGGAAGAGGTTGGCAGCGACGAGCAAGTCGCTGTCATTGATGGTGATGTCATTACGCGCCAACAGTGGATGGTTGCGATGGAAGACCGTTATGGGAAAGAAACACTACAAAATTTAGTGAATGAGTCCGTGATGGAAAAATCGGCGGAAAAATTTAAAATTAAAGTAACTGATAAAGAAATTGATCTTGAGCTTGCTTTAATGCGCTCTGCTCAGGATAAAATTGATACGGCGATGCAAAATCTTTCAGACGAGCAATTGCGACAAACGCTTCGTTCACAGCTCATCTTAGATAAAGTGCTTACAAAAGACTTGGTCATTGAAGAAGCTAGTATTGAAAAGTATTATGAAGAGAATAAGGCCTTATACAATATCGAAACAAGCTATCGCACGAGTATTATCGAAGTCGACTCGAAAAAAGGTGCTGAAGAGGCATTAAGTGAATTGAAAAACAGCTCTGATTTTTCAGTGCTAGCACGTGAGATTTCTATTGATAGTGCATCCGCTAGCCTTGGTGGGGATATTGGTTTTATTACAGAAAAGCAGGGAAATGTAGATCCAGCGATTATGAAAGCGGCTAAAGGACTGTCAGCTGGTGAAGTAAGCAAGGTCATTAAGTTAGATAACGGTCATTTTGCGATTGTGCAAGTTCAAGAAGTTGCTAAAGGTCAATCCTTTACATATGACGATGTGAAAGAACATATAGAGCGTGAACTCGCGTTAGAGCAGTTACCGCAACACGTAACGCCTGAATCATTTTGGTCAGAATTTAAAGCGACTTGGTATTACGGGGAAGAAAAGAAATGATGTAAAGCTGGAAAGCGCTCGACTTTCTAGCTTTTTTCAACATATCATAAATATTCTGAAAATATAGCTTTTATTGATTGACAACTGACTGGAAAAATTGATAAAATACAAATTAAGTAAAACCTATAAAAATAGTAGGGATTGGGAGTGGAATGATTTATGAGTAAATTAGCAAACTCGGTGGCAGAATTAGTTGGTAAAACACCAATTGTAAAATTAAACAACGCAACAGGCGAAAATGAAGGTACTGTATATGTAAAATTAGAATACTTCAACCCAGGTAGTTCAGTGAAAGACCGTTTAGCTTTAGCAATGATTGAAGCGGCTGAAAAAGATGGTACATTAAAGCCAGGTGGTACAATTATTGAACCAACTTCAGGAAACACAGGTATCGGTCTTGCGATGATTGCTGCAGCAAAAGGCTATAATGCTATTTTAGTAATGCCAGAAACAATGAGTTTAGAGCGTCGCAATTTATTGCGTGCATACGGTGCGGATTTAGTATTAACTCCAGGACCAGGTGGAATGAAAGGTGCAATTGCAAAAGCAGAGGAATTATCTGCTGAGCATGGCTACTTCTTACCACAACAATTCACGAATGCAGCGAATGCAGAAGTTCACCGTTTAACGACAGGTCCTGAAATTGTAGAGGCATTCGAAGGCTTAAAATTAGACGCGTTTGTGGCTGGTGTTGGTACTGGTGGTACAATCACAGGTGCTGGTAGCGTATTGAAAGAGGCATTTCCAGGTATTGAAATCATTGCAGTTGAACCTAAGGATTCTCCAGTACTTGCAGGTGGTAACCCAGGGCCACATAAAATTCAAGGGATCGGTGCTGGTTTCATTCCAGCGGTATTAGATACAGAAATTTATGGCTCGATTTTCCCTGTAGAAAACGAAACTGCTTTCGAAGTAGCTCGTAAAGTAGCACGTGAAGAAGGGATTTTATGTGGTATTTCTTCAGGAGCAGCTATTCATGCGGCAATCGAAACGGCTAAACGTTTAGGTAAAGGTTCAAACGTTTTAGCGGTGGTTCCATCAAACGGAGAACGTTACCTATCTACACCGTTATATCAATTTGAAGACTAATTTTTCATTTTATACGGCGAGACTCTCATTACATGGGGGTCTCGCTTTTTTTTCGAAAATAATTAGCATCTCTGCATGGTTCACGTTAAGATGGAATCAAATAACATGATTCAAAGGAGATTTTTGCGGGTGAATACATTATCTACTACGACATTTACCATGAATGCAGACGCATTTTTTTATAGTTATAAGAAACAAACTGAGGATGAAAAGGCCCACGTATTTTTAGAAAGTGGGCGCGGTGGGTACTTTACGATTGCGGCGTGGAAACCTTTAGCAACAGCACAATCAATTGGGGACGGCTTGCAGGTAACATGGCGAGACGGAAAAAGTGAAATTTTTCACGGTGAGCCTCTCGCTTTGCTCGAGGACTTAGTAAAAAAATACGAAATACCTTACAACGCTGCTTTACCTGTTTTTCAGGGAGGGGCGGTCGGTTTCGTGTCATACGATTACGCGCGCAAAATTGAAGTGCTACCAGAACTTGCGGTAGATGATTTAGCTGTACCAGATGTTTATTTTTATCTTTTTGACTGTTGGGCGGTGCATGATGTGCATACAAATTGTGTGACACTCATGAAGTTACCGGGATGTGATACAGATTTAGAAGAGCTCTCTGACGCATGGCAAGCAGCAGCAAAAGAGGGCTTAGATGCACGCAAATTTGAAAAGACAGGTGCAGTGGAAGTGTTGAACGATGAAAATGAGCTTCATGTGTCGTTTGCAAGTACAGATTTCGAAACAGCTGTGCGTAAAATTCAAACGTATATTGCGCAAGGTGATGTGTTCCAGGTGAATTTGTCTGTACGCCAATCGAAAAAATTGAACGCAACTGCAATGGATGTCTATGAGGCGTTACGTGCGTTTAATCCATCGCCGTATATGGCATATATTGAGGCGCCCGACTTTGCGGTGGTATCTGGTTCACCAGAGCTTTTAGTGAAGCGCCAAGGCAATGACTTATCGACAAGACCAATTGCGGGTACACGCCCTCGTGGTAAATCAGAAGAGGAAGATTTAGCACTCGCACAAGAATTAATTGACAACGAAAAAGAACGAGCCGAGCATGTGATGCTCGTCGATTTAGAACGTAATGATCTAGGGCGAGTATCGGCATATGGCACTGTTGAAGTCGATGAATTTATGGTCATTGAGCGCTATTCGCATGTGATGCATATTGTTTCGAATGTGCGCGGCGAAATTGCTGAGGGGAAAACGAATGCAGATGTTGTGCGAGCGATGTTCCCAGGAGGTACGATAACGGGGGCACCGAAAATTCGCACGATGGAAATTATTGAGCAGCTAGAGCCGGTTCGTAGAGGTTTATATACAGGGTCGATCGGCTGGATGGGCTATACCGGCGATATGGAATTTAATATTGTCATTCGAACGGCGTTTGTCAAAGATGGTGTGGCACATATTCAAGCTGGGGCAGGTATTGTCATTGATTCCATTCCGGAGAAGGAATATCAGGAGTCTCTCAATAAGGCGAAAGCAATGTGGCAAGCGAAAGCAATGGCGGAGGAGCGTTCAAAATGATTTTAATGATTGATAACTATGATTCTTTTACGTATAACCTTGTACAGTATTTCGGTGAATTTAGGCATGAACTCATTGTGAAGCGAAATGATGCGCTGACTGTTAAGGATATTGAACAACTTTCGCCTGATATGATTGTGATTTCACCAGGGCCGTGTAGTCCAAATGAGGCGGGTGAGAGTTTAAACATTATTAAATATTTCGCGGGAAATATTCCTATTTTAGGCGTGTGTCTTGGACACCAAGCCATTGCACAAGTATTCGGTGGCAATGTTATTCGCGCAGAACGTTTAATGCACGGTAAAACTTCACCAGTCATTCATGCAGAGATTGGCCTGCATGCGGAAATGCCAAATCCATTTCAAGCAACACGCTATCACTCACTTATCGTTGAGAAAGAGACTTTACCCGAATGTTTCGATGTGACAGCGTGGACAGCAGAGGGTGAAATTATGGGCATTCGCCATAAAGATTATGCAATTGAAGGTGTACAGTATCATCCTGAATCGATCATGACAGAGGAAGGTAAAAAGCTACTGCATCACTTTATCGAATTGTACGTAGAGGGGGCGATGTAAATGCAATGCTGGATGAACGGCGAGTATGTAGCAGCATCGGATTTACGTATTTCGCCCTTTGATCATGGCTTTTTATACGGACTTGGTTTTTTTGAGACGTTTCGTACGTATGAGGGAAAGGTACTGTTTTTTGAGGCGCATATGGAAAGATTACTAGCTGCGCTCACGCAGTATCGTATTCATATGCCTTATACAGCAGGTGAGCTAATAGCGGTTATTGAACATCTGAATGAGCAGGCTGGAGGACACGATGGTTATTTTCGCTTAAATGTGTCGGCCGGCGAGCATGGAATTGGCTTGCAACCGACTGAATACACGAAGCCAAATGTTATACTATTTCGCAAAGAACTACATGTGATACCGAATGGACAGGAAAAAACAGCGCAGTGGCTAGAAACACCGAGAAATTCACCGGAGCATGGCGTTCGTGTAAAATCTCATCATTACGGAAATAACGTGCTTGGCCGTTTTGAAATGCCCTCTTTAGCAACGCAGGAAGGCTTCTTTTTAACAGAAGCAGGATATGTGGCGGAAGGCGTAACGTCAAATGTTTTTTGGGTGAAAAATGATATACTATATACGCCTTCTTTGGAGACAGGTATTTTACCCGGTATTACGCGAGAATGGGTTATACAAAAGGCAAATCAAATTGGCATTCAAGTAGAAGAGGGCTTGTTTACTCAAAGTGATGTTGAGCAGGCATCGGAATGTTTTATTACAAACTCGGTGCAAGAGCTTGTACCGATTAGTCAGCTTGGAGATATTCAACTACTTGGAAACAAAGGTCTTATTTATGCGCGTTTACACGAAGCATATGTTGAAGAAATAAAGCAGTGATATAAGGAGCGTTATTAATGCTAGAAAAATATACAACGCCGTTAACTCTAAACGGTATAGCTTTGGATTTTACGAAGGAAACATTTATTATGGGTATTTTAAACGTCACGCCGGACTCATTTTCGGATGGTGGCAAATACTATCGTGTTGAAGCGGCTGTCGCGCAGGCGAAAAAGATGGTGGCAGAAGGTGCGAAAATTATTGATGTTGGCGGCGAGTCCACACGTCCTGGCTACGAACGCATTTCCGATGAAGAGGAGATTGCGCGTATCGTGCCTGTTATAGAAGCATTACTGGCTGAAGTACCAGCTGTGATTTCGGTTGATACTTATAAAGCTAGTGTGGCGCGCGCGGCGATTGAAGCTGGTGCACATATTATTAATGATATTTGGGGCGCAAAAAGTGAGCCTGAAATTGCGCAAGTAGCGGCAGATTTAAACGTACCGATTATTTTAATGCATAACCGAAAAAACACAGAGTACGGTGCTGATTTTTGGGTTACTGCAAAAGCAGACTTAGAAGAAAGTATTTCAATTGCCCATAAGGCTGGTGTACCAGATACGCATATTATTTTAGATCCAGGCATTGGTTTTGCAAAAACAACAGCGCAAAACATTACAATGATGCAGCATTTAGAGGATTTAGTGGCAATGGGCTATCCTGTGCTCTTGGCAACTTCTCGTAAATCAATGATTGGCAATGTCTTAAAGCTTCCAGTAGAAGAACGTTTAGAAGGTACTAGTGCAACTGTTGTTTATGGCATTGAAAGAGGTTGTCATATGATTCGTGTACATGACGTGAAGGAAATGGCTCGTGCAAGCTATATGGCTGACGTATTAGTCGGCAAACGTACATATGAGGAGGAAGCCTAGTGGATTATATTCATTTAAAAGATATGCAGTTTTACGGTTATCATGGTGTATTAGCAGCGGAAACAACGCTGGGTCAACGATTTCGTGCCAATGTTTCGCTTGCAGTCGATATGCAGGAAGCTGGTGAAACAGATGACTTAGCCTACACTGTGAACTACGCAGAAGTGTACGCGTTATGTCGTGACATCGTAGAAGGTGAACCGTTTAAGCTCATCGAGGCACTTGTATCAAAAGTGGCGAATAGCATTTTAACGGCTTATCCCGATAAAGTGAAAGGTGTTCGCGTGGAACTCATTAAACCAGATCCGCCGATTCATGGTTATTACAAAGAGGTATCTGTCGAAGTAACGCGAGGCATATTCCAATGAATGATGTGTATTTATCAATCGGTACCAATATCGGCAAGCGCTATGAAAACCTACAGCATGCCGTTCAACTATTAATGGACACAGATGGCGTTGAGGTAGTACGCATTTCCTCTGTCTATGAAACAGCCGCAGTGGGCTTCACAGATCAAGCTGATTTTTTAAATATTGCTGTCTATGTACAAACGATACATTCATCCTCAGAGATGTTGGGAGTTTGCCAGTCGATTGAAAATGAATTGGGACGTGTACGTGAATTTCGTTGGGGTCCTCGAATCATTGACCTTGACATTTTACTCTACAATCAAGAAAATATTGAAACAGAGAGCTTAATTGTTCCGCATCTAAGAATGTTTGAACGAGCTTTCGTGTTAGTACCGCTGATTGACATTACGCCTACAATAGAGAATGAGCAATTGCAACTGGCACATGGAACGCTGGAACGGTTGGATTGTGAGAAGGAAGGCGTAACATTATGGAAAACGATCGATGGGGTAGACGAATTCGTGCGTTCCGAAAATTAAAACGCATGCAACAAGTTGAATTTTCTAGAAAAATAGGCATTTCAACGACTACCTTAAGTAAAATCGAGCGTGGAGAAAGAATACCATCAGTGGAATTGTTGATGATAATTGCACAAGCATTAGCGATAGATATTCAGGAGTTAAAGGGCAATGGCCCATAAGTAGGAGGAAACAACGTTGAATCAAACAACTGAGAAGCCGTTCCAAATTGGTGATATTGTCATGGATAACCGTGTCGTATTAGCACCAATGGCTGGCATTTGTAACTCTGCTTTCCGTCTAACGGTCAAGGAGTTCGGAGTAGGGCTTGTTTATGCTGAAATGATTAGTGATAAAGGAATTGTCCAAAAAAACGAAAAAACATTAGGTATGTTATATATCGATGAACGTGAAAATCCCTTATCATTACAAATTTTCGGTGGCGATAAAGATACGTTGGTACAAGCAGCTAAATATGTAGATGAAAATACGACTGCAGACATTATTGATATTAATATGGGATGTCCTGTCAATAAAATCATTAAATGCGAAGCAGGCGCACGTTTATTACTTGATCCGAACAAATTATACGACATGGTAGCGGCAGTAGTCGATGCAGTGAAAAAACCAGTCAGCGTAAAAATGCGAATCGGCTGGGATGATGAACACATATTTGCTGTTGAAAACGCACAAGCGGCAGAACGTGCTGGTGCATCAGCGGTAGCCGTTCATGGTCGTACACGTGTACAAATGTATGAAGGTAAAGCAAACTGGGATATTATTCGTCAAGTAAAAGAGAATGTCAATATTCCGATACTGGGTAATGGTGATGTCGAAACACCACAAGATGCAAAACGCATGCTTGAAACAACAGGCGTAGATGCTGTCATGATTGGCCGTGCAGCACTGGGTAACCCATGGATGATGTATCGCACCGTGCAATATTTAGAAACAGGTATTTTACATGAAGAACCAGGCGTACGTGAAAAAATCGACGTATGTTTACTTCATTTTGAACGTTTAATGCAGTTAAAAGGTGAAGGAGTAGCGGTTCGCGAAATGCGTAAGCACGCTTCTTGGTATTTAAAAGGAATTCGTGGTAACGGTAAAGCGCGTAATGCCATTAACCAAACAGAAACGGCAGCAGAACTGCGTGCATTATTAAATGCATTGGCAGATGAGTATGAGGAACATGAAGCAACATATTTTGCGCAAGCGTCAAATGAAATCATTTTATAATTTACAGAGGCCCTTTTTAGCGTAATGCTATAAAGGGATTCTTTTTGCGCGCAATAACTTTTAGAATAATTAGTTATTTACGTTCGTATGGAAATTAAAACGAAA
Source organism: Lysinibacillus contaminans (assembly GCF_001278945.1). GTDB lineage: Bacteria > Bacillota > Bacilli > Bacillales_A > Planococcaceae > Lysinibacillus > Lysinibacillus contaminans. The sequence continues at coordinate 6,854 of NZ_LGRV01000002.1, read as the reverse complement.
CAGATGAATACAGCTTTGAAATTGTGTACAATAGAAATATTATGGACGTAAACGCGGACAATTTAATGAGGAGTGAAACAAGTGTCAAACATTGAAGAATTAAATGATCAGCTTTTGGTGAGACGCCAAAAAATGTCGACTATCCGTGAAAACGGTCAAGATCCATTTGGTAGCCGTTTTGAACGAACACATCTATCTACAGAAGTACGCGAACAATTTAACGATCAATCAAAAGAACAACTAGAAGAAAACCTACAAGAAGTTATAATTGCAGGTCGAATTATGACAAAACGCGGAAAAGGTAAAGCTGGCTTTGCGCATATTCAAGATTTAGGTGGCCAAATTCAAATTTACGTACGTCAAGATCATATTGGCGATGAATCTTATGAATTATTCAAGCAAGCTGACTTAGGTGATATCGTAGGGATTCGTGGTAACGTATTCCGAACACAAGTAGGTGAACTTTCAGTAAAAGCTGAAGAGTTTACGTTCCTAACAAAAGCACTACGTCCGATGCCAGAGAAATTCCATGGTTTACAAGATGTAGAGCAACGCTACCGTCAACGCTATTTAGATTTAATGACGAATGAAGATAGTAAGGCGACATTTATCACGCGTTCTAAAATTATCCGTGCTATCCGTAATTACCTTGATAACATAGGTTACTTAGAAGTAGAAACACCGATGCTTCATACAATTGCAGGTGGTGCTGCGGCTCGTCCGTTCATTACACACCACAACGCACTTGATATGGAATTATATATGCGCATTGCCATCGAGCTTCACTTAAAACGTTTAATCGTTGGTGGGCTTGAGAAAGTATACGAAATCGGTCGTGTATTCCGTAACGAAGGGATTTCGACACGCCATAATCCTGAATTCACAATGATCGAATTGTATGAAGCATATGCGGATTACAAAGATATCATGTCTTTAACAGAAAATTTAATTGCACATGTTGCACAAGAAGTACTAGGCACAACAACAGTTCAGTACGGCGAAGACGAAATCAATCTAGCGGTAGGCTGGAAACGTATCCACATGGTAGATGCAGTTAAAGAAGCAACGGGTGTAGACTTCTGGCAGCCAATGACTAAAGAGCAAGCGCAAGCATTGGCAAAAGAGCACGGCGTAGAAGTAAAACCAACACATGAAGTAGGCCATATTATTAATGAATTCTTTGAACAAAAAATTGAAGAAACGTTAGTTCAACCTACATTTGTTTATGGTCATCCGGTAGAAATCTCTCCGCTAGCGAAGAAAAACCCTGAAGACGAGCGTTTCACAGACCGTTTTGAGTTATTTATTGTTCGTCGTGAGCATGCGAATGCTTTCACAGAACTAAATGACCCAATCGACCAACGCGAGCGCTTCGTAGCACAGTTAGCCGAAAAAGAAGCGGGTAACGATGAAGCGCACGAAATGGATAATGATTTCGTAGAAGCACTAGAATATGGTATGCCTCCAACGGGTGGTCTAGGTATTGGTATTGACCGTTTAATTATGCTCCTTACAAATTCACCATCGATCCGCGATGTATTATTATTCCCAACTATGCGTCATACTACAAAATAGTTATATAGAAGGAGACTCTTAACAAAGGAGTCTCCTTTGATTTTTGATCAGATTTAAATTAATTAGAAGTTATAATAGGTGAAACTTATAAAGATACGGAATAATGAGTGGTAGGTTAAATTACCTGCTCAGAAAAACACTAAATATCACGGCAACGTCATTTTGATAAAAATATGTTATCTTTCTTTAAAAAAGTACTTGCGCAAAGTACAAGAACGTGATAAATTATTAATTGTCCTTAACAAGACGTGAAAAACATAAAGCTTTTAAATTGAATCCAAAAATTAGTTGTTGACAAAAACAACTGAGAAGGGTAAAGTTAAAAAGTTGCTTATCTCGAAAAAACATTTTTAAAAAACATGTTGACAACGAGTATGAGGAAATGTTATTATATGAAAGTTGCTGAAATAAAGCGACAACATGAACCTTGAAAACTGAACATGCAAAACGTAATCAATAACGTTTTTAGTAGCTAACTTCGTTAGTGAACAAAACACAATTAATAAATAGATATCAACTTTTAGTTGATACGCTAGCAAAGCTAATGAGCTTTCAAACTACTTTTATGGAGAGTTTGATCCTGGCTCAGGACGAACGCTGGCGGCGTGCCTAATACATGCAAGTCGAGCGAATTGATGAAGAAGCTTGCTTCTTCTGATGTTAGCGGCGGACGGGTGAGTAACACGTGGGCAACCTACCTTATAGTTTGGGATAACTCCGGGAAACCGGGGCTAATACCGAATAATCTATTTCCTCTCATGGGGA
>NZ_LGRV01000002.1:0-588 GCF_001278945.1 Lysinibacillus contaminans | reverse complement strand
TCTCCCCCAAGAGTCCACATCGACGGGGAGGTTTGGCACCTCGATGTCGGCTCATCGCATCCTGGGGCTGTAGTCGGTCCCAAGGGTTGGGCTGTTCGCCCATTAAAGCGGTACGCGAGCTGGGTTCAGAACGTCGTGAGACAGTTCGGTCCCTATCCGTCGTGGGCGTAGGAAATTTGAGAGGAGCTGTCCTTAGTACGAGAGGACCGGGATGGACACACCGCTGGTGTACCAGTTGTCTTGCCAAAGGCATCGCTGGGTAGCTATGTGTGGACGGGATAAGTGCTGAAAGCATCTAAGCATGAAGCCCCCCTCAAGATGAGATTTCCCATTACGCAAGTAAGTAAGATCCCTCAAAGACGATGAGGTAGATAGGTTCGAGGTGGAAGTGTGGCGACACATGTAGCTGACGAATACTAATCGATCGAGGACTTAACCAAAACAAAAATAGTTTGTATATCAATGAAACGTTTATCCAGTTTTGAAAGAATAACATGTATTTTTTTAATAAAGTACTTGATTTTATTGTGAAATAAGATATAATAAATTTTGTCTTTCAAATAGTCTAGTGATGATGGCAAAGAGGTC
>NZ_LGRV01000008.1 GCF_001278945.1 Lysinibacillus contaminans | reverse complement strand
TTGGTTCGTTGATGGAGGATCAGTTTTTGTCGCTGCTGTCGTATGTGGCCGATCAGGAGCGTCAGAAGTTGTTGAAGCGCCAGGCTGAAGGGATTGCGGAAGCACGGAAGGCCGGGAAGCATTTGGGTAGACCGAAGTTGGATTTATCTACGTTGTCGAAAGAGCAACGTGAAGTGTTGGAAGCGAATTATGAGGCGTGGAAGCGTAAAGAGCTGATGGGGGTTAAGTTTGCAGAGATGTTGGGGTTGAAGAAGAATAGTTTTTATAAGGTGTTGCGGGAGTATGAGTTGAAAAATTAATATTGATGATTTAATCCAAAAGTTGTGCCATGTTAATGTAATAGTAGTAGTTATATAGAAAATCATATTTGAAGCACCTATTAAATGGAAAGCTTCAAATATGATTCAAGCTTAAGACATTCTTCTAGTAATTTCTCGATGTAATTCTTCTTCTTTGTTGTATTGAGCTTTATCAATAATTCTACGGTTGTTCTCTATTAGTAGCTTAAAGGCATCTTCTTTAGATATTTTATCTTCGAAGTAAATTTTCAGTAAATTAGTATTAATATGCTGAGTATCGAAGAAATAATATTTACCTTCAAAATTATAAATTAATTGGTCGTTTATGCGAGGATTGTGAATTTCACGGAAGTTTTTTCTCGATTTATTAATATAATAATCTAGTATCTTTTTATATGATTCTAAATCATAACTTGCCTCTTTGATAAAATCTGTGAAATTAGTATGAATATCGTGTTTATACAAAATGTCTACACCTAGGTTCAGTATAAAATTTGAATAATCATATCTGACAGTTAGGCGTTGTTTGTTAAAAAATAATTGGACTTTTATTTCTTTTGAGTTTGCATTAGATATTTTTTCGATAAAATCAATGTGATGCAGGTTTTTAGAGATTTCGCTTAGTACAGTTTTCATAAATTTTGGTTCAAATATCCTATGAACTGTTAATTCTGTAACTAATCCATGAGTTTCACGGATTTTATTTTTTAAATCAAAGGTATGAACCGTAGACGAGGCTCTATTTATCCAAGTGATGATTGAAGGTGTAGGGAAGTTCCATTTTTGTTGATTCGAATGTATATATTGTAAAATATCGGGACTTATATTTTTTCTTTCGAGGAGCAATTTGTTAAGGCTGTCTATACATGTTTGGATTTCTTTAACAGTAGCATTACCTTTCTTTTTTATAAACCCATTGTATGTTTCCGTTAAATTGTCATAGTTTGTCGTTAAATCTGTATAGATTTTAGTAGGTAATAAATATTCATCATATTGATTTTTAAATTGTTCTATGGTTGCTTTAATATCCGGAATTTGTTCCTCGAGTATGTGTATACGTTTAATTTGATAACCATTACGAATAGCATTACCAATCTGTTCAATTTGATCATCTTCAAAATTTTTAGCACACTCTGTACCGACATAAATAATATCGTTGTTTTTTTGATTTCGTAATCGGCAGAAATTAAGAAGTTTCTTGGCTGGGCAGATAGTACAATCAGGAGGATTATCTAATTGCACTGTAGAGGATGGATTTTGATCAATAATCCATTCTAGTCTAGATTCTCTTAAAATAATTTCATGAGTAGATACATATTTTTTTAATTCTGGATATGTTAAGACGTCTTCACTTGAAAATCTTTTATATTTTTTTATGTGATTATAAAGTAGAAGATAAATTTCTGATTTACAAAATTCACTTTTTAATATAATGTTGCAACTCTTTTTGTCTAAATACGTCCTTTTCCTCATTATTAAATACCTCTCTTATTTTGAGTATACCGCTTAGAATGAACCTAATTTTAGTTATTTAATTAAATACAGTATATTGTGTCAATTTTTTTATTAAACACTATATATTGTAAAATAGTAGTATACGATATAAAAAAGTATAATTCAAGTAAATCAGATTTTTGAAAAGTCTAAATAATATATCTTTTGTAGGGTAAACATAACGGTTTTATAAAACGGCTATTATAGACGATTAAATAGACAGAAACAACGAAAAGAGACCTGCTCAAACATTAATTAGAGCAGGTCTTTAAATTTGTCTATAAAACGATGGATTTATAGAATGTAATACTTGTTGTCTTTTAAGTGAGATTAACACTCAAAATATAATTGTAATTTTACTGTCTAGATTTTTTAACTGTATAAACAACATCTTTACTTTCTTTTAAATCTTTTAATGTATAAACCCAACCTCCAGTATTATTAACAGGGGGGTGTGATTCATTAGGCAGATCACATAAAATACTTAATGGATAAAATTTATATTCGTATTGTGGAGCCTTATCAAATGGAAAGTCTCTGTAGCGCCCCAAAATATATTTAATAATATTCTCTTTCTCGTTTGTATCAAGATTAATCCTTTTAATTACTTTTCCCCAGTTATCCATTTCTATAGAAAATGGGACAGTTTAATAAAAAATCCACCGCTAATTGGACAGCGAAAGATGCCCATGGTACTTTACCTACCGGGCATCTTTTTTGTTAACCCACTTTATCATTGATTATATTTACTCGCATCGACGAATAAAACTAACTTTTCAAGAAAATTATCGTTCAAATATATGGGTATACGAATATACGGGTATATACATATATGTATATACTATTTATAAAAAGTAATCCGAACCCAAACAACAAGCTATTCTTTCCCATCACACAAAATTTCAAATACCCCTTGCACTCCCAAATCCTTTAAATTACAATATACACATATACGATAGAAGAAAACAAATAATTCCAACTGATTGGAGGAGAAGAACGTGGCAGAAAACAAAGAAGCAATTATCGTAACATTTGGTAATTTTAAAGGTGGGACAGGCAAGACGACGAACAGTACAATGATCGCACATGCCTTATCAACGAAAGGCTACAAGGTGCTTTTATGTGACCAGGATCCGCAAGCAAACGCCACATCACTGTACCTAAAAACAAAAGCACTAGAAACAGATGAAATCATTGCATTCAACAAAACATTAATGGCTGCCATCCAAGAGGAGGACCTTGCACAAATCGTAACTGAGGTAAAAGAAAATTTGTATCTACTACCAAGTTTCAGTGATTTCGCATTATACCCTCGTTTCCTAGAGAAGAAGTTTCCAAATGATACGACAGCACGCGTTCAATACTTCTCTTCATTGATAGCACCACTAAAAAAGGAGTATGACTTCATTTTTATCGATGTACCGCCAACAATCTCAATTATCACAGATGCAGCGCTATACGCTTCTGATTTTGTGGTGGTCGTACTGCAAACACAAGAGCGCAGTCTACAAGGGGCTGAAGTGTTCACTGGCTACCTGCAATCGCTAATTGATGACTACGGTGCAGATCTAGATATCGTCGGCATTTTACCAGTGCTATTGAAAAACGGTGCTGCAGTTGACTTAGCAACACTCGATAGTGCACGTGAAATCTTTGGAGAAGAGAACTTATTCAAAAATATCGTAAATAACATGGAGCGACTAAAACGCTTTGATATAACAGGTATTACAAATGACGATATGCACGATCGCAAAGTCCATAAAAGCTACGAAAAGATTGCCGATGAATTCATCGCTCGCGTTCAAGCCGAGCTCATGGAGGTGTAAGAAATGAGTAATCTATTAAACAATGAAAAACCGAAAAGAAAGCTGTTACAACGTGGTCCTAAAATTGTTCCAGCACAAGAGTTTAAGCTAGAGCCTACAGACGCAACACCAGCTGAAGTACCTGCTCAAGAACAACTCGCATCTACGTCAAACAAACCTGAACCAGAAGCATCAACTAAAGCATCAAAGACTGAGCAAGGAGCTTCAGCTAAGACATCAAAAGCTCCTGCCAAGGCACCAAAAAAGGGTGAGGCAGCATCTATTACAAGCGTACGTGTCACAAAATCAACACGTAACAAACTAAACGCCCTCATTCAGCTGGGCAAAGCCGATAATGTGGACACCCTTATCGATATTCTCCTGGACGAGTATATCGAGACGAACCTACTAAAAGATGAAAAGAAAACCTTTAACCTTATTTTAGATATCATTCAAAAACGAGATCGTTAATACATGATTAGATCTTTACACACAAAGAAAGCAGCGAAGCATCCTTAAATTCAGGATCATTCACTGCTTTTTCTCGTTTAAACTGTTAAATCTAGTACTTTCTAAAAAAAAATTCTGGGCTGAAAAAATATATGCATATATACATATATGCGTATATGCATATGTACGTATATCTATATATTAATATATGCATATATTTCTATTTCAGAAACCGCTTTATATCAAGGCTCACGGCGGATATATGCATATATCGGTATACACATATATTAACATACGTATATATCGGTATACGCGTATACTAATATATGCATATACGCATATATTAGTAATGAAAAACGCTGAAAATAGCTATTGCATCAGCGTTTCCAAAGCACTATAATTCTATGTAATTAAGTGTCAGGGCAAAATAAAAGAAGCCATTCCCATAGTCTTTGGCGGACATGGAATGACTTCACCAGATAAACTGCCTAACTAATCACAATTAAATAGTGAACGTCAGCGAGTTTGCATAACTTTGTGCTACCAACACGTTAGTTATGTATTTCTTATAATAAGCTGTACTGATTATATCAATGCAAAACCGTATTTTCAATAAAAACGTTGAAAATTCATTTTGTCATGTTTTTTTAGTGCACTCATTTTTAGCTGTCGGCGTTCACTCATATGAAATGGGGGAATTGCTGATGGCTATTTTTGCTTTTTCTGAGCAAAAGAAGGACAAACTTGCACTGATTTTCGACATAATTCTACACGAAGGACTACTTACATATAATCCAAAATCATCAAAGGCTGAATTGCCACTGCAGCTACAAGCAAAAGAACGCGACAAGCGCCATAAAAAGGGGGCTGTCTTTGCTGTACGCGATAAAAGTAATTTTACGGAATCAGGCGTGAAAGGCTATATCATTACTTCTAAAGAAACTTTAATCGACCAGGCCAATAAAATTTCGCACTTTACACCCAACGTATTTAGACGTTTCCAGTATGTAAATCAGGAACGTCGCTATATTAAAGGTTTTGAAGAAGCAAACCTACAGCAAATCAACACATTCGTCGTAGATATCGATACAAAAAGCTACAGCACAAATGAAATCTTGCTTGCATGTATCGACGAAAGCATCGGTGAGCCAACACTCATCCTAGAATCAGACAGAGGCTATCAGGTGTACTTTGCCCTAACAAAGCCAATGTTTATCTCAAATAAAAACAAGTTCCGCAGCTTACGAGTGGCCAAACGCATTTCAGAAAACTTGAAACGCAGCCTAGCAGGCGTCGAAGCAGACATGTACTGCAATGACTTTGGCTTTTTCCGCACGCCCAACCATCAAAACGTACAGTGGTTCAACGAGCTAGCCACTTACGACCCAGCAACATTAATCGCATGGTCACAACGACAAGACGCAGACCGAGGACGCGAGCTATACGTTGTGCCACAAAAAACAGCAAGCCCGTCATTATTAAATGCAGACTGGTTTTATCAGCTGATCCAAACGACGGACGTAAAAGGGGAAAAAGGACAAATCGGGCGAAATAACCTGTTATTTACGCTTGCTTTAGTGTGCTATCAAGAAGGACGCAATCAAGCCTATGCGTACGATTTACTCGACGAATACAACTCCAAATTACGCGCACCGCTAAAGCCACAGGATCTCCATACTATCCTGGAATCAGCGTACTCAGGGCGCTACCACGGACCGAAAAAAGAATACGTAGAGCAACTACTAGCATTATATGCATCTAGCGAAATGGACATGCCTATATCATTTGGCCAATCCGTTTGGTACAAGCATAAAAAAGCGCGTGAGGACCGAGAGCGTAGCCATTTCGAAGAATGGGAAGAAGATATTAGCAAATGGATTACGGCAGAAAAACAAGTTTCTGAACCGTTTATTTGGCGTACACAAAAAGAGCTGTGCAACGAAATCGGCATCGCGAGCAGCTCCCTTAACAAGCTCTTAAAGCAATCTAAAAAACTATTAAAAACAACATCAGGCAAAGGACGCAACGCAAAAACAGGCTGGACAACAGTGAAACTTTACATCGCCTACATCATCTGGCTCAAAAAAGACGCAGGCACACGCTTTGCTGAAGCAATCAGAACAATGATAGACGAACACTTAGCTCTATTAGAACCAGTCGCAGGCTACACAAAACTCGTAAACTATGTACAAAAAATGAGGCAAGAGCAGCCAGTTACTGAACAGTTAACCATGACCGAAACCATGATGAGCACTGGCTAATTAAATACTCCACTCTGCCAATACATACTTCTTATTTCCTATTCTTTTTGAGTAGTTAAGAAGTAATATATAGTGCTGTCTTTATTATGTTTTAGGGGCGTGAAGGGCTTTAGCCCAGCCCCCTTGGGGAAGCTTCTCGGCGTAGCCAAACGCTTTTATCCCTTCACTGGGGAGATAGTTCCAGCCGACCTACACGTAGTCCCGTCAGATTTACAATGTTAAGCAAAGAAATGTACCCAAACGGCGCTTTGGGTACTAAAAAGGGATTACTCGGATAGTTCGTTAAAAATAAATAAAATTTTAAAGCAGTGGTTTAATTTAAAGGTTTATATAAAAAAGATACGTTCTTAAATTAGGGAACGTACCTTGGGATTGAAATTTTCAATTCTGTTATCGTTCAAGTAATTGTAAAATACTAATGATTTTATTTTTGTTTGCATTGCCAATGAAGTTCCCATATTGTCTATCCTTTGCAGCTCGTGCCTCAAATTCAGCAATCCAGTCTCTATGACCAAATGTATCTGCATTTGTTTCATACATTGTAAAATTTGGTGAAGTCAGTCCATTAGCAGCTTGCTTAATGTCTCGCGTTGCACGATCATAGTCGAACGTTAATATTGCGAGATCTAAACCTGTAATAGCACCAGCTCCGTATAGTCCCTGTGCGATTTCTTTAACTTCCTCAAACGTCGCATTGCGGATGTCGTATTTATTCGCAATATCGCTATAAATCGATTCATCCACTTCATCTGTTTCGAGCTTTTCTAGATTCTGTGTTAGCACTTTTTGAAAATCCACGTCTGTTGATTGAGTCGTTTTTTTAATGAATGTTTGTGTATTTTGTTGAATACCACAAATTTGCTGAATCAATTTCATCACCCTTCCATTTTGTATATACATACTATCGGAATTATTGGAAATTAATTCACACAAAAGCTATGCAATCACATTCAAAATAACGTTCCCGAATGCAAGTTTGGAACTACGCCAAAAATCCACGAATATTGTTAAAACAACGTTTGTGGATTTTTGTATGAATCTTAATTATACGGTGTTTTATACACCTTTTTTAAAAGTCAGTCATTGCAGTGGTTTGCGGGCATTTAGAATTGCACTATCGACTTTAATGAATAAAATTGTGCATATTCTTAACGTTGTAAATCCGCATTTTTCTGACGAGACCCCGATGCTACTACTTCCATTTATCGATAAAATCGTTTAGTGAATCGTTAAATGATAGCGTACTATCTTTTATTTCTGCGTAAATGTATGAAACTAACGCGAGCCACGACACGCTATCGTCATACGGATTATTGTCGTTTATAAAGGCGATAATCTTTTTTAATTCGATCATACGATTATAATCGATGCTTTTACTTAAATATTGCTGGAAGTAACTATTCACAAAGTCGCTATGTCTGATGCTCGTATCTAATAACAACGCAGCTGCTCGCGAAGGTGTCACGTCTAGCGCAAATGCTAGCGTCACTAACGTCTCGTAGTCGCTTTGCTTGAATCGTGTACCGATCCTTTCCGTTTTGACCCCTTTTTTCAATCGCTGGACTGACGGATTATCTAAGTGACCCATGAATAACGTATTCTGAAATTTAACGTTGCGTCTGAAATGTTTCGATAAAACCGTAATAACATTTCGCGAATGCATTCCGAATAAACAAATGGATTCTACTATGTCTTTCACTGGCGTATCGATCACATAACTTATGCGATAAATGGTGTCTTTTAATTCGAGTTGAATAGTAGGAGATACATCGCGTTTCTTATCTGAGCGAACCTTTCTAACGCTTCCCTCTCGCACTCTCTCGCCTCCCAAAGCCGATTTAAGTCTATGACACTGTTATCGTGTCATTAGTCTTTTAAGATACGTCGGTGGGGCGGTCATTATGATTAGAAATTGCGTGACTTGGTGATACTGCTTGTACATTGCATTTTCGGAGGTGTCACGAATGGGGAAAACGAAGAAAGAAATGGCCACAGAATTAGCAGGCAAAATCATAAATCACGCTCATGAAGTTGGTATTCCAGTACAAAAGAAAAAGCAAACCAAAAAGGTAAAATAAAAAGACGATTGCCGTTATTATGGGCTGTCGTCTTTTTTGTGTGCGTGCAGAATGGGGCAGCGTCAGGATATCCTGCTACTGTAGGGTTTTTGTAATCAATTTTTCCGCCACTTCATTAGACCTCTCCTTCCTGGAAATAGCGAGCTGTAATAAAATAGATAATTAGAGAAATAACAACGAACATATAAAATACAGCATCTTTTAGCGAGTGTAAGTAAATTAAGTATAAAATGCCGACAAGTGGGATGATTAAAAATCTAAATAAAGGTTTTTTCCAGTTCAGCTTTGTTTGAACCCATGAAATTCTAAAAGGTAAAAATAAAATGCCGAATAAGAATACATAAATAAAGTTAGTAATGATTCGCATTTTTTTATTTGCTCCTTTCTTTATATTTTTATTGAATACTTCTGTTAAATTCAGAACTTGATTTAACAGCTCTAAAGAAATCGGATCAGGAACACTTTTCTCTAATTCCCACTTGGAAATTGTCTGTCTTGTAACAAAAATTTTGTCTGCTAATTGTTGTTGAGTGAGTCCTAATTTCATTCGCTTTGAGCGAATGGCTTCTCCAGTAGTCATTCATCTTTCACCTCAAAATATATGTATTTACAACAAAAGAATAAAGCAATAATAGTCGTTGCGCACGCAACAGCACAGCATTTCTTCGCAACTTCCGCCTTCAGTTGCTATGTAAAGTCGAAATGTATAGTGATGTATGTGCTATTTTAAAAAGCGAGAAAAATTCTGTTTTAAATGAAACAAATATTTCAAGTTATGTAGTTGAATCTTATTTTGAATAGTTAGAAGGGATTCTCAGTGAAAGCAGCCCTATTAAAGGGCTGCTTTTGTACGCTTATACAATCACCTGACCACAAGTCGAACACTTACTAACCTTCTCCACACCAGTAACCTCAATAATCGCATTCGCAATCCCATCAACAATCGCCTCAAACTGCAAATCAAACAGCTTATTATCGGCACTATTATCAATAAAACCAATCTCCAACAGCAAAGCAGGTGCTCGCGTATGCTTCAACACATAAAAATCAGCCTCTTTCACCCCGCGATCCCGAAATCCAACACGTACTAATGCACGCTGGATCTTCGCTGCTAATGGCTTCGATTTCGAATTCGCCGTTTTATAAACATAAACCTCAGCACCAGTCCCAACTTCCGGCTTAAACGCATTCCGGTGAAACGAAATAAAAAAGTCATATGTCTTCTTCCATTCCATCTTCACTCGCTGCTCAAGCGACACCCCAACATTTGAAGTACGTGTCTCATCAATGACCACCCTAGCAGCACGTAAACGCTTCGCCACAGCTTGTCCTAATACCAATACATCATCGGCCTCATGACGTCCCTTAAACGTCGCGCCAGGATCCTTTCCGCCATGCCCATAATCAAACAAAATAAGCAACTCATCCCCCCTTCCCTCTCAGATTATTGGATACTATAAATCTATAAAATAAAGCCAGCTACAATACAGACGGATCTAAATCATTTACATTGATAAATGCCGACTGCGTGTAATGCCTTGTGATGGCCACTGATCGATGGCCAAGTAAATACTGTATTTTTTCAATCGGTACACCATTTTCTAAAAGTAGTGTCGCAAATGTATGACGGAGTACATGGCAGCTAAATTGGATTCCATGCTCTACACCAAAGTTCGCCGCATAGCGCTGTAGTGTACGTTTACTTACACGAAACGCTGGTGCACTCGATACATCTAACGTTTTTAAGTAACTCATCAAGATTTCGACCGACTTTACATTTAGCACAGGAATCAGTCGATCGCTATCATATTTAGCATCCTGGATATTTACAAACAACTTATCATCCCGCATCAAGAAGTCCTCTTTCGTTAAATGAGACACTTCACTTACACGAGTGCCAGTTGAGTACATTAAATAAAAAGCAGCGCGCACATTTACTTGTAAACTGTCAATAAAGTGAAAGAAATCAAGGAGTTGCTCATCTGTCAGTCGATTTTGACGATATTCGGCCACTTTGATTGTCAGCAATTTAGATACGGGATTCACTTTTACGACTTCGTTTAAAATCAGAAAATCGAAATAGCCACGCACACAAGAAATAATCGCATTTACGGTACGTTTCGATTTACCATTCTTCAATAAGTACTCCTTAAAATCAATCATATGAGTAGGTTTTATCTCAAAAAGCTCGTGTTTTTGATCACTAATCCACACTAAAAATTCGATTAAATGGTACTTATAAGTGTCAATCGTATTTTCAGCTTTTCCCTCTAAATGCAGATGGCTCAAGTATTTAACCGTCAAACTCAAATCAAAACACCCTCCTTGCACTTATTTAATAATATGTTGTATATTAATTCTGACAAATGAGCTAACTCGAGGTTAAAAATTTTCAGTTTTCCTTTTTGTTGTTAAGTTCAATAATGCTGTTTGTAAGTGCTTCAATCTTTTTTTCCATGCGTATTAAAAGATAAATAGAGATGACAAATGAAAAGCCGTAATCGAGATAAGGGATTATACTTTCCATTACGTTGTTTCCAACTTAAAATCGGACAGCACGTTTTCTGTGCTGACTCGAATCATTAAGATATCTCCTAAGTTTTGTCCGCATGTTTTACAGAGATCTAAGTCACCTACTAAATAATTTGCTTCAGCAGCATCGAGTATGCTCATTTTAAAGTAAATATCTTTGACGCGGTTACAACATTCGCATCTCTTGTAAATGGTGTGAGCGAGCGTTGCAATTTTTAAGCATTTTTTTTTCAAAGCATCGCACTCCTCTCATTTTGAGTTTAGAAATGACCAGGCAAGAATGGGGGTTCTCACCTGGTCTTGAAATTTCTTAGCCAACTACGATGTCGAAATTGTTTGTAACCGTCTGTACGGACTTCGCGCCTTTAATTGTGGCAGGGCCTCTTCCGCTAATGACGTTAAACACATTTAAGTCATTGATTACTTCCATTGCAGCTTCTACAGTGGCAGCTGTTAAATCTGTTTTTGGATCGGCTACACGAATGGATTTTATTTTTCCATCAAGGTCTTTAAACTCCATAACCAGCACCTCTCTTGTTGTTGCGTTACTCATCGTCAATCACCTCCTCTTCTACTAAAAAGAATTATTCGCAAAAAAATTACGCCTAAGAGACATACGAATACTGAACGAGTTCGGTATCGGTCAAGGAATGCTTAATTAGCGATCCAAAAGCAGTCGCTACTTGCGTAATCTCTGATGCGTTTATATCCGTTCGAACATTGCCCAAAGTGACGCGTACTTTTTTGAAATCGCCAGTGCCATCCGGTTTTAAGAACGTTAATACGATATTAGATCGGTAGTTATCAAACATGAAATCACCTCCTTCCTAACTCAATTATAGTATATATCTTACTGGTAAGTTATCTATTTACTACATTTCCTTTGTTTGACATTTATCGGTTATTAAGTGCAAACAAATCTTACTCAAATTCATTCACAAAAGCAGCACAACACCATACAGTTAAAGCAATCATACATAGTGCAAACATACTTTCATCACCTCCTACCTTATTAATAAGTAAATTATAATGCAGGTAGTAAAGGAATATTTAAATGTCATTTATTTTCCATTTTAAATAGCGATTTGACGAAAAATCAGGTCTTAGTTTGCGGTGTGGCTGGCCGCGCCCGCAAGCTTAGAGCTGCACAGGCATGTTAAAAACGCGAGCGGTAGCGAGGTTTACCTCGATTCCGTGGTGGTTTTAACACATGCCTGCTGTTTTTTGTCAAATCGCGTTGTGAGTAGTTTTGATTTGGGGTAGTGTTTTTACGCGGTATGACGTGACAATCACGTCATACCGCCACTGCAATCGAAGGAATACTGTGAGAGGAAGGAAAATGCAGATCAATCAAAGGCACATTAGGATACTTTCTCAATAATTAGCCAATCTCTTGTTTATCTTGGTTAAGGTGAAATTCCAACTCATCTTCTTACGTAATGTTATGAACCTAAGTTATAACACGACTTGATACCTTGATAACACTAGACGCCCAAATAGGTGTCAATATTGTTAAGTTTTGACACCTAATGGATTTCCTACTTTATCTCACCATACTTAATTGTTAGGTATAGCGAAGTTCGCTTCCATACATGCCACAATTAAATCAAAGGAGGTTGATACCGTGACAAAAAAGGAAATAGCTATTACTCTCGTACTTACTGTACTGGTAGGCTTTGCGCTATAAATATACAGAAAAGAGATCAATCTGATTACACCAATTATCAAAGAAAAATTTGACATACACTTCCCTTTGAGGTAAAGTAAACTTTACGTAAAGCTTATTTTACATTGGTGGTGGTGATAATGAAAAATACCATAAAAGAAACAAGGTTAAAGTATAATTTGACACAAGATGAGCTCGCAGAACAATTAAATGTATCAAGACAAACCATTATTTCACTTGAAAAAGGAAGATATAATCCTTCTATTACTTTAGCATTTAAATTATCTAGAATATTTAAATGTACAATTGAAGATATTTTTTTATATGAGGAGGGATAACAATGTTAGGTACATTTAATAATAATAGTGAATTTTCTAAAAAATTCGCCCTTATCACTGGGATTACAACTACATTCATTGGACTTTATATATGTTATGTAGATTTTCTAGATAACAAAATTTCGATAGGTATTTTGTTGCTTTCTTTAGGCATTATGCAAATTTGTAATTTTTTACTAATACCTCATGTTTCAGTAAAAGACGAGAGATCTAAACAAATTAAAGAAAAATCTATGAGTGTTAGTTATTACTTTTTTTTAATAGTGATGTTTATGACACTTTTAATAACAGAATCGTCATATTTAAATTTAAATATGAGTACAAAAGAAATTTTAATAATATTAATTTCTGTTTACATAATTTCCATTCATATAACAATGATTTTTTTTTCAAAAAGAATCTAAGAAAATAGTATCCCAAAAGGTGTTACAAGATAAATTTGAACAAATAACAAAACCCAGAATCATTCATATATGAATGATTCTGGGTTTTCAATTAAACTATACTTTTTATAATGGAGTAATATCAAATGTTCGAGCCCAATAAATTTCTATTAATACACCATTCTTACCTTTATTATTTGCCTCAATTCGTTTAGCTAATAAACCATACCAACTTGCTGAAAGTAAAAACCCTCCTGCTATTACTAATGAAGGTGCAGTTACTGCAGCACCAGCCCCCATACCTAATATTACATACTCAATTTCATCTACATAAGCCACAGCTTGTTTTTTTGTAAATTTACGATCATATCCCCACCAATGATATGTCCAACTACCATAAACCGCTAAAGCTTGAGGGCTTAAATCAGTAATTTCTAAATCTTCTTTAATGATAATTTCTCCATTATCAACCTTTTCATTTAATAAATTAAAATGATTTTGCAATTCTGATAAATTGTGTTTTTTGTATTGACCAGGTGGTACAAATGTAAAACCAATATGTCCGTTATTATCCACTTTTATGTATTTCTTTACGTCATCTAAATTTAAAGACACTTCATTTACAGTTTCATTTTCTTTTTGCACATTTACAACTTCATTTTCTTTAAATTCTTCTCCATGTGCAATTGTTGGTAGAACACTCGATAAAATCAACGTACTAGCTAATACTGTAGAAATATACTTCTTCATAAAAAAACCGCCATTTTTAGTAATACAAAAAAATTCTACCATTTTAAGATAATAATTCAATCAAAAAAGAGTTATATATTTATATATATAGTTTTTTTTGTATTTTTAAAGAGAAATATACAAAAAGTAGAGTAATATTAGTAATAACTTATTAAACGAACTTACAATTGGAAGCTTTTAATTACTTTTGTCATGATACTTTAGAAATATAAATAATAATTTTTATATTAATTGTTTTTCAAATGTATGCATCCTCATACACTTGAAGTTGACATAACAACGGATAGAGGAAGCAATTCAACTTTTCAAAACCCGATAAAATAAGCCTTTTCCATTAAAATTATCTTATCCCTTTCTTAAGTTGATTCCCAAAGCGTCGTTTGGGGACGTTTCTTTGCTTAACGTTATAAATCCTCATAAATCTGACAGAATCCCTTGTTAAACTGCTCGCTCGTTTTAATTTAACACGAGAATAGCCACTGAAAGGCCAAGCTTCACCTGCAGTACCTCGTACTGTTACAGTAATGTCTTTCGAAGTCGTTGCTACACAAGTTTCAATTTTAGGCTTACTTGAATTCAAATCAACCCAACCATTAGTACATGCCATAATAAAATCCCTCCAATATTGTTTTATATTTGTTGACTAACCAATCAACACTCTATAAAGGGGAATTTCAACTTGTTTTATCAACCACTTTTTAAAAAATTATTAAAGTTTGATATAATTTTAAAAAAGGAAAACGAGGGATATTTTATGAAAAAACGAACTATGTTGAAAATCGTTGGCGTTTTTGCAATTATTATCAGTTTCATGGTATGGGATGTATATGAAAATAAAGAATTAAAAAAACAAGAGGCAATCGCTAAGGCTGAATTTGAAAAAGTTCATACAGTATCAGATATTTTTGATATTGCCGATTCAAATGAAAAACTAACTTCTTTAGAAATCCTTTTAATTGCATCAGAGCAACTAATCCATGTAATGAAAACAAAAGAGTCAATTCTTCCACCTAAAATAAATGTCACAGACGAAAAACAACAAAAACGAATCATAGATGCAATAAACAACTTGCAAGTACAAAAAACACGCGATTTTTTTGGGACTCTTGAGACTGATTACACTATCATTATCAACTCAAATGAAGAGTACATATTGAACGTATCCGAAGAGAAAAAACAAATTGAATTTGTAGGTTCAAATGATGAATTTTTTTATCAATACAAGATTTTAAAAGGTGATGATGAATTTTTCGATGCTTTAATTCAACAACAAAAAACCCTACTGAAATAACTAAACCAGCTAATAAAATGTTTAACTTGACATTCTATTAGCTGGTTTAGTTGAAGATTAACTATTTATTATTTATTTTTGATAACAACAATGACAAATGATAGTAAAAAATCGATGCTATAAAGCCATATATTGAAAATGAAATAATTTCCGACCAGTAGACATTTTGAGTAAGTAAAATAACGAAAATAAAACCAACGAGTGTACCAACAAACGAATATAAACCTAATCCGATAGAATATCTTGTAAGTTTTGAATTACTTTTAGTTTTTCCAATTAGCTTGTCAATAAAGAATGAAAGAGGTAATCCTACAAGTAAATAAACAGGTCCAGCATAAAAAAACACAAACATAAACGTTTCTAAAAAACCGAAATAATAGACGTTATGTTCACGTTGAGAACTTGGAGTATAGGAAATCCAAGACAATATTGTTGCAAATAAAATAACAGAAATCAATGCTGTTAAAAATCTCTTCATCATTTCGCTTCTCATAATCACCATTTCACTCCTCAAAACTCAAAAAATAATTCTTTAGTGTTCTGCATTAACCTGCTTCGTTAGTTAAAGTATAACCTTCCCAAAGCTNCACTTCACACCGTACGTGCGAGTTTCCCAGC
The DNA here is from genome assembly GCF_001278945.1 of Lysinibacillus contaminans. Classification (GTDB taxonomy): domain Bacteria; phylum Bacillota; class Bacilli; order Bacillales_A; family Planococcaceae; genus Lysinibacillus; species Lysinibacillus contaminans. The sequence goes on along the minus strand of NZ_LGRV01000008.1, from coordinate 58,503 downwards.
ATACGGCGCTCCAACTAATCCAATTCATTCAGTATTTTTATGTATATGCAAGATGAAATGTAGAATCAGATAGCTTCGTTCAGACATTGCTCACGCAAATCATTTACCTTTTTAAGTTGTTTTTCATTTAACTTAAGCACGTTTAAAAGCACTTGTATTTTCTCTTGATTTTTCATATGAATGAGACGATGAACAGATTGGCGCAATATCATTAGATTTCCGTATGAATCGTCTTGTGTGAGATGGAACGGTGTTTTATGATGACAGTGCCAATCGCCCTGGTCTAATTCAATTCCTGTAATGGCACATTTCCCGTATTGCGCAATAAATCGGCTAATCCGATTATCATTGTATTCGATGGAACGACTTGGTATATATTGTTTCATCACATAAGCAAGTGTTTGTTTATTAATCGACCGCAAACTTTGGTGGACTTTATTTCTACCTACGGTAGTGTAGTTACAGATTGATTGAGAAAAATTAAGATTCACCTTACAACGTTGGGCATGGATTGGGACAAGTACCATTCCTTTTATTTTATAAAGTTTACATTCATAACCCTTGTACCGTTTCCGTAAGGTTTTTGTGAGTTCCTGAAACGTTGCTTCTTTCCTCATTTCGTTTAAACGATTGAATAACGCTTTATTAAGACGACCGCTCAGCTTATTTAAGTCTAATGTGATGTGCGATGCTGCGGAATAATAATTCTGTATTCCCATTATTACCGTATTGAATCGCCAAACATTTTCAGGTGATTGGTGTTTCTGAATTACCTTTATTGCTTGTTTAAGATTTATCTGTGCATTATCGAGTGACTTTTTGGTCATATGTGATCGTGCAACGTAAAGAGTTCTTTTATTCGTCTGCTTCCGATGTGCCTTAAGACGAAATCCTAAAAACTCTGATGAGTTTTTCTTTAAGTTGACCACTTTTGATTTTTCCTCACTAATTTCAAGGTGAAGCCTTGTTTGAAGAAAATCTTTCACTGCATAATGCATTTTTATCGCTTGCGATCGAGTGCGACAAAGAATTTTAAAATCATCTGCGTATCTTACAATATAGCAGTGTTTCAAGTTCGATTTTTTCAATGCATTGTATCTGCCAGCATACGATTTATATGGTTTTCGTGTTTCTAGACTTTCCCATTGTTTACTAACCCACCAATCTAATTCATTTAATACAATGTTAGATAACAGGGGCGATAATATACCCCCTTGGGGGGTGCCTTTGGTTGGGAATCCTTCCCCTATAATTTCAGCTTTTAGAAGACGCGAGATAATAGAGAGCAGTGCCTTATCACGAATACCAAGCGACCACATTTGTTTTAATAGTTTGGCATGATTTACATTGTCAAAGAACCCTTTAATATCGACGTCTACACAGTGATATAAACACGCCCGATTAATGAGCGTCTCGAACCTAGCTTTTGCATGATGTGTACTGCGATTCGGCCTAAAACCATAGCTGTGTTTGTAAAACTTTGCTTCACAAATTGGCTCAAGCACTTGAAGAATACACTGTTGGAATAATCTATCCCAAATGGTCGGAATCCCTAATGGACGTGTTTTCCCATTTGCCTTCGGGATAAAAACCCGACGAACGGCTTTGGGTGTATAACGTTCAAACATCCTTTGTATCGTTGATACAGCTTCCACTACGGACAATTGACTTATATCCTCAATCGTTAATTCATCATATCCAGCCGTTCTACTGCCGGTATTTCGTTTAATATTACGATAAGCTAATCGAATGTTTTCATCGGATTGCATTAAATCGAGTAATCCATAAAAATTTTGACCATCAGCACTTTGAGCGTATAAAGAATCAAAATGATATTGCATATCATAATACTCGTTGTGCCTCAGTTTCTTTCGTTTTAACAAGTCGGTGGCTCCTTCGGAGCTGAACCTCTATTAGTCTTACAAGAACCTTATTAATCGTTGAAGAACTGTCTTGCATGGTTGAATGAATCTTTTATTAGTCTAGTGGCTATCCCTCCACGTTCATTACACGCTTCAACGGTACTGTGCCACCACTTTCCCTGATATGAAGGAAAGTTATATAGTCGCTATTCTCACGCCTATTTTCCTTTCCAACGCTTCATCGGGAATAAGCCCTCCACGTTATCAGCTTACAACGTTGAATTATATCTATTATGGAACAAACTTAGGTGCCTCCTATGAGCCTGTTAGCATTGCATGTGCCTGTAACACAAGATGGATTTTTATATAGTTGATTCTTACTCATCCACAGCTAACCCTACATCTGGTAGTAAATACATTTCTATATAACGCGCGTCTAGACCCGTACATTCAGAGGTTCGCCAGCAATACAGTATCTTATTGTATTTACATTGCATTCTCACCATATCTGTTCAACCCAAGCATCATGATTTACACCACCCCATCGGGTAGGCTTTCGTCAGCCGGACTGTTACGGTAAATTCTCACGCCTATTAGCCGAGCTTATAACACGCTTTTTCTTACTAATCTGCGTGCTACTCGACGCAGGGGAAGCCTTTCAGAGAGTTACCTCCTCATTCGACTTCTCGATATAACCCTTCAGTTTTAGGAGACCTAAAACTGCCTGACCTTTACCGAAATTGTGTGACCACATTTCATTTGAACCAGGAACGTTTCGCACCAACAATCGCACCCGTTAGTTTAATACCATGCTATTCTTTTAAGACACTTCCTGAGATATTGACTCTCTTTGATATAAAGAAATATACAAATATATATACAAATAAACTTCCAATTACAAGATAGTATATTTTAGCAGTAGAGGTATGAATGAACATAGCGAAATACAGAATGAAAAATTGTGCATATAATACAAACAGGACAAACTTTAAGAAGGAATCATTCCTCTGTGATTCAGAAATAGGATAGATTAATGCACTTTGTTTAATTTCATGTTGTAAAGGAATTAATTGAAATCCAGTCATAAATAAAATGAGGAGATTAAAGATCCAACCATTTGTTGGCATAGCATAACTAACTAACATGCCAATTACAGTTAGTCTTAAATAAAGGTAAAAGTAATCATTATATCTTACAAACAAGTGTGAGTATAAATATACGAATGTACTACTCTGACTATATGGGATACACCTTTTCAAAATCATAGTGAGCAAACGTCTATTTCGAAAAGAACGTTTAAGATTAGGTACATCCATGAAGAAATTAATAAATTTAAAATTCTTTAATAAGGCACTTTCTTCTTCCTCTATTAGCCACTGCCAATTCAAAATTCTATTTTTTTCTATAAAATAAATTAAATAAACGAAATTTACAATCATTAAAACAAACGCAAAAATCCAGTCATTTTTAAACAAATAATAACACATTAAATATATTGAAAAAAACCTATTTAACCTATGTAACACAAATTGTACATGGTTCTCTAACCATTGTTCATCCCACTTCATTAAAATGTTATGAGCAACAATCCCAACTATAAAAAATAGGATGGAAAAATCTAAATAAATTGTTTTTAAAAATAGAGATAAGAAAACAGTAATGAAACTAAGTAATTTAATAACATCAATTACAAAACTATATACAAGTGATTTAATAAAATACGGCTTTAATTTCCATTCTAATGGCAACAAAAAGACTATATCTGCTCTTTTAATAAAAGTACGAACTTTTGTCTGTATTAAAATGAAGGTTACAAATAGTGATAGGATTCCTTCAACTGGGATTTGAGGAGGTATCCATTGAAGAAATAAATTAAAATAATATATAAAGATACTACCAATGATTAGAAAAAAATAAACAACATTCGCACCAATTATTGAATAGTATCTGAACATTTTTCTATAAAATTCCTGAACCCTTAAACCCCATAATGATTTTATATCCATTAGTACACCATACTTTCATTGAATACTAACTTAATGGCACTATTGTATATTTCAATTAGCTTTTTTCTTTTTTTACAATTGCCATTGCCTTAATTGCTCCAATACCTACTTATGACTGAATATTCTCCATTCCAATTGTATATCCCTTCTTTCACTATACTGTCACGTTAGTTTGAGTAAAGATCTTCTCAATATCTTCTTTCTTACCAATTTTTCTTTAAAGTGATGTTCCACAATCTGGCCCGATTGTTGAGTAAAGAAAAGTCCCCAAAGCGTCATTAGGGAACATAACAATCATTAGCAGCCAAAATAACCCTCTCATTCAATTGAATGCGAAAAGTCCAATATTAAATAGAACCCTTGGCAACTCTTATTGGAGTAACCAAAGGCTCAAAAGTCTGCAAGCTCGTTATGAAATCCTGCGTTATTCATCTTAATTGAACCGCCGTATACGGATCCATACGTACGGTGGTGTGAGAGGACGGAGGTTAATCGCCTCCTCTTACTCGATTATTTCCTGGAATTATATGAAAAACATGTTCTTTGTATATCCATTATTTTCTTTTTTATATAATGATAATATATATATTGAAGAGAGATGTAAAATAATAAAGGAAGTGATATTTTGAGAAAAACACATATTTTTAATATTATTGCAGGTCTTTTTATTATCCCAATTATGATTTATCACCATACTGAAAGTACCAATAATTTAGCTTATTATTTAATAGCGTCTTACGTACTTTTTTTTATTCTTTCAATATTCGAGAAAACTAGATTCTTTGGTGTTACATTAAATATACTTTTATTAGTGTTATCTCTATTTTCGCTAATAGGTTCTCTTTTATTTGCTCCATAAATATATCTAAATGAGTTAATTTCATAAGAAAAGGATAAGCCTTCAGCGTCTCAGAGTGTTATTTTCTATAAAAAACAGCGACAAACACTGATTTAACAGTGTTTGTCGCTGTTTGAAATGTTACCAAGCTTTAATTTGGGAACGTTATTTGGTTTATTTATGTATACGTAATAAATCCTTGTTGCACTAAAGCACCCGTTAATAAGGTAAACGAAACTTTTTAATTGAGCGGTCCATACAAATCAATAAAATCCCCCGTATGGGCATCTATAACAACTGTGGGTTCAATACCATTATATTTTACTGTTACTTCCCACTGTTTTCTGTTTGTTAATTCATTCAAGAATCCATTCTTTTGATTTAGAAACGTACTAATATTTTCTATTGGGATTTCCTTAAGAACAACATAAGAAATTGACTTTCTCGACTCTTTAGGTGGATTTTGTAAATGTTTTTCTATACTGATTATCGCTTCTTCTGTACTCATTATTGGCGACTTATATTGGTATAAAATAATCATTACCATAATAACAAATAACCCTAATAATATCTTTTTCAAATGGATACCTCCTTCTATAATTATTCATTTAAAGTTAATTAACTCTTTCTTCAGCTAAACTGCGTCGTTAGCTGAAGTATACCCTCCCAAAGCGAGGTTTGGGGACGTTTTGAAATGCTTGTTACACTAAAGCCTCCGTTAGCTTAATAAGAAACTTCCCTCTTTTTATATTTTGACAGAAACATAATCCACCAAATAATTAAATATAAGAAACCTGTGATTACATAAATAGACCAGGGAGAACCTTGATGTAAATGAGTAACTAAATGTTCAAACTCATCCACTCCTTTCTCTCTCCCGATGCTGTTTGTAATAACGATTATTGGAATAGTCATTGTAAGAACTATGGTAATAATAGATGGAATTATCATTTTCTTTCGAATAACACTAAATATTGCAGTTCCCAATGTCGCTATAATAAATAAGTAATAAATTATCCAAAACCAATCAGGAAGAGTCTCCCAATACATTTTTTCACCTCGTTAAATTTTTAAGTAAAGTACTACACTACATTGAAGAAAAAATGCAACCAAAGCGTGGTTTGGAAAGCTTTCCTTGTAGAGTCACCAAAGTCTTATTTGGGAACGTTTTATTGAATTTTGTTGTATAAATTTCAAGTTCATTTCTCAAAAGTCAGATTTATTTTTGTGTAAAGACTCTGTCGTTTTAATGGATAATGGTTATTTGACAACAGCTGCAATAACAAATTTCGTACTTGCTCATAAGATTTATATTTCTGAAAGAAATGATTATAGTTTGCTATTTGGTCTTCAAAAAATTCATATTGATTATAGTATTCAAAAAAAGACTTATATAGCATTTCAATTTGTCCTTGTGGAATTTGATTTGTCATATCATCTAAAACATAACTTAATGTTCCTGCTATGTTCACACAGTAGTAACGAAAATCTTCATCGAAATCCACCTCATTGTCCAACTCATCGGATAAATTCAAAAATTCTGTTCGAAAATCTTCACATATTTTATTAATATCTCTAGTAGGAAATGGATGTCTTAATTCAATTTCAGTTAATTGTTTTAAAATAGCGTTCATATTTTCTCCCTTATACGTGTGTCATTTATCTATTTTATCAAATTTGTTTAGTAGACTAGCACAAACTTTCCCAAAGCGTCCTTTGGCAAAATTTCATTGAGAGTCTATTTATATGTTACAGCCATTCTGAACAAGTGAATCGAACAGTCCTCTTTAAAATAATTTCTCACAGCGTCTCAGAGCGTTATTTTATAATAAAAACAGCGACATACACTGATTTAACAGTGTTTGTCGCTGTTTGAAATGTTACCAGGCTTGTATTTGGGAACGTTATTTAGATTCGTTTTGCATACTTTATAAGTTTTTAATGAACTAAGATAATAATGAATTTAATAAGGATAGGGACGTTTCTTCGTTCCTATCCAAATTTTTAGTACTTATCCGTAATTACTCCAATCGTTGAAGCTTTAATAAAAGGAGGATTATTTAATTGTGATAAGGTTTGTGCATCTCCTGTGACAACTGCGCCATAATATTGCAAGTCATCCGCAGTTAATTGACCGTCTGCACCACTAAGAGTCTCATATAAGCGTTTAAATTCTCCTTGCCTGAAGGCTTTGAATTGTTGATTTGCCTCAATCGCTCCAATAAAGTGAAGAACGGGCTCTTCTTTTTTATCCCCATTTTCATCGAGCAGCGAAATACCATAGACAAAGTGTTCTGAACGAAGTAAATTGCCTAATACATTTATTTCACCATTTTCAGCTACATATTTATATTGAAAATCATCTGTGTCTTCATTAACATCATCCACCCAAAGCCAAGTGAGTGTTACATTATTTGAAATCATTGATTGCACCTCGTCAAATGTATAGCCCTGATCAAAAGATAGGGCGACTTCCATTATTTTGTCCTCCCCAATATCATCAAGCAATGCTAAATCATTACGATATGTTTTATATTGCAAAAACGGATAGAAAAACACCATTTCTCGTTGTCCTAATTCGTTATAGTGCTGATTTTGTAAATCTCCTTCATGCAAAGTTGGACCAACTAGAATTGGAGATGTAATATCTACCCGATTTAAATTTTCATCACGGAAAAGTCCATATCCAAATCTTTCTTGACCTGTATAAACAACTTTTCCTTCAATGATTTTATAAGTTGTGTAACGATTTTCTCCCCCTAAAAATCCTTGATAACGTTCCAGTTTTCCCATAAATTCATTCGGTGCAGATATTTCATAAAATCCATTAGCAGAAAATTGAACAGGGGTTTCCAATTTATGTGTAATAAACCGATTTAAAATGGAACCTACAATGATGACAACGATTAGAACGATACTGGAAATAATAACCATTTTCCGGTTTGCCTGCCACTTTGCTTTTCTTATCGTTTTTTCCATTTTATTAACATCGAAAAGATCATCTATTTTATCGTTGCTCATATCCTTTTTCCTCCCAAATCTTTTTAAAACTTTTTCGCGCACGTTGTAAATACGTCTTTACTTGTGTTTCTTTCGCATCTAAAATCTCACTGATTTCTTTATACGACAGTTCCATGTAATACTTCAAAATGAGTAGCTGCTGAAATGTTGGCTGAAGTACATGCAACACTTCTTCCAATTCTCTTGCTTTCTCTTTCGTTAATATATTGCTCTCTACATGTTCAAACACTGGCAATAAACGTTCTAAATCTACCTCGCTTAACGTAACCACGGATGTATTTTTGTTATAAAGAGAATAGTAGCGATTAATTGCCACTTTAAACATCCATGCCCGCATTTTCTCAGGTTCAATTTGTTGGAGGCATTCAATAGTTTTCATGATTGTTTCTTGTGTAATATCTTCTGCATCTTCTCTCGTTGCTCCAATTTTAATTAGATATTTAAATACAATTTTTGCATGCTCAAGGAGTATTTGCTCCCATATATTATTCAAAACTTCACCAACTTTTGGATATCCTTTTTTAGTTCGTAGTGATCACTCACCTATATAACAATTGTAAAACAAAAATGTATACAAATTTTTTCAAAATTTTCCTAGAAATAAAAAACATTTAATCATATGAAGTTGACATATGACTAAATGTTTTTTCAAGATAATGGTCCAATTGTAGAGGAAATGAAAACGATCCCAAAGTGCCCTTTGGTAACCTTTCATTGAGATTCTATTTATATGTTACCGCCATTCAGAACAAGTGGATCGAACAGTCTTCTTTAAAATTATTTTCCGCAGCGTCTCAGCGTGTTATTTTCTATAAAAAAACAGCGACAAACACCGTTAAATCGGTGTTTGTCGCTGTTTGAAATATTACCAAGCTTTCATTTGGGAACATTATTAGGTTTATTTATGTATACATTATAAATCCTTGTTTCACTAAAGCACACCGTTAGCTTAATAAGAATCATCTTGCTCCCATCTTAAAAAAGCCCAAAATTGTAACATTTCCATTTTTAAAGGGCGACTATGATTAAAATATTCCTCTTTAACATCCTTAATTGTTGGAAAATCAGCTATTACTTCTGTACAGGCAACGCTTAATATTTCTTTTTCTTCCTCAGTTGGTTCACCGTCAAAATAACCTTTCCAATACAATGTTTCGTTTTCTAATTTTACAGTTAACCCTCTTAATTTGTTTGGTATTGCGCCTAAAAGGGAGTAATGAGAACTAATAATCAAATCATTCATAGTTGGAACCATAATAAACACCTCTATTTAACGATTATCCTCAATAAATTATAGCACTTCTTCTTCAACTATCCTGCGCCGTAGTTGAATTTAAGAAAAGCCCCCAAAGCGAGGTTTGGGTAGGTTTTATGAACTAACTGAAAAAAGCAAAAAGGTCACTCGGTTAGAAGTGACCCTTTTTATAAAATGCAAAGGACTACTTGAACTTTTGAGGGTTTTTAACTTTCATTGAGGCTACTTCTCTGCAGTTCTTACAAATAGTCAAAATTAGTGGCGAATTAGAAAAAAAGGCGTCTACTGGTCTTACATTTGCATAAGCTCCACCTAATTCACCTTGGGCAAAGACATCACTACCACATGATTTACAAACTAATTTGTCAGTCTCCATATAACCACCTCTTTATGAAATATATGTAAATTTTATCATAAAAACGCCGTAGCGTCTTTATACGTTACAAACCCCCTCATTCAATTGAATGGGGGGTATTCCTTAACTTTCATTTGGGAACGTTTATTGAGTTTATTTTGTATACGTTATAAACCCTTGTTTCACTAAAACCTTAGATAGTTGAATAAGAATGATTAATCTTCAACTACTTCAATCAAGTCCGTATAGATAGAAACAAAATATGTATCTAATAACTCTCTCAACTCATCATTAAGCTTGTAATACTCATCGGTCGCTTTTTTAATGACATTATAAAATTCATCTTCATGAATTTCATCATTTTCTAGGGCAATGTACAAGTTCCACATCTCTTTACAATACTTTTTCTCAATCAACGCATAATTGTGAGCACCTATTTCCTCAAGGGTTCCGATTAGTTTATTCAAGTAATCATCTATTCCCATTTCTTTAATATGTTGCCCAAACCACCTAAATAAGCTTTCGTGCCCCCCACTTTCAAGTTCACAATAGTATTGATAGACAATGATTGCTTTATTTAAGATGTTATCTTCCGATGTTGAATCATACGCACTTAAAACATCTGTAACAGCGTTTGAGATATCTGCCTTGCTCATTAAATCTTTTCTTTTCATTTTTGGTTTCACAGAATTTCCTCCAATTCATCTATACCTCTTGTTTAACTAAACTGCGCCGTTAAGTGAAAAAATGCACCCAAAGCGTGGTTTGGAAAGCCTTCCTCGTAGAGTCACCAAAGTCTTATTTGAGAACGTTATTTGTATATATAGTCATATCTAAACCCATTTTTCTTCATCTTCTACAAATCGAGAGTTCTGTAAGTCATATGAACGCGTTTCATCATGGAAGCCGAAATATGCAGGTAAATTGAAAGCTTTACCACCTGCTTTATCCCAACATTCAGCGAACCACTCGGTGAAAATTTGTTGCTCCTTCATTACCAATTTTTCATCGTTTTGTTCATAGAAATCAAAAAAATCATTCAGTTGATTATGTTGTAAATGATGATATGGAATATTAGAAAGCAATTCAACACTACCTGCAAAACTGTCAGGCGTAATATCTTCGCCAAACACCTCATTTGCATCTTTATCCATTGAAAACATCATGATAGACATCTCAAATTTTGTAGGGTCTGTAAATGTAGAAAAGTCCACTAAATCTACAGCAGCATCAAATTTATAAAAAATCATTTTCTGTAGTTCCTCTACCGCAATATCAGTGTGTTTTTCTAAATTAGATTTTATTGAAGTAATATAATTATCGATTGAAAACATGAATAAAAACCTCCTGAAAATAAAAAACATTAAACCTAATAATAACAGATTACCTTAAAAAATATTTATCTTGATAGAAAACGAGCATCATTAGGGAACATAGCAATTATTAGCAGCCAAAATACCCCCCTCATTCAATTGAACGGGGGGGTATTCTCTAACTTTCATTTTGGAACGTTATTTGCATTTATTTTGTATACATTATTAGTTCTTGTTGCACTAAAGCCCTCGGTTTGTTGAACAAGACAGCTGCTTTTGTGCAACAGCCCATGTTTAACTTATCCGTTGTTGCATTAGTATTAGCGGCTTAAAGTATTATTCTAATTCTATATTTCCTACTGAAACAGATATATTTAGTCTTGCTTCATTTTTATTTGCATTATGGAGTAGTTCTTTCCCTGGGCCTTTATTTTTGATATTTATTTTATGTGCCTTTGATGTAATTTTTCCGTTTTTTGTAGTGACGTTTAATCCTATACCATCAGTTCCATTAGGAATCTTGACTTTTACATTACCATTTGAAACTTTAATAGTATTTTCACCTTGAATTCTTTTGAGGACTACATTGTTCAAACCGCCTACTTGATTATTAATATTGATTTGTCCATCTACTTCTCCTAAATTTATAGAGCCACTCTTAGCTTCAACATTTAGAAACCCTCCTTGAAATCTGTTCACTTTGATCGTACCTATATCAGAAATAAGAGATAACCGATTAATTTCAGCAATATGACCAATATTAATATTGCCATTTTTTGTTTCTAAGTGAATTTCTTCTAAGAATTGAGGTGGAATGTTCAAAATTATGTTACCCTTGGTTCTTTTACCAGGTAAGAGTTTCTTCCAATTCTTATTATAAGTTAGTACATTAATTAACGCTTTGTCATTATCGTAAGTAATATCAATTTTCGGGCTTCCAAATTTGTTTTTTTGACCTTGGAAATCAACAAATAATTCTGAATGATTACTAATCAATTCAATATTGGCGAGATCTGCATTAACTGTAATACTGGTTACATGTTTTATGTTTGAATGGTATTCGAATTTACTCTTTACACTGTTTAATGATCCTATAACAAATAATGACATTATTATGCCCCCCACAATCCCTAATATAAGCTTCTTTCTCCCCATCACTCATCCTCACTTCTAATCACATAATATTTTAGTCGCTAAAATATTCAATAAATATAATATACAATCACTAAAATATTAAGTCAATATTTTCTGAAAAATAAAAAACAGATCTTTTTATGATCTGTTTCAAATGTTATTTTCAATATTTTTAAATAAGTGATTTATTTCCGATAAGGTACTTGTAATCGTGTCTAACTTTTTAATTGAAAATTTAGAAAATATTTCTTCAACTCTTTCTTCGCCTATTTTTGTTAGCGTAACTCGTACAACTCTACGATCGTCTTTTGTCCTTACTCTCTCAATATAATTCAATTTTTCAAGTTTATCGCACATATTAGATGCAGCGCCAGGTGTTAAGAGAAATGCATCTGAAATTTCGGTAATTTTTAAGAATCCAAATAATTTTAGTCTTAGTAACAGTAGGACCAAATTTTCAGAAATATCTTCATCATGAGTAAGTACTTTCATGAAGTTATTGGATTTAACTTGAATATTAAACATTTCTTCCATTAAAGCTTTTATAGACTCATCCTTATCCATCGTAAACATCCTCGCCTGTTAAAATATATATTAATTATATATTATAGTTAATCAAGTATATAATGTTATTGAAAAAAATGCACCCAAAGCGTCGTTTGGTAACATTTCATTGAGATTCTATTTATATGTTACCGCCATTCAGAACAAGTGAATCGAACAGTCCTCTTTAAAATAATTTCTCACAGCGTTTCAGAGCGTTATTTTCCAATAAAAACAGCGACAAACACTGATTTAACAGTGCTTGTCGCTGTTTGAAATGTTACCAAGCTTCCATTTGGGAACGTTATTTCATTTTAATATTCAAGATTATGCAATTTATTCTTGTTTAATTACTATATCAACTAATGACTCGGAGTGTTCACCATATTTTATTTCACAAGAAAATATCCCTTCCTCTAGGTCAGGAAAGTCCTCAAGGTCGGCTTCTAGTGTTAAATTCTCTATATTTACTTGAAGAAGATTTGAAGTTCCAAATCGTCCACCTATATCTTCTAAGAAAACAATTTCACATTGTCCACTTTTTGATTTTGCATTACCGTTGCCTATTTCAATGACATCAGGTAAGCATATAGAAACTCCGTAGAGCGAAAAAATAAATAAAATACTAAATGAAAATATAACTAACAAAAAATCTTTATGTTGTCTTTTGTTTTTCAAAAAATGAACTAGTAATGCTAAAGAAACTATTGCTGCTATTCCAAATGCACAAGTATTAAATATTAAATCATTCACTCTAATTCATCCTTTTATTTTAAAGTTCTTGAAAAGTCTATCATAAAAACCTTCCCAAAGCGTCCTTTGGCAACATTTCATTGAGATTCTATTTATATGTTACCGCCATTCAGAACAAGTGGATCGAACAGTCTTCTTTAAAATTATTTTTCGCAGCGTCTCAGCGTGTTATTTTCTATAAAAAACAGCGACAAACACTGATTTAACAGTGTTTGTCGCTGTTTGAATTGTTACCAAGCTTTAATTTGGGAACGTTTATTAGGTTTGTTTTGTATACTTTATAAATTCTTATTGCATTAAAGCACTCCGTCGAAGAATGCCAAACGTATTACCCTTAATTTTCTTTATTTTTACATTTATATTATAATTTACTAAAAGGAGTGATGTTTTTGAAAAAGATAATTGGATTAAGTTCTATTCTATTCGCTGGTATCACATTATCCGGATGTTCAAATATAATAGAAGATTCTTTAGATTCAAGTGATAAAGCCGATATTGAAATTGCTATTAAACGAGATACTGGAAACGGAAGTATTGAACTATTAACACCAAAGATTACAACAAAGGATAATCAATTAGAATTTATGACTGAGGGAATTGATGAAAATAAAGTGACCTATATTTTTGTTGCAAATAAAAAAGTATTTGAACAAAAAATAAAAAATGATGAATCCTACAAACTTAACATTTTGGATATAAAAGATGCTCATAGGACGGACTACAACCCAAAAGTTCAACTTTTTCAAACTATAGATGATACTGAAGATGGAGATATAGTAACTTTTAAACAAGTTAGATATAAAGTTAAAAAAGATTAATTTTATAGTTATTTAATTTCAATTTGATGAACAAAAGCAAACACCCCACTCACACTAGAATGGGGTGTATTGTTACCTAACTTTCATTTGGGAACGTTTATTATGATTGTTTTGTATAGCTTATAAGTCCTTGTTGCACTAAAGCGCCCGATTGCTTAGGAGAGTATTGGTACAAATAGAACGTCAAGAAAAATGTCTGCCGATATTAATGTGTATTAATGACCCATATTATCGTTATTACCACTAAGTGGTTCTACTACTTCTCCATCTTTATCTATTACAATACTGTCGGTTTCCTTATTAGCCTCGGTCAAAGACCCATAATAAGTAAAAACACCAAAAGTAATGATAGCTATCGTTGTTAATACTATAGAAATTCTCTTTTTCATAAAGTAGTCATCTCCCTACATATAAATTTATTTTGTTCGAATTTTAACATACACTTTTTTTCAATCTAATCCGATTAAAGCACAGCGCTTATTCAACAACTGCACTATTGAATCACAATGCGTCCCACATACTGAGCGTCTCCTTTAGAAGATTCTATATTGAAAACAACTGTATATTCACCTGTTTCATTAATTAATCTAAATGACTCTACCTCTTCAAGTTTTAGATTTATTTCACTATCATTTTCCAAAAGCGAAACATTAATTCGATTGGGTTCAAAATGACCATCTTCGATTAGGTATTGAACTTGTTGACCTGCCTTTAAGTAAATAGGCACTTGTTCTTTTGATAACGTTTGAATATCTTCAGTTTCTTTATTGTATTTTTTGTCATAGTCCCAATTAATGTTTGCTTCTGCTAGCGTTACATCTTGCGTATAATCGTCAGGGTGTGAAAGTGTAACTGTTGGGGGAGAATAATCATAGCTTTCCCCAATACATCCCGATAATAATATGACAATAAAAATCCCGCTAAACATTTTGAAAAAATGCTTCAAATAATCAACTCCTTTAAGACTATTATTACATTTACGAATTAAATTACAAAATGTCCCATCTTTTTTATAGATAAAACATAAACCTTCCCAAAGCGTGGTTTGGGGACATACTGACTTATAAGCAGCAAAAAAACAAACACCTCATTCAATTGAATGGGTGTATTATTCCCTAGCTTTGATTTTGGAACGTCTATCTCAATCAAAAAATGATACGTATGTATTCTTCACTCTTTAATTTCTCAAGATGATGTAATTCGATTTCTTCAATATTAATATGTCGTTTTTTCAATTTCCGATCATATTCACCTGCCCAAAAACGGATTAATTCAGCTTCTTGCCCTTTTTTAATAGATCGTTTCAAATAATTTAACAAATCATTTAAAAACACTGAACTCCAATTTCCCTCGATACAGTAAACATAAGTTTTATCGTTATAATCCTCTAAATCATAAGGTGGATTACTCCATTCAAATATATTTAACTGTCCAAAGGCTGATTCGTCTGGTGCGTGTAAAATCATTGAATCATCAGGCATTGAATGCCAGGGCTGTTCAGGTGTATCTACAGTAATCGGATATAATTTTTTTAATTCTTTTATTGTAATTTCTGCAATCCCAGTACAATCAATTGTTGGTAAAGGTTTATTGGCTACAAGTACAGAATATAAAGTCATTGGTTCTCTCCTTTGTTAAAACTATCACACGTTTTATTTGTAATAGTTTAATATGTTCGACAAACAGTCTACAATCCCTTTCAACATTATTCCCAAAGCGTAGTTTGCCTTCCTCGTAGAGTCACCAAAGTCTTATTTGGGAGCGTTTTATTGAATTTTGTTGTATAAATTTCAAGTTCATTTCTCAAAAGTCAGATTTATTTTTGTGTAAAGACTCTGTCGTTTTAATGGATAATGGTTATTTGACAACAGCTGTAATAACAATTTTCTTGCTTGCTCATGGGTTTTATATTCCTGAAAGAAATGATTATAGTTTGCTATCCGGTCTTCAAAAAATTCATATTTATTATAGTATTCAAAAAAAGACTTATATAACATGTCAATTTGTCCTTGTGGAATTTGATTTGTCTTATCTTCTAAAACATAACTTAATGTTCCTGCTATGTTCACACAGTAGAAACGAAAATCTTCATAGACATCCACCTCATCCTCATCGGATAAATTCAAAAATTCTGTTCGAAAATCTTCACATATTTTATTAATATCTCTAGTAGGAAATGGCTTTCTTAATTCAGCTTTAATTTCTTTTAATTGTTTTAAAATAGTGTTCATATTTTCTCCCTTATACGATTCTATTAAATTAAGGACTTCAATATATGAAGACCTCTTTCTCAATTATCATTAAACGTTCTTTTTGAATCTGTTTTTTGTATTGGTGTACACTAATGAAAAAATGAAAAGCGCTATAAATAAAATAAGACCAATAATAAATATAACTTGATTTTCTACCATCTCACTTAACGAAAACAAAAAAATGCTAAAGCTAATACCATACATAATTTTGCCCATAAACTTGCACAAAGCTATTTCATTGTATTTAGCTTTTTCACTGTCAGACATTGTATTATAACCCGTTAGTAATGATGCCCCTTTTCCTTGCGATAATGTGATAGCAAAAATCAAGAAAAGTATTGAGATAATAAGAGTAGCTACTACCAAAACAAGTCACCTCTTTTTCTATACGATTTTCTTGTCGGTAAGACAATCCAGATTTCCCATTCGGGAACGTTATTAGGTTCATTTATGTATGCGTTGTAAATCCTTGTTTCACTAAAGCCCTCGTTAGCTGAAGAAAGCTAACGATTTTTTTCTGAATTTTTAATGAATCTAATAATCCAATACAATAATATCCACGGTAGAATGAACTTTGTAACCCATTCAATAACAGGAGAAATTAAAATTCGTGCGTTTATGTCGATTAACTGAAGTAAAAGATTCAGTACAAACAATATCTCAATACCAACAATAGACTTTTCCGTTTATATACCTCATATAAACCTTATATTACCACGCTGCGAGTTAGTTGAAGAATCTATATTTCAGTTCCTTTTGAAAGTTTCTTTTTAATAACAAAGTAAGTTACTACACCTAAGCAAATGTATATAATCAACATATAACTTCCCAATAACATTGAGTCCTTAAATACAGTGGTTAGCGAATAAATACTTAATAATATATAGATTGTTAAAAATACATATCCCTTCTTTCTACTTTTCACAAAGACGGAAGTAAAAATAGCCAATATTAAACTGGAAAATATCAAATGACTTAAAATGAGCATTATATACATCAAAATATTAAACTCCATTAATCATCCCCCAATCTTCTACAAATAAAAGCAATTCCCTATTTTCAGCAAACCTGCTGCGTTAATTGAAGTATAACCTTCCCAAACCCTCGTTTGGGGGACTTTTTGAAATGCTTGTTGCACTAAGTCTAAATCTCTTTAATTAATCGCTGTAAGAGCCCCCTGGCAAAGTAAATAAATATAATCCCTTCTCGGTTCCCAATTGCCATCCTTCGTAATAAGAACTGTCGTGGAATAATTCAAGATAAATACCGTTTTCAAATTCCACAACTAAGTCAGATATTTGTTCGAAATGAAATATATTCACGATTCTCTTTCCCAGTAATATTTGTTCAGCATTTTTGTGTGAAAACTTTCCGGCTGAATGGCGAACATCGGAGTAACCAATCGCAACTTCATTATCACATCGTATTCTCCAAGGGCATTCAATTGTTAAAAAGCCTGATTCAAAAGCCATTCCAAAAACTATATTCTTTTCAGTATTTACTTCTTCAACCTTCTGACCAATAAAATAGCTGAATTCTACATTACTTAACTTTTTATGCATAACATCCTACCTAACTTTTAATTATTAACCTGCTACATTAGCTAAAGTATAACCTCCCCAAACCATCGTTTGATAAAATTATTTACCTTAACGTTGTAAATCCTCATTATTCTGACGCTATCCCATAATGAGTAATCCTTCCTTGCTGAATTAATTAAATTGAATTTGGAATATATACCTATTTTTGAAACTTTATTACTTATTAAACGTAAAATATTAATAATAGAGAGGGGGAGAAATTTGAAGAAATTACTTTTGATAATAGTAGGTATTGTAGTTCTATTTGTTTTAATAATAGGAATTTTGGCGTGGTCGTTCAAAAAGTATGTGAACAAGGAAGATCCTAACTACATTGTACAGTTTATAAAGGAAAATATTAGGAATGAAAATGTCTCGCTATCAATCAATTTTAATGGTCAAGAATGGGTAGAGGTTAACGAAAAAAAGAAACTACCTCTCGCCAGTACGGTTAAAATCATTGTGGCAATTGAATATGCTCAACAGGCAGCAGAAGGGAAGATTGACCCTGCACAAGAAATAAGTTTAGAGGAACTTAACACATTTTATGTACCTAAAACAGATGGTGGAGCACATGAAGCATGGATTGCCCAGTTGAATAAAGGTCAAGAGACAATTAATGTTCCCTTAAGTGAAGTTGCGAATGGCATGATTGCTTTTAGCTCAAACGCAAATACAGAATACTTAATGAATGTGCTAGGGTTTGAAAATATCAATCGAGTTCCAGAAAGTTTAGGTATTTCCAAGCACGATCCTTTGTATCCGATTGTAAGTGTGCTTTTCGTAACTAGTCAACTGATGAATGAGAAAAACCTAACACAAGAAGAGGCGCTAGAAGCATTAAAAAGCATGGACTTATCAGAATATCGTAATAGAGCAATGGAAATTCACAAAAAATGGCTCAGCCATCCACCAACGAACCAAGAAAAAGAGCAACTATTAAAAATGATGAGCATGGATTTCCAAAAAATTTGGTCTGATCGATTACCGGGTTCAACAACAGAAGACTATATATCAATTATGGAAAAACTAAATAGCAAAGAATACTATAATAAAAAAATCCATACATATTTGGATCCAGTAATGGAGCAGTTGATGAAAAATCCAGCTAATCAAGAATTTCTTGTTCATGTGGGGAGAAAGGGTGGATCGACTGCTTTTATTTTGACAAATACGATGTATGCCACAGATAAAGAAGGAAATAAAACTGAGCTTGCATTTTTCTCAAATGACTTAAACCGACTAGAGCAAGCGAAACTATCTCGAAATTTAAATGGTTTTCAACTGAAGTTTCTAACAAATGCGGAGTTTCGCACATATGTAAGAGAAGAATTGTCTAATTTATAATTGACCGTTGAATAGGATAGAGAATTCATATTAAAAACTTGAAAATATTTTGAGCGATAAAACCCGAGATAGTCTATCATTTCTGGGTTTTGTCTGTTAGACGAGGATATGGAATACTTAATTTAAATCAACTTTTCTAATATTGGTAAAAATGTAAAAAATATAAAAAGGTAGTCGGATTAAACGACTAGCTCTTTTCTTTATACAGGAATACGATTGCCTTTTTCATAGTAATAGGCGTGGATTTTCCCTACTGATGTTACAGCTGTGAAATAATGATTTTGAGTAGCCCAATATACATATGCAGTTAAGCGTTCAATCGTAAAAATTAGTCCACTAGTTAAAATGAATAACGACCCTAAAATTAGATTTGTTTTTTATCCAAAAGATCACTTCCTACTTCATTAGTTGAAGTATAACCTTCCCAAACCCTCGTTTGGGGAAATACTGTGCATATGCAGTCAAAATCACCCCCCCATTCAATTGAATGGGGGGCTAGATCTGCATTATAAGAATTTAAATTTAAATCCAATCTTTTACATATGCTAATAGTCCAAAAAAAGCACCGACACAAGTTCCCATAAAAACATAAAAAATGAGAGGCATATTTATCTGTTTCTTATTCATATTTATCTCCTTTATTTCTTAATTAAAGAAAGTTAAACTTAACCACGTTAATATTCCAGTGATTAGACCCGATGAAATAACCATCATAACCTTTATATATTTATTTTTTTTGCGCCCTTCTCCTTTTTCTTCGTCGGTTAACTGGCGTCCTTCCTGGAAAGCTAAAATCTCTTTATAAGTCTTCAAATTATGTTTCTTTTTGATATTCTCCACTTTAAAAGCTGAATAAATTGAGTAAGCTATTAAGACGAATGAAACTAGAAGCCCTTTTGTTCCAAACCAATTCATCATTGGTCCAATCGAAATCGCTCCTAGTAAACTAAAAGTTACCATTGAGATGGTCCATTTATTCATCTGAGCGCCTTGAAGTTCATTTCTCATCATTTCTACATCTCCTTTAACTAGATCGTCTAAAGAAACATTAAAAAGAACACTCATTAACAATAAATTGTGTATGTCTGGATAACTTCTTTCATTTTCCCAGTTAGAAATGGTTTGTCGAGAAACATATAGTTTCTGAGCTAATTCTTCTTGCGAAAACTGATCCCTGGTTCTGTATTTTTTGATTTGTTTGCTGAGGTTCATTTTAATCGCTCCTTCTGATTAGAGATTAGTTAAAAAATAGAGTATCAGCTATCAAAACTCTTTATAATTAAGGGTTTTTCGTATGTAAAAGTATTTTGTCATCTATATTTCAAAGAGAAAACTCCATATTACCACTAATTCTTTAGTGATTTTTCTATGATTAAAGATTCATTAGCGCTGTATGGTATTCTTTAAAAAAAGTCACCCAAATGAGTTTTGGGGACATCTGATTCTAAGCAGCAAAAAACAAACACCTCATTCAATTGAATGGGGTGTATTATTCCCTAATTTTCATTTGGGAACGTTATTTAGATTTATTTTGTATACTTTATAAAGCAACTGTTTTTTAAGGTTGTTTGTATCCTTTAAGAACTTCTCCATTAGTATTTCTCAATTTTTATTGTTATATTTTCTTCGCTAATTGTCTCGTTTTTTGTTTCAGAAACTTTCTTTATAGAATCTTCAACTATTTGTTGAATCAACGTATCATCAACTTTTACATCCTTCTGGAAACCTACTGATACAGAAAGTTCTTTAAAATTACCACCTAACATTATTGAATCCGCCTCAATTGCCGTTTGTTCTTTAATAGCTACGATTATTTCATCATGTAATTCTGAAAGAAATATATTTGCTGGTGGTAAAACAACATTTTCCCCGTTTTCCGTAATATTTATTACTTCCTCTCCATTACACCCAACTAACAAAATTGAACTCAATACAATTCCTGTAATTATAGCTGCTTTTTTAAACACTTTTAAATCCCCCTAAAAAATACATATTATAAAACAATTTCCACTACTGGGAGTAACGAAATTAATTGGTAGAAGTTCCGGAAGGTGAAGTATAACCTTCCAAAATTGCCGTTTTGGTACATTTCTTTGCTTAACGTTGTAATCCGCATAAATCTGACAGGACCCCTAATTGATGAAATGCTCAATATTATAAAGAAAAGATATGATGAACATCGAAAGAATAATTGTAGTAACATATTGTTTTGAGTTCTTTATGTATTTCCATTCCATAATAGCTTGAAAACCCCATATTATAGCTGTGTAGAGTACCCAAAACCATTTTATACCATCTATTCCCTTCGTAAATGCAAACGGCAAAATACATAACGAGATGACTAAAATAATTCCCTTCCCCCATCTGTTAAAGTTTTTACCAGAGGTTTCAGAAATCTTTCTCTTCTCTACACCAAGTAACGTATTAGATATTTTTTCTAATGAAAACATAAAAATTACAAAAAAAACCAAATACCCTATAAACCCCATAAAAAATCCCTCATTTCATCTTTATTATAGGCTGTTTTCTCAAAGATTGTTGATTCTGGTTTAACTACCTTATACAATCCCATACATTTTAGGTTTACATAACACCAGATAGCAGAAGCTAGGTTCAAGCCAAAACCTCGCTATATCAGCATTTATAACGAAAACCGTATTCAATCCGTATTCATTTTTTATACATTGTTGATTTGATAGCATTTTGAGGTGACCTTACTAGCTGCAGCGTGTATAAAACCTTGCATGGTATGGACGAATGGCCTCGACATAAACACGAGAGACCTCACACCCGAAAATTGGTTGTGGGGGGTGAGCTAATGACAGTGGCAAAAAGAAATTGCTGAAGGGAATCCTAGATCGAATAAGCAGAGGAACATTTAGAGCAAATACTTTTCTTTTCAGAAAAGGTGACTGGAATGAGATTAAACAAATTCGTTTTGAAATCATTCTTAGGGAAGATGGAATCGAACAAATAGCCCAATTCAAATACAACGAAAAATCTGAATAAAAACTTAATAAAAACTTTTTAAATATAATTATTAATGATTTAAAAAGTATGTTAAATTATTAATAATTATATTTAAAAAGTAGGTGAATTTTCTTGTTACCAAATAAAATACAAGGATTAGTATTGATATGTCTTACTCTATTGACCTCGGCATTAGTAATAATGATTTCTGTGTTATCATTATCTATTGAAAGAAACACTTCTTCATATTTTAAACACTGGATTTACTACATACCATTCCCTGTATATTGTATAATTTTAATACCTTTAGTAATTGGTCTATATCTTATATTTAAAAAAACAAACAAGTAAAAAAAACGACAGATAGCTATCTGTCGTTTTTTTTACTTGTTTCATTATATTTCTTCTCTATAAATTTTTTGATCTAATTCTAAACCTAATGTTTCATCTTCTTCAGGATTATAATTAATAAAATCCTCATTTTCTTCAGTAGTTTCTTCCAAACTATTTACTTCTTCTTCAGTCAACTTAATAGTTTCATTTGTTTCATTATCAATATAATAATAATCAACATCTATAGGTTGTTCATTTGTAGATCTAATTTTAACACCATTTTTATAATATTCAATTTTGATTGTAACACCTGTAGGTTTTTTTACATAAGCTGTTGCAGTTGTCCCAGACTTATAATTGACTCCACCCATATGTTCCCATTTTCTTTGGACTACTTTTGAAACAGAAGCAACTTGTTTTACATAACCTTTAATATACTCACCTTTTTTTAGTTGAGCAGAATTTTTACTACCGCCTATAGAATATTCTTTTGATAATGCAATCCCTACTTCACCAGAGATCGCCTTTTTAGTAAGCTGAATACTTCCAGAAACAGAAGCTGAACGAGCTATAGTAGCTGATACCGTATCATATTCTCCATCTCTTTTTGCAGGTGTTCCTTTGTAAGCCAATTCCCAAGAACCTACATTTTCAGTAGTATAATTTTTTTGAGAAGATTCAATCTTCCAAAATGAGTAATAAGTATCTGCTTTAGCAGTCGTAATAGAACCCATGTTAAAAATAAGAGCTAATACTGACAATATAGATAAAACTTTCGAAAACATCTTAACATTTTTCATATGTAGTCTCCTTAAAATATTATTGTAATATACTTTTTCACCTAGTGAATTTTAAGATACATTCATGTTAAAAACAACTATTTTTTTGATAATATTTCTGAATTTCAATATGTTAGAAGTGATCAGAGGGAAAAGTCCGCATAAATCTGACGCCACCCCAAAATTTCATGATGGCGAGCCCTTTGGATAGTAGGATTATGATGGTTTTGGGTTAGGAGGATTTCTTTGGTTGGGAGTAGGTTCGATTTGGGGTAGTGGCTTTGGCGTGGCATGACGACATAACAATTCACCGAGTGTTCTTGTCGGTGAGTTGTGGTTTTTTCGAGCCGGCGTTTTTGCCGTGTCGAAAAAAATGTCGTGATGCCGCGCCAACTTTACTTCTTTTAGCTAGGAGTTACTGTGCGTGAAAGAGAGAGCAAACGACAAAAACCAGCCGTCAATTCAGCCCGAACAAGCGGAGCGATTCGGACTGAATTGGCCCCCCTTCCTCCCCTAAGAGCGCCTCCAAGTTCAATCCTGTCCTTGCTGAAAGGGGATGGAGGGGTTTGCCGGGAGGTTTGGAGGGCGGTTTTCAGTGTTTCTCAGCTGAAAACAGGCTGGTTTTTGGGGGTTGCGGACTGATTTTGACCTTGTTTATTTTGCTTTTGAGTAAGTTTTACTTAGAAAGAGGGTTTACTCTAAAGCGATCCATGAAAAAAGGCGACTAATTTAGGATTAGGCGCCTTTTTTTCATATTTACATGCAAACCGTAATTATGTAATTTTTAATTAAAGCGTATAGACTTTTAAGAAGCCTATGCGCTACCTGTTTAATTTTTATTACATCAGAAGAACCTGAAATATCGCCAATAAAACAATTGTTAACAGATGCGCCTGTAGAAGCTGCGATGGAACTGATCAATGATCTAAACCTACGGGCAACCTTAGTAGTCATTCTCTTAACCATTGGTGTATTATTTAACCGGATTCCTTTTTAAGTTACCTTAAAGTCTGTTAGAATAAGAGCAAAATGTAATTGTAAGGTAAGGAGAAGAAGATGAAAAAGCCTACTATACTTATTGTAACTAGCACTAAAACAGTAAGTAAAACATTTGAAGAAAATCTTAAAATGTTTTTTGGTTCAGAAATTGACATTGATACATATTATGAAAAATTGCCATTAAATGAAAAGCTTATCCATAAAGCTGATTTAATATTACTGTCTAACCAAGTGTTAGAAAAGGAAATAAGAAAAAAAAATTTAAATATTCCTCTAATGGTTGCTCGACGTTCCGTTCTAATTGCAAGGTTAGAAAAGCTTCTGGATTTGCCTGCTAAAACAAAAATTTTATTAGTTTCTAACTCCATGAAAGTGACTAGAGACTCTATTGATGTTCTACACGCCTTTGGATTTGGTCATTTAACGTTAATTCCTTATACTCCAGGTTTTACAAATATTGAACAGGTAAAGAATCTAGACATAGCTATTACATTTGGACAACCTGAACTTGTACCAAAGCATATTAAAAGAACGATCAATTTAGAAAATCGACCAATTGATTTAACGACTATGCTTGATATTGCAGATATTTTAAATCTTTCTTTAGAAAATGCGCATTTTTATACGGCAGGATTTTTTAGAGATTTTGTGAAAATAGGAAGAAATTTATCATTATCAATCCAAAATGAAAGACAATTAACACAAAAATTAGATTCTATTTTAAATGCAGTACATGAAGGGATTATAGGGCTAGATGAAAAAGGCATTATTACATTAATAAATGAAGATGCATATAAAATTCTACAACTCCCTTCTATAAATTTTATTGGAAAGCATTATAGAGAAATTTTACCTGACTTTCAGATTAATGAGACATATTTAGATCAAAAAGAACAACTTGATAACTTATTTCAAATAAACAATCGCTCTTTGCTCGTATCGAAAGTTCCTTTAATCTTGACCAAACAACTAGTAGGCCTTGTCATCACATTTCAAGATGTTACAAGGGTTCAAAGAATGGAGCAAGAAATTAGAAAAAAAAGTACAGAGCTAGGTTTAACAACAAAATATTCATTTGATAATATTATTGGAAAAAGCCCTTTGATTATATCAGCAAAACAGAAAGCAGTTCGATTGGCTAAAAGTGATTATACAGTGTTAATTACAGGAGAGAATGGTACGGGAAAGGAAGTTTTTGCACAAGCTATACATACTAGTTCAGAAAGAAAAGAAGGTCCATTTGTAGCGGTTAATTTTGCAGGACTAACCGAAACGTTAATAGAAAGTGAATTATTTGGATATGAAGGTGGGGCATTTACTGGCGCTAGAAAGGAAGGGAAAATGGGCTTATTCGAACTAGCCCATAATGGAACTATATTTTTGGATGAAATTGGGGATGCCTCATTAAGTATTCAAGCATCTCTTCTACGAGTCCTTCAAGAACGCCAAGTCATGCGTGTAGGTGGCAACAAAATCATACCGATAAATGTACGAGTTATTGCAGCTTCCAACAAAAACTTATATCAAATGATGCAAGAAGGTACATTTCGTGAAGATTTGTATTATCGCCTAAATGTTTTACCATTGCAGATTCCTTCACTTAGAGAAAGAAAACAGGATTTATTTATATTGATTGATTCCTTTTTAACGTTGAATAAGAGAAATTTAATTTTTAAACCAGATATAAAAAGCCTCTTAATAAACTATAATTGGCCAGGTAATATCCGAGAACTTGAAAGTTTCATTCATTATTTAATGGTGATAGTTGAAGGGAATGTGGTTACTGAAAATCATATACCAAATCAGATTTTACTATCACAAAAGAAAGTTAATTCATCTGGTAATTCATTGTCGGAAATTGAAGAGACACTTCTATATTTAAAAACAGGAAATTTTATAGAAGACTACAAATCCATATTACAAATACTCTGGATTTGTAAAAAGAGAGAAAAAAGTGTAGGAAGAAGTGTCATACAAGAAATGCTCCCTTATTTTTTGTCTGATTCACAGTTGCGACATCGATTAGCGGTTTTAAATAAAGCTAAATGTATTAAAGTTGGAATCAAAAAACAAGGTACAGAGATTACGGAAATGGGTGTGGAAATATTTAATAGATTAAAAGTGTAAATGTTGAATTTACTGTTATTCCTAATTCTCTTCCGGGGTATATTTTTTGAGGAAAACTGAATCAATTTCATAATAGATGTATTAAACGGAAAATTGACGGACAATGAATTAATAGATGATTTTATCGTTCGCCTTTACGCATGACATAAGTAATTTTGAAATTGATTAGGGGAAATAAAAATAATTTATCATAGCTGTTGTTTAGCTAGTTTTTTCCAACGAAATCATGAAAAAACACCTTTTTTGATACGATGTTAAGCGACTAAACTAACATCGGTATACAAGAAAGGTGTTTTTTTATGGTCATATTTACTGTCGAAGAGAAAAATACAGAATTTGTATAACCTTTCATCGCAATATGCGTAATGTGACGAAAAAAGAATCCCCATATTTGGCTAATTGATAATATTCGTATTTTTTAGGTTGTTTTATGATTAGTTTACCTCCTATAAATAGACCTATAAATGCTGATTTTAAAATATATGACCTTCTAAAGAAGGGATTTACTAACTTGAAGAATTGGCATGGTTCTTGCAGTATGTTTTAATTGTGAGTTTTCGTATTACTAAGTTAATTTTTGAAAACAAGCGTAATATCGTAATTTAATGGGGGGATTATATTGGAACAGACAAAGAAGAAAAAACGGTTTTTGATGCCGGATGCATTTATCATTATATTTGGAATTATCGTCCTATCGGCAATTGCAACATATCTTGTACCATCCGGGTCCTTTGAAAGAACAGAGATTGATGGCAGACAAGTTGTTATTGATGGTACATATGCTACTACAGAAGCAAACCCATCCTCCATAATGGATATCTTTATTGCCATTCATCGAGGGATGGTAGACAGTGCAGATTTGATATTCATGGTATTTATTGTTGGTGGAGTTGTTGCTATATTTGAACACACTGGAGCCATCAACACAGGTATAAATGCAATGATTCAGAAAGCAAATGGGAGGAAATATCCACTCGTAATTACTTTCATTGTACTATTTGCTTGTATGGATATGGCAGGGTTAAGCGGTAATGCTGTCATTGCCTTTATTCCGATTGGAATTATTCTCGCAAAAGCGTTGAAACTTGACCCAATCGTTGGTGTGGCAATGGTTTATTTAGGCCAATATGTAGGGGTTGCTACTGGAACGTTTGATCCGGTGATAACTGGATTGGCACAAAAGATTGCTGAACTCCCACTATTATCCGGTGCAAGTCTTCGATTTGCAGCATTTATTTCATTGCTTATTGTAACAATCATTTATATTTGTCTCTATGTAAGAAAGATCAGCAAAGATCCATCAAAAAGTTTAATGGGAATTACGCCGTTTGGTGATGACGCTGATGGTATCGATGAAAAAGCAGAAGACTATGGACCATTTACCGGTAGACATAAATTAGTCTTACTAACATTCGCCGTATTCATCGGAATATTCCTTTATGGTGTATTTAATTTTGAATGGGGTCTCGGTGAACTGTCTGCTATTTTCCTTATGATGGGGGTTGTTGCAGCATTTATTGGAGGAATTAAAGCCAATGATTTTATTCAGGTATTTATTAAAGGAGCTCAGAGTATCGTTTATGGTGCATTGGTTATCGGTTTAGCAAGAGCTGCTGTTATTCTACTTGAAAATGGTAATGTATTGGATACCATTGTAAATTCTACGTTTGCACCGTTAAGTTCTTTTCCAACGATAGTGGGTGCAGAAGCAATATTTTTGTTTAATTTGTTGTTTAATTTGCTTGTAACTTCCGGCTCAGGTCAAGCAGCCATTGTGATGCCTTTTATTGTTCCATTAGTGGATATGTTGGATATCACAAGACAAACAGGGGTACTTGCTTTCAAACTGGGAGATGGTATTACCAATATCATTACACCAACATCTGGTGTTTTAATGGCGGTACTCGCAGTTGGGAAAATTCCATACTTGAAATGGGTTAAATTTATATTCCCAGTCGTGATTCTATGGTCAATTGTAGCTGTTATTTTAATAGCAATCGCTGTGCTCATTGATTATGGACCGTTTTAAGATAAAGGAGAATAATTATGGACCAAATAAAAAAATATATGCAGGAAAATCAGGAACTTATACTTAGAGATATTCAATACTTAGTAGAGAGCGATTCTCCATCAAATAACAAGAAATTAGCAGATATTTGCAACAAAAAAATTCAGAACTTATTCCAACGCTATTTTGGCTACAAGCCCGAAGAAATCGAGCAAGAGAATTATGGAAATCATCTTCGTTTTGAATATGGTGAAGGAGAAGAAACGATTCTAATGCTATCGCACTTTGATACCGTTTGGAACGAGGGAGATTTGGCGTTTAAAGTAGAGGGAGACAAAGTCTTTGGACCGGGAATTCTTGATATGAAGGGTGGACTCGTTCAAGCCATTTGGGCTTTGAAAGCGCTTCAGGATTTACATATCCCACTATCGAAAAAAGTGATATTTCTTTGTACAAGTGATGAAGAGGTAGGTAGCCCTTCTTCCAAAGAAATTATAGAAAAAGAAGCAATGAATAGTGAATTTGCTTTAGTGACAGAACCCCCAGTAGCAGAATCGGGAGCATTGAAAACGGGTAGAAAAGGTACATCCAAATATTATGTTGAGATTGAAGGCAAAGCTGCTCATGCTGGGAATCATCATGAAGATGGAATTAGTGCGATTAAGGAAGCAGCCCAGCAAATAGTCTATTTAGAATCCCAGACTAATTATGATATTGGCACGACTGTTAATGTTGGCTCCATAAAAGGTGGCGGAAAACTAAACGTCGTATCCGAATCATCAACGTTTGGCGTTGATGTACGTGCAAAGTCTCTGGAAGAACAACAACGAATAGATAAAATTATGAGGGAATTAAAACCCCATACGGAAGGAATTACGCTTAAGGTAAGAGGAGGCATTAACCGACCGCCTATGAACCGTAATAATAAAACAAGTGAGCTATTTATTATTGCGAAAAGAGGTGCAAAAGATTTAGGTATAGATTTAAAAGAAGAGTATGTAGGCGGTGGAAGTGATGGTAATTTCACTGCTAACTTAGGGGTGCCGACATTAGATGGCCTGGGCGCTTTAGGTAAAGGTATTCATGCTAGAAATGAACATATATTAGCAAGTGAAATTCCAAATCGTACAGCACTGTTGTGTAATTTAATTAGTTCTTTATAGAATAGACTAAATGCTTTAGTTCAACATATTATATTCAAAGTTTCGTAACGAGATACCAGACTTTTGAGCCCTTGGAAACTCCAATAGGAGTTTCCAAGGGCTCTGTGTAATATCGGACTTTTGGATATTCTCTAGTGAATTTCCTCACCTTCGTACTTGGTTTCTTCCACATACATATCCGAAGTCTTCTATTAATCCACAAAATCGGTATCCCCTTTTGATAATACTATTTATTACTACATCAATCGCAAGAATCGAGCCACAATTCATAGATTATTAAAGACACTTACACTCTTCAAGATCGATTCAAATTCATGAAAAACCCAATGGAATATTAAGTCCTTGTCTAAAATTCTTTAGGCCTATTTTTAATATTTTACGTTTTTTTCACTACACAAATTAGTTTCTAAATATTCAATTTAAGACTAGAGTAGTCATAAAAGTTATACTATAATAGTTCATACATTATTAAACGTTTCCATATAAACTAATGGATATGGGGGGACATTATGGATTTAATAATTGATCAAAGACAGAAACTTAATCTGAGAATGACAAGTGAATTAAGACAAGCCATCACACTATTACAATATTCGACATATGAACTTTATCAATACATTAAAGATCAAGAGATGGAAAATCCCTTAATAAATTTAAAAGAACAAGAAAATGATCCTTTGTATGTAGGAAAACCTAACAGTCAATTGAGTTCGAATAGCCCATCCAGAATGACCAGTGATTTATTAACGAGTAATGATAGAGGTATGAGAATTAAACTCTATGAACAAGCTGTATTGTTATTTAAGGATAGCCAAGATCAAAAGTTAATCAGATATCTCATAGATAATTTAGATGATAATGGATATTTAAACGTCAATGAACATGAGCCATTTCTTTATGACGAATACGCTGAAAATGATATTGACAGAGGAATTCAACTTCTCCAACATGTAGGGCCTTTAGGGATAGGCGCAAGGAGTTTAAAAGAGTGCTTATTATTGCAAATACCAAACGATTTCCCGAAAGTAGAACTAGCTGAATATCTAATTCAAAACCATTTGGACCTGTTAGCGAATAGAAAATGGGATCAAATTGCGACTCACCTGAAAATGCCTTTGGACACTGTAAAAGAAATTCACGACTTTATTCTAACGCTCAATCCTAGACCATGCTCTCAGATATCTGACTTTTCAATAGAATATGTGAACCCAGATATAATTGTGGAGAGAAAAGAGACGGGCCTTTCTTTTTATCTAAATGACAGTTATTTGCCTAGTATTCATTTTAATAATGAGTATTCAAGTTTTCTAAAAAATAAAGATGAAATGTCAAAGTATATTACGACTCAATATAATAATTATCAATGGTTGATAAGTAGTATTGAACAACGACGTCAAACAATCTTGAAAATAGTAAAGGTAATTATTGAAAAACAGGAAAATTTTTTTAAGGCCGGATTTACAGCACTCAATCCCTTAACCTTAAAAGAAGTCTCAAAAGAAATAGGAATGCATGAGTCCACTGTTAGCAGGGCTACAATGAATAAAATTATTCAAACTCCAAAAGGCACTTTTGACCTTCGGGTATTCTTTCCATCAAAGTTAGATACTGTAGACGGAAATTCCATATCCCAAACGAAGGTAAAGCGACTGTTAGAGACTTTTATTGCACAAGAAAATAAATTAAAACCTTTATCAGATCAAAAAATTGCAAGTTATTTTAAAAATGAAAAAGGAATTACAATTTCAAGGCGTACGATTAGTAAGTATCGAGAGGAACTAAAAATTCCATCTTCAAGTAGACGTAAAGAAATAGATAATATGATGTCATAAAAATTAAATATCCCAAAAGTAGCCAATACATAAAATGAACTGCTTCCTGTCAAGCAGACAGCAGAAATAATAAAAATGCTTTATGTGGTTTGAGCCCTGAATTTTAGAGGGCTCCCTCACGCCACCAATCGCTCGTGATAGTGGTGAAGTTAGCGAGTATCTTTTATGCTTTTCTATTGAAATCGTCTGATCTATACTCCCTCCTATTCTTCGGAAATTTTTTCAATTCTTTTTTGCGCTTCTCTACGGCTAAATTTACTTTTCTATTTTACTCTATTCTATTGTTCGATTTTTTCGAACATCATTCATTAGCAAACATGCAAGGCGAGTCGATTCATCAATTGAAAAAAAACCATAATTCCAAATTAAAGGGGTAAAGGTTTTTGGACGAGAATAGCCTGATATAAGATTTTGGGATGCTAGCTATAGAGTATTGCCGCCAGTTATATATCAATGTTTCGGTTTGTTCTTTTCTATTGCCTCTAATTTCGCCTCATAGCTCGCACGAATCCGCTCATTCTCCGCATGCATTTCAGCTACTTTATCATTGTACTTCTCATTTTGCGCTTGTAACTTGGCTTGATAGTTGCGTTCTACTTCTACCAGTGCTTTCTCACGCTCCAAATCTTTGCGCTCCTGGATGATTTCGATTTCGCGTGTATAGTTCAGCTGGTGTAGCTTTAAAATAAAGTTTGAACAAAAACACCTCGTAAATCCTTACACTAAGATTAATAAGAAGCATTTTTTAGTTTGCTTATTATAAAAAAGTTTGATCATTTTCTACAGCGTTACTTCATAAACGCGCCCGATTGCTGAACATCATATTTGTCTATTCAAACTAAGAATTAGAATCATTCACCTCTGAATTTTTACAACATTAAAATTATTTTAGGTGTAGTCTATGTTTCCGCATACCATTTGCGTCGAGTGTATGTGGCAACACATGGGTGCTGGTGGGTTTAAGTAATTGGCTAGGTCCTACCATAGTAGAACCTAGCCTTTTTATTTATCTTCAAACAGTTTTTTCTTCAAAAAATGCACACTCCGTTAGTTGAGGTGCAATCTTTCACAAACTACATTTCATACAACAAATAAACTGTACCTTTATAAAAGACTCCTCTTTATACAGAAACGCCTGTTAAACTTTACTCCCATGCTCCTTAAAATAATCTGTTACAATTTTAAAGAACTCTTGTGCGATTGGTGTTAGGTTTTCCGAAGACTTCATGATCAAACCAATATTTCGGACTAGCTGCGGGTACAAAGGCAAAATATGAATCTTCTCTGTATATTCAGGAATTGCAAGGTTTGGCATAATAGTAACGCCAAGTTTTCCTTTTACCATGGAAATTACCGTTTCATTGTCTTTGCTATTATAGGAAACACGTAGGGGAAGATGTGCTTTACGAAATTCATCTTCTATAAGAGCTTCACATCCAGAGCGTAACATGATAAAAGATTCCTCAACGAAATTTGTCATCGTGACAACATCTTTTTCTACGAAAGGATGTCCATCATATATGACTGCAGACAAAGGGTCTTCCAAAAGTGGTATACATTCTACACCTTTAACTGGTAATGCAGTAAAGCCAAGGTCCACAGTTCCCTCTTCAACCCACTTTACAATATCTTCATACCCACCTTCATATAATACGATTTCGATATTCGGAAAGCGTTCTTTACATATAGAAAACAAAGCAGGTATAAATGAGGCTGTAAAACTAGGAAAACTCCCGATAGAAATCTTTCCTAATTCCAGTCCTTTTATGGAGGCAACTTTCTGCTCCATATGAGCCATATTAGCTACAATACTTCGTATATGTGGAATGATATACTCACCTGCAGTTGTCAGTGATGTACCGCCCCTTCCACGTTTTAATAGTGTCACACCAAGTTCCGATTCAAGCGTAGTAATGTTGTGGCTCACACCTGACTGGGTCAACCCAATTTCCTGACCTGCCTTTGTAAAATTCCCACTCTCCACTACTTTCAGAAGCACTTCAAGTTGAAAGAAATTCAAATCGTCTCACATCCTTTTCTATATTATACATGAGAGATTCAAATACTTTACATAGGAAACATTCATTTTACTTATATTACTTTTAGAAATACAATATTCGTTGTAAAACAAATCAAATAAAAAGCACAGAAATGGGAGCAAATATGTTATGACAAAACAGCAATATGAAAAGATTCTTTCACCGTACACACTTTCAAATGGGGTAACCCTTACTAATCGAGTCGTCGTGGCTCCGATGACGACCTATTCCGGAAATATAGATGGAAGCGTATCTCACGAAGAACTTGCTTACTATAAGAGAAGAGCGGATGGCCCTGGCATGTTCATTACAGCAGCTGCAACAATATCCCCCCTTGCCATTAGCTTTCCCTGTCAAATGAAGGCTTATGGGGAGCAGAATATTTCAGGTCTCATCAATTTGGCGGCTACAATTAAAGAAAAAGGAGCAAAAGCAATCCTCCAACTCCATCACGGAGGAAGCGAGAGCCTTATCGGGTATATTGGCGATAAGCAAATGGTAAGCCCAAGCGGCGTTGTTGCAAGTATCTATAAGGACGCAGAAGAAGTATACATTCCGCGTACACTGACACATGAAGAAATACTATCCACTATTCAAGATTTCGGACGTGCAACAATGATGGCCATACATGCAGGTTTTGATGGTGTAGAAATTCATGGAGCTAACGGATACCTTATCCAACAATTCTTCTCTGGATATTCAAATCACCGAACAGATATGTGGGGTGGATCACTGGAAAAAAGGATGTGTTTTCCGCTTGCTGTAATAGAAGAAGTAAAACGGGTACGGGATCAATATGCGGACAACAACTTTATAATTGGGTATCGCTTCTCACCAGAAGAACCAGAAGAGGGTGGGATAATAATGGAGGAGAGCATCGCATTAGTAGATCGGCTAGCTGATTTAGATCTTTCCTATTTACATCTCTCTGTTAAAAATGTATGGTCTATGCCTCGTAGTGGTTCGGATCAAACGAAGACAAGATCAGAGATATTTCGGAATATAATCGCTGACAGAACAACTTTCCTGTCACTTGGTTCTATCCATACACCAGACGACGCATTGGACGTATTAGAGAAAGGCATACCCTTGTTTGCGTTAGGAAGAGAAATTCTAATGGAGCCAGATTGGGTTAAAAAACTAGAAGAAGGTAGAGAAGAAGAGATTCGAACTATTTTGCCACGTGATAGTCAACAGACACTCTCTATTCCGGATGCAATGTGGAAAAATATACTAACACGTGATGGGATGCCTGAAAAGAGATAAACACATGGGTATATATACAAGTAAGGAGAATGGATATGAATAAAAATGCTGTACTTCAATTAATTATAGCCATGTCCATCTTTGGGTCCGTTGGTTTTTTCTCAAATCTCACTGGGCTTCCGGCAATTGAACTCGTATGGATTCGTTGTATATTTGCAGGTGTCTTCCTATGTGTTGCTTGGATTGTAACAGGTAGTTTTAAAAGGGAGCAATGGGATAGAAAAGAATTATTTTTTATTGTTTGTTGTGGCATCGCGAATGTATTGAACTGGGTGTTTCTTTTCAAAGCATTTGAAATGACATCTATTACAATCGCAATTACCTTATATCATTTGGCCCCTATCATGGTTCTTGCAGTAGGGACCTTTCTCTTTAAGGAGAAAATGACGAAATTCACGTATCTTGCCATCTTGATTTGCTTTATTGGAACAATGTTCATTGTGGGGGCGAATGGATTCCATATATCTTCTGCAAACTGGAAGGGAATAATATACAGCATTATTGCGGCATGTTTTTATTCGGCAACGATGATTTTAGGAAAGAGCATTACAAAAACAACTGTATATGCAACCACTTTTCTTCAAATGGTGATAGGCTTAATCGTATTACTGCCTTTTATTCATTTTTTCAGTTACCAAGCAATTGGAACTTCCCAATGGAGCTATACTATCACAACGGGAATTGTTCATACTGGAATCGTGTACATTTTATTTTTCAGTAGTATCCGTCAGTTGCCTACGTCCGTTGTCTCTTTTATGATTTTTATAGACCCTGCAGTCGCTATCTTACTGGATATCGCTGTGACGGGTACCCATTTAAAATGGTTACAATTACTTGGCATTCTTTGTATCTTTGTCGGGTTATTCTACTCCCTTAAAGCGAACAATTATAACACAGATGCTCGACAGAAGAATTATATGACTTCCAATCCGAAAAGGGTAGGCTGAACGGTAGTTGTGTGCTTTTGTTACTAAAGACGGCGTCGTTCCTTTTATCATCAATTCCTCCCTGTTGAACAAGCCAAAAATTCTTCTTGAACCAACCTGCCCCGATAGCTGCATAAGAAAAAGCTGTCTAAATGACGGCCCTGTTCTTATGCTATTGCATCTATTAGTTTAAGTGTATTCATTCACAATTTTAGTTGGTTTTGAATAAAGAATTCTAACCAACTAAATATCTTGTAGCTATATTTCTTATAAGTTATGTATTTGACCATCTTGATATTTAAATGAATAATTATCTGCTTAATTCAAGAAAACAGGAAGTATTGAGAAACCATTTCTACAATTCCTAGATTGATTGGATTTTTCGTAAAAGAATGTTATTCAAAAATCTGGCCCTATTCTTGAATAAGGTACAATCCCTAAATAGAATAGTGCCCAATTATAGAATAACAACTTACAATGTTTTCGAGTTGTTCATTAGTATTCCATTAGTTGTTAATGCCACTCTAACATAATTAAAAACTAAAAAGATGTTTTATTCATTCAATTTAGTGGAATAGATTGAATGTGAACATATATAGGAGGGATAAATAATGACAGTCAAATTGACAGTAGAAAACGTAGTACAGGCGAAACAAGAAGTGGAGAAATTAGAAGCGCAAGGATATCTTCGAGATAACATTTACATCTTTGCGCACTATGAAGAACGTGAAGATGATATTAACGAAGCACTCGGGACAGAAGAAGCTGGTATTGGCGAGCAAGGGTTCCTGACTTCTATGAAGAACCTGGTGAATTCCCGTGGAGATGAACTCCGCAATGAGTTAGCTTCTGTCGGATTAAGTGAATCGGAAGCTGCTCAATTCGAAAAGGAACTGGATACAGGTAAATTGGTCATAGTTGCCAATAAGTAAAAACAAACCCGGGAATCCAATCCCGGGTTTGTTTTTCATTTTACAAGTCCTCCTCGTATTCCTTGGACTCTGTATTCCAGATAGCCTTTCAACCAAGTCAGTATAAAAACCCATCCTTCTTTATTGTCAATGATCTGCTCGAGGAAATTTTCATCTTCTTCATTAAAGAGTCTTCTTCAACAATATGGTCCAATTTTTGAAGAAGAAGCGCAATCTCTTCTCTAGAATTGCGCCCTATAATGGAATAAGATTAATCTTCTAATAGCTGGTTACTTAAAGAAGAAAAGTGCGTTTCCAGTGTTTCCGAAACGCACCCGTTAAGTACATTTATTACAACCTTCTAAGAGGCAGCCAGACACAATAAAAAAGCAGCTCGATTTATTTTTAAATCGACTGCCTTTTTTAATTTATACATAACAAATTAGAATATCCTCCTTCTCGATAGTACCAATCCGATCCAAATAACAAAAATTAATGCTATTATCAGTGTAATAATCCAAGAGGAGGGATCATTATCAGCAATAGGTAAGATAACATTCATACCGAAGAAACTAAATACAAGTGTAGGAAGAGTTAAAAAAACTGTAAATAACGTAAGAGTTTTCATTGTATTATTCAATTCATTAGAAATTAGTGAAGAATACGACCCCGTTATACTGTTCAAAATTCTTGTATATAATTCGGTGGTCTCAATTCCTTGATTATTTTCAATTCTTACATCTTCTAGAAGATCTTTGTCATCTTCGTATAACTTTACGGAATTGGTACGAAATAGCTTGGTTATAACATCTGCATTAGCCTTTAATGATGTAAGAAAATAAACTAAACTTTTTTCAATCTCCATTAGGTCATAGAGTTGCTTGTTCGTTAATGAATCACGCAAATTATTCTCTATTTTAAGACGTTGTTTGTTGAGCTTTTTTAATTTTTCTATATACTGAGTTGAAATCGAAAATAATATCTCTAATGCAAAACGACTCTTCATTAATGTGTTAACATTTTTCTTGATTAAATTCTCTAAAAAATCACCCGATTGGCTACAAACCGTAACAATGTAATCCGTTCCTAAGATTATTCCAATAGGAATGGTAATATAAGAATCAAATTGATTGTTATTATTAATAGTTGGAAAGTCATTAATAATTAATGTGCAATTTGTCTCTTCATCATATTCTATCCGAGCACTTTCTTCTAAATCTAACGGGTCCTCTAAAAACTCAATTGGGATATTACAAAGTTGAGATACCTCTTTAAGTTCTTCTATTGAAGGATCGGTAATATTTATCCAACTATCCTTTTCGAAGTTTTCTATTCTTTCTAGAATTCCATCACGAGAAGATTTATAAGTAATCAACACTATATATCACCCTTTCTATTCTTAATTTAAAGTCCTATATAAGTAAAAATTCAAGTTATCCCAATGCCACATATAGAATCATCACCAATATAAAACCAACCATTAAATATATAGAAGTCAGATACATGTTTCTCTTTCCTGAGAGCTTAGAATCAACTCTTCAGCTACAACAAATATTATTGCTCTATCTATTTAATACCTCATTTTCGAGGTATTGTGGATTTCCATAGTAATATATATTAAAGAGTAGATACGCTAAGTCTTTAGATATAACCGACTTAGCGTATTTTTCTTACTCCAATACCAATAGTCCTGGCGGTATAGCTCGGGCCCAGTTCATTCAACTTACTATTGTTTCAGTGGTCATAATAAATTGAGAGACGTATACCAACCGTTATCCTTTCACGGAAACATTAACTTACCTACATGGAATATTTTTCTGAGTCCAGCCAGCGCAATTTGCATACTTGCCTGCCTCAGACTTTCACTAATCTTTCTTGGGAATCACCGGTACCAAAAGGAATGAATCATACTTCCCGCCAGCATAAACCGAATGAGTTCCTTTGTTCACTGTATCGGTGTGCCCATATCCCCTTGAGCCTGTCTGGTTGTCATCGATAATTATGTCGCTGCCTTTTATGACCAGAATCAGACTTTCCCCACTCTTTAGGAATATGCTTGAAGGCAATATTTCAATTTCTACTGGCACAATCTCGCCTTTATTAAGCTTCATTAATCTCTTGTGCTTAAGTACAGGCTGATAAGGAGTAGATTTCACTGGATCCAGCTCTCTATGGGAAACCCTCAGCCATCCTCTAGCCACCTGACCGTTTTCAATATGGTTAAAGTCTGGCAGGAATACTTCATTGCCACGTCTGTCATACTTCTTAATGCCGACAAAAAGATCCATATCATCCGTGTCATCGGTGGAGACCCAGAGCTTGAGCTTCATATTTCCTGTGAGCTCGATGTCCTCGTCGGCGGTAATTTTAAATCTTAAATCACTGTTTTCTGTCTGACCAGGTTCGGCATTATAGGTAATTCTGGTTTCGTTCTGAACGGGAGCCTGCTGCAGGGACATTTCTTCTCCGTTCAGATATTGCTTGGAATATTTTGTTTGGGGTATCGGCCACTCATTCGCGGTGCGAATGTGCCCTTTATAGAATTTCTCTCTGACCTCGTAGCGTACCCGAGGCGTATCCATCCAATCATTCTCAATGCCTTTCAGGAAATAATCGAAGAACTCCTTCTGCTGTTCCAGCGATTCACGCAAATAGTAGGTTTCCCATTCCTTGCGGCCATGAACCAGCAGCCACTTGTCTTTGGATGAAGCCTGTTTAAAGCCTTCAAAGGTACCGCGATTATGCAACCCTTGGGTGGACCAGCTGGCGCAAACAAACATGGGTACCTTGATATCGGACAATGTAACCTGTCTTTCTTCCCAGTGCTCATCGAGTAACGGATGTTCTTTTTGCGCCGCTACCATTTCTTCTATGTTGTTATTTGGCCACCGGGTATGTTGCAACTTCTCGAAATCAGCTGAGAAAACCGTTTCCGGTATTCCGCCGTGAAAGTACCATTCCCGATACAAATCAGTAGTCCCTTCCCACGGTATGATCGCCTTCAGATGAGGCGGATTCATAGCTGCCACCCGCCATTGGGTCATGGCAAGATATGACACACCGTTTAATCCCACATTGCCATCGCTCCACTCCTGAACGCCAGCCCATTCGATTACTTCATAATAATCTTGAGTTTCCGTTTTCGTCCAAGGATAGAGGTCACCTTCCGAATTTGAACTACCACGCGTTGCGATTTTAATCAATATATAATCGTTTGGCACCCAAAAACCGGGATCAGGTGACTCAAATGGTGCAAAAAGAGATGTAACGATAGTACCTACTGTCGGCCAGACTTGACGAAAAGTCTCATAGGGGGGTAAGCCATCTTTATTATATGGATCCATACTCATAATCACCGGAAACTTTCCAGGCTTATCTGGACGAAAGATATTGACATATATAGTGACCCCATCACGCATTTTAATGGGAACATCCTTCTCCATTATCATCTCTTGATTACCATAATGCGCCGTAGTCACGACTATTTTGTTCAAACCTGGTTTAGTGTCATTTGGATGTGTTGCTTTCAGATCAGGTCGACCCAAGAATTTATTCATTTTACATCTACTTCCTTTCCTTATAAATTGATTGCTGTAACTAAAAGTAGCACCTCAACATTGAGTGAAAAAATACAGATTAGTTGATGTCGAATTTAGCCAAGTGTATATTTTCATTAAAATGTTGGCTGTACCCATCTGATAAGTTATAATAATAAACAACCTGTTGTTTATTACATTTCAAATTATAAAACTGAATTAAGTACTATTCAATAATTAAAAATGGCAAATGTGTTGGTTTTCGAACACTTTCAATATTTGTGTTTGGTAAAATAAAGGGGGAATTAGCTTGAGTATTAATAATGGTGATTTACGTGTCATTCGGACAAAAGAGTCCATTCGACACGCATTAGTAGAATTAATAAATGAAAAAGGTTTTGAAGCAATTACTGTTAAAGACATAACAACTAGGGCGAAAATTAATAGAGGAACATTTTATGCACACTATCAAGACAAATTTGATTTAATGGCTAAATGTGAAGAGGAAATTATGCTTGATATGTCCAGAATTACAAAACAAAACTTTCCAAGTGTTATTGCTGCACTTGAAACTGACTCTCAGGATTTGACACCATTTTCCTTAACAGTTTCATTATTTGAGTATCTAAGTATAAATAGCGAATTTATGAAAGCAGTGTTAGGTCCAAAGGGGGATTTAACATTTCAATCAAAACTGAAAGATTTTATGTGGGAAACACTCTATGGAAATAATCCAAACGCATTTATAAAGGAAGAAAACTTCCTAGTTCCAGGACAATATTTAGCTTCTTATATGGGAACTGCAATAATAGGGGTAATTCAACAATGGTTGGAAAGTGGTAGGAAAGAATCTCCTCAAGAAATGGCTCGTATTCTAACGACCATTACCGTTAATGGTCCCTACTTTGCAGCTGGTTTAAAAAAATAATCCTTAAAGAATAAGGGGCATTCCCTTAGTAATAACAGGTACTGTCCCTTTATATCAATTTATTCTTTTCCGATTTTGACATAAAAAATCGATAAAAACACTAGAGTTACTTGAAGAATGAACTTATTTGTAAATCCGCTTTTTCCTGACGGTGCCCTACTATTAGCCTTCCTAGATAATCTAAACTGCTTTGTTAATTCATTAACTTCAACACACTAATATGTGTTTTACTTTCCTCAACAATCTGGCCCGATTGTGGAATAAGAAAACTGCATTCCATACAGGTTTTTTATCAAAATTTATTATAAATGATCGAACTTAATTATAAATTATCAATCTTTATTAAAAGACCACAGCTGGGCGTTTTCTAGCGTGTTTTCTAGTTCGCGAATACGTTCATTGGCTTGCTCTAGTTGAAAGATTTGCTCTGTTAGGTAATTGGCTTTTTTGTGTAGTTTCTCACTCCACCAATCGCTCATGATACTGGTGAAGTTTTTGTTTTAGTCGTTCAGGGAAATGCTCTTCTATATAGGCTGCAATATACTGCTTTTCTCAATTTCATTTTGAGTAGAACGGAAAAGTTTTCCGAAGAGTTGCCATCCTTTTGTGGTTGCATATTGCGTTAGGTGGCTTTGTTCAATGTGGTTTCTCGAATTTTCTAATTCTTTAACATCTAAAACCACGAAATTATTTCTCGCGTATTCGTACGCTTTACAATAACCTCACCTGTAACTTCTTTCATATACCCTCCGCATACCTTTCATCAAGTTGCATCATTTTATCCTTTTGGAAAATTGGAGTACTCGTTTTTTGTTTCCGAAAGCGAAGGAAGGGGCTGATTTCCCCTAGTTATCATCCCTTTCCCCTAAATTTCAGGGAACAACATTCTGTTTTACCGTTCAAGAATAATATTCTGAAAATTATTTATTTTTAAATAAAAATAGTTGCATGAAGTTTTATGAGTGTGTATGATGTGTATATAGTGTATATACAATATTGGAACTTAGGGGATACATGTATATCGTTTATAATCACTAAATCATTATTTTACATAATTGGTGAAGTGCATGAAGCATGGGTTGGGGGAGGGAAGAAATAATGAAACAAGTCTCAATTGTAGGGATTATTTTTGTTTTAGTACTAGTGGTTCTTTTAAAGGTGTTTGAGGACTCAATACCAAAAATTAGCGATCCACTAACAAATATACTAGTTCTTGTATTGTTCGGGATTTTCGCCGTTGTATATGGTGTATCTCAAATGAGAAAAAGAAGTTGAGTAAAAACAAAGAAGAGGGATTAACATGCAAATAATACTTTCCAATAGTTCGAAGGAGCCGATTTATGAACAAATTACGCATCAAATTAAATCGTCTATTTTATCAGGTGATCTGAAAAATGGGGCTGCGTTACCTTCCATGCGTCAACTCGCAAAGGATTTACAAATTAGTGTGATCACGACAAAGCGCGCTTATGAAGAATTGGAGAAGGCAGGCTTTATTTATTCCATTGTCGGCAAAGGTTCTTTTGTCGCAGAACAAAATTTAGAAGTCATGAGAGAGCGGAAGCTAAAGGCCATTGAGGAGCAGCTGAGTGCGGTCATTATGAATAGTAAAGAAATTGGCTTATCACTTGATGAACTACAGCAATTATTGAAGATTTTACATGAGGAGTGAAATGAATGGAAAATGTAGTTGAATTAAAAGGTGTCGCGAAAAATTTCAAAGGTTTTTCCGTTAACAATATGAATTTGCAAGTGAAACAAGGCTTTGTGACGGGCTTCATTGGCGCAAATGGTGCTGGGAAGTCGACAACGATCAAAATGATCATGAATTTATTAAAACCGGATGTTGGGGAGGTTAAGATTTTTGGGTTGGACTACGCGACGCATGAGAAGGCAATTAAGGAGCGCATTGGGTTTGTATATGATGGCAATGTGTTTTTTGAAGGGCTGAACTTAAAAGATATCAAGCGCATTGTTGGACCAGCTTATAAAAAATGGGATGATGCTTTGTTTTATCAGTATGTGGAACAATTCAAATTACCTCTTAATAAAGCGATCAAAACGTTCTCCAAGGGGATGCAGATGAAGGCATCATTGGCGGTCGCTCTATCCCATCATGCAGAGCTGATCATTATGGATGAACCAACAGCAGGTTTAGATCCTATTTTCAGACGGGAGCTGCTGGATCTTTTACAAGAATTAATGCTTGATGGTAGTCGTACTATTTTCTTCTCAACACATATTACAACAGATTTGGATCGTATCGCAGATTATATTGCGTTTATACAGAACGGGGAATTGGTATTTACCCAGTCCATTCATGAGGTGGCTGAAACCTATGCGCTCGTGAAAGGCGGTATGGATTTGCTAGATCGAGACACGGAAAAAGCCTTTGTCCATGTACATCCTGCACCAACTGGTTTTGAGGCATTAACGGATAATATTAAAGCAGTAAACACTATATTCGGGGATTCGGTGGTTATTGAAAGAGCATCTTTGGAAGAAATCATGTACTACATGAAAGGAAGGAAAAGCTATGTTTAATTTAATCAGGCGTGATGCCATCATACAGAAAAGACAGTTATTATTATTCATTCCTTTTATTATCTTCTTTATCGTGATGAACTCACATCCAGCTTTAATTTTTATGGTTGCCAGTATCATTATTCCCTTTAACGCATATGCGTACGATGAGAAAGCAGAGACGAATATTTTGTTAAATTCTTTACCGTATACACGTAAGGAAATTATTGCATCACGCTATATTGGTGCGATTGTTTACATGGGCATAT
The DNA here is from genome assembly GCF_001278945.1 of Lysinibacillus contaminans. Classification (GTDB taxonomy): domain Bacteria; phylum Bacillota; class Bacilli; order Bacillales_A; family Planococcaceae; genus Lysinibacillus; species Lysinibacillus contaminans. The sequence goes on along the minus strand of NZ_LGRV01000008.1, from coordinate 14,817 downwards.
CCATAGGGCTCACAAGTTTAGGCTTATTAGTTTTCGATAAACCGTTTACGCTGACTGATCTGGCAATTGGCAGTGGCTTATTCTTAGCATTTGTTGCGTTTACCTTCCCTTTATTTTACATATTTAGGGGCAAAATCACAACGGTTATTATGATTAGCTTTATCATTTTAGCAGCCGTATTACCGCCTTTTGTGTCGTTTTTAGCTAAACATTTAACAATCATTACCGATTTAATCGCCAGCTTATCCACCTCAGCTTTGTATACGGGAGTGGCAGTTGTGATCGTGCTCCTTTACGCGGTCTCTTGGGGAGTTACCACTAGCATTTACCAGCGAAAAGCGTTCTAAGTGACCCTGTGAACTAGCTGAAAACCATAGAGAGCACTGAAATCAATCAATGCCAACAAAGGCAATCTCCCTGTGTTAGGAGGTTGCCTTTGTTGCGTTTTGGGTAGCCCCTCACTCCACCAGTCGCTCATGGTACTGATGAAGTTCTTCCTTTAGTCGCTCAGGAAAGTGTTCTTCTATATACGCTGCAATATACTGTTTCTTTTCGATTTCGATTTGCGTAGAACGGAAAAGTTTTCCGAAGAGTTGCCATCCATTTGTTGCTGCATATTGCGTTAGGGCTTCATTTTCAAGGCGATTTAGGACGCTTTGTTCAATGTGTTTCTCTCTGATTCTGATGGCGATGTCCTCTTTGTTTGATAGGAGGATCCCCTCTACTTTTTCGGCTAATTCCTGATTTTGCTGCTCCAATTGTTCCGTTATGGATTGAAGCTTTTCAATTTCTTGCGAAGATTCGGAAGGAAGTGCTTTGATTTTTTGCTGGAGAAAGTCCTCGTTTAAAGTGAGTTTCATTTCTTCCGTATCTTCATCTTGTTCCATTTGAAATAAGCCGGTATGCATGATTTGTGCGAGCGCTTGGCTTAGGGTATCTAAACGTTTGTCGTTAGTCGTGTCGGGTAAGTTTTCTTGAGTCGGTACTTGTTTGACGATATGGCCATCTTCGTTGATGCGTAAAAGTTGTTTTAAGCCTTTTACACGGTACTCATCTTTTAATAGTAGAATCATGCGCAATTTCAAAATCGCTTTGAAGTCTAAGCGAATGACTGTGGCTGTTGTTGGATTTGTAGCTTGTCCATCGAAAAGGTATTCTTCAAAGGGCTTAATGTAGTATCGGAGCTGGGCGTCGGTAACATCAAACCAACTTGCCACTTCGGGTGTTGAGTAGTACTTCTTTTCAATCAATTCGTTTAAATAGGGCTCTGATAAAAAGTGCTGCTCGGCTGGTGTTTCCTGGATTACTTGAAATAATGGATCATTCTCGAGTACCTCTTGTATACGCTTCTCTATTGAAATCGTTTGTTCCATACGCTACTCTCTCCTGTTCTTCGCAAAAATTTTCAATTCTTTTCTACGCTATCGCACGTACTATTTTGCTTCTCTATTTTTCTCTATTCTATGGCGTTGTGTTTTATGCTAGATTTCTTGAAAAAGAGCATAATAAAAGAGCTCGCAGACGAATCGAGACGGAGAAATACCCGTCAACTCGATTTTAAATACGTCCTAGAGCTCATTTGTTTTTATATGAATTCGTCTTGAGTGGTTCAATGGTTGAAACTTCCTTATCGATGAAGCCTTTTTAGAATTATATACAAGGTTAAACTTCTATTCCTGCAATTCCAAATCCTCCAGGACCAGAATGAGTAGAAATCATTGCACCGGCTTGAATCCAAGTACTATTTTCGAAACCAGTTTCATTTGCCATTTCAGTTATCCGTTGCTTGATAGTTTCACTGAGTCCGATTGAGTAGATAAAATAAATTTGTTGTCTATCTATATCATATTGATTTAAATAATCACGCATTAATTTTTCAGCAACATTGTTCATATTTCCACGATATTTTCTAGTTGAAACAAGCTTTCCTTCTACTAATTCAATGCATGGTTTTATTTTCAATAAAGCACCTCCGAGATAAGCTAAATTACTTACTCGTCCACCTGCTTTTAAAAAATCTAAGCTACCAGGAATGAAAGCAAGCCTGGATTTAGGAACCTTTGATTCGATTTTTTCTATTAAGTGAACAGGATCAATGCTAGGTTCTTTCTCTAGTAAAGTTACAGCATACATCACAACTGCAGTTAATCCACCTGTAACGTTCAACGCATCAATTAAAAAAAGATCCTTAAAATCTTCCGCTGCAATTAACGCATTTTGAAAGGAAGCAGATGCCTTTGACGTATAACCAATGTGAATAATGATACTATCAGGAAAATCTTTTCTAATTTTCTTAAAAAACTCATGATACTCATGGACATTAGTGGCTGATGTAGAAGGTATCTTTTTTGTCCGTTCATAAAAATCATAAATTTCATTTACGGATAGATGACCATCTAAATAATCCTGACCATCCATGATGACATGCATCGGTACAACTTGTACATCATGTTTGTCCGCTAAAACTTCCGGCAAATCGGCCCCACTCTCAGTCGATAAAATAATTCTTCTCACTGTATATCTCCCCCAACGTACATTCTATTAGTGCTTAGCTTTTAAAATTTACTCTAACTATACATTAAAAATGCGGGATTGATGTTTGAATGCGTTAAATTTGTAAATTAGTGGTTTTGTTGACTGGATGGTATTACTAGACGCAAGAAGGCATACTAGCAACAATCTAGAATATATGAAAATGATTTGACCTACTTATATTGGAGAAAAATAGTATGAAATGGCACCAGCTATGCCCCCTACTGGCCACTTCAGGTGTTTCCCCAATGACCTGCAATCATGGATTATTTATGAGCACATCTTGTATACGCTTCTCCATTGAAATCGTTTGTTCCATGCGCAAGGCTCTTCTGTTCTGCGCAAAAATTTTCAATTCTTTTCTACGCTATGGTACGTACTGTTTTGCTTCTCTATTTTTCTCTGGGCGCTCTGTTTTATGCTAGATTTCTTGAAATAGAGCTGAATTGTGATGAAAACGCCAAATGTTTACTATTAATCAAAAAGGGAACATTTTATAGTAAGTCGATTTAAAAAGGAGTTTGATTATGCTTAATCATGTAAAACAATACATCAACGGTGAGTGGGTTGATTCTACTGGGTCAGGCACAATTGACGTAATAAACCCGGCAACAGAAGAAGTGATTGGTAAGATTAGCAGCGGAACTGAGGAAGATGTGAATCGAGCTGTCCAGGCGGCAAAAGAGGCGTTCCCTACCTTTTCTAAAATGTCAGTGAACGACCGAATAAAGCTTCTAGAGGCTATTGCAAAAGAATATGAAAATCGCAAGGAGGATTTAATAAAAGTCATAACCGAAGAGCTAGGAGCCCCCATAACAAAATCGGAGGAAATCCATTATCAACTAGGGCTTACACACTTTAAACAGGCAGCAGAGGAATTGAAAACGTTCAAGTTTACGGAGGAACGAGGAAACTCTTATATCCTGAAGGAACCAATTGGTGTCTCAGGACTGATTACACCTTGGAATTTCCCGACCAATCAGATTTCTACAAAGCTGGCTAGTGCGTTGGCAGCTGGTAGCACGATGGTGGTGAAGCCAACATCTAAAACACCATTTGCGGCTATTATTCTGGCGGAGATTTTTGACAAAGTGGGTGTTCCTAAAGGGGTCTTTAACCTTGTCAATGGTTCAGGTTCAACAGTTGGGAGGGCAATCAGCTCTCATCCGGATATCGATTCTGTATCTTTTACTGGGTCGGGTGCAGTTGGAAGTAATTTAATGAAGAATGCTGCAGACGATATTAAAAATGTCTCATTGGAACTTGGTGGCAAATCGCCCTTAGTCATTTTAAAAGATGCAGATGTCAAGGAAGCAGCGAAAACGGCTTTAGCTCAAATTGCTACGAATACAGGTCAGGTATGTTCAGCGGCTACACGAATGATTGTACCAGAAGAAATGCATGATGATTTCATTGGAGCCATGAAGGAATTAGTAACAGAGTTCCCAGTTGGTGATCCACAAGACAAACATACATTTATGGGTCCACAGGTTTCCAAAGAGCAATGGGAAACTGTTCAAGCCTACATCAAGAAGGGTGAGGAAGAAGGGGCTACCCTTGTTATTGGCGGACCTGGCAAACCAGATGGACTGGATAAAGGATTCTTTTCGAAAATAACAGTTTTCACAAATGTGCAGAACGATATGACGATTGCACAAGAAGAAATCTTTGGACCGGTCATGTCGGTGATCACGTATAAAGATATTGACGAAGCCATTGAAATTGCCAACGATACCATTTATGGTCTTGCTGGTTATGTATTCGGAAATGATAAAGAAGAACTGAAGAAAGTGGCCTTATCTATTCGAGCAGGACAAATCAGAATCAATGATAGTGAAACGGATAGGTCGGCACCATTTGGTGGCTTTAAACAATCCGGTATTGGTCGTGAATGGGGAGATTATGGAATCGAAGAATTTCTTGAGCCAAAAGCGATTATGGGAATGCCATCTTAATCGTAAAGCTGTCCAAGACGTACGTTGGACAGCTTTTTTAGTGTGTCAGGAAGTTGCTTTTTAAGAACCTACATATAGATCCGTTTAGATGAATTGGCAATATTTAATTCTTTACGATATTTTGCAATAGTTCGACGTGAGATTTGTATCTCCTCAGCTACTAATTCAATCGTTAGTTGTTGATCGGATAAAGGTGCGTTTTTACTTTCTTTTTCGATTAGTTCTTTAATACGACGTTTTATATAAGAAACCGAATCGATTTTTCCGGAGCTATTGATGAGCCCTTTTGTAAATAAAGATTGTAACGCAACTCGTGGTACTGGTGAAGTTCTTGTTTTAGTTGCTCAGAAAAATGTTAATCGATTTAGGCAACAATATACTTTTTTTCTCGATTTCTATTTGGGTAGAACGGAAAAGTTTCCCGAAGAGTTGCCATCCTTTTGTTGCTGCGTATTGCGTTAGGGCATCATTTTCTAGGAGGTTTAGGAAGCTTTGTTCAATGTGTTTTTCTCTGATTCGGATGGCGATGTCTACTTTGTTTGATGTAAGAATCCCTTCTGCTTTTTCGGCTAGTTCCTGATTTTTTAGCTCCAGTTTTTCCGTTAGCGATTAAAGCTTTTCAATTTCTTGCGAAGATTCGGAAGGAAGTGCTTTGATTTTTTTCTGGAGAAAGTCCACGTTTAAAGTGAGCTTCATTTCTTCGGTCTCTTCATCTTGTTCCATTTGAAATAAACCGGTATGCATGATCTGTGCAAGCGCTTGGCTTAGAGTATCTACACGTTTGTCAGTGGTCGTTTCGGGTAAGTTTTCTTGAGTTGGTACTTGTTTGACGATATGGCCATCTTCATTGATGCGTAAAAGTTGTTTTAAGCCTTTCACACGGTACTCATCTTTTACTAGCAGTATCATACGTAGCTTCAAAATCGCTTTGAAGTCTAAGCGAATAACGGTTGCTGTTGTTGGATTCGTTGCTTGTCCATCAAATAAGTATTCTTCAAATCGTTTAATGAAGTAACGCAGCTGGGCATCCGTTACTTCAAACCAGCCTGCTACTTCAGGTGGTGAATAGTACTTCTTCTCGATCAATTCGCTTGAATATGGCTCTGATAAAAAGTGCTGTTCGGCTGATGTTTCCTGGATTACTTGAAATAATGGATCATTCGCGAGTACCTCTTGTATACGCTTCTCTATTGAAATCGTTTGTTCCATACGCTACTCTCTTCTGTTCTTCGCAAAATATTTCAATTCTTTTCTACGCTATGGCACGTACTATTTTGCTTCTCTATTTTTCTCTATTCTATGGCATTGTGTTTTATGCTAGATTTTTTGAAAAAGAGTTCTTTTGATTTTCGGTGGTTAACTTTAAAATGTTCATTTTTACAGTTAAAGTAATTGTGTTCGAAATATTGGATAGTTCATTTTTGAGCAATTATTAAAATAGGTGAAGAGAATGTAGAAGCCTTTAATAGGATGGGGAAGAATAGAGAAGAAAGCAGTGAGGATTAAGGTCATTTTAAAAATGGGTTCTGGTGCAATAACATTCGAATTCACGGAACACTAGACAGTTTAACGCCAGTAGAATTTAAACAGACATTAGCTTTCTGTTGACATACCAACCAAAAGAACATTATTCTGGAATTGTATGGAAGTATATCTTTATTATGTCGTTTTTTTGCTGAAAATTTCAATATTACGAAAATAAAATGTGCTGTGTTACAAATAATATCATTTATTTAAAAAGGGGGAATAAAATGAACGAATATTCAATTTGGGCATTGATGATTGATATTAGTATTGTGTCTGGTTTGTTGTTAGTAGGAACAATTTTACGCGCGAAAATAACATGGATTCAATCACTATTTTTACCAGCCAGTATCATTGCTGGTTTTATTGGACTAGCCCTTGGACCTAGTGGAGTAAAGATACTTCCCTTCTCGGACCAATTTGCTACATATCCAGGATTATTAATTGCAGTAATATTTGCATCTATACCAATAGGAAATGAGAAGGTCAATATTGGAAAAATCATTGGTCGAGTAAGAGATATGTGGTCCTATTCAATGTTACTGACTTTGTTAATGTGGGGTGGAGGAGCCCTTTTTGGCCTTTTGGTCCTTGGTCAAGTGTTTACGGACTTGCCAAGTGGATTTGGATTAATTTTAGGGGCAGGATTTTTAGGTGGTCATGGTACAGCAGCCGCAATTGGAGAAGCATTTAGTCTACATGGCTGGGAAGAAGCTAAGTCTCTAGGTATGACATCCGCCACCGTTGGGATATTAGTTGCTGTCTTAGGTGGAATACTGCTTGTTAAAAGAGGTACTGAAAAAGGGCACACACAATTTATGTCGAGCTTTAAAGATTTACCTTCTGAAATGCGATCAGGGTTAATCAAACCCGATGACCGCACTAGTATGGGGGACGAGACAGTATCATCAAGCTCTATTGATCCATTAGTTTTACATCTATCCATCATTGTATTTGTTGTGGGTATATCTTATTGGGTAACTCAGGTATTGGACTCGCTTTTACCAGGAATTGCTGTACCTTTACTTAGTATCGCCTTTGTTGTAGCATTAATTTTTCAAATTTTAATTAGACGAGTAAAAGCTGACTCTTATGTCGATCAACGAATAATAAATCGAATTGGTGGGAGTGCTACCGACTATTTAGTTGTCATCGGTATTGCTTCTATAGATGTTTCAGTAGTTATGGATTATGCCATACCATTAATTTTATTATTTGTTTTTGGAACTATTTGGGCTTATCTCATCTTTAAGTTTATCGGACCAAACATATTCAAAGATTTTTGGTTTGAGAAAGCCTTATTCGGTTGGGGATGGAGCACAGGAACAGTAGCAATGGGACTTTCACTTCTCCGTATTGTGGATCCTGATTTAAAAAGTAAAACCTCAGATGATTATGCCTTATCATACATAGGCATGGTCCCGGTTGAAATTATGATTATTACTTTTGCACCTCTACTAGTTTCCATAGGACTACCGTGGATCATGCCAATTACCCTTCTTATTGTGGGAGTAGTTATTATTGTAGCCTATAAATATTTTGGGTTGTGGGGCTTAGCTGCAAAAGAACAGACCTACAATAAGAAGTGAGGTTTTACTGTCCGAAATGTGAGTTTGTTCTTTGGTCGGTAAAGAAGTAGAAATAGAAGTCGTGAATAGGGTAGGACAGAATAAAAAAGAATAGAGAAGAATACAGTGAAGATTGCGGTCATTTCATTAAAAAATGGCTCAAACAAAGCGCTATTGCAGGTACTATTTTGCTTCTATATTCTATTGAGTGCTGTTTTATGCTAGATTTCTTGAAAAAAGCTCAGACCAATCGAGAGAGGAGAGATTGGTCTGAGCTCTTTATTTTTTTACGACATATTTTGTGGATGGGCCATTGCCAACTCGAAGTATGCGATGCTCATGAATGAGCGATTCGATGATTTTACGGACAGTGCCTTTGCTGCGGTTTAAATACTCTTCTAGCTCTCTCGCAGTGAACGTTTCCTTATCATTCAACCAGCTTTCGATTTGGTTATCCTGTTGTAAGGGTGGAACGATTTGCTGTTTTGGTAACGTCACGACAAAGGCATTCGGACTGACTTTCCAAAATGGCCCTTCTGCGGCATGTTTATAACTTTCCTTCATGCGTTGTAAGCCAGTTCCGTAACTTTCAATCCATTTCATCCGGTAAAACACATTGGCTAGCTTTGGATTACGGCTCTGAGAAATGCCGAGTTCAATATCTTCAAGTGTTAAGCCCTTTACTAAACCGCCAACAGATACGATTTCGATACGATCTGTGAATAGGTGAATGAGGGTGCTGCCACTAAAGCTATAATCTCGGTGTACGACCGCATTAATTAAAGCTTCACGTATCGCATAAGAGGGGTATTCTTCTTGCTCTATACGTTGTAATCCCTCAAATGTAGAAGATTTGGCATTATATAAGCTTAGGTATTCATACACAGCCTCTACTTGTTCCAAAATAGAGCCATTAAACTCTTTACGATCTTGGAATTCAAGCTTATCCGTTCCTTTGTAGCGTGCACATTTAATCGTATGTTCACACTGATCCGAGAATAGGTAACCTAAGTTTGTATAATAGCCGTCATCGGTTAACAGTCCTAGTGTTCGCTGCTGCTCAGGACCAAATTTCAATTGAAGCCTTTCAAAGAACGTTTGAGCAGTGTTAAATGTAAGTTCTTGGTTGAGACTACGCATGGTTTCAAAATTGGAGCCGTCTGATGCCATAATCATTTGACGAATTGCTTCATCGGAGGCGTTACTGACAGAGGTGCCATAACGAACAAATACACCAGAGGGCTTCATGCCTTTACTCGCAAGGTGGTATGGTTTACGACTTCCTTGCGAAACTTGAATTTTAATGATCTCTTTTTGATCACGCTGCATGATCTCTAAACGTGTATGGGCTAAGATGTCAGGCTTAATACTATCTTTAATCATGCTCGACACAGCTTCTAAGCATTGATGTGCATTTTCAAGACCAATTGTCTGCCCATCATCATCAATCCCGATATAGAGGTCGCCCCCCATGGTATTCGCAAAAGCAATGACTTCTTTTTTGATGGCCTCAGTTACTTCGCGTTTCCATTCTAATGTAAGCGATTCTTTCCATTCCATCGAATCAACCCCTCAATCGATTATTCATATTGATCAATAATAATCGATTATAATCGATTAATCAATTTTCTACCTTTAAATCAGTATAGACTAAATTTTTAATTTAAATAGTAAAGGTATTCTTTAATATAATGATCTAACTGAGAGTCAGTGACGTTAATCCAACTGGCCACTTCAGATGTTTCCCCAATGACATGGAATCGTGGATTATTCGCGAGCACCTCTTATATATGCTTCTCTATTGAAATCGTCTGTTCCATACGCTATTGCCTCCTATTCTACGGAAATCTTTGCACTCTTTTCTATGCTATTTAAATGCATGTCCAATTATTGCTTTTCTATAGTTTTCTCTTCTACTGTGTGCTTTTTTATGCCATTTCATTGAAAAAACATTATAAAAGCCTTTTCTTACCTGAATTTTTGATAAGAACTTGACTAGCTTTTGATATAGCGTTTTTATTTTTAATTTTCTGATTATTTTAGTTTTTTAATATAAAAGTAGAGATGATTTGATATGGGGCTAGTAATGTAATAACTATATCTATCATATTATTACAACTAGAAGTGTTATGTGGTCTACTAATCAAGGGGGGTATGGAACAATGACTTTTAAATTTGATTCAGAAATTCAGGCTGTGTTCGATGAAATTCCGAAAAATTCAGAAGAAGTTACATTACCAAAACGTGGAGATTGGAAAGCTTTACGAGAGATGGTGAATGCACTTATAGAACATAGGGCGACTCAAGCTCCATCATTTTCAGATGTGAAAATCAAATCGTTTAATCTAACTACTAAAGACAATGCCGAAATTGAGCTTCGCTGGTATACCAAAATAGGCTCTAATCCTGGTTCAGCTGTTGTATATGCACACGGTGGAGGGATGGTATGTGGAAATCTTGACATGTATGATCCAATTGTTTCTCATTATGTATCTTTGAGTGGTGTACCATTTCTAGCGGTTGAATATAGATTAGCCCCAGAAAATCCAGGCACAGGACTTGTGGAAGATACTTATGCTGCAATTACATGGCTAATTGAACATGCTTCTGAATTAGGTATTGAATCAAATCGAATTGCTGTAATGGGTGATAGTGCGGGTGGAGGTATAGCTGCAGGTGTAGCTATTCTTGCTCGTGATCGTGAGACACCACTTTTGAAACAAATTCTTATTTACCCCATGCTAGATGATAGAAATCTTGAGCCTGATATGTATATTGTCCTATTCGCCTCATGGACATATGACAATAATTATACTGGTTGGAAGGCGCTTCTTGGAGAAGATTTAGCAGGAGATAATGTTTCACCTATAGCTGCCCCTGCACGTAATACAAATTTCGAAGGACTAGCCCCTGCTTACATTGAGGTAGGTGAACTAGACATTTTCCGAGATGAAGATGTTGATTATGCAAAGAAACTTTGGCAATCTGGCATTTCGGTTGAATTACATGTACACCCAGGTGCACAGCATGCGTTTGAACAAGTAGCACGATCTGCACAAGTAACTCAGCGCTCGATGGCCGACCGTGTACGAGTACTCCAGTCACTTTGATAACAAGTATTAAACTAAACGAAAAAAGAAGTTTAATTTAAATAAAGAAAAGCTTATTATCAGCTACGAAAATTGTTAATTGACGTGGTGATGATGGTGCAACAATGGAAGAAATTGCGGCAGAGTTATTCAAGTAAAGGTTTTTATAGTTATAGCCAATTCAAAGGAGTGAGTTTATGACAACAAAATCTTTAGAGATGTCGAGAGAGTTACTACTTGGCAATATATTAAGAAGTGCGGCGCATATTGTACCAGATAAGGTATGTTTTACGTTTGAAAATCAAGAATTTACTTATGCACAAGTTGAAAGTAAGGCGTTACAATTAGCAGGATGGATACAGGAGCAAGGTATTAAAAAAGATCAGAAAATAGGTTTCCTGTTTAAAAATTCTATAGAATTTGTAGAAATGTTTTGGGCTATTACATTATCTGGTGGCGTAGGTGTACCGATGAATTTCCGACTATCCAGTGAAGAATTGCTTTATATGATTAATGATTCTGATACAGAGCTTTTATTTATCGATAAAGAGTATGTAGATACTATTCAATCGATTCGTAACGAATTACCGAATTTGCGTACAATAATAGTAGTTTCTGAACAACTAGTCGAAGGGATGCTTTCATATAATCATTTGTTTGATGAAACATATGATTATATTCCCGAGCAGCAAAGTGATAATGATGCATGCATCATTATGTATACATCTGGGACAACTGGTAAACCAAAAGGGGCTGTACTTACACATAAAAATCTAGTAGTGAACGCACAAAATTTGGTTCGAGAATTAGATTTAGATATGAATGTTAAACAGCTGATTGTAGCTCCGCTTTTTCATACTGCAGCACTCGCATCATTAGTGTTTTGCACTTTAGCACGAGGAACAGCTGTTATTCAGAAAGATTTTGTTCCGAATGCTGTGTTGCAAACCATTCAAGAGGAAAAGATCACAACTTTATTTTTAGTGCCAGCCATGTGGAACTTTGTTGTGAATACGCCTAATATAGGGGACTATGATTTATCTTCTGTGCGAACATGTATTGCTGGAGCAGCAACATGCCCAGTAAAATTAAAAGAGCAAATAATGGAGCATTTTAAAATAGAAGGTATGTATGATTTATTTGGTCAAACAGAAACGAGTCCAGTTACTATTGCCATGAAACCAGCTGATTCAATGCGTAAATCAGCTGCGTTGGGAAAACCTATTTTAAATATAGAGGTACGCATTGTTGATGGGAACATGAATGATGTAGCAGTCGGGGAAATTGGGGAAATTGTGTACCGAGGACCGACAGTGATGAAAGAATATTATAAAAATCCAGAAGAAACAGCAGCAGCTTTTGAGGGTGGTTGGTTCCATAGTGGGGACTTAGTTTCTGCAGATGAAGAGGGCTTTATTTATATACGTGATCGTAAAAAAGATGTGATTATTAGTGCTGGTGAAAATATTTACCCAGCCGAAATAGAAAATCTTTTATATCGTCATGAGGCTATTTTTGAAGTAGCTGTCATAGGTGTACCAGATGCAGAGTGGGGAGAAAGTGTGAAGGCCTTCGTAGTGGTAAAGGAAAATAAAACACTCACAAAGGAAGAGATAATTGAGTATTGTTTTCAAAATTTAGCCTCCTATAAAAAGCCTAAGTTTGTAGAGTTTTTACCTGCATTACCGCGTAATACATCAGGGAAAATTTTAAAACAATCTTTACGTGATGGTATTGCAATCGAATCTAAATAAAATAAAAAAGCTCTTTGACATTGTGTGGAACGTCAAGGGGCTTTTACTATAAGTCGATGAAGTAACCATACTTCAATGGCTTTTATTTTTAAAATGTTTCTAACAAATCATATTTGCACCAGAACCAACGTAACTGGGCGTCGGTAACGTCAAACCAACTTGCTACTTCGGGTGTTGAGTAGAATTTCTTTTCAATCAGCTCTGCTAAGTACTGCTCTGATAAAAAGTGATGCTCGGCTGGTGTTTCCTGGATGACTTGAAATAATGGATCATTTGCGAGCACCTCTTGTATACGCTTCTCTATTGAAATCGTTTGTTCCATACGCTACTCTCTCCTGTTCTTCGCAAAAATTTTCAATTCTTTTCTACGCTATCGCACGTATTATTTTACTTCTCTATTCTATGGCGCTCTATTTTATGCTAGTTTGCTTAAATAAGAGCACATTAAAAAAGCTCTCAGACGAATCGAGACGGGGAATCCTCCATCAACTCAATTTTTAAAATGTCTGAGAGCCCATTTAATTTTCATTAGTTAACTTTAAAACTCCTTTGTTGGTGAGGTTAACCCGTTAACTTATTGAAATTCTAGATAATTTGGTTCCTCAGGATAGTATAGATCTTTACGTAAGCAGACATCCCGATGTTTGAGGGTCTCGCCTTTAAAACGTAGCCAAATTTCATCATCTGCCATCACACCATGTGTTTTTCGGACAATGCCCCAGCGGTTATATGCTTGCATGCCAAGGCTTTCAAGTAGTTCGTCAGCATTGGCACGCGTTGGCGGAAACGTACGCCACTTAAGCCACTTTTCAAGTTCTTCGAGCGTAATATGCCCCTCCATATTCGGCGAAAATTGTTTGTTAAAGTCGGTGATATAGTTAATGACGTATGGCGTTCCACCGCTTACAGGTTTTAAATCAACCGTTGCAATCACATCATCCATCCACATGACATCAAACTTCATGTAATCAATCATTCGTTTCACTTCCTTCAATGAATAAGTGTTTAAAGATTGGATCATTTACCTGTGACAGGAGCACTTGCTTTGCACGACCGAAATCATCTGTACTTGATTCGAGTGCTTCAATAAGCGTTAGTTTATCGATAAAAGCTGGTCCTGTATACAAAGATAGTTGTTTTGAAAAGCTTGAATTAAAAGGTTTTGCCTTTACCTTGCGCATTAAAATCGTTAGAGGTTTACCGGGTGCATAGTCTTTTTCATCTGATAATAAGCTAAGTCCATTATCGAAAATCGGTGCGAGCTGCCATGATTTTTCAACAGGATTATACAGGAATAGAATATTATTCGTATGACGATCCTCATTTAAAATCAGTGCATCAAATGCTAGTATACGACCAATATCAAAACGTACATCCAGTCCTGTAAAGTCTTGTACTTGCTGCATAATTTGTTCGAACTTTTCGGATGTTGATAACGATTTATCGTTCAATATCGGATCAGTTGAAGTAAAGTTTGCTTCAAATAATCGCTCAAGTGTTACTTCCTGTAGTTTGTCTCGAAAATCATGTGAATAACAGCCAATGGAAGTTTCGCCATCAGGTAAGATGATTTCACATGGATAATATTTAACATAATCTTTTTCTTGTAACGTAGAATGAGCCAGTACAAGGGAAGCTAATACTTCGGCCTGTCCTTCATAACCACGTGTATTTTGTTTGACCCATTGATTACCGACACGCCATTTGGATTGGTCGCCTTTACTAGACGTACTAATAATCCGTACAGCATCGGCAGGTATATGAATGCTTTCCATAATTCTCACGTCCAATTAGTTTGAGTTTCTTCTATTATATAGGTAGTCGAAATTCTTTTCATTAGAAAGCTGTTGAGACGTTGAGACGAATCGACATGACTAATACCTTGCAAAATATGATTTCGCGAAGCCTAAGCGTGCTGCAGAGAAAAAATATTTAAGGATTATCTAATGAATTTCTACTATATAAGGTTATCGATACGGTTTCTCACCGTTTAGTACCATCTGTTTTACTTCTTTGAATTTAGCCACCAGTTCCTCACCACTAAAACCAGCTGCAATCAGTTCCTCTAATAAGTTTTCTGCGAAATCCCCATCGACTTTCACAATCGGCTTAATGACCAAATGCCCTTCATGTAATTCAATCATTACTTCCTCACCGATCTGAAGCGTGTCATAGTATTCTTTCGGAATCACTAAATGACGCTGAGAGGATACTTTGATCGTTTTACTTTTAATCATTTCATTATTCATTAGTTATCAGTCCTTAATTTTTATTTATTAGTAATTATTTATTACTCATTATAAATGATATCTGTTTATTTATAAATTATTTAATAATTAATTCATTAGTTATAAGTTAAAAATGAACAGTCCTTCAAAGACAAAAAACAATCCTT
>NZ_LGRV01000004.1:4506-94248 GCF_001278945.1 Lysinibacillus contaminans | reverse complement strand
CACATGAAACAGTCAACTATATGTTGGCTGTTTTTTTGTTATTAAGGAAATTATAGATTTATTACCTGTGGATAATCTTAGGTATAGTCGTCTAGGTTAAATAGCTATATACCCGAGGTCACGATCTGATCCTTTAGGAGAACATGGTGGAATATTTATTTTCGCCTAAGGGCTCACGAAAAACTGTCAGATGTGAACGAGCGCTATAGCGCATTTTTTCGAGTAGAGGAAATTAGAGCATAATCAATGAAAAAACGGTACAAATAGTAGGGATAAATTTGGTTTTCAAAGTGAAGATTAAAAATTTTTATATTATTTTCTCAAATAAATGAAAAAAAGTATTGTGTAATTATAATAGCTATGTTATATTAATATATGTCTTAAAGAGGTCCCGTGGTGTAGCGGTTAACATGCCTGCCTGTCACGCAGGAGATCGCCGGTTCGATCCCGGTCGGGACCGCCATTACGCATATACAGTTCTTATAATAGGAAACTATTATAAGGGCTTTTTTATTGTGCAAAGTCCAAATTTAAAGAATCTGCGTTTTTTCATGTATAGCTCAGGTACAGTTTGAGAAGCAGTTAGAAAGTGTACGGGGGTGAAAGATATGCGGAAATTATGCATGTTGCTATTTGCCATGATGACATTAGTTGGATGCGGAGATCCAATTTTAGAGATTGAAGAAAACAATAGATATCATTGGCAAAAATATATGAATCAGAAAGAGTTCGATAGTTTAGAAGAAGGAATGTCTTATCTGGAAGTTGTAGAGATTGTAGGTGGCGGAGGCGAAGCCATACAGAACAATAGATATCAATGGCGAGATGAAATATTAATGACACAGGCATATGTCATTGAATTTAAGGATGATCAACTACTCTCGAAAGAGGTTGTGGAATTAAAAGGACATTCAAATAGAAAGTAAAACACGTTTTCCTTTAAGGAAAACGTGTTTTATTTTTTCAAAAAACACTGGATGCTTTGAACATTTGCGTTAGTTTCGGTAAACTAGAGGTAATGTAGCTAGGAGAGGAAACAAAGAGAATGTTTGAAAAAATAATGAATTCACTTGAAGATACAGAGCAGTTTGCACTGGAACTGGCAAATTTACTAAAAGCACAGGATACAATTACACTTGAGGGCGACCTCGGTGCAGGAAAAACAACCTTTACGAAGGCTTTGGCAAAAGGATTGGGTGTTACTAGAACAGTGAATAGCCCGACATTTACGATCGTCAAACAGTACGAGGGACGTTTACCTTTTAATCATTTAGATGTATATCGTTTAGCAGATAGTGATGAGGATCTGGGCTGGGACGAGCTGTTTTACGGAGATGCGGTATCAGTTGTAGAATGGGCGCATTTAATTGAGCAAGACTTGCCACAGGAACGTTTAGGTATTGAGATTTACCGTATTGGGGAGAACGAACGACGATTTGTGTTAACGCCTCGTGGGAAGCGATATGAGGCATTATGTGAGGAGCTAATGAAATGATTTGGTTAGGAATTGAAACAGCGAATGCACCACTTTCTGTCGCAATTGTGAAGGATGGTAAAGTAGTGGCAGAGGTTGTACAAAATATAAAATTAACGCATTCTGCAGGAGCAATGCCAGCAGTCGAGGCGATACTTGCAAAAGCTGGGCTAAAACCGGTTGATATTGATGCCATTGCGGTGTCAGAGGGACCTGGCTCATACACAGGTGTGAGAATCGGTGCAACACTTGCTAAGACACTTGCATGGACGTTGAAAAAACCACTAGTAGGTGTATCGAGCTTAAAGGTATTAGCAGCGAATGTATCCCTTCATAACGGTCTCATTTGCCCATTATTTGATGCACGTCGTAGCAATGTATATACAGCAGTTTATAAAGGGGCAACACTGGAAACCGTAGTGGAAGATTACCATGATCATATCGACGGCTTATTACAGCGTTTACAGGAGCTAGCAGAGCCCGTATTATTTGTTGGAGCAGATGTCGACGTGTTTTGGGAAAAAATCGTAGCAACACTTGGCGACTATGCATATCGTGCACCAATGACAACAGATTTACCACGTGCATGCGAAGTGATTCGTTTAGCAAGTGAGGGTGAGCTACCTAGTACCGAAGCGACACATCACTTTGTGCCACAATATAAGCGTATTGCAGAGGCTGAGGCGAACTGGCTGAAGGAGCAAAAGGAGAAGGCAAATGAGCAGTAAGGTAACGTATCGTAAAATGACGTCCGACGATGTTGAAGCTGTTTATGCCATTGAACTTGCTACATTTCCTACGCCGTGGACACTCGATTCTTTTTACTATGAAATGCATGAAAATCAATATGCATATTATTTGATAGCAGTAGATGAGAATGAAAGTATAATTGGCTTTTGTGGCATGTGGATGGTCATCGATGCGGCCCAAATTACGAATGTGGCAGTAACAGATGCTGCGCGAGGTCGCGGGATTGGTGAAGGATTAATGCGAGAGGCGATGCGTATTGCACGTGAGCATGCAATGGACGTCATGAGCTTAGAGGTACGTGTAACGAATAGTGTGGCACAAAATCTCTACAGAAAACTTGCCTTCCAAGACGGCGGTATACGCAAAGGCTATTATACAGATAACGGGGAGGACGCTCTTGTCATGTGGGTGAATTTATAATGGAAAATCGAATTATTTTAGCTATTGAATCAAGTTGTGATGAAACAGCCGCAGCGATTATTCGAAATGGTTCAAAAATTGTTTCGAATGTTGTGGCTTCACAAATCGAGAGTCATAAACGATTTGGTGGTGTTGTACCAGAAATTGCGTCTCGTCATCATGTTGAACAAATTACAGTTGTGATTGAAGAGGCTCTAACACAGGCAAATATGACGCCACAGGATTTAGATGCGGTTGCAGTTACAGAGGGTCCAGGACTTGTTGGGGCACTGTTAATCGGTATTAACGCGGCAAAGGCCTTTGCATTTGCGAATAATTTACCGATTTTAGGAGTACATCATATTGCTGGTCATATTTATGCCAATGCTCTTGTGCAGCCAATGGAGTTTCCATTACTAGCATTAGTCGTGTCAGGCGGACATACAGAGCTTGTCTATATGAAGGAACATGGCTCATTTGAGGTCATTGGTGAAACTCGAGATGATGCAGCAGGTGAGGCGTACGATAAAGTGGCGCGTGTACTAGGCTTACCATATCCAGGCGGGCCACGAATTGACAAGCTAGCCCATGAAAGTGATGAAGCGGTTGCGTTTCCTCGCGTATGGCTTGAGGAAGATTCCTATGATTTTAGTTTTAGTGGCTTAAAATCAGCAGTCATTAACTACAAGCATAATATGGATCAACGTGGTGAAGAAATTTCACCAAAAGCTGTGGCGAAAGGCTTCCAAGACAGTGTTGTCGAAGTTTTAACAGCTAAAACCGTGCGTGCTGCTCGTGAATTTAAAGTTAAACAAGTCATTGCAGCAGGCGGTGTAGCAGCCAATAAAGGTCTACGCTCGTCTCTAGAGGCAACATTTGAGGCGGAAGGCATTCCATTTTACGTACCTCCATTAAAATTATGTACAGATAATGCAGCAATGATTGGTGCGGTGGCAACACCTATGTTTGAGGCAGGTGTTCGTAGCGATTTAACGATGAATGGACGACCTGGAATGGAATTAAAATCTTGGGTATAAGAAAAGGTATGGCTTACAAAAAAGCCATACCTTTTGTTTTTGTACAAAAACAAAATTAATTAAAATAAATAGAAAATTACGAAAATAGATGTCTCGCAAAAGAAAATAAAAAGTGACATATTTTTCAGAATAATTATCCACAGCTAACACAAACTGAATCTCGAATAAAACAGCGAACATCCGTACTTATGCACAAACTGTGGATAACTTGTGTATAAGTTGTGATTATTCTACATATAGTGGTTAGTTTTACACAATAAATGGTGGGATAATTTTTTTGGAATTGTGGACAGTGTGGAAAAGTCTGTTGATATGTTGGTATTACTAGCTTCATAGTGTGTATAAAATTGTGGGCATTTTTTGTCGAAAAATAGTACTTGACCAATATATACGAAAAAATAGAGTGAGTAAAGAAAAAACCATGTGACAGGGCACATGGTTTTACAAGATGTTATACAATAATATTCTCGAGTTCTTCATTGAGTTCAAGCCATTCCATTTCAAGTAGCTCATGCTGCTCTTTCACGGTGTCTAATTCACCTTGCAATTGTGAGATTTTTTCATGATCTGCAAAAATCTCAGGATCGCAGAGTGCTTCTTCTAAACGAGCAATTTCAACATCAACAGCTTGCATGTTACTTTCTAACTCTTCAATTGAACGACGGATTTGGCGTTCGCGCTTTTTCGCCTCTTTATCGATTTTAGAAGTAGAAGCTTTTTCAGATACTGATGCTTGTGCATGAGGCTGAGATGCGGCTTTCATTTGCGCAATTTCTAAAAGTTCTTGTTTTTTCTCAAGGTAATAATCGTAATCGCCTAAATACTCAAACGAACCATCGCCGGATAGCTCAATAACTTTCGTTGCGATGCGGTTAATGAAGTAACGGTCATGTGATACGAATAGTAGCGTACCCGGATAATCAATAAGCGCATTTTCTAACACTTCCTTGCTATCTAAGTCTAAATGGTTGGTCGGCTCATCGAGAATAAGGAAGTTTGCCTTTTGCATCATTAATTTAGCAAGTGCAAGACGTGCTCTCTCACCGCCGGATAACGAATTCACCGTTTTATCAACATCTTCACCACTAAATAAAAAGCGGCCAAGTACAGTTCGAATATCCTTTTCGTTCATTAAAGGCCATTCATCCCATAACTCTTTTAATACGCTTTTATTGCTAGAGAGCTTTGCTTGTTCTTGGTCGTAATAACCAATTTGTACATTGGTACCGTAGCGAATTTCACCAGCTAGTGCAGGTAAGTCCTTCACGATTGTTTTCAGTAGTGTCGATTTGCCGACACCGTTAGGACCAACGAGCGCTATACGATCTTCACGGAATGTACGTAATGTAATACCAGTAGAAATTTGTTTATCCCCATAACCAACAGCTAATCCATCAATAGAAAGTACATCATTCCCACTTGGACGATCAATCGCGAAGCCAAAGTTTGCTGATTTTTCATCGCCATCAGGAGAGTCCATCCATTCTGTACGTTCGAGCATTTTACGACGACTTTGTGCCATCTTTGTTGTCGAGGCACGAGCAATATTTTTTTGAATGAAATCTTCCAACTTTGACTTTTCATCTTGCTGACGCTCGAACATCTTCATATCACGCTCGTAGTTTTTCGCCTTTTCATCTAAATAGGCGCTGTAGTTACCCGGATATTTTGTAACACGATGGCGAGACACCTCGTAGACAATCGACACGACCTGATCTAAAAAGTAGCGGTCATGGGAAACGATTAAAATTGCGCCTTCATAACTTTTTAAATAAGTTTCTAACCAAGATAGCGTTTCAATATCTAAGTGGTTAGTCGGTTCATCGAGGATAAGTAAATCGGGCTTACTTAATAGAAGCTTTGCTAACGCAAGGCGCGTACGTTGCCCCCCGGAAAGCGAGCTAATCGCCTTGTCATAGTCTTCTGGGAAGAACTGCATACCGTGAAGGACGGAGCGGGTATCGGATTCATATTGATAGCCACCAGCATCTTTAAAATCATGCTGTAGTTGGTCATATTCGGACATGATTTTTGCATACAGCTCTGCTTGCTCATAAACCGCTGGATCTGCCATTTGTTGTTCTAATGACCGTAGCAATTTTTCTTGTGCACGAAGAGGTTCGAAAATTGTCATCATTTCGTCCCAAATCGTTAATGTCGAATTTAGGCCGGCATGTTGCTCTAAATAACCAATTCGCACACCTTTTGGAATGATAATATCGCCTGAATCATATGACATTTGACCGGCAATGATTTTTAGTAAAGTGGACTTACCAGCACCGTTGCGCCCTACTAATGCCACGCGATCACGGTGTTGAACTTCTAGTTTTACGCCACTTAAAATTTCATCTGCAATAAAGGATTTATATAGTTGATTGACTTGTAATACAATCATTCGTGACACCTCAATTCTTTATTAGTGTACTGGATGAGAGATTTGCTTGCAATGTCAGTGCTTTACTTATTCCTAGCTGTCATGTAAGATTGAAACGATTTACCTTTAGCTAGCGGCGTATGTCACTGATTTTGTGAATTGAAATGGAGACTAGAAAAGCGCCAAGGCGAATTTGATGTTTTTTAAGGAGGAGCAAGTTTGAAACAAGAAGTAAAAATTCCACAAGCCACAACAAAAAGACTTCCTCTTTACTATCGATTTATTCAAAACTTCGCACAAGAAGGCAAGGAACGGATTTCGTCGAAAGAATTGAGTGAAGCGATGAAAATTGATTCTGCAACAATTCGAAGAGATTTTTCTTACTTTGGTGCGCTTGGTAAAAAAGGTTACGGTTATGATGTACAGCATTTACTTACATTTTTCAGTCAAACACTCGACCAGCATGAAACGACAAAAGTAGCGTTAATCGGTGTCGGGAACTTAGGGAATGCTTTACTTAAATATAATTTTCAAAAAAATCATAATACTCATATAGTTGTTGCATTTGACTCTAAAGCACCAAAAGAAGGCAAAATGATTAGCAATATTCCTGTATATCATCCAGATTTACTAGAGGAAAAATATGCAGAATACGGCGCAGAGCTTGCCATTTTAACAGTGTCATCACGTTCCGCACAAAAGACAGCAGATAGACTTGCGGCGATGAAGGCAAAGGGCATATTGAATTTTACGCCAGAGCGTATCACGGTACCCGATTCTATGCAGCTATTAACAATTGATTTGTCGGTAGAGTTACAGGCATTAATTTATTTAATTCGTAATCAAGAAAACTAAGTGGATTACATAGTATATTGGAGGTTTACTTAAATAACTGTACTATTTTTTCAAGTAACTGACATCTAGATGAAAAAAATTCACATATAATTAGTTAGTAAAATGGTATAATTTGCTGTAGAATGAAGGAAATAAGAGGAGGTGGCTGTAATGGGTATTGGTCCTATGAGCCTAATCATTATCGGTATTGTGGCGATCTTGATTTTTGGACCTAAGAAGTTACCAGAGCTAGGTAAAGCGATGGGATCTACACTTCGAGAGTTCAAAAACGCTACTAAAGGTTTAGCTGACGATGATGATGATGATAAAAAGAAAGTCATCGAAGTAAAAAACGATGATAAGTAATTGAAGGAAGTCTCTAATATGAATTCAAACAACCAAACTGTCATTGAACATATAGAAGAATTAAGGAAACGACTTTACTTCGTAGTCGTTTTCTTTGTTATTGCGATTGCAGGCGGATTTTTTTTGGCAGAGCCACTTATACACTTCCTACAAAGAAGTGATACTGCACAAAGCCTTGAATTAAACGCATTCAGAGTCACTGATTCTATAAAAATTTATTTTCAAATGATTTTTTATATTGCTTTGTTACTTACATCACCACTTATTCTGTATCAGCTATGGGCATTTGTTACACCAGGGCTATATGAAAAAGAGCGTAAAGCTACATTAAGCTATATTCCATATGCATTTATTTTGTTTATAGCTGGTATTACTTTTTCTTATTTTTTACTATTTCCTTACGTATTAAACTTCATGATAGATTTATCTGCTCGATTAAATGTAGAACTAGAAATCGGGATTAATGAGTATTTTTCATTTTTATTTCAAATAACTTTGCCTTTTGGATTTATATTTCAGTTGCCGATTATTCTACTATTCTTTGCACGCCTGGGTATTTTAAATCCACAGATAATGGTGAAGTATAGAAAATATGCTTACTTTGGTCTTTTTGTATTAGCAGCGATGATTACACCACCAGATTTAATCAGTCATTTAATCGTAACTGTGCCAATGTTCGTACTCTATGAATTTAGTGTTTGGGTTGCAAAAATCGGTTATCGAAAGTATCTGAAATCAGAAGAGATTCGCTTAAAAGAAGAGCGTGTGGCGGAACAAGCTCGTATGGTAGAAGATGCACTTGAATTACAACGTAAACAAATGGAAGAATTGAATAATAACTAACTGAGGAAACCTCGTTGCATTTTACTTGCAACGGGTTTTTTTGTATTTAGAGAGGGCATACTATATTCGGTAGAAGGATGATTCGGTTTTTGAAAGGATTGATTAGATAAGGGGAGAGCTGATTAAAAAAGAAAAATCGCTCAGATAACTATATCCTGAGCGATTTTAGTAGACAATTATTGTATTTTTTGTGCTTGTTCAAGAAACTTTTGCAATGGTTCTGCATAGAATTGTACGAGTGTCACAAAACCATTCAGCAAAACGTGCGCAATGATGGAAGTCCAGATTCGCTTCGTTTGGTGATATAAAAAAGCGAATATTAAACCACAAATTGTATATAGTAATATGTGTGTGAAGTCAAAGTGAATTAGTGCAAAGAAGATAGCACTCACAATGGCTGCAACCCAGAAATTTGTTGTCTGTACGAGTGATCCAAAAACGACACGACGGAAAACAAACTCTTCTAAGATAGGACCGAATACCACAATGGCTAGGATGGCAATTGGCGCACCTTTAGCAATGGAAACAATATCGGCAGTATTTTGTGAACCACCTTCAATACCAAATACCATCATTTCAATAGCTGCCCCAATCATTTGCCCAAAGAACACAAGGAAGAAGCCGACGACGCCCCATACAATTGTAAGAGGTATAGAAGCTTTTTCACCTGGATATACATTCCAGAAGGCTTTGTCACGGGACGTTAAGATCAAAATAAGAATTAACGCAATCGCAAAGCTAAGCGCTATGTACCAGCCCTGTGTGATAGGTGCAGCCTGTTCGTGTGGAAGTCCGGTTGTGCTCATAACCACACGGTGAAATGGTTTTATAAGAGGTATACTAGATAGCTGCATCACGATGTAAATAAGTAGCACGTAGAGTGCTGTTTTTTTATACTTAATTGCTTTTTGAGAAATAGTCACCATCAAAATCCTTTCCTTACTTAAGCTTACTTTCTATTGTAGAGGAATTTGGAAAGAAAACAAAATTTTTCGAGGTTCTTGCTTGCAAATAAAGAGGTGTTTTATTATTATAATAAGAGTATTAGCACTCTGTATGATAGAGTGCTAATAAATTTTGAATAAATATTCAAATAATAGGAGGTTGTTTTACTTGTTAAGACCACTAGGTGATCGTATCGTAATCGAACTAATCGAGGTAGAAGAAAAATCTGCATTTGGGATTGTACTACCGGACTCTGCAAAAGAAAAGCCGCAAGAAGGTAAAGTAGTAGCAGTTGGGACAGGTCGTGTATTAGAAAACGGACAACGTGTAGAGCTTGACGTTAAAGTTGACGACCGCATTATTTTCTCGAAATACTCTGGCACAGAAGTTAAATATGAAGGCAATGAATACCTAATTTTACGTGAAAGCGATATTCTTGCGATTATTGAATAATACTTAAATATATTAAGAAGGCTTAAAGAATATTCCATTTCAGGAGGGTAATTCAACATGGCAAAAGATATTAAATTCTCAGAAGAAGCTCGTACATTAATGCTTCAAGGTGTAGATAAATTAGCAAACGCAGTCAAAGTGACATTAGGGCCTAAAGGTCGTAACGTCGTTCTAGAAAAAAAATTCGGTTCTCCACTGATCACAAATGATGGTGTGACAATCGCAAAAGAAATTGAACTTGAAAATCCATACGAAAACATGGGTGCAAAATTAGTAGCAGAAGTTGCTTCTAAAACAAATGAAATCGCTGGTGATGGTACAACTACTGCAACAGTACTTGCACAAGCAATCATCCGTGAAGGTCTTAAAAACGTAACAGCTGGCGCAAACCCAGTAGGTATCCGCAAAGGGATTGAAAAAGCGGTTGCAGCGGCTCTTACAGAACTTAACGCCATTTCACGTCCAGTAAGCAACAAAGAAGAAATTGCACAAGTAGCGGCGATCTCAGCAGCTGACGAAGAAGTAGGCGAATTAATCGCAGAAGCTATGGAACGCGTTGGTAACGACGGCGTTATCACGATTGAAGAATCTAAAGGCTTCACAACTGAGCTTGATGTAGTTGAAGGTATGCAATTTGACCGTGGCTACGCATCTCACTACATGGTTACAGATACAGATAAAATGGAAGCGGTTCTTGAAAATCCATTCATTTTAAT
Source organism: Lysinibacillus contaminans (assembly GCF_001278945.1). Taxonomy (GTDB): domain Bacteria; phylum Bacillota; class Bacilli; order Bacillales_A; family Planococcaceae; genus Lysinibacillus; species Lysinibacillus contaminans. The sequence goes on along the minus strand of NZ_LGRV01000004.1, from coordinate 84,057 downwards.
TACAGATAAAAAAATTACGAACATCCAAGAAGTACTGCCTTTACTTGAACAAGTGGTACAACAAGGTCGTCCACTATTAATGATCGCAGAAGATGTTGAAGGTGAAGCACTTGCTACACTTGTAGTGAACAAACTTCGCGGTACATTTAATGCAGTAGCAGTTAAAGCTCCTGGATTCGGTGACCGTCGTAAAGCAATGCTTGAAGATATTGCTATCCTGACAGGTGGTCAAGTTATTACAGAAGAACTAGGTTTAGACCTAAAATCTGCTGATATTACTTCACTTGGTCGTGCAGCAAAAGTGGTTGTAACAAAAGACAACACAACAATTGTTGAAGGTGTTGGCGGAGCAGAAGCAATCGAAAGTCGCATTGGCCAAATCCGTGCACAACTTGCTGAAACAACTTCAGAATTCGATAAAGAAAAATTACAAGAACGCCTTGCAAAACTTGCAGGTGGTGTAGCAGTTATCAAAGTTGGTGCTGCAACTGAAACAGAATTAAAAGAACGCAAACTTCGCATTGAAGATGCTCTAAATTCAACACGCGCAGCTGTTGAAGAAGGTATCGTATCAGGCGGTGGTACTGCACTTCTAAACGTATACGGTGCAGTAGCTGCAGTAGCGGAAAAAGAAGAAGGCGATGTAGCAACTGGTCTGAAAATTGTACTTCGCGCACTTGAAGAACCAGTTCGCCAAATTGCTAACAATGCAGGTCTTGAAGGCTCAATCATTGTAGATCGCCTAAAACGTGAAGAAATCGGTATTGGCTTTAACGCAGCAACAGGCGAATGGGTAAATATGATTGAAGCTGGCGTAGTAGACCCAACGAAAGTAACGCGCTCAGCATTACAAAATGCAGCATCAGTTGCAGCTCTATTATTAACAACTGAAGCGGTTGTTGCAGACATTCCAGAACCAGCAGGCGCAGGTATGGGTATGCCTGATATGGGTGGCATGGGCGGCATGATGTAACTTCCACAGGATGTGGTGGCTTAGGCGTTGCGACAGGACGTCGCGGTCTTAGCCTAAGTTCCTCGATCTGCCAAACCCTTGATATGACTGGGTTTTATGTAAGATGAAAGTGAAATGCTAACATAAAGAATTTTAATGGAAGCTTCTCATAAGTTCACTGAACTTTTGGGAGGCTTCTTTTTTCATTTCTTTTGTCACGTAGAGATAGACGTTTTTGGTGATTAGATGATCTGAATGGCTAAGTCTATCCATGATTTGTTCGAGCACGACACCTGCTTCTGCTAATAGTGAAGTGTGTGTATGTCTCAATGAGTGTGGTGTTAAGTCAGGGTTTAATTTTGCGATTGCAAGCAGTCTAGCCATCCTAACATTTCGCAAGTCCTTGTTTTCTAAAAAATATGGAATATGATCTGGAGTCAATTGAGCCGATGCAAGGAGCAATCTACTCTACTACCACCTATTCCAATGCTAACTTTAATTGTTTCAGAGAGGAAGAAGAATTAGATTGTTCAACACTACTAAGAACAGAAGATGATGAACTGGAGAATATTGTGTTGAAGCCTTTCATCAATAAAGCACTCTCCAGAATTCATTATAAATAAATAAATAAATAAATAAATAAATAAATAAATAAATAAATAAATAAATAAATACGCCAACCAATCGGATACTAACATCTTTATTTTTTATAAATCACTTTCATAACCCGCATCCGCCACAATATGTTCGGGTAATTGCAAAGTATTCTCTTCTATTGTATCTAAGAATGGAATTAGATTTATATTTAACTAAAAATTCTCTGTTTGTGATAGATAACTAATTAAATCAAAAAGAGTAGTGTTAAGAAATCTGACACTACTCTTTTTCGTTGAAAAATTTATTTCCAGCTATCTGATATTCCTCCATCGGTTTTGTATAAATGTGGTCTTTTGGATTTTCTAGTAATGTCGGTTCGTATGGTGAAGATGGTTTTTTAACTGAATAAGTATTTTATTAATTGATTAGGAAAAACTAATGAAAATGAATTAAAGAGAGAACCGAAATTAAATTTAAGGTTGATTTCAACATAAATACGAAAATAAGGTTTTGGAGGATGAAAAATGGACACCATTAGAAGTAACAAAAAGAAATATTTTATGGTATTTGTATGTATGTTTCTGCAAGCAGTACCATTTGGTATAGCACAAAATATTCAACCATTGTTTATTCCATATGTTATTGAAAAATTCAATTTTTCACTTGCGTCATTTTCACTAATATTTACATTTGGTGCTATAGCAGCAGCAGTATTTTCACCTTTTTTTGGTAAATTATTTGGGAAAGTCAATTTAAAACTTTTATTTATAATAGGTACTACTTTATCTAGTCTTGGCTTTTTAGCTTTTGGTTTCGCAACCAGCTTACCTCAGTTTTATTTGTTTTCAGCGATTTTGCAAATAGGTTGTGGAATATTTTCAGGTCTTGGGGTTCCTTATGTGATAAACACTTGGTTCCCAAAAGAAGGTAGAGGTAAAGCATTAGGTATGGCCTTTGCTGGTGGTTCTATAGGAAATATATTTTTACAACAAATCACTTCTCAGATGTTAGCAAATAATGGTGTTACTTATAGCTACATTGCTTTTGGTTTAGTTTCACTTGTATGTAGTTTGCCGGTCATACTGTTATTTATTAGATTGCCTAAAGAGGGAGAAGTTGAAAAAGTTACTGCAGATGTAAAAGAAGAGGCAGCTGAGCTTGAAGGACCAAGTATAGCAGAGGTTAAAAAAACCAGTTCTTTTTGGATATTTGGAGCGGCCTTTGCCATCATTTCTATAGGTATTTCAGCACTTAGTACCCAATATGCTACTTATTTTACAGGTGAATTAAAGATGAGTCCTACATTAGTAGGGACATTAGGATCAACATTTGCCTTATTTAGCTTATTTGGCAATGTTGTTGGTGGTGCTTTGTTTGATAGGATTGGGTCACTTAAAACAATGACTATTTCTTTCGTGCTTCAAGCAATAGCTATAATCGCTTTATTAATGGCAAGTAATACACATGGACTTGCATTTATCTTTTCAATTGCCTATGGCTTAAATGTTTTCTCTTTCATGTCAGCACCGGCTTATATGGCATCTGACGTATTTGGTAAAAAAGATGCTAGCGTAAAACTGGGCATTATCAAAATATTCTTCGCTTGTGGTTTTGCCGTTGGCTCTACTTTGTTTGGTGCGGTTGCAGATAATTTTGGCTTTAGAGCAGGTTGGATAACGTTATTAGTATGTACTGTTATCGGATATGCACTACTTTTAATATCTATAAGAAAAGTTAAAAACAAAAATAAAAATAAAAACTATATCACTGAATAGCGAATGGGAGGACTAGGAATGGAAAAAATAATTTACTTCAATGGAGATATTATTACAGTCAATCCAAACAATGAAGTGGCCCAGGCCATCTTAATAGAAAATGGTCTCATTATGGCAGTGGGGAGTACGGAAGACATACGTGCACTTTCAGATGAAAATACTAAAGAAATCAATCTTAATGGAAAGACAATGTTACCGGGACTTATTGATCCGCATGGACATTTTGTTGCTATTGCACAGACATTTACGGTTATAAATTTTAGTGAGTGTAGTTCAAAGGAAGAAATATTAAAGATTATAGAGGATAAACTAAACAATAACCCTCCTAAAGAAGGGGAATGGATTATTGGGTTTGGTTATGACAATACAAAGTTTGAAGGTGAAGCGCATCCTACAAAATTTGATTTAGACAGTGTATCAGCACAAATACCTATGTTTATCACCCATGCATCAGGACACTTGGCTGTAGTCAACAGTGCTGCGTTAGAGAAGCTGGGGTATGTAGGGGAAGATTACGAAGTTCCAGAAGGAGGTGTCGTAAGAACAGTAGCACCTGACTCTAAAGAACCTAATGGGATTTTGGAAGAAAATGCTTGTTTAGACCCGGAAAAGAAAAAACTTATACCTGGTCCTTCTTTTGAAGCCTTGATGGATGCCATTTCCAAAGCTCAAGATATTTATGCAGGGTATGGTATCACAACAGCCCAAGATGCAAGTGTAGATAAAAATATACATGAATTATTAATGGCAGCAGCAAATGCAAATCAACTTAAAATAGATATTGTAGGACATGCAGTACAACAAGTAACTTTTGACTTATTAACAGATATGGGCACACCCAAACGAGAGTATATGAATCACTTTAAATTACTTGGTGGGAAAACATGGTTAGATGGTTCGCCACAAGGCAAAACTGCGTGGTTAACGAAGCCGTATTATGAAGCGCCTAAAGGACAAGATGAAGATTATTGTGGTTATGGTACACAGACAGATGAAGATGTAAAAGCCTATTTCAAAGGTTGTATAGAAAGAACCCTTCAGGTTAATGTGCACACGAACGGAGATGCAGCAGCAGATCAGTTTATTAGATGTTATAATGAGGCATTAAAAGAAACAGGGAAACAACAAGATTTAAGACCTGTGATGGTACATGCCCAAACCGTAAGAGAAGATCAGCTAGATGAGATGAAAGCAATTGGGATAATACCAACCTTCTTTTTAGACCATATCTGGTTCTGGGGAGATTATCACTATGAGTCTGTATTAGGGCCAGAAAGGGCCAACCGAATTTCACCAGCAGCCTCTGCACTAAAAAGAGGAATAAACTTTACTTTGCATCAAGATCCACCTGTAAAAATGCCGAATCAAATCCTTGCTATTCACAATGCAGTCAATAGACAAACTCAAAAAGGGCGTGTATTAGGAGAAGAGCAAAAAATCTCTGTTATGGATGCCATTCGTGCAGTGACAATAAATGGGGCTTGTCAAAATTTTGAAGAAGATATAAAAGGAAGTTTAGAAAAAGGAAAATATGCAGATTTAGTCATACTTGATAAAAATCCACTCAAAGTAGAAGTGGATCAAATCAAAAACATTCAAGTACTAGAAACCATCAAACAAGGTGAAGTTATATTTAAAAAAGTAATTTAGCTTTTAAAGATTTGTTCATGTACAAATCTCTTTTTATTTTTCATCTTAGATAAGAAGATAAGCCTGTATTATTCAAGGACTTTCGGGTCAATTTGAAGTTTTTTATAAATTTCAAGGTCTGAGGGTCCTTTTCAAAAGATCTTGCAAACTTCTATATATTAAGAAAGCCGCTTATCTCTTCCAAGGACCACCAGGTACCTATAGCATACTTATTATCTACTCAAGGCATGTTGAGCGTGTGAACAACGGTGACTGATTATCTGCTTGAAATGCTAACATTTTGCTAACGCAATCCCATAAAAAGCGGTAAATCCCCGTTAAAGATGTTACAGAACGTAACAAGCATAACGTTGATTTACAGCACTTTTTGAACCTCTCGTTAACGATGTTACACACTTTCAATTCACGGGCGGCATGATGTAATAAAGCCCTCAAATCATTGATATGACAGGGTTTGTATGTAAGATGAAAGTGAAATGCTAACATAAAGGATTTTAGCGGAGGCTTCTCATAAGTTCACTGAACTTTTGGGAGGCTTCTTTTTTCATTTCTCGGGTAACATGGAGATAGACGAGTTATTGTTTCATCAGAAATTCAAGTCACACTTAATCCTTGTATTTAGTAGGATCGATGAGTTGGTTATTGTATTATGAATAATAGAACGACTATCTCAATAAATATTTATAATATAAAAATTAAGGAGAATTACATGTCCTGGAGCAAATTGAAGCAAAATCTGGAGAGTTTTCTCTGTCCAGCATTACACGGAAGGGTTGAGTACCGTGCAACCAGCTACCGTTATTTACCTGATAAAGCAGGACTTTGTTATATTGCGGTAGATAAAAAGAATGTTCTCAATATGAGTGATAGTACTAACTTAATCAGATGGTATCAGACAGAACAGGAAATTAAGAATGATTCAAATATCCAAATTCCTATCAACAAAGAGGAAATTGAAGCGGTAAGAAAAGAAACCAAGGGGATAGTTCCGGAGGAGCGTCTATTAGTAATTGCAAGGAGTAGAAAATTATCAGCATATGCAAAAGAGCTTTTGTCAGCGCAGTCATCATTAAGTAAATCAAATTTTATCGTTGTAGCTACTAAGTTTTTATCCACTTCTATAGAGGAAAGCATAGAGAGCGATGATATCCTATTGAATATTCTAGCTTTGGTGGACAGACGGGTTGGAAAAAAACGAATTTTAAACATGAGAGAGAAGATGAAGTTAAAGCATCCAATTGTGCAGTATTTTTATGAACTACGGCTTAGTACGTTATGATAATAAATAACTCATCACCTGAAAATCTTTCATTACTTATTGATTTCCTTCGTGTTCAATCTAAGAGAATTTATACATTAGTAGTTGAGTTTACTGAGCTAGCAATTAGAGTAATAAATTCGGGGAATTCAGTGGTTAACTCAGGAGGAGTGTGTGGATAGCTGCTAACATTTTGCTAATGCAATCAAATGAAAAACGATGAAATTCCGTTAAAGATGTTACAATGAACATTTTTGCAAATTTTGATGTAGCGCACTTTTGGAACACATCGTTAAAGATATTACACACTTTCACCTTACAGGCGGTATGATGTATGACTCTGCACAAGCCATTTTATGAAGCTGTCTTGTTCATAATTAATTAGTATAGGAATAACCACTTCTCGAAAAATTGGAGAGGTGGTTATTTTTATGCTTTTGAAATTTTCTTATCATTGCAAAAAAAGAAGAAGATGTGAAAATTGATGCATCTACAGATGAACAGATATATCAAATGTTAGGGTTTATGAATCAGAGTTCTCTCAATAAAGTAAGCTGTACCCAAATGAGTAGACTTATTAGGGTACACTCGACAGGATACAGCTTATTTTTTATTTAAATCTTTATTTTACAAACGACCACTCACGACTTAAACATGGATTATTTCCTTGTAACCACTAGTTAGCTTAGTAAAGAACATTGGTGTACTTTACTTTGTCTCCACCTAAGTAGACTTTGCTTATATCCCATTCATTCGCCGAAGAATTTGGTGCCCCATTATCGTTATCTTTAACAAGTTCCCATACGATTGAATTATCTGGTTTTTCGCCTAGTGTCCACCACTTTGCTTTGTAATAGTTACCGTTGTACTTCACTTTGTCTCCACCTAAGTAAACTTTGCTAGTACTCCATTCATTCGTCGAGGGATCCGGTGTCTCGCTCCCGTTACCTTTCACAAGTTCCCAAACAGCTGAGTTGTCAGGTTTTTCACCTTGTGTCCACCATTTAGCTTTGTATAGAGAGCCATTATACGAAACTTCATTACCACCTACGTAAACTTGTGTACTACTCCAATTATTCGTATCCGGATTAGGATCAGGATCAATTGGACCTGGATCTATAGGAGGAATAGTTGTCCCATCAAAGTTTGCATCGATTACATTGTAGAACGCGTTCGGTGTATCAGCTATACTCCAAACCGCAAGAATGACTTGATAACCTGAACGTTCTGGTACTTCACAGTTATGCTTTACGTTGAATGGTGGTTTTTTGCCACCGTCATTAATCGAACAGAAAAGTTCAAGATCAGCTCGCTTTAATGGTTGATCTGGATTCCAATCTTGTTTTGTAAGGTAATAATCCCACTTAGCTGTTGCATGTGCTGCAGTAAGTGTCCATTCGAAAGTATTTGCACCGCTTTTCATCGGTACTTTTGTCCAACGATATTTTGATTGTTCGTCAAGTTTTGGAAATGTATTGGCGCCTGCGATTTGACCATCAGCTGGACCACCGATTGGGAAGTTCCCTGGGGCTTCCAAACTTTGTGGTTCATATTGGACACCACCACAATTAATGTTAGCTCCCGTTTTGCATAATAAGCCGCGACTCTCTGGTTTACTTACGAACCCATGGGCAGAAGCAGTACTTGAAAAAGTAAACGTAAGTACTAACATTAACAATGCTCCAAAAATGACGGATAATGATTTCGAGTTAAAAATATGTAATTTCATGTGACTAAAACCTCCTGTTGAATAGTTACTATATGTTGTATAAATGAATAAAGAGAGAGAGAGTATCTTACAGGCGTAACCGAAGCCATCTGCTAGTGCTTCTATGAGATTTTCTAAACCTGTATATGTTCTTCTCATCATCACTATTCTATTTATATAGTAAGAGATAATAGATAACAAGAACTAATTAGTGTTATTGAAAATAACAAGTAAATTTTACTATTTTAATCCAATTGTTTAAAGGTCTTTAATCTCTTGTTGGTAGTCTTTGTACCCTCATGAATTGTTCGAATCATGCTAACCATTTTATAGATAGTTAAGTTGTAGTATAACGTGATTCAGGAGATGCCTATAAATGAGGGACAGATTGAAAGAGATGCCTGTTCAAGGAATCAGCAATTATTTAGTAGCAATTTTAAATTTTGTTGCTCAGTGATTCCCTTTATAGATGGATATATTTTTTTATTAAAGTGTAACAATGGGTTCGTTCGTGCGACTTATTAGTGAAATGAGAAAGTGGGGTGAAGTTTTGCGAGAAGAAAAATTGCAGATTGAACAATTATATGAAGCGTATCATCGCGATGTGTATCATTTTGCACTTTATTATACGAATAACAAGCAAGAGGCAGAAGATATTACGCAGGAAACATTTCTAAAAGTACTCAAGCAGCTCAATCGTTTGAAAGATAAAAGTAAGGTGAAAACGTGGATATTATCCATTGCTAGAAATACAGCTGTAGATATACATAGAAGAAAAAAGGTTAGAAAGTTATTAAGCGAAAAAATTAGCCTACAGCCTGTGGTAAGTGAAATTCAAAAACCTCAAGACATAGTGGAGAGAAATGAAGAGTGGCAAGAAGTACAGGAAGTTCTAATGACATTAAAATCACATGATCGGACAATCATCATTTGCCGCATGCTAAAGGACTACTCCATTCAAGAAACGGCTGCAATTCTCCGTATGTCAGAAGTGAAAGTACGTGTGGATTTTCACCGAGCAATAGCAAGACTTCGGAAAAAAGTAGGGAGGGATGACTGATGGAGGAACGTGAACGACAACTATTGGATGCTTTGAAAAATCGTCCTGACAAAGACCCGGATATAGAATTTTCAAAACAGGTACGCCAGAAATTACAAAAGACACATGTAACGAAGGGGAAACGTTTCTCTGTTGTGACGATACTGACAATTCCTGTGACTATTGCGATTATCGCTTTTTTAGCAATGATTGTAACAGGGCAACCGTTGGAATTGAAAAGTGCCGCGCAGCTTACAAACAGTGAGGGAGGAAATCTTTCTCGAATTGTCTTCTTTGGCTTACTACTCACACTTTTGATGTTTATTGTATTGGTCTATACAAAGGGCTATACAAAAGGAAGACTCGTCTACATGACCTTTTCATTAACATTTGCAGCATGGGTGGGGAACTTAGTGTACGCAGAGAGCTTTCGTTTAGAAGAACCTCTTGTATTACCGACATATAGAGCATCTTTTAATTATACCAATAATCAATTGCTGTTTATGTATGTAACTAATAAAGAGAGTGAAGAAGTCATACAATCCCTAACAATTGGTCCCTATACGATTGAAGGAGATGAACCGATGTGGAACGGTGAAGAAATACATCCAGAATTGCGTTATTATGCTGTGAGATTAGCATTGTTTAATCTAGACAAGGAAATTGTACAGTATGTAAAGGAACATGAAGATGCACTAGAAGAAGCAACATTAACTTTTCAAACATCTTCAGGTAATTTAGAGGTGGTGGCGCCGATTGAAAAATTAACAGGCATGGAACCTTCAGAAGAGAGAATGCTTTTAGAACAAAAAGCGTCGCTGCGTACACATAATCTCTCTAAGTTAGATGAAGTTTTGGTGTACAAAGCATGGCATAACGCAACGATTACCGACATTCTTTATCCCGATCATTTAGAGCAACAAATTGATATAAAACTAATGCGTTTACCCGATATGACCCAATCAACGTTAAATGCACTTGAAGCACAACGTTTTGAAGATTATCCAGAAGCGGCACTTGTCCCAAATGTGCTCCCTTTTACCGTTTCAAAAGAAGAAAAGTTTGCGTTGACCTATGTTTCAAAAACGCCTGCTTACAATAAAAAGGTATATGATGTATTGCTAACACTACGAAGTGACCGAGGCGAAAACTATGAGATGGTACGTATGCTACCAACACTTACAGAGCAGGATATTGTGCAGTTGAAGGAGGAGGAATAATGATGAAAGATCCATACGATTGTCTATCAGGGGGTCTGGCATTTGTTTTTATTGATTTGCATATAAATGGAGCTCTATTTGATATCTTACCAGACTTTATCGGGTTTGCGTTTTTGGTATATGGCATTCATCTTTTACCATCATTTCATAATTTAAAGCGTTGGTCGAAAAGCTTCGCCATCATTTTAACGGTAATGTCTTTTGGTGTAGAAGTAGATAAATGGCTGGAGACTCAGCTATTTGGGGAAATTGGCGTGCAATTAATGCAGTTTTTATTAATCGTCTTTATGTATTACGTTTTTCAATTATTACTGCATATTCATGAAAATAAACAATTAGAAAGTAAAACATTTAAAACGTATCAAAAATTTATGCCACTTATGCTTTGTGGATTTGTAATACAGTCATTTGTTATCAATACAGAGCCTGCAGTGTATGAAAACCTACATATTCTAGGAGCGGCATTACAGTTAATTGCCTTTATATTATTTTCAATGTATTGTCGCGCGGGGACTAAGCACTTCAAAGAAACTGCGGAATCTACGTTGAGATACTGATCCATCTGGGTGTTGGATAAGAAAAAGGTCAATTTGGTAGTGCTAAGTATGCACACAATAAAGACATGTTTTCCACCGGGCAGTCATAATATTTATAGGTGCTGTTTACAAACATATAAAAAGGAGGCAGTCGCATTCAAATACATGTTGTACAGGCGGGGGAATCGTTATGGGGAATTGCACATATGTATGGTACAACTGTCCAAAGTATTGTAGATGCAAATCAAATACCTGAACCAAGTCGTTTAGTTATTGGGCAAGCATTGGTCATCCCAATTGTGGGGAGTTTTTATTATGTGCAACCAGGAGATAGCTTATGGTCGATTAGTCAGCGCTTTGGAATAAACTATTCTACGCTAGCCCAAGTGAACGGCATTAATGCCAATCAACCTTTAATGGTTGGCATGCGTCTCTATATTCCATCACAACCAAAGACAAACGCAGAAATATTAGCATACTTAGAGCCAAGAGGGACAACGGTTAGTGACATGTTGTTAGATCAAGCAAGGGAAGCGGGCCCTTACTTAACATATCTTGCATTATTTAGTTATCAAGCGAGACGCGATGGTTCCCTACAAGCACCGCCATCTCAAGGTGTTCGAGAAGTAGCAAGTGAGTCAGGGACAGCACTCGCGATGGTCATTACAAACCTAGAAAATTCTCAATTTAGCGGAGAGTTAGCAAGTGATATTTTTCAAAGCACAGCGGTACAAGATTTACTGTTAGACAACATTATTAAGGAAGCTCAGCGTATAGGTGGCTTCAAAGATATTCATTTTGATTTTGAGAATTTAGGAAGTAATCAACGGGTACCGTATAACAATTTTTTAAGAAGAGCTGTTGAAAAACTCCATGCAGCTGGTTTTACAGTATCGACAGCGCTTGCTCCGAAAACGAGAGCAGATCAGCCAGGTCCATGGTATGAGGCGCATGATTACAAAGCTCATGGAGAAATAGTGGATTTTGTTATGTTAATGACCTATGAATGGGGCTATTCGGCAGGACCCCCTATGGCAGTTTCACCAATTAATGAAGTTGAAAGAGTCGTGAGGTATGCGTTAACGGAAATACCTGCTAATAAAATTTTATTAGGGCAGAATTTATATGGCTATGATTGGACGCTTCCATTCGTACAAGGTGGACCATATGCGGTGGCGCTAAGCCCACAAAGAGCGATAGAAATAGCAAAAAGATACAATGCAGCCATTCAGTATGACATGAGAGCCCAAGCCCCTTTCTTTGAATATTATGACGAACAAGGGAGAGCACATATTGTTTGGTTTGAAGATGCAAGATCTATTCAAGCGAAATTCAATTTAGTCAAGCAGTATCAGCTCCGCGGTGTAGGTTATTGGAAGCTGGGCTTACCATTCCCGCAAAACTGGCTGCTAATCGGCTCTAACTTCAATGTGGTTAAAAAATGAGGAACGAGGGGAGTCGTGGAGATGACGAACATCCCCTTTTTCCTGCTATAGAAAATAGTAGTGCCTAATTGTATGAATTATAAGATAAATACTTATGATCATTCACAAATATGGTAATTTACTATACAATTATGGTAAATAGTATTATAGGAGGGTTATTTTGGGTAAATTTAAAAAGTTGGGTGTCATTTTAACATCTACGGCATTTTCGTTTGGGGTGCTTTCGCCAGTTGCACAAGCATCGATACCTGCGAATGAGTCATCAATGAAAATTGAAATTCAAGTGGCAGAAGCGGACACAAAGGTAACCAAAAATGAGCTTATTAAAAAAATCCGTACGCTATTCCCGGATGAGTTTAACTTCTTAACAGATAATGATTTCAAAGTGGGTGGTGGACACTATTATTCTGACGATAAGGTGATTCGCCATGAATTATACTTTGATAAATTTGTTAATGGAAAAAACATTTATGGTAGTTTCACTTTAAAAGGTGATGACTTAGAGTTAGAGAATTTCCACTATACACCTGCAGACTTGACGGACGCGCTTTTCCCAGCAAAAATCTCAAAGGACGAGGCGCAAAAAATTGCACAGAACTTTTTAAAGAAGTTCCCGAATGCATCGAACTATAAATTACAGGAAGACAGCCAAGGGTACGATTACTATATAAGTCGCCCATTATCAGAGCCAACACGCTATTCATTTAGTTACATGCCAACACAAAATGGTGTGCCGATTAGCGATCAATATATTTCAATTGATGTTCTGGGTAATGGTGTTATTAACAGTATGTATAGTAATTCGTACACAGGGAAAAAGGCGACATTTGATAGTTTAGAGCAAAAGAAAAGCGAGACGGATGTACTGAGCCAAATGCGTGATAATCTAGCTGTCGAATTACGTTATTCTATAGACTATGATTTTACGACGGACGAGCGTGAAGTAAAGCTTGTTTACTTGCCAATTCAAAGCTTTAATGGTGTACATGCATTAACAGGCCAGTGGCAAACAACAAATGGCTTCTCGACACTAGCACCTAAGGCACAAACGGTTGAAAAGCTATCGGCGCAGCCACTTGCACCGAAAAAGAACGGTATTACAATTGAGGAGGCAGAAGAATTAGCAACATCCTTCTTAAAAGTTGATTCAGACAAGGCTAAGTTAACAATTGAAATGGTAGATGAAAGAGAAAATGAAGCGAAAGAAACGATTTATTCCGTTCATTATATGTACAGTTATAAAAATGGAGGTACAGGCGGATCGATTGAAATTAATAAGGCGACGGGTGAAATTATACAATTCCACGACTTCCGTGAAGAATTTATGAAAACAAATGAGTCGGCATCAGAAATAACAAAAGAAGTGGCACTATCAAAGGCCATTGATTACTTAAAAGAATGGGCGCCGTCTTATGTTCACCATTATGCAAAATCAATGGATGGCTATTCGTTTGACGAGTATAGTAATTATCATTATTTCACTTTCCCACGTGTTGTGAATAATATTCCTGTGACAGGTGACGATATTAGTGTGGGAATCGGTACAGACGGTTCTTTACGTATGTTATACATTAATCACCAAAAATTCGACAACTGGCCATCTGCAGGCAAGGCCATTGCACCGGATGTAGCGAAAGAAACGTTTAGCGCAGCATTAAAGACGAAACTTCAGTATGCTAAACAAGACAATGAAGACAAGCAACACTATGATTTAGTCTATGCACCAACGTATGATGGTGTCATTTATAATCAGCTAGATGCTACGACTGGCGAATGGTTGCATAGTATTAAGCCAGAAGACAATACGCCAATAATTTCTCACCCTACAGCTGCTGATGAGCTAAATTATTTACTGCATCAGAAAGTTTTAGAGGTAAAGGATCCAGCTACCTTTAATGCCGATAAAGCGGTAACAAAGGGAGAAGCATTAAAGATTATCATGAAATCTATGACATATGGTTATTACGGTAGCTATATGACAGATGATGAAGCGAAGCAGTCTTTCCCGAATATCGATTCGAAGCATCCACTATACCAAATAGTTGAGCAGGCTGTAGGTATGGGCGTTTTAGAGCCAACGGATAACTTTAAAGTTGAAGACCCGTTAACACGCCAAGAGTTAGCTGAATGGTATATTCGAGCTTTAGATCTTGAAACAGCCGCGAAACGTAGCGATATTTACAAGGTGAATTTTGCAGATGCAAGCACAATTCAACCTAATTATGTAGGCTATGTAGCGCTAGCCAATTCGCTGGGGCTGCTAGATGCTCAGGATAATAAATTTAACGCAACTAGTAATGTGACATATGCAGAGCTAGCGGTTTCAACAATTCGTTTAGCACATAAGATTTATGAGAAAAATGACAATCGATATTACTAGTTAGAAAAATTAATAGAGAGAGGTGTTTCAGATGTATTTCTGAAAGGCCTCCTCTTTTTTGCTGCTTATCGTAAAAAGTATAGTCAAAGTAGAGAATTATAAGATAAATATTAATAACTATTCACTAATTTATGGGTATAGTATACAATTATGGTAAATAGTATTCTAGGAGGGGTATTTTGGTTAACTTTAAAAAGGTAGGAATTGTTTTAACATCTACGGCATTCTCGTTGGGCATGCTTTCGCCGATTGCACAGGCTTCTGCGTCTGTAAACGAGCATTCAGAGAAAATTGAAATTCAAGTGGCAGAAACAGACACAAAGGTAACAAAAAATGAACTTATTAAAAAGGTTCGTACATTGTTTCCAACGGAGTTTAACTTTTTAACAGATAATGATTTTCAGACGGGACGTGGACATTATTATTTCGATGATGAAACAATTCGTCACGAACTACGTTTTGATAAAATGGTCGACGGTAAAAACATCTATGGAAGTTTCAATTTCAAAGGTGATAACTTAGAGCTAGAGTCTTTCTATTACCAACCTGCAGATGTGAGTGATGCGCTATTCCCAGCAAAAATTTCAAAGGAAGAAGCTCAAAAAATTGCTCAAAACGTTTTGAAGAAGTTCCCTAGTGCAACAAACTATCAATTACAGGAAGATGGCAATGGGAATGACTACTATATGAGTCGTCCATTATCTGAGCCAATTCGCTATTCATTTAGTTACTTGCCAACACAAAACGGCGTACCGATTAGCGATCAAAATATCACAATTAGTGTACTAGGTAATGGTGTCATTGATAATATGTATCGTAATTCGCCTACAACAAGTAAGGCAACATTCGATGGTTTAGAGCAAAAGAAAAATGAGACAGATATATTGAAGCAAATGCAAGATAATGTAGCAGTAGAATTACGTTACTTTATAGACTACGATTATTCGACGGACGAGCGTGAAGTAAAGCTTGTTTACATGCCGATTTCTAACTATATGGGTGTACATGCTCTAACAGGTCAGTGGCAATCAGCTAATGGCTTCACAACACAAGCGCCAAAGGTACAAACGATTGAAAAGCTTGTAGCGCAGCCACTTGCACCGAAAAAGAATGGTCTTACAGCTGATGAGGCCGAAGAGTTAGCGAAATCTTTATTAAAAGTGGATCCAGACAAGGGTAAGTTAACGATTGATACGGTCAATGAAAGAGAAAATGAGGCTGGTGAAACGGTTTATTCAGTAGATTATATGTACTGGAGCGGAAATAGCGGTTCAGGCTCATCACTAGAAATTAATAAGGCTACAGGTGAAATTACACGATTCCACAGCTTCGATAGAGATTTCACTAAAGCAAAAGATTCAGAGTCAGGGATTACAAAAGAGGTAGCTTTATCAAAGGCAATTGAGTACTTGAAGGAATTAGCACCATCATATCTTCATAATTATGCTAAATCAACGGAAGGCTATTCGTTTGATGAGTACAGTAAATATCATTCATTTTCATTCCCGCGTGTCGTGAATGGTATTACTGTGACAGGTGACGAAATTTATGTGGGTATCGGAACGGATGGATCTCTTAGTTCGTTAATGATTAACCATCAGAAAATCAGCAACTGGCCATCTACGAGCAAGGTCATTGCACCTGATGTTGCAAAGGCAACGTTTAGTGAAGCATTAAAGACAAAGTTACAATATGTAAAACAGGATAATAAGGACAAGCAACACTATGATTTAGTATATGCACCAACTTTTGATGGTGTTCTATATAATCAGCTAGATGCTATGACTGGTGAATGGTTAAATAGTATTAAGCCAGAGTCGGATAAAGAAATCATCAAACATCCAACAGCATCTAAAGAGCTAAATTATTTACTGAATCAAAAGCTTTTAGACGTAAAAGATCCAGCAAATTTTAACGCCGATAAAGCAGTAACAAAGGGAGAAGCGTTGAAGATTATTATGAAATCACTGACATATGTATACTCTGGTAGATATATGGGAGAAGGGGAAGAACTACAATCTTTCCCAAATATTGATTCGAAGCATCCACTATATGCTACGGTAGAGCAAGCTGTACAGATGGGAGTTTTAGAGCCATCAGACAACTTCAAAATTGAAGATGCATTAACACGCCAAGAGTTTGCGGAGTGGTCTATTCGTGCACTAGATCTTGAAAAAGCAGCACAGCTTAGTGATCTTTATAAGTTGAACTTTACAGATGCAAGTGCAATTCAACCAACTTATGCGGGGTATGTAGCTCTAGCTAATGGGATGGGGCTATTAGATGCACAAGATAACAAAATTAATGCAACTGGAAATATAACGTATGCAGAGCTAGCAGTTTCAACAATTCGTTTAGCGCACAAGATTAGCGAGAAAAGTAACGATCGTTATTATTGGTAATCGAAAATTTTAAAAGAAGTAACTCAGAAATTTCTGAGTTACTTCTTTTTTTGGCAAAAATCCCAATATTGTAATGCAGAGTACACTAAGTTTGGGCGATAATATTAATGAACTTTAATTTTAAAAACGTTATAATTTATAACCTTTTTACTTATAATATAAGAAAAGAGTTAAAGGATGTCATGTGATGGGTATTGTGAAAATTAAAAAAGTGACTGTGCACAATTTAAAGAACGTGCGAGATGGTGAGATATCGTTGTCGGTAGATTTCGATTCGTTTTTGCAATCGAAAGTTGTGGGGATATATGGGCAAAATGGTTCTGGAAAGACGACAATTGTTGATGCGTTTAGTTTATTGAAGACGCTGATCTCTGGGTGGATTAGTAATGAAAAGTTGCAACTACGAGAAAAGCGTTTTATCACGGCTGGGGAAGAAACAGCGAGCTTAGATTTTGATTTTCTTGTACAAAATGAGTTTGGAGAGTTTTTTGTAAATTATTTTGTAGCTTTCCAAGAGGATGATGAGCGTATTTATACGACAATTGAAAAGTTAAGCTACCGAGAGAATGAGAAGGGCAAACGCTCGAAAACACTTATTTGTAAAGAGGAGGATGTTGTACAGATTCGTACGACTTCACTAAAAGATATGAATGAGAAGTTACGTGTGAAGGTGATGGTTGTGCGAGCAATGGCACAAAAAGAGCATGTTTCATTTGCATTCCACAAGGATTTAAAGCCAGTATTACAGGAAATGCTTAGTGAGATGGAATGGCATCTGTTAAATAATATTGCGTTAGATTTCAACAGAGATTTGCATGTCATTAACAACCAAAGTATAGGTCTTTTGATGATGAAATATATTATGCCATTTAGTGTACATTTGGAAAAATCGAGAGGATTTATTCCATATGATTTAGAAGGCACTTCGTTACTTCAGAAAGATCGTTTTGAAGTACTATGCAAAGTAATTGATCAAACAAATAAAGTACTTTCAACCATTATTCCTGAGCTGATGATAAAAATCCATTTCATCACAGAGCAAACTTTAGACAACGGAGAAAAAGGTGTGCGCTTTGAATTTTTATCGAAGCGAGGTGAATGTGAACTACCATTACGCACGGAGTCGGAAGGGATTTTGAAAATTATTTCGGTATTAAGTGCATTAATTGCTGTTTATAATAATCCGAATGCTTGTGTTGTGATTGATGAGTTAGATTCAGGCGTGTTTGAGTATTTGTTAGGAGAATTATTGATGGTAATTGATGAAGGTGGCAAAGGACAGCTCATTTTCACTTCACATAACTTACGTGTGTTAGAGGTACTGCCTATTAAAAATCTGTGGTTTACAACAGTTAATGAACAACATCGATATGTTCAGTTAAAGGGCATTAAAGAAGTGAATAATGCACGTGATGTCTATTTACGTGCCGTTCAGCTTGGGGGCCAGGCTGAAGAGATTTATAAAGAGACGAAGACATTTAATATTAAGCGCGCCTTTAGAAAAGCGGGGGTCCGTAATGACTAAAAAGGTAATTCTTGTTGTCGTTGAGGGAGAAACAGAGCAAATCATTTTGTACGATTACCTAGATATGTACTTCGCAGAATCTGAGGTTCGATTTGATGTGCAACGTGGTGATATTTTAACCAAGTGGGAAGGTACGAAAAAGACTACGAACATTAAAAATACGGTTGGACAAGTCATTAGCCGTTATTTAGAGAAAAATAAATTTTTACCGAAGGATTTACTAGCGATTGTGCAAATAACGGATGCGGATGGATGTTTCATCCCACATGAGCATGTGAAGGTGAGTGCAGACGTGAAAGGTTCAATATTTTATGACGAGACTGAAATACTTGTCGGGTCGACGAAGAAGAAAGAAGCGATTGAGGCAAGAAATACGCTGAAGGCACAAAATATTAAAATACTTGCAACGAGTGAATCTTTTACTTTGAAAAAGAATCATGTGCCGTATCAGTTATTTTATTTCTCCACGAATTTGGAGCATGTGTTGTGGGGGGAGCGAAATGAGGAGGCTGTCGGTAAAGTCAGTAAAGCGGATGAATTTATCGAAACCCTATCTTGTTCTATTGAAGAATACTTGCGCCCATTTTTACATGTGAACGAGGGTAATACCTATGATGAAAAGCTTGAAGAAAGCTGGGCGTATGTAATGCAGGATTGCAATTCACTACAACGAAGTACAAATGTGCCATTGTTAGTTGAAATGGTAGAGCAAATTCAGCGGGATGTTCAATAATTAGTAAAGGCCAATTTTAAAGACATTGATTAGTTTTTTAGAATTCGGGAATAATAAGTACTACCGAAAGGAGTGTAAATTATGAAGAATTTAAAGCTTTTATTAGCAGTGCCTTTAGTAGCTGGAGTACTTTATGGGTGTAATAAGGATGAGGTCAAAGATGTGCCAGAAAATGCACCTGTTGAGGAGACGAATACAGAAAAGCAAAAAAATGAAAATGCTGCTAAGTCTACATTGTTTAACTTTACAGAGTTTTCATTGGATGTAGATTATTCTGCTACTGAATCTTATGACGTGGATTATGATAATGAAAGAACCGGCATGGAGGCAGAATTAGAAGATGATCGCAAGAATGAAAAACTATATGGCGATGAAGCATTTACAAAGCTTGAGCCATTATTTAAGCAGTTGACATTTGATTCGACAACATCGAATGATGAGGTAATCGATCAAGTAATTTCTGTATTCAATATTGCAGACGACTACCAATCCATTGAGGTAGAAGTGAAGTTTGAAGATGGGACAGAAAAGGAATTCCAGAGAATAAAGTAACTAAAAAAAGCTAATCTCAAATGAGAATTCGAAGCCAGTTTACGGTATTGTACCGGCGACTGGCTGTTTAATTTCTTTAAAATTGGATATTATTGTAAATGTAATCCTCGATAATACTTATGATACACGCATTTTCTGAATGATTCATTCTTGTACATTTAGAAAAACACCTCCACATTGATTATTTCAGGTTTCAATACCCGTTAGTCAATGAAAGGTGTTTTTTATTTTCTAGGTTAGCCCACAAATTTTAAAATTATTGGAAAACCCTTGAATGAATTTTATCTGATTTTAACGCTCCCAATGACGATGTTGAGCGAGTGCTTGAACAAAGGCCTCAGGGGATTTAACAACACCATCTTTTCTAGTGAATTGCTGAATGGATGTTATATTTTCTGTATAGCCAACTGTTTTGAAGTGATCGAATGCTTCTTGTATAAAGTGGTCCGCTAGCTTTTGCTGATGAGTGTCATCGTAGGACGTAGTTAGATAGACACCATCATATAGAACGGATGCAGTAGTTGAAAATGTTTGATTAATTTCGTGACCTTGAAGAATTCCTTGCTTAGAACCAATGAGCTCAACTACAATATTTTCTTTTGTAAATATAGATAAAAGCTCTTGTAAGTTTTGTGGTGATTTCTCAGATACAAGTACAGCTACTTTAAGCGTTTTTACAGTTTCTACAGGATTAAGCTCTTGACTGACAGAAGGAGATGTTTGTTGAATGTTAGGTACCTCTACTTTTGCTGGTGGTTCTATTCCAACATTCTCTGCTACTTTTGTTGCAAGTGTATTACAAACATGCGCAAACATATCGACTACTTGTTTTCGAATATGTTTATTCTTTACTTTACCAACTTCAAAACTAAACGCATCAATAATATGCTTTTTCTCAATATCAGTCATACTTAGCCAAAATAGTCTAGCTTGTGAAAAATGGTCTTTAAAGCTCTCACTTCTGGCACGTACTTTACGCCCTTCTATTTTTTCCTCGTAATGAGCATAGCCCCCTTCTTCTTCGGGAACAGGGCGTGGTGTATTATTCGCCAAAGAATTTTTATGATAGCTAACTTGTCCAACATTAATTGTGTGACGTCCATAGCCATCTCGTTGATTGTTGTGGAATGGACAAACAGGTCGATTAATCGGTAACTCATGGAAGTTTGGTCCGCCTAGTCGTATTAATTGGGTATCTGTATATGAAAATAATCGACCTTGTAGTAATGGGTCGTTTGAAAAGTCAATGCCCGGTACCACATGACCAACATGGAACGCAACCTGCTCGGTCTCTGCAAAGAAATTATCTACATTTTTATTGAGTGTCATTTTACCAAGTATGCGAACTGGTACTTCTTCTTCAGGCCAAATTTTAGTTGCGTCTAGGATATCAAAACTAAATTTAAATTCATCTTCCTCAGAAATAAGCTGAACACCCAGTTCATATTCGGGGTAATCACCTCGTTCAATAGCATCCCATAGATCTCGACGATGGAAATCAGGATCTTTTCCTGCAATTTTTTGTGCTTCATCCCATACTAGTGATTTAACGCCGAGTAATGGCTTCCAATGAAACTTAACAAAATGGGCTTTACCCTCAGCATTAATAAAGCGATACGTATTGACGCCAAAGCCTTCCATCATACGATAACTTCTTGGTATAGCACGGTCAGATAGATGCCACATTACTGTATGTGCAGACTCTTGATTATTAGCAACAAAATCCCAAAATGTATCATGAGCACTTTGAGCCTGTGGAATTTCATTGTTTGGTTCAGGTTTCACGGAGTGAATAAAATCAGGGAATTTAATTGCGTCTTGTATAAAGAACACAGGAATATTATTACCTACTAAGTCGTAATTTCCTTCTTCTGTATAGAACTTTGTAGCAAAACCTCGAACGTCTCGTACAGTATCGGCAGAACCTCTAGAACCAGCCACTGTAGAAAATCTAACAAAAACAGGGGTTGTTGTATTTTTACCATTTAAGAATTTAGCCTTCGTAATGTCACTTGCGCATTCATATGTTTCAAA
Source organism: Lysinibacillus contaminans (assembly GCF_001278945.1). Taxonomy (GTDB): domain Bacteria; phylum Bacillota; class Bacilli; order Bacillales_A; family Planococcaceae; genus Lysinibacillus; species Lysinibacillus contaminans. Next base: position 62,251 of record NZ_LGRV01000004.1, on the reverse strand, counting down.
TACACCATGTGCTGCAGAACCACGAGCGTGGACTACTCTTTCGGGGATACGTTCATGATCAAAATGTGTCATTTTTTCACGGAAATGAAAATCTTCAAGCAAGGTAGGACCTCGATCACCGGCTTTTAAAGAGTGCTCGTCATCTGCCATTTTCAGCCCTTGATTTGTTGTTAATGCTTGTCCTTTATCATTTACACGGAACGCTTCTAGTTGCTGTTGTTTTTCAGTCATTTTAGAATCCTCCTTTAGATTAGTTTCAAAACACTATACCCTTTGAGATTTTTAGCAAACACCTAACTAAAAGTGTTAAATATCTATTACATTTTGAAGAGTTAAGATATTTGCTGTTTCGAAATGAGTATGATATGATTATCTCGAATTAAAGATATTTTTTTGAGTTAATTGGGGGAGAGGGAATCGAGTGAAGGGGAATAATCGAAATTTAAAAGCTTTTACTGTCATATTCCGCGCCTATCAAGCGATACAAGATGCAACGAAAAAGGATTTATTGCAATATGGGTTAAATCAAACTGAGTTTGGAGTCTTAGAGTTTCTTTATCATAGAGGCGAACAGCCGATTCAAGTAATTGGGAAAAAGATTTTAATCGCTAGTAGTAGTATCACGTATGTCATTGATAAGCTAGAGGAAAAAGGGTTTGTCTGTCGCCGTTCTTGTCCAAAGGATCGCCGTGTTACTTACGCAGTATTGACATCGGAAGGACAGATGTTGATGCAAAGAATTTTCCCTGCACATGAACAAAAAATTAACGAGATTTTTGAGGTTTTAACAGAACAAGAAGTGGATTCGATGATGGATGCACTAAAAAAAGTCGGCATCAATGCCACTAAAAAATAAAAAAATTTTACACATATATCTCGAATTCGAGATAATCAGGAGGAACTAAATTATGAACCATTTAAAAGGCATTCACCATGTAACAGCAATCACTAGCAGTGCAGAAGAAAACTATAAATTTTTCACGTATGTATTAGGGATGCGTTTAGTGAAAAAAACAGTCAATCAAGATGATATACAAACGTATCACTTATTCTTTGCAGACGACAAAGGTAGCGCGGGTACAGATATGACATTCTTTGATTTCCCGAATATCCCAAAAGGTGTACACGGTACGAATGAAATTTCAAAAACATCATTCCGTGTCCCAACTGATGCAGCTTTAGAGTATTGGGTAAAACGATTTGATCGCTTAGAAGTCAAACATACTGGCATCAAAGAACAATTCGGCAAAAACACTCTTTCATTTGTTGATTTTGACGACCAACAATACCAACTTATCTCAGATGAAAAAAATGAAGGTGTTGCTTCTGGTACACCTTGGCAGAAAGGTCCAATACCACTTGAATATGCAATTACAGGGCTAGGTCCAGTACATATACGTGTATCGGATTTGAAATATTTTAAAACTGTACTTGAAAAAGTAATGTTGTTTACTGAAATCGCTGAAGAGGGTGATTTCCACTTATTCGAAGTAGGCGAAGGTGGAAATGGTGCACAAATCGTCGTAGAACATAACACAGTTCTTCCAGTTGCTCGTCAAGGCTTTGGTACAGTACACCACGCAGCATTCCGTGTAGCAGATCGTGCTGTATTAGATGAATGGACAGAACGTTTAGAGGGCTTTGGTTTCCATACATCAGGCTATGTAGATCGCCATTTCTTTGAATCGTTATATGCACGAGTGGCACCGCAAATTTTATTTGAGTGGGCAACTGATGGCCCAGGCTTCATGGGAGACGAATCTTATGAGACTTTAGGTGAAAAATTATCATTGCCACCATTCCTTGAAGCAGAACGCAACAAAATTGAGCAATTAGTGCGCCCAATTGATACTGTAAGAAGTGCAATTTCGTTCGATAAAGAATATGAATAAGCATTTCTATATTTGGAGGTAATACAATTGGAATTTACGAAGTTAATTGACAAGCGTCGCTCTGCAAATAATTTCATCAAAGATGTCAAAATGACTGAAAACGATATTCGTCCAATTTTAGAAGATGTGAAGTTAGCGCCATCAGCGTTTAATTTACAGCATCCTGAATACATCGTTGTAATGGATGAAGATATGAAGGAGAAAGTGCGTGAGGCAGCTTATGGTCAATATAAAGTACATGCGGCATCAGCTGTTGTTTTAGTACTAGGTGATAAAGAAGCTTATAAACAAACAGCACGAATCAGTCAGGGTATGGTGGATTTAGGAATCATTACTGATTTCGAGCTTCAAGGTCTCATAGATGATAATACGAATTTTTATGAGGGGCGTGGCGAAGATTTTATGAAGGAAGATGCGATTCGTAATGCATCACTTTCAGGTATGATTTTCATGCTCGCTGCAAAAAATCGTGGCTGGGACACATGTCCGATGATTGGTTTTGATCAGGAAAAAATGCGTTCTCTATTTAATGTGCCAGCAACACACGAAATTGCCTTAATGATTACGATTGGCAAGGAAAAGGAAAGTAGTCGTCGTTTACGAGGCTACCGTAAACCAGTCGAGGAGTTTGTCACTTATTATTAATGAAATATAAAATAAACCATGCAATCAATATTTTTGATATTGTTAAAATCCAGGGGGAAGAAATATGAAAGTAGTAGCAATCGTAGGTAGTATTCGAAAAGAATCTTATAATATGCAATTAGCAACATACATTCAAAAACGTTATACAGAGAAATTTGAACTTGAAGTATTAAGCTTACGCGACTTGCCAATGTATGACCAAGATGTAGAAAATGAAGCACCGCAAGCTGTGTTAGATTTCAAAGCAAAAGTAAAAGCTGCAGATGCTGTACTTTGGGTAACTCCAGAATATAACGGTACAGTACCAGGCGTTATGGTGAATGCGATTGACTGGTTATCTCGTGTAGACAAAGTGATGATTGGCAAACCATCATTTATTATGGGTGCATCAATGGGTAACTTAGGAACTGTCAAAGCTCAATTACATTTACGTGATATCTTATTCTCACCAGGCATTAGCTCACCAGTTCTTGGTGGCAATGAAGTATATGTCGGCGCCGTACACACAAAATTTGATGCAGAAGGTAACTTAACTGACGAGGGTACAGTCAAATTCTTAGATCAAGTTATTGAAAATTTCTTAAACTGGATGCAAAAATACGCTTAAAATATGGTAGGGTGATTTCTTGAATTTACAGAAATCACCCTTTTTTATTGTCTACACGAAGAAAAATATTCTATTTCTGCATGAAATCTTCAAACTTAAGGGGTATAATCTTAAGAAACTTAAAATGGCGGTATATAGATGCGCAAACTTTCATTGAAGCTAGGTACTATCTTTTTTGTCATATTATTTTGCATTGAAACATTAATGATGTTCTTTTTACATGCTTCACTTGCTGATTCAAGGGTAGAAGAAGAACTTATTAGCTTACAAGCAAGAGGGAATTCGCATAGAACGATTTTAGAACGAAATTTTGACAGGGAAACACTATCCCATGTAGCTTTAATGGAATCAGTGGATAGTACTGATGTTGTCATTATAAATAACGAAGGAAAGATATTAACAACCTCTGGACCTCAGGATAATATAGAAGATTATTTAAAAAAATTGAACACGCCAGTTCCTTATATGGGGCAAACATTAGAAGGAAATTGGGAAGAAGTAGCGTTTATTTCTACAATTAGCCCAATAAAAGATGGACAAACAACGGTTGGATACGTTTTAATGCTTCAAAATACAGATTCCATCCACATGCTAATGGAACGCCTGAATAAGCACTTTTTATTGGTTGGTATGATTTCAGGATTGGTGACCATACTCATTATTATTATTTTGTCTAGAAAGCTGGCCAAGCCCCTTATTCAAATGAAAGAGGCTACGCTGAAAATGAGTAAGGGAGATTTCACCGTAACTCTTGCTAAAAGTGGCAAAGATGAACTTGGTGATTTGTCGAATGCGATACAGCTATTAGCAGATGATTTGAAGTATGTGAAGCAGGAGCGAAAGGAATTCCTATCTAGCATTGCTCATGAGTTAAGAACACCCTTAACATTCATCAAAGGATACACAGATATTCTCTATAAACGTAATTTGTCAGAGGAGGATAAAAAGAAATATTTAGCCATTATTATAGAAGAAACAAACCGGCTTTCGCATTTGATTAAAGATTTATTTGATTTAGCAAAAATGGATGAAAACGCATTTGTTATAGAAAAAGAACGCCTTGATGCCAAGTTGTTTTTGGGGAATATTGAAACGAAGCTGAGCCCAGCTTTTCAGGAAAAACAAATAAACTTCTATGTCCACTGTGAAGAATCTATAACGATAATCGCAGATTCGTTAAGGCTTGAACAAGTTATTATTAATTTACTAGATAACGCATTAAAGTATTGTACAGTTGGAGATACAGCTGTAGTGACAGCCAAGTGCATAAATCAGGAAATACAAATAATAATTGAAGACACAGGAAAAGGAATTTCTAAGAAAGATTTACCTTACATTTTTGATCGTCTATATAGGGTGGAAAAATCTCGCGCTCGCGCATTAGGCGGTTCTGGATTAGGCCTTGCTATTGTGAAGGAACTTGTTCACGCACACGACGGTGAAATAAAAGTTCATAGTGAAGAGAATAGGGGAACTACATTTGTATTGACGTTTAGAGGAGCTGGAAATAATGAAAACATTGTTACTAATCGATGATGAGCCGAGAATGCTAGACTTACTCTCTCTTTATTTAGAACCAAAATTTCATTGTGTCACGGAATCATCCGTACTAGAAGCATTGACGTATTTAGAGGCACATCATGTAGATTTAGTGTTACTGGATATCATGATGCCGGAAATGGACGGATGGCAAGCATGCCAAGAAATTAAAAAATACTGGGATGTACCAGTTATTATGCTAACGGCTAAAGGAGAACGAGCTGACATTGTGAAAGGTTTAAATCTTGGTGCTGACGATTATATTCAAAAGCCGTTCGATGAAGATGAGTTGATTGCACGAATACACGCTGTATTAAGGAGATTTAAAACAGAGGATGATGTGATTACATTTCATGGGCTACGTCTGATAAAAGAATCTTTCGAGCTACATTTTCGGCACGAAGAAATTTCTTTAACGCCTAAAGAGTTTGCTATGATGGAGTTATTTCTTAAATATCAAAATAAAGTCTTTTCAAGGGAACATTTAATTAGCACGGTATGGGGGCATGCTGTTACGATTGAAGATCGAACAATTGATTCACATGTACGTAATTTACGAGATAAACTACGCAAGGTAGAATTCCCTGTAGATGACTATTTGCAAACAGTATGGGGAATTGGCTACAAGTGGCTTAAATCTTCAAATACAGAATTCATATAAAGGTAAATTCTAAATACTATGTTAAATACGTAGCAAAAAAGACAGAATCATCAGGAAGTGATTCTGTCTAACTATTTACCGAAAGTTCCTATACTAATTTGCAGTTGTCAGTTCACTTTCTGTAACCCATTTATGATTCTTAACCGCTTCGCCATTGGTAGTAGATACATAATCAATCATATAAACCGTTGTTTGTACTGCTTCATCTATGACGACTGTTGCATTTTCCATACCTTCCATATGAGATGCATCAGTTTTCACTTCTGTACCGGTTGTTAACGGTGCATCGCCTGCATCAATTAATTCCTCGTGAATAACCCATTTATGCTTTTCAACACGGTCATCGCCTGTAGTAGGCTCATAAGAGATCATGTAAGCAGTAGTATCATAAGCGCCAACGATTGTTGCCTCTGCGCCTTTCATTCCGTCCATATGTCCATCTGTAATGATAGCAGTACTACCAACTGGATACATTGGATTTTCTGCATTCTTCAAAGTTTCAGGTACGTCACCTGAACTGGAATGATCCATAGTAGAATGGTCCATTTCCGTATTTTGTTCAGTAGTAACTTCTTTTTTAGTTTCAAATGGATCTTCTGAACAAGCTGATAATGCTATAGCTGCAACAACTGTTAGAAAACCTGCATGCCATTTTCTTTGTAACTTCATATCATATTCCTCCCAACTCTTTGTACTTAATCTAACAAAGAAGTGTGCAGAAAATATGCATATGGTCATTAGCACATTTGTGATAGAGAGGGTATGCTTGTTAATCGCATGAAAAACAGTGAGGCTATAAATGAGAGTTCTTACTATTTAATAGGAATAATTTTCAATACTTTTTGCATGCGGTATGCGAAAATTCCTGCAAATATCGCTAAGATAATATCTTTTGGTAATGGTGGCATCATCCAAAGCCATGCAAGTTTATACGTGAAGCCTTCGGGTGCACTTGCCCATAACTTGTAGGAAAAGAACATCCAGTTTGTGCCTAGTAAATAGTTGATAGCTGTTGCAACAAGTGCAGCAATGACATCGACCAAGAAAGGTGCAAAGGATGTAATGTTAGCTGAGTGTTGAAAATAAGACTATATACGCAATATCGACTGTTTTTAATTTATGATGTGAATGTTCAGCTGCTCTTATCAAAATTCCACTCCTCTATATTTTAGTTAGTAGTGCTATTTTGAAAAAACAACATTTGTGTCAGTTTTATACTTATTCGGGTTAACACAAGTGTTGTTAATTGTTGAGTAAAGTATATTTTTCAGTCAATACATATAAAAATAAGTATGTTAATAGGAATGAATAACAGGTATTTTAAACATCTTTTTCTTAAGAAGGTGGGGGATAGATGGAGATCGTGTTCACGAAAATGCACGGTATCGGGAATAGTTATATTTATATTGATCTTTTTAAATATCACTACGCGGATGAGCTATTTAGCTCGCTAGCAAAGCAAATATCAAATGTAAATACGGGCATTGGTTCAGATGGCGTAATCGTCATTCAACCATCTGAAAATGCTGATTGCGGTATGCGTATTTTTAACAAAGATGGTTCTGAAGGAACGAATTGTGGAAATGGCCTGCGCTGCGTTGCGAAGTATGTATTTGAACGTAATATAGTACCAAAAGAACATTTTGTTATTGAGACGAAGTCGGGCATGATGCACGTGCGAGTAGTGGTGAAAAATAATGTAGTAACAGAAGTAATTGTCGATATGGGTGCGCCTTTATTGCATCGTGAAAATGTACCAATGATAGGGGATCCAAGAGACTTTGTCATTCATGAATTATTTAATCTTCCTAGTCATAGTTTGTTCGTAACAGCACTGTTTTTAGGGAACCCAAATGCAGTGTTTTTTGTGGAGAACATAAAGGATGCACCGTTACATTCAGTTGGTGGCATTATTGAAAATGATAGTAGGTTCCCGGAACGCGTGAATGTAGAATTTGTAGAAGTTGTTCATGCTACTGAACTGAATTTTAGGGTGTGGGAGCGTGGATCAGGGGTAACGGAAGCTTGTGGCACAGGAGCTTGTGCGGCTGTAGTGGCAGCAATTCTTAATGGCTTTTGTCGTAAGGGTGAGGACATTACCGTGCATTTAAGTGGAGGGGATTTAGTGATACGCTGGGATTTAGACGATCATGTTTGGATGCGTGGACCAGCAGCTTTTACTGCGGACGGTATTTATTATTTTTCATAAACGAAGGGATGTGAAAATTGGAAAGACTGAGAGCGTATCGATTTCCGATGATTTTATTGATTGCCATTCTTTTGGGTGCGATTATCGGTTTGCTTTTCGGTGAAAATGCGACGGTGCTGAAGCCATTCGGTGATGTTTTTATTAATTTACTATTTATGATTGTTGTACCACTAGTGTTTTTCTCAATTTCATCTTCTGTAGCTAGTATGGATAGCATGAAGCGGCTAGGTAAAATTATGAGTTCAATGCTTATTGTCTTTATACTTACAGGGATTATTGCTTCCATTGTCATGTTAGTTGCTGTTAATATTTATCCGCCAGGTGAAGGAGTGTCGATTGACTTAGTGACACCTGAGACAACGGAGGAATTGAGCTTATCTGAGCAGTTAGTAAAGACATTTACAGTACCTGATTTTGTGAATTTAATGTCAAGAAGTAATATGCTTGCACTTATCTTATTCGCTGTATTAATAGGGCTTGGCACTGGATTAGCAGGTGAATCTGGCAAGCCATTTGGTCGTTTTTTATCGAGTGGTTCAGAAGTATTCATGAAGGTTATTAAACTTGTAATGTACTACGCACCAATTGGCTTGTTTGCGTATTTTGCTACGTTAATTGGTGATTTTGGAGCAGCCTTACTTGGGGATTATGCTAAAGCGATTTTATTATATTATCCAGTAGCGATACTGTATTTCTTAATAGGGTTTACCTTGTATGCATTCATAGCAGGTGGGAAGTTAGGTGTGATGAAGTTTTGGAAAAATATTTTGACACCAGCAGCGACAGCTTTTGGTACAGGAAGCAGTTTTGCTACGCTACCTGTCAATTTAACCGCAGCTAAAAATATCGGCATTCCAAAAGATATTCGTGAAACTGTTTTACCACTAGGGGCTACGATTCATATGGATGGTTCCTGTTTGTCTGCTATTTTGAAAATTGCCTTTGTATTTGGGGTATTTAATATGGATTTTTCAGGGATAGGCACGTTTTTAACGGCCATAGGCATTTCTCTATTGTCGGGTGTTGTAATGAGTGGTATTCCTGGCGGGGGCTTTATAGGTGAAATGCTGATTATTACATTATACGGCATGCCAATGCAGGCTTTACCGATGATTTCAGCAATTGGCGTAGTGGTGGATCCGCCGGCAACGATGGTCAATGCTACAGGTGATACAGTAGCAAGTATGCTAGTCACGAGAAGTTTAGAGGGCAAGGATTGGGTGCATCAGGTCGTTGATTAGAGAACGAAAAGTGAGCGCATTGTATATTTACAGTGTGCTCACTTTTTTTGTCATTATTTTTGAATAGGACCATGGTTAATGTTAGATGGTGCTTCGTTTACTTTGACAAATATGAGAAAGCTTGTACCAAGGTTTAAAAAGGAATAAATCAAAAATAAATACACATTCTATTTCGGAAAGGATGTGTATTAAAAATGGAAGAGAAGAAATTTGCCCAATTAGACCAGGAGCAACTTAAAAAAATCAATGACCTGGAAAGGAAAATAGGTGTGACGTTAATCGCCTATGACCATCAAGTAATACAGCAAGGAGCCGGCGATTATAGCAGTAACACACAGGAGAACCATTCTTCATAAGGATGTGTAGAAGCCTTGCAGAAATGCAAGGTGTTTTATTTTGCTTAAGAAGAGATAACATATGGAAATAAAGGGGGAGTTGCATTTGCTTAAAGACTATTATGCGGATTTACATATTCATATTGGGCGTACTGCAAGTGGTCGTGCAGTGAAAATTACAGGTAGTAAGACACTTACGCTAGCGAGAATTTTAGAAACGGCGAGTGCCCGAAAAGGTCTTGATATTATTGGTATTATTGATTGCCATTCACCAGAAGTGATTGAAGAACTGGAGCATATGATTGAAAATGGTGAACTTCATCAACTAAATGAAGGAGGCTTATGTTTTCGTGAGACTACACTTATTCTTGGTACGGAAATTGAAATTTATGATGCAAGTTGTCACGGGCCGATTCATGTCCTTGCGTATTTTCCGACATTGATAAAGATGAAGGAGTTTTCAAATTGGATGCGTGAACATATGAAAAATGTTCATTTGAGCTCGCAACGAATTTATTGTGATGGTAGAACATTGCAACAAAAAGTACGAGATGTAGGAGGATTATTTATTCCGGCACATGTTTTTACACCGTTTAAAAGTTTGTATGGTAAAGGTGTCCTTCGAAGCTTAACCGAAGTATTTGATCCACTACTAATTGATGCGATAGAACTTGGATTAAGCTCTGATACAACGATGGTGAGTGGCATTAAAGAGCTACAGCCTTATGCATTTGTGACAAATTCGGATGCTCATTCTCTTGGGAAAATAGCACGTGAATATCAAAAGTTACAATTAGAAGCTGCAAATTTTACTGAATTAAAAAAGGCACTCCATGCAAAAGGAGGGCGAATGATCGCTACTAATTATGGTTTAAATCCTCTCCTTGGCAAGTATTATCAAACGGTATGTGCGAAATGTGGCGAGAAGGTAGATGAGAAGGAAGTTAAGTGTGAGGCTTGTGGAAGCAATCAAATCATAAAAGGAGTTTCAGTACGCATTAAGGAGCTGTCGGATAGGGTAGAGGATGTGCGAGTGCGACCCCCGTATATTCATCAAGTACCTTTAGATTTCATACCTGGGTTAGGCCCAAGAACGGTGGAGCGTTTATTGAAAGCTTTTGGTACAGAGATGGCTATTTTGCATACAGTGACAACGGAGCAACTTGAACAAGTAGTGCCACATAAAATTGCGAAAATGATTGATTTAGCAAGAAATGGTCAATTAGCAATTGAAGTTGGCGGCGGGGGCATTTACGGAAAGATTCGATATGAGTAGATAAGGGGCATTTCCTTGAAAACAGGGTACGGACTCTTTGTTGTTTCTATTGGGACTTGAAATAATAGTTTGTAAATTGGAAAAACTTGATGTTTTTTAACCTGTTTTTAACCTTCATCTAGTAAACTAGTAATATATTAGATATTGATGAGGAGTGGGAACATGCAGTTTTCAAAGAAATTTCGCTTTTTAGCGGCAAGTGTACTGGCATTGCAACTAACAGTACCAGCGTTAGCAAGTGCAGAGGAAAATATCGTAGACGAGATTGCACCAAGTTGGGTTATGCAGGCAGATTATGTGGCGTTAGGGGATTCACTAGCACATGGTATGAATGAAGTAGGTGCAATTGGTTTAGGTTATACGGATTTTATTGCACAAACGTTGAAAAAAGAGGGGCTTATTACGTCGTACAGTAAAGACTTTGCATACTCGGGCTATACGACAAAAAATGTACTAAATGATTTACAAGCAGATGTAGAGAAGCCGATCACTGGTTTTGGTTATAAGAGCGAGAAAGCCAGTATTCGTGCATCTATCAAAGATGCAGAAATCGTAACATTAACGGTTGGTGCAAATGATTTATTGCCGCTATTAAAAGAGGCAACAGCGACGGGCATTAATATGGAAACAATCGTGAAAGCATCGACGGAGACAATGACTAATTATGCGTCTATTTTAATGGAAATTAAGAAACTTAACCCGAAGGCAGAAATCTATGTGATGGGGTACTACAATTCTTTCCCTTACTACGAAGAAAAGTTACAATCTCAATTTAAGTCACTTTTAGGTATAATGAATGGTTCAATTAAGATGACTGCAGAAAAGGTCGGGGCAATTTTTGTACCGACAGCTAATATTGTCGCAACGAATGTCGCAAGTTATTTACCAAATCCAGAGAATATCCATTTAAGTGAAGCGGGTTATCAGGCTGTCGCAAACGAGGCATTTTTACCAATCATTAAAAACAGCAAGCTTTGGGATATTACATCTAACTTAAGTGTGACACTTGAGGGGATGACAACGGCACATGTAAGCTGGGCAGCGGCAACAGATAATGTGGGGGTTACACAGTATAAGGTCTATGTAAATGACGAATTATTAGAGACAGTTGCTGCAGAAGAAACAGCGATTACACTAGAGGATTTTACCGAAAATACAGCGTATACTGTGACTGTAAAAGCGGTAGATGCAGCGGGGAATGAAAGTGTAGAAAGTCCGTCTGCAACATTTACAACAAGTGGGGCACCACAATTCACAGATACTGAAAATCATTGGGCACTTCCATATATTCAAAAAGCATCTGCAACAGGTATTATGAAAGGTTATGCTGATGGATCATTTAAGCCTGAACTAGCTGTTTCCCGTGTACAAGCTACGGCAATATTAGTACGTAGTCTTGGATTAACAACATCAGAAACAGCACCATTCACAGACATTAGTAATTATGACGCTGAAACACAGGCGGAAATTGCTGCAGCTTATGCCGCTGGATTAGTAAAAGGCACTGATGGTAAGTTTAATCCAAGCCAGCCTGTAACACGTGCACAGCTTGCGTTAATGATTAATCGTGCCTATGACCTACAGACAAAACAAGCATATGTCGTAAAAGGTGAAGTGCCATTTACGGATATTGCTAGTTATAATGATGAAACAAAACGAGCAATTGCTATGTTGTATGAGTTTGGCATTGTGACAGGTAGTAATGGGAAATTCTCACCTGCTGATTCCACAAAACGTAGCCATGCGGCGAAAATACTTGTGAGTTTCGGTGAGCTATTACAAAAATAATGACGTGAAAAAGGTAGAGGTTCTTGAAAGAGGACTCTACCTTTATACATTATTACAAAAAAACGGCAGTCCGATAAATCGCTAATAGGATTTTTCGGACTGCCATTTTAATATTTTGGCTTATGATAGCTTGGCAATAATGCCTTCTTCGTCGTCTAACACAAGCTCAATACTTGTTGAAAATGGATCGCCATGTAATACATCTTTGATCCATACGCGTAAAGTACCAATCAGTGCAGGAGTATCTAAAATTTCTGCTTGTCCAGCAACTTCGACCTCTGCGCCAAAGCCTGTTTCATCGTCATACATCAGTTCTACAACGACATCTTCTGGACGAACATTTTTGTGATATGCCTGTGATAAGCAAATTGCGTTAATAACATCTTGTTCGTTAATTATTTGTTCCATTGTGTTGCTTCCTGCTCTTTACGTTTTTTCTCTTTGAACATTTTAAAGATTTTCATAACTAGCATAATAATTGCTGCAACGGCCACTACATTAATTAGTAGACCAAGAATTGAACCAAGTATCCCCATGTTACCGAAGAGACCGCCGAATAGTAACCCAGCTAATCCACCCAACATTAAACCTTTCATCAGACCGCCTGAGAAGAAGCCGCCTTTTTTAGCATCTGCTTTGTTAGTAGTTGTGTTGCTTTTATTTGTTGTAGCATTGTTTTGATCTTTAGTATTATCCTGTGATTTTTGGATATTCGAGTTATTATTGTTGCTGAAGCCCTTCTTACCAGATTTGTACGATTTCGCTTCTGCAGTTGGTGTATCAGAAATCAATAGTGTCGCCCCAACAGACGCAAACATTAGTGTTGCTGCAAATAGAGCGGCAAGGATTTTTTTCATTACTTACATTCCTCCAAGAATTGTTTTAGTATAGTCATAAAATGTTTTTATAATAACAATTCTACCTGAAGTTATGCGGAAAATAAAATAATTGCGTTATTTAATTTTAGAATTTCAAAAAAATTGAAATAGTAGTGTAGAATATAGAAAATACTTAATTGAAACTGAAGGTTGCTCGTAACTTGTTCTAATAAAACAGGTAGGTATGAATAATGACAAATATCGTACCCTTTTATAGAAAAAATCTTTTTGTATTTTGAACGAGCTATTATACAGAACATGTAAAACTGTACACAAAAGTATTTGTTAGAAAACACCCTGTTGAGTAGTGTTCAATCCATTTACACGTGATTTTATCGGTTTAATTAGGGATGTATAAATGAATGCAGAGGATTGTTTTTAATACATTTCCGTGCAAGTAGTAGTCCTTCTAATAATAAATGTTTAACAATTTTTTTGACTACCTTCCATATAATAATGCAAAGGCAGTTTTTTTACATAGCTAAGGGGGGAAACGATGTACAAACAATTTTTAGCTACACAAAATATAGAACGTATTGAAGCATTACAGCAGCTAGTACAAACGCAAAATTCATGGTTTGCACAAAACATCATGTTGCTTACGCTTCAGGAAGTGCAATTAACGACGTTGCAAAAGATGATTTATCAAGTAGTGCAGGAATTACTAAAAAAGAATCAGCAACGTTTTTTAAAAATTGTGCACCCTAAGCAGGCACAATCCATTCAGGAAAACGTAATAACACTTTTAGCTGAGTATGATGATATGTTGCGCGAAGCGATACCACTTCAAATCTATGTGGAGATTTGGCAAATTGCTTCGCTTGAAAAACTAGCGTATTCAACTGAGGTTGTAGATGATGTGATCGATATTTTGGAATGGTTTTTTGCGCAAGAGGACGAAGAGATAGAGACTCTTGAAGAAGATGAATTGGACCATGAGGAAATGATTGATCTATATAAAGAGGCTATTGAAGAGAATAATCCAGAGGCACAATTTGAGCTAGGAAATTATTATAGTGAGAATGAAGATATTCCGTATCTGCCAAAAAAATCTGTAAAATGGTTTGAATTGGCGGCAACACAAGGTTATGCAGATGCACAATATGCACTAGGGAACTATTATTTTGAAGGGATTGGCGTGTCAGAAAGTTGTGAACGAGCATTTTCTTTGTATGAAATGGCTGCAGAGCAAGGACATGCGGATGCTGCAAATAATTTAGCAGATATGTACTTTAATGGTGAAGGCGTTCCTGAAAACATGACGCTTGCAAAGCAGTGGTTCGATTTTGCAGCTGAGCATGGTGTGGCTGAGGCAATGTTTACGTTAGGCATTATGCATGAGCAGGGATTAGGCTGTTCTACGGATGAGAAGCAGGCCTTTTTGACATATAAAAAATCGGCAGAATCAGGATATGTAGAGGCTCAGTATTATCTTGGAAGCATTTATTTAAATGGTAGTCTAGGACAGCAGAAGGATATAAATAAAGCTTTATACTGGTATGAAAAGGCGGCGACACAATACCATGTAGATGCATTTTATGATTTAGGGTTTATATGGAGCACAGGTTTAGCGGGCATTCGTAATATTGAAAAAGGTATTCATTGGTTTAAGCAAGCGGCACTCCAAGGTGACCAGGAAGCGAAGCTACAACTCGGACATATATACAATAGAGGAGAAGGTGTCCAAAAAAATGTTGAAGAAGCTAAAAAGTGGTACCGACTAGCAGCGGAGGCTGGTGTAGAGGAAGCAAAGAATAAGCTTCAGGAGTTAGAAAAAGAGTGACCTATATACTGGTATTTTATAGGTCTTTATAATTATGTTGCAATTTTTGTTTAAAAAAGTCATTCGACACGGTGTATTGTGTTATTCTAATATATATAATTTATTATTTTAAACATTATTTCCCGATATAATGGTTTATTTTAGAGGTGTTCGAGGAAATATAGTAGCAAACAGTTTTTTAAAGGAGCTGATTGTGTATGAACATCTCAGATTCATCAGTGCAAGCAAAGGAACGAGAAGTAAAGATACGTGTGCTCCAAGATATCTTAATTGGGCAACGTGACGATCTTTCTTTATTATGTAGTATTGTAGAATATCTCAAGAGCCACAGTAGTGTCCGGTTGGATAACAATGATACAAAGAGGCTTACAGAGAAATTGAACGTTTTAAAATCACGTCAAACAAATCGTTATGAAGTGATTGATAAGATAATAAACGAAAATCGAAAAGATATCAAAAGTGGGGAAACTGATAGCCGGATGATTGTAGAGTATGGAAAGGAAATTCGGAAATTAGAAAGTGGACTTCGCACATTAATACTGTTTACGGGCGATGTTATTGAAATGTTGAAGTTAGGCTCTACAGTTGAAGATAGAGTAGATGATCGGATTTATTATTTTGAGAAGCGTTCGTGCGCATTAGAAATTGAAATGAGTGCATTGCAGAGCAAAATGGCAACGCTTTAAAATAGTCAGGATATCCATATTTTGGATATCTTATTTTTTTGTTTATGAAAATCGCCCATTGGATACCAAACACCATTCTATTAATTAGGCATTTTGAGTTAGAATAGGTAATAAATTCCTTTAATGATTTTATTTTACAAAAAATTCTAAATTGGTGTATAATCAATAATTGTAAATGAAATATACAATTTATAGAAGTTATTTAAGGTATATATATTAATAATATAATGATCATTTTACTATTAATTTGATATGAGAGATAAGATAATTAGATTGTCGCTGAATATATAAGTGAGCCTAGTAGTATATATATATATACGGAAATGGAATATAACTCTATTATTCCAAAATATATGTGAGCGAAAGAAGGAAAAATGTGTGATTTTTCAGAAGAAAAAAAGAGTTGCCGTGTTAGATTTACATCAATATACAGTTAAGGTGGATGTGGCAAGTAATCCATCTCTACGAAAGCAAATTGAAATGTTAAATTTAACTGAGCGAGATCTACAGTATTTAAAAGCATTTAAGCTATATGTAGAGGATAATATAAATCGCATCGTTGATCGATTTTATGACATGATAGGAACTGAGCGTAGTTTAACGGACATCATTAACAAACATAGTTCCGTTGAGAAGCTGAAAATCACATTAAGTCGCCACATCATTGAGATGTTTAATGGTACGATTGATGAAGATTTTTTCAAGAGACGTGTTAGTATTGCTAAGGTTCATGTTCATATTGGTTTGAAAACTCAATGGTACATTTGTGCCTTCCAGGACTTAACGATTACCTTTATTGATTTGGTTGAAAAATTTGTTGAGAACCCAATAGATCAATTTAACACAATTCGTGCAATCTCAAAAATCTCTAATTTTGAGCAACAATTAGTATTAGAAGCATTTGAAAATACGGTCGAGCAATTAAAGTTAAAGGTAGAGAAAGAAAAAGTAGAGGTTGAAAGAAAAATTGTGGCATCTTCAGAAGGGCTTGCTGCTATTTCGCAAGAAACAAACGCTGCCTTCCATTTATTAAATACACAATCAGATGAAATTATGCAGTTAGCTAAAAAATCGTTAAATGTATCAACGTTAGCTGAAAATCAGGCGTTAGAAGGAAGAGAAAGACTACGTAATCAGTCTTTGAACATGAATAATATTATCCACTCCCTTGGCGATATTACAGATAATATTGAAAAACTAGCAGATATGACAAAAGAGATGGAAAGTATTATGAGTGTTGTAACAAATATAGCAAACCAAACAAACTTACTGGCACTAAATGCAGCCATCGAAGCAGCACGGGCAGGAGAAGCTGGAAAAGGCTTCAGTGTTGTTGCTGATGAAGTCCGAAAGTTATCAGATCAAACAAAAGAATCCGTGACATCTGTTGCAGAATTACTAAAAAATACAAATGATCGAACCGACAAGCTTGTTCATTCTTTAGGTAATATTCAGGAGGAAGTTGCTTCTGGTGAAGAAAATATGGTGCAAACGGAAGGGCAATTCAATAAGATTTTAGATGCTATGATGGAAGCCAAGCGTCAAAATGACTGTATGGAAAAAGAAGTAAAGACTGTGACTGGGATTGTAAGTGAGTTGTCTCTTGCTTTTGATGAAGTAACGAACTCGGCAGATAAATTGGCGAATGTTGCACAAGATTTAACTTAATAGTACGAAGGAAATGTCTAGTAAGTAAAAGGGAAACTTACTAGGCATTTTTTTACATAATAGCTGTAAAAGTTGGCGCTACGCTTTCGTCACAGATAATAGTTATACAAATCTAAATTACTTAGTTTACATAATTGTTAAAAGAGTATAAGAACAAATTTTGGTGTAGAGCCTCTATTTTTGTTTCTAAATTTGTAAAGGGTTTTGCGTAATTTTGCCGTAAAAAAGCTTATACTATATAGAATAGAACAAGAAAATGGGAGTGGGTTTGGATGAAGACAGTAGCTGTATTAGGCGGAGGCATTACAGGGCTATGTACGATGCATTATTTACAACGTCAAGTGTTGGAAAAGGGCTTAGATGTCAAACTTGTACTTATTGAAAAAAATACATATTTAGGAGGGAAACTGCACTCAGCATACGAGCAGGGTTTTATTATGGAAAAGGGTGCAGATTCAATCGTAGCACGTCATAAGGGTGTCATGGAGTTAGTGAAGGAGTTAGACTTTGAAGAAGAGCTCGTATATAACGAAACGGGCGTGTCTTATATTTACACAAATAATGAGTTACATGCAATCCCAGCAGATTCAACGTTTGGCATTCCGATGAGTTTAGCCTCTTTGGAAGCAAGTACTCTAGTATCAGAAGCGGGAAAACAGGAAGCGTTAAAAGATTTTACGATGCCGAACGTGGGCTTTACGAAAGAAAGTTCGATTGGTGAGTTTTTAACGTATTATTTAGGCGAAGAACTTGTACAAAATCAAATTGCTCCTGTACTTGCTGGTGTATATTCTGGAGATTTACACCAGTTATCGATTGCTTCAACGTTACCGTATTTAATTGATTATAAAGATGATTATGGCAGTATTATGAAAGGCTTTGAAATGCATCGTGAGCAATATGTTAAAGCGGCAAATAAAAAATTCATCTCATTTAAAAGTGGCTTGTCGGCACTGATCAATCGTCTAGAAGAAACGTTAACGGAAGTAGAAATACTTAAAGGTGTAGCGACAACTCAAGTTGTGAAAAATGACAAGGATTATACGATTTTGTTAGCTAATGGTGAGACACTCGTGGCAGATCATGTGGTCATGGCGATCCCGAATGAAGCAGTGCAACATTTATTAAGAGATGAGGCATTAAATCAGTATTTTGATCAATTCAACACAGCGTCGGCTATTACAATTTATTTAGGCTTTGATGTGCCAGACACAGTGTTGCCAGCAGATGGAACAGGTTTTATTGTGTCACATAATTCAGATTTGCAATGTAATGCTGCCACATGGACGAGCCGGAAGTGGAAGCACACTTCAGCAGAAAGCAAATTACTCGTTCGACTTTTTTATAAGAGCATTAACCCTGAGTATGAGAAGCTACGCGCGATGTCAGAGGAAGAACTTACGGTGGTTGCTTTAGAGGATGTGCGTAAAAGCTTAGGAATAGAAGAAAAGCCAGTAGTAGTGAATGTGACGAAATGGATTGACCAAATGCCTAAATATGATTTAGCGCATCATGAAGCATTAAAAGGATTAACTGCTGAGTTAGAGGTGAACTATCCAAACTTATCGCTTGCCGGATGTTCGTATTTTGGTGTCGGCATTGGTGCTTGCATTCAAAATGGCAAAAATGTTGGAGAAATGATTGCAGAAAAACTAAAGTAATGGTTTTTTCTAAATAGTAGGGGAAACATAAAATTAAAGTATTTAAGATGAAAATTACTTTGTTGTGTGAAATAGTCTTGACGCCAACGTTTGTACAGGATATGATTCTTTTAATTATTTAAAAAATTCATACAATTTTCTTATCGAGAGAAGCTAAGGGACTGGCCCTATGACGCTTCAGCAACCAACTTTGTGTCAGGTGCTAAATCCAGTAGACCGTTTTGGTCGGAAGATGAGAAGGAAAAACAATTACGACTCGTTAAAGCCTTCTTTTTAAAAGAAGGCTTTTTACTGTATTCAGCGGGTATCTGATAGCGGTAGGTGAAAATCCGCTTGAGTGAATTTGATATATGCGACAGAGATAAAGGAAGAGAGGGCTACGCTTTATGGGATTGCTTGAGAAGTTAAAAACACATGTATTAACAGCTGATGGCGCAATAGGGACGCTGTTATATGGCTATGGTTTGGAGTACTGCCACGAAGAAATGAATGTGCAACGACCTGAGTTAATTGAAAAGATTCATCGTGAATATATCGCGGCAGGCGCTGATATTATTCAAACCAATACATACGGTGCAAATGCTATTAAACTAGCGCGCTACGGTTTAGAATCGCGCGTGCAACAGTTCAATGAAGCGGCAATTACAATTGCTAAACGTGCAGCTGCAGATGGTGGACAGTTTGTACTAGGCACGATCGGTGGTATTCGCGGTATTCGTAAGAGTGATGCGACATTAGAAGAAATTTTAACAACAGTTGAAGAGCAAGCAACTGTGTTACTAGCGGGCAATCCAGATGGCCTTCTACTTGAAACATATTATGATATTGAAGAATTAGCAGCAACTTTAAAGATGCTACGAGCAAAAACGAAATTACCAATTATCGCGCAAGTTTCGATGCATGATCCAGGTGTCTTACAAAATGGTATGTCGCTAAATCAAGCGCTACATGAGCTTGAAGCTTTAGGTGCAGACATCGTGGGTGTAAATTGTCGTTTAGGCCCACATCATACGATCCAAGCATTTGAAGGAGTAGAGCTGCCTGAAAAAGCGTTTATGTCAGCGTATCCGAATGCATCTCTTTTAGATGTAGAAGATGGGCGTGTTGTCTACGAATCTGAGGCAGATTATTTTGGGCGTGCGGCAGTGGCACTTCGTGACCAAGGTGTACGTTTAATTGGCGGTTGCTGTGGTACGACACCAAAGCATATTGCAGCGGCTAAAAAATATTTAGAAGAGTTAACACCAGTGCAAAAAAAGTCTGCAAAGCCAGAAAAAATAGAAGTTGTACGTGAAGCAGAACCGGCGAAGTATGAACCATTACATGAAAAGGTGAAGCGTGAGCGCTCAGTTATAGTTGAGTTAGATACACCAAGACATTTAGAAATTGATGGTTTTATAGAAGGCGCAAAAAAAATATATGAAGCTGGCGCAGATGTGGTTATGATGGCGGATAATTCTTTAGCGTCGCCACGTATTAGTAATATAGCGATGGGGGCGTTGCTGAAACACACACACAGTGTACGTCCCCTAACGCATATTACGTGCCGAGACCGTAATTTAATTGGCTTGCAGTCACATTTAATGGGCTTAGATGCATTGGGTATTCACGATATTTTAGCTGTTACTGGAGACCCGACAAAAGTGGGGGATTTCCCTGGGGCAACAAGTGTATATGATGTATCTTCAATGGAATTAATCCAACTGATTAAGCAATTGAATGAAGGGGTGTCGTTCTCAGGGAAACCGCTACGTAAAAAAGCGAATTTTTCTGTGGCAGCAGCATTTAACCCAAATGTGCGTGTTCTTGACCGCGCGGTGGCACGACTTGAGAAGAAAATAGAACATGGTGCGGATTATTTCATTTCTCAACCTGTTTATACAAAAGAAAAGATTATAGAAATTTATGAGACGACTAAACATTTAGAAACGCCAATATATATTGGAATTATGCCTGTAACGAGTTATAAGAGTGCGGAGTTTTTACACCATGAAGTACCAGGCATTAAATTATCGGAAGATGCGTTAGAGCGCATGAAAGCGTGTGGTGATGATAAGGAACTTGCTACAAAAGAGGGCATTGCAATTGCACGAGAACTTGTTGAAGTAGCTGCGGAATATTTCAATGGCATTTATTTAATTACGCCGTTTTTACGTTACGATATGACGCTAGAATTAATGAGTTATATAGAGCAACTGGATGAACAGAAAAAAGGGGTACGTATAAATGGCTAAGCACTTGATTGAAGAGCAACTAGAGAAACGAATTTTAATCCTTGATGGCGCTATGGGTACAATGCTTCAAAATGAAAATTTAACAGAAGAAGATTTTGGTGGAGAAGAATTAGATGGCTGTAATGAAAACCTTGTGCTAACACGACCTGATGTTCTTGAAAAAATACACCGCGAGTATTTAGAAGCGGGTGCAGATATTATTTGTACGAATACATTTGGTGGAACCCCTCTTGTATTAAATGAATATGATCTTGGTGACAAGGCTGATGCTATTAATACGCGCGCAGTAGAAATTGCACGTAAAGTGGTCGATGAATTTTCGACGCCTGAGTGGCCTCGATTTGTAGCGGGGGCAATGGGGCCGACGACTAAAACATTATCGGTAACAGGTGGTATTACATTTGATGAGATTGAAGAGAACTTCTACGTACAGGCAAAGGCTTTAATTGAAGCTGGTTCAGATTTAATACTTCTTGAAACATGCCAGGATATGCTGAATGTAAAAGCGGGAACACTTGGTGTTTCACGTGCATTTAAAGAAACGGGTAAAGAATTACCTGTCATGATTTCAGGGACAATTGAGCCTATGGGTACAACCCTTGCAGGACAATCTATTGATGCGTTTTATATTTCGATTGAGCATATTAAACCGTTATCAGTTGGCTTAAACTGTGCGACTGGCCCGGAATTTATGACAGACCATATTCGGACATTATCAGAACTTTCGACAGGCTATGTTAGCTGTTATCCGAATGCTGGTTTACCAGATGAAGAGGGTTGCTATCATGAATCACCAGAGTCACTATCTCAAAAATTAAAAGGCTTTGCTGAAAAAGGTTGGTTAAATATTGTTGGTGGTTGCTGTGGTACGACGCCAGCGCATATAGCGGCGATTCGTGAAATACTAAACGACCAAAAGCCACGTCTTTTACCAGAATCAACACATGGTCACGCGGTATCCGGAATTGAATCCTTACTATATGATGATTCGATGCGTCCATTATTTATCGGAGAACGTACGAATGTTATTGGTTCACGAAAATTTAAAAATTTAATCATTGATGGAAAGTTTGAGGAAGCTGCAGAAATCGCACGTGCCCAAGTGAAAAATGGTGCGCACGTTATTGATATTTGTTTAGCCAACCCAGACCGTGATGAACTTGAAGATATACGTGGCTTCATGCAAGAAGTTGTGAAAAAGGTAAAAGTGCCATTGGTAATTGACTCTACCGATGAAAAAGTTATTGAAGAAGCATTAAAGTTCTCGCAAGGAAAAGCGATCATTAACTCCATTAACTTAGAAGACGGTGAAGAACGTTTCGATGCGGTAATGCCACTTGTGAAAAAATATGGTGCTTCATTAGTTGTCGGTACAATTGACGAACAAGGGATGGCAGTTGACCGTCATCGTAAGCTTGAAATTGCGGAACGTTCTTATAAATTGTTAACGGAAAAATGGGGCTTAGCACCAGAAGATATTATTTATGACCCATTAATGTTCCCAGTCGGGACAGGGGATGAGCAGTATATTGGCTCAGCGGTTGAAACAATCGAAGGAATTCGTCTGATTAAAGAAAAACTGCCTCGTACGTTAACGGTTCTTGGTGTAAGTAATATTTCATTCGGTTTACCACCAGTTGGTCGTGAAGTGTTAAATGCAGTGTATTTATATCACTGTACATTAGCTGGTTTAGATTATGCGATTGTCAATACGGAGAAATTAGAACGCTATGCCTCGATTCCACAGGAAGAAATTGATTTAGCAAATAATTTATTATTCAATACGACTGACGAAACATTGGCCGTGTTTACAGACTTTTATCGTGATAAAAAGAAAGAAAAAACAGAAGAGGATATTCCTAAAACTGTAGAAGGTCGCTTGGCGTACTATATTTTAGAAGGTACGAAGGAAGGGCTGTTAGAAGATTTAGATGCTGCTCGCGAAATGTACGATGCGCCACTTGATATTATTAATGGGCCTTTAATGAAGGGCATGGCGGAAGTTGGTCGTCTATTTAATGACAATCAGTTAATCGTAGCAGAAGTATTACAATCTGCAGGGGTTATGAAAGCGGCAGTTGCACACTTAGAACAATTCATGGAAAAAGATGAAGAGAGCGCCGGTAAAGGGAAGATGGTATTAGCGACGGTTAAAGGTGATGTGCATGATATCGGTAAGAACTTAGTAGATATTATTTTAAGTAATAATGGCTATAGAGTTGTGGATTTAGGCATTAAAGTCACACCAACGCAACTAATTGAAGCCATTCGTAAAGAGAAGCCGGACTTCATTGGACTTTCAGGCTTACTTGTAAAATCGGCACAACAAATGGTCATTACTGCACAAGATTTCAAGGAAGCGGGTATTAATGTACCGATTTTAGTCGGGGGCGCCGCTTTGTCTCGTCGCTTTACCGAAACGAAAATTGCAAATGAATATGATGGTCCTGTCATTTATTCAAAAGATGCAATGCAAGGATTAGAGCAAGCTAATCGTTTAATGGGTGCAGAAACACGTGAAGATTTCTTGGCAGAGATTACTGAATCTCGTCAGAAACGTTTAGAGGCAGACGAAAAACGCGCGGCACGCCCAGTAAAAGAAGTACTAGTAAAGCCAGTGCGGACTATAAAAGATGCATCTGTATTTATGCCGTCGGATTTACGCCGCCACGTGAAGAAAGATTACTCTGTTTCACATTTGTATCCATACGTGAATATGCGTACATTGATTGGTCATCATTTAGGCTTAAAAGGACAAGTCCAGCAATTACTAGATGCAGGAGATACACGAGCTACAGAATTAAAGGAATTAGTGGATGGTTATTTACAAAGCGATGTATTAAAACCTTCTGGTATGTATCAATTCTTCCCAGCGCAGGCTGATGGTGATGATGTAGTTGTCTATGATCCAGCTGATAGTAAAACAGAAATCGAGCGCTTCACATTCCCGCGTCAGCAAGTTGAACCTTTTATGTGTCTAGCTGATTTCCTAAAAACCGTAGAAAGTGGCGAAATGGATTATATTGCGCTAATGGTCGTTACGGCGGGACAAGGTGTGATGGCAGCGGCACGCGTTTTAAAAGAAGAAGGGAAATTCTTAGAAAGTCATGCTCTTCAATCTACAGCACTTGAGCTCGCAGAAGGGTTTGCTGAACGTATTCATCAGGAAATTCGCGACCAATGGGGCTTCTCAGATACAACAGATTTCACGATGCGTGACCGTTTCGCGGCGAAATATCAAGGACAACGCTTCTCATTTGGTTATCCAGCGTGTCCGAATCTAGAGGATCAAGAAAAATTATTCGGCTTATTAAAGCCTGAAGATATCGGTGTAAATCTAACAGAAGGCTTCATGATGGAACCGGAAGCATCTGTTTCTGCGATTGTTTTTGCACATCCAGATGCGCGATATTTTAACGTATAAATCTTTATAATGTGTACTATGTAAAGCGCCCTACTGTTTACGGTAGGGCCTATTTATATTAATGTTTAGAAAGAAAGAGGTATAAGTAAATTTTTTAGGAGTGATGAGAATGATTCGACCAATGAAAGAGAGAGATTTACCTGAAGTTTTAGACATCTATAATGACATAATTTTAACGAACACTGCTGTGTATATGAACGAGCCCCAAACGTTACAAGAAAAAAAACAATGGTTTGATGCGCATGAATTAGCAGACCATCCGATGCTTGTTTTTGAAGAGGATGGGCAAGTGGGTGGCTTCGCTACATACAGCCAATTCCGCCTATATCCAGGCTATAAATATACGATGGAGCATTCGGTGTATGTACATAAAACGCATTATCATAAGGGGATTGCGACCAAGTTGATGCGTGAACTTATTCGTATTGCGGAAGAACAAGGTGTGAAAACGCTTGTCGCAGGTATAGATGGTGAAAATATCGGTAGTATTAAAGCACATGAAAAACTAGGTTTTGAATATGCTGGAACCATAAAAAATGCAGGTAATAAATTTGGTCAGTGGTTGGATTTAGTATTTTATCAGCTACATTTAACTGGTCCAAAAGAGAAATAATATGAAGAATATTACATTTGTCATATTCTTTTTGTGATGTTTGCGTCTGTTGCTAGTTATATGCTTGTTTTATGATGAGGTCATAAGAAAAAATGAAACGAGGGAAAAGGGATGGCAACAGATAAAGAAAAAACAAAAAAATTGCGTCAAGACGTAGCGCCATTTGCGAAATCAGATACAGGTAAAAGTGTTTTCCAAATGATCAATACGATGGTACCACTATTTGCACTTTGGATTGCGGGATATATGCTTGTGGATTACTCACCGTGGTTAACTGCAGGACTTAGCGTTATATCAGCGGGGTTTGTTGTAAGAACTTTTATTATTTTTCATGATTGTACACACGGTTCATTTTTCAAAAGTAAAAAAGCAAATGACTGGGTTGGCTTATTTACGGGAGTGTTAACATCATTCCCATACGAAAAATGGAAACGTGAGCATACAATTCACCATGCAACAAGTTCGAACTTGGATAAGCGTGGTATAGGCGATATTGATATGATGACAGTAGAAGAATATTTAGAAGCATCGAAAGGACAACGTTTATGGTATCGTTTTTACCGTAATCCGTTTGTAATGTTTGGCTTAGGGCCGCTTTTAATGGTATTTGTATTAAACCGTGGTAACCGTAAAGATGCAAAGAGAAAAGAGCGCGTTAACACATATGTAACGAATGCTATTCTTGCAGTAGTTTGTGCAACGTTACTTTACTTCTTAGGTTGGCAGGCATTTTTATTAGTACAAGGTGTGACATTATTTGTCGCAGGTTCACTAGGTATTTGGTTATTTTACATTCAACATACGTACGAAGATTCTTATTTTGAGCATGACGCAGAATGGGATTATGTCAAAGCGGCTGTTGAAGGAAGTTCTTACTATAAATTACCGAAACTATTGCAGTGGGCAACAGGAAATATTGGTTTCCACCACGTACATCATCTAGCGCCACGTGTACCAAACTACAATCTTGAAAAAGCGCACGAGGAAACGCCGCCACTTCACACAGCGACGACAATTACATTACGTACAAGTTTAGAATCATTACGTTACAAATTGTACGATGAAGAACTTCGTAAGTTTGTTTCGTTTAAAGATGTCAAAGAAACGATCAAGCGTAAAGGTAGTATAGCCGCTTAATAAGATATAGCACAGCCATCTCTTCATGGGGTGGCTGTTTTACGTAAAGTGTAATTATTTTCTACGCTACAGCAAAATCACAACCGAAAACAAGCACACTTGGATTTTCGTTGATATAATAGTGGAAAAGTAGGAAAGATTGTGAGGCAACGATGAGAAAGTGGCATAGTATTATTCCGAATAGTCCGATGCTCAGTATATATTTATGGATTATTTTTTGTTTTTTACCGTTCTTCTTTATTTTTAAGAAGTCTTCGTATATTGAAATTTCAATTGGAATCACCTTTTTAATGTTGTATTTCATATTTTACCGTTTTTCAGTAAATGCTAAAAATGGACTTGTCTATATGTGGATTAGCTTCGAGATGGTTATTAATATTGCCCTGACGATTTTATATGGTTATGTATATTTATCGATCTTCACAGCAGTGTTCATAGGTAATATTCGCAAACCAGTTGGATTTTATATCATGTACGGGCTACATATAGGATTCACGGTTATATCAACAGTCTTCGGCTTCTTTGTAGAACTGCACCTGTTTTTATCGCAGCTACCATTTGTCGTATTAACGATTTTAGCGGTTGTGTTATTACCACTAACGATTTATTCGAAAAATAAACGTGATAATTTAGAGGGTCAATTAGAAACAGCGAATGAACGAATTGAGGAATTAATCATTTTTGAAGAACGCCAACGGATTGCGCGTGATTTACATGATACACTTGGCCAAAAATTATCTATGATTGGCTTGAAAAGTGACTTAGCAGCGCGTTTGATAGAGCGTGATCCGCAACAAGCACTGACAGAAATAAAAGACATTCGCCAAACAGCAAGCATTGCATTAAAAGAAGTACGTGAATTGGTTGCGGATATGCGTACAGCGAAATTTGAAGATGAGATGATACGCGTTTCACAAATTTTAAAAGCGGCTGAAATGGAACTTCTCTTTGATGGAGATATCGATACATTGCATGTTCCACCACTTGTGGAAAATGTATTATCGATGTGCTTGAAAGAAGCTGTAACAAATGTCGTGAAGCATAGTGGTGCAACGAAATGTGAAATTGCATTCCATCAAAACTTTAAAGAGGTATATTTAGTCGTACGTGATAATGGACAAGGTATTTCAAATAAGCATGCTTTAAAATCAGGGAACGGCTTAAGTGGTATGCGTGAACGTCTAGAGTTTATCAATGGTTCATTCAAAATTGAGGGTGAAGAAGGTACGACGTTAACCATATCTATTCCTGTGACGATTACCCACCAAAAAGTAAACGAGAAAATAGACGATCTAGAAAGACCTTAATGTATTATATAAATGAAATGAGGAAGTGAATTATATGATTCGAATAGTAATTGCTGAAGACCAAGGGATGCTTTTAGGGGCTCTACGTTCGTTACTAAGCATGGAAGACGATATGGAAGTTGTCGGCTTAGCGAAGAATGGGGAAGAGGCACTGGCGCTTGTAAGTGAGCATCAACCAGATATTTGTATTATGGATATTGAAATGCCTATAAAAACTGGGCTCGATGCAGCGGAGGAATTGCATGGTTCGGATTGTAAAGTTATTATTTTAACGACGTTTGCAAGACCTGGTTATTTTGAACGTGCGCGAAAAGCGGGTGTTCGTGGCTATTTATTAAAGGATAGTCCGATAGAAGAATTGGTCAGTGCAATCCGTACAATTATAGACGGTAAACGTATTTATGCACCTGAGCTTGTTGATTTTGTCTACGAGGATGATAGCGAAAATCCATTAACTGAACGCGAAAGCCAAGTGTTAACGCTTGTCGCTGAAGGTAAAACGACGAAGGAAATAGCCGCAGAGTTATTTTTATCAGCGGGTACAGTGCGTAACTATATTTCCACTATTTTGGAGAAGTTACATGTCGGTAATCGGATAGAGGCTATTGCGCGCTTCAAAGAAAAAGGGTGGAATAAGTAAAGCCAATCTGTGTACTTTTAAGCATGTGCGCTGTAAGCTAAGGCGTAGAGGTTTTGCCTATAATGAAGATAAATAAGGGAGCGGAAAGTATGCAAACTATTTCTGGAAAAACGGCTTTAATTACAGGTGCGGGCCGAGGTATTGGTCGCGCAACTGCAATTGCATTCGCTAAAGAAGGCATTAACGTTGGTTTAGTAGGACGTACATTAGAAAACTTACAAAACGTCGCAGAAGAATTAAAATCATTTAATGTGAAAGTAGCGATTGCTACAGCAGATGTAGCTGACATAGAGTCTATTACTGCTGCAGTTGAAAGCATTCGTACTGAACTAGGTGCGATTGATATTTTAATAAATAACGCTGGAATTTCAAAATTCGGTAAGTTTTTAGAACTTTCGCCAGAAGATTGGACAAATATTGTAGATGTTAACGTTAAAGGTGTCTATTACACAACTCGTGCTGTATTACCTGAAATGATTGAACGTCAAGTTGGTGATATCATTAATATTTCTTCTACAGCAGGTCAAAAAGGTGCGCCGATCACAAGTGCTTATACCGCATCAAAAGCGGCAGTAATTGGGATGAGCGAATCATTAATGTTGGAAGTTCGTAAACATAATATCCGTGTCGTGACATTAACACCAAGTACGGTGGCAACGGATATGGCGGTTGAATTACAGTTAACAGATGGTAACCCAGAAAAAGTGATGCAAGCAGAAGACCTTGCAGAGTTAATGGTGGCACAATTAAAATTACATCCACGTGTTGTTTTAAAACATGCGGGTCTTTGGTCGACAAATCCTTAATAGTAGTTCAGTGTGTGGCGAGAGAAAAATCTCGCCACATTTTTTTATAAGGAAATGAATGTGGAAGGATCCTCTATCTACCGGAATAATTAGGCTAGCGACCTCAAAAAAACCTTACCGCATAAAACGGTAAGGTAACGATGCATTATTTATTACGCTTTGTTAAACGTCCAAGAACGAATGCCCCTGCTGCGACAGCTAGGACGGTATTCGTTTTTTTCGTAAATACTTTCTTAGTTACGAGGTTAATATTTTGTGGGCGTTCTGCAAGACGACGCATGAAGTAACCATACCAGTCTTCACCGAATGGCACGTATACGCAGAAATTATAACCTTCTTTGGCAAGCGCCTTTTGCATATCTGTGCGGAAGCCGTAAAGCATTTGAAATTCAAATTTATCATTTGGAATATTGTTGTCGGCGACGAAGCGCTTTACGTGCGCAATCACATTATGATCATGTGTTGCAATTGATGTGAATTTACCGTTCAACAAATGATACTCGATCAGCTCGATAAAGTTTAAATCGATATCTAATTTATCTTGGAAAGCGATTTCTACAGGCTCTTTATAAGCCCCTTTTACGATACGTAGTCGTTGGTTTTTGAACTTCTCAATATCATCTTTTGCGCGGTAAAAATATGCTTGAATAACTGTACCTACATTATCAAACGTTTTTGCAAGCTCCTCTACCATATCAAATGATGTTTGTAGGCGGTCGTAGTTCTCCATATCAAAGTTTACGAAAATATCATAAGCTGCTGCTTTTTCAACAATTTCATATAAATTGTCATAGCAAAAATCAACATCGATATCTAAACCGAGATGAGAAGGTTTTAGTGAAATATGAGCATCCACAGCATTTTCGTGAATTGCTTCGATGACAGCGAGGATTTGCTCTTTGGCTTGAGTTGCTTCAATTTCGCTCGAAACAAATTCTCCTAGATTATCAATTGTGCAAGAAATATTATGTGTATTTAATTCTTTAATGCTTGCTATTGTTTCTTCGATAGTTGTCCCAGCTATTACACTCTGTGCACCTAATTTTGGCCCGTATTTTTTAGCTGTACTATTTAATAGTTCGTTCTCAGATAATTGGATGAAAAAGTCACGTAACAACATGTTCATTCTCCTCACTGTATTTATTAGCATTTTTCTTTTTAGTATATCATATTTGGAAAAAATGTAATGTTTTCCTCATTATGAATTACTGGCTTTTGAGCATTTGCATTCGTTTGTTAAACAAAGTTGGGTAGCTCAAAAATCCAATTAATAAGCTCGATAGTGTGGCTGTTGTTAAAAGGGCGAAAATAATTAAAATTTGAAATTGTACTGCTTGAATCGGGTCAGCTCCACCAATGATTTGTCCGCTCATCATCCCAGGTAATTGCACAAGGCCAATTGTTTTTTGGCTTTCAATTGTTGGAATCATGCTCGCTTTAATGGCGTCAATGAGTTGACGATGAATTGCCTGTTTTGGGGTGCCACCGAGTGATAAAATAAGCTCAATTTCATTATGATGACTAGTAATTTCCGCGGTAAATCGATTTAAAAACAAAATCGTCAGTACCATGGAATTCCCGATTAACATGCCACTAATCGGAATAATATATTGTGCGGTTGCAGGTATAATGCCAAAACCAAGTAGTATACCTTGTGTCACGATTTCTACAACTATTAACGTTAATGCAATTTTCCACGTAATGCCTTTTATGACTTTTCCTTTTTTACGAGCATTTAATGTTGCTGCAAAAATCATTAATGCAACCATCAGTAAAATATATATGCTACTGCCTGAATCAAATACGAATTTTAAAATAAAGCCAACAGCGAGTAATTGAACAACGGAGCGCACTGTGGCAATGATTGTATCTTTTTCGAGTCCAAGCTTTAACGTTTTCGATAACAGCAGTGGAATCAGGACGAAAATGAGTGTGAGGGAGAGTGTTGTGTATGTCATGTATTAACCCCCTGTACAAATTCAGCGACACGGTGATTTTTTGGCTTGTTTAGTAGAGAGCTTTCTCCTGTTTCGATGAGCTCGCCGTCCATCATCACCCATGTGTAATGCCCGATTGTAAGAGCTTGCTGTAGATTATGTGTGATCCAAATGATCGTGACCTTGTATTTTTTATTTAATGTTAAAATAAGTGCCTCGATATCCTGTACTGATTGGCGGTCGAGCGCAGAAGTAATTTCATCTAACAATAATATAGAAGATTTATTAATGAGGGTACGTGCTATAGATACTTTTTGTCGTTGCCCCCCCGATAATTCACTCGCAGATCGGTGTAAAAAACTTTCATCGAGCCCAACATCCTGCAAGTATTGGATGGCTTCTTGTTGTGTCAGTTTTTCTCCCTGTAAAGAGTTAGGTAGTGCTAGATTATCAATAACTGTGCCAGCAATCATGGGGGCCGACTGAAGGGCAATACCGACATATTTTCGTAAAGCAGTAGGTTCGTAGGCAGTAATCGGCTGATCGTCGATAAAAATAGTGCCAGTTGTTGGTGACAATAAACCGTTGCACATTTTTAGTAATGTTGTTTTACCTGCACCAGAAGGACCGACAAGAGTCGTGATTTTCCCTTTTGGAATGGAACCAGTAATGTTTTTTAAAATGATTAAATCGTTCACGGAATAACTAACTTCCTGAAAGTGAATAGCAGGTTCGTACGTAAAATCCATTCATATAACTCCTTTGCTTTTAAGGATTTCTATAAGCTATGACCAATGTAGCATGAAAAGTTAAAATGGAGTAGTGGCTAGTGAGAAGCAAAGAATGGTGTTTGATATAATTACGTTCAAAGAAATTACTTGTAGAATAAGCGCTATCGATTTAATGTGAAGAGTGGAAAATAAGCTTTTCAAGTACGCCGTATTTGATTACAGTAATTAGTAGGAATCACTCCTGGGAACTATAAAAGAAGTGAAGGAGATGTTGAAGTGACCGTTTTATATTTCGATACAATGAGTAGCGTGCTTGGAAATTTATATGTAGTGGCTTCTGATGAAGGAATTGTTTATATTGGTACACCGAATGCACCCTTTGAAGAAGTTGAAGTATGGGCGAAAAGACCGTTTGAAAACTATGTATTTGAAGAAAATAGCGAAAAACTAGCGCCCTATATCGAGCAGTTAGAGGCTTATTTTACGGGTGAGCTGAGAGCGTTTGATATGCCAATTCATGTGAAAGGTACACCATTTCAACTAGCTGTCTGGGATGCTTTAAAGGAATTGCCCTATGGCGCGACAACCTCGTATTCAGGAATTGCAGAAAGGATTGGGAATCCTAAAGCGGTACGTGCCGTCGGTGCAGCAATTGGTGCTAATCCTATATTGGCCATTATTCCTTGTCATCGAGTGATTGGGAAAAATGGTAAAATGACTGGTTTCCGAAGTGGTATTCCAATGAAAGAATTTTTACTTCAATTAGAACAAAAATAAAAGGAATGGTCTCAAAACACTACTGAGACCATTCCTATTTCAATAATTTTTATGAAACATGTTCTTCTGGCACACTTTGAGGTTTGCCGATATGTGTTAGACGTTCTGCAAATGATTCATTACGTAATGCGGAGCTTTTGAAAATTTCTTGATATTCATAAGCTGGCGTACCGTGCTCGATTACGTCAAGACCAGCAATTTCTTCTTCTTTTGATACGCGAAGTGGTACAAGTAATTTAATAAGGAAAAGGCCGCCTGTGACAGTCACACTAACCCAAGCGATAGTCGCTAATATCCCGATTGCTTGAACCCCTAGTAAAGTAATGCCACCGCCGTAGAATAAGCCTTGACCACCGATGTCGAATAGCCCAACTGCAAGTGTACCCCAAATGCCACAAATACCGTGTACTGCGATTGCCCCTACAGGATCATCGACTTTTAACTTCCATTCGATGAAACGTACACCTTCAACTAGCAATGGAGCTGCAATAAGACCGATGCAAAGAGCGCCGATAATACTTACGTTTGCAGCACCGGCTGTAATGCCCACTAAACCCGCTAATGCACCATTTAGCGTTAACGAGCCATCAATATGACCGTAACGGAATTTTGTGTAGAAAACAGTCGCTACAACACCAGCTGCAGCAGCGAAGAATGTATTCGCAATAACGCCAGGGACCGTTGCAGGATCTGCCGCTAATGTTGAAGCACCATTGAAGCCAAACCAACCTAACCAAAGAATGAAAACGCCTAATGCACCTAGAGGAATACTGTGACCTTTGATAACATTCACTTTGCCATCCCCGTATTTTCCAAGACGAGGACCAATCATAGCAGCGGCTACAAATGCTGCTACCGCACCTGTTAAATGAACAACCGTTGAGCCTGCGAAATCTACAAAACCAAGATCAGTTAACCAGCCACTACCACTCCAAATCCAGTGACCGACAACCGGATAAACCAATAATGTCATTAAAACGACAACACCTGTATAGGCCATGATATTCGTACGTTCAGCCACTGCACCTGATAAAATCGTAGCGCCTGTTGCTGCAAACATCGCTTGGAAGATGAAGAATCCAATATCATCTACGCCATTTAGTGCAAAACCACTTGTTCCAATAAAGCCACCTGCAGTATCACCAAACATAATTGCGTATCCACATAAGAAATAAACGATACCACCAAGTGAAATTGTAATAAAGTTTTTCATAATAATGTTTACTGCATTTTTTGAACGGGTAAAGCCTGCCTCTACCATTGCAAACCCTGCGTGCATAAAGAATACTAAAATTGTACCGAGCATAACCCATACTAAATTAACGGATAACATTACTTCTTCCATACTGATCTCCCCCTTTATTCTACTGCAACCGATCCGACTTCTTTAGTACGGATACGAATTGCCTGTTCTACTGGATAAATAAAGATTTTACCGTCCCCGACATTACCAGTTGCAGCATCACGTAACAAAACTTCTACAATAGCCTCTACTTTTTCGTCATCTACGACCATTTCTAATTTCAATTTTGGTAAAAACTCGATTTCATACGCATTCCCACGAAATAACCCTGTACGCCCTAATTGACGGCCACAACCAGCGATTTCAGAAATACTTAAACCTGAAATACCTTCCTTTGCAAGCCCGTCGCGAACAAGACCGAAAACCTCTTGACGAATGATTGCTTCTATTTTTTTCATCAGCACCAGCTCCTTGCGTTAATTTAATTTCCATGTTAAAGCTACATGACGGAGCGTGCAATTGTTTTCTTGGCATCTATGTTAGAAGATGTAACATCTATTTTTTCGCTTCTCGTAATAGTTTTGTAGAAATGCTTTTATAAAAGGAATGAAAGCGGTACTAAAATTTGTGTCTTAAATGTGAACGATTCTAAATTTTCTGAATAATTATGTGAGGAAATCTAACATCTAACTTTAAGTAATGTAAGAGGTGAAAATGTGTCTATTTAGTGTATACTAGGACTAATTATGAAAGCGGAAGAAGGAATTTCTCATGAGATCAAATTATGCAGACGATAGCTTAGCGCTACACACGGATTTATATCAAATAAATATGGCAGAGTCCTATTGGGCAGATGGCATACATAATAGAAAAGCGATTTTTGAATTGTATTTCAGGAAATTACCATTTGGCAATGGTTATGCCATATTTGCGGGATTGGAGCGTATGCTAGAGTATTTGCGTAACTTCCGCTTTAGCGATTCGGATATAGCGTACTTACGAGAAGAAATTGGGTATGAAGAGGACTTCATTGATTATTTAAAAGGTATCCGTTTTACGGGGGACATGTATTCAATGGTAGAAGGGGAACTTGTTTTTGCAAATGAACCAATCGTACGTATTGAAGCGCCTTTAGTAGAAGCGCAACTGATTGAAACGGCATTACTCAATATTGTGAACTATCAAACGCTTATTGCTACAAAAGCGAGCCGTATTAAACAAGTTATAAAAAATGAAGTAGCAATGGAATTTGGTACACGTCGTGCGCAGGAAATGGATGCGGCAATTTGGGGTACACGTGCAGCCTTTATTGGTGGATTTGCATCAACAAGTAATGTGCGAGCTGGAAAGTTATTTAATATTCCAGTATCAGGTACACATGCCCATGCCCTCGTGCAGGCGTATAAAAACGATTATGATGCATTCCATGCATATGCTAAACGTCACCGTGATTGTGTGTTCTTAGTAGATACGTACAATACATTGAAGTCTGGCGTCCCGACAGCCATTAAAGTGGCAAACGAACTTGGTGATAAGATTAATTTTATTGGTATTCGTTTAGATAGTGGTGATATTGCCTTTCTTTCAAAAGAAGCACGTCGTATGTTAGATGAAGCGGGTTACCCAGAGGCGAAAATCGTGGTATCTAATGATTTAGATGAGTACACAATCTTAAACTTAAAAGCGCAAGGTGCACGTGTGGATGTTTGGGGCATCGGTACAAAGCTTATTACAGCCTACGATCAGCCAGCTTTAGGTGCTGTTTATAAAATGGTGGCAATTGAAAATGATAAAGGGGAACTAAAGGATACAATTAAAATTTCGGCAAATGCTGAAAAGGTATCTACACCAGGACTTAAAAATCTATATCGAATTATCGACCTCGAAAATGGTAAAGCTGAGGGAGATTATATTACGATGCATGATGAAGATCCGCAGTCGGAAGAACGTATTAAAATGTTCCATCCTGTGCATACATTTGTGTCAAAATTCGTGACAAACTTTGAAGCGAAAAATTTACATGAGCACGTCATTAAGAACGGTGAAGTACGTTATCAAAATCCAACTTTAGAAGAAATGCGTACCTATGCAACGAATAATTTAGAACTTTTGTGGGATGAATATAAACGTGCGATGAATCCGGAAGAGTATCCAGTCGATTTAAGCCAAAAATGCTGGAATAATAAAATGCGTAATATCGAAGAAGTGAGCGAAATGGTCAATAAATTTGCAAAAGAGTAAGGAGTGGCAAGTGACATGTCAGCATTACAACAACGAATAATCGAAGAATTACATGTATTACCTAAGATTGATGTCCAAGTTGAAATTCGTAAATCTATAGATTTTTTAAAAGAATATGCACGCAAATATAGCTTTGTGAAGGGTTTCGTCCTCGGTATATCCGGTGGTCAAGATTCTACGTTGACAGGTAAGTTAGCACAGCTTGCAGTTGATGAACTAAATGCTGAAGCCAACGAGGCGAAGTATTCGTTTTGGGCTGTTCGGTTGCCGTATGGTGTGCAAGCAGATGAACAGGACTGTCAAGATGCACTTGACTATATTAAGCCGACAAAAATATATACAGTTAATATTAAAGAGGCAGTCGATGCGAGTGTTCATGCACTTTCAATGGCTGGCATTGAGCTTAGTGATTTTGCTAAAGGTAATGAAAAAGCACGTGAGCGTATGAAGGTACAGTTTTCGATTGCTGCCATGAATAGTGGCGTTGTGCTTGGTACAGATCACGCAGCAGAAGCTATAACAGGTTTCTATACGAAATTTGGAGATGGCGGAGCGGATTTAATGCCAATTTATCGACTGAATAAACGTCAAGGGAAGCAATTGCTAGCAGAGCTGAATTGTCCACCACATTTGTATTTAAAAGTACCTACGGCGGATTTAGAGGAAGAACGCCCGTCATTACCAGACGAGGTAGCACTAGGTGTGACGTATGACCATATTGACGATTATTTAGAGGGTAAGGAAATTCCTGAGCAAGCGCGAAAAACATTGGAAAATTATTATTTACGTTCGCAACATAAACGTCATATGCCGATTACGATTTTTGATGATTTTTGGAAATGAATTTGATACATGAAAGCCAATAAGTTCTAGTAGCTTATTGGTTTTTTTTACGTAAAAAAATAAATTATTTATATAATCTTTCTATGTAATTGGTTCTGTTTACTTAATCCTAAGCATATAATGTCGATATATATACCTATAAGGGATATAAAAAGTAAGGGAGGGTAACTGAAATGAGGACTTCTAGAGTGAGTGCAACGCCAAGTAGTATTTTTAGGAATGAGCAACAATATCTACATGCGGGTGATATTAGCCATAATTTTGGGCAAAATCCAAACCAGCAATTCAAGAAAAATATGCTACACAACAAAAATGTGAAAGCTGCTAGTTTGAAACAGAAAACACAGCAACGCGTATCTGGTAACAGAGCAGAAGCTTATTTTGATAGTAGTAATGACTTGGAAATGCGACGTGATATGATTGAAACATCGACAAAGCTTAGTCGTATTAGCAAACAACAGAAACGTCTGAACAGTTACCGTTCTTCTATATAAGATATCGGAAAAGCCCTCTTCATCGATTTTAGCGATGGAGAGGGCTTTTCATTTGAGTTCGAAGTGTAATAGAAAAATGGTTCATCACTAAAAGTCGGGGATGTCATTTTAATAAAGTACGTATTGATTTTAGAATGCTCGTTGATTGAAGTGGAGGCTTGCCGAGTGAAGCGGCTCATCGGACGCCCTCGGAAAGCGACCAACCGGAACGAAAATCAACACCATGATTTGGAGATGGATCTGAAAAAATAAGTTTGTAACATTATAGTAAGCAATAACGTTCTATATACTATGACGGGTTTGTTTATAAAAATATTTCAGACAAGCCATCTTTGATTGTGTTAACTAGCAGTTTTCGTTATGCTTAATATGAGTTATCTAGCAATTCTAATAATTGTAATGATGGAATAGGGAGGTTTTTTGATTTATGAATACACAAATACAAGCGGTACTAGAAAATATAGAAAAAGTAATGATTGGAAAAAGAGGGATAGCTGAGCTATGTGTAGTGGCATTACTTTCAAAGGGCCATGTGTTACTTGAAGATGTGCCGGGAGTAGGCAAGACAATGATGGTACGTGCGCTTGCGAAATCTTTTGATGCACAATTTAAACGCATCCAGTTTACGCCGGATTTATTACCTTCAGATGTAGTGGGGGTGTCGATTTATAATCCAAAAACGATGGAATTTGAGTTTCGTCCAGGTCCCATTATGGGCGATATCGTACTGGCGGATGAAATTAATCGGACATCACCTAAAACGCAGTCAGCTTTACTTGAGGGAATGGAGGAAGCGTCTGTTACAATCGACGGCAATACGTTGAAAATTGCGCAACCATTTTTTGTTATGGCGACGCAAAATCCGATAGAATATGAAGGTACATATCCTTTGCCAGAAGCACAACTTGATCGATTTCTATTGAAAATTAGAATGGGCTATCCAACAAAGGAACAGGAAGTAGAGATACTACGTCGTGCAGAAAACGGTGCACCTATTGAAAAAATACAAGCGGTATTATCGGTAACGCAATTAGTTGAGTTACAAGAGCTTGTATTAGGCGTATATGTTGAAGATTCCGTTAAAAATTACATGGTAGAGCTCGCTTTGCAAACTAGACAAGATAGCTATGTATACTTAGGCGTGAGTCCGCGTGCATCAATTGCGTTAATGAAGGCTTCGCAGGCGTATGCGTTTATGAAAGGGCGTAGTTACGTAACACCAGACGATGTGCAATATTTAGTGCCATTTGTCTTTAGCCATCGTTTGATGCTGAAGCCAGATGCTCGCTATGACGGCGTAACAGCGGAGGAAATTATTGAGCGTATTATAGCTAAAGTACCGGTACCGACAAAAAGGTTTGCGGAACAATGATGAAATGGCGAGCCCTTTTTGAAAAAAGTAAGCACTTTCTATTAGTGAGCTTGCTCATGATTATTACGTTCTGCTTTGCGATGTTTCAAGGTAGTTTTGTGAGTTGGTTCGTCTTTTTTACAGTGAGTCCTTTTTTATTGTATTCATTTATATTTTTACTTGTAAAAGAAGAAATTGTTCGTGTGGAGCGTAAAATCGACCCTTCTCGTGTGCAGAGTGGTCAATCGGCAAAAGTAACGGTACTCGTAGAACGAAAAACACGTTTTCCGTTTGTTTATATGATGGTTGAAGAACGAGTTAGTAGCGAGGAACTTGTCAAATCGAAGGTGCAAGGTACGAGTGCGGTCAAATTCGTCGGTTTCGCGAAAAAATTCGAATGGAGTTATACACTAGAAAACTTACCACGTGGGGAGCATCGTTTTTTAGGTGTAGAGATCGCCTTTTGTGATTTTTTTGGATGGGCGCAAAAGCGTATCTTAGTAGAAAAAGAGCAAATGGTTTTAGTCTATCCGTGTGTAAAGGAAATGAAATATGTCGCTCTGCAAACGAAATTAGATATTGGGACGATGATGTCGCCGTATTCGGTTGTTAAGGACACTTCGATGGCTGTCGGTTTACGTGAGTATGTACCGGGTGATCGCTTTTCATGGATTCATTGGAAATCATTTGCGAAAACACAAGTACTACAATCAAAGGAGTTTGAAGATCGCCAATCACAGGAGTTATTGCTGATGTTAAATGCCGATGCTTCGCCATTGTTCGAAGAGAAAATTGAGCTCGTAGCCTCGATGGTACAAACAATTGTCCGCGGCAGGGGTGATATGTCCTTTGTTTCTACGGGTGATAAAACGAAGGTGTTTCCACTAATTCAAGGTGAAAAGCAGCTTGATCAGGTGATGCATCATTTAGCGGCGGTAAAGCCAGTAGAAAATGCAACTGTCAATTTGCATGGGCAACAAAACTTTAAGCATATTTCGACGCTTTTATATGTAACGAGTGAACTATCAGAAGAGTTATTGCATACTCTTGCAAGCATAGTGAAAAGCTGTATTTGTTTTGTTGTTGCTGAGCAACCGCCGATTTTGTCAGAGATGGTACAACATCACAAGCAAATTCAAATCGTGCATGTGAGTCCAAATGATTATTATCACTTATTCACGGAGGTGATGAAGCCGTGAAAAAATCATTCGGGGATTTTATTGAATTAACAATTGCGTATATTATTATTTTCTTTATTTTACGAGAGTGGCTTGTACCTGTGATGGAACTTACAAATACAGGTTTATTGCATTTGTTTTTAGTATTTATCGGTTTATCATTAGCACTTAGTTTGTTTGAAGTGCGCCCGCTTTTATCGGGTATTGTAAAAATTGGCTATATCTTATGGTTTGTCGTATTTGCGTATAGCGGCAATCCTGTTTTTTCTTCAGAGACAATGCCGTTTATATTTAGCGAAATGAAGTGGAATGTTACTGCTATATTTTCAGGAGATTTTGGGGAAGTATCGGATACGTTTAGGACAGTCCTATTTTTGGCACTTATTTGGATGCTTGTGTACTTAATTCATCACTGGATTACTGTACGCATGAATATTTTCTATTTCTTCGCTCTGACTGTATTTTTTATCGCAACGCTAGATACATTTAGTGATTATGATGGCTCTGTTGCTATTGTAAAGGTTGTTGTACTTGGGCTCGTGATGACGGGTGTGCTTTTTGTAAAACGTCTTTTGATGAAGTCGGATGCTTCACATGATTTACTCTCTAAATGGAAGATGCTTGTGCCGATGGTAGTGATGGTAGTGATGGTGAGTCTCATTGCGCTATTTTTACCGAAAGCGGGACCAACATGGGCAGATCCAGTACCGTTTATAAAAAGTGTGACAGGTCAAGGGGAGTCTGGGGTAGGTGAGAAAACAGCTGGATATGGTGAAGATGATAGTCAGTTAGGTGGACCATTTAATGGTGATAATACGCTTGTTTTCACGGCTTCCTCACGTGATCGTCATTACTGGCGTATAGAGACGAAGGATTTGTATACTTCAAAGGGGTGGGTTCAATCTAATGCAAAAGTGAGTGCGGATAGTTATTTAAATAACGAATTTATCCAAACAACGCTGCAAGTAGGCAAGCCCGAAAATGAACAGCAAATTGATATGGACTTAGCGATACCGTTGCCATTTTTAATCCAAACATATGGATTGAAATCTGTCGAGGCAAATGAAGAGACCGTATATTTTAAGTCTAATCAGACTGAAAAAATACTGACAAAACAGTATACGGGAGAAGATAAAGCGTTATTAAGTTATACATTGACGTACAGTGAACCGGAATATAGCATGCAGCAACTGCGCATGTCAGATCCGTCAATGCTTGAAACACTAAATTCTTCATATGATCGCTTTTTACAATTACCAAACTCATTGCCGCGGAGAGTTCAAGATCTAGCAATAGAGTTAACTGAAGGTAAAGAAACCGTCTATGAAAAAATCAAAGCAATTGAAGGTTATTTTGCAAGAAGTGGCTTTGCCTATGATAAAAGAGCAGCCGCAATTCCTGGAGAGGGACAAGACTTTGTCGATCAGTTTTTATTTGATACGAAAATAGGTTATTGTGATCACTTCTCTACGTCAATGATTGTAATGTTACGATCAATTGGGATTCCGGCGCGCTGGGTGAAAGGATTTGCACCTGGGAATACGGGGTCACAATCTGATGGTGTGCGCGAATATCGAGTGACAAATGACAATGCTCATTCTTGGGTAGAGGCTTATGTGCCGGGCACGGGTTGGATGGAGTTCGAACCGACGATTGGTTTTTCTGGTACGGTAAATATTGATTATGATTTAGAACTAGATACTGACTTGCAAGAAGAACCTGCACAACAAGAGCAAGCGCCGAAGAAGCCAAAGGCAGAACAAGATACGAAGAAAGCTACTTCGGGTTCATCTTTAAACTTTAAAGCAGTTTGGACTTGGCTAAAAGAGCACCCGTACGTATGGGTTGGGTTTATTTTGTTAGTTGTGATCGTGCTCATCATATTATTTGTACAACGTAAAAAGTGGATACCGAAAATGCATGTTCGTTCATACCGGAAAAAGGAAGCGGACTGGTCAACTTTTGATTCATCTTACCATGTATTGACGAAACAACTTTCACGTATTGGTCTCCGCCGAAAAGATGGTGAAACTTTACGGGCGTTTGCAGAAAGAGTAGATGCAGCACTTGAGACAGAAGAAATGAAGAAGTTAACATCTGTCTATGAACAACACATTTATAGTAAACAACCGCAAGATGTTGATTTCGCTAAGCTAAAAGAAAGTTGGGAATATTTAATCAATCGCACAATCGGTTGATTTTAATAGTCACAAAGAGTAAAATTAAAAAAATTAGACATGATAGGATTGCTTTCATATAAGTTCGGAAATAAGGTTCGAATGTTTCTACGAGGACACCTCAAATGGCCTCTCTATGAAGGTGAATGTATTTGCTAGGTGAGAAAGTTATTTGTGAATCACCTTATTTTGCTACGCATTCGCCTTTACGAACCTAGAGCTTATGGACGCGTAGGAAGTTTTTACTTTCATACGCGTTTTTCTGTGAAACTTAAATGTAGCATATCCTTTACAAATAGTAGAAGAGGTGGAAATATTGTCAGTTAGCCCTTTATTAAAAGAGCAAGAAAAAATCGTCGTTTTAGACTTCGGTAGTCAATTTAACCAATTAATCACACGTCGTATCCGTGAGTTTGGTGTATTCAGTGAATTACACCCACACACAATTAAAGCAGAAGAAATTAAAGAGATGAACGCAGCAGGTATCATTTTCTCAGGTGGTCCAAACTCAGTTTATGATGAGAATGCGTTCCACGTAGATCCAGCTATTTTTGAATTAGGTTTACCAATCTTAGGTATTTGCTACGGTATGCAATTAATGGCTCATACACAAGGTGGTAAAGTTGAAGGTGCGGAAACACGCGAATACGGTAAAGCGGAAGTTAAAGTTACAGCTGCTAACAAATTATTTGGTGATTTACCAACTGAACAAATCGTATGGATGAGTCATGGAGACCACGTAACGGAAGTGCCTGCAGGTTTTGAAGTGATCGCAACAAGTGCGTCTTGTCCAATCGCTGCAATGGCAAACACTGAACGTAAATTATATGCAGTCCAATTCCATCCTGAAGTGCGTCACTCTGTATATGGAACTGACTTACTTCGTCAATTCGTTTTCGATATTTGTGAAGCTAAAGGCGACTGGTCTATGGCAAACTTTATCGAACTTGAAATCGCGAAAATCCGTGAAACAGTTGGCGACAAAAAAGTTTTATGTGCACTTTCTGGTGGCGTAGATTCTTCAGTTGTTGCTGTACTGATTCACAAAGCAATCGGTGATCAACTGACTTGTATGTTCGTAGACCACAACTTAAACCGTAAAGGTGAAGTTGAGCAAGTTATGAAAACATTCACAGAAGATTTCGATATGAATCTAATTAAAATTGATGCACGTGAGCGATTCATGGCAAAACTTGCGGGCGTTTCTGACCCAGAGAAAAAACGTAAAATTATCGGTAACGAATTCATTTATGTTTTCGATGAAGAAGCTTCGAAACTTGATGGCATGGACTTCCTTGCGCAAGGTACGCTTTACACAGACATCATCGAATCTGGTACTGCAACTGCGCAAACAATTAAATCTCACCATAACGTTGGTGGACTTCCAGAAGATATGCAATTCAAATTAATTGAGCCACTTAAAACGTTATTCAAAGATGAAGTACGTGCACTTGGTTTAGAACTTGGTCTTGATGAAAAAATCGTTTGGCGTCAACCATTCCCAGGTCCTGGTCTAGGAATTCGTGTACTTGGTGAAGTAACAGAAGAAAAACTTGAAATCGTACGTGAGGCTGATTTCATCCTACGTGAAGAAATCGCAAAAGCTGGCCTTGATCGCGATATCTGGCAATACTTCACAGTGCTACCTGACATCCGTTCAGTTGGTGTAATGGGCGATGCGCGTACGTATGACTACGCAATCGGTATCCGTGCAGTAACATCAATCGACGGTATG
This sequence comes from Lysinibacillus contaminans, assembly GCF_001278945.1. Classification (GTDB taxonomy): domain Bacteria; phylum Bacillota; class Bacilli; order Bacillales_A; family Planococcaceae; genus Lysinibacillus; species Lysinibacillus contaminans. The sequence continues at coordinate 18,514 of NZ_LGRV01000004.1, read as the reverse complement.
ACTTCTGACTGGGCACGTATCCCTTGGGACGTATTAGAGAAAATCTCTGTACGCCTAGTAAACGAAGTGAAACACGTAAACCGCGTGCTGTATGATATTACTTCTAAGCCACCTGCAACGATTGAGTGGGAATGACCTGAGAATTATTCAGTGTTAATAAGCCTTAGGAATGTAGTCATATCAAGGGTTTATAGGAACTTTCGGTTAAAGTATTTACTTTAGACGTGCTACTATTTGTTATTAAAAATAAACTTCCTTTTATTCATGTGTTTAGCCTGAATAGAAGGGAGTTTTTTTGTGTCAAAAATTATAGAACTTATAGATGACTTTCGATTAAATCAAGAAATTCAAGATAGAAAACCTGAGTATGTTACTTTGTGTTTGTATCGCTTAAACAGATGGAATGAGTTTATGTTAGATTTTTATTCAATAACTGAAGTAGAAGATGTCAAACCAATGCATTTGAAAAAGTATATTCAGCATTGCCAACATCTTGGTAAGGAAAAACAGATAACGATAAATGGAAGTTTATCTACATTACGTGTCTTTTTTAACTACCTGGTCAATGAAGAATTTATTGATGAATTCGATAATCCGATAAGAAGAATAAAAAATTTGAAAGAAGAAAAAAGGGTGATTCGTACTTTTAATGATGATGAAGTTCAGCGAATCATTGGTGATGTAGCTGAAGAAACGTATTCAAATGTTAGGGATAAGCTAATTTTAATCATGTTATTTGATACAGGTATTCGTGTAAGTGAACTTTGCACTATCAAGGTTGAAGATGTATCTACTCGGCATATTCTCATACATGGGAAAGGGTCAAAACAAAGATTAATTTATATAAGCAAAATCATGCGTAGGTATATGCGTAAATATGAAGTCTTAAAAACAGAACGATTTAAGCATAAACATCCTGATGAAATAGAAGATTTTTACTTCTTAGACCAGTGTGCAGAAAAGCTATCTCGTTCAAGAATCAATAAGATACTAAAACAACATTGTGCAAATGCTGGTGTTAGAAAAGAAGTAAGATGTTCGCCACATGATTGTAGACATTACTTTGCACAAAAACAATTGAAAAATGGCATTGATGTTTATAGTTTAAGTCGGTTATTGGGACATTATGATACACAGATCACTTCAAATTATTTAAGGGGGTTAGAACAAGACACAATACTCGAAATGGGAAGAATTAAGTCACCATTAAACAAGATGAAGATTAAATAAAGGATGTGTAACTCATGGGTAGAGGAATCAAGGTTTTGGATGTGGTACAACAAGATGGCTTATCTATTTCAGTAGCTGGACGGTACTTTGCGATTTCTGATGCAAGACAAATTTACAATGATTCAAAAACTAAAGAAGATATTAAAGATGATTCAGTAATGATAGAAGTTAGAAATGATAAAGGAATTTTATCACATATAATTTTTGGTGCAGAAGAAGGGGAAAAGTTTGCTTTGGGACTATTGAACATATGTCATTCAATAAGATACTAGTTTTTTAACGATTATTACACAAATAGAAAAAGCCACCTACTGGAATAGGTGACTTAACAGTAAATCGAACTTCGAGTTCACGCAAATAAACTGAATACGATATACCTTATCTTGCTTTAATTCTATCGAAAAAAATTAGAATTAGCAAGGCTTATTAAGTGCACACTTTTTTAGGTATATCCAACGTGGAACGCCAAATAATACGTTGTTAAACAAACCTTGATAGGTTATGACTTAACCGCTGCAATAACTAAGTCTAAGACACAAATAATAGTATCCTTGTTTGCTATTGTGTCTGAATGGTGCTGACAACCATTAAAGGTCAGGTGTGGAAGGTCTGATTAGTTACGGCTATACAGAATACATAATACATTGAAATTGTTGCTGAGTTTCTCATAACAGTAGAATAAGCATTTACGATACACGCAGAAGGCATGTAGACGGATTACAAGACGTTTCGGGGCAGAAGTAGAAACTATATGTATTGTTCGAGAGAACACATTTAACAAGGGCATACATATACGGATACCTTAAATGACGGATTCATGTACATAAAATATGCAAATGACTGTCTATGTTTCAGATTCTATTATTTTAGTTTCTGAAACATAGGCAGTCATTTTTGCACCAAGCCGTTGTCCTCAATTCTGGCTTCATGTTGGGGGAACAGCGTAAATAAGTCAACTACAAGATTAATAGAAATGAAAAAATAATAGTGTAACAAGGGAAGAAGATATGAATTCATGTGGCTGTAAAATAAACGCTTGTAACTATGATTGGATATACACTAGCCGAACATAAAATAGCTACACGAAAAAGGGATAGGAAGGGTATTTGTCGAATTGTTGTAGTAGGAAATGAGGGGATATTATGCCAAATTGTGATTATGGTAAACCATGTAATTGTAGTGATTGTCGTACCAAAATCTTCAGTATACCTTGCAATTCTTGTGGTTTCGATACAAGCGTTTCATATAAAATGTTTGATAATGGTGGTATTACTGATAGAAAGGGACTTTTCAGTTATAACTTCCAAGAACGAACAGATAAATCATCTGAAATAAACTGCTATAAATGTGGTCATCATATGACTGGTGTTTCTTACTTTGAAAAGATAGAAGAACATAGAAATAATATGAAGTTGAATGAAAAAGTATGTGCGGAATGTGGAATAAGAGAATCTGAATCAATAAGCATAATTCAATATAAAGAATGGAAAAATGAAATATTATGTTTGTGTTGTCTTGAAAAGAAATTAATAGTTGAACTACCAAATCCGTCTACGTATGATGAGAAATTTAAGTTAGATGTAAAATCAATGAAATATGTAGTAGACATGGTTATGATTCCTTGCATAACTTGTGGTAGGAAACGCTGGTTAAAAGCTGATAATCAGTGGAAGAAACAGTGCGTTAATTGTTATAAGAAATAATTGTAATTATTTTAAGTGACACAAAGAAAATTTTGTACATAGTTCTGTACCGACTTTGTTTAAAGATGTATGTAAGCAATGAACTACAGGCTTCAGGGAACCTAGAAGACCCCTAGGTGAATTAAAATAGATTAGTGGTCAGTTTATTAGCCTTTCTTTAATGGGTAGCTGATAATGTATTTAAGTTATTCTAATTGGAAAGGTAGTGACCGAATGGGAAAGAAAAAGCATAAATGCACATGTAGACCGCAAAATCCTAATATTGAAAAGCGTGAAGTGTTCTTCAAATTGTACTTTAATCCGTACATCAAAGATTCATATACTCGCATATATGATGTACTGCTGGAAACCTACAATCGTACATATGATGCAATTTATAAAGATGTGAAGGAGAACCCTGATATAGCTTATGAAGTTTGCTTAAAAAAAGCTGAAGAAAGTGTTTTAAGCAGGGTTGCATACAATCCTGAATATGACTATGGATGCGAATGTTTTGAACAAATTCAAGATGATGCAGTTGACCTAATGCAAGAACAATCACTTATGCACTATCAATTTGTTCTAATGTCATTAAGTAACCTTTATCAGGTATTTGAACAGCAGTTGCGAAAGTGGTTATTTGAAGAAATGACACAACATCATAATGAATACATAAACCAAATTAAATTCACTTTAAACAATGAAGAAAAAGATTACGGTGAGTTTTACAGTCAGTTTGGGGCATTGCGGAATGTACTGCAAGAAATGAAACTAACCTTTACTATGCCTACGAAAAAAATTACTGAATGGGATGCCTTCTTTGGTGTTAATGAGGACAGTGGGATTGAAGTGCCTATTGTGGAAACAGAAATATGGCAAACAATTCGTGAATGTAATTTATTATCGAATACATTTAAACATGGTAGTGGAACATCAGCAATAGCCTTATACAAGATGCATCCAGAGTACTTTGAAAAAGTAAGTGACACCAAACTTATGAACTTGTACCGCACGACCAATATGGAAGAAGTCTTAAGTGTAGATAAAATATCTTTTGAAAAATACGCTACTGCTATGAAAAACTTTTGGGAAAAGCTAAAAACACATCAAAGCGGTTCTGTTAAGCTAGAAATCGATATTTCATCAGATCAAGAAATACAGGAAAAAGAATCGATAACAGGGAAATGATTGACCAATCTTCAATAATATTTTTATAACATAGTGAACCAGTTCAAAAAGAAAAGTCGATTCCTTAAAACACAGGGAAACGACTTTTCTGTATAGCTTTATTTCAAATCATGTAATTTACATATCACTCTGAAGATAATCTTGTAAAATCACTCGCATTCGCTTACTTGGAAGGTATAAATTAATAGCTTTACCATCCCTAATCTGGCTTCTCCAAATCCATTGAATCAATTCAGATAGTGCATACATATCTTCATCAACTGCTACGCCTTTAGAAATGAAAAATTTCTTTTCAAATGGATTCATAAAACGATTAACCGTATAGGCAAGTGATTCTTTTTCTTTAAATTCATTGGTAGCACGTGCATTGCTAGCAACAAATCCTTTTGTGTATCCTTTACCCTTCAACTTGGGAATGTCGTCTTTGAAGCACGTCCACATATTTAATTCAGCGGATGTTTTAACATTATTTTTGAAGTATGTGCCAATGTTTTTTTGTAACTTTTCAATTAAGTGTTTGTTTTGTTCTCTACGGAACCATGATACTGAAAAGGCATTTTTATCATCACCTAAATTATTTAATTTGCCATCATAAATATTTATCAATGCTTTTATAGCTGCTTTATCGTATGGTTCTTTATCATAATGGTTGATTAGATTGTATTTACCGTTAGGAAGCTTCTGAACGGCTTTATAGACATAATCAACATTGTATAAGTCGTAATAGTATTTTTGCTGCTGGCATTGGAATAGATAAGTCATAATGTATACTTCTTTAAATGCTTTGAATACTGAAATAGGAAAGGTCCAAAATAATACGGTATTTTCAAAGAAATATAAGTTATTTGTTTCAGCAAGTATTTTAATATCCTTGTACCGTGTATCTTGATATTCGCCATCGTCATTCCATTGAATCAATCCAGTATCATCATCTACACTAATCATACCTCCGTCTAACAACCATTTAAAATCATCATTATTCAATTTACATTGTTCAACCACGTTCATCACTTCATCAAGTATTAAAGTATAGTTCCCAGCTTTAATAAGTTCAATGAGTTCAGTATCAGCTTTCTGAAATAGTGCATGAGTGGCAGCTATATCATGTTCATTTAAAATTAATTGCTTTAGGTTATCCAATTTCCCTTTGTTTTTACCTTTTGGTTCTGGTGTAGTAAAGTTTCGACTTGTTACACTTTCTTTAACACGTTGCACTTCATCCAAGAATGGTGTGATATATAGGAAATTCTGATCTTTATCAGCTTCATTCATAAATTGAATTGACCAACTTGTTTTACCAGCACCCATAATACTATCAACAATGTGTACTGGTGTATGTTCTGAACCCCTTGTGTAATGAGTTTCTTTTACTAAATTCTGCATGTGAATCTTCCTTTCTTATTGGCTTACATACCATAAACAAGATAAGGTGCAGATGCAGACACATGAAACAAGGTGATATAAAAAATAGTTAAGAACATCAAAAGTTCTTATTTTCTCTAGAAACCTTGATATATCAAGGTTTGTAGCGTTCTCCCTTAAAGGAATATATACAAAAAGGGATTGTTTTTAATACAGCTTCTTAACTGAATATTTACCGAAATGAGTAAAGCAAAGAACGCTTTACCTATTTAAAACTAACAAGTTTCATTACTGAAATAGATTCTGAAGAAGATGAAATTGTTCAGAATCAAGCCTCTTGGCGAATTTATTCGACAAGTTGCGAAGCAACATTAACGTATTAAATATTACTACCATAAAGAAGGTGAATTTATCGTCTTGTAAGATGTTGGGGTTTGCTAGATAATTAATTTAATAATTATCGAAATTTGAAAGGGTTAGATTAATGAAAAAACAAATAGTATTTGATTTTACAAGATTTGAAGAAACACTGTCATCACTTAGTAACTATCTAAATGTAAGTGAAGAAAGAATCAGTAGATATGCACTAAGGCATAAGGATACTTTTAATGTAGAAGATTTTTTAGAAGAATTTGAAATTACAGATGAAAAACTACTAAACATTGATTTATTAATGTCATCGCTTCATGTTACAACTAACAATGATAAATGTGAATCAATAAAGAAATATGGATTAATTAGCTTACAAAAGGCAATTGAACTTGATACCCCACTCAGTAATTTCTTGAAAAGTCGTGATATTTTTATTGATGTACAGAAAAAAGAAATTCAATACAAAGATAAAGTCTTTGATCTTGGTAAAAATTTCGAGAGTGTATCTAATCCAATTGATGCAGTTATTCGTAAATTATATATGGATTATCAGATAAATTCTTTTTTTAATTATGGGAATGTACTAACATATGGTGTTCAAAATAATCCTGAATTTTTATTTGATTTATCTAATCTGTTAAAAGAAAATTTAACTTTTGAATGGTTTCAGAGAAAAAATGATTGTTATGTTCTAAAGATTAATGTGCCACTGGATAATATTGAAGATTACACATTTTTAGATGAACATAATAAAGAAAACTTTTCTTTTTCTGAGTTGGAATTGCTTAAAAGAAAGTGGATAATAAAGCAATCTTTTGAAAAGTTGAACGATGACTTTTTTTATTCAAGTATGGGAGAATGTTATTGCTATTTGAAAGTTGGCATTAGTATACCATCCGAAAATATAGTTAATATTTATAGTCCTGAAGAGTATAGAGAAGTGTATAGAATTAATGATTAACTTAAATAGAAGCTGATGCCAGCTGCATCAGTTTTTTTCACTTATCTAAATGTTAATAATAATGGCTGGCTATTGTATGATGGATAATTGTTAAAATCCGCAAATAATGAACCCCACGTAAGGAAAAGAAAATCACTGATAATATTTTTTTGAATATTGATTTTCAATTTCAAACACATAAAAAAGAAACCACTATTCTAAGTAATTTCTTTCAGTATAAACTGGATTTATAAGACAAAATCATTCAGACTTTCATTGATTTCTTCTTGTGTGATACCGATATAACGCTTTGTAATATCGATGCTTGAATGGTTTAAAATGGCTTGAAGCTTATAAATATCTTTAGTCTGCTTATAGTACCAGTAACCAAACGTTTTTCTTAATGTATGTGTTCCAATACCTTCAGTTATATCAACCATTGCAGAAGCTTTATTAAGGGTTCTATACGCTTGTACTGAAGATATGGCTTTGTCACCTTTACGAGAAGGGAATAACCATTCAGATTCAACTGTATCTATGTAAGACTGTACTTCTTCATAAATGTTAGAAAGGTTTATTTCTCTAAATTTATCCGTTTTACCTTCCTTCACTTTCAGCTTCTTCTTCCTTTTAACATCTTTCACTTTCAGCTTCAGAAGATCACCAACACGTAAACCAGTATTTATTCCAATAAGAAATAATATGTAATCACGTTCAGAACACCACTTTTTCAGTGACCACTTCATATCTTCAATTATTTCTTTACTTCTAATTGGTTGTACGTCTTTTATTTGTTGGGGGTTCATGTTCATTATTATAGTTCCTTTCAGTCCAGTAGAATCAATGTTTTGAATGTATGTTTTTTAAAGATGTTATTAGAATAACGCTGTTTCCTAACAAAATCAATAAAATCAGTGAAATGAATGTATGTTTATAAAGTATTTTCTTACATTCGGAAAGTTGGGTGGATTCAGTGGTGTATCCGTTCTTTAGCTGGTGGGGTGGTTATATATTCAGTGGGTGCTGGTATTTAAAGAAGGGGGTGTATTTGTTTTAAGGGGTGGGGGTGCATATTACTATCCATTCAGTAATAGAAAGTATTACAGAAGAAGCTGATGCTTCTGACGGTGTGTGCTGGTGTGTTAGTTGCTTATCAATCTGAAGCATTAAATGTTTATGATCTGCTTTAATTGGTTGAATGAGTTGCAGAAGAAATTAAATGAATTATGAAGATTTATGTTTGGCAGCTTGTGCATGTTGTTCAGTGGTATGACTTGAAGTAACTGCTGAAAGAACTGTTAAAGCAAATGGTTTACTTGTTTTTGATTATTAATATTCAAGAAGTTTAATAACAAATCAATAATAATAAATACATGTGTTTCTTTAATTTGTAGTAGTACCCACCCATATGGGGACAGGGGGATATGTTGCCGTGGCGTCATGATTTTATATATCTGAACACAAATTTTACCCTTCAGGATGATTCAGCTTTTCAGCTACTCATTAAAAATATTTTAACAAGCTTAACCGTGATTACACTGATACTTGTTAAAAATGTTTTAGTTAGTCCTGTATAAATTTCTTTATCATAACAATAGCCAATATAACAACATCCATAAATATTATTAAAGGGGTGCTATTTTCATATTTAAAATAGTAGTCGCAGCTTAAATAAAATTGCAGAAAAATTTTATGGTACGTCTTACTTTATTCATATTTCAAGAACCTATATATAGAAAAGTTTATAGGTTCTTGAAATGATATATACCTGAAGCTTTTCAGCAAATTGTTTTTTCCATCAAAAGCAATTGCACTGGATGCAGAATAAACCCACTAGCTTACATTGGGTAAAAGGATGTAAGTGGATTTAATTAGGTGCTTCTTTACTGAAGCATCTTTTTATTTTGTCTAAAAATCATAATTTAAGAATTTCAGAAGGAAGTGAACAAACAACCATGAACGCAATTAACAAAGAACTTATAAAACATTTAAGAAGCATAGCGAACCTTTCACAAGATGAACTTGCAAAACGACTTGGGGTGCATCAAACCCTTGTATCTAAAATTGAAGCTGGTCTTGTAGAACTACAACCACGAACAGAACAAAAACTGATGAACGTGTTTAAAGCTGAAGGTATTACACCGAAAGATATTGCACTATTACAGAGTGTTTTTACCAATAGGAACATGAAGATAACACCAATTAAAAAGGATTAGGAAGGAATGGATACCATGAAGCAAATAATTAAGAACCTACAATATGTAGAACTTTCCATATTGAACGAAACAACAAAAGAACAAAGTGGCATCCTTCATTTACTTATGAATGAAACGATAGAACAAACTAAAGAAATGAAGTTCTTCTATGATGCATCTTTCACTTCAGATAAATTTTTAAAGCATCACTTCACTTATGTTCAGTTGGCTAAAAAGGAAAAAGCAAAAGTTCTTTGTGATCTACACGAACTTCAAGCTGAACTTATGGTAAAGAACGGCAATATAAAACGTGCTTTAAAGATAGTGACAAGCCTATTAGAAACGCAATTAAGAAAGAATAATATTGAACGTGTTATAAACCAATGGCAAAAAACCGGCAACCGTTCATTGAAAGATACAAGGATTTTTGTGGAATAGAAAAGGGGATGTTTTGAAATGGCAACAAACCAAACAAACAAGAAAGCTGAACAACTAATAAACGCAATTAAACCACCTTTAACATTATCAGAACAACAAGTAAACCTTGTTAAAAAGCTTGTTAAAGGAAGGATGCTTGAAGGGTTTACGGTGCAGAACTTCTGTAAAGAAAATTCTATCAGCACCAAGACTTTCTATGAATGGCAAGAAAGCAGTGATTTTACTTATTACTTGAATGAAATACAAAATGCTGTCATTCCTTCAGATGAAAAAGAAGCCTTTCAAAAGCTTAAAAAACATATCTTGAAAATTGCTGATAAGCAGAATCCTTCTATAAAGGAAATTGAACTGTTTACAAATACATTCAGCTACGTTGTTGAACAGGATAAGCGTGATCGCATGGAAGCATTGGGTATGTCAGGCATAACCAAACTAAACACCGCAAAAAGTTTGGAAGAAAAGAAATCTTTATTGCTTCAGCGATTGAAACCAGACAGTCCAAGCAAACCAAATAAAACAAAAGGGGAAGATGAATAATGTACGAATTACCAAAACTACAAACTGAATTATCTGAAGAAGGAAAAGCAATTCAAAAACGAATTGAAGAACGTGCTGAACCATTGAAAAATATTTCAGCTTATTTTGATGAAGTACGAAAACAGGAAGAAGAAGCACGTGCAAAGGCTGAAGCTGAAGAAATTAAAAACCTTCCACCTGTACCACTAACACCTGAACAACATATTGCAAAACTTACTGAAGCAATTGCATTACTTACTGAAAAAATTGAAGGGAAGGGGGAATAATTACTTTGAAGATATTAAAAAAGCTTAATGGTCTATTTGATAAAGTAGAAAATACAGAAGCATCTTACATGAAAGCACTTGAAAAGAAGGAAGAAGAAATACTTAAACTATCTGTTGATCTTCAAGCAAAAGCCGATATGTTGAAAGAACTTCACAAGGAAACTTTAAAAGGTACTATCTCGAAAGAAGCATATGAAGAAGAACGTGTTGAAGTTGAAAAGCTTCAAGCAGCGATTGCTGAAATGCAAAAAGAAGTACAATTGATTCAGGTATATGAAAATGAAGATATTCATGCAGTTCTTGAAGAATTAGAAGCTGAAAGAAATGTGTATTCGGCTGGAAAACGAACAGAAATGCGAAAAATTGAAATGGAACTATTAGAAGCAAAACTTGCTTATCTTGAAAAGATGCAAGAAGCACGTGCAAAGTATAATGAAATAGTTAATCCTGAAGTAAAGATTGATGCACTTAAAATAAAACTTGGAATGAAACAAAGAAGCTATGTAAGTGGTGCTGGTGAAGTGCTAAACATGATTGGTGTTGGTGGTGGGTATGAACCTTTACGAGTTGAACAAAGTGAAGTATACAATGCTTTAGCTTATGGTCAACTACCTTCAGGACTTCAAAGTGCTGTAAGTAAAGCACGTGAAGATGGTATTTGACTAACAAGTACTAACAAGTAACTGAATATTAACCTTCAAGGATAAAGGTAAATGCACCCCCCAACTGATTCAATATAAGAATCGGAAGGGGTGAATTTTCTTGTATTAAACTTCAAACATTATCAAACTAAAAGAAGATTGTATTATTTAATTAGCTTCTCAAAATCTAAAACCTTTTTCCCTATTTCATCTAAGTAGCATGTGATTTTAAACATACTGCTATCCAACTTATAAAGTCTATCAATAGCAAAGTCGATTTTCATTTTTAAATCATAAGCATCATTTTCAATCTCATCATGGACACGTTTAGATACAGCTTCTTGAATTGAATTTAACTTCACTTCTTCAGCGTTTTTTAGTTCAACAAGATCATTCCTTATTTTTTCAATATCCTTCTGAATGGTAAGTAATAATTCATAGTGATTATCTTCCATAAATATACACCTCTTTAGAATTTTAGTTCGTTAGTACATGTACTATTATGACATAATGAAATGGAAAAAACTTGAATATTAATATTCAAAAATAGTAAATTTACTGCTTGAAGTGTTGATATATTAGGGTTTATTGCCATTTTGTTAATAAAAATTTTTTTTAAGTATGGCTGTGGTGGTGGATAGGTTAAATATTTTGCACCTATTCTATAAAAATATTAAAAAATGAAGTCTGAAACTGTAGGGGGTGTGTAAGAAAATGAAATTTGCGGTATTAGCACAAACAAATGAAAAAGGTACTTTAAAATGGTTAGTTCGTAATCAGTTTAAAGAATTGAATAAGAAAAAGCACTTGGTTCAGTATTTACACTGATTCAGGTGCTTTTTTATTGTCATAATGGTGTTGCAAAATGAATAAAAAAGATTCTGAAATTATACATGGTCATAGATGGCCAAATAATCTTCGTTTTTAGAATTAGTCTTTTTTATTTTATTTGTTTTCTTAAGACTTTCTTTTTTTCGTGCAAGTTTTTCTTCAAGCAATGCTATCTTTTGAATTTCACTTTTACCTCCCATAGCACATGATTGTAAATGACGATTATCATACTCAAATTTAATCGGAGAATTAGAATATACTTCAAACTCGTCATATAGGCTATCTTCAATAGTTCCCCCAAATACATACTTATAAAGATTAACTTCAGTACTCTCGATTCCTAAATCACTTAGTCTGTCAATAAAAATATCTTGATTACCATCATAAAAAATTGTGGGACTATCAATAATGAATTTTACGGTTTCATCGTAAAGAATATGATGGAAATTATTTGGTGAGAACTCAGGATGGAAATACTTATAGTTTAACCACTCATCATACTTAATATCAGGATTGAATATATCTAACCTTGTATAATCAAAAAGGATATTGACAGAATTTAAAGTTATATATAGTTGATTTTCATAAGGGTTATATTCAATATCAGTTATTTCAGATTCTGACATTCCGACAACAATTAAAAATTGATTTTCAGTAAATGAAATTCGTTTCATTTTATTACCTTCTTTCTTGTAGTTTTTTTAAAGCAGTTTCACGGTTATTATCAGGAATCTTTTTTAAAACAAGCTGCTTTAATCTATCCGAAGAAATAGGTTTACCATTACAATTGGTTGACCCCCGAAATTCAGGTCTGCAATATTTGTTTTTACTAACAGTTTGGAAACCCAAACTTTCTAACATGGTTTCAGATGCTAACCATGCTTCCCTAAAATGTTCGTTTTGATAATGTCCAGTAAGTACAAGTAATCCATCTGTTTTCAATACAGTATATGCAGAAGAGTCGAGTGGATAGTAATCATAAGGACATAACATATATATTACATCTACTGAGTTTGGTTCATAACCTAATTCATCTGCGAAACCTTGTATTATGTTTAAATCTTTATCTTCAATAATATCTATATTTGTTGCATAATCAAAAAGCAAACTTCCACATCCAACATTTAATAGTTCCATCTCTGAAAACACCTCTAAAGTCTGTAAATTCTTTTTATTTACATTTTAACGAATTCTCAGATTATATTATATAGTTTCCAACAAAATATTTTTTTAAACATTAATAGATGCAATCTTATTAATTTCTAGTAACAATTAATCTGTAATAGGTAGTAACAAGTTAAAGTGCAATGTTTTAGTTTATAGTTTTTTATAGTATTGAGAATGGTTGAAAAACGTGCTACTATTTAAATTAAGAAAACACACGAATTTTAGAATTTACATTTTATAATATAATAGTAGAAACTACGTATGACTACGCAATCGGTATCCGTGCAGTAACGTCAATTGACGGCATGACTTCTGACTGGGCACGTATTCCTTGGGACGTATTAGAGAAAATCTCTGTACGCCTAGTAAACGAAGTGAAACACGTAAACCGCGTGCTGTACGATATTACGTCTAAGCCACCTGCAACGATTGAGTGGGAATAGGACTGTTCAGTAATATAAACTCAACAGGTTATAAACGTAGTCATATCAATGTCTAACGTAGTTTGTTAAGAACTAAATCAATGGTTAACGTACAACTATTTATATTTCAATAATTAAACCTCTTCCAGTTATTTGTAATAAATAACTGGAAGAGGTTTTTTGTTTTAGACGGTTTGTCAAATTAAGTGCAACAGTTCTTCCCGAAACGTTTCGTATGCAGTTTTCCAACCAAGGCATTTCCTTGGCCGATTGTTAATGAGATGGAGTGCTTGATTCATATCATCTAGTGTTACGTGATCGAAATTCGTTTTCTTAGGGAAGAACTCGCGCAGTAAGCCGTTTCCGTTTTCATTACTGCCACGTTGCCAGGAAGAATAAGCATCCGCAAAATAGACTTGGATGTTTAGTTCTTTCTCAAGCACGTTGTAACAGCTAAATTCTTTTCCACGATCGGTTGTCGCCGTTTGGATTGCACCTTTGGGCAATTGTTGGTGTAACTGTTTGACGGCTGTTTCCATTGAGTTTGCGGAACGGTCTGGGATCAAAATGCCTGTATACCAGCGGGTTTTACGCTCAATAAATGTAGCGACGCAGCCCTTAGCTTGTCCACGTCCAGAAACGACTGTATCTAACTCCCAATGTCCAAATGATTCCCGTTTACGGACTTCTTTTGGACGTTTTGAAATGGGCGTGCCAATGTTGAAACGCCCTCTTGT
>NZ_LGRV01000004.1:0-4421 GCF_001278945.1 Lysinibacillus contaminans | reverse complement strand
ATACAAGCGGCCGACAATCTGTTCAGGTGACCACGTTTCGCCCAACTTTTCTTGAACAGCTTCTTTTAAATCTGATGTTAGTTTTAGCTTCGCACCACAGTTCGATTTATTCGTTTGATAGTGATTGTGTGCTACTTCGGCTGACCAATTTGTATGGCGATTCAGCTCTCTTGAAATGGTCGAGGGGCTGCGTTTTAGCTGCTTCGCAATTTCTCGTTTGGAATAACCTAATTCAAGATAGACTTCTATTTTAGCGCGTTCAGATATGGTAAGATGAGTATAGCTCATAACGATTCCTCCTCTAAATGTTGGTGTGGTAACTACATTTTATACGAGGTCGTTATGGGCTTCTTTTATTTTGTCTTAAAGGTGTTGCGCTTAATATTACAATTCATCTTTAGTTAAAATTAGCGACTTGATTGATGACTTTAAAATGAATCAGCAAATTTAAGCTCGTAAAGAAAAGTAAAATGAATACCATTTGACTATGAATTTTTCACCAAGTTTTTACTGACATATGCAAGGTTAGGCAGGAAACTAATAAAGTAAAAAGGTTTACTTCAGTAAAATAAGGTATATTATATTTGTTGAATAGATTCTCTTTGAAGACAAGAAAAGTAGGTGAACAAAGTGGGGAAATATCAATTGGATACCAAAGGTCAGCTGGCTGTGGCAAAGTATCATGAAAAACAAAAGCCTGCAAAATTTGATAAAAAGCAGCAACTTGAAAAAATACGTGCGGAGTATTTGAAAAAAAAGCAAAAACAAACAGATAAATAATATGAATGAAAACATAGGAAGACTAAAATCTCCCTATGTTTTTCTTTCAATTGATGATGGAGTTTAACATTCTCTTGAATTTCAGATTCGGTGACAAAAAATTCGTCATCAGATATCCATTCCTCACTAATTGATTTTGACATTGAAACGACATAGCCATTATATAAAAATAATAACGCTGTAAACAGGGGGGTCACCAACTAAAATTGAGTGGGAATAGAACTAGAGTCCTAAAAAGATAGAATGCAGTCATAGCAATGGTTTCCCGGAGTTATGAGCTGAGAATTGCCTTAATACCAGCAACAATTATATTCAAATTCAACTCTCTTTTATCACAGGTAAAACACTGTGGTAGAAGGGAGTTTTTTTATTTACCCCGATATATACATTGAAAGTGTTCGGTGGGTTCTTATGCCGTCATTGGCTTCGGAAAAATCAATGCTGTTTATTATTAATGAAATATATAGTAAACACTCTTTTTCTTTCAATTTCATTACAAGAAGGAGTATGTTGTGTCTTTTATAAAAGGAGGGTTAAAAATTGATGTGTTTTAACTATGTAAGTTTATTTTTAAGGTAAAGAGGTATTAAGTAATATACCCAATCCTATACAACAGACTGGTATATCCAAAACTATATAACAAAATGGAGGAATGAAACATGGAAACACGTGATAACAAACTATATGGTGTTTACAATAATGAAATGGAATTACAAGAAGAAATGGATCGCCTTCGTGCGCAAGGTTATGGCGAGGAAGATATGTATATCGTCTCAAATCACAACGAGCAACTCTCTATGTACCGAGGCTCGACGTCTTATGTAAATGAAACAAAAGAGGGATCTTGGTGGGATCGATTTAAAGCATTTATGATGGGAGAAGATTTAGTACGTGATCAGTATTTTGCGCAAATGGGCTTAACGGATGAGGAACGAAACCGTTATTATGATGAGTTACAGGCGGGTAAATATTTATTATATGTTGATAAACACTATGGATCCTATTTTGATGAGGGTACAAAAAATTATGGAATGAATAATGTTTTTGCCCGTGATTACGAGAAAATGGACGAGGAGCGTTTAGCACTTCATGAAGAGCGCCTACATGTTGATAAAAAACGTGTGCAAACAGGTGAAGTACATGTAGAAAAACATGTAGTGGAAGAACAACAAACGGTAGAAGTGCCAGTAGAGCGTGAAGAAGTTTACGTAGAAAGACGTCCTGTTGATGAAGAGGTACGTGATGTAAGTGTGGAAGCCCGCGACGGTATGGCTCATGCCTATGAAGAAGAGGGAAGAATTCATATCCCAGTGACAGAGGAACGAGTAGAGGTAACGAAGAAAGATGTAGTTACAGAAGAAATCATTGTCGGTAAACGAATAGTTACAGATACAGAAACTGTATCAGATACGGTTCGTCGTGAAGAGGCAGATATTCATGATACAACAAATAACTTAGAAGATTCGTTAAATCGTACGGATCGCCGATATTAAGATTCTTGTAAAATATAAAGGAAGCCTATATCAATATAGGCTTCCTTTTGTCTTATTGGTAGGAGGCTTATGCTATTCACCGTAATCCCTTTAAGTGTAAATGTACCAATGGTTTAGCGAGATTTAAATAGAGTAATTACTCGTTGGCCAGCAATAATTACGTTTCAAAAGAAGAGTGGTTTTTATATTTGAAAGTAGCTATTTGCCATGTTTTCAAGTGAAACATGAATAGTAAATAAGGACTTTATACGAACTTTATTTAAGTTTTCGAGATAAATGTTCGGAAATGGGGTTGAAATCTAAAATCTGAGATGATATATTACTCTTGTAAATTAAATAAGTCGTCGTATAATGTCGGGGATAAGGCCCGTAAGTTTCTACCAAGTTACCGTAAATAACTTGACTACGATTTAGTATTATACAAATGTATAAATGCTAAAAGATTTCACACGCTTGAAGTGCTGAAATATATCGTAGACATGTGACAAGTAGTCAACGTGTCTTTTTTTATTTTCGATGTTGCAGACGACAACACGGAGGATTTTTAAAAAATGAAAAAGTATTTCATGTTCGATGAGCTTGGTACAAATTATCGCCGCGAAATTATCGGTGGTATTACAACATTCCTGGCGATGGCATATATATTAGCGGTTAACCCAACTATGTTAAGTAATGCAGGTATGGATACAGGTGCTGTATTCGTAGCAACAGCACTAGCGGCGGCAGTTGGTTCTCTTATTATGGGTATTTTCGCGAAATTCCCGATTGCATTAGCACCGGGTATGGGATTGAACGCATTCTTTGCTTTTACAGTAGTAGGTTCGTACGGTATTCCGTGGCAAACTGGTTTGACTGGTGTATTCTTTTCTGGTGTTATTTTTATCATCCTTTCATTAACAGGTATTCGTGAAACAGTCATTAACGCAATTCCAGCACAACTTAAGTATGCAGTATCAGCTGGTATTGGTTTATTCATAACATTTGTAGGTTTACAGGGTGCGGGTATAGTTAAGAATGATGATGTGACATTAGTAACCTTGGGTACATTCGAAGGTGAGACATTATTAGCTGTATTCGGTATCGTCCTTTCAGTTATTTTAATACTTAAATTCCGTAGTATTGGTATTTTCTTAGGTATGGTCATCACAGCTATAGTGGGTATGATCTTTGGTGTTATTACACCACCAACAGGAATAGTAGCGGCAATCCCAAGCGTAGATTCAACGTTTATGGTTGCACTTGACCCGATTTTTCATGATTTTGGTTCATTAATAAATATTAAATTCCTATTAGTAGTTTTAACTTTCTTGTTCGTTGACTTTTTTGATACAGCGGGTACATTGATGGCTGTTGCCACACAAGCTGGTTTAGTAAAAGACAATAAATTACCTCGTGCTAGTAAAGCTTTAATGGCTGATGCCCTTGCGACAACAATCGGTTCTTTATTCGGTACTTCAACTACTACAGCTTATGTAGAGTCAACTTCAGGAGTAGCGGCAGGTGCTCGTTCAGGTTTCGCAGCAGTTGTCACGGCTGTGCTATTCTTAATAGCATTATTCTTTTCACCATTATTAGCAGTTGTTACTTCGGCAGTCACAGCCCCTGCGCTAGTTATTGTGGGTGTCCTGATGGTTTCATCATTACGTCTGATTGAATGGGATAAATTCGAAATTGCAGTGCCAGCTTTCTTTACAGTTTTGATGATGCCCCTTGGCTACTCAATCGCTACTGGTATCGCAATCGGTTTTGTTTTTTACCCAGTAACAATGTTATTAGCTGGACGTAAAAAAGAAATTCATCCAATGATGTACGGATTATTCTTCGTATTCCTAGCCTATTTCATATGGGTTAGATAATGTAATACTTAAAAACTCTACTCTATATTAAACTGAGTAGAGTTTTTTCTTTTGGCTATATAGATAGAAGAAACTCAAATAATTATTTGCTGAATAGTTTTACTTTAATTAAACACTTGTAAAATGATAATCCAAATGATATATTTAATCACGTTGTTACGGTAACAAACGAACAACAGATAATAAAAAAACAAAGTGTTGACA
This sequence comes from Lysinibacillus contaminans, assembly GCF_001278945.1. Classification (GTDB taxonomy): domain Bacteria; phylum Bacillota; class Bacilli; order Bacillales_A; family Planococcaceae; genus Lysinibacillus; species Lysinibacillus contaminans. Next base: position 88 of record NZ_LGRV01000004.1, on the reverse strand, counting down.
ATAAGTTGACGACATGTTAAAGTATAAAAAGTTACTTAAACAAGTAACGGACATGAACCTTGAAAACTGAACATGCAAAACGTAATCA
>NZ_LGRV01000009.1 GCF_001278945.1 Lysinibacillus contaminans | reverse complement strand
TGATTACGTTTTGCATGTTCAGTTTTCAAGGTTCATTTTTTCGTTTAGTGCATCACCTCTTGGCGACTTGTATTATATTACACGCTTAATAACGAAAGGTCAACAGCTTTTTAAAAGTTTTTTATTCTTTTTTTATATTCAAGAAAAACTTCCTATATAATAACCCCGTCAACTTTTCGGGATTTTCTTATTCTAGACTCCTTTTGAAAACCATCTCACTTTACTTATTCCAAACTTAACATACCAATCGAATAAAAAAAACGATAGCTTCTTCAAGAGCTTTTCTAAGAATAACGTTTGGAATGTTTATTTTCTATACTTGCTTATATTTTAAAAAAACTCGGCATAGGCGCCGAGTTTTTTAGAACGGGAAGAAGAATGGTACAGCAAGCATCATCACGATGAACATCAGAACTTGCAATGGTACACCGATTTTAACGAAGTCCATAAATTTATAGCCACCTGCTGTCATGACAAGTGCATTCGTCGGCGAAGAAATCGGTGTTGCAAACGCCATACTTGCCGCTACTGCTACGCCCACCATAAATGTTGTCGGCGAAGCATCCATCGCAATTGCCGCGTTCATGGCAATTGGAGCAAATAAAACAGCCGTCGCCGTATTACTAATAAACTGGCCAAAAATTACTGTTAATACATAGATTCCGATTAAAACTCCATACGGTCCGTAACCTCCGAGCGTATCAATAATACCGTTCGATAAAATGACCATACCACCTGTTTTTTCAAGTGCAGTCGCCATCGGAAGCATTGCGGCTACCAAAATGATACTTTCAAAATTCATATGGCTATACGCGTCATCCATATTGCGCAGACATCCAGTCAAGATCATGAGTACTGCACCAATCATGACCGAAATAACCGCTGGGAAAATTTCGAAGGCCATTAAACCAATCATGAATAACATGATCACACCTGCAATGCCCGCCTTCCCTGTTGCTGCGGCAATACTTGCGTGCTCTTTCGGCTGACCAACAACAACTACATCTTGCGTCTCACGTGCAAGTAATACAATTTCATCCCAAGCACCTTGCACTAAAATGGCATCTCCAAATTTCAGCTTATGATCCGCCATATCCTGTAACTTATAGCCACCTTTGTGGTTAATGCCGATAATATTAAGATTGTATTTTTCACGGAATCCTAGTGAACTAACCGTTTCATTGATAAAGCTTGAGTTAGGCGTCAACAATACTTCCGCAATGCCAAGATGCTTCGATACAAGCTCATCCTCCGCCCCATCCACTAGTTCCTCCATTTTCAGACCATAATCCGCAACAAAGCGTTTAATGTCCGCTTCTTCACCTTGTACATATAGCTCGTCCGTCGCATGCATAACGCTTGTCGGCCCAGCCATTTCCTGAAATGTCATTGGCAATAAATTTATGCCTTCATGCGACTTGCGATGAATTTTCATAATACAGAGGGCATACTTTGCTGGTAACTTCAGTTCAGCTAAAGGTATATCAATAATCTCTGAATTCTCCGGCACATGCATTTTAAACAGACGATTACCTAAATCATATTGTTTAATTATTTTTTTCGGTGATAACTTATAGCCGGCTTTTGTTTGCGTACGGCTTTTGTCTTTTGGCAGAAGTATATTACGAACGAGCACTAAATAGGTAATCCCGACAATCATACCGACAATACCAATGGGTGTTATCTCAAAAAAGCCAAGTTTGTCATAGCCTCGATCCACGAGTAATTGACTGACAATTAGATTCGGCGGCGACGCTATCAAAGTGATCAACCCTGATAAGCTCGCGACATAAGAAAGTGGCAGTAAAAATTTCGACGGACTTTCCTTTATACTAATAGCGATACTGACAACTATCGGCATCATGAGAGCTACCGTACCCGTATTACTCATAAAAGCACCTACCGAACCAACAATAACCAGTAGTAGCACAAATAACTTCAGCTCACTATCGCCCGACCATTTTAGTAATAGCTTTCCGGCCATCCCAGCAAGTCCTGTGCGCAATATTCCTGCACCGACTACAAAAAGCCCCGCTATCATAAGGACAACAGAGTTTGAAAAACCCGCCAGTGCTTCTGCTGGAGTCAAAATATCCGTAATGACAAACGCTAGGAGTGACACAATGGCTACGAGATCCGATCTTACACGGTTCGTCATAAATGCAAAAATCGTCGCCCCTAAAATAAGAAATGTTAAAGTAAGTTGCACATCTATAATTTCCTTTCCTATGAATTAACAGTTCCATTCTATACGAAAAAGAACACAAATAATGCAAATACACCCTATTTGTGCCCTTTCATTGTTAGTAAATACAAAAACCCCGACACAATTACCGATAAATAACCGAATTTTATAATTTTCGCTGCTTCTCATACCAATTTATCGCATCACTAAGAAAACAGCGAACTCATGGTTTTTAATCGTTCCGTCAAATAAGAACGCCACCATTTACTACAACTCGGCCATTCTTAATAACTGTATGTGTATGATTCATGCCATAAAAATACTGTAATTGTTTATAATTCGCAACATCTAGTATCAGTACATCTGCCTGCTTCCCAACTTCAAGTGAACCTATCCGGTCCCCTCTATTAACCGCATAAGCTGCATTGATGGTCGTTGCTACTAATACTTCCTCAAGCGTCATGTCCATATGCATACAAGCTAAATTCATCATGAATGGCAAGCTCATTGTTGGTGACGAACCAGGATTAAAATCCGTCGCAATAGCAACCGGTACTCCCTCATCAATCATTAACCGTCCTCTAGCAAATGGAGCACGTAAGAAGAATGCTGTTCCGGGAAGTAATACAGCAATCGTTCCTGCCACCGCCATTTTCCGAATCCCTTCATCTGAGGCGACAAGTAAATGCTCCGCTGAAATCGCACCTACCTCGGTAGCTAGTTCTGCACCTTGATAAGGCTCAATTTCATCGGCATGGATTTTCGGCGTTAATCCGAGCGATTTCCCTGCCTCTAAAATGGAGCGAGATTGCGCAGGGGTAAAAACGCCCTTTTCACAAAACACATCATTAAATTCAGCAAGACGGAACTCTGCCACTTTTGGTAGCATGTCATGGATGATCGTATCGACAAATTCATCCTCACGCCCTTTATAATTATGCGGCACTGCATGCGCCCCCATAAATGTGCTAACGACATCTATCACATGTGTTTCTTGCAACTTTTTAGCCACCTCTAGTTGCTTTTTTTCAGTTTTCCAATCTAAGCCGTAGCCTGATTTTGCTTCAATTGTTGTCACACCATGTTTCAAGAATATATCTAAATGGCGAAACGATTTTACATATAACTCCTCGAAACTAGTATTCCTTGTTTACATAGTCGTTGCATGAATCCCACCGCCTGCATTCATTATTTCCATATAGATTGCGCCATTTAACCGCATCTTAAACTCATGCTCACGTGTACCCCCATGCACTAAATGCGTATGACAATCGACGAGACCAGGCATAACTACTTTTCCTGTTCCATCAATAACTTCTGAATCTAATATTAACTGCGGAAAATCTGCTTCAAGTTGAGCTAAAGGACCAATCGCAGCAATACGATTTCCATCTATTAAAACACTTGCGTTCGCAATCAACCCTATTTCTCGCATCTTGTCTTTGATACGGGGGCCTCGCGCTTCACTTTTTAATGTAATTACTTCATTTGCATTTTTTATTAAAATCGTCACTTCGCATTCCCCTTGTGCTTTAACATCGGCATGTGCACACCTTTTTCGCGCGCGGTATTAATCGCGATTTCATACCCCGCATCTGCGTGACGTACGATGCCTATTCCGGGATCTGCCACTAATACACGATTAATTTTATCAGCAGCGAGCTGTGAGCCATCCGCTACTAATACTTGACCTGCATGCTGCGAAAAACCCATTCCTACGCCACCACCATGGTGTACACTTACCCAACTCGCACCACCCGCTGTATTAATCAGGGCATTTAAAATCGGCCAGTCTGACACAGCATCCGAACCGTCTATCATACCTTCCGTCTCACGATTTGGCGAAGCAACAGAGCCTGAATCTAAATGATCACGCCCAAAAACGATAGGAGCAGATAACTCACCGCTTGCCACCATTTCGTTAACTTTTAAAGCAAAACGATGTCGATCGCCATAACCTAACCAACAAATCCGAGCCGGCAACCCTTGCCACTTCACCATTTTTTGCGCCATTTCAATCCAATTCACTAAACCTTCATCATGTGCAAACATCTCTTTTGCGAGTGCATCTGTTTTCATAATATCCCCTGGATCCCCTGAAAGTGCTACCCAGCGAAATGGCCCCTTTCCTTCGCAAAATAACGGACGAATATAAGCCGGCACAAAGCCTGGAAAGTCAAAGGCATTAGTCACGCCCATTTCTTTTGCATAGGCACGGATGTTATTGCCGTAGTCAAACACCTCTGCCCCCGCCTGTTGGAATGCCAACATTATACGGACATGCTGTGCAATTGTTTCTTTTGCTTTTCGCTCATACGTTTTTACATCTTTTTTACGCAATTTTAACGCATCCTCCAATGTCATACCGTTTGGAATATAGCCATTTATAGGATCGTGCGCTGACGTTTGATCCGTCACAAAATCAGGAATAATGCCACGTTGAAGTAGTTCCTGATGGACATCTACACAATTGCCAACGACACCAATGGATGATGGCTCTTTCTTTTCCTTTAGCTCATTTACTAACTGAATTGCTTCATCTACTGTTTCAACAATATAATCACAGTAACCTTCATTTATTTTACGCTCGATACGCGTGCGATCTACCTCAACGACTAAAATAACAGCACCCGCCATCTTTCCAGCTAGAGGTTGTGCACCGCTCATCCCGCCCATACCACCAGTCAAAATGAACTTACCACGCAAATCTGCTGTACCAAATACTTTTTTCCCCGCCTCTATAAATGTTAAATACGTCCCCTGTAAAATCCCCTGTGCTCCAATGTAAATCCAACTACCTGCCGTCATTTGACCGTACATCATTAAATTACGATCCTCTAACTCATAAAAATGCTCCCAGTTAGACCAAGCAGGTACTAGATTAGAATTCGCAATTAAAATGCGGGGTGCGTTTTCATGCGTACGAAATACCGCAACTGGTTTTCCTGACTGTATGAGTAGTGTTTCGTCATCTCCTAAGCCTTTCAATGAAGCAATAATTTGCTCATAACTTTCCCAATTCCGGGCTGCCTTACCGATACCACCATAGACGATTAACTCATCAGGGTTTTCTGCAACCTCTGGATCTAAATTGTTCATCAACATACGCATCGCCGCTTCCTGTGTCCATCCCTTACAAGAAAGCGTTGTGCCTCTTGGTGCACGAATTGTTCGTTTTGTCTCCATGTGCCATCCCCTTTAATTTGCTAATTCGACTAGCTCATCGGATGCTAAAAGATAAACTGCTAACGCTTCAATTTCATCTCCTATCGGCTGATCTGTTGTCAGCGGGGGACAAAATTGGCGCACCTTCTTTAAATAGGCACTCGTCGTTGGCGCAAGCTGTTCCTCCACCTTCTCTAAATAGATAGCCTGTGATGCACAAATCAGTTCAATCGCAATAACACGAGCTGTATTGCGTACAATTTGATGCACCTGACGAGCCGCTATCGTCCCCATACTGACATGGTCTTCCTGATTTCCTGACGTCGGAATAGAATCCACACTTGCGGGATGTGCTAGTACTTTATTTTCCGACACAAGAGAAGCTGCTGTATACTGTGCAATCATCAGCCCACACTCTATCCCAGGGTTCATGGCTAAAAACGGGGGTAAACCATCGTTGAGCTGCGGATTAACCATTCGCTCTGTACGACGCTCTGAAATATTAGCCCATTCACATACACCAAGCTTTAAAAAATCCATCGCAAACGCAATCGGCTGACCATGAAAATGCCCTCCAGATAACACTTCGCCACTTTCAAGCACAATAGGATTGTCTGTTGTAGCATTCATCTCAATTTGTACGCGCCCCTCTGCATAGAAAAAAGACTGCCAGGATGCACCGTGCACTTGTGGAATACATCGAAGAGAATAGGCATCCTGCATACGTACCTCCCCCTGCTTCGTCACACGTTTACTTCCAGCCAACCACTTACGAATGCGTCCGCCGACAAATTCTATTTCGGGGTGAGGTCTAACAGCTAAAAGCGCCGGGTCAAATGCTGAAATAATGCCTTTTAATGCTTCTAACGAGAGACTTGCTGCCATATCCGCCGCTAACCCGATTCGCTCTACTTCGTTTAACGTCACAACACCAATGCCCGTCATCGCTTGCGTTCCGTTTACAAGCGCTAGACCTTCTTTTGCCTGTAGTCGAACAGGTGCTAGTCCCGCTCTCTGTAATGCTACTGCTCCAGGCAAAACAACCCCTTCAAACTCAGCCTTCCCTTCCCCTACAAGCACCAATGCCAAATGTGATAGCGGCGCTAAATCACCACTTGCTCCGACCGATCCCTGTGACGGCACTATAGGGTGTACCCCCTTATTAATGCAATCCAGTAAGAGCTGCAACGTATCCTGACGAATCCCCGAAAATCCACGCGCTAACGCATTGGCACGTAAAATCATCATCGCGCGCACAATTTCTATTGGAAATGGTTCTCCCACTCCCGCTGCATCTGAGCGAAGTAAATTTAATTGAAGCAACTCATTATCCGCTTCTTCAATACGTATATGACTCAGCTTGCCAAATCCCGTATTAACACCATAAATTGCTTGCCCTTCAGCTAAACGTTTTTCAATCCACACTCTGCTTTGCTTTACTCGCTCTTCACTATCATGAGACAGCACAACCAAGGCTTCTTTCTTCACAATTCGCGCTACCTGCTGTCTTGTTAATGTGTGACCGTCTAGTTCAATGATACTCGTCAACCTGCATCACCCTATTCTTCTGTCATTGGCTATTCACTTTTTAATTTGAATTTGTTATTACTAAAATAATATGATTCATTTGGAGGGCTATGCTAAAACTTATTTTCGACATTTGATTTTCATAAATTAAAAGGAATTTAGGGTTAGTTTGAAGAATCTTATATAGTGACGGGGAGATAAAAACAAACATGCCTGTTGAGTTAGAGGATGATAATTGAACCCTCTTACTATTTTCAATTAAAACCCACCATTTTCAACACGCACATAGTGAAAATGAAAATCCCCTCTTTTAAAAGCAAGACTTAACACTTGACTTAAATGCAATTCACACGATTGAAAACTCTCTTGAAATAAAAAAACGATCCAAAAGAAACTGCTTTATACCAGTGTTTAAAAACAAAATTCGTTTATATATCACTTGGATACTATAATTGTATTTATTAGAAATCCGTATAGAAACTGCTGTTACTACACATCTTCCAATAGCAATTGTTTATGGATATAAATTCTTTAACGATAATAATTACAATGTACTAGCAATTCTATTTTAGATTTGTTATAGTTATAAACGAAGAGTTTGACTCGAAAAATTTTTAGGGGGAAAACCATTATGACAAACACAAATGATCGTAGCCGTCGCTTTACAACAGCAGGTGGCGCACCAGTAGTTAGTAACCATGACTCAATGTCTGCAGGTCCACGTGGCCCACTTTTACTTCAAGACGTATGGATGCTTGAAAAATTAGCAAACTTCAACCGTGAAGTAATTCCTGAGCGTCGTATGCACGCAAAAGGTTCAGGCGCATTTGGTACTTTCACTGTAACGCACGATATTACTAAATATACAAAAGCAAAAATCTTCTCTGAAGTTGGTAAGAAAACAGAAATGTTCGCACGTTTCTCTACTGTAGCAGGTGAACGTGGTGCAGCAGATGCCGAACGCGATATCCGTGGCTTCTCTCTTAAATTCTACACTGAGGAAGGTAACTGGGATTTAGTTGGTAACAACACACCTGTATTCTTCTTCCGTGATCCATTACACTTTACAGATTTAAACCATGTTGTTAAGCGTGACCCACGCACAAACATGCATAACCCAAATAGCAATTGGGATTTTTGGACTTTACTTCCTGAAGCGTTACACCAAGTAACAATTGTTATGTCTGACCGTGGTATTCCAGACGGTTACCGCCATATGCACGGTTTCGGTTCTCACACATACAGCTTCATTAATGCTGAAAACGAGCGTGTATGGGTGAAATTCCACTTCCGCACTGAACAAGGCATTAAAAACTTAACAAATGAGGAAGCTGGCAAAATTATTGCTAACGACCGTGAATCTTCACAACGTGACCTTTACGAATCAATCGAAAAAGGCGATTTCCCGAAATGGAAAATGTACATCCAAGTAATGACTGAGGAACAAGCTCGTGAATTACCATACAACCCATTCGATTTAACAAAAGTTTGGTACAAAAAAGACTTCCCACTTATTCCAGTTGGTGAATTTGAGTTAAACAAAAACCCGGACAACTACTTTGCACAAGTAGAACAAGCAGCGTTCGCACCATCTAATACTGTGCCTGGTATTAGCTTCTCTCCAGATAGAATGTTACAAGCGCGTCTCTTCGCTTATGCTGATGCACAACGTTACCGTTTAGGCGTTAACCACTACATGCTTCCTGTAAACGCACCAAAATGCCCATTCCGTTCATTCCACCGCGATGGTGCAATGCGTTTTGATGGCAACTTAGGCTCAACAATGAGCTATGAGCCAAACAGCTACGGTGAGTGGGAACACAACTTAGACTATAAAGAGCCTGAATTACGCATCGACGGCAATGCTGGCATCCACGACTTCCGTGAAGATGACGACAACTACTTCGAGCAACCAGGTAAGCTATTCCGCTTAATGAGCGCCGAAGAGCAACAACGTCTATTCGAAAACACAGCTGCTGATATGGCACCAGTTGAAGAGTTCATCAAACGTCGTCATATCTTACACTGCTACTTAGCTGATCCAGCTTACGGTGAAGGTGTAGCAAAAGCTATGGGTCTTTCTTTAGAAGGCATGGACCTTTCAAACCCGTACACTAAACAAACAACAAACGTTTAATTTATTTCTATTGATATCCAAATCCAATAGTTTACCCATGTGAAATTACCATTTCACATGGGTATTTTTATGTTTACATGCCCTATTAATGACTCCAGCGTACAAGATGCTGTATACCAAACATGATAGCTCAACCCATACCCCCCATTCAGCAGAGAGTAATAATTATTTCCAAGACCTGTTTTTCACGGTAAACATATTAATCGAATTTACAAAAACTCCATATAGTTATTAGTAAATTTCATCAATTCTCCTTTAACACTATAAAGGTAGTGTTAAATATGCTATTATACGTCGAACATATCTCTCTTTATATAGATAGATGTGTAAATTAACTATTGATACATACTTATTCACCCTTTAATATCTGAATTTTCTGGAGGTACGATTTATGTCCATTGGTAAAAGGTTAGGCAGTGCATTTAGTATCATTATTTTATTTTTACTCATTACTTCCATCATCTCTTATTCACAAATTAACAAGCTGAGCGAGGAAAACACATTTTTAATTGAAGATCGTGTACAGAAAGCATTTATCGTTGATAGAGTTATCAATGCTTCTTCACTACAAGGTCTTTACATTCGTTCCTACTTACTTGAACCCAATAACGCCACTTTAGATAAATTAAATGAACAACAAAATACCATTCATAGGCTAGTAGAAAAACTTGAAAAAATCATTTCCGCGCCTGCTATGAAAGAACAACTCCAGCTTTTGCTCAAACATCAGCAAACATTTGAAGACGCAGAGCAGGAAATTTTAATGACGTTTGATGGTGGCGATACACAAAAGGCAATCGAATTATTAGCGACAAAGGCTCGCCCTGCAAACGAAGGCATTCAGGAAGCTTCCCAAACAATTGTGGATTACCAAATGTCTGAGGTTGACCGTGTTAATACGGGAGTACAAAAGACAGCCGACCTTAGCTCAAAACTCATTATTGCCATTGCCTTTTTCTCAATAATTTTCGCGATACTCATTGCCGTTTTCATCACACGTACCATAACTAAACCTATAAAGCGTTTAGTAACAGCTGCAACTAACATCGCTGAAGGTGATTTAACACAGTCGGATGTTGAAGTGAAGTTAAAGGACGAAATTCAGGAATTGGCGACTGCCTTTAATGCAATGAAGGCCAATCTACATGACCTTATTCAAAGCGTCACAGTAAACGTTGAGCAAACAACTGCAGCTGCTCAGCAACTAACTGTGGGAACAGAAGAAGTCGCAACAGCCTCAGTAGAAGTTGCGAAGCGTACGGAAGGCTTAGCTGAAGGTGCCAGCCAATCTGCAGCTGTCGGACAAGAAAGTGCTGTAGCCATGGACGAAACTGCGCAAGTTGTACTAAAAATAGCCGAAGCCACACAAGAATTAAGTACTATAGCAACAGATACTCAAGACATAGCATCTATTGGAGAAAACACATTACAAACTGCCAAACAGCAAATGACTGTTATTCAACAATCTTCTGCTGAAACAAGTGACCTCATTCAACAGTTAAGCAAACAATCCCTAGAAATTGAAAGTATTGTTAAAGTGATTACAAATATTACAGAGCAAACCAATTTACTAGCATTAAATGCAGCAATTGAAGCTGCTCGCGCTGGTGAACACGGCAAAGGTTTTGCGGTTGTCGCTGATGAAGTACGCAAATTAGCTGAGGAATCCAAAGCATCTGCCAACCAAATTGTAGACCTAACTTCTCTTATTCAAAAGGATACGAAAGAAGTTGAACAAGCCGTTCTGACAACAGCACAAAATGTCCGGGTTGGCGTGGACTATATTCAAAATGCACAAGTTTCTTTCAACAATATAACGCTAGCTATTCAAGAAATGTCTAACCAGATTCAAGAGGTATCAGCTTCAACCGAGGAAATTTCGGCCTCTACTGAAGAAGTAGCCGCTTCAATAAATAAAATAGCACACCTCGCAAGTCAAGCATTCTCTGAGTCTGAAGAAATTGCAGCTGCTACTGAAGAGCAATCTGCAATTGTACAAGAGATTAATGCCGTTGCAAAATTACTAAACGATGGTACGTTAAAAGTACAATTGGAAGTCAATAAGTTTAAAATCTAAAAAAACGGACATTGATTAAAAATTTATCATTCTTATCAATTAACAATGAAACCTCATCACCTTTTTAACAGGTGATGAGGTTTTATGATAGCTGATGTACGTAAACTTCTTACCCTCTAGATAATTTAATATGGATCTTCAGTAATCTTCAATATTTAATGTTAATTTGCATCGTGTTGAACTTTTAAATATTGAAACGAGTGTTTGCTCTTCTCAACTTGCTAGAAAAATTAGTTTTAGTTATGCGTTTTTTCCCTTCCAATAAAGACCCAAATGATGAGGAAGATACTATATATGAATGGCATATAGAATAAACTCCCTGCATCTTTGCCATTTTGTACAGCAATACCGATAAAAGCCCAAATAACAACGAGTGAAAATAATATATCCCGATTGTGAACACGGATAAAAGTTGCCAATAATGTCGCTAGAATAAGTAATAGCTGAGCCCATACTTGTTCTGAAATACCGAAACCATCCCACTCATAATATTTAAGGACAAAACTGATATTTGCCATCAGTGCCACACTAATCCACCCTAAATAAATTGAAAATGGTAGTCTCCCAGAAAAACGATAATCGCCTTTTGGATAACTCAAATAAAGAAAAATTAAACTAATCAACAGGCCGATCATGATGACAATGGATGATGTGAAAAATTCATAATGCCAGCTTAATAACCACGCTATATTGAAAAGTGAAGTTGCTATGAAAAGACCCAGTCTAGTAGACCCCTCATTCGATGCCAAGGAACGGAACTGTTGGATAAGCCAGATAGCCAACAATACGTAAATGAGACCCCAAATAGAGAAAACATACCCAGCTGGCACAAATAACACGTCTAGCTGATTAGAAATTTCACCGGTTTTTTGCCCATTAATACCTACTGTGCTGGCTAACACATTGATCATAACCATGACCAAATAACTTATAAGCGCCACCCACTTCATGAACATCCCCCTCAGAAAATCATTTACTTCAATATATCCATGAAGCACACCAACTTATAACAACTATGCTAGTCCATCGTCCGATGAAATGTTGTGCTTAATTAAAATGAAAAAAAACTTGTATTCGGCAATTTCCCGCAACAAGTTTTTTAACTCTATGAGTAAATTTGTGATTTAAGATCTAAGCTTAAGGATCATTATTAGCTGGAGGTGATTAGTACCGTACTATCTCGTTTTTTAATTTACAAATTCAATTGTATATGCGTTGCTCTACAAAATTAATTTGCCCCTAAGACCACACTAACTTGTTGTTACAAGCCTATAAATGCGTCGCCGTTTGATAAAGTTGATCTGCAGTGCTAGCCACCGTTTTTGTTTCGTGCCCAATGGAGCTAATCACGTCGTTTAAATCGGAAATATCTGTAGATACTTTAGTGATTTGTTGCTCATTTTGTTCAATTGCCTGCAATATCTGTTGGAATTTTTTTTGCACACCCACCGACACCTTTACACCTGATTCAACTCGTAATTGTACATCATCAATCATGTGGACTGCCTCTATGGTTAAAGAGGTTGAGGTTTTAATTAGATTTGTAATGTTTTCTACTGAATGCTTGGATTGTTCGGCAAGTTTTCGTACTTCTTGCGCTACTACTGCAAAGCCTTTTCCATGTTCTCCTGCTCTTGCAGCTTCAATAGAGGCATTTAATGCCAGTAAATTCGTCTGATCAGCAATATTTTTCACTAACGAAACAATATCAATGATTTGTTCAGAGGAAACTTTAAGATGTCCAATTAACTGATCCATTTCTTCCGTACTCGTCGTAATTTGTAGCATCTCTTCCTCTAATTTCTCCATATCTGCTTTTCCAACTAAGGCATCTGTATGGATATGATGTACAATTTCTACATTGGATTTAATGGTGCTACTAATTCCACTTGTATGAGCAATTACTCTTTCTATCGATGTACTTGTTTCTTCTGTTAAATCAGCTAGATCCTGACTAATCGAAGACATTTTATTTTTCAGTTCATTTTTCACAATGTCATATTGCACATTTCTTAGTTTAATATTTTCTTTCTCATACTCTTCTAATACAATTTGCATTTCGAGATTAATTAATTTAGAAACGGTTAGCATGATTTGTTCACGCAATACAGAATCCGTAATATCCTTCACAATCAGTGCAATGATGACTTCCTGCAATTGCTGGAATGTCCCCATATACCATTTTGGCTCTAAACCAATTTTAAAGTGCATGCGTGCCAGTTTTCTTTTACGTTCAATCGTTTCTTCATTAAAAATACCATCAAACATAGCAATGATATATGAACCGAGTGTTTTCTTTAGTCGGTCAATTTGGGTACGTTCCTCTATGATCTTCCGTAATGAAGGGATCTCAAGTACATTTCGGTAAAATACTTCTGCGACTTCCTGAATACCGGCAACAACAAATGGTTGAAAAGACTTAAGTCTGCGTAAGTCATCCTCTTGAATGCCAATTAACTTCATTTGCTTCTCCAGTTCAGGCATACTCGTAAGTTCTATGACAGGCTTAAAATTAGGTAATTGTTCGAGCGTATCAACTTTAGCGTGCGGTAATTTACGTTTCCATAATTTCACCATTCTAATCCCCTCAATTCTGTTTTATGTCTAACCATTGTATAACACGCAATTTCCTCCTATGTCAATTATTAACTATTTTAAGTTATACAATAGTTGTACAAGTTTAATAGCTATTATATGATAAATAGATAAGGACTTAGGTCTAAGTTGGGCGATTGGTGTACAATACTAACTATTACTATTTTTAAACAGCTATAGAAAGGCAGGAAAATAATGAGTTTAACTCCTTCTAACTGGCATTATAATATAACGCAGGTTTCTGAAATCACAGGCTTATCCAAGCAAGTGATTCGAAAATGGGAAGAACGGTATCAACTAGTTCAACCAGAACGATTAGAAAATGGACACCGGGTTTATAGTGATAAAGATTTACAACTACTTTTAAAAGTACGTGGCCTTTCAGAGCAAGGCTATTCTATTAAACAAGCTGCCATAATAGCTCATGAACAGAATACAAGTAAAGGATCAATCATCCCTAGCATTACACCTATGAACGAGGAGATGAATGATTTCTGCTTGCTCTTATTAGAAAAGGGGGTACATTGCGACGAAACAGAACTTAATCGACTCCTTCAGCAAGCCAATCACTCATTAGGCTTATCAAAATTTCTATCACATGTGGTGATCCCCTTTTTGAAAGAAGTTGGTAACCGCTGGGAGAAAAAAGAATGGACTGAATATCAAGAGGCTGTTTCTACAATGGTTGTAAGGGATTATTTGGTACAATTAAGACGTAATTACCATTATAAAGAAGACGCACCACTTATAATGGGGGCATGCTTACCAGGTGAATATCACGAAGTCCCGCTTCATATTTTACTGTTGCAAGCAATGATGGTTGGATGGAGATCTTTCCTTGTCGGTAGCTCCCCCGCTATCGGTGCAATAGAATCTCTCGTCACACAATTTCAGCCGAAAGTGGTTTTACTGTCTGCCATGACTACAACACCTTTTGAGTTACACCCTACCGTTCTTCAGCAATTAGATGTGTTTGCTTCTAAATATCCATCGATCCGCTTTTTTATAGGTGGGGCAGGCTCTGTTGAATATCTGAAAAATCATCCATTACATTCAATAGCAGTTGCAAGTACTATAGAAGAAATAATGAGTAGTATATAATTTCCCCTCCAAAAGCAAGCTCGTGATCCGTACTAGACCTTTAGATAGACCCAAAAAATACGATTAAGAGGGAGGCTACTATGAGGAATTTTAGTCAGGTTATTTTGGATTCCCTTACAGACCATATAGCAGTTATAAACAACGAAGGAATCATCATTTCCGTGAATAAATCGTGGATAAACTTTTCCAAAGATAATAACGGCGATTTATCCAACAGTTGTATAGGAACTAATTACCTTAATGTTTGCCAAAAAGAAGTAAAAGACGGCATTGCGCTTGTTTTACAAGGGAAAGAAACACGATATACTTTTGAATATCCCTGCCATGACCATCAACAATTAAGATGGTTTTTATTACGTGCTACACCTATTTTAATAGACGACAGTGGTCACTTCGGTGCCGTTATTTCTCATGTCAATATTACGGACCGTAAAATCGCCGAACTAAGTCTAGCCCAAAAGGAAGAGCATTATAGGCTGATTACTGAAAATTCAACGGACTTTATTTCAACCCATACAGTCAGTGGTGTTTATACATATGCTTCCCCCATTTGTCAATTACTATTAGGCTATCACCCATCTGAGCTAATCGGGAAGTCTGCTTGTCACTTCTTTCATCCTGAAGATAGAAAGAAAATCAAACATTTTGATGATTTGTCTATAAAACAACATGAAATTCAAACAATCACTTATCGAATCCGTTGCAAAAACAAAAAGTATATTTGGTTCGAAACAAAATTCCAACGTTTATTCGCTTCAGATGGAAATTACGAGGAAATCATTTGTATTTCTCGCGATGTGACTGCGCAGCAATTAAAGCTTATGAAACTTCAAGCAGAAAAACAATTATTACAACAGGCTATTTATACAGATGAGTTGACAGGTGTATATAATCGTAGACTCTTCAATAAATTATTGCGTGAACAATTTAAAGAGAATCAAAAGTTAAAATACGGATTTTCTCTCTTAATGATTGATATTGACTATTTCAAACAATATAACGATACATACGGACACCCACAGGGAGATAAATGCCTAATTTTAGTTGCAAATACCTTAAAGGAGCATGTGCGTGAAAGTGATTTTGTTTGTAGAGTAGGTGGCGAGGAATTTTGCATCCTATTACCAAAAACAAATAAAAGTAAAGCCATTACTTTAGCAAACCGACTTCGTAAAAAAGTCGAACAGCTAAAAATTCTTCATGCTTCTTCTCCTGCAAGTCCAATTATCACAATCAGTATAGGGGTATCATCCATCGGGAAAAACAAATCCTCCGCGGTTGACGCTCAAACATTAATAAACCAAGCCGATCAAGCATTATACAAGGCGAAAGAAAGTGGTAGAAATAACGTAATATCTCAATAAGAGCAACAGATTTACATACTTTTGTAGCTTCCGCGCAAAAAAATATATGCACGCGACTGTACTCAGTATCCTAAAGTGAAAGTATGCATTTACACAATCACTCGGGGGATTGTGTGTGTCCTTAAGCGTGTAGCGCGAATGACTAGACATCTATGAAAAGTGATAGTTTCCTATCATAATGAATCGTGAATACAAAAATCGTGGGGGGAATAAAAATGCCTTGTAAAAGCTGTTTGGTTTTGGAATTGCAGTTTGATATCCAGTTAAAGGGATCACAAAATTTATCAATGGTACCTACTGTAGTCAACCATTTTCAGAGAAGAAATTTAATGATAAAGGTCGAGGGCGACCATTTAATCATTCATGAATCTGGTGTAAGGGAATTTCTTGATTTTAGCAGACACTATATGGACTTAGAGAATATCTATTTTCGCTTTGAGGACAAAGACTGGAAGCCCATCATAGAAATCGAAAGTATTTTAGACATGCAGTGGATTGATGAGGTCATCCGTAGGAAAGCTGTTGTGAGCTACTCGCAACCTATTGTAAATGCAAACGAGGAAATTTACGCATATGAGGTATTATCTAGATTCACAAGAGAGGACGGTTCCCTCATATTTCCAAATGAAATTTTTACTGCCGCGAGAAGTCGTGGTCGTTTATATGCATTGGATCGTTTATGTCGAATGGCCGCGGTTAGCTATTCAGCGATTTTAAAGAAAAAGACGTTTATCAATTTTATCCCTACTTCTATCTATTCGCCTGAGTTTTGCTTACAGTCAACTGTGAAACTGGCCAACCAATTGCGAATCGACCCTAGTCAGTTCGTATTTGAAGTGGTTGAATCAGACCAGGTAGATGACATAGAGCATTTAAAAACAATTTTAAATTATTATAAAGAAAAAGGTTTCCAGTACGCTTTAGATGATGTGGGTGCAGGTTATAGCACATTGGAAATGCTTGCGGATTTACAGCCTCAATACATGAAATTGGACATCAAGTACGTGCAAGGTGTGAGTACCGATTACGAAAAACAAAAAGTTGCCCAGTTATTTTTAGAAAAAGCCTTTGAGATTAACGCTATCCCACTAGCAGAAGGCATTGAAAGTAGAGAAGATTTTGAATGGTTAAAGCAAAGTGGCTATCAACTTTTCCAAGGGTACCTCTTTGGAAAGCCTAGTATTGTTCCTAAAAGAAAAATAAAGTAGGTAAAAGAATAAACAAAAATATCACCTGTTTTATTATACATGCATGCATGTATTTATTGTTGGTGTTAATTCATTGAATAATGTTCATCTTTTTCTCGTTAAGTAGTTGAATGGATGGACTGCTAAAAAGCGTATATATGATAAAAAAGAGGTAGTTAAAAAACATCGAAATAAAAATAACTGCCCCCTAAAGTCAGGGTTAACTGACTTTAGGGGGCATCCTTTATTATAGGGCGCTATATGATTATCGAAAGCATTGAAATCGATTAAGTAAGTTTAAAACGATTGACAACCTCTTGTAACTCTTGTGAGATCTCATTCATATTATTGATAGACTCTACTACTTTCTCTAACGCTGCCTGTTGATCGACTGCGGAAGCACTTACCTCCTCCGCAGAGGCAGCCGTTTCTTCTGAAATAGCTGAGATATTTTGGATTGCCATTGTTGCTTGGTTTTTATGTTCTAACATATCAGTAAGTTTAGAGAGCAACTCATTAATCGCCGCAGCTATAGAACTAGAAAGCACACTATTTTCCTTAAAGGAGGATTCCGTGCTTTTTACCGAGTCATTTTGTGCTTGGATCAAACTTACATTCGAGGCAATTACTAATACCGTTTGTTTAGAGTCCTCTAAAATACTATCCACGGTTGTCTTAATGACCTCGGTTTCTTTTCTTGACTGCTCCGCAAGTTTTCTAACTTCCTCCGCTACGACTGCAAAGCCTTTACCATGCTCTCCCGCGCGAGCAGCTTCAATACTTGCATTAAGTGCAAGCAAATTAGTTTGTTCTGTAATACCTTGAATGGATGTAATGATTTGATTGATATTTGCAATGTTAGAAGCTAATGATTCAATTTGCTTTTGTATTCTCGCATTCATTTCATTGGTTTCTGCATTACGTTCACGCAAACTTTCGACTTCTATCATACCTTTTTCTGTAGTAGCCCTCGTTTTATTTGACAACTCATCCATTTTAGTCGAAAGCAGTGTAATAGCATCGATTTGATCCGATAGGTCAACCATTCGATCATTGGTTTCTTCTGTATCTTCTGATTGCTTAGAAGCACCTTGAGCAATCTCATTAATCGCTGCCGAAACTTCCTGACTAGAAGATACAATTTCATTAAATGCATCATGGACATGATTTGATGATTGATTGAGCAGTGTAGCCGAATTAAACACAGTATGTATGGCATTATTCGTTTTATCTAGCATATTATTATACGCTACTGCAACAGCACCAATTTCATCAGATTTAATGTACTTCTCATCTACTTTTTTAGTTAAATCCCCATCCGCTGCTGTTTCAATAGATTCTCGTAAAAACTTCAATGGCTTTAATTGTCTAAATATAAACCATGTACTCGCGACAGCCATCAAAATTACCATGACAATTGCTGATACAATAGTTAATATAAGAACCTTATTATAAGTTTCTAGAATTTTAGATTTTGGTAATACTAATTGCACAGACCATGTATCGTCTATTCCATCTAGTATCATAGGGGCAAAAGCATTAAATGATTTTTCTCCTAGTTGTTTCGAATCTACATAAACACTATCTGGCTCACCATTTTCCATTGAATTTTTAACAGTTGCCCAGTCGATAGCATCTTGCATATTTGTCCCATTTAACTTTTCATTAATACTATTAACTGTCAACATGCCCTTGTCAGTAATGATTCCGGCATATCCTCCATCAGGCTTAATAGAATCAACTAGACCCTCTAAAAAATCAATGGTCAAAGTGGCCGTTAACACACCAAAGAATTCTCCTGAGGAATTAACTAGCGGTGCTGATATTGTTGCCATTGAAATCTTTTGACCATTAACTTCATACTCATAAGGTTCAGTTAATACGGCTCTACCTTCTTTTTTCGGCACCAAGTACCAGTCTGCATTACCTGTGTCTTCATATCCCTTTAAAGCAGTAGTTGTTATTTGATCCCCATTTTTGAACACATAAGGGATAAAACGTTTATCAGTGTCTATTAGATTAGCATCAATCGTTGGATCAAGTTTTGCCGAATCTTTTTCTAAAATCGCTGCAACTCCAAGCAAATCATCGTTTTGCTCTAAATTCTTTTCAAGTATATTCAGAACTAATTGAGCAGAAAGGTCTCCATTATTTTGCATCGTTTCAACTATATCCTTAGTAATCTGCACTGTATTATTTGCTTTCTTAAAGCGTTCGCTCATCTCCGCTGCAGACAATTGAGCATTTTGAAGTGTAGCATTTTCTGAATCCTCTTCGCTCTCATTATATAGAATGAAACTTGTTACAACTGTATAGGCAATAAATAACACTAAAAACAACCCTATAATTAAAGAAGATAGCTTGAAAGCAACACTTTTGGATCTTTTCATTACAAATACCTCCATTTTTTATTAATTTAATAATAATGTATGAATGTTTATATCACAATGAAAGTGTTATATAAATTGTATATTCTTGAAGAATTTATAGGGAAATCAAGAGTGTAAGACCGTTTTCCACAAATACGAGCAATTGTCTAGGATAGTAAAAATTACGAGGCAGTGTCTATGATAAGAATTCCCCATAGACACTGCCTCATTTTTTATTAATAAATCTGACTACCAGCTTGTTTAAATTCTTTCGGATTTTACATAATTACGAATATCTTATAAGATATTCATAATATTTAAGCAAATAGCATATCAGCCATATAAATAACAACTGTCACAGTGATACAACTCACGATTGTAGAGAAAAGTACAGCTTGCGCAGCAGTATCGGACTCCACATCATATTCTAAGGCAAGACTCGAGCTATTCCGTGATGTTGGAAACGAGCTGGCGATTAAAAGAGACTGCGCCACAACGCCGTCTAATCCTAGCGCAAAAATAATAAGTAGCGCCACAGCAGGACCAATAATCAGTCTTGTAAAACAACTCACAACTACTGTTTTATTGAACATCGATTTTATTTCAAGTTGGGAAAGTTGTGCCCCAAGCGTAATAAGTGCAACAGCGATAAAGCCATTTGCTACGTGATCAATTGGAATACGGATAAATTGCGGAATGCCTATATTGAAGAAATTCATTGCTATACCAATAATAAGCGCATGAATAATCGGCATTTTGAGGAAATCTTTCATAATAGCTTTACCTGATTTTGTTGAGGAAATTAGGTTGTAAAGCCCATATGTATACGTCGTCATGTTTTGGAAGATTACGAGAATTACTTGAATTGCTACACCAATCGGTTGAGCCGCGAAAATCATCTGCGCCACAGGAATACCGTAGTTGCCAGAGTTAATGAGCACTACACTATTTTTAAAGATCGCGGTTTGCGGTTTTTCGAGACCTAGCACCTTCGCTAAGAAGTGACTAAGTATCATCTGACTGCCGATAAAGAGCGTAATGAACATTGCCACCTGCCCTAGCACTGACAACTCAACACTCGTTTCGTATAAATTCACAAAAACCGCCGCAGGCATAAAGCAATACGTAATAAGTTGCGACAGCGCCTTTAAATTAAAATGAAACTTCCTCTGTAATATAGCACCTAGCACGAGCAAGGCTAAAATTGGGACAACAATTTGAAAGAAAATCATGCCGAGATACACCATAATTACTGCCCCCTTCTATATAACTACTATAGTAATAATAGTAAAACTGTTTACATAGCAGGTCAATATATCTTTGAATAGTCTGGAAATTATTATTTACTATGAATTTTATATGTATTTAAGCTCTAACTTTCAAATATTGCGAAATTGGTCTCATAAATAACACTTATGTATATAGGAGTTTCCTTCTATGTTATGTTCCGCAAAACACAAAAACTCCACAACCTTCCCCTACTTTCGGATTATTAGTGAAAATTTCGACAAATATAAAATCCATCACATTCCTATAAATGATAAAATAAGGATATACACTACCGTATTTATCAGAAAAGGAGATATATCCATATGAAGCATAAACAAAAAATTGCCCTACTCTCAGTAGCGGCTATACCAGCTGTGATTACTATAGCTCCAAGTATAGATGTACAAGCCGCACAAGAAATGGTTTCACCAACATCAGGCTCATGGGTCAATCCACAGCATATATTCGACGCCAAATCACAAAGTAACCTGAGTACATTTAGTGTACCAACATCAATAACAACTACTGATTCAGCGACACTAGCCGAAATTATTAGTACAAAATTTAAAAACTATGAAACAACCTTTACTGTGAAATACACAGGCCCTACAGCAGGATTACAAGCAGCCCTAACTCAAATTTATACAGATTTCGATGCAGCCCAAGAAAATCAATTTTACACCGCTGCTACAATTTCTCGTGACTACACATATTCAGGCTATGTCAATAATGTAACGATTGCCTTTGACATTAAATACAACACAACAAAAGCACAGGAAGAACAAGTCAAAGGGAAAATAGCAGACATTATAAAGAATACTATTACAGCCGGAATGTCCGAATTCGAAAAAATCAAAACCATTCATGATTATGTAGTACAAAACGCAACCTTTACGAAGGATTCACAAGGTAGCCCACACGCCGCTTACACATTATTAACAGAGAAAAAAGGTGTCAGTCAGGCATATGCACTCGTAACGTACTATTTATTGAAGGCAGCCGGCTTTGAGGATACCCATTACGTAACGGGAACAGCAGCTGGTACACCGCACGCTTGGAACGTTGTGAAATATAACGGAAATTTCTATCATCTTGACACAGCATGGGATGAGCCAGCGATTCGCAATGCAAGCATCACTGATGATAAGGCGATTAGCTATCAATATTTCCTACGAGGCAGCGATAGATTTCCTCATACAACGACATACAGACTGCCTAGCATCGCTTCAGACGCAGATGCTAGCTTTAAAGATTTACAAAATGTCATTAACCCGATTACCGACGAAAGTATGCTTTATTATGTAAAAAGCAAAGGAGAACTAGCAAGCTTAGACTTAAAGCCATTACCAAAAGTCGGTCATGCCAATGATTCGGAATACTTAAAAGAAGTGATTTTCACATCACCCGATACTACGTCTGTCAGCATTCTAGCAAAGAACCTAGTGTTGGATAAAGATAATGGCTGGTTATATTTTAGTAACCTGACTGATGGAAAAGGCTATCTTTATAAAGTTAAAACAGATGGCACAGATTTTACACCTGTCGTCAAAGCCTATGTTACCGATTTGCAAATTTCTGGTACAAAACTGACATTCAAAAAGGCAGATGATATGCCAGGAGATGTCCTGCTAAAAAACAATAATAGTGCAGTTGATACTGTAATTTCATTAATCACCAAATTCGTTACTTCTCCATCACCGCTTTTGCAAGATATCGTCAATGCAAAAATAGCTTATGATGAATTATCAGTTTCGCAAAAAGCTATTGTAAACACTACCAATTATTCTTTTCTTGAAAAAGAGATTAAAAATATCCAAGCAAACTCTAACGATCCTAGAAATATTGCCTTGCGAATTGCGCAGTTAGATGAAACAGACATTAACTTTATCAATACAGTTACAAATTTACTAATTGATTTCCAGACATTGAAAACACCTGAAGAACGAGCAATCGTTTACAACTCTCCTACGCTTCTAACAGAGTTTGATAAACTAGGGCCAATTGCTAAAAAAGCTATTGATGTTTCGACAATGATTGGTGAATTAAACTCGACGAAAGCAACCTACTTTGCCGACATTAAAGCAGCAAAAAAAGCATTCGATGGACTTACCCCTGCACAGCAAGCTGTAATTGATATTGCTGATAGCAGTGTAAGAGGAAAATTAGGTAAAGAAGTCAATGCATTAAAAGTTGCTGAAGACTCTGTCTCAGATATTATTTATCAACTTAACTTACTAAACGATCAAGCAGCTAATTTTGGAGAAACATTTACGCAATTAGATACACTCATAAAGCCCTTTTCCGATAGTAAAAAAGCATTAATCAGGAATAGAAGCATTTTCGAAAAAGCGAGAGAAACACATACAACTTATACAACTGAAGTTAATAAGCTTAAAACAGACATTGAAACAGCAATCTTAAGTAATCCAACAGATGCGCAGCTAGAAGCACTTTACAAGCGATACTTAGCATTTAATCCAGCAAAAAGAAAAATGTTTGTAGACCTTACTCCAAATCCACTGCTTGCATTACACACTGCGATGGCTGATAATTTTGCAAAAACAAATACAGTTGAAGCAGTTGTTAATCTAATTAATACATTAAAGGCGGAGAATCCCAACTTCATGTCGGAAGTTAACAACGCCAAATTAGCGTATGAGGCTTTTATTGCCGCATTTCCATCTTTGTCACCCGAGGACAAGGCAAGCCTTGAAGCTGTGGAACCACGTTTAACTGTTGCAGTGGATCAGGCTGCAGACATTAAAACAATAATTACAGCTATTACAAAGATTCCAACATCTGTCCCATCAACAACGACATCGGCAGATACATTTACAGTGGCTTATACAAACGATGTGAGGTCAGTAACTGACAAAATTAGTGCGTTGAAAGGCAAGACTATTGTTGGTTCAGACCTTATTCCTGAAGATTTAATAATGGAAAACCATGCTGAAAAGCACATTTCAATTCCAACTATGGAGCTCTATAATACTGCACAGAGAAACATTACGGATGGGAACAAAGCAAATGATCAGCTTAACGCTCTAAGTGGTGCATCGACACCAGAAGACGTCACAGCGGCTCGTGCTTCCTATACCGCATTAACGGACATCGGTAAAAAATTTGTGACTGATGGTGCCTTAGCAAAATTAGTAGCACAAGAAACTCGAACAGACCAAGAAGCTGCAAAGGAAGTAACGGCACTCATTCTGGCATTAAAACAAACAGATCAAGATTTCCTTGCTAAATTAACAGATGCGAGAAAGAGGTTCGATGCGTTAACAGACCCGCAAGAAGAACTTGTTAGTCTCGAAGCCAAAACAAAACTGACTGATCTAGAAAAAGCTTCAGAAAACCTCACGAAAGTGTACAATGCCATTGAAGCCATCTCTGAAGAAGATGTGAAAAACTACATTGCAAATTATAATACTGCACAGGCCCTTTATACGGTATTGAAAGAAGATCAAAAACTGCTTATTTCAAATAAAGACAAGCTCGATGCGGCGCAAGAAAACGTCGAGGCTGCAAAAGGTATGGACGCAGATATTAATGCGCTATCGAAAGACTCTACAGAAGAAGCTCTTTTAGCCGCGCAAGAAAAATATGGGGCACTTTCTCCATTCCAGAAGGAGCTCGTGACGAATTATTCGACGCTAGAATCGTTAATTGATAAGGCGAACGGCAAAGAAGAGGCTGAAGCTGTGATCGACATGATTGCCAAACTCGATGAAAAAAAGAAAACATTTGCCCTCGATGTAAAAAAAGCACGTGAGGCTTTTGAGAAACTAAATGCTAAGCAAAAACCATATGTAACCAATATAAAAGACCTTGAAGCAGCCGAGAAAAAAGTAGCTGACCTTGCAGGCACAAGCGATATCGCACAAAAAATGATTGCTCAAATCGCGGCCATCAACAACACAAGTGCCTCATTCAAAACAGATGTCGAAGCAGCAAAAAACGCATATACCGAATTACCAGAAGAACAACAAGCACTTGTCAATAACTACAACGTATTAAAGGAACACCTAGCAACCTATGACACATACGCAGCGCAAGCGAAGAAATTAGAAGATCAAATTAATGCGCTCAGTAACACAAGTCCAGGCTATCAAGCAGCATTAGCAGCATTGCAAAGTCAGTACAACGCCTTCAATGCCGCACAAAAAGCCTTTGTGCCTGAGTATGCAGTGAAACTTTTAAACGCCGCTCAATCAGGTATTGATGCAGTACGGAACGTGACGAATATGATTTTGGCACTAAATCCTTCGAAATCAACGTTCCACGCTGATGTAGCGAATGCTAGGGCTGCTTATAATGCGCTCATTAAAAATCACGGGGTCTATTTAGCTGCTTATTTAGAGGAAGCTCTTGAAAAGGCGGAAGCGCTTGTAGAAAAGGACAAGACTGCTGCACGTAAAGTAGTAAACGCCATCAACTCACTATCAAGTGATTCTATTCTCAAGGAAATAGAGCGAGCACGCCGTGTTTACAACAACTTAACGGCACTACAAAGACCGCTAGTGACAAATTTGCAAACGCTTATAGACTTCGAAACGGGCAAGTTAAGCTACAATACAAGTGGCATTCCAGATGGCGTAGATACCGAGGACAAAGATACAAACACTGAGGAAAAAAGTCCTTTACCAAACTTTGCGGCTATCCCAGGAGAAAGAACCGCTATGACTAAATCAAAAGGTGATACATACACCGCACAAATCTATGTATCTAATGAAGTTGGTAACTCAGAACGATTCGTATTGACAACTAGAGCCAATGTAACAGCCATTATCCCACCAACAGTGACAGTTGTCGGCGATAAAACAGGCACAATGGCAATTGAAATCCAAGCAACGTCGAGTCGAGTTTCGTTTAAAGCTACAATGGACAAAAAACCTGTTACTTTTGCGACAGAGGTAGACATCATCATAGAGTCTGTACCGAAAAATTCAGTTATTCTACGTGTTGACCAATTCGGCAACCGTGTACCAGCAACATACACAGTAGACGGCGATCAATACACGATTAAAACGAATGGATCCGATACATTTATCATTACACGTTCAAATACAACATTTACAGATATTCAAAATGATAGTCATAGGGAATACATCGAGGAGCTTGCTGCTCGTAACATTATCCAAAACGATGGTAATGGTAAATTCAATCCAAATCAAAGCATCACACGCGCAGAATTTGCCGTGATGATGGCTCGCGCTTTAGATATTCAACCGTCAACAGACACAAACTTTAACGATATTAGAGGAAAATCATATGAAAGTGAAGTTCAGGCACTATATGAAGCTGGTATCATCCAAGGGGTTAATTCGACGACCTTCAATCCGAATAGTACCTTAACGCGCCAACAAGCTGCGATGATGGTAGAACGTATGCTAGATTACGTTAACGTTGATACGAATGTATGGGAATCTCCACAGTTTACAGATGCTCATCTAATCGCAGACAGTGCCATTAATGCAGTTGCACTTATGAAAAGTCTTGACATTGTGTCAGGAAAAGCTGACGGCTCATTTGATCCACTAGGCAAATTAATTCGCTCACAATTGGCGAAAATTTTATACAAAGCCCTGCAATCTGCAGATTTGTTGTAAGTAATTAAAGGGCTCTGCTGATGTAGAGCCCTTTAAAAAACTACTAAATTATAGGAATATATGTTATATTAGTTATTAAATACATTAATTAGGGGTGGTCATATTGAAAAATAAAGCGCTAACTACGTTAATGGCAACAGCTATAACAGCATCCATGGTGTTACCAGGAACAACTGCAAGTGCAGCTTTGAATGATTTAACTGTAAATCATTCAAATTACAATACGGTACAAACAACTGAAAAAGTCGCGTCATCCGCAGAAGTAATCCCTTCTGGAGAAGTGTCACTAACAATTACAAGTTTTTCAAGTAATACAGTCCAAACTTCAAAAGGGCAATTAACAATTAGCGAATCTCTAAAGCCTATCTTTAAAACTGCAAATCGTCAGGCACTTACCAATGCAAAAGCTACAGTTAATGTAGTTAATGGGAAAGTTACAGATATCATAGCGCTGACATTAAGTAAAATGGGTACTAGCAAAAAACCAGTGGTATTCGATGGTGGTAATGCTAAGATTTCCGGCAATCTCACAGTTACTGGCGATTATAATAAAGTACAGAATCTAACTATTTCAAAAGAACTAATTGTGACTGCTCGAGTAAAGAAAGCGATCACAATCGAAAGCGTCACAGTTGGTGATACGATCACATTCCAACCTTTACGACTGAAGAAAATAAGTTGGCTAAATGTTACACTTAAAGATATGCTTACGCCAGATATTAACGTACAACGCAATAAGATAATGTTAGGTTCAGATAAACTTATTTCTAATATTCAGGTAACTGATGATGTTCCTTTACTAGAAGTTGATGCAGATGTTGGGAAACTTGTTATTGATGTTAAAAATGATTTTAGTCTTCAAGGAAACGGTAAAATTGAGCAAGCTACAGTCAAAGGTGGCAATAATGTCGCTTTAGATTCATCCCATCATATCAGCAAGGTGCAAGTAGACGATAAAAATGCAAAAGTTACCTATGCTGTGGTAGATAAAACTGCATTAACTGCATTAATTGCCTCTATCCAGTACGTTCCTGTAAACAATAATGAATACAATAATGGATATTATAACGGATACAATAATGGATATTATAATGGATACAATACCTTTACTTCTGAAAAATGGACGACACAAGCTGTGAGAACAGCATTCGACACTGCTGTTAGCAGCGCTCAAGCCGTAGCAAACGATACGAGAGCAACAAAAGAGCAAGTGCAAAATGCCATCACACAGTTAAATAACGCCATTAATATCTACAAAGCCGCTCAAAATTCTTATGTTGGCGATAAAAATACACTGACTAATCTCATCAATTCCGTTCAGTATGTAGATGTTTATTGGTATGGCAATAATCAAAATTACAGTAACGCTTGGACAACTCAAGTAGAAAAAGATGCGCTAGTGAATGCTGTTGCATCTGCTCGAAATATCGTGAATAATTACAACGCTTCACAGTATGAGATTACTAATGCCATCAACAATTTAAATAATGCCATCACGACTTATAAGAACAATTATAAATATGGAAATGATGGTAATACTGGATACTATGGCGATAAATCACGGCTATCATCATTGCTATCTTCCATAAAATATGTTGCTATTTCCTACTCTGAAAATGGTCAGGACGTTTATTATAATGAAAAATGGACTACAACTTATGCATATTCTAACTTCATATCAGCTGAGACATCAGCTAGAGCTATTATGAACGATCAATACGCTTCCCAAGAGCAAATCAATACAGCGGCAAGTAATTTACAAAACGCCATTTACACTTATGAACTCTCCCAAAACTATGGCTCTCGACCATACTAATGAAAAGAGGCTGTCTCATAAGTCCCTTTTGAAGTAGAATCGCATGAAATTGAAAAGGCAGAAACATTATTAAATCAATGTTTCTGCCTTTTACTTTTTATTCGTTTTTTTACTAAAATACCTCTGGACAGCCTCATTCCAATCTCACATAAAGACACATCTCAGCCCAAAACCTCGAGTTGTGACATGTCCCATTCTTTATACCAATCTTCTATTTCTACACTTGGCCCTACCTCAAATTGTTCTTGCAGCATGTTCTTTAATAGCAAATACTGTTCCTCGATAGCTACCGCATTATTCAAGACATCATAAAGCTTCATTAACGCAAAACAACTTCTTTCTTCTTCTGGGTGAATCGACTGGCGCTTTCCCTCTATCCCAATGGCTAAATTGTAGTTTAGCTTGTATATGTAAAACTCGCTAAGTTGTTGCATCAACGATCATCCTTAAATCAAGAAGAGGGCTTTATCGTAGGTGTCGTTCAGCACCGTTATGGACTTGATGAAATAGCAGGTGTTTTGGAAATACATACAAAAACTCTTTAGTATATGATTAAGCGCTACCTGTACCAGAAAAAATTTTAAAGCCAAAGATATACTAAAATGAGTCTCTGGCTTTTATCAGCTCTTTACCCTAAATGAATAAATTCAGGATTTCTATCATAACAAATAGCAGGATTATTAGATTAATATTCTCTTATATAATGCATTCCCATTTCGTGAATTTCCTGATTACTCGCAACCTCAGACTTCTAAAGTATTTGCTACTTTACCGTAAAATCCATGAGTTTTGATTCTGTGAAATCTACTGCAACCAACTTACTATTCGAACTACCAAAATAAGTGCAAGTATTCATAGAGTTTTTACCAATGTGTTTTTTCACGTAGATAAGTTATCATTACATCACTTTATAATTACTTATTTTAAAACCCATAATCTTTCATTCAATCATAGTTCTAAATAAAAGCCTCTTACTACTAGCTGCTTTTCTATTTAGGTATACTTGATGAACATAGCTAGCCTAAATTCTCATCATTGATTTCGCTCCAAAATTATGTCCATGCAGGTACACGAAAAAGTAGGGCTACCTTTAAGGTAGCCCTACCCTCTTAACTTGCCGAGAAATAAAGTTTAATTTACTGACTAACTTTCCCTCGAACTTTATACTTATTACCATATTTATCAACAATAACTATAATAATATGGTCTCCAACGATAAATGGGGCTGTATTGTGAGTAATATCAGCAACGATACGCCCATCACTAAATTTCGCTTTTCCATTACCGTGATTTAATGAAGTTAATGCATACCCAACATCTGGAACAACAATCTCTTCAATCGTTACATTATCAACTGGGTTTGGCGTCTGTAAATCATACGACTTAGTATATGTTTTATAGTAGTAGTCCACCATTTCTCCGGACACAATTGACGGATCACTAAATACAAAGTCAAATGTAACTCTGATGTTTTTACTACGGTTACCCATAGAGTTAATTTCAATCGGATCTTTCAGTTGAGCACTTTCAATTGCTGTTGTTAAAGGTCTATAAATATAAGTTGCTGTTGGTTTACCATCAGCAAACGAAATGCCTGTTCCAGCAATTGTTGCGCTACCTTTATCAGTGACTTTAGCATTTACAGTTAAAGCGAAGTTTTTATTCACTTCTGTAGCAAACGTAATAATCATTTTACGTGGCTTCCATGTATCGGTTGTCGCAGCAGCTGAGTCCCATGCCCATGTGTAGCTTGGTAATGTTGCTGTTGTACCATCTAGATTAGTAAGGTCAAAGAACTTACCATTAGTAATGATACTACCTGGTGAAGATGGATCCCCAACAGCCTCTGAGAATGTAACCTCAAATGTTTTACCATCAATCCGTTTGAAAATCGGATCTTCAACACGTGGTGCTGTACCATCTGAGTAAAAGTCCTGCTTCATCCAACCAGCTGGTGTTTCATCGTGATTATCCCCTGCTGTATTGGCCTTGTATACACTAATATTGCCGTAGGTATCCTCTGCTCCTAAATAGACAACGTAGTCTGTATGCGGTGTTAATGTAGCTCCTTTAGCTTCCGCTAATGCAAATTCACCTTTGCCACTTTTCGTGACAGAAGGACTCGTTTTTAGTTTTGCCTCTAATTCCTTACGCTGTGCTGGTGTATCAATCAATCTATTAGCATCTGGATTTGGAATGTCTTTACCGCTTGCATCTTTAATTGTTTTCGGCACAAACCAATAATGTAGTTTCGTCGTTTCATCCGTGTGGAAGCTGATTTCCGCTTTTGTATCGTCGTTTTTCATCGGCTTTAGCACTAAATCACGAATTAACGGCGCTTTCATGTCGCCAACAATTTCTTTTGAGACGATTTTCGAAATTTCTCCACCACGGTCCTTTAATACCATGTAAACAGAATAGCTCAAAAATGGATTTAACTTGTCTTTTGGAATCTTTATCGGGAATTTCTTCGTTTTATCTTCTAAATCTGCTGGGCCAAAGCCACTTTCGATGTAAATTTCCTTACCACCTATTTTGAAGTAACCTGAATGTAACGATGAATCCGTTGCAAATTCATTGACGAAATCGCGCTCTGTAATGCCTTTATCTTTTATATATTCTTGGAATGTTTTTGTCACACCATCATCAACAACTGTATCTGGGAGTACCATGTAGTAGTAAGTACCCGCCTTATTTGGCTTGAACTCTACTTCTACACTGTTAAAGCCATCTGATGCATCCGGCTTGCCGATAACATTTTCAATTGTAATGACTGGCATATCGTGCTTTGTATGCGTATACTCCGCATAGTTTTGAACAGGCGATCCCCCTGTCACTGTTGCTGTACTTACGAACTCATTGTCCGCTAAGTCTTTGACACCAGGAAGTACTGTTGCACGCAATGTATCCCCTAAAACGAAACCTGTTTCAGATGGGATTGTTAATAATACTTTTTTATCGCCCTCTTTATATTCAACAGCTGATGGCTTAATGCGTTGTTGGCCAGATGTGTTGACAATAACTGTTCCTGATAAATCGTAATTTTGCACATTTCTAGCGGTTTCAGGATCTAAAGCTTCACTAACGTTAAGATAAAATTGGTTTTCCTTACCTGCAGGCGACAGTTTCACATCTGCTACATACGGATGCTCATTGTCTGGTGCAGTTGTCGTAAATTCTTTTGATATCGGTGGATCGATAGACAAGTTACCCGATTTATCTTTCATCACAACATAGACTTGGTATGTTGTATCAGCTGTTAAATCTTTTAACATTTCTGTTATTGCTAATTCACCTGATTTTGCCTCGCCTTTGTCTGTAGGATTCGCTATAATATCTTTCGTTGTTGGATCAGGAGCAGATGTTTTTGGGCGTACAACATAATAGTATTCGCCTGGCTCACTCGCAACGAATTTCATTTCGGCACGCTTACCACCATGTAAAGGTAGAACCGTTAATGATTTCACAGCTGGTGGTGAACCATCCTTCATTTGGAACGATTTGTTCGCAAGGTCCGAAACGTTTTTCGCACCATCTACGACCATCACATAAAGAACGTATTCTTTTTTTTCACCTAAGTTTGAGACTTTAACTGTATTTTTCCCAACTACTGCTGAACCTGTACCACTTGCAACATTGTCTGAAGATACGCGATTCACCATCTCAGATTTTGTCGGTGGATCTGCATCTTTTTCACGAATAATATAGTAGTACGTACCGACTTCAGTAGACGTGAAATCGAAACTAATATCACTGCCACTTAGTAGTTCAAGATTTGTAATACTCACTAGCGGCTTCGTTTTATCCGCAGGCTTTTGGTTTTCAAGATCATCTGGATCGATTGGCTTGCCATCCGGATCCGTAATGCCACCAATGTTATCTTTATCCTCTAGGAAATCATCGAAAATATTATTTGGTCCTTCATCTTTTGGTAGGATAACTCTATCAATATACGTATAGTCGCCAATATCAACCCAACCATATGAATTATCAATGTAAAGTATACCTACACGACCATCGAAATATAGCTCTAAGTCTGTATAGCTATATTTGTTAATCCGGTAAATATTGCTTTCCCCATATATAGTTAGCTTCGTTTCTGTATTTAAATTTAATATCGTGATATTACCTATAATCTCAAACTCACGAACGTCGCCACGGATATCTACACGAGGTAATGTCCTATTTGTTTCGATTCTCGTCGCATTTTGTGACACGATTAAGTGTGGCGTAGAGCTATTGTAAAACTCCACATACTTCTCCACATTTTTCATCACAAGACGATCCTTCGACCAGTTCACGAATGGGTCATCTTTTTTCGGTACATCTGTAGAACCTGGGTTCTTGTTTTCATTTGTCCAGTTTTGCAGCCCATTTGAAGAGTCTTCTTTAGATGGTTTATCTGCTGGCTGATCAGGGTTTGACCAATTGATAAACGCCGAGTTGATACTCGCAATACGTCCTATAGACCGAAGACTATTGCCAGCTGATACATTTTGGTTTAGATTTAGCGGCGGGCGCACTGTTTCGTTAATAAAGACAGTGCCTGTTAAATTCACATCCGCAAAGCGAATATAATTACCATTTACCACAATGGAGGCACCGAAGGAACTATTGCTTCCGTTTAACTCAAGGTAATTTGTATATGTACCGCTCGCATTCAACGTCAACTTCGAGACATAACTTAAATTTCCACCTGTGAATGTCCCTTCAATGACAGCACCTTTTAGTACCTCTTCGTTATCCTCATTAAAAATATTTGCCAGACTAGATGGCACTGTATAAGGCACAGCATTTATGTAAACAACATCGTCTTCAATGCTTGTAATTTTGTAAGACGTTACATTTTCTTTCTTATCTTGCGCCCGAACAATGAAAGAGGCAATTTGTCCACGCGTTACCGCATTATAAGGAGAAAATGTGACAGGCGTGGTTCCTTCTGTAATTTTCAAATCTACTAATGTTTGGATAAACGCTGCATTACTCGTTTGGCTATTCACATCTTTGAAGTTGTGATTGTAGCTTGAAGATACTTCGAATTTAAAACCAAGCACTAACATTTTCGATAATTGCCCACGCGTAATAATTTCGTTAGGCATGAATGTACCATTTGAATAGCCCGACATAATACCTGCATTTTCTAAGGCAGCAATGTATTTATAGTATTCATTACTTGCCGGTACGTCTGTGAAATATGGATTATCAAGGTTTTTCAAGCTAAGGTTAAGTACCGTTGCTAGCATTTTAGCTGCTTGACCACGTGTTACATTTTGATTTGGTCGAAAAGTCTTATCAGGATACCCACCTATTGCACCTTGTTTGTATAAGTTTAGAATGTTGTCATAATGGCTCGAATATGGCGTAATATCTAGAAACGGTGAAGTAGCCGCTAAAGCTTTTTGTGGTGGAGGCACAACAACCGCAATGCCACTTGTAGCAAACACAGTTGCTATTAGTGCCTTGTTTACCTTTTGGATTTTAGTTTTATCCATCTCACTCTTCCTTTCCTATCGAATTGATGCAAGTAAATACTATTTTTCTATTTTCATCATACCTTCTATATCGACAGGTTAGTAGCTTACCTTCATAGATAACCCTAAAATAATACAATGTAAGGGTAATAAAAAAACAGTTTAGACGCTACCTACCCTTGCGTACCAAACTGTTTATCTAACCAATCATATATCCTACTCCAAAAAAATTTAAAGCCAAGGAGCATCGGTGCTCTCTTGGCTTCAACAATATATAGGCATACATCTGCATCGAACTTATGCTGTCATAAGGGAAAGGGGGGATAACCTTATATCTTGTCATGTCGATGGATAGATGTGTCCCGAATTTACGTGTCTTTTAAGTATCACTTTTATTTCACATAGTAGATAACTTAATAACAGCTTACCCATCATACTATCACTTTATTCAAGTCCCCCAAATATTAGATAGTAGAGCTTACTTATAATCACATAGTTTGAAAAAATTTGGACATCCTAATGGCATTAAATTTCTTGCAGTTTTTCTTGTCCTGCAACTATGACACGATTTCGCCCTGTTTGTTTCGCATGATACAAGGCTTTGTCTGCCG
This sequence comes from Lysinibacillus contaminans, assembly GCF_001278945.1. GTDB lineage: Bacteria > Bacillota > Bacilli > Bacillales_A > Planococcaceae > Lysinibacillus > Lysinibacillus contaminans. The sequence continues at coordinate 64,290 of NZ_LGRV01000009.1, read as the reverse complement.
CTTCAATCAATGCCTCCGTCGTTTCGGCCATTTTCGGATACTCTGCAACCCCAGCAGATAATGTCACCGCTCGACCACATGGACTCACTGTATTTGCTAATATTTCACGCAATTGCTCTGCTATATGCTCTGCTTCTATTACTGTAGTCTGGGGCAATAGCACGATAAATTCCTCACCACCGTACCTGCAACATACATCTTTATCACGTGCGACAGCTTCCATTTTTTCTGCTAAAAACTTCAAGACTTTATCGCCAACTGCATGTCCATACGTATCATTCACGCTTTTGAAGTGATCTAAATCGAGTAAAATAATCGCATGTGGTAGATTGTTATCTGTCCATTCTGCTAATAGTGCATCCATCGTTCGACGATTGGTAACACCTGTTAATGGATCTATTGTAGACTGATCCATAAAGAACGACACTTGCCCTTGCAAAAATGATAAGCTACGCACAAGCGCACCTTTCAGACTAGATGCCTCATAGTACCAACCTGAAACAGACTCTAAGCTTTTTACATTTTTTGTATCTAAACTTTCTTCTGTGAAAGTAGCGAGTTGTTGCAGTGGTCTAGCTATTCTTGAAGCTGCCCAAAAAACCAACACTAAACAAAACACGAGTAATGGCATCGCAACATATGCCATGTTTTTTACATGATCCATCGACGGACTCATCGCTACTTCAAGCGGTCTTTGTGACACCACACCCCACTTTGCTAGCGGAATCGCACTGTAGCCCGCGAGCATCTCCACACCTCTCGTATTCACGACCTGCTGTGAACCACTATTACCAGCAATCACCGCTTGCACTGCCTTATTTTTTATCGCATCATCATTTATGCGCGTAGGGTTTTCATGGTAAATAATGCGCCCGTCCTCGTCGACTACAAAGACATATGATCCATCATCGTAATAATGCTTGCCAAGTAATTTGTAAAACACATTTTCTTCTTTTAAATAAATAGTACCAGCAACCAGACCTACATACTGTCCCGCATCATTAAAAATTGGGTGTGAGATAAAAATAAGTAAACGGCCTGTAATACCTTCATATGGCTTAGATACTAGTGGCACTTTTTGTGCTAACGCCTCAGTCGCTCCATCAGACGTTAACACCTCGCCCTTCACCTCAACTGAAGGTGGCGATACCGATAGCACAAGCCCATCTGCATTCGTTACAATCACTGAATTAAACATATCATTTTGCAATTTTATACGTTCTGTTTCCGAAAATAATACCTGCTCATCATCCATTTTTTCAGCTATCGTCTTCGCACTATATCCTAATATTTGAAACGACTCTTCTAAATATGCATTAGCAGTCTCTGCAAGTTTTTGTGAATAGACACGATTGGTTTCAAGTGTATTTTCTTTTATCGTATTCACATTTACGCGATAACCGCTCCATAAACTGCTAACAAGCGTAATTAAAAACGCCGCCAGTGCTACCCCTATAATCAAATGCTTCAGCTTAAAATATTGATATTTTGTCATTCTCTATTTCATTCTCCTAAGTATATTTACTCATATAAACTATCATAGCATGACAAAACTAAATTTTGGCATTTTATTAAATATTTTGAGAGTGAATTTTTAAATACATATTGTTAAAATTTTCTAATAACAGGTGTTTGTTGTCTGAAATTTGACAAGATATCTATATTCGGAATTTTTTATTTTTTTATTGTTATTCCGACATATAATTTTCTGATAATTTACATTATAATGAAAAATACGTAGTCAACTAGAAGGTTATTCTGTTATACTACTGTTAAATTTTATAAATTCTGTATTAATACAGTTTTCTTGTTAAATGTGTTTTTACGGTTGGAAATATAAAAAAAGCATTCCAATACACACTCAAAGGGGTAGCGAGAATGCTTAAACAAAAGGGGTTGAGGAGATTTGGGTATTTTAAAGGGGTTAAAAATTCTCGATTTTTCTGCATTATTACCAGGACCAATGGCAACTATGATTTTTGCTGATTTAGGGGCGGAGGTTATTCATGTAGAATCCTCCAAGCGCGTGGATTTAACACGCATTATGCCGCCCTATGATGAAGATCGTGAGGCGTATATTCACCAGCATCTAAATCGTTCGAAAAAGTCATTAACACTGAACTTAAAATCGCCAGAAGCTGTAGAAATTGTTAAGTCACTCGTGGGAGAGTTTGACATTATTGTAGAAGGTTTTCGACCTGGGGTGATGCAGCGCCTTGGTATTGGTTATGAGTCGTTAAAAGAAGTGAACCCGAAGCTGATTTATTGTGCCATTACGGGTTACGGGCAAACAGGGCCTTTTAGCAATCGCCCGGGCCATGATAACAACTATTTGTCACTTGCTGGCGTGCTCGACTATTCACGTCACAAGGATAAAAAGCCTGTTTCAATGGGAATTCAGCTTGCCGATATTGCAGGTGGTACAATGCATGCTGCAATCGGGGTTCTTGCAGCAGCACTGCACCGTGAAAAAACAGGTGAGGGTCAATATGTGGACATTAGTATGACAGACGCTATTTTCTCACTCAATGCGATGTACGGTTCTGCTTATATAGGGGGTGGCCGTATTCCACAACCCGAGCAAGAAATTTTAAACGGCGGTAGTTACTATGATTTCTATAAAACGAAGGACGGTCGCTTCTTCTCAGTAGGGAGCTTAGAGCCACAATTCCGTAGACTACTGTGCGAAGCGCTTGATATTCCTGAGCTGATCGACAATACATTTAATGATTCATTCTATACACAAACACGCTTTAAAGAGGCAGTACATGATGCATTTTTATCGAAAACGTATGCGGAGTGGCTCGAAATTTTTAATGACGACTTCGAAGGTTGTGTCGAGCCAGTACTGACATTCCCAGAGGCATGTGAACATCCTCAGCTTGTAGCGAGGGAAATGATCGTTGATATACCAAAAAGTGATGGGACAATGCAAAAGCAAATTGCCTCTGCCTTCAAATTCGATGGTGCTCAACCAGTCTATAAGCATGTCGGTGCTAAACTCGGCGAACATAACGAGGAAGTACTAGCTTCCATTGGCTATAGTGTCGAACAAATCGCTACATTACAAGAAAAAGGCGTACTGGAGTAATACGAAACGGGCTGGCTCAATATAAATTTGAGCCAGCCCGTTTTTGTTCTTTTTTACTGATGCGGATTTTTACCAAACACTGATTCCGTCACAATGTTCAGACATAAGCACTGATAAATAGGCGCATTTCTTCAAAATGTTCGTCGACGAGCAAATATTTTTTATACATTTCCATTAATTTTTCGAATAGTTCATACTGCTCCGTAACAAATAATACTTTCATGATATTCATCATATTCAACGAACTACTTTGCGCTGTAAAATAATAAGGTGCCTCCGGATCACGATAGTTCCGACGCCATTCTTCTAGTGATGCACCAATTTGTTGTAATGAATTATTCACCTGCAGGGCGATATCCTTTTGAATGGCAGATTCAATCGCAATAAACTGCTCTTGGTTATATTTTTTATGCACTAATGCTTCATGAATTTTTTTACTGGAGACAAGTGCATGCTCTTTTATAAAACGTAAACCCTTAACATAACTTCCCGTCTGAACGTAATTTTGCAATAGTATCGCATATAAATTTTCCAAATAATTATTTGCGTAGTTTTTCACGATTGCTTGTGGTGTTGGTTTTATATTCGGTAATAATTCTTCATATTCCAGCATAATTTCAATTGCATAATTATTCAACCGTTCATCATCTAATAAATATTCGCCATATCGAATAACATCTTCTTCATGTTGTTCCTGATGTGCGACATTCAATAAAATATAAGCAATCAACACTTTTTCTTTTTCCGTCAACGCATACATCGAGTAACGCCACTCTATTTCAAAAGAAGCAATTAGTTCTCTTACCTTCCGGAAATCATTCTCTGTCCACATGTAATGCGCAACAATTTGATACAGCTGCAATTGCTTCTTTGCTAAACACGAAGGATTTTGATTATCCACATGAGTTATACACTTATCCAGATTTTTTTTATAATTATACGAAAAGTTATGCACATGTGTATAACTTTTCTGTGCCGAATATTCAAAATGACGCATCATTTCGTGGATAAATGTTAGTTGTTCCAATGGTTTGTGGATAAGTAGTGAGTACACTTTTTTCATAAAAAGCCAATGCCAAAATTGTGCATCCTCTTCATAGATCATATGCACAATATATTCATTTTCAATTTTATATAAAAATATTGTTTGTAATTCTGTTGTTTGTATATGAACATCCCGACGTTTACCAAAGACGATCCATATTAGTTGCTCAACATTCATTGTATGTTGTGCGTAGAGCTGCTCAAAAAACGTCTCCTTCCCTTTCTGAGAATAGAAAAACGAATTGAGCCGTTCATTCATAAACGTTGAATCTAAGCCCTGCCTCTTAAAAAGGGCTTGGGCTTCCATAGGTACACGCCCCCAATATTTACGGGCAGTCGAAAACGCGACATTCATTGCCACTTCCTCACTAACTAAAAACAAATCAGGTGATAAAGTTTGTCCAAAAAATTGTGGATTATTCTGTGGATTAGCTGAATATTCCGCCCATTTCGACAGTAACGCTTCAGCACCCTTTTCACCATTATGACGATACGCAGTTAATAATTGCTCATCACAATGCAGCAACATACAACCAGTGCCCCCTTTAAATAACACTCTTTCTTCAATATAACAAATTCTATCCAACATATGCGAGAAAATAATGGATATGTATAGGGATGCTTATATTTAGACATACATAAAAGCCATCTAAGAAAATGATGTCTACTCACTTTCTTAGATGGCTTTTACATTATACTATTTTTTGGTTAACAAGCACATATTGCAAGCAGCTATTCCCTTGGTTGGTAGCCCAGGTACACTGCAAATACAGTATGGCTAAGGATCTTCGCTAGCAAATTTTAGCGTTTTCTCACACACCATAAATCATAGTTATTACCACTTCTCAAAAAGTAGACGTACCAACTAAAAAAAAGTTACAAAAAAATTTGGCTAAAAATAATGGTAGCTTCACCAATACACTGGATATTTTCTTGTCCCACGCAAATTATTAATGAGTAGCCCCATAACAACAATCAATACGGCGCCAATTAACACAGGTGTCACTAAATAGCTCCAGCTGTAGCCCCCTAGAATAATGATAATTGGATTTGCTCCGGCAGGTGGATGAATTACACCTAAAAATCCCATAAAAAAAATGGTCAAACATACTGCTAAACTGATCGACAACGTGCTTGTCCCAAACATAGAGTACATTGATAAACCGATAAAAGCGGAAATAAAATGCCCCCCAATAATATTTCGAGGCTGTGAAAGTGGTGCGTTCCACACAATAAATACTAATACACAACTACCGCCAAATGACGCCATTAACCACGGTGTGCCTGTGTAATTTGTCAAACCTAACAATAAAAAAATACAAACTAATCCACCGAAAGCTCCCGTTGCTGCATCTGCGAGATTTGTTCTTGAAGGCGCTCGTTCACCTCCACGCATTTTTGCTATGTAACTGATTAGTAGGTTTTTCTTCCCCACTTTTTCCTGTAAGTGTGCAACTTCTCTCATTATTGCCACCCCCGACATTCAAAATTCTGCATTATTTACACATTTCCCATACTGTTATTTCCATTTTCTTATTATACCAATGATTAAGTAGATTACAATTTTAAATTGTCACATTTCTGACAAAAATAGGATCTATGCTTATCTGCACAAACTATGAAAATATACGCGGATCCCATATAAATAGCCTATCCACAAATGTGAATAGGCTAGGATACTTAATCATATTGTTTTTTCACTGGCTTATAAATGCGCGCTTTTTTCAGGATTGTTTTCGGAACTTGGAAAGTTGCTGTCACAACACCCGGATGACGTCCAATTTCAATCGAGCCCGTAATTGTTGCTCGGTTCATGACTTCTGGTACGGTCATTTCAAATAATCGAGCAGCACGTCCAAGTGCATTATCCGTTGCCTCATTTAAAGTCGTACCCGACCCAACGACAGACACGGGGAATACATCCTCAATCTGCTTCACACCATATTCTTCTGCTAATTCACGTGCACGGCGTTTTTCTTCTTTGGTAAATGGCTTTGCCGTATAAGGTAAATCCTCTTCATTTGGAAGGAGTATTGGCCCTTCTAAAGCAACTTTCTTCAAGACACTCACTTGTAGCTGTACAATGCCCGCTACATCCGTCGTATGACCTGCTATTTCGCCGTCGCCTTGCATCGCGTGCATATCACCAATATACAAACCGCCTCCTGGCACCTTCACTGGACAAATAATCGTCGCACCTTCGCGTACACGACTTATATCCATATGGCCGTCTGTACGATGCATATCTAGCTCAGCTTGAGTAAATGCATATTCATGCGGTGCGCCCACTAAAAATGAACCAAAATCACCGGCATTATGCGAGTCTGGCATGGCCTTCGAAGGGGTTGTACCCAGCTGCCCTAAGAATGGACGCATTCTCGCCATCACACCAACTAAATCACTCGGCGCCAATGCCACCACTGGATTTTGCACGGAGTTTTCAGGCGTACGCATATAATTTTTTGCATCGAGGGCAATGCGGCGTGCACCTTCACGCCCAACCGTTATCCCTAAATCGCTTTTATGATTGAGCACCATTGTGTAACCATTCGTCATTTTAAATGGAGATGTTTCTGTGTTACATGTCGCACAGCGAATTGCCTGCGCGCCAATGCCGCTGACAACTGTACGTGGATGTAATTTTCCACAGCCAGGACATTTCACCGATACAAATGGATCACCAATAAAACGATCAATAATCGCTTCATCATGTCCCGAAGAAGTCGCCATTGAAGTTACCTGTATAGACTTAATCTTGATAACTATTGCATCGCCCACTTCTGCTCCTTCAATAAACACAGGCTTTGTTACCTCATGTCCACCACGAATTGTCGGTGTAATCATCGGTCCCCAACACCCCGGTGCAGTATTAGCGATAATCGTGCCACCATCCTTTAAAGGGCCTAGCATTTCCTTTTGTGGATCTAAAATGCCATCTATATATTCATTCACAAATAATGTTTCGACGGCTTGCGGTTTATCTACTATTTCTTCGCTTTCAACTTGTTTAGTCCCTTCAAGCACTTGCAATCCGTTTGTCATTTTTTCAATCGCTCCTAATCCTATATTTTTTATGTAATGATTTTACTATCTAGTTATTTGTTCCCTACACAAGGATAAAAGAGAGCTCTCTACTTAATGAGCAGAGAGCAATAGCCATTAATTATTAATGTACAAGTCGAAGACATGTGAGAAATCTTCTTTTACATATTTGTCCTTGTGGTCGATCATCCATTTGTTTGCGAAGCTCGTAATTTCCTTGAATGACGAAGCCGGTGAAATGGAGTCATTCCCTATGCGCCCCATTGATGCTGACGCAATGTTTAGGCTCTTCTCCGCTATCCCAAGCTTGTAAGCATTTTGCTGTTGTTCATAACTAATAGCATGTAACGCCTTGTATAGGTCTTTAATCTCGTTAATAAAACGCTTATGAATATCAATCGACAATGGATTTTTATCGATTATAAACTTAATTTCGACATCAAGGTCAATAGTTCCTGCCGTTTCTAGGAAAACATCACTAATTTTACAAACTGAATAGTCGTAACGGCGTAGCATACGTTTTTTGCTCACCGCATTTGCACCATCCACATGAATAAGTGCACGATTTGTAAAGCAGTATTCATCTGCCTTTGTCTTGATCAAAAAATAAATCTTTTCATCAAGCTCATGCAAAATAAAATCATCTGCATCGGTTTTATCAAAATCCTCTCGCGGTACTACTACGCCTATATCCGAAAGCCCAAGTGCATCAGCTGCTAGTTTTTTAAACATTGCCATTCCTCCTAAATTATCATTACCAATGATACGTTTTGTATTTAGGGAAAGTTTCATTAAAGACTATTAATACCTTAAAATAAAACCATTTTCTGCTGAAGTTGAGCTTCTTGATGACCCTGTTGAGCGAGTAGAATATTAAAGGACCTTGTGCAGTAACTCGCACAAGGTCCTTTTGAGTGGTTATTCTAAATTAATTGTCACTGGGTCCATTTCCTTTATTTCCATACCTTTTCCTGAACCCAAGGAGAAGTAGATTTCAGGAACAAATGTTAAAGATGTAGCTGCTGGGTCGATAGCTTGCACTGTAGCACTTGTTTGATAAGAAATTCCATCATCCTTACTAAATGCTCCATTTCCACTAACAGTATACAAATTGCCGAGATTGTCCCGGAGTTCATCAAAATGTATAGAAATGAATGGCCATTCTTTCAGTAAGTCTGATTTAACAGCATACTCGTAATGAATCACTGTTGTCATATCGTTTTTTACAAGCGTTTTAAATTTAGCTGTCACATCATAATTTGTCACAACTTCATTCACTAGCTGTATTGCTCCTGTAAGCTTTGACACTGAAAATTGGAATGCCCATTCGCCTTTCACCTCTGCATTTGTCGTCATATTAATAAATGATTGAGGCTTCCACGATATTTCAATTTCATCAGGTGCCTCCTTATTAAAATGTGGTGTTAAATTAGCGTATCCAGCATATTTAGTATCGCTTACCTTTTCAAGGCGACTACCTCCACCACTCCCTACAGAGCCTTTGAAATCCATAAAATCCCCACCAATAAACGGATGGATGCCTAAATCAATGTCTGTTTCAAGTGCATAAGAAATCGTCACAGATGTGCCGTCATACACAGCACTTTCAATCATCATAGATATACCATTACTCGTTTGCACTTGTCCTATTTCTGTTGCGTAGTTCCCAAAATTCTCAAACATCGTACCTGTATTATCAAAATAGCTAATAATATTTTTCATAAATGGAATTTGTGAAGCTAGCGTTGGAAAAGCGAAATTAATGGTTGTCACAGTACTAATACCAATAATTGCAGCTGCTGCTATATGACGAACCCATTTCGGCATACGCTTTTTCGTTGTCTTCTTTAAAATCGTTTGTTTAAGATGTACCTTTTGAACTGTGGATAAATCCATTGGCTCAATGTTATCCACATTTAAATCCAACCAATCTTTATGAGTTTTCGTCATGTTAATGCCTCCTTTAACTGAATCTTCGTTGCTAACTTTTTCTTTCCACGGTATAGTCGGTTTTCAACAGCCGCCTTCGATAAATGAAGTGCCTCTGCAATTTCAATATTGGATAGTTGTAAGTAGTATTTCATCATGAAAATATCCCGATCAATACTTTCTAATTGACTAATTGCCAGTAGCAAATCATTTCTTTGCTCTTTATTCACAAGCTCTTCCTGCACATCTCTTTGACCTGGCTTTTGCGTAAGCTCCTCGTCCCCTTGCTCTCGTGCTTGTTGTTTTTCAAGCTTGCGAAATAGATCGATCGCTTTATATTTCGTCAGCATCCCCATCCATTTTTTAAAATCTTCCGGTTCTCCTTTAAATTGCTTGGCATTTTGCCAAACCGCTAAAAACACATCATTGACACAGTCGTCAATCGCGTCCTTGCTAATGCTAGAGAGAACCTTATAGGCAATGGCATGCACAAAACCTGAATAATGCTCAATCACATATTCAAGCGCATCTTCTTTTTGTTTTTGTAAACGGCTAATGAAATTTTTAGTATGACATCGCATCATTTCGCCTCCTTTATTTAAGTCGAAAAAGCTTTTTCACTTACTATATCGAAGCTTGCTAGCAAAAACTCTCAGTTATTTTGTAAAATCTTTATGTATAAGTTGNAAGCTTTTTCACTTACTATATCGAAGCTTGCTAGCAAAAACTCTCAGTTATTTTGTAAAATCTTTATGTATAAGTTGGGCTCTACACCAAAATCTGTACTTGATAGCACATTCCACTACAGGCGGACGCTTTCCAGGGGACGAGCCTTGAGCCGCTTCGTCGCTACGCTCCTGCAGGGTCTCAAGTTGCTCGCTAATCCCCTAGGAGTCCCCGCCTTCCGTTCCATGCGCTTGCATAAAGTAGGGTTTATTATAAGTAAAGTACATGATTTGGTAATTACCCATAAGTTGGATATTCTTTATTATAGAGATAAGTACAACAGCTAAAGTTTGCTTAAATCAGGAATCCCTTGCTTTGTCTACTTTTCGTCTTTAGGGAAATTATCATTTATAATCAAACTTACTAAAGAATGGAGCGAAACAATATGCAAGAAACAATCATTTTAGTCGTAGACGATGAGGCGGATTTAGCCAATCTCCTAAAAGTAAGCCTTCAAAAAGAAGGTTTCAAATATATTTTCACCGCGGGGACAATTTCTGAGGCATGGACACTCTTTCAAACGAAAAACCCAGACATTGTATTACTCGACGTCATGCTGCCAGACGGTGAAGGTTATGATTTATGTCGCCGTATTCGTGAGAATTCACATGTGCCGGTGCTCTTTATGTCAGCCAAAACAGAGGAAATAGATAAAATTTTAGGACTAGCAATCGGCGGTGATGATTACATCACTAAGCCTTTTAGCCCGAAAGAAGTCGCTTATCGCGTTAAGGCACAACTGCGCCGAGCTGGTTACCAGGCCCAAGACACCACGCTTATTCTTGATACAGAAAAAGACGTAATAGAAGTTGGCCCATTTTCGATGAACGCTGATGAAACGGAAGTACATAAAGACGGCGTTTTACTTGAGCTCACGGCCAAGGAAGTCGGCTTAATGGCTTGCTTTATGCACAATCCGAACCGAATTTTAAGTAAGGAAACTTTATTTGAACGTGTATGGGGTGAGGATTTTTACGGCTCCGATAATACCGTCATGGTGCATATTCGGCGACTACGTGAAAAGGTGGAAAATGAACCTTCTAACCCTGTTTTCATCACTACTGTTAAAGGATTGGGCTATAAATTTGTTATTGCAAAATAAGGAGGTCCGTCTGTTGTGAAATGGAGACTCACTGTACAATTTTTACTATCTGTATTATCCATTGCTATCATTGTCATTTTCGTCAACACAGCTATTTTTATCGGCCTTATCGTGTATCAGCAAACGACGAATTTCCAATCTCCAGAAATCACTAATAACGAGCAATTTGCACGAGATTTCGGGCAATACATTCACCTTCAAAACGGCGAGGTTTTCTTTGATGACAAGGGTTTACAGCTATTAAGGGAACAGAAGGCATGGATACAAGTCCTCAATCAAAACGGGGACATGATTGGCGGGCATAATGTGCCGGATAATGCCTTAGCACACTACTCGCCGATCGATTTAATCCAAACTTATAAATACCGAGAAATTGATCCGACAACAACTGTTTATGTTGGAGGACAGGATGAATTAAGCTATTTAATTGGTATTCAAAATAGCAATGTGACGCGCGTGGTATGGCACCTTTCAACTTCATCCTTTTTACAGTTACTTGGGAAGTTCGGCTTAGCTATTATCATTGCTGATTTGCTCGTGACAGCGCTCGTTGGTTGGTTTTTTGGTCGTGCATTGACGAAGCCGCTCTATGCGCTAATCGAACAAATTCAACATTTAAAAAACCGCAAGCATACACAAGTAAAAACACCAAAAGGTCTATATAAACCCGTTATCTCTAATTTAAATGAGGTATCTAGCGAACTGGCCGCACATGAAATGGAACGAAAGCGTCTGGAAGTAATGCGCGAAGAATGGATTAGTAATGTGTCACATGATATGAAAACACCACTTGCCTCGATTCGTGGGTATGCTGAACTTTTACGCGATGGCAATTTATCAGAGGACGAACAAGAAGAATATGCATGCATTATCGAAAAACAATCACTTCATATGCAAAATCTACTGGATGACTTAAATTTAACGATGCGCCTTCGCCACAAGCAACTACCATTGCAGCTAAGTAACATCAATATCGTGCAATTCACACGAGAAATCGTAATTGATACGCTCAATATGCCGCAGTACGAGCATGCTAATATTGAATTTGACGCCTCCGCTGATAGCATTACACATTGTATTGATGCTCATTTTATGCGACGAGCTATCGTGAACTTTTTATATAATTCATTGCTCCACAACGCACAAGATGTTGAGGTAAAAGTACATGTTGATACAAATTCCATCATCATTTCTGATAATGGCAATGGTATTGCAGCAGACGATCTTGAACATATTTTCGAACGATATTATCGTGGCACGAATACAGCGCATACCTTAGGTACAGGACTCGGTACTGCTATTGCCCGCGATATTATTGAAGCACATGGAGGTTCTGTTTCTATTACTTCAAAGGAAAACGAAGGCACTACTGTTAGTATTCATTTAACAACAAAGCAGAGGGAATCTTAACGGATTCACCACTGCTTTATCATTGTCACTGTAATAAATAATTCGTTCATTCTATCCCATTAAAAAAGCCTCGGAATCTCCGAGGCTTTTTAATGTACTATTTTAATTGTTCCTGAGCTTTTTTGGGGATTTCATCGAACTGTACTTCATTGTAAGAAGTTACTTCATTGCCGTCTTTCACATACAGTTTTAAATAAGCATCGTTACGTAAATTTTTGGTGGCAGAAAATTTCAATGTATGCTCCTTCCCGTCCTCATTATAAGACGGTAGCTCGTACCAATACGTCTTAGCTATCTCACCTGAGTCTAATTTATATTCTTCTACTTCGCCCTCTGTCGTAATTTGCAAATAATAGTAATCCTTATTTAAACGATTAAAATCGACTGTCATTAATGTCATTAGCCCCGCTATAAATAGGATAAATAAGGCGCCAACCCCGAAATATACTTTTTTCATATTAGTTTGCTCCTTGTTTTACAATTTTATAAAATGAACGCACTGTAAAGGTGTAGTAAACAGCATAGATCGCTGTGTATGCCAGCATCCAAATGATTACTGGTTTTGTAATGTCCGTGTCAAATAGCTGTGAAAATGCCGTTAACGCAAAGGCGCCATGCAGTATGCCGACAATGAGTGGTGCACCGAAAATAACAGCTACCTGCCCAGCAATTGTTTTGACCATTTGCTTTCCATTAACACCAATTTTATTTAAGATTGCATATTTCGCTTGATCTTCTTCCGCTTCAGTTAAAATTTTAAAATAAATAATGCTCCCTGTAGCCGTTAGGAATACAAGCCCTAAGAAGCTACCCACGAATAGTAATGAACCAATGCCAGCCATGCTCTCTTCATAGCTTTGAGGCACACTAGAAAACCATTCTTGTTGCTCTGATGATAATTGATTGTAAATGTCCTTTGATACAGCTTGTTGTTTCAAATCATTATTCATGCCAACAACCCGCATAACAACATCCTCAGCAGTGGCCTTAGTAAACTCATGATCATTCACGACAAGCACCGTACCCGCCGGAATAAAGTTCAATACACTATCCGTATACATTTTTTCAACATAGAAAGACTCTCCACTTTCTAATTTGAATTCCTCACCCGTAAAATCATATGAGAAACGTTCATCATAAGTAGAATCGAATAAAATCGCCTTGCCTTCGTCTATGCTCAGCTGGCGGTCTAATCCCTGTAACTTTGCTAAATGATTGTAATCTGATTCCCTCATTAATGTGTATTCAAAAAAGGCATATTCATTATCCACGCGTAAATTTTTCACGTTTAATGCCTCATTATATACAACATCCTTTTGTGAAAAATCGACTGAATCTCCCTTCCACATGAAAGTATTCGGCATTGCCTGGCGTACCGTATTCTCAACATTATAGTAAAGACCAAATGCTGCACCACCAGCTGTAATCGTCGTCGCACTTAAAATCGCTATAATCGATAGCGACTTTGCGTTTGCTCGAATTCGATAAAGTAGTTGAGATACACCGATTAAGTTAAGTCCCTTCCACGACCACGCTGTCGCCTTTTTCAGCGCCGTTAACACAAATACACTCACACTATGGAACAATAAATACGTTCCAGCAATTGTTACCCCAATAACCAATAATGGCGTACTGATTCCAAAGAGCTTCCAAATTGGACTTGTGAAAATATCGGACATTGAAGTGTAGTAGCCACATACGACAAATATAGTACCTACTATTGCTGTAAAAATAGACGAACGAGGCATTTTTTCGCCCTGTTTCTCCGCGTGAAATAAATCAATCAACTTAAATTGATAAATGACACGGTAACCCTGCAACGATGTGAATAGGAACAAAATAGCGAAAACTACTAAAGTATTTAGTACAGCCTGTCCCGAAAATGTTAAATTCGCCACGACCTCATAGCCCATTAAGCGTACTAAAATTGTAAGTAAAATTTTCGACATTAAAAATCCAATAATAATTCCTAGTACAAGTGACATAAACCCAATGACAAGGTTTTCAAAAAATAGCATTAAGCCAATTTTTTGCTTACGCACACCTAGTAATGAATAGAGCGCCACTTCTTTTTTACGTTTCTTCATGAAAAACGAATTCGAATAAGCAATGAAAATGACAATAAAGAACAGTAAAATAATTGACGATGCATTCATCAGTCCTTGGATTTTTTGCGATGTACCAGTCAATGTCGAAATTTCATCATTGTATTTCAGCGTCACAAACGTAAAGTAAATAACGATACTGAACACCATGGAGGCAATATATAAAAAGTAATTCGATAAATTCCGTTGAATATTTTTCTGAGCTAAACTAAATAACGTCATTAACCTCACCTCCGATGCCCGCTAGCACCTGTAGGATCTCTTGGAAAAATTGCTTGCGTGTTTGTGTCCCACGGTGGATTTCTTTCGATAACTGCCCGTCTTGAATAAATAGAATGCGCTGACAGAAACTTGCCGCATACGCATCGTGCGTCACCATCATAATTGTTGAGGATTGTGATTTATTTAAATCACTCAGACTTTCCAGTAAATCGGTTGCTGATTTTGAATCGAGCGCACCTGTTGGTTCATCCGCATAAATGAGCTGTGGCTCTGTAACAAGCGCGCGAGATGATGCGGTACGTTGCTTTTGCCCCCCTGATATTTGATAAGGATATTTATCCAATAGATCGCTAATACCAAATAGCCTTGCAATGTGCTCTACTCGTTTGTTAATTTCCTTCGTTGGTACCTTTGCTATAGCCAGTGGTAACACAATATTTTCTCGTACCGTTAACGAATCGAGCAAATTGTAATCTTGAAAAATAAATCCTAAATTATCACGGCGAAAATCGGCTAACTCAGCATCCTTCATACGTGCCAAATTCACATCGCCAATGACGATGTCGCCTGATGTTGGCGTATCAATCGTTGCAAGGACGTTCAGTAACGTCGATTTCCCGGCACCCGAAGGCCCCATCACACCCACAAACTCACCCTTTTCAACCTCAAACGTTATATTTGAAAGCGCCGTAAATATATTTGCGCCTTTTCCGTATACTTTTTTCACATTTTGTACTTTTAATAATGCAGTCATTTGTAGCTCACCTCTTCTTTGAAATACTTCTGACTACAGTATAGCTACACAAACTTACAGTAAATTTGTCGCAAGCTTACAAAAACCTTAAATAATTTCTGTTTATTAGAATACTTCCCGGGTTTATCGCCTAACTTTGTAAAATTATCGACATCAACCTTACAAAGAACAGCAAAAAAGGATTCACGCACAAGCTGTGCATGAATCCTTTCTTCGATTATCTATCCCAATATTTTTTTAATTTCATCCTCAAAGCTGCTAGGTTTATCTGTTGAGCCAAATCGAGCCACAACTTCACCATCAGGACCCACTAAAAACTTTGTGAAATTCCATTTAACACTCTTTCCGAGAATACCTTTTGAATGGGACGTCACAAAATCAAAAACAGGGTGCGCGTCCTTGCCATTGACCTTTACAATTTCATGCATCGGGAACGTCACACCATATGACATGCGACATTGTGACGCTGCCTCTTCTGCTGTTGCCACTTCTTGCTTAAACTGATTCGATGGGAAGCCAAGTACGACAAAACCCTCGTTCTTATATTTCTTATACAGCGCTTCTAATTCCTCGAATTGTGGTGTAAAGCCACATTTTGACGCCGTATTCACAATAAGCATCACTTGACCCCTGTAGCGTTCTAAACTATATTGTGTACCGTCTTCTAATTTGGCAGAGATATCATATATACTCATCTAGTTCCCCCCGTATCATTCAGTTCCGTTAAAAGCTCATTTAATCATAGCCATTCTACTTGTTATGCTTCAATTTTAAGAGCATACGCCTACATAAAAACGCCATAACCCCTACGATTACGGCGTTCACTCATTATAACCGTCCGTTTATCCTCGCCACTTGTTGTAATGGATCCCACACACCGTTAAATGGCGGGGCATACGCTAGGTCAAGATCGAGTAAATCTGGTAATGTCATCTTGTTATATAAAGCCGTTGCAAACACATCAATGCGTTTATCGACACCAGCAGGACCTATAATTTGTGCTCCTAGTAGCTGTTGGTCACGCTTTCGCACTACAATTTTGATGAACATCCGCTGAGCACCAGGATAATAGCCCGCAATATGGCGCGCCGAATATTTAAACGCCTCGTATTCAAAACCAAGTTGCTTCGCAGTGTCCTCATTAATGCCTGTAGAAGCAACTGACAAATCAAAAAACTTCATGATCGACGTTCCGACAATACCGCGAAACGAAGCAAATTTCCCTGACATATTGAGTCCCGCTACACGACCGTGCTTATTTGCCGTTGTTCCAAGCGGTACATAATCTAAACGATCCTTCACAATATTAAAATGCATCGCACAGTCACCGGCTGCATAAATATTTTCGATTGATGTTTCTAAATGACGATTAACAATGACAGCTCCATTTTTCGCTAGCACAATGCCTGTATCTTTTAAGAATTGTGTATTAGGTTGAATCCCTGTCGCCACAATGACTAAATCGGTATCAAATGTACCTTCCTTCGTAACAACTCGCTCGACACGCACCTTGCCTTCAAACGCCTCTACCGATGTATTTAATAGTACTTCGACACCCTGCTTCTTCGCTTCCTCATGGACATGCTGTGCAAGCTCTTTATCTAAAAACTTGGCCACATAGCCACTACGTTGAATCAGTCGTACTTTTTTACCACTTGCTTGCAGCGTTTCCGCCATTTCAAGACCAATATAGCCCCCACCGATAATCGTCGCATGCTTAATATCTGGTGTTAAATCGGCCAATAAATCTTCCAGCATCGGAATCGTTTTGACCATATGCACACCCGCTAGATCTGCACCCTTTTTCACTGACATTACAGGATCTGCCCCAGTGGCAATAAGGAGCTTATCATAGGGAATTTCAAATTGTTCACCAGATGCTAAGTCTGTACCTATTACACATTGCTTTTCCACATCGATACGCTCTACCTCATGTCCAACAAGTGCATCAATGCCATACTTATCACGAAACGTTGCTACATCTCTTGCAATTAAGCGCTTCGTCGATGAAATCCGTCCATCCACCACATACGGTAGCCCGCATTGCCCGTACGAGTAAATAAATCCGCGCTCTACCGATGTAATTTCTGCCCCCGGTACATTACGGTATATTTCCATTGCAGCTGTCATACCAGCCGCATCTCCCCCGATAATTACGTATTTCATCCTACATGCCCCCTTAAGTTTCTTGGTACAAACAAGTTTTCCGATATGTACAATATGTACAAAACGACTAGCATTCATAATCGTTATTTAAAGCGTATCCCTAGCACTGAGTGTCACACCGTTATCTCCCATCCATCAGCCGGACTATTACAATATGAAATAACTGCCATGATAATTCTAAGCATATCATCATACCCCGTGACAATACTAATCAAAAACCGCACTAAAATCGCGACGTAACAATTGAAGCAAATTCACTTCAATTCTGTCCCTTCCTCAACAATCATATTCCCAAATTCACGTAATAAAAAACCGTCTCTATGAATAGAGACGGTTTTTATATAATAGCTTTCAACTTATTTCTTTGTTAATGCCTCTTGGCAGAACGTCAAAATCGTTGCTAATTCTTCATCTTCTAATGCAAAGTCCAAATACTCGTTCTCTGCTTTTTCAATGATAAAATAATTTAAAATAAATGACTCGCCGTCTTTTTCTCCAAGTAAGACGCGAATTTCGATGCCAGCTTCATGATATAGCTCATCTTCCTCATCGATTTCTACATCTAGAATAAATTCATAACGTTTGCCTTCAATAATATTTGTTGGATCTAAAATTTCTTCAACTGAAAATTGTGTAATGTCCATTTTTCTAGCTCCTTTATCTTGACCTGTCCTTTTAATAATAAAGCAATTTCAGCTTTGGTCAATTGAAAACTCATATACAGCCTTTAGCAATTATGCCAAAATAGAAACACTACGTACTAAAAGGGAGGCATCTCATAGTGAAAGAGTACTTATACTATCAGGACGCAATGCTACGCGAATTTGATGCAACAGTGAGTCATACAGGAATAGAAGAAGACGGCAGAAAATACGTCGTGCTATCAAACACAGCCTTTTATCCAACAGGTGGCGGCCAGCCGCATGATACAGGCACATTAAACGAAATTGCCGTGATAGATGTTGAAAAAATTGACGATGAAATCCGTCATTATATAGAAGGGGATACCGCTACTTTAACAGGTGAGATACACGGCAAGCTGAACTGGCAACGCCGCTTCGACCATATGCAGCAACATGCTGGCCAACACATTTTAACAGCGGCTTTCGTCGAATTATTTGATGCGCCAACTGTAAGCTTTCATTTAGGTAGCGAACAGGTAACAATCGATATTGCAGTCGATCACTTATCAAATGAACAGCTTTCGGCAGCAGAGGCTCGTGCGAATGATATTATTTTAGAAAACCGTCCAATTCACACTAAATGGGTGAAGGAGGACGAGCTCAGTGATTATAACTTACGTAAGGAAATTGCAGTAACTGGTGATATTCGCCTCGTTATTATTCCCGACTATGATTACAACGGCTGTGGTGGTATACATCCGACATCTACGGGCCAAGTCAGTGCCATTAAAATTCTTGGTACTGAAAAAATGAAAGGTAATATTCGTATCTCATTTGTCTGTGGTCGTCGCGTACTAGCTGAGCTGGCAATGCGAAAAACGGTATTATCCGATGTTGCTCGTCAGCTCAGCGTGCCAGAAATCGATGCAGCAACAGCATTGACAAAAGTATTGAATGCCCAAAAAGTGACCGAAAAAGCACTTGCTGCGGCAAAAGAAGAACTACTATCTTTTGAAGCGAAGGCGCTAGCTCTCTCAGATAGCCCAGTCTTAGCAGCGCACTTTAGTCAACGCTCTGTGCAAGAACTACAAAAGCTAGCTCGCTTCACAGTTACAGAACGTCCAGATGCTATTGTATTAGTTGCCTCTGATAACGAAGACAAGTTGCAATTTGTCGCAGCACGCGGTGCACAAGTGGATATGAGCATGAAAACTATTGCTGCAAACGTGTTGCCACTCATAAATGGTAAAGGTGGCGGTGGCGATCAGATGGTGCAAGGTGGCGGCGAAAAAACTATGTCTGCCGCACAGCTACTTATTGCTATGCAGGATGCACATCGTTATTAATGCTATTTTATGATTTATCGACATAAACCTTACAAAATGAAAAAAGAACCTCGCACTTCGAAATTTGCGAGGTTCTTCTATTTTATAATTTAAATTTCTGTACAGCACTGTTTAAGCGCTTCGCCATTTCCGAAAGCTCTACAGTTTGTTCATTCATTGCGGTAACCGTTGTAATCTGTTCTTCTGTTGCATTTTTAACTTCATGGACGTGATTACTTGCCGCATGTGCTGTTGCAGCCATTTCTTCCATCGAAGCTGAGACCTCTTCCGTATTCGCAGACATTTGCTCCGCCGAAGCATTCAACTCTTCAATTTGGCTAGCAATTGCACCTACCGCACTCACCATTTCCTCAAAACGTTCACCAACTGCTTGAATCGATGTTAGGCCACGTCCTACGTTCTCCTCACCGGATTCGGCCGCCTTCACAGCTTCTAATGTGTACAATTGTACTTTATCGATTAACATATTAATTTTTGCTGCAGATTCTGCTGTTTGCACAGATAATTTACGCACTTCATCTGCAACAACTGCAAATCCTTTCCCTGCATCGCCAGCACGAGCTGCCTCAATCGATGCATTAAGTGCAAGTAAATTCGTTTGGTCGGAAATATCGGTAATCATTTTTGAAATCAAGCCAATTTCCTTCGATTCTTGCGCTAGCTTACGAATAACGTCTAACTCAATATTCGTACCTGCTTGAATCTCATTCATACGCGAAATCGACTGTTGTACCGCACCATTACTTTCACTAATTTTTTCAGATATAAATTCTGTATTTGAGGCAACAGAAGAAGCTACTTCTGCTACATTTTGAATACCTAAAGCCATTTGCTCCATAGCCGAAGCACTTTCTTCAGACATGGCTGTTTGGCTTTGTGCACCGCGATTCACTTCCTCAATCGCACCTGCAATGTGCTTGGAATGATTGGTCACAGCTAGTACATCCCCCATTAAATCACAGGATGCCTCACTTACTGCTGTCGCTTCCTTCCCTACCTGTGCGATCATCTCACGCATATTATCTGTCATGCGATCAAGCGCACGCGTCACTGTGCCCATCTCGTCAATACGCTTTAAATACTTGTCAGGAATCTCTTGCGTGAAATCACCTATAGATAAGCCTTCACTAATACGTACAACGTGGCGGATTGGTCTACTCACAGAACGAGAAATAGCAAACGAAATCAACATTCCAAGTATTGAAACGATAATTGTCATTACTAAAAAATCGCTTTTCAAACGTGAAAGTCCTGCGAACATTTCGTCTTCAATCGCAATAACACCCATTTTCCAACCATTATTCAATGTATGATATCCCATTAAATTCGTGCCTGTTTCCTTCGTATCAAAAGTAAAATACCCATTCGTATTATCAACCATTTTTTGTACAGCTAACGCTTCTCCCGTCTTTTCACCTGACTCATTAGCAGCCAAAATGGCATTACTTTGCTCTTTCACAAGAGTATGGTTTTTATGACCAATGACTGTGCCTTTAGCATCTAACATCATTGCGTAACCGCTGTTGCCAACCGTAATATCCTCGACAATTTCTGACAAATAATAACCATCAATACGAGCTAGTAACAATGCGTCCTCGTTTGTCACGGTCTCAATTGGTGTCACGATTAAAATAACTGGTTCACCTGTCACTCGACTAATTGTAATCTCCGACATAACAGACTTTCCTGTAAAACCAGCCTTCACATAATCGCGATCGCCTAAATCTGCAGTTGTATCATCTAAATAATGTGCTGTACCATCAGCTGTAATGATGCCAAAACTCAAATAATTTTCATTATCTTCTAGGCGACTATTTAAGTATTTTTTTTGCTCTTCAAAATCCATACTTTGAATCGTTGCTTGCTCAGCAATCGCCTCTACCTCCACCAATGTTAATTGGAAATGTTCTTCTATGTATTTTGAAACGTCTTCTGCTCTCGACTCTAAGTTAGATCTTACTTGTTCACCTACCGCATTTGTACTGTTTATCCATGTAAATATCCCGAGCGCGCCACAAGTCACTAATACGAGTGCGATAATTGCAACAATTAATTTACCACCAATACCTTTTATCCACATATTCGCTCCGCCCACTTCTCTTCTGAATTATGTAAAATATTGCTCACTTCTCACTTATTCAGAGTAGGTCTATTAGAATAGGTTGTCAATAGAACTTTACCAATCAATTTAATATATGGATTAAAATGTATTTTACACTACGTGCACAGGGTTTACATAAAGGCGAAGTGGACAACGAAAAAGCACTGCATAGAAATCCACCCATGCAGTGCTTTTTTCATTTATTATGCAATTCAAACACAACAATTTCTGGCAAATTGAATATACGATATGGCACTGAACTATTGCCTAATCCACGGCTAACAACCATCCTTGTTTCATTTTCCTCGTAAACACCTGCTGTATATTTTGGAAAAAGTCCTTGTCCTGGCGCTACAAGCCCACCAACACCAGGAATACGAATTTGTCCGCCATGGGCATGACCAGAAAACACAACATCAATTCCTTGATCTACATAAACATCAAAAACCTCAGGTCGATGCGCCAACAACAATGTGAACCTGTCTTGCGGAATATGTGCAGTAGCCATTGCAAGCATATCTTTTGTTTCCATACCCGTTAACGGATCTTCAATACCAACAATCGACAAGCGCTCCCCGTTGCGCTCTAACACAGTCGATGTGTTGGCCATCACATGTACACCTAACGATGACAACGCCTCATAAATTTCATTCACCTTATTCGTCGCTACTTCATGGTTGCCTAGTACATAATATACATCCGCTAATTTTACAAACTGCCTTACTGCCTGCAAACTCTGTTCTAAATTATATCGATTACTATCTACTAAATCGCCTGTAATAAATATTACGTCTGGATTCGCAGCCTTCACCTTCCGCACTAACTTCTCCTGTTTATTACCAAAAAGAGCATCATGCAAATCTGATACCTGTACAATACGCATGCCATCGAAGCTCGAAGGAACACGCTCTGATTCGTAAACATGCTCACTCACAACAATCCAATGATTGTTTACGTACAAAAAAATGACTATAAAAATAACAAGTAAACATAAATATAATAATTTTTTCACTCGTAATCGCTCATTTCACGACTTCTATTTAAGACATACGTCCCCTTTTATTATAAGCAAAAAAGCGTCCCATTGTAAGCGTTATACATAGAAAATCTATTGTTTTAGTTTTTATATGTATATTATTTACGCTACAATTCCCGTTGTTACTTGAAAAAATGTTAAACTTCATCCTTTCATCTAATCAAATAGCTAAGATATTTTTCTTAGATTAGCTTCTACTTATTGAAGCCAATTGTACGTAATCATTTCCTAAACTATGAATAATTCAAAAAAAACAGACCTCCATATAAGAAGATCTGCATACATTATTTTTCGCTTGGAAATAGTTTCTCTTTGAGCTCATCTTCACCAGAACCTTCAGCTAACGGTACACGTGAACGGTAAGCAGCACGGCAAATTAAATGCCCTGCTACTGGTGCTGTCACAAAGACAAATAATATACCTAAAATTAAACGTACACTAACATACCCATCATGCACCCAAAAATAAATAAATGCACCAAGTAAGCATGTCAGCACCGACAATGTTGAGCTTTTCGTCGCTGCATGCGAACGTGTATATACATCCGGCAAGCGAATCATGCCGAATGCACTAATAACACTAACAATCGAGCCTATTAGTATGAGGATGACAGCTGTCCATTCAATCAGTTGATTTACGTTCAACAATCACACCTCTTTCAATATATTTCGTAAAGGCAATCGTCCCTATGAATGCTAAAATCCCAAGAATCAAAATAGCTTCTAAATACGCCTTCGTTTCTAACACAATCGACACAATCGCAATCAAAGACAATAAGTTAATGCCAATTGTATCAAGCGCAATGGCACGGTCTGGCATCGATGGCCCACGAATCACCCGGTACAAGGACAGCGCAATCGATATACTAAACAGCGCAAGAGCTAGTAGCAAAATTTTATCAATCATTAGCGTGTCACCTCCATTATCGCCTGCTCAAACTTCCCAATCGAACGGATTACAGCATCCTTTGACTCTTCCATATCCATTGCATGAATATAAAATAAGTCGCCTTCTTCTGACACTTCCATCACGACCGAACCTGGTGTCAGCGTCAACAATAACGCAAGTGCAGTCACTTCCCAGTCACCCTTTAGCTCCGTCTTGTACGTGAAAATTCCTGGTGTAATAGTTAACTTCGGTGTCGTAATTTGTTTTAACACACTATAACTGGATAACAGCAACTCCCAATTAAACAACAGCATTAGCCTCACTATCGAAAATACTCGACGTAAGTAGAACTGCGTACCGTAAAAGCGGTGCATCACATACAATATGCCGATACCCACTATAAAGCCCATTAAAAACGTTGTAAATTGCGGCACGACCTCATCTTGTAATAATAGCCAGAGCGTTGCGATAAATAAATTCAATAGAAATTGACTTGCCATTATTCATTCACCTCACCTTGCCACATTTGACCATCTAACACTGCGTCAATATAAATAGATGGCGTATAGAGCGTTTCAGCAGCATCGGTGACATAAGGTGCCATTAATTCTGCCCCAGCACCTAAACCAATTGTACAAGCCGCAAGTAACACCAATGGCAGCACAATCCGCTTCGGTAATGGCTTTTCATCTTCCAAGCTAATAATCGTTTCTCCAAAAAACGACGAAAGGAAAATACGTAATAGTGAATACAATACGACTAAACTCGATAAGAAACCTAGCCCTAAAAGAACGAAATTACCGCCTTCAATCGCCCCTTGTCCAATTAACACCTTGCCTAAAAAGCCACTAAGCGGTGGAATTCCAGCAAGAGAACACATAACCAAAAAGAACAGCCACCCAAATAACGGATAGTTTCGAATAAGTCCACTCATGTTGTCGATCACTGTTTCTCCAGTTACATAAATCATCGTGCCCACTGCTAAAAATAACATCGCCTTCGCCACCATATCATGCATTAAATAATACGTTACTCCTTGTAATGCCGACTCTGTGCCAATGGCAAGACCCGCCACAATAAAGCCAACTCCAATTAAGACATTATAAGAAGCAATCGTACGCACATCGCGACCGGCCAATGCGCCCATGCAACCTGCAATAATTGTTATTCCAGCCATACCCGCGAGCACCGTATGTGTTACTTCCGTGTTATTCGGGAATAATAAAGTGAACGTACGCACAAGTGCATAAATCCCAACCTTTGTTAAAAGCGCCGCAAACAATGCCGCCACCGCTGTTGGCGGTACACTATATGAACCTGGTAACCAGAAGAATAGTAAAAGACCAGCCTTCAAGCTAAATACTACTAAGAAAATAAGCGCTACCGTTGTTATAAGAGGATCTGCACCTGTTTCCGTAACACGCACGGATATATGCGCCATATTTAATGTGCCAATTGTGCCGTATAAAAAAGCCAACGCCACAAGGAAAATCCATGAAGCGACAATATTAATGAGTACATATTTTAACGCCTCACGTAGTTGGATTTTCTCTCCACCGAGACTAATTAAGGCGTAAGATGCCAAAAGCATGACCTCAAAGCACACAAATAAATTGAAAATATCACCTGTTAAAAATGAACCATTAACCCCCGCTACCATAAGCAATACAAATGGATAAAAATACATTTTTTCAGCACGTTCACCAATTGTGAAAATTGCATATAGCACACAGATGGCTGAAACAATATTCGCCACTAAAACGAGCAACATGGCAAATGAATCTGCAACAAATAAAATACCGAATGGCGGTAGCCAGCCACTAAAGTCAATACGTAGTACACCCTGCACTTGAATTTCATTCAGTAACACCATGCTAACAATCGCCACAAATACAAAGGTTACCAAACTAATAATTCGTTGTAGCATGACATGCTCACGTATAAATACAAGTAAAATCGCCGTAATGACCGGTACAATTAATGGTAAAACAATTATATTACTCATCCGACGTACCCCTCAATTCATCAAAGTCACCCGTACCATTTGTTTTATATGTACGGTAGCCGAGAACGAGCACAAACGCCGTCACTGCAAAGCTAATAACAATCGCTGTTAATATTAAGGCTTGTGGCAATGCATCTGTATATGGTCCTTCTGATTCACCAAGTAACGGTACATCACCCTTTTTCAATCCACCCATCGTCAAGATGAGTAAATGCGCTGCATGCGATAATACAGCTGTGCCTAAAATAACACGTAATAACTGCTTCGAAAGGATTAAATATGTCCCTACAGCTACTAATACACCAACTAAAATTAGTATTAACGATTCCATAGGCTACTCATCCTCACTTATACTTAAAATTATTGTCACCACAACACCGACAACCGTTAATGCAACACCTGCTTCAAAAATTGTTACGGTAGAAAAGCCCATCTTGCCAAAAATCGGAACCTCCACATAGTTAGAGACCTGTGTCAAAAAAGGTGCATCAAAGAAAAGTGAACCAACTGCTGTTCCAGTAGCCAGAAGCACCCCAAGCGCAGCGACCTTTTTAAAATCAAACGGCATCCCTTTATGCACCGTCTCAATGTCATAAGCTAAATACAAAAGGACGATACCAGAAGCAAGAACAAGCCCTCCGATAAACCCCCCGCCCGGCGCATGATGTCCTGCAAAGAACAAATACACGCCGAGCGTTAAAATTATAAACACGACCGCCTTCGTCACGGTACGTAAAATTACATCATTTATTTTCATGTTCTGCCTCCTCCTTTCGTGGCTTTAACTTCGTCAGCGTATACACGCCCAAGCCCGCAATGAGAAGCACAACAACTTCTAGCATCGTATCCAACGCACGGAAATCCCCCAATATCGTGTTTACAATATTCGACCCGCCCGCTAATTCATACGCATCGTTAAAGTACAGTGATATCGGCTTAAACTTGTCGTAATGCACGACCGCTAAGCCAATCAACGTTACTGTAGCTCCAACAAAAATCGAAATAATGGCATTTGACCATATCACACGCTTTCGTGAATTCTCCGGCATTAAATCCGGTAAATATTTAAAGCATAATAAAAACAATGCGGTCGTTATTGATTCCACCACAAGCTGTGTTAATGCTAAATCAGGGGCGCGGAAAATTACGAAGAAGAACGCAATGGAATAGCCAAGTACACCATTTAACAACACTGCGGTAATACGCCCTTTGGCAAACAGCATAAAGACAGCAGCGAACATCATGACGAAAATTAAAATCAACTCATAGGACTCTACTGCAGAATCCTTCGCAAAATTAAATGCATATGCCTCCGACCAAATGAAGAATCCTGCAATCAGTGCAACAAAGAACGCATAAATATAAACAAAATAATGTGTTAAATTGCCTGTCATATAGCGATTTGTGAACTTTTCTGAACTATTTTCACCGAATGTAATCATGCTATTGTAGTACGCATTAAACGAATATTTTTGTGGGAATATCCTGTACAATGGCTTCCAACTTTTCAACGTTTTAAACAAGATTGCACCTACTATAACAACACCAAATGTCATCAGTAACTCGGTATTAATGCCATGCCATGCATAAATATGTGGCGTCAACTCACTAGCAGATGGAAATGTAGGATAAATGCTAGCCATTGCCGGCTGTAAAATATAATGTCCTAAGACATTTGGGAAGAAGAATATCCCCACTACTAAAGTACAGAGCACAAGTGGTGAAATTAGCATGCCAATTGGTGCTTCATGCGGTTTTTTATCCATTTTATCTGGCTGTAATTTCCCGAAAAATGTTTTACCAATAAGAATCATGCTATAGACGAATGTGAAAATACTTGCCACCCACGCGATAATTGGGAACAAAACCCCAACATCTGAAATTGAGAACGCCTCAACATCACGAATAGCTAAAACAGCTGTGAAGAACATTTCCTTACTTAAAAACCCATTAAACGGCGGTAGCCCAGCCATTGATAAGCCACCAATAACAGCTATCGTAAACGTTACTGGCATCAACGCCATTAATCCTCCTAAACGACGAATATCACGTGTTCCCACCTCATGATCGACAATACCGACCATCATAAATAACGCGCCCTTAAACGTGGAGTGGTTAATGAGATGAAACAATGCTACAAAACTAGCCTGCGTATAAATAATGGAGCTATCTGCATAACCGAAATAATGCCCCACTGATCCAAGACCAAATAAACTCATAATTAACCCGAGCTGACTAACTGTCGAATAGGCAAGTAACGCTTTTAAATCCGTTTGACGCACGGCATTAAATGAGCCCCAAAACAGTGTCACTAAGCCTGTCCCACTCACAAGCCAGAACCATAGCAGCTCTCCGCCAAACACTGGTGAGAAACGTGCCACGATATAAATCCCAGCCTTCACCATCGTTGCTGAGTGTAAGTACGCACTAACTGGTGTCGGTGCTTCCATCGCGTCAGGTAGCCAAATATGGAATGGGAATTGTGCCGACTTTGTAAAAGCCCCTAGCAAAACAAGCAGTAATGCAGGCACAAATAATGTATGCTCGCTTATAGTAGCTACGTTCGCAATAATTTCTCGAATGCTAAATGTTCCAGATGCCACGTATAGCATTAAAAAACCAGCTAACATCGACAGTCCACCGAAGACTGTAATCGTCATTGCTTTTCGTGCCCCTGCACGGGAAGCTTTACGGTGATGCCAAAATGCAATTAATAGGAATGACGAAACACTCGTTAGTTCCCAAAACATATAAAGCACCATTAAATTATCTGAAAATACGACGCCAAGCATAGCGCCCATGAATAGTAATAAGTAGCAGTAAAAATGATGAAGTGATTCTTTCGTTGATAAATAAAAAATGGAATATAAAATAACTAAACTACCTACACCCGTTATCAGCAAACCAAAAATCATGCTGAGCCCGTCTAGGTACGTCGTGAAATTTATATAAAAAGAGGGAATCCACTCATATGTATGGACAAACGTTTTACCCGCAGCAATCTGAGGTATATGCCGTGCAAGTAAAAGAAACAATATGATTGGAACGGACAAAACAAACCAGCCAAGATGCGCAATACGCCTCAGTCGCCTGTATAAAAGCGGAATAAGTGCAGCACAGACAAATGGTAAAATTATTGCAATTAGAACTGTAACCAAACGAAAACCTCCTACAAATCAAATTTTCCTTCGCACTTTCTCCAACGAAGGGTTTAACTTAATTCAGCAGGCATTTAGGTATCTGTCACTTTGCTTTCCGTACATTAAAACATTTGCTGAATTAAGTTAAAATAATTTAGGATCATTACCAAAACATGTCCTTAACTTTAAAAGAAAATCTACTATTTTATACGCACATGGAACGGAAAGCGGAGACGCCAACGGAAAGTGTCCGCCATGAGTGTAATGTGCTATCAAGAACAAATTTTGGTGTAGAGCCATAACTAACATTTAAAAAAATTTCTTACATACCAGATTTTAGTGAAGACACTTGACTATCTTTTTATCTCACTGCATAATAATGTGGCATATAGGGGTAGAACATCTAAAATGCATGCCATGCATAAATTAAATAACTAGAAAGCCTAAATGTATCCCTTATTTTTAAAGGTGTAACCGAGATATAGAAATATAATATTATACATTTTTAAGTATACATTATAAGTAAGCACTATGCACTGCAACAGTATCGGTTTTAGCTGTTTTAGGATAAATTCCTCATAGTAAAGCATAAATAAACAAAATAATGACAAGATAAGAGGTGTGATTTTTTTATGAAACATGTAAAAGGGAGATTGGACGAAAGTATTTTGGTTTGTGTGTACTACGGACTTAACGGCGAACGTTTAATTCGTCGAGGTCATAAAATAGCATCAATGCTAGATTGTCCACTTTACATTCTTTCCGTTGATTCAAAGCCACTCGATACATTCGATGCAGAAAAATCACGCTATATTGAACAATGGAAGAATTTATCAGAAGAACTTGAGGTTGAAAAGTTCATTTTACTAGATGACGAAAAACGACCTATTCAAAAAGTTATTAGTGAAGTCGCAAAAAATTACCGCATTTCTCAAATTATCGTAGGTCAGAGCGCACAAAGTCGCTGGGAGGAGATTACGAAGGGTTCATTCTTAAATGTGTTGTTAAAAGAAGTGCCATTTGTTGATTTCCACATCGTTGCCGTACAACGCCCAACTGAAGACGAAATCTATGATACATATGAAAAAGGCGTACGTGCTTACCTGATTAAAGAAAATGAAAACTTTAATGTAGCATTTACTTGTCCAAAATATGTTTCAATCGAAGGGATTTTCTTCAAAGAAATTGGGACCGATTTTGATAACGGTATTTTCAAATTCACCTACAATGACAAAATGCACGAAGTCCACATTACCGAGGGGCTCGTTGTCGATGTGAAGCTTTTGCCCGAGGGATTTTTATCACCATTACGTCAATAAATAAAAACACGCCCTTTTTAATAAAAGGGCGTGTTTTTCATATCAGTCTATACATTACAACGTCGAGGCTGGCTTATCCTTTGGTAAGAACAATGCAACTAATAAAAGTAACGGCAATAACGATACGACAATCATCGTAAAATCAATGCCTTTATGATCCATCAACACACCGATCACAATCGCGCCAATTGCCCCAATACCAAAAGCAAAGCCTGTCGTTAAACCTGCCATCGTACCGATTTTTGTTGGAACTAGTTCCTGCGCGTAGATAACCGTCACCGAAAAGCTAATCATAATAAGGGCTCCAATAATAATTAAAAATATAATAGCTGCCCATAACGGCACATACGGCAATGCCAAACAAAATGGTAGAGGCACCACGACAGAAAGTAAAATAACATTTTTTCGACCAATACGATCTGATAATGAACCTCCGAAAAAAGTCCCGATAACGCCAAACGCCATAAATGTAAAAATTAATATTTGTCCTATACGTAAGCTCACATCATAATGATCCATCAAATAAAACACATAAAAGCTCGTAATATTTGTTGTATAAAATGATCGTGCAAAAATAATAATAAAAAGTAATGTTAACGCAGTACCCACCTGTTTTTTTGTCAACGGTGGCAAGGATGACACTAAAATCCTTTTTTTCTTAGAAGTACGCTCTTGCTCTAATTGCTTTTTATACCACTTTGAAATATTCGCCAATACAACAATGCCCACTGAAGTTGCAAGTAGCACTAGTGCAGCTCCACGCTGACCATAAATATCAAAAATAAAGGCGCTAATTAAAGGGGCAAGCGCTTGTCCCGAGTTTCCCCCAACCTGATAAATAGATTGTGCAAGTCCCCTTTTTGAACCTGCCGCCATAAACGATACACGCGATCCCTCTGGGTGAAAGACAGCTGAACCAAAGCCGAGAAATAAAACCGCAACTATAATTGCCTCATACTGTGTCGAAAACGCCAATATCGCAATGCCGATAAATGAGCTCATCATCCCAATTGGTAATGCATATGGCATCGGTTTTTTATCACTAACAAATCCAATGACTGGCTGTAAGGTAGATGCGATTATATTTAACACGAATGAGATGAGCCCGAGCTGTGTAAAGGTTAATCCTAAATCCTTTTCCAATAGGGGAAACATCGCTGGAATAACTGCCTGCATCGTATCATTGATTAAATGAGCTATGCCAATAGCAATCATAATTGGATAGACAGGATTATTAAAATTAGCTACTTGTTTATTCATTACATCACACTTTCTTAGCATTACTTAATTATTAGTACTTGTCGCATACTATTATCCTTTTTGCACAAGCTAAAAGTCGACAGCAGTAAAAGGAGTTGATATATGTATGGAAAGTTTTTTTCATGCGAATTTTTGGGAAATGATCCTTCGAACGACGCTTTCCTTCTTCGCACTACTAATTTTGTGCCGCTTACTTGGTAAAAAACAGCTCGGCCAACTTACCTTTTTCCATTACATTACGGGTATTACATTTGGATCTATCGCATCTGAGATTGCCTCACAGGCCGAAACACCTTTTTTAGATGGTCTCATTTCCGTTATTTGGTGGAGTGTTTTAACTTATCTTATGACTGTCATCACCATCAAATCAAAAAAAGCGCGTGTACTTATTGATGATAAGCCGACCATTGTCATCCAAAATGGCTTATTACTCGAATCTGCTTTGAAAAAATCCCGCCTTCATATGGATGAGCTAACAATGTTACTTCGAGAACAATCCATTTTTTCTGTACAAGACGTGCAATACGCACTTTTTGAAACAAACGGCAAGCTAAGTGTACTTTCAAAAAAGGCTGAGCAAGCTGCAACAAAACAAGATGTAAAGGCCGATATTACGCCAGCAACTTATATACCCACAGAAGTGGTTTCAGATGGCCAGCTCATCTATGAAAATTTAGTGGAACTTGATTTAACAGAGGACTGGCTCATGAAAAAGTTAAAAAAACAAAATATCCATACTGTGACAGATGTCTATTTTGCACAAGTTCAATCAAACGGTTCATTATATATCAGCCTAAAAGACAAAGCGAGACAAGCCCATCCCTAATAGCTTGTCCCGTTTTTTTTATGTTAATCTACCTTCATAATATCAATCGGCGTTATCATACCAATTAACTTTTCCTGCGGTTTCCCATGCTCAGTAATTAACAACGCCTCAAAACGACGACCTCGTTCCACCCCTTGTTTAAAAATCTCTTCCGCCTCGTATATCGTTATGTATCTACTAATAAATTTGTAATTCACTTTATTTTTTTCATGCAATAAAATATCATGCATAGTCGGAATATGTTTTGGTAACTGATTTCCAGCCATCGTTGTCGCAAGCCAGTTTGTAATGCCCACCGTCGTTACAAGTCCTTTAAATTGGTTGTTACTATACACAGGAAACTGCGTATATCTGCGAGATCGAATAACCTTCAGTACATACTTTAAGGAATCCTTCTCTTGGAAAACATACACTTTTTTACGAAACATCTGCCCAACAAGTGTCGGCTTCGCAAGCGTAGAATCCATTAATTCAATTTTTTCCACAACATCTACATGTGGCTCAGCGATAACATATTCCATCGATGTTCGATGATGGACAATCGCATTACGTAAATCCGCATATGAACGTAAATCGTCCTCGTATTTGCGCACTAATACATCCTTTTTCTTCGCCTGATCTACGAGTCGATAAAATGGCAGAAAATCCTTCGCTCCAATAATATCTCGTAACCGATGATCAATTCGATTAAACGCTGTGAGAAAACGATCAGAATTTTGTGTAGCCAATCGCAACACCTACTCCCCTCTTAAACTACTTACTTTTCAGAGTTATTAGACAAATTCCGAGCTATAGCTACATTATATTCTTTAGTGATGAATATTCCAAGAAAAGTTAGTGCACTGATTTCATATAGTCGAATTCTATCTTGAAATGTAAAAGACAATAAAAAACCATTATCAATCAATTAGAGACAAGCTTTATATAATGAGACAAGGCGAAGGTACATATATTAAAGAGTTAAATCCAAATACCTTAACATCGGATACTCTACATTGTGCATTATTGGCCCAAGTAGACATTCAAAGCATACAGTACGAAAAACCCTTGAAGGTGGAACTACTGCTGTATAACCCACTTAAATTATGATGAAGAGCTTTTGCACGTACTTAATCATCCTATACATCTTTTGCTCAATTTTCCCATTGGTCATCTGACGACCTGTTGATTATTATTCAGAATTTTCGTACATTAGTAATAACTGATTTACTAGATGGGGGGAAACGATTATGAAAGTCTCACTTTTTGCCACATGTCTTGTGGATTTATTTCATAGTAGTTACGGGAAAGCTACGGTCGAGTTACTAGAAAGGCTCGGTTGTGATGTCGACTTTCCAGATGGCCAAATTTGCTGTGGGCAGCCTGCCTATAATAGCGGCTATGTAAAAGGTTCCAAGGAAGCAATGAAACATATCATTCGCACATTCGAGCATTCTGAGTATGTTGTCAGCCCTTCAGGATCATGTGCATATATGCTACATGAATATGCAACTATTTTTAAAGAGGATACGATTTGGGGACCAAAAGCACAGGCCCTTGCCGATAAAACATATGAATTAACATCATTTATCGTCGATGTGCTCGATGTAGTTGATGTTGGCGCCAAGTTTGAAGGTACCGTAACTTACCACCCCTCTTGTCATATGACTCGGTTACTTGGTGTAAAAGATGCACCACGCAAACTTCTTGAAAATGTGAAGGGTTTAACTCTTGTAGACTTACCACTAAGCCATAATTGTTGTGGGTTCGGGGGAACATTTTCCGTGAAGATGGGCAAAATTTCCGAGCAAATGGTAGATGAGAAGGTTGCTAGTACCGTTGCAACTGGCGCACAGTATTTAATCGGCGCCGATGCTGGTTGCATTATGAATATCGGTGGGCGTTTAACACGGCAAGGTCTGCCTATTCAAACATTGCATATTGCTGAAGTGCTCAACAGTCTTTAATCACAAAGGGGGATAACTAAATGTCGATGAAAATTAAAGATGAGCCCTTTAAAGATAGGCTCGATGAAAGCTTACAAAATTCCTTTATGCGTAATGCTGTATCTCAAGCACAAGGCCGCTTCCAATCACGTAAACAGCTTGCTTCAGATGAGCTTGGCAACTGGGAGGAATGGCGCTCACACGGCGAGGAAATACGCCAGCATGTCCTAGAAAACCTCGACTATTATTTACAGCAACTTAGTGACAATGTTTCGAGTCGTGGAGGGCACGTCTTTTTTGCAGCCACCGCTGAAGAAGCAACGACGTATATTAAAAATATTGCACGTGAAAAACAAGCCAAAAAAATTGTCAAAGCAAAATCCATGGTAACAGAAGAAATTAACTTAAATGCACATTTAGAAGAAATGGGCTGTACAGTCGTTGAGACAGATCTTGGTGAATATATTTTACAGGTGGATGACCACGACCCACCTTCCCATATCGTGACACCGGCGCTCCATAAAAACAAAGAGCAAATTCGTGATGTGTTCACGGAAAAGCTCGGCTATACCGCTTCTTCTGCACCTGAAGAACTTGCTCTACATGCAAGAAAGCTATTACGTGAAGATTACTTAACGGCAGACATTGGCATTACAGGTTGTAACTTTGCGGTAGCAGAAACCGGATCTATTTGCCTTGTCACAAACGAGGGCAATGCTGATTTAGTAACATCTTTACCAAAAACACAAATTACAGTAATGGGCATGGAACGTATGGTACCAACCTTTGAGGAATTGGATATTCTGGTTAGTCTCCTTACACGTAGCGCAGTAGGCCAAAAACTGACAAGCTATGTAACGGTTTTGACAGGCCCGCGTGAAGAGCTCGATGTGGATGGTCCTGAGGAATTCCATCTTGTTATTGTCGATAATGGGCGCTCAGATATTTTAGGTACTGAGTTTCAGTCAGTACTACAATGCATTCGCTGCGCTGCTTGCATTAATATTTGTCCGGTTTATCGTCATGTTGGTGGGCATGCGTACGGCTCCATTTATTCCGGACCGATTGGTGCAGTACTGTCTCCACTTCTCGGAGGCTATGATGATTTCAAGGAATTACCCTACGCTTCCACTCTTTGTGGGGCCTGTACGGAAGCTTGCCCGGTAAAAATTCCATTACATGAACTTTTACACAAGCACCGTGAAGTAATTGTAGAAAAAGAAGGCCGCGCACCGATATCTGAACAACTAGCCATGAAGGCATTCGGACTCGGTGCAGCATCCTCCATGCTCTACAAATTCGGCTCAAAAATGGCGCCAAGCATGATGAATCCATTCACACAAAATAATGCTATTTCTAAAGGACCTGGCCCACTAAAAGCATGGACCGACATTCGAGAGTTTCCAGCACCAGAAAAAGAACGATTCCGTGATTGGTTCGAAGCACGTGAAAAAGGAGGCAAGCAATGATGATTACAAATCGCGAATCCTTTTTAGCTACTATTTCACAGCGCCTCGGACGAAATGCCATACCTGCAGAAAAGCTTGAGCGTAAATGGCAATACAGTCCACAATACGAAGTTTTAAAAGATACTACACAAGATGAGCTCGTTGAAATCTTAATGGAGCAATGCAAAAATATCCACACAGATATTGCCGTCATATCTTCTGAACATTTTTCTGAAACTTTACGAGCGACCATCGAAAAGTATGGTAGTGGCTCTATTATGCAATGGGCAGACGAACGGTTACAGACGTTACACGTTAGTGAAACAATTGAACAACTCGACAATACAACGCTTCACACATGGAACCCTGCTATTCACCAAGACAATATCACCATCGTTGAACAAGCAAATATCGGTATTACTTATAGTGACCTCACATTAGCAGAATCCGGTACGGTTGTCTTATTATCCGCAGCACATAAAGGACGTACTGTTTCTTTTTTACCGACGAATTCTATTATTGTCATTCCAAAAAGTACAATCGTGCCACGTCTTACACAAGCCGCACAATTTTTACGTGAGCAAGATCATACGCCGTCCTGCATTAATTTTATTACAGGACCAAGTAACTCCGCTGACATTGAGATGAATCTCGTTGTCGGAGTGCACGGCCCAGTACGCGTTACCTATATTGTAATTGAAGACATATAAAAAGACGGAGCAGCTTTCTCTTGCTCCGTCTTTATATTTTCGCCATCGCTGCATTTTTTTTCATTGCATAAATACCTATGACGATAAAAATAAGCAGCAATACGACAGTCAAAGCCATGCTCCACCAATAATCAGGCATCTCCATCGTTCCTCGAATAAGTTGAACACCATACACAGGTAGTTTCCACGGAGATACCGTCCAAAATACCCCCACAATTGCATCTACAATTTGTCCACCAAAAATAATAATGAAAGCACCAGCAGTTGCTACGCCAGTTTTAAAGGCTGCACTCATTAGTAACGTTATCGCACTCACAAATAATAACCATACGAAATACGTTGCAAAAGCAGCTAAAAGCATTGTCACTTCAAACTTTCCATATAATATAAATGTATAGTAGACGCTTGCTGTAAAGCCTGCTGCAATACTGACTAGTCCAACTGCACTCATCACAACATACTTACTCATAAAATATGATGCAAACGAAATTGGGCGTATATATAACAACGTCGCCATACCATTTGCACGTTCCTTACTAATCGACCCTACAAAAGATGCTATTAATACGAGTAAACCAATCAATTGAAATTGCCCAATCGAAGCTTGTAACAAATCTGCTGGCACGAGATTCGGCATCGTTATATCAAAACCCTCTGGTAAATTACCAACAGCATTCAAAATATCCATCATATAATAGTTTGTTAATGGGTCACTCATTCCAAACAATGCAAAAACAAGTGGAATCCATAGAAATTTCCAGCTTCGCCATGCCTCACGAAATTCCTTCTGAAGAAGTACGTTAAATTCACTCATGCCCTTTTCGCCACCTTCATAAAAATTTCTTCAAGTGAAGCTGTTTTACGTTCTACTTTGCGTACCGTATATGGTGACGCACTAAGTCGCTCTAAAAGTTGTTGCATGTTTGAATTTTTCTCATGAATTTCTACGTGTACATAACAGCCAGCTGCTTTTGTATATTTCTCTGACTGGTCAGCAAACAGCCTCGCCTCCTCTTCAGAGCCAAATTCAACTACGTACATCGGCTCATCAAAGCGCTGTCGTACCTCACGTAAAGTTCCCTGCTCGACCAACTTGCCATCACGTAAAAACAAGAGCTGGTCGGTCATTTCCTCTGCATCATTTAAAATATGTGTGGAATATAAAATTGTCGTTTCTTGCTGTAAACCTTTCAGCAAATCTAGCACTTCTCTTCGTCCCACCGGATCCAGCGCCGATACTGGTTCATCTAGTAATAGTAATTTGGGCTTATGCACTATTGCCTGGGAAATACCAAGACGTTGCTTCATACCTCCTGAAAAGGTAGCTATTTTTTTATGTAGTGCATCTTCTAAACCTACAAATTCTAGCATTTTTTGTGCCTCTAGTCGCGCCTTTTTTGCAGGTACACCACTCAATCTTGCAGCCATTTCCACAAACTCCAGTGCACTTAACCACGGCTGAAATTGTGGATATTGTGGTAAAAAGCCAATCATCGCTCGTAAATCACCACCTGACATCTTCACACTACCCGTCGTTGGTTTTAACAAGCCAGTTAGCATCGACAATGTTGTCGTTTTACCAGCCCCATTCGGTCCAATAAGTGCTGTTGAAGTATGTTCATCAAGTTTAAAATCCAATGCATCTACAACAATTTTTTCCGCATACCGTTTTGTCAGTCCTGTTACTTCTAGCAAAGTTGTCATGATTGTTTTCTCCCAACGATGAAATAGGCAATTGGCCCAAACAAACTAACAAATAAAATGATAAATACCCACAAAATCTTCGGGCCGTTTGTTGCATGAATTTTACGTAAATCAACTAACGCCACAATCACTAAAATAAATTGGACAACAAGTAACGGCGCAATGACTGCCCATGGAACCGCCGATAATTCTTCCATCATACAAAACACCTCGCTCTTTGTTATAATTTAACTATAACAGAATTTGTTCTAACATGTATAGAACAAATGTCTTTTTATTCAAAAAAAATACGACAGCTAGAACAAAACGTTCTAACTGTCGTATTTTAGGCTTATCACCCAAAATCAGCGATTATATTTAATTGAAGAGACTACTAATTTTAGATTGCTCGTTGATTGGAGTGGAGGCTAGACGAGTAAAGCGGCTTATCAGACGCCCTCGGAAAGCGCCTAACCAGAACAAAAATCAAACCCAATTTATGTTGATGAAACGCATTCTACTCATTTATACAATTCCCGCAAAGCAACAGCCATATTCGGACGGATTGTCACTTGTGGACGAACTTCTTTCACAGCTGACTCCGCTTCCTCTAGAGAAGCCGCTAAGCCCAGCTCCATTAACACCGCAGTAGCTGCAACACCAGCACGACCTCCACCACTACCGCAATGGAAGTACACTTTTTTCCCAGCATGATACGCAGCTGTAATTTCTTTCGTCACAGTATCAATTGATGCCGCCACTGCTTGCTCCTCTTCTACAATAGGAAGATGCTTGTACATATAGCCGATTGCTTCCTGTTCCTCATCAGTTAAACCATTCACGCGCACATCAATAACCATGTCCACTGCTTCATTGTCAAAAGCCGCTTCCGCATCCTTGGCACCGCCAAAATACAGTCGATCTTTCACTAACACATCATAGTTTTTCTCCACCATATGCACGCTCCGAACTATTATTTCAATAAATGTTTAATATCCTCGTAGTATGGAAGTGCCGTTAATGCACCTGCTTTTGTTGCTGCCATAGCACCTAACTTGTTGCCAAAACTAACACATCGCACTAGCTCATCTTTTGTCGTCGGTAAGCCATTGTAATGCACATCACGTAACACGCCTGCCATGAAGGCATCCCCAGCACCTGTTGTATCAACTGGCACTACTTGTACTGTCGGTACATGTACTACTTCACCGTTTAAAACTGCATAGGTACCGTCTTTACCAACTGTCACTAGAATAATGGGGACTAAATAGCTGTCTAATTTCTCAATTCCCTCTTCTATTGAAGTCGCTTCTGTTAAGAAAAATAATTCTTCATCCGTTACTTTTAAGATATCAACATCCTCAAAGAAAGATACGATTGTTTCTCGGCAGACTTCTTCACTGCTCCAGCGTAATGGGCGAATATTGGCATCCATTGCAATAATAGCACCCTTCTCCTTCGCCATTTCAACAGCAGCTCGCGTTGTTTCTAGGGCAGTCGGATGGAACATTGTGCCTGAGCACACATTTAAGAGGGAAGCTTGTTTAAACGCCGCTTCGTTTAATTGCGTAGCTTGTACTTGTAAATCTGGTGTCTCGTCGACATAATCTTTAAAAATGCGCTCACACGCCTCTGTTAAATGTACATATACGCCACTTACTCGTTTTGCAGGATCTAATACAGCATAATCCATATTCACGCCTTCTTTAGCGAGTTCATCACGTACAAATTGAGACGTTTCGTCGTCTCCTGTTATTGTAATCAGTGCAGATGGAGCACCGATACGGCTAATGCCAGCAGCTACGTTCACTGTTGCGCCACCCATAAATTTAGTAAAAGATGTGTTAGTCACATCATCTGCGATATAGTCAATAAAGGCATCTCCATAAACTAATATCAAATCTTTATCTTTCTGTGTCATTGTAGTCCCTCCGAAAGTCTGTTCAACTCTAGATTAACATGAAAATTCACTACATATCAAATTCGTACTAGTGGAATTGATATCTACGACATTCATCAGAGGCGTTAACACTATGTAATTGCATTAGTACGTAAGATAAAAAATGTTAAATTTACAACTTTCTGAAATTTAACGATTACTAATGTAACTGTCTTATTTCTGCTATACTTTCCTATAGAAAGGTAGGGATTTTGATTATGAGTATTACAATTCGACAAGCACAACCACAAGATGCCCAGGCCGTCGTGCCATTAATTATCGATGCGATTGGTGATATCGCCAATCGTTTAACAGGTGAACAAGAACCTGAAGCTATTGAACGTGAACTTGCGGTCCTTTTCAAACGTGAGGATAACCGTCATTCTTATTTAAATACATTCGTTGCCGTGGAGGACGAAAAAATAGCAGGTATTCTCGTTTACTATAATGGCGAACAAGCTATAGAAATGGACGCTAATTTAGTGAATTGGCTTGCCGCTAAAAATGCACCAAACATCATCATCGACAAAGAAGCACACGAAGATGAATACTACGTCGATACTATTTGCGTTGTCCCTGAGGCTCGTGGAAAGGGTATCGGTACATTGTTATTACAATTTGCGATTGACCAAACAAAAAAACGAGGCTTTAACAAATTATCGTTAAATGTCGAAACAAAAAAGGAACAAGCGATTCGCCTTTATGAACGTACAGGCTTTGTCATTACAGAACCCTGGTCGATTATAGACGAACCGTTTCATCATATGGTGAAAAAGATTTAGGATGTGAACAATAGATTATGAAAACCAATTTACTTTACCCTCTACTGATTGTCATTGCTTCTAGTAGTTACGGAATTTTATCGACGATTGTCAAAGTTGCGATGTTACACGGCTTTACGTCAGCAGAGGCGATATCGAGTCAATATATTATTGGCTTTATGTTGATTGCGACGATTTTTGTCGTGACACAAAGACAATTACCGAAGCTTTCTAAAAAGGGGCTACTTTTATTAACCTGTGCAGGTATTTTTACCGGCATTACAGGTATTGTCTACGGAGAGTCATTACGCTATTTACCAGCTTCTCTTGCTGTAGTAATGTTATTCCAATTTACATGGATCGGCTTATTTATAGATTGTATACTGCATAAACGTCTACCAAGTAGACCCGAAGTACTTTCACTAATTATTTTATTCGCCGGAACAATTTTAGCTGCAGGTGTACTTGATGTCGATTTAAGCGGCATTCCATGGCAAGGATGGGCATTTGGTTTAGCGGCTGCATTTAGCTTCGCCTGCTTCATCCAGTTCAATTCTCGCCATGTTGAAGGCGTTACAACAACATCGCGTGTGCTGATTATGTCTTTTGTCGCCCTAGTTGTGATAAGCATTTTCCTTAATCCTGAAATTATATGGAATGGTACATTATTTAGTGAAGGCTTATGGAAATATGGACTAGCACTTGGCCTACTCGGTATTATTTTACCGATTTATTTATTTTCAATCGCGGTACCAAAAGTTGGTGGTGCGTTAGCTTCAATTTTAAGTGCAATGGAGTTACCCGTTGCAGTGACAGTTTCAGTTATCGTTCTACATGAACCACTAACAATGGTACAAGTTGCCGGCATCATTCTTGTCATACTAGGCATGATGCTTCCGACTTTACTTGCCCAAAGGCGTCAAAAAATATAAGAATTACGAAACTCCTTATGAATGGAAACAATCCATTATAAGGAGTTTTTTTTACTTTCGAACGATTTCCATTGATATCCATTATTTACTTCGTTTATGATAGTATTAATGTTTGAATTTTTTAATTATTCTAACATTAATGGATGGCGTATTTATTATACTTTAATATGTATGCTGCTCACGATAAAGGAAGGGGAAGATGATTATGAAGAAAACACGTATTTTCGGCCTTTTACTTGTCTTTATGGTTATGATTTTAGCGGCTTGTAGTAGTGATGACAACAAGGATTCTACAAGTAATGCAGATGATGGCGATAAAACGAAAGTAGATGCTGAAGTGGCACCATCAGGAAAACTTGTGATTTACACAGGGCGTGATGAAGAAATGGTGCAAGGCGTAATCGATCAGTTTAATGAGAAGTACCCGGACATTGAAGTGGATTTTTTAACAATGGGCGCACAGCAAATCTTAGAACGTCTACGTGGTGAGAAAGCAAACCCTCAAGCAGATTTTTGGTGGGGTGGCACACAATCCGCTCTTATTGTAGGAGCGAATGAAGATTTACTGCATGGATGGGATCCTAGCTTTACTAGTGCAATTGATGCGACTCATAAAGACGCTGAAGGCCGTTGGTTTGGTGAAATGCTATTACCGGAAGTTATTATGATTAACAGCGACACATTAACAAAAGAAACAGGACCACAAGATTGGGATGAGTTATTAGATCCTAAGTGGAAAGATCAAATTTTAATTCGTGGCGTACTAGCCTCTGGCACAATGCGTACAATTTATTCATCCATGATTGTTCGTCAAGATGCCGATACACCTGAAAAAGGCTATGACTGGTTATTAAAGCTAGATGCTAATACGAAAGAATATACACAAGACCCTAATGCACTCTATTTAAAACTAACGCGTCAAGAAGGCAGTGTTTCTCTATGGAACCTTCAAGACATTTTGTTAAAGAAACATACAACAGACTACCCATTTGATTACATCTATCCAAAGAGCGGTGCTCCAATTTTAGTGGATGGTGTCGGTGTTGTAAACAATGCCAAAAACTTAGAAAATGCAAAGCTATTTGTAGAATTTATATTTGAAAAAGAGATGGTTACTAAATTAGCGAATGACTATTACCAAATCCCAACACGTTCAGATATCGATAAGGCTACAATGCCTGAATGGTATAAGGAGTTAGATTTAAAAACGTTTGATATTGACTGGGAACTTATGTCTGAAAAAGAAGCTGAGTGGATGGAGTACTGGGATACAAATGTAAAAGGTCGAGGTAAATGATAATTGTATAATTAGCGTTCTTACAACCTCGAGTGATTTTTTTACTCGAGGTTTCCTATACAACTAGGCATCATCAAGGAAGGAGCATTTCATATGAAAAGTGTCAAAATCGAAAATGTTTCTAAGCAATTTGGGCAAGTGCATGGTGTAAAAGATTTAAATTTGGATATTAAAGCCGGCGAATTTTTTACTTTCCTTGGCCCAAGTGGCTGTGGGAAAACAACAACGCTACGTATGATTGCTGGTTTTTATTACCCCAGCGAAGGGAAAATTCACTTTGATGACCGTGACGTGACCTTGCTCCAGCCAAATAGACGCAATATCGGGATGGTGTTTCAAAATTACGCCCTCTTTCCACATATGACTGTAGACGAAAATATCGCCTTCGGTTTACAAGTACGAAAGCTTCCTAAATCCGAAATAAAACAAAAAGTCGATCGTATTCGAGGGCTTGTGCATTTGACACAATACGGAAGTCGTAAAATCAATGAGCTATCAGGTGGTCAACAGCAGCGTGTGGCTTTAGCACGAGCACTTGTTATTGAGCCAGATATTTTATTACTCGACGAACCTCTCTCTAAT
The DNA here is from genome assembly GCF_001278945.1 of Lysinibacillus contaminans. Lineage (GTDB taxonomy): Bacteria > Bacillota > Bacilli > Bacillales_A > Planococcaceae > Lysinibacillus > Lysinibacillus contaminans. The sequence continues at coordinate 20,878 of NZ_LGRV01000009.1, read as the reverse complement.
CTAGATGCTAAATTACGTGAAGAAACGCGTATTGAAATTAAGCGTATTCAATCAGAGCTTGGTGTTACAACAATTTATGTGACACACGATCAAATGGAGGCTATGGCCATGTCCGACCGTATAATGGTCATGGAAAATGGATACGTCAAACAAATAGGCACACCCCAAGAAATTTATAATCGACCTGTAAATCGCTTTGTCGCTGATTTTATCGGGGAAACGAATCTAATTGAAGCGACTATAGAATCCATTGTTGACGACGTAATTAGTGCCAAAACAATAAATGGCATCGTATTTACTGGGCAAAAACATAATAGCTCTCCTGCACTATCGCATATGATTGGTGACATAGTATTTATTTCCATTCGTCCTGAGTCCATTAACCAAGGCACTGGTGATAATACACTTACGGGAAAAATTTCATTTGTCGAATTTACGGGAGTAAGTGTGAACTACATCGTAGATTTTGTAGATTTTTTGTTGAAAGTTATGATCATCAATACGTATGGACAGTTAAAAAGTATTGGCGAAGACATCACCTTGAATATTGCCAATGAATCACTGTACTTTTTAGGAGAATAGGAGGGAACCAACATGGAAAAACCACCTGTGAATTCTTATCAAGAGAATGCCTGGACACGATTAACCCAATCAAAGTGGTTTGTTTACGTCTTAATTTCACCATTATTTTTAGTCTTGTTTGCCTATGTGGTCTTCCCTTTCTATCAAACATTTGTACAAAGTTTTTCAGGGGATGATGCGCTCTATAACTATAAAAAGTTTTTCAATCTTGCCAGTCCTGCAAATTTAGAAGCACTTTGGACTAGTATTTATATTTCTGTCATTAGTGTCATTACCTGTGCAGTCGTCGGGGTGACAATGGCATTTTTATTAGAACGATATGATTTTCCTGGTAGACGTATACTTACTATTTTAGTGTTGGTGCCAATGGCTCTTCCACCTCTTGTAGGGGTATTATCTTTTACATTTTTATACGGGGAAAGTGGTATTTTCCCACGTGCTATTCAGCATCTATTTGGACTGGACCAAGTACCTTTTTCACTGAAAGGTATATGGGGGGTCGTCGTCGTACATACATTCACCATGTACACATACTTCTACTTAACCGCTTCCGCTGCCATTAAAGGTCTTGACCCCTCTTTAGAAGAAGCCGCTACCAGCTTAGGTGCAGGGCGTATTCGCGTATGGACAAAGGTGATTTTACCCATGCTGACCCCCTCTATTATTGCTGCAGCTCTACTTGTATTTATGGTATCGATGGCATCTTACACAGCGCCATTGATGTTTGGTGTGGAGCGTACGATGACAATGCAAATATACTTATCGCGTACCAATGGGAATTTAGAGATGGCGGCGACACAGTCGATGATTTTATCCTTTGTCTCTATCTCATTTTTAATCATTATGCGTTGGTATCAAAATCGCCGCAATTACCAAAATTTGAGCAAAGGTGTTAGCGTTCATCGCTCTGAAGTATCTTCAAAATGGATGAAAATTGTCGCAACAGTTGCCTCTTTCATCAGCACATTAATCTTAATTTTACCGATATTAGTGCTCATATTAATTTCGTTTTCGGTCGATGGCGCTTGGAAAACACAAATTCTTCCTACCGACTATACACTTGACCATTATATTGCACTGTTTACGGATGAACGAACATGGCGGCCAATTTGGAATTCTATTCAAATGGGGGTTGTCGCTACGTTCGGCAACATTATTTTCGGGGTCGCAGCGGCTTATGCAATGGTACGCTTGAATTTCAAAGGTAAAACATTACTCGATATTTTAATCATGGTGCCTTGGGCGTTACCAGGGACTGTTGTAGCAGTAAATTTAATCGCTGCCTTCAGTACTGAGAATATTTTCGCTTTCAATCAAGTATTAATCGGCACATTCTGGATTTTACCGTTAGCTTACTTTATTAGACATTTACCGCTTATTTTCCGTTCTACCTCAGCATCACTTGTGCAACTAGATCAATCAATTGAAGAAGCATCGCGGAGCTTAGGCGCTTCTTGGTGGTATACATTCAGACGTATTGTTATACCACTGACGTTTACAGGGATTTTAGCAGGTACACTATTAGCACTTGTCCAAAGTTTAGGTGAATTCGTCGCGTCGATTCTTATTTATAGTACTTCTACCATTCCACTATCTGTAGCAATATTTCAAAAATTATATGCATTTAAATTTGGAACAGCCTGTGCCTATGGCGTATTACAAATTTGTTTAATATTAATCGTACTTATTATTTCTGAAAAGTTATCAAAAGGCAGTGCTGGTTCGGCCATTTAGCTGTCAATCTATAGGAGGAAAGTATATGTTTGAAGATTTCCGCAACAAGACTCAACAAGAAGATGGAATGATTTTCCCTTCTAATATTTATCGAAAGGTTGTTTTACAGCCGGCCTATGATGAAGCAAAGAAAAATTTTTTAACGATCATGCTACAAATTAATATCGCTCATTTGAAAATGTTGGAAGAACAAGGTCTTGTAAAAAAAGAGGAAGCCACTCAAATCGGCGTAGCACTAAAAAAACTAGATTTAAACTATTACCGTATACAAGATTATAGCCCGCAATATGAGGATTTGTTTTTCCGTATAGAAAATAAATTAATAGAGCTTGCTGGAGATGTTGCTGGAAATCTTCACATTGGTAGAAGCCGTAATGATATGGGGATCGCCATTTATCGTATGACTTTGCGAAAAAAATTACTAGAGCTCATGCGCGAGTTACTTACACTACGAGATGATTTAATAGCCGCTGCCGAGGAGCACGTCGATACCATTATGATTGGCTATACACATACACAGCAGGCTCAACCCACAACCTTTGCACATTATTTAAAAGCCGTGATAGATCAAATTGACCGTGACTTTGAACGTATGCAGCATGTCTACAAAACCGTTAACAGAAGTAGTATGGGGGCAGCAGCCTTGACGACAACTGGCTTTAACATTAGTCGTGAGCGTATGCGAGATTTACTTGCCTTTGACGATATTATTGAAAACGCTTGGGATGCTGTTGCAGGTGCTGATTATATCGCTGAAGCAGCAAGTACAGTGCAGCTTGCCGCATTAAATCTTGGTCGTACATCACAGGATTTCTTATTGTGGGCGACACAAGAATTCAATGCTTTTATTTTAGCGAGTCCATACGTGCAAATTAGTTCCATCATGCCGCAAAAACGTAATCCTGTTTCCATTGAACATACGCGTTCATTGCTATCATCAGTTGTCGGTGACGCGAGCACAGTACTACAAATGGTACATAACACACCATTTGGCGACATCGTAGACACAGAGGACGATATGCAGCCCTATTTATGGCGTGCCATCGATCGATTAATTGGTATTTACAAATTATTTGGCTCGCTCGTTGTAACAATGGATGTGAACAAGAAAAAATTGCTAGATCGTGCTGAAAACAGCTTTGCTAATGTAACTGAACTTGCCGATACATTGGTACGTTCAGAAGGGATTTCATTTCGCCAATCGCATAACATTGTGAGTAAATGTATCAAAGTATTGCTTGCACATGGTGAGGAATCCCTCGCAAGCCTTACATGGGGCCTAGCTAATACACAGGCCAAAATTGTTACTGGCAAAGCATTAGTAATTTCTGAAGATGATTTCTATAATGCATTAAAACCAGAGTTTTTCGTCAGTGTCCGAACATTACTTGGTGGCCCTTCACCTTTAACCATGCAGGCATCTCTTGATCGAGCTAAAGAGAACGCAAAGCACTTTTATGAATGGATCAACCAAAAAGAATCCTCTATTGTAAATGCTGAAAAACAACTTACATCTTTTATGGAGGAATGGAATCAATGACAAAATGGCTACTGATCATTGATGGTGGCGCAACGAAAACTGCATGTGCAGTCGTACATGCAGACTCTGGTGAAATACAATTTATAAAAACGGCTAGTGGATCGAACTACCAAGCAATTGGCGTAGAGAATGCGCTAGAGATTTTGCAAGCACTGTTAACACACGTTCGCGGATTCTTACAACAACAAACTACACAAAAAATATCAGTTGCGACGTTTGCTATGGCCGGGATCGACTCATTGAGGGATCGTGACATCGTAACAACGATTGTCAATCAGGCAATCACTACACAGCAGCTAGACATTGACACACTCATTATAGAAAATGATGCAGAAGCAACATTATACGGCGTCACTGCCGGACAAGCTGGCGCACTCCTTATTGCTGGAACTGGTGCAATTGCTTATGCGAGTGATGGTAAGCAGAACATCGTACGTGCTGGGGGCTGGGGGCATCGTGCAGGAGACGAGGGTAGTGGTTACTGGCTAGGACAGGAAGTCGTACGGGCAATTTTTAAAATGGAAGATGGACGTGGTGAACCGACACTATTAAAAAATGCCGTATTCAATTATTTACGTATTCAACATGCGACAGAGCTAGCTACATGGCTGTTCCGCCCTTCTTATACAAATGCACAACTTGCAAAAATGGGAGCATTTTTAGCAGAAGCTACCGCCAAAAATGACACCTGTGCTATTCAAATTTCCACAAGAGCGGCTCATGAATTAGTTTTACTTGCCTGTGCAGTCTTAAAGCAAATTAATTATAGTGGTGAAGTATTTACGCTGTACTGCAATGGAGGTGCCATCAAGCATAATCCATTCATTCTCCATACATTCACAAAAGAGATGACATCCATGTATCCGAAAATCCGCATTTCTTTATGCCAGCAAGCCCCGATTGAATATATTATTAAACGAACAAAAATGGAGGCATCTCAAAACTCTTGAGATACCTCCTCTTTCTATGAAAAAAGCGAAACTGACAGCGCATTATACTATTTACAGTACAATCCTAGTTATCGTTATTTTAGCGCCATCTTTTTAAGTTCGTTCGTCGTGAAATATAAATAGTCATCTTTCACATATAAATCTTTCGTGTCTTCTCGATTTAAAGTTTCCTCACCGCTTCCATCTGGACGGATTTTCGCCAAATAGGCTCCGCGCGAGTAATTACTGAAATAAATCCAGCCGTTAGCATACACAATGTACTGTGCACGTGAATCTGTCAAACGCTCGGACTTACCTGTGTCCATATCGAGTACATACAACTTCTCATTATCTGCATCATTACTATAAAATAACTGCTTCCCAACCTGTGCTGGAAAATCAACATTATGATAATAGTTAAATTTTGTGCTTGTCGCTTTTGGATAATCTGAGGCAATCCATGAATGGTCTTTAGCCATAGTACGATCATCTACTAAAAAGTACTGATATCGCACTGCTCCTTTACGATCTGGCACTGGGTCATTCCATGTCGTATCTAAGTGATACCACTGACCACCTAGCTTCACTAAATTCCATGCATGTCCAATTTCACCAACATAGCCGACAATATACTGTGTCTCAATACCAAGCTTTTGTAGCATCGAATGCGCAAGTAATGCATAGCCCTGACAAACGCCACCACGTTCTGCTAGCACTGTATAAGCACTATGTGGACTTGATTTGGTATCACTTGTATAGGCTGTATGTGACACTATATAGTCGTTAACTGCCTTCACTTTTTCTACGTCTGACATCGAACTCTCCGCAATGGATTCTAAAATATCTTGCACATTCATTTCCACGTATGCTGCCTGTTCTGGTGTCATTAAATAGCTTTGTTCTCCGTAAATCGTCGCTGTTATTTTATTATATTCATACCGAATCGCATGCTGACTAATATGACCATATACATAACCATCACGCTTAATTGCCTCTTCATACGCTTCTTCAATAATTTTCTCTATGCGTTTGGTGCTACCGTTATACTGAATTTCGAACGTAGGTGAAAAACTACTAAAGTATGAATACATCGCATCCGCTAACTCTTTTTCATTCGTCACAGTAATCTTTGCAACCGGTGCTTCTACAGGAGCATTAGGAACAGCCAATTGTGCAACGGCATCTTTACTTTCTGACAGAGTTGCGGTTTCAATCGAGGTATCCTCTGAAAAAGAAGCTGTTACTTCAGCAATTTTTTCTTTTGTAGCTGTTAATACAGTAGCCACTTCTTCGCGATCTGTCCAATCCATAATCTGTTGAACAGTCGTTTTACCAAAAGAATAAATCGGTTCGATAAAAATAACAATAATGAATATTAGTGCTAGTCTTTTCCACAAACCCCTCACCCCCACAAACATTTCCCATATATCTAGGCTGCCCTGCCCTCTAAGGACATTCTAACTCTCCCCTTCATTATATACAAAAAAAGCACAAAGAAATCCATTGGAAGCTCCTTTGTGCTCGGAAATCTTTATGAAATTTTATGAATCGATTTGCCATAAAGTATTCAATAATTACCGTTATTTCTTTTGTGTTGTACTTGTTAGTGCCGGTACATCAATTTTAATTTTTTGTTCTTTCGAACCAACTTTATAGACTAAATTATTTTCAGTTATCGTTAAATCCGTTACTGCTTTTTTCACTAGCACCTCTGTTTTTAACGTTTTAATATTCATTTTAGTTAAGTAACCACTATTGCTGAAATCACTGTAGTAAATTGCATCACCAGCGCCGACAATATAAAGCACACGTGTATCTGCTAGTTTCGTTTTTTTGGCAGTCCCTAAATCTAGCTTATATAATTTATTATTATCCGCTTTATTACTAAAATATAGCGAATTATTCATTTGTTGCGCGTAATGAACATTTTGCATATAGCTGTAGATTGTGCTCGTTGCAGCCGGATAATCTGAGGTTACCCATGTATGGTCTTTTTTCAGTTGTGCATCTGTCACTAAGAAATAATCGTACGAAGATGTACCTGTACGGTTTGGTAGTGGGTCATTCCAAGTCGTATCAAGATGATACCATTTGCCGTCCACCTTCACTAAATTCCATGTATGATCCTCATTCCCATTGACAACACCTACAACATATTGCACTTCCACACCAATCTGATCGAGCATTTTATAAGTTAATAAGGCATAGCCCTGACATACTGCTTGTCCTTCCATTAACAATGCATGAGCACTATGAGGACTCGATTTTGTACTTTCCCCATATTTTGCATTTGAAACAATATAATCATTCACAGCCTTCACTTTTTGAAATGTCGTCATTGAAGGGGTAATGATGTTCGCTAATACCTGGTCTACTTTCTTTTGTACAGTCACTTCTTGTGTTTTAGTCGTTAAATATTTTATTTTGAATTTAATATCACCTGCTGAATCAGTCGAAATAGATGTACTCTCTATATGCCCGCCCGCATACACTGCCTGTTTCTGTGCCTTGTCAAAAGCTGCTAGTACATTATCATTAAAGTTAGTCATTGAACCTTTGTAGGATAAGTTAATGTCTGTCTCAAATGCATTCATTTGTTTTTCTATCTCTTTTACTACTTGATCCCATGTTGTAATTGTTGAGTTAGCTACTACATTATAAGTAACTTTTGATGCGCCTTCCTTTTCAGATGCATCCTTACTCTGCGCATCTGCTACTGTTGGGCTTAACATTAATAATATTGCACTACTTAATAACCATTTTTTCATTTTTAACACTCCCTTCATTTTCCGCACTATCTTCATATATACAATTATAAAAAAATAATATCTATTAATCTATAAGGCAAGTTCACTACACAAGGTGTATATTTTAGAATTTTTAAATAATTTACAGACTTTAAGACCAGTTATCAATTTAAATCATCATAAAAAAATTATTTTTTATCTGAATTAGAGCAATAAAAAAACCCACCAATTTCAGTGAGTTTCTGTTTTTATCTATATTCATTGTCTTTAGCGACTTTTAACAACTAAATTAACAGCTTCTTGAATAACTTCATTCATTTTTTCATCGTCACCTTCTGCATTTTGCACACATTCAAGAAGATTTGTACTGACAATAACACCAACTGTACGGTCGACTGCCGAACGGACAGCCGATAATTGTGTAATGACTGCTTTACAATCCTTTTCTTCTTCCATCATTTTTAAAATACCACGAAGCTGGCCTTCCATTCGTTTGACACGATTTTTCACTTGATCTGTATATTCCATTTTCATGACTCCTTCACTGAAATAATCACCACATTCAGTTACCTTACGATCATATTTATCCTAATATATTATCATAAGGACATGGATTTAACGCTGTTTTTTCCATGGGTGTAAATAATTCGTGAGCATCTGCGCAATAATTTCCCTAGCATTGGTTACTTCATCATAATGAATCACTGAATTTTTCTTTAAACGTAGTTTACCCATTTCTACTTCAAAAATTGGACATTTTCGCTTAAGTGCTGCGACAAGCATATTTGTATCATAATCAAAATGCTCCCCCTTAACGTCCAGTAGCCATGTTAATTCCTTCATCCCGATATAACGTAAACCTGTTTGCGTATCTAATAGCTTCCGGTGAAATAATGCTTCAAAAAATAGACTAGTCGCCCAATTACCCCAATACGTAGAAAATGTACTATCCGGTGAATGGAAATCTCGTACACCTAATACAATTCCCTCAGAGAACACTTTCGTCATTGTAAGGACTAACTTCACATCTTCCAAGGTATGTTGCCCGTGTGCGCCTATTGTTATAATTCCTTGATATTTCTCCCTTTGTGTTAGCATATATGTAAAAGCGGTCTTTAACGTATGTCCTTTGCCATAGTTCTGATCATGCTGTATAACATGGCAATTCTCAAGGGTCGCCAACTCTTTAAAAATCGTATCATACTTATCATCACTACCATCATTGACGATCACAATATGTGCAATATCTAGTGTAAAAAGTTTTTGCACAAAAAGTACAAATGATTGTTGTGGATTAAAAGCTGGAATAATTGCCGCAATTTTGTTCATCACTCAATCCCCCAAACGTCTATCAATTACGTCTCGCCGTAATTGTGCCTATCGAACATCCTGTTAAACTTTCCTTTACTTAAATATTATCATGTTATGTACGCAATTCAATGAACGTTCCGTAGACATTGCCAATTCAAAGAAATTGTCCTTGGCCTGTTCATCTTAAAAGCATCAATATTCTCTATATTATCCCGATATATGATGAAAAGAGACTGTTTCCATGATAGCCGTTAGAAAAGGAGTGAGTATCATCGTCATTCAATATGAAATACTACGTGAGCAATGCATTAAATTACATACATTATCCTTCAGTGACCTAGCTGAAAACCTACAGGATGCAAGTTCATATGCAGTTTCGAAGCCTTCTATTAGCTTGCAAAAGAGTCGTCTTGTACTCGAGGATATTTTATTTGAAATATATAAAATTGAAATGCACTCAGAGCCGAGATTGAAAAATATTAGAACTTTACTCAATAACAGAGATTTCGTGGCAAGAATTCATCCGCGTCGCATTTATTTATTGATGAATCTTGTACGTAAGATGACAAGTGGTGGGAGTAATGATGTGGTTGAGTCAAAGGCCGCTAAAATCGTACTTGATTATGTGAGTGATATTGTCGAGTGGTTCATTAAACGTTATGATCGTAGCTTTAAGGCCTCTGTTGCAGCCCAAAACCATTCTTCTATTGAGGATTTAATACCTCCTTTTGCTATCAATGTACTTACTCATGATGATCAACCTTCTGAAGATTATGAACGAGCAGCAAATTGGTTTGAATTAGCTGCTGCGAAAGGTAATGCGAGTGCACAGTACAATTTAGGCGTACTTTATAATCATGGACGAGGTGTAAAAAAAGATTATGTCGAGGCGAAAAAGTGGTATGAGAAAGCGGCGGTACAAAACGATGCAAATGCGCTATATAGCTTAGCTGTCTTATATCATCTAGGAAATGGCGTAATACAAAATTACGCAGAGGCAGCTCACTACTATAAAATCGCAGCAGATTTAGGAAACGCAGAGGCACAATATAATCTTGGTGTGCTTTACAATCAAGGTCTTGGCATGCCTGTAAATTTTGCAGAGGCTGCAAAATGGTATATATTAGCGTCAAATCAAGGCTATACGAGTGCACAAAACAATCTTGGGTTCCTTTATCATAACGGTGATGGCGTGCCGCAAAGTTATGAGGAAGCAACAGCCTATTTTGAAAAAGCCGCCACTGCTGGAGATGCCAGTGCACAGTATAATCTTGGTTATATGTATTTAAAGGGACGCGGAGTCACACAGAGGTTTGAGGAAGCTGCCAAATGGTTTCATCTTGCGGCACTGCAAAACCATACGAACGCAGAATTCCAGCTAGCTATGCTCTATAATAACGGGCAAGGCTTACAGCAAAATACTGAAGAAGCGATCAAGTGGTTTAAGTTAGCTGCCCATGGAGGTCACACGAATGCCCAGTATTGCCTCGGCGTACTTTATGCGAAAGAAAAAAGTAGCGAACGAGCGGAAAAATGGCTTGAGCTTGCGGCTAATAAAGGGCATATAAGTGCGAACTATGAACTTGGGCTTTTATATGCTCATCAGCTTGAACAGATAGAAAAAGCGCTACCATGCTTTAAAGTAGCAGCTTCAAAGGGCTTAGCTGACGCACAATATGAACTTGGCTTACTTTACGCAACTAGCACTGGGATAGCGCGAAACTATACCGAAGCCGTGAAATGGTGGCGGGCTGCTTCCGACCAGTCGCATCTCCACGCTGAGTATCAGCTTGGCCTTTTATATGAACAAGGACTAGGTGTAGCACAAGATTTAGAAGAGGCTCGACGCTGCTATCGCCTTGCAGCAATACAAGGACATACTGGCGCACAATATCAACTGGGGAACTTATATGACAAAGGAAAAGGTGTCGAACAAGATTATACTGAAGCTGCCAAATGGATCGAACAAGCAGCAGAAAAAGGTCATCCAAAGGCACAATTTCAACTCGCACAAATGCACATATACGGACAAGGCGTGCCAAAAGATTTTGCAAAAGCGGCACAATTATACCGCCTGGCTGCCAAGCAAAATCATAAAAAAGCACAGTACCAACTCGGAGTGCTCTATAAAAAAGGACAAGGTGTCGCACAAGATTACAACGAAGCAACCCACTGGCTCAAAAAATCATTAGAAGAACAAAAATAATAAAACCGCGTCAAAGTCTAGCACAGACTGACGCGGTTTTTACTTAATTTTTTGCTTCTTCTTTTTGGTTAATCATAAATGTCACACAGATAAATAAAGCAAAGCTAATTAATAATGTTGTGCCACCAACGATAAAGAAAATCATTGTAAAGGTTTCATTTAAATTAAATGGATTAATATTGTATAACCACATACCAATCGTTAAACCAAATACACCTAAAATAGCTGTCCATCCATGTGCCGTAACTAATTTTGTTGATTTTACTTTGAATACTCGGTAGAAAATACCCCATGCAAACATACTTAACCATCCGACCAGTAAAATATGTGCGTGAAGTGGTCGATATTCATAGCTACCTGACCCTGACATATGTGATCCTAAATACGTACCGAGCAACCCAAAAATCGCCGCTAATCGAATCAGACGTAGACTCCATTTCTGTTCCATACTATATGACCCCCTAAATTATTTTCAAACTTGTTACTTAGTAGTCTATAGTGCGAACATGAACTTCATATGAACTGCTCATTATAGTTTAGGTAATCGAATCACTACCTTCGTCCCTAATTCAATAGCGCTTTCCAGTTGCACTTCTCCCCCATGCAATTCAGCAATTTTCTTTACGATGGCAAGCCCAAGCCCTGTCCCCTGCTTTGTTCTCGACTCATCTGCACGGTAAAAGCGATCAAACACTTTTAATAACTGATCTTCTGTTATGCCAATACCACTATCTTCAATCAGTACTTCCATACAAGATGTCTGCTCCTGCAAGTGAATGTGGATTTCTCCGCCCTCCACGTTGTATTTAATAGCATTCGTCAGTAAATTATCCCACACATTTTGCAGCAAACCAGCATCACCGTTAAATGTCGTCGGCTCTAGCTGATACGATAACTGTACATTTGCTTCTTCTAACTGCCAGCGATATTTTCGCACAGTATCCTTTAACTGCTCGTCCAAACGAAACGGCTCACGCTTTAATAGTCGCGTCGATTGATCAAGAGATGTTAAGAGTAGTAACTGCTTCGTCAACGTTGACAACCGCTTCGTTTCCATCTCAATAATCGTCGCATACTCCTGCCGCTCCTGCTCGGATAACTGCGGGTTCTTTAACAAGTCGACATACCCTTGAATATTCAACAAAGGGGACTGAAAATCATGCGAAACATTGCTAATAAATTCTTTACGAATCACATCATTTTCCTGTAATTTTTTCGTCATCACATTAAAGCTATCTGCAAGTTGCCCGATTTCATCCGCTCGGTCAATTTCAAGAAGTGTATCAAATCTCTCATGGGCTAGTTGATGGGTTGCCTCAGTTAACTGCGTAATCGGACGAATTAACGCCTTCGCAAATAACAGCATCGATAACAAGCTAATAATCGCCATCCCAAGAATAAGACCCCCTAAAATCGTATGCACCTCTGAAAATAATAATCGAATATCCGGTCTAATAAATAGTGCATACTGCTTGTCCTCATACGTAAACGGCACACCAATTGTATTTATAAGTTCATTAGCAAAAAAGCCCGTTATAAATGTCTCATTTGGGAAATCTCGCATGCCGTGATAAATTTCACCGCCTAGTACACGTTGAACGACGCTTTGTGGTAACGCTTTATCACGATATTCACCACCGTAATAATGCTCCTCCTCGCCTGTTGTCACATAAATTTGATAGCCAATTTCACCAAGGGTCATTAAATAATTGTCTAAATCACTTGGCGTTGCTTTTTCGATATATTCAGCAATATCTTGTGCAATTCTCACATTTTTCTCATCATTTTGTTCCTTAATCACCTGATGATAATACATATTCGTTAGTAAAAAACCGATAAAAAAGCTTCCAATCATAATAAGAATTGTTGTGACTACAAATCTGCTATATAACGTTTTTATCATGCTAAGACCTCAAGCTTGTAGCCAACTCCACGTACGGTCGTAATTTCAACACCGGTATCATAACGATGTAAACGTTCACGCACCCGCTTCACATGCGTGTTTAATGTCTGTTCATCCCCATCATAATCATAGCCCCAAACCTTCTCCATAATCATTCCGCGTGTAAATACCTGATTCGGACGTGAAGCTAAAAGAGCTAATAACTCGAACTCCTTTAACGGCAAAATAAGTGTACTTTCACCTATCATGACCTCAAAACTTTTTCGATCAATCGTTAGTTTTCCAACCTGCATCGTCACCTGATTTGTTTTATCGAGCCTACGTAAAATGGCTGCAATACGGAAAAGTAGCTCCTTTGGCTCAAATGGCTTCACAACATAATCATCCGAGCCCGCTAAAAAGCCGCGCTCCTTATCTTCAAGCTCCCCTTTTGCAGTTAGTAATAATACTGGAATGTCATAATCCTGGCTCAGTATCTTCGTCAACGTAAATCCATCCATACCAGGCATCATTACATCAACAACAGCTAAATCCGGTAAATTCCCCTCAAGCAATTGCAATGCCTGCTCCCCGTTCTCTGCCTGCATTACTTGATAGCCTTCACGCGTTAAATAAATATTTACTAATTGCAAAATATGCACATCATCATCTACAACCAAAATTTTCACTCACTTTTCCCTCCATTCAAAAAGGGCCACTACCCTATGTAGTAACCCTTTCATTTTATAATGAAAAAATGGAAATCAACAGTAATATAACTAGTGGCAAAAAAATCACAATATAGCCACGTGGATTACCCAAGTTCAATGTCCAGCCAATACCGAATCGTTTTTCCACAAAGATCGATGGGTCTTCACGATTTATGTAGATAAGCCCACCTCTCCAATAACGGTCTTCATCGACATCCGTGATCTCCGATGTCACATTTTCTGTATAATCGAGTCGCCACTCCCGTAGTTTCCACACAAAAACAAGCGTCCCTCCAAGCTCTAACACTAAGAACAGTATAAGCAATGGAAGTAGCTTTTCCCCTTCAGCTAACGATGGATAAATATTACTCAACTGTAGTACTGTCAATACTATAGTTAGACCATAGCTTAGAAGCATCACGCTCCAACTTGCGAATTTACGTATTTTCAGTTGGCTCTCCAAGGACTCTTCTTTATGATTGACAGACAATTTAATAGCTGAACGTTTTATTGAATCCGCAATCCCCCACATCATGCATTGCATCATCAGCATGACGCATGGCAGTAAAATTGCTGTGAAATATGTTTTTTCTACCCAATCATCTGCCGCTCCAGTTGGCCCCCAGTGTACAGCAATGTTCTCTGGCATTAATTCATAACGGAACAATGTAAAGGCTATTATGAAGGCTGTTACACCCATTGGTGCCACGAAAAACGGCCAAGGCAACATTTCATCTCGATTACGTGCCGTTAAATCTACCGCACGCACTTGCTTTAAATTCTTGCCCCATTGTTCATGTTTTTTTAGATTCAAAACTTTTTGATGATTCACCCAGTACATTCCCATGCTTACTGCGATCATTGCAAATAAAAAGCAGCTTAATAGAATACTTTGTGTAAGTTCTGAAAATGCCACCGTCCAATTGGTAATAAGCATGATAATCAACAACGTAATACCCACAATCCCCGTTATTCGAGTATAATGCTTTTTCGCCCTCTGAAGTGAAGGATGCTTCACATGTTGTTCAGGTACTGTTACACCAAAAACAATCGTTTCACGCACTACATATGGTATACAAACTTGTAAAGCCAATACAATGATGTAAATAACAGTAATAACCCCTAGCAGCATCGCTCTTTACATCCCTTCTGTTAGCACCTGTAAATCGGCAAATACCTTTTTCATCATGTGCTCAATTTGATTTGCTGTTGCGCCGAGCACCATTCCTTCTGCCACAACAGGCTTTAAGTTTTTTTCAATTTGCTTCAATTGTTCAGGCGTTAATGTACGTTCCTCCGCCGATCGAATAATCGCCCCAGATTTGGCACGAATCGTTAAAATGCCTTTTGCTTCAAGCTCATGATAGCTTTTATTCACTGTATGCATGTTAACGCCTAAATCTGCCGCCAAATTACGCACGGATGGTAACATATCACCAGGCTTCATCTCGCCTTTTGCAATACCTTCAATAATTTGTCTCGTTACTTGCTCATAAATCGGCACATCCGATTGCGGCTCTATTTGGATAAGCATTTTAATCAGCTCCATTTTTGTTATATATTAAGTATAACAAAAATTATCATTAATGCATATTAAAAAACGACCCGCCTAATGACGAATCGTATATTATCTATTTAACTAAAATTGCTAACTCTTCTTTCAAACGAGTAACAGCTACTTCTGTATTTACATTATGGCCTAATTCATTTAGCGAGTCACCAATCAGTTTCACTGCTTCTTCAAGCATTGCTTCAGTTGTATTGCCCATATGCCCAATTCTGAACGCCTTGCCAGCTAAGTGGGCAAGCGAGCCCGCCACAATTACACCTTTCTCGGCTAGCTTCCCACGGAATTTCGCATCTTCTACCCCTTCAGGATATAAAATACAACTAAGCGTCGGTGCAGCCACCGCTTCCTCAGCAAGTGCCGTCATGCCGTATTCAGCAAGTGCTGCGCGTACTGCACGTCCGTACGCAAAGTGACGCACCTCACGCTCCTTGATGCCCTCATCTAACACAATTTTCATTGCCACATCGTATGCATAGATTAAATTCACTGGTGGTGTTGCAAAATATTTCCCTGGATCATTCATAACTGGAATCCAATTATAAATATCGTTATAGTACGCAGGAATTGTATCTAGTGCCTTGCGTGCATTTAATGCAGTTTGATTGAAGGCAATTATAGCTAATCCAGGTGGTACACCAATTGCTTTTTGTGAACCCGTTAACACCACATCTAATGTATAGTTAGGATTTCCGTATTCCTTGCTCATATTCTCATCAAGTGCTGCAGTTGCCACGACACCATCTAAAATAACAAGTGCGCCCGCCTTTTTAATAACTGGCACTAACGCATCTAAATCAGATACAACACCAGTCGATGTATCTGCATGTGTAATTGTAACAGCCTTGAAGCCACCTTCTGCTAACTTTTCCTCAACTGTTGCAACATCTACCTGTTTACCCCATTCAGCCTGTAATACTTCTACTTCAATGCCAAAAGCTTTTGCTAACGGTGTAAAACGATCGCCGAAGTAGCCATGACTAATGACTAATAGCTTTTCGCCCTTGCCTATTGTATTGACAATCGCCATTTCCATCGCAAGCGTTCCCGAGCCTGCCACGACAAAAACCTCACCGTCTGTTTGGAATAGCTCCTTCGTTTGTGCTATCGCATTTTTGTAAATCGCCACGAAGCGAGGGTCCGTATGTCCTCTCGTCTCACTTGCTAGTGCATCATAAATTTCATCTAGCACCGGTGTAGGTCCTGGAATTAACAACATTTCTTTATTACGCATTTCTTCTCCCCCTTATGTGTTATTAGTCCATCCTCTGTATGTATTCTCTACCATCCAACAAAATCCTTCTAAATATAAAAGATGCCTTGCAAGCTCCCCATCTGAGCTCTCAAGACATCCTTCACCCCTTTTTAAATCTCTTACTTACGTTATATCAGTAACCCCTTTTTTTGAAAAAGCGCTCATTTTTTCAGTAAGGAACAGGGGAACAGACCCTGCTCGTTACATTGGTGGAATAAGGTGGACTGCATTCGAGTTCAGTCCACTGTGATCATGGAAAGTTAGGCATGTAAATCAGTAGATTTGAATCAATTATTTTAATCTTTCATAGCCTGGAAGTGTTAAGAATTCCACGAACTCATCTTGCGAGATTAAAGATTTAAATAGTTCAGCAGCTTCATCGTAGCGACCACCATTATAAGCTTGTTCCCCAACAGCCTCTTTAATTTTCACAAGTTCCTCTTCCAAGATTTCTAGCACGAATGCTAGTGTGATACCGCGTCCATCATCTAAAATGCCTTTAGGATGACGGATCCATTGCCATACTTGCGTACGAGAGATTTCTGCAGTAGCAGCATCCTCCATCAAGTTGTTAATCGGTGCAGCCCCATTGCCTCGTAACCAAGAAGCAATATATTGAACCCCAACACTACAGTTAATACGTAAACCATCAAGTGTAATTGTGCCTTCTGGTACAGCTACTAAATCTGCCGCAGATACATTTACATCTTCGCGCTTTTTATCGATTTGGTTTGGTGTTTTCATAATCGCATCAAACTGCTCCATAGCTGTTGCGACCATGCCTGGGTGTGCTACCCAAGTACCATCATGACCATTCGTTGCCTCAAGACGCTTATCTTCAGCAACTTTCGCAAATGCCACAGCATTCGCTTCGTCATCACCTTTAACCGGAATTTGCGCTGCCATACCACCCATCGCAGGTGCGTTGCGTTTGTGACATGTTTGAATACATAAAGACGTATAGGCACGCATAAATGGTACCGTCATCGTTACTTGACCACGGTCAGGTAAGATTACGTCTGGTTGATTGCGCAGGCGCTTGATATAGCTAAAAATATAATCCCAACGTCCGCAGTTCAGACCAGCCGAATGCTCGCGTAGCTCATATAAAATTTCATCCATTTCAAATGCTGCTAAAATCGTTTCGATTAAAACTGTTGCCTTAATCGTACCTTGTGGAATTCCGATATAATCTTGTGCAAAGACAAACACATCATTCCACAGGCGTGCTTCTAAATGACTTTCAAGCTTTGGTAAGTAGAAGTATGGACCTGTGCCTTTTGCTAGTGCGTTTTTCGCATTGTGGAAAAGGTATAGACCGAAGTCAAAGAAGCTACCAGAAATAGGCTCTCCATCAATAAGCACGTGCTTTTCAAGTAAATGAAGACCACGTGGACGTACTAATAACACAGCCGTTTCTTCATTTAACGCATACGTTTTACCATTTGACTCTTGTTTGAATTCAATCGTCTTATTAATAGCATCACGCATATTAATTTGACCGCCAATCATGTTCTCCCATGTCGGAGCAGATGCATCCTCAAAGCAAGCCATGAACATTTTCGCACCAGAGTTTAGTGCGTTAATGACCATTTTACGGTCAACCGGCCCTGTAATTTCTACACGGCGGTCTTGTAAATCTGCAGGAAGTGGCGCAATTGTCCAATCTCCCTCACGAATATCCTTTGTTTCTGATAAGAAGTCGAGTTTCTCACCATCATCAAGACGCTTTTGACGTACTTGACGAGCTTCTAAAAGTTCTCTACGGCGCGCATCGAACTTTTCATGCAGGGCAAGAACAAACTCAAGGGCTTCCGGTGTTAACACTTCTCTTGTCTGTTCGTTTTGTTCACCAACAATTTTAAGCTTGCCTGTTGTTGCTTGTTCCATAAGTATAATCCCCCACCCTTTGTGTTTTCTAAGTACAGTCATCCCCCGCTTAGGAGGGGCGGAGGAGACTGATCTATGATTATGAATTTAGGAGTTGACGTACTAATTAACGACTTATACGAATTGTTCTGTTTCTGTAGAACCAGCCATTGCTGTTGTAGAAGATGTACCACCAGAGATAATTTGTGATACGTCATCAAAGTAACCAGTACCAACTTCACGTTGGTGACGAGTTGCTGTGTAACCTTTAGATTCTGAAGCGAACTCAGCTTGTTGTAATTTAGAGTATGCAGCCATACCGTTATCTTTGTAGTCATGCGCAAGTTCGAACATAGCATGGTTTAATGCATGGAAACCAGCTAAAGTTACGAATTGGAACTTGTAGCCTAACTTGCCAAGCTCACGTTGATACTCAGCGATTTCTGCTTCTGAAAGGTTAGCTTTCCAGTTGAATGAAGGTGAGCAGTTATAAGCTAACATTTTACCTGGGAACTCAGCATGGATTGCCGCTGCAAACTCACGAGCTTCCTCAAGTGATGGCTTAGAAGTTTCACACCAGATTAAATCAGCATATGGCGCGTAAGCTAAACCACGAGCGATTGCTTGTTTAATTCCTGGAGTTGTACGGTAGAAACCTTCTGGTGTACGTTCGCCAGTAATGAAATCAGCGTCACGTGGATCGATATCAGATGTTACCATATCAGCAGCATCAGCATCTGTACGAGCGATTAATACTGTATCAACGCCCATTACGTCTGTTGCAAGACGAGCAGCGATTAAGTTACGAACAGCGTTTTGAGTTGGTAATAATACTTTACCACCTAAGTGACCGCATTTTTTCTCTGAAGCTAATTGGTCTTCTAAGTGAACACCAGCAGCACCAGCTTCGATCATACCTTTAACAAGTTCGAATACGTTAAGTGGACCACCGAAACCAGCTTCAGCATCCGCTACGATTGGAGCAAACCAATCAAAGTTATCGTCGCGACCTTCAGTGTGGTCGATTTGATCTGCACGTTGTAACGCTTGGTTAATACGTTTAACTACAGCTGGTACAGAGTTTGCTGGGTATAATGATTGGTCAGGGTACATTTGGCCTGAAAGGTTTGCATCAGCAGCTACTTGCCATCCTGATAAATAAATTGCTTGTAAACCTGCTTTTACTTGTTGAACCGCCTGGTTACCAGTTAGAGCACCTAGTGCATTGATGAAATCTTCAGTGTGTAAAGAATTCCAAAGTCGAGCTGCACCTTTAGTTGCTAATGTTTGTTCAATTACTACAGAACCTTGTAATTTAACTACCTCTTCTGCAGTATAAGCGCGTTCAATA
Source organism: Lysinibacillus contaminans (assembly GCF_001278945.1). Classification (GTDB taxonomy): domain Bacteria; phylum Bacillota; class Bacilli; order Bacillales_A; family Planococcaceae; genus Lysinibacillus; species Lysinibacillus contaminans. Next base: position 1,195 of record NZ_LGRV01000009.1, on the reverse strand, counting down.
CCCGCCCAACGTGGGTTTTCAGCCCATTGTTTTTCTAAAGCTTTGATGTTTTCTTGACGTGTTGACATTTTTAATTTCCACCTTCCAATTGTGTTAAATATACTCTGTTAAAAAACTTCCCTAATAACTGTTCCATAACAGGTCTACTTGTTGTAAATTACTATATAACAGATATTCTAAATTTTCATTATTTTTAGATAAAACACTGGAAAATAATGACGAAATAAGAATAGACAGGATAAAAAATGGTAAAACACTCAATTAAAGGGGAGTTGTGTTATGGAGATCAATGATATAAATTTCGAGAAAGATGTACTTCAACAATACAAAATTATTTTAGAAGATTGGATTCCAGCAACAGCATCGATAGCTATTGCCGTTAACGATGCGTACATTTTCTTTTCTTCAGGTCACCATCAGATAAAACTTGCCGTGGGGGAGAAAGTGAAAGAGGACAGTATTGCACAGAAGGTTTTAACTACAAGAAGTAAAACAGATGCAATGATGGATAATTCATTATTTGATGCACCTTACTATGGGATAGGCTACCCTATCGAAATTGCGCAGCAACCCGCTGCCTTAGTTATTGTACTTCCGCCAAATTTTATCAAGGCTAAACAAGGGCCCTATCAGTTTCTAACTGGTAAACAAAATGAGGATTGGACACCTGTCCCAATTAATGAAATAACTTATATTGAAAGTCTTCAAAAACGAACATGGTTTTATGTAAATGAAGAACAATATAAAACAACAATTACATTAAAAGAACTTCAAACACGATTGCCAAGTATTTTTATTCGCATCCATCGATCCTATATCATTAACATTCATTTCATAAAAAAAATAACTCGAGACCTGTCTTCTAATTTCCTAGTGGTGCTAAAAAATGGAACTGAGCTACCAATAAGCCAATCGTATATTAATAATCTTCGAACAGTATTGGAATTCTAGAAATACCTCTATTAAATAGTAATTAAATAGAATAGGTACTTGGCCATTTATTTAGATTAAAATTTCCTATTATGTAGTATAAAGCAGGGGAATAAGGATAAATTATCCCTGCTTTTTTCTCATTAATAACGCCAAAATAATGATAAAATACAAATCATTCTTTATACACTAAATTGTATGAACACCCTAATAATTATTATAGAACGCAAAAAAACAGCCAACATATAGTTGACTGTTTCATGTG
>NZ_LGRV01000005.1 GCF_001278945.1 Lysinibacillus contaminans | reverse complement strand
GTTCAGTTTTCAAGGTTCATGTTGTCGCTTTATTTCAGCGACTCTCATATCGTAACCTGTACGAAGTGAAATGTCAATATCTTTTTTTAAAAAGTTTTTTTGGAGCGGGTGATGAGAATCGAACTCACGACATCAGCTTGGAAGGCTGAGGTTTTACCATTAAACTACACCCGCAAAAAAAATATAATATTTTCAGTTTTAATAAAATATGGCGCGCCCGGCAGGAGTCGAACCCACAACCTTCTGATCCGTAGTCAGACGCTCTATCCAATTGAGCTACGGGCGCATATGTTAGTTAAGTGACTTGGTGCGGCCGAGAGGACTTGAACCTCCACAGGGTTTCCCCCACTAGGCCCTCAACCTAGCGCGTCTGCCATTCCGCCACGACCGCATTCAATTAAGAACGTTCTCATTATACTATGATAATTCAAAATGTCAACAGCTTTTCCTTATAAAGANTGAGCTACGGGCGCATATGTTAGTTAAGTGACTTGGTGCGGCCGAGAGGACTTGAACCTCCACAGGGTTTCCCCCACTAGGCCCTCAACCTAGCGCGTCTGCCATTCCGCCACGACCGCATTCAATTAAGAACGTTCTCATTATACTATGATAATTCAAAATGTCAACAGCTTTTCCTTATAAAGAGATGAGCCATGAAGGACTCGAACCTTCGACCCTCTGATTAAAAGTCAGATGCTCTACCAACTGAGCTAATGGCTCAAAATAAGAAAGAATGGCTGGGGTACCTGGATTCGAACCAGGGCATGACGGAATCAAAATCCGTTGCCTTACCGCTTGGCTATACCCCAATAAATGGCGGTCCCGACCGGGATCGAACCGGCGATCTCCTGCGTGACAGGCAGGCATGTTAACCGCTACACCACGGGACCTAATAATTTATTTTTTTAAAAAAATGACCCCTACGGGATTCGAACCCGTGTTACCGCCGTGAAAGGGCGGTGTCTTAACCGCTCGACCAAGGGGACATGGCGCCGAAGGCAGGACTCGAACCTGCGACAACCTGATTAACAGTCAGGTGCTACTACCAACTGAGCTACTTCGGAATAATTCAATTTGTTTTTGTCGTCGTTATCTTGTCGACTTTTACTATTATAGGGACAGCTACACCAAACGTCAACCTTTTTCTCGTTTTTTTTTCATTCCACTAATTCCAAGGCACCTAAACACTTGCTACAACAGTATTTCTTGATGTTAAGTCTAATTTTTCTGACATATAATTGCTGACATTTTACGCATGTATATGTATAAAGTAGACGTTGCTTTTTGTTTCTAACTTTAGGAACTTGTAGTGTTGAACAAAAACGCGGTGCATTCACTTCTCTTAATAGATCACGAAAATCTTTATCACGGTGTTGATAGCCTTTTCCTTCTATATGAAGGTGGTAATGACATAACTCGTGTCGTACAATTCCTTCTACTTCCTCTATGCCATACATTTCAAAAGCCTTAGGATTAATTTCTATATGATGTGATTTCAATAAATAGCGACCACCTGTTGAACGCAGTCTAGAATTAAAATATGCTTGATGTAAAAATGGTTTATGAAAACTTTCTAATGAAATACGACTTACTAACTTTTGCAGCTCCTCGTCGTTCATATATATCACCTCTAACAACAAGAATACCACACTGCCTAGTATAGACAGTGTGGCAAAAATTATTACTTTTCAATTATTTGATCTTTTGGTGGTAGCATTGTTAATGAGATACGGCCCTTGCTAACCTCGATTTGCTCTACCCAAACAGTAACGATATCACCAAGTGCCACAACTTCTAGTGGGTGCTTAATACGACGTTTTGATAGTTTTGAAATATGCACAAGCCCATCTTGTTTCACGCCAATATCAACGAATGCTCCAAAATCAACAACATTACGTACAGTTCCTTGAAGTTCCATACCAACTTTTAAGTCTTCCATTTTCAAAACGTCTGTTTTCAATAGTGGCTGCGGGAAAGCATCACGCGGATCACGACTTGGCTTCATCAATGTATCCACGAGATCTTGAATTGTCACGATACCGACGCCCAAAGCATCACTTAAAGATTGAATATCCAACATAGCGATTGCTTCCTCCGCCTTTTTCGTGCCAAGCTCCTTTTTCGTTACATTTGCCGCTTCTAAAATCTGCTCGGCTAAGCTGTAACTTTCCGGGTGAATACCTGTTGAATCGAATGGATTCTTCGCTTCAGGTACACGTAAAAAGCCAATTGCTTGCTCATACGTTTTTGCCCCAAGGCGTGGGATTTTTTTTAGCTGGGCACGTGTTGTAAATTGCCCGTTTTCTTCACGTACTTTTACGATGTTTTCAGCAACCGTCTTAGATAGACCCGAAACGTATTGTAATAACGAAGATGAAGCTGTGTTTACATCAACTCCTACTTGGTTTACTGCTGTTTCTACAATAAAGGTTAGCGACTCTGTTAATTTCTTTTGCGAAACGTCGTGCTGATATTGGCCGACACCGACTGCTTTTGGCTCAATTTTCACAAGCTCTGATAGTGGATCTTGCAAGCGACGTGCAATCGATACAGCACTACGCTGTTCCACTTGTAAATCTGGAAACTCTGCACGTGCTACATCCGATGCCGAATAAACGGATGCACCCGCTTCATTAACAATAACGTATGCTACATCGTTTTTCACATCATTTAATACGTCTGCAATGAACTGCTCTGTTTCGCGTGAGGCTGTACCATTACCAATTGCAATAATGCTAATTGGATATTTCTCTAAAATAGCTTTCACAGTCGCTTTCGATTTTGCCACGTCCGGCTTTGGTGGATGAGGATAAATCACGGCTATCTCTAGCATTTTCCCTGTCTCATCGACTACCGCTAATTTACATCCTGTTCGATAGGCCGGGTCAACACCTAATACGTACTTCCCCTTCATAGGTGGTTGTAATAGAAGACTTCGTAGGTTTTCCGAGAAAATATGAATCGCTTGTGCTTCTGCTTTTTCTGTTAATTCATTACGAAGCTCGCGTTCAATCGATGGCTGGATTAAACGCTTGTAAGAATCCTCAATTGCTAGCTTCACCTCTGCAATGCTAGGTGACGAACCAGTTGCCGGAATCCATTCTTTCCACATCATCATTAGTATACGGTCAATCGGTACATGTATGGCTACCTTTAATATTTCTTCTTTCTCCCCGCGGTTGATAGCTAAAATACGGTGCGGCACTATACGACTCACCGGCTCTTCGTATTCATAGTACATTTCGAAAACGTTTTTCTCATCTGCCTCTACATTTTTTCCACTCGTTGCCAGTATGCCCTCTTTCCAAGAGAATGTACGTATTTTTTCGCGCACTCCAGCATCATCAGCAAAACGCTCTGCTAAAATATCACGCGCTCCCGCAAGTGCATCCTCTACTGTCTCTACACCTTTATCAAGATTTATAAAATTCGTTGCAAGGGTTTCTAACGACTCGTTACGATACTCTAATAGAATATCTGCTAACGGCTCAAGTTCTTTTTCCTTTGCAATCGTCGCTTTTGTTCGACGTTTTTGCTTGAATGGACGGTATAAATCCTCCACTCGTTGTAATACTGTCGATACCTGAATCGCTTTTTCTAATTCAGGTGTTAATTTTTCCTGCTCACTAATAAGACGAATAACCTCTTCTTTACGTTGTTCCAACTGTTGTATGTAGTGATAGCGATCTTCTACAGCTTTAATTTGTACTTCATCGAGTGAACCCGTTGCTTCTTTTCGATAACGTGCAATAAAAGGAACCGTGTTCCCTTCATCCAATAATTTAATGACTGCCTCTGCTTGTCCTGGTTTGACAGTCACATCCTTAGCGATTAACTGCAGCATTTGTTTTTGTTCCAACATCATCACTACCTTTTTCTATTTATTTTACCACTCTAATTTGAAAACATTTCATTTAACGTACAAAAAAATAGCCTACCCACTAAGGATAGACTTACAACACATATATTTCTCTAATAATTAGTGGGGTTTTTTGGTGTACTATAGGGAAACACCTTCATTTACTGATAAGGCTACTTGTAATTTTTTAATCGCCTTTCTTTGTATACGAGATACATGCATTTGAGATATACCCAATCGTTCACCAGCTTCTTTTTGACTGAGTTGTTCAATATATGTAAGCTGAATAACTTGTTTTTCTCGTTCATTTAAAATCTCAATGGCTTCAGCAACAATCATTCTTTTATTGGTCAATTCGAAGCCACCATCTACTTTCCCAATAACATCCGAAAACGTTATCGCACTACCATCAGAGTCTGACTCTATGGAATGATCCATCGACAACGCCTGATAACTACGTCCTATTTCCATTGCTTCTAACACTTCTTCTTCCCTCACTTCTAATCGATTCGCAATATCCTCAATCGTTGGTGAGCGCTGAAGTTCAATGGTCAGGGCTTCCACAGATGCCTTAATGCGTGGCCCTAGTTCTTTAATACGTCTTGGAACATGAACATCCCATGTTTTATCACGTAAAAAGCGTTTAATTTCCCCAACTATTGTTGGCACAGCAAAGGCTTCAAAGCTTCGGCCAAATTCAGGGTCAAAACGTCTAATGGCTCCTAGTAATCCAAGCATACCCACTTGAACAATGTCATCATAATTAGATTTACCTCTAGCATATTTTCTAGCAATAGATTCAACTAAATATCGATAATGAACCACTAAATTTGTTTGTGCTGTATCATCTTTAGTTGCTTGATAACTAGCAATCCATTGCAGAATGTCCTCTTTAGCAGCATTCGGTAGTGATTCTTTCGACATTTCACCTCACCTGCTCTCTTGCGACATACTTTGTCATGAAGACCGTTACTCCACCATCGTTATTAATCATCACCTCATCCATTAAAGTTTCCATTAAATAAAGTCCTAAACCACCTTCACGAAGACCTTCAATACTTTCTTCTTGATGATACGGCCCAATTTTTGATTTAATCTCTTCAAAATTAAAGCTGTTGCCGTAATCAGCAACCATAATTTCAATTTTCTCGTTATATAACGCACAACCAATGACAATCTCACCATCATCATTTTCTTTATAAGCATGATGAACAACATTAGTAACGGCCTCACTAGCCGCAATTTTCAAATCTTCAATTTCATCGTAGTCAAAACCAAGACGATTAGCTAGTCCTGAAACTGTTAATCGAATTACACTGACAAATTGCGGCTTTGCAGGAACTCTTATTTCAATGTAATCAAATTCCTTCATTACTTAATTCCACCTTTTCATCAGTTTCTATATCCATTAGTTCGCTTAGTCCTGTGATTACAAATAATCTCTGTAAACGTTTTGATAAGCCAGTTAATTTCACTTTACCCTTTTCACGTAACGCTCTCTTATAAAAAGCAACAAAAACTCCTAATCCTGTACTATCCATATAATGTACTTTCGATAAATCCAAATAAATTTCCAAACCCTCCCTAATCTTTACTGCCTCCAACTCTTCACGTAATACAGAAGCTGTAAATGTATCGATTTCTCCTTCTACATAACCACAGAGCTTTGTATCCTCTTCTTTAAAATATATAACTACATCCATGAAAGCCACCTCCACTTTATTTATCTATTCATCTCTATATTTTCTTTCCCCGTTTATAACTAATTATAAACCTCTTTTTTATTTTTTATAATTACAACTGTAAAATCAAATGAAGGTACTACTGTTTTATTGTAAGCACATGATTATTTACAATATCTTAGCTCTGATAACTCTCTCCATAAATTAATGGTTCTCTAATTTAGAATCAGGTATATTTGTAACTTTTTAATATATTTAGCGACATGTAGCTTTATTTTAAAGCTACATGTCGCTATTTCAAATTCTAAAATTACATATTTCGTAATAGGTATAAATAAAAAAAACACCGGAATTAGAACTAATCCCGATGTGCTATGTACATGTACATATGTATATTTAAAATTTCACGAGTCCTAAGCTAATCATTAGAGCTCCATCTACCTTCTCCATCAATGCACTGTCCAGCTGCGTTATTCGATCTGTCAGTCTGGACTTATCAATTGTACGCACTTGTTCGAGCAAAATAACCGAATCTCGTTCGAAACCATACTTTTCAGCATTGATTTCGACGTGCGTCGGTAGCTTTGCTTTTTGAATTTGTGCAGTAATCGCTGCAATGATGACAGTTGGACTAAATCTATTGCCAATATCATTTTGAATAATTAATACAGGTCTTGTACCACCCTGCTCAGAACCGACCACAGGTGATAAATCTGCAAAAAAAACGTCACCACGTTTTACATTCAAAGTGTCATCCCCCGCTAACGAGACGCTCCACTGTATGTTGCGCTTCATATTCTGCATGCAAGCATTCACTTGCTATAGACAGATTTATAGAAGACATTTCAACATACCCTTTCTTCATAGCTTCCCGTATTTGATTTGGTTGCTCTCGCCTTAAATTGATGCGTGATGAAACACGCATAAATAATTCTTCCTCTATTACTTCCTTTGTTTGTAAAAGTAATAGGCCTTGAACAGCAATTGTATGTTCCTCAAATTTTTTCTTGTACATAGCAAGCACCTCCAACAAAACGATCCGCTTTTAGTTACTTCTCATTCTAACATTGAAAGATAGTGTTGAAAAGACTCGAAAACACGAAATTTCTGACAATTTAGAGTAAGATTTATAAAAATCATGTCGATTTGTTTAGTGCGCTACTATTTAGATATAAATTCGAGGTACTCTTGCTGTAATAATGCATGGCACTTCATAGTTGATGGTTTGTAGCTTATTTGCCCATTCATCCACCGAAATTTCCGCTTGCTCTTGTCGACCAAGTAAAGTTACCCTCTCACCTATAGCATATGTTTTAGGTAAGGCAACCATACATTGATCCATACAAATTCGTCCAATTAGCGGCATTCTTTGTCCGTCTATTAGGACTTCTTGTCCACCAAGTTTACGAATTACACCATCAGCATATCCTATAGGTATAGTGCCTACCCACATATCTGTCGGTGCTACAAACGTTGCACCATAGCCAACTGACTCTCCTGCCTTTAGTTGTTTCACATGTACGAGCTCGCTCTCTAACGAAAATGCAGGACTCAACGCAAATGGTAAAAGCCCTTTGACATATGGAGATGGAGACAATCCATACATTGAAATACCATATCGTACTGCATCAAATTGCAGACGCTCATCCTTTATTAATGAAGATGCTGTATTTGACGCGTGCACAAGACGTGGCTTTTCAGGTAATAATGAAACGAATCGCTCAAAAAATTGTGCTTGGCTTTCAAAGTACTCGTTATCCTCGTCATCTGCTGTTGCAAAATGAGTGAAAATCCCATCGAGTTGAAAATTCTTTGCTGCATGAATCCCATGATAAAGATTCAATAACTCTTCTTCCGTACGTACACCGAGTCTACCCATTCCACTATCTACTTTAATATGTAGGCGTAAAAAGTTTTCTTCATTTGTCACATATTCATCAGCTTCGTTCACCCACTCACTAGAGAATACCGTGAGTGTAATACGTTGCTGTGCCGCATACGGAGCAAAGGATACTGGTGAACTACCTAATACCAAAATATCTGGCTCGCTAAAATGTGCTCGAATATGTAATGCTTCATCGGGTGTAGCTACAGCTAACATTGTAGCCCCAGCTTTAAGTGCAGCATCCGCAACTGCTAAATCACCATGTCCATATGCATTGGCCTTTACAACTGCAATAATTTGTACATTTGGTTGTAGATGCTTTTTTAAATTTATTACATTTTGTTTGATGGCTTGTAAGTCTATAATCGCTTTTGTTGGTCTAAAGTACTGCTTTATCTTCATTATAATACCCTCTTTATTTATAATTAAACCATATGTATCGTTTTACGTACTCTATTTTTTCTCTTTTTATAAATATACAATGTATTTCACGTAAAATGTACTATTTTGCTTAACTAGATACAGCTTTCTAGCTAAAGAAAACTGTATCTAGAAAAAATCACTTCATACTACTTATCAACATAGAGCTTGCGACTTCAATCATTTCTTCACGTGTTAATTTACTTGATGCTACAAAAAATGCAACACCATCTTTCTCCCAACTAATAGATGTATCTGTAATTGCACCAATTGTAAAGCCTAAGTCTACTGGATCTCCTGGAGATGATACTGGCAACATCGAAGTACCCTTTGTAGCAGGTTGTTGCATAACTGTAAACGCCTTATCGCCTTCATACGTTAGAACAACACGCTCCATATCACCTTCACGAATCACTTTGTCATCCACAAGTTTCGTATTCTCCCATTTCACGGATGGGTAACTTGTTTGGAATTCCTCGTATTCTACTTCTGCACCGACTGCCTCTTTGTCCTCTTCTTTAGGAGCAGCTTGTTCACCTTTTGTCTCATCTGTCTCTGTAAATTGATCTACAGCATATTCTTTCTCTGCGTGTTGCACGCCTAGCTTAATCTTTTTGAATGTAATACGAATTTGTTCTTCCTTGACGTCATTCATGATTACTACTGATGTAGGAAGCATCGTTTTCTTATCTACTGTAATTTGCTGATGGGGCATACTATTTTTATAGCTATTTCTAGTAGCCGCTTCAAATATATATGCTTTGTCCTCTTCACGCATGACTAAATTTTTATCTTTTGTTAAATCTTCTGCAAGTGCACCTATTAAATAGGCCTGGCTATTTTTTTTCGGCCAATCACTTTGGAATTTATACATTTTGTTCAACGTCGGCGTTACAACAAAGACGCCATCCGCATTACGAACGATCATTTGTGAAACGTCTTTCCCATCTTCAACTACCTCAACTCGATAAAAATCAGGTTTCGTATGCCAAACGTTCACATCATACAATCTAGGTTCTCCACCTGCTTTAATTTCCATCGTAGCTTCTAATTCATAACCATTTGTGTCTGTCCACTTCCCACTAGCTTTTTTCAAAACCTTTTCTTGTGAGGCTGAACCACACGCCGACAAAAGTAATATCATGCAAATTAAGACGAGCCAAGTAACATAACGGTTGCCCAAGTTTTCACCCTTTCTTCTTCAAATCCACTACGACAATATATGAACCATATTTGTTAGTTATGTCTTTTCAGCAGAGGGGTTATATATTTTGTTACAACATTAATATTACTTGAGCAGCTGCATATTGTTTTGCATGTGTAATACTGACAAAACCATTCACTAGTTCTCCTTTGAAATATAAAACTGGATTACCCGCTTCGCCTCGTAAAATTTCAATATCATGTAGTTTACACGAAGCACCAATACCAGTACCTAATGCTTTTGAAAATGCTTCTTTTGCAGCAAAACGTCCAGCTAAAAACTCTACTTTTCGTGAAGTTGAATAGCTTGTAAACAACGCTATTTCTCTTTCAGATAATATTCGATTTTTAAATTTATCTGTACGTGCCATTGCTTTTGCAACGCGCTCGATTTCAATAATATCGAGACCAATTCCTTTAATCATGCGAGCTTCCTCTTTTCTTATTTCCTCAAAGCCATGTATAATATTTGTAAATTGAGGTGGAGCTATGTTTAGTAGAACAGAAAATTTTAAACAATACACAAAGTATTATCCTGTCGTTTCAACATTAATTGCTGCTAATCTTATTATTTATGTATTAACCTTGATACCTGGAATTGGAACCATCATTCGGAATTACGGTATACAGGTGAATTACTTCGTCCTAACCGGTGAATGGTGGCGAATTTTCTCAGCAATGTTTTTACATGCAGGCTTTATGCATGTGCTCTTTAATATGTTTTCGTTATATCTATTTGGGCCAGAACTTGAAAAAATAGCAGGTAAAGCGCGTTTCGCTACGATTTATCTAATCTCTGGTATCGTTGGTAATGTGGCTACTTACTTATTTAATGATAGTAGCTATGCGAGCCTTGGTGCAAGTGGTGCTATTTTCGGTATTTTCGGAGCTTTCGGAGCACTCGTATACTATACCCGACATACAATGCCCATGTTACGCAAGCTTATTTTGCCGATTATCGTAATAAGTGTGATTATGACGTTTTTACAATCCAATGTAAATATTTATGCACATTTAGGTGGTTTAGTGACTGGATTCTTACTTGGTCTTGTCTACTTACATCCAAAAAGAATTATAAGTTGGCGCAAGAAAATGATGGCAGGTAAATAAAACCGAGGAAACGAGTGTTTGACGTCATGGTCTACACTCGTTTTTCATTATTATAAAGTAACTTTTTCTTCGGATGAGGCTTTAATCTTTCTCCATTCAGTAGCAGTTAAGCCATAAACAACTTGATCTACATGGTGGTCATGAAGCCATTCAGCTTCTCTCAGTCGTCCTTCCTCATTAAAACCAAGTATTTTGGGAATCGTACGACTACGTATATTACCGACCGCAACACGAACCTCAATACGATGAACCTTTAAATAATTGAAAGCATAGTCGATAAAGGCTCTCATAGAGTTTGTTACAAGCCCTTTACCAACAAAATCACTCCCTAACCAATAGCCAATACTTGTCCAATTATGCTCTTTATTTATTTGGTGGTAACCAATAACCCCAGCAAGCTTCCCCTCATAATAAATACCAGCCTGTAGGCCATTGTTATCTGCATACTGCTGCATGGCATCTTGGATAAATCGTTCTGTATCCTTTACCGTTTTTACATTGTCTACAAATAGCAACCACTCCCGCAGCATATCTCTTGAACGATCTGTCAGTGCAAATAACTCTTCGGCATCATTTAAATCCAATAATTTTAAATAAGTATTTTCACTAATATCATACTTAAACACAATTACCACCCCTTTTCGTCCAATTTATTCTATTATAAACATCATTTTTGTAAATTTATAGATAAAAAAACTAATCTCCATAATTTCACATGAAGATTAGCTCTTATTTTAATGTTCATACCATGTAAAAATCTTTTCCACGTCCTGATGCTCTATACTTGAAACAGTCCCTGCAGTCCCTGTCACTCCCGACATCACAGTAGCCTTCACTGACATAACACTTTTTCTTTTTTGGAAAAAAGTTTGGCTACTTTGAAGTGACTGAATACGCTTTTTATCCATAAAAAATGTAATACGGCTGAAAATGCGGTACTGCATTGTTAGTTGCTTATCATCTAGCCTATATCCCACTGTCTTATGTTGCCATATACCTAACAAAATCAGTAATGGAAATAATAGTAACGCCAACAAACCGTACGGATAAAAGAAGTAAATACATGCACCAATTACTGGTGCTAGCCATACAAAATCAATACGATAGAAAAATGGTCTTGCTCGTTTTGGCGAGCGAATTAAAATAGGTTCCCAATTCATCTCTGGGAAAAGTCCCGCTAAAGATTGAACGCAATCTTTCTTTTTTATAAGCGGAAATAGCGCAATTTTCTTATCCGCTCCATTTTCACCATTACCACCCGCACTTTCAACAACAACTGTCGCAAAACCAGTCAGTTGTCGAAGCGGATTTTCGACGATACGAATACCTTGTATACGATTTAGCGGTAATGTTATACGTTTTTTTTCTAATAATCCTTTTGTAATGATAAGTTTCTCTTCTTCTATACGCACAGTGTACTCATAATAATTCACAAGTGTAATCACCACAGACATTAACCAAGCAACAATTAGTACAAGCATCACGGTTAATGCCACTATAAATGTACCGATTCTCACGAAATCCTCTAATTCGTGAAACAAAGTTTCATATGGGATAATATCTGAAAATTGGGAGAGAATTGCCACAAGTCCCGATAACACGACCCCAATTCCGCCTGAAGTAGTTGCTAGTACGATTAAATCACGTACCGACATACGATAAATAACTGGAGCTTTCGTTTCCACAGCTGGTGTAATTACATCTTCTGGGTTATTTAGATCAACCTCCTGTATTTTTGCATGTTGCATTGCAAGTTCAATAGCATCTGCTTCCGCTTTACGAATCGCAGTTAACTCAGCTTCCGGCTTGCCATTCTTACTTCCTGCTGTTTCCACTTGTACTTTGACCAGGCCAAATAAGCGGTGCAAAATCCCCTCATGATAATTCAAGCTTTGAATACGTTCGAACGGTATATAACGTTTCTTTTTTACAAATAGTCCGTATCTTACACGCAATTCCCCGTCCTCAAACCAATACACAAACGTCCGCCACTTAACCACACCGCCAATAAGTGCTAGAACCACTGCGCCACCCCATACACCAAATAACAAAACTGTTTCAAAAAAATGTTCACTATGAATATCAAACGAGAAATTGAAGCCGTTAGTTATAATAATAATAGCAACCGGCAAAATCATACTTTTTAACGCTTTGACACTCGTAATGACAGCAGATATAGGATGTAGACGATTAATTTTTTTAGACATCGTCTTCCGCCACCCTTGCTAATTCTGAAATACGTGCCCGTAATGCATCCGCTTCATCCATCACAAGCGCTGGAATTGTATGTACTGTCGCCGCAGTCGAAATAGAAATATTACCTAAATCATATTTTTTCAAAATTGGACCCTGTGTCGTATCCACATGTTGTACACGTACCATCGGAATTAGTGTACGCTTCACTACAAATAAACCGTGCTGTATTTCAATTTCATGCTCGCGTACTTCATAACGCCAATGATCCCACCGGATTTTCGGAAATAAATAAATCAAAAAAATAGAACTCAGTACAACAATGCCTCCTGCAATATAATAAATAAATATTGGCCATTCGAAATAATAAGTCCCATAACAAGCTACCCCTGCAATAATTGCTGCTAACAACGTCTGAAAAACACCATATAAGTGCCACACCGTTAGCCCTTTACGGGAAATTTGATAGATTGGTTCTGCTCTCAAGTTTGTCTCCCCCTTTTCTCATTTAAGTATACGTAAGCAATTACCTTATAGTTTCATCTTCAAACTATAAAAAAACCTTACAGTCCTGATTGACTGTAAGGTTTTGAGAAAAATTTTATAATTAGTCTTCACGACGACGAGGTGCACGTGAGCGACCTTGTCCTTGACCTTGACTTTGACCTTGGCTTTGTCCTTGACCTTGTCCACCCTCACGGCGACCTCCGTCACGACGAGCACCGCCATCACGACGGCCTCCACGGTCTCCACCGCCAGTACGACGATCTCCACTACGGCCTCCACGGTCTCCACCGCGACCTCCACTACTAAAGCTACGACCTCCACGGCCTCCACGATCTCCACCGCGGCCACCGCCACCAGAGCGTTCACGACGCATTGGTAATGGGCGTTCTTCAGTAATTGATACTGGTGAATCACTTGGCTCTTTCGTCATTGAACGAAGTGCAGCAGCCACTACATCAACTGCATCACGGTTTTCAAGTAATTCTGCAGCAAGTGCACGATAATCATTTAATTCATTAGCTTCAATGATACCTACAAGCTTTTCAACCGATAGACGTTGCTGACCAACTAATGCTTCGTCAGATGTCGGCGGCTGAAGTGGTGTCATACGTTTTTTTGTAGTTTCTTCTACGATACGTAGGTAACCCATTTCACGTGGTGTTACGAAAGTAATTGCTGTACCTGATTTACCAGCACGACCAGTACGGCCGATACGGTGAACGTAAGATTCAGGATCTTGTGGAATATCAAAGTTGTAAACATGTGTTACACCTGAAATATCAAGACCACGAGCAGCAACGTCAGTAGCAATTAAAATATCAATTTTACCCTCTTTAAATTGGCGTAAAACTGAAATACGTTTCGCTTGACTTAAATCACCATGAATACCTTCTGCAATGTAACCACGTACGCTTAGCGCTTGTGATAATTCATCAACGCGGCGTTTTGTACGACCAAAGATAATCGCAAGCTCCGGTTTTTGAACATCTAATAAACGAGATAATGCGTCAAACTTCTCACGTTCAGTCGCTTTCACGAAGAACTGCTCGATGTTTTCAACTGTCATTTCTTTTGCTTGGATTTTAACTACTTCAGGGTTATTCATGAAAGTTTCAGCAATTTTACGAATAGCTGGTGGCATAGTAGCTGAGAACAGTAATGTTTGACGGCTAGATGGCACGCTTTCTAAAATTGAGTTGATGTCATCGATGAAGCCCATGTTTAGCATTTCATCTGCTTCGTCTAGAATAAGTGTTTGAACTTCATCTAATTTAAGCGTACGACGGTTAATATGGTCTAAAATACGACCTGGTGTACCAACAATAATTTGTGGTTTATTTTTCAGTGCACGGATTTGACGACCAATTTCTTGACCACCGTAAACTGATAATAATTTAACACGTTTATCGTAACCTAATTTATAAAGTTCTTCTGAAACTTGAATCGCTAACTCACGAGTTGGAGCGATGATTAAGCCTTGGATTGCAGGGTTTTTAGGATCAATTTTCTCAATAAGAGGAATACCGAACGCTGCAGTTTTACCAGTACCAGTTTGTGCTTGACCTAAAACGTCGCGGCCGTCCATTGCAAACTTAATAGTACCTTCTTGTATTGGTGTTGCTTCTTCAAATCCCATACGTTTTAGTGAACGTAATGAAGATTCGCTAATATTTAATTCTGAAAAATTTGTCAAACTTCTCAATCTCCTTTTTCCTTTTAAGTTGACAAATGGTTACATTTTCAGATGAAGTTGTCGGCAAATTCGAGCCTGTGTTGTGGAACGTTTCCGTTACTTAAAAATTCTCTCTACGTGGATGTAGCGTGTAGAGCTCTCTTATATGAAAAGGAAAGCCCGGTCTTTACCGAGCGGTTTAATTCTATCGTAATTATTCACTTAGAATAAAACCGTTATGTTCAAAAAAAAGTACTCTTCCCAAATGCTGAAGAGTCTTCGCACAAAATGTATCCATTGCTTACACCAGTTTATCATGGTAATCGTATGTATGCAACGATAACGCATGAGTTGTAATAATCTGACTATTTAAGGCCCTTGTAAAAACTGCAAAACTTGCGAAAACCAATCCTCACAGTCCTCACAAAAGCAGATGTGATGCTTTCCATTGTCTGAAAAATATAGATACTTATCTTGTGACCCTAGCTGATCATACAAAAATTGCGCTGTATGATAAGGCACAATGCCATCTAGTTTTCCCTGTACAATATAAATGGGATTTCGGATATCTTTATAATACGGAGCTACTGTTTGTACAAGCTTCATAAATTCCACCGTTGCCGAAAGTGGTACATTATTAAACTTATGCTGATACCGTAAAAACAACTCATTTTTGTGAAGATTGCGTTGATACGCCTCACTCGCTAACATTTTTATATCCTTGGCAAGTTGCGTTGGGTTCACATATTTTGCCGCAGCACTAAGTAGTACAAGGTTTTTCACCTTATACCGCTTCGCTAAATAAAGTGCGATAATGCCGCCCATTGAAAAGCCAACGACTATAACCTCGTCAACTTTTTTTGCCAATGCTCGATATGCTATTTCCGCATCCATCAGCCAGTGTTTAGCGGTAAAGCCACGTAAATGTAGTTCTTCCCCGTGCCCAGATAAAGTCGGCACAGTAATTTGCCAATCCGTTTGTTCACGTAAATAATTTACAAAAGGCTCAACTTCATAAGGACCACCTGAAAAGCCATGTATACACAACACACCTGTTGACATATGCTGCACCTCTAGAAAAAAAGTGCTAGTTTTTGCAACTAGCACCTCGTTATTTTCGATTATAATGTAAATTGCTTTAAAATCGTTTCTAATTTCATACCACGTGAGCCCTTTAGTAAAACAAGGGACTCATTATTGGCTTGTTGTAATTTTTCGATAATCGGTTTGTAATCATCTTTTGTGTGTAATAAATGATCATCATCAAAACGTTTTTTTAACTCTTCATACAAATAACCCATTCGCGGACCATACAA
This sequence comes from Lysinibacillus contaminans, assembly GCF_001278945.1. Lineage (GTDB taxonomy): Bacteria > Bacillota > Bacilli > Bacillales_A > Planococcaceae > Lysinibacillus > Lysinibacillus contaminans. Next base: position 193,229 of record NZ_LGRV01000005.1, on the reverse strand, counting down.
ACACACAAAAGAAATTTGGTTTGTATGAATTTCTTGCGCTAAGCCTTCATGGAAGCTTTTTTCTTCAAGTCCAAGTTCAAGCATGTCACCAAGCACTAACCATTTTTCTGGGCGTATCGTTGACGAAGCAATAAACTGAATGGCCGCTTTGACAGATGTTGGAGCTGCATTATACGCATCATTAATAAACAATGCACCATTTGTACCTATCACTCGTTGCATACGCATATCCGTTAATACCACATGCTTTAAAGATTCACGGATTTGCTCGTCGCTCAGGCCAAGTTTTTGTGCAATAAGCATTGCACTCAGTGTATTTTTCACCTGATGCTCGCCTAGCACAGAAATGAAGAAATCACCTTCAATCGCACCATATGTCTTAAAGCTACTTCCTTCTGCTGTTGCTTCAATATTTTCAGCATATAGTAAGTTGCCTGACTCTAGGCCAAAAGATTGTGCATTCAAGTTTATCTCTTGCGCAACAAGCTCCTTTAAAAGAGGTTCATCGCCATCATAGAAAAGTATACCGTCTTCTTGCATGCCTTGAATTATTTCAAATTTCGCCTTCGCAATACCCACACGGGAGCCCAAGTCCTGCATATGCGCTTCCCCAATATTCGTAATAACGGTTATATGTGGACGAGCGATCTTTGTTAAAAATTCAATTTCTCCAAAACCACTCATGCCCATTTCAAGTATCGCTACCTCTGTGTCTTCATCAAGCTGTAGCATCGTAATGGGTAAGCCTAGCTGATTGTTAAAATTGCCAATTGTTTTTTGCACCTTGAAAAACGGTGCAAGTGTGCCTGCTAAAATATCCTTTGTAGATGTTTTACCATTTGACCCTGTGATACCCACAAACTTCGCTTTATGCTCGCTACGATAAGCTCTAGCCATTTGTTGTAAAGCTACCTCTGGGTCATCCACAAATAATAACGGTACTCCTACTGGTGGATTCGGTTCGTCTTTTTGCCAAAGAGAAGCACCCGCTCCTTTTTCGAAAGCCTGGAGCACAAATTTATGTCCATTTGCTTGTTCACCACGAAACGGAACGAATAAATCACCTTGTTGAATACTACGTGTATCAATCGATATACCCGTTACAACAGTGTCACCAAATGCTTGCACTTCATCATTCAACCATGTTGCTAATTGCTGTAATGTCTTTTTCACAATAATCCCACTCAGTCTTTTTTATAGTGAAGCTGTTGTTTTTCTTCATGACGCTCAATAGCTAGTGCAATTAAACGATTAATCAGTTCTGGATAACTTACATCCGTGTGCTGCCAAAGCAATGGATACATGCTAACAGGAGTAAAGCCTGGCATTGTATTCACTTCATTGATGTAAATGTCATTGTCCGCAGTTACAAAGAAATCTGCACGCACTAAACCACTACCATCTAAAATTTTAAATGCTCGTTTTGCTTGTTCTTTTAAACTTGCTACTACCTCAGTCGGTAGCTCAGCAGGAATAATAAGTGCAGTCGAACCGTCTTTATATTTCGAATCGTAGTCATAAAACTCCGTCATTGGTTTAATCTCACCAGGTACTGAAACTTCTGGGAAGTCGTTACCTAATACGCCTAGTTCGATTTCACGTGCCACAACACCTTGCTCCACAATGATTTTACGATCAAATTGAAGTGCTACTTCAATTGCTTTTTTCAGTTCTTCTCGATTTGTTGCTTTACTAATCCCAACACTTGATCCTAAGTTTGCTGGTTTAACAAACATTGGCCACGCCAGCTTTTCTTCGCAGCGCGTTAAAATGGCCTCTTGTTCTTTTACCCATTCGCTACGAATGAAGTACGTATATGGCACTTGCGGTAAGCCTGCAATTTCAAATAATTGCTTCATAATGACTTTATCCATCCCGGCAGATGATGCAAGTACACCATTTCCTACATACGGTAAATTCAATACTTCTAACAAACCTTGTACTGTTCCATCTTCGCCATTTGTTCCATGTAATAACGGAAAAATAACATCAAACTTCACTGCTTCTCCGCTTTCATTCACTAAAAATTTTGTAATATTGTTCTCTAAAATAATGGCATCATCACCAAATTGCAATTCTTCAATTGTGCTTGCGGGTTTTTCTAGACGTTCACCACAACGCCACTCTCCGTCAAGTGTAATGAAAATCGGATATACTTCATACTCCTCGAAATTCAAAGCTCCAGTGACTGCACACGCCGTCGACAATGACACCTCATGCTCCGCTGACTTTCCGCCGTATAATAAGCCGATTCTTTTTTTCATTTTTGTGCCCTCCACATACTTCTTGAGTACTATTAGTTTATCACGAAACACTTTAATAAATGACATAAAAATCTCACCGCAAATTTGACGGTGAGATATGAATAATTTATCCAATTCGCCTCGACTTATTTGAATGTCCTGGCCGGAAGCTCTAACCGTATTTAGTCAGCGTTTATACCACCGACTAAATACGGTTAAATAATATGAATCAATTCATCGTGTTCGTTTTTCAAAATTGTATTTAAATCGTCCCAAACCTCATCTGGGAAAGAATAATCTGACAAGTTACGAATTTCAATGCCATATGTCGATTTTGGTTTTTCTATTCTATATAAAGATAATAATGCGCCCTCTTTAGCAAAGGATCGATATGCACGTAAAATTTCGGGTGTAAGAGAAGGAATATTAGATTTCACCTTACGACGCCAAAAACCGATACTTCGTTCCTTTTCCTGTATTAAAGCGTTAAAAACATTCGCTACAAGTAAATCAGAGTCACTTAAATGACGGAAATAAATCTTCGTCATCTTTTCAATATCAGAAGAATAGTAAATAAATCGATTTTGTAATTTATTAAAAAATGGCGATGTAATCGGTTCTTTTTTATGGCTTATGTAAAGCAATTCTGCCTGCTCCACAGGGGTAAGCTGATTTAACTTTCGTTCATCCATAAAATCAACCCAACATAGTTCTTTTGATTCTGCTGATTTTTTCACGAAATGTGTAACTTCCTCATCTGGTACATAATCTAATTGCGTGTGCATATTAAATGCACCATCTTCATAGGAATGTTTTAGTAAAAGTAAGTGATGCAGCGGTTCCATAGAAGCCGCGAATTGTGTGAGTTTTAACCCACTAAAAATGACAAATTTATCGACATCATTCATATGAACATAAATATGGTACATAAAATCTTCAGCTGACTTCAATTTCTTTGCCACACCCATCACCCCATTCTTCAATTCATTATAAGACTAAAATGTATTTTTTTGAAACATTTTATATGCAAAGTCGTCACAACATTATACACAAGCAGAAAAACATTTTTTGCGTTATACTGTTAGTGGTTTAAATACTCTCATTATATCTATTTACAAAACTATTTATTAGGTGGATTTTATGGAAAATAAACGAAATTTCTCGAACCGTTTCGACTGGACGCTCGCTATCATACTCTGTACATTTCTAGTGATTAGTTTACTTGCTATTGCATCGGCGCAAACATCTGGTCAATACGGCACTAACTTCGTGCCAAAGCAACTGCAATGGTACGTGATTGGTGCTGTAATAATCAGTATTGTCATGTTTTTCGAGCCCGATCAATACAAAAAAATGGCTTGGTACATGTATGCAGGCGGTATTTTGCTATTAGTACTCCTCATCTTCATGCCTGAAGGACAAGGTCAAATTGGTGAAAAGGTAAATGGCGCCAAGAGCTGGTATCATACTCCACTTGGGAATATACAGCCTTCTGAGTTTATGAAAACATTTTACATTTTAGCACTTGCACGACTTATTAGTAAGCACCATGAGGTCTATTCTTTAAAATCTATTAAATCCGATTTTATTTTGCTAGGTAAAATTGCTGTGACACTTATCGTACCACTAGGTTTAATTATGCAACAGCCTGACCTTGGCTCGTCTCTTGTATTCCTTGCCATTACAGCGGCACTGATTATAGTTGCAGGCGTTTCTTGGAAAATTATTTTACCAATTTTCGGAGGCGGCGTATTAGCTGGTGGTACACTATTATGGATGGCTCTCTATATGCAGGATTTCTTAGAGAAAACATTCGGCTTTAAGTCTTATCAATTTGCTCGTATCTATTCATGGCTTGATCCCTATTCATACTCTTCAAGCGACGGCTATCATTTAATTACCTCCTTGAATGCCATCGGTTCAGGGGAAATTTTCGGTAAGGGGTTCCGTGAACGAGAAGTTTATGTTGCCGAAAACCATACCGATTTCATCTTCACAGTAATTGGTGAAGAATGGGGCTTTATTGGCGCTAGTATCGTTATTTGTATTTACTTCTTATTAATTTATCATTTAACGAAAACAACGCTTTTATTGAAAGACCCATTTTCAACATATGTATGTGCAGGGATAATTGCGATGATTACATTCCACGTATTTGAGAATATCGGCATGACCATCCAATTACTACCAATAACAGGTATCCCACTTCCGTTCATTAGCTACGGGGGGAGTTCTCTTATGGGGAACGCACTGGCAATCGGTCTTGTCTTTAGCATGCGCTTCCACTATCGTACGTATATGTTTACTACAAATGATGAAGACGATTAAGAAAAGCGCTAAAACAGAAGCGAAAAGTTCATTTTTTATTTCTATTAAAAATGGGTAGTCTCAGAAAATCGAGACTACCCATTTTTACATTTGTTAGCGAGTTAAGCTTGAACTTGCGGTGTTTGCGTTGGAGGTGTAAGTACCTTTAATAGCTCCAAACGAGACTTTGTTATAGTAGCTGTCACACCCAACTTCGATAAATTCGAAACAACTTTTTTCAAATCTACTTCCTTCGTCATACGTCCCACCTCAATCTTTCCTCGAATTTATATAACGTTTTAATTATCAAAAAGTTTCATTTTTTCGTGCGTAAGATGTCTGACATGTATGTCCATACTTATCATACACCTTTACTCACCTTTTAAATTTTTCAATTTTGTTACAGTGTTCGATTTTTCACAAACCACGTAATTTTCAATTTGCTCTAATACAAAAATTCTCATACCCCTAATTGGTATATAAAATTATATACTATGGATAACCTAAAAAGTTATATGTCAAATGATACAAATTAAGTGACTGCCAAAAAAGTCATCGTCCTGAACCCTTGCTAAAAGATTCTCTAGACTGCCATTACGATTTACTGTGAAGGGCAAGATGCCCTGCTCTCTGTTGAACATTTCCAAGCAATAGCGGGTCTTGATATTGGAGCTGCTGTCGTAGGGAAATAAATTCCCAATCTGTACAGCTTAGTTATTTACAGAACACGCCATCTTTATTCTCATTCGGATAAAAAATTATTTCTGAACAATAGGTACTCGGTAAATCCGTCATGTTTGCAGCAATTATTGGACAACGTGAAGCTACATTGCAGTTGTTGGTTTACTTGCACCACCGGTAAAGAGTGCTCCCATGGATTTTAGTTCCATATCAGTTGTGTTAAATTCATTGCGACTACAAAGAGCGAAAATGTAAGAGTACTTTCTCTCTTATTCTTTACCCTACCCCCTTTTTACGGATTGGACACACATTCCTACTACCCCTTTTCTTGTCATGCAATTACCAACAGATGTAGAATATATATACTGAATATCGTTTTAGGAAAGCAGGGAACAAAATGAAAAAAGCAATTTTATTATTAATGTCTGTACAATTTCTTGTTTATTTAGGCTTCGGGATTATTATTCCCGTATTGCCCGAAGTAATTGTACAAAAGGGCTGGGATGAAATGCATGTCGGTGGCTTACTGACCGTGTACTCACTTGCAAGCTTTTTCACGGCTCCACTTTGGGGTATGTTATCAGACAAAGTTGGGCGAAAACAGCTCATCTTAACAGGACTAGTTGGCTTTTGCCTAAGCTTCATCATTTTCTCTTTATTTATCGATAATTTAGCGATTCTTTATGTATCACGTGTTGTCGGGGGTCTATTTTCAGGTGCACTATATACAGCTGTTACTGGCTTTATCGGGGATATGTCGAGTGAGGAAGACCGAAATAAATACATGGGTTTTATGGGGATGTCCATTGGTCTTGGCTTCATCTTCGGACCGGCGATTGGCGGTGTGCTCGGACATTATAGCCTTCAATTACCATTTATCGCCTCTGCATCTCTAATTGCACTTCTATTTATCTATGCAAGTCTAGTATTAAAAGAACCCGAGAAACATAAAGAAGCAAATAAACGCGCCATCGTGCCAAGGGGTGCTGGCACAATGCTACAATATCGTGTCCGTTATTTATTTATGTTCTCATTCTTAGTTACATTTATGCTTGCAGGTGTGGAAGCAACATTCCAACTATTCCAAATCGATCGTATTCATATTACACCACTTCAAATCGGTTACTTATTTATGTTCAGTGGCTTTGTTGACGCAGCAATTCAAGGTGGTGTCGTACGTCGCATTAAAAACGGTACTGAAACAAGCTGGCTCATCGGTGCACAAATTACCACAGCCATTGGAATGATTTTATTTACCTTAACATCTAACTTATTCTTCGCCGGCCTTGCACTTTGTGTGTTTACTGCAGGTAACGCCCTTGCAAGAACATGTGTGGTATCACTTTCGTCTAAGGAATCTGGTGGACAATATGGTACAGCCGCTGGTCTTTCTTACTCAATGGATAACTTAGGACGTATTCTTGGCCCACTATTTTTCACATGGTTATTCACTGTAGAATCAAATCTTGGTTATTACATTTCAGCTGCCATTGCAGTTGTATCCATTGTGCTAATCTTCATTTATAAAAATTCAAAAAAATCTTTACGTTTTGAATAGTAGTTTTGAGGAATATCCAAATATAACTTTGGGGTATTCCTTTTTCTTTTGAGACTCCGTTAGCCTATCTCCTTTCTTTCATCACAGGAAGTAGGCTATACTAAATGCATGAGGAAATAGTATTAATTTAGGCTCAGCGAATTATACCTGTCGCTGTAGCGCTGAAAAACATGGCACTAGGATTTCGAATTGTGCTTGTGCAATTCAAAATCCGTATTCATCTCACAATTTATAGAAGTGCGAGACTTCTACTGAATTAAGTTAAAGGCAGGTTAAAAAATGAGCTATTTCACAGAATTAAGTTTTCTCGTACCTTTGACTTTAGTGGCCAATATTTTATTAGCCATGACAGTTATCTTTTTAGAGCGTAAAGACCCTTCTTCTACTTGGGCATGGATACTTGTATTATTTTTCATCCCCGTAGTTGGATTCTTTTTATACTTATTGCTCGGACGAAAATTACGCAAAAAGCATCTTTTCCGCTGGGATGGACGCAAGGATATCGGGATTGACAATCTTATTAATTATCAAAAAGAAGCATTACTAAAAGATACTTTTGAGTTTCGTATCAACAACGCTGAAAACTATAAAGATTTAATTTACATGCACTTAAAAACAAATAACGCTGTGCTAACACAAGATAATCGCGTTACAATTTTCGATGATGGTGCCAATAAATTCGAAGCATTGCTAAAAGATATTGAAGCGGCGAAAGACCATATTCATATTCAGTATTATATTTTCCGATTCGATGATTTGGGTACTCACATCGTTAATGCCCTAATTAAAAAAGCTAAGCAAGGTGTCAAAGTACGCTTTCTGTATGATGAGATGGGTTCACGTAATGTAAAAAAGCGTCATTTTAAAGAATTAACTGCAGTGGGTGGTGAAATTGAAGTATTTTTCCCATCTATTTTCCCTCTTATTAACCCACGTCTTAATTTCCGAAACCACCGTAAGATTGTTGTGATTGATGGTCGTGTCGGCTATATCGGCGGCTTTAATATTGGAGACGAGTACCTCGGGCTACAGCAAAAGTTCGGCTACTGGCGCGATACGCATTTACGTATTGAAGGTAGTGCCGTGCATCCATTACAAACACGCTTTTTACTGGATTGGAACCAGGCATGTGAACAGCAAAAAATGGGCTACTCGGATAGGTATTTCCCTGCTATTCCTGAAAAAGGTGATACGGGCATACAAATTGTTTCAAGCGGACCCGACTCCGACTGGGAGCAAATTAAAATTGGCTATTTAAAACTTATCAATATGGCAAAAAAATATATTTATATTCAAACACCATACTTTATCCCGGATGTTAGTTTTTTAGATGCCATTAAAATTGCCTCGTTATCGGGTATTGATGTACGTATTATGATTCCAAATAAACCAGATCATATGTTTGTTTATTGGGCTACATATTCATATGTTGGACAATTACTAAATGCAGGGGCTAAGGTTTATATTTATGAAAAGGGCTTTATCCATGCAAAAACAATTGTTATTGACGATGAAGCTTCAACTGTTGGTACTGCCAATATTGATGTACGTAGCTTTAGCCTGAACTTTGAAGTGAATGCCTTTATTTATGATTGTACGATTTCTCATCAACTTGCTGAAATTTTCGAGAAGGATATTTTAGACTGTACAGAGCTTACGATGGAAATATATCAAAATCGTTCAAATTTGATAAAGTTTAAAGAATCCATTTCACGTTTACTAACGCCTATATTATAAAAGGAGCGGGCATAAGCCCACTCCTTTTTAATTTACGCCTAAATATTCTTCTAATGTTATGTCTCGCTGTTTAATTTCTTTGGCAATCTCAACACCTACATAACGAAAATGCCAAGATTCATACATATAACCTGTAATATGCTCTTTGTTTTGTGGGAATCGTAATATAAACCCGAATTCATTGGCGTGGGCAACAAGCCATTGTCCTGCTGATGTTTCGCCAAATTCGGCAGTTAGCCATAAATCTTCTTTCCCTTTTTCTCCAATATCGAACGCTAGTCCTGTTTGATGCTCAGAGTAACCAGGGCGCGCACTATAACGGTCTGCCGCATCTACTCCATCACGATTGACGTAATTATTGTACAGAGTCGTTTGATATTCAAATGAACGATAGCCACTAAATGCTACTAAGTCAAAGCCTTGCTGTTTTGCCGCTGCTAGCATTGTATTAAGTGCCTCACGCGCTTTCGCGTCTTCACCCGGCGCAAAAGTTGATGGCAGCGGATATCTTTTATTGGCAAGTAAGATTCCATTTATATAAGTCGGTTCTGTTGGTAAAGTTTGATTTGGAATATAACCATTTTTATCTGGCTTTACTTCCGGTTCTTCTGGTACTTCGGGTGTTGTTGGTTCTTCACCTGCTGGTTTTTCGTTTGCCTGTTGCTCAGTTGAAGGCTTGTCATTATCTGATGCAATATTCACCTGATTATTTTTGTATTTGACCACCACAAAAATTGAGATAATGAGAGCGACCGAAATAATGGCGCCGACAATGATTTTTATACGACTGTTTTTCACTTTTCAAATGCCCCTTTTCACTTATACACATGGTCTAATTTTATCACTGTTCACATCTTTTAGTAGGATTTTTTCACATAATTTTCAGGGAATATGCCTTACTTTAAAAACACCATTGTCCCTATGTCCAATTGATGTCTTCCTAATTATGATGTTGTGATAATTGCCAATACGGCAACTGAAGCGATGCCGAAAAAGACAGCCATATACCGCATCCATTTCGCCTCTTTGATATAACCTTGCTCTTTAAAACTTTTCGCTCTAAACCCATTTGACATCGCAAACATAACTGTCATAGCAAGTACTGCAAAATCAAAATTACCCTTTACGACAAACACGATCGCCGCAATACTAAAAAAAGCTACTAGGATTGATGGAATCCATTTTGTGTTCATAAGTTACCTCCTAAAAAAAATCGAGGCTACATGCGCCTCGATATCCGTTCATTTATGAATTTGCTTTATTCGGATGATCCGAATAATATTTTCTTCCAATATATGTTTGGAGAATTAGTAATGCACCACTAACAGACCAGTACAGTGGTAATGCTGCCATAGATGACATAGAAATAAAGACAATCATAATTGGTGAAATATAAACGAACATCTTCATTTGTGCTTTTTGTTGCTCCGGTACAGTCCATAAAGATACACGCGCTTGTACTAAGTAGACAAGACCTGCAATAATCGTCATTATGATGTCTGGCGAACCTAGACTAAACCACAAAAACTGATGTGTTTTCACATCGGCCGAATATAAAATTGCAAAGTAAAGACCCATAATGATTGGCATTTGGATTAACATTGGTAAGCAGCCCATGTTCAATGGATTGATGCCATGTTTTTTATATAGACCAACCATTTCTTGTTGGTATTGCATTTGCTCTTCTTTTGTTTTTGCTTCCTTCATTTTCTTTTGAACTTCTTCAAGCTCTGGCTTAAATGCGTCCATTTTCGTTTTCATCATTTGCTGCTGACGATAGTTTTTCAACATAATCGGCATTAAGATCAAACGGATTAATACTGTAATCGCAATGATTGCAAGACCATAGCTACCTAAAAAAATGTTATTCCCGAAAAATTCAAGCAAAAATTCCATTGGTTTAACAAAAATACTATAGAAAAAGCCTTCTTTGTTTTCGACAGCCTGACATCCACTAAGAACAAAGACAGCTAATCCAAGCATTGATAATAGCTTCAAATTCTTCATTTATCCACCTACTATTAATTTTCAACTAATGTGAAGTATACCTTATGAAGACTGACTTAATCAAATAGCAGGCGCTGTTATTATATGAAAGTTAAATGCCGTCATGGAGTTAGCTAATAGGACCGCATTCTGTCAACTCTTCATAAGTACTCTCACTTAATAATTCAAGAAAATTCCATTCATTAACCTACTATACATGACGTAGATTCAAATTATACGTTTTGAAGTTCCAATTCTGCCATCTCGAAACGATAGAATTCATGGTGCAATTCATCACGGAAATGCTTAGGTGTTACACTCGTATATTTTTTGAAAATACGTGTGAAATAACTTTGGTTACAGAAGTGGAACTGATCTGAAATAGATGTAATGCTCTTATTAGTATGTCGTAGATAATATTGTGATTCTTCTACACGACGGACATTTAAATATTCTACAAGTGTAATGCCGACATGCTCTCTAAAAATCCGAGATAAGTGGCTTGTACTTATGTGAAAATTATTTGCAATCGTTTCCACTGTTAAGTCATTTTCCAACTCATCATTTATGTACATTATTACTTTATTTACCGTTTGATGACGGAATGTCGGCTGTTTGCGATCTGCAATAAAGTATATGAAGAAATCTATTAAGTCATCTGCAAATTGTAAAAACTCTGCGTCTTTCATTTGATTTTCAATCATATCATTACAAGCAACATTAAAGGCAAATGCTTTTTTCGAAGGTACTTGATTGTCTAGCAATTTACGCGCAACAATCGATGACAAAACTGAAAAATAGCTTCGGACTATTTTAATGACTTGCTTACCAAAACGAATTGAAAGAATATCAATTATTTCATGCAAAGATTTCTTTGCCTTTGCTGATTCTAGATGATAAATCTCAAATATTAATTTTGACTCAATATTAAAAAATTCTTCCACGCCGATGTATTGATTAATATTATCGATTTCTTGAAAGTATCTTTTTGATATCGTTTCTGACATAGAATGTTGATGTAGTTGCATTATCTTCCCCATCTTTCCTCAGAGTACACGAATAACCTTACATGAATTGACACCAATCTAAAACGTAAAATGTTATTTGACCATTTTACGGATAAATCGAATCCTTTTTCGTATAAATTATGTAACTTTTAATGTTCATCACCATAACTTGGGGTTGATTTCCGTTCCGATTGGCGCTTTCCGGGGGCGTCCAGCCTACACTTCAATCAACGACCATTCTAATTTTGATATGTCCTTTAACCAAATGTCATTCCGATCTTTTGGTGATGAAACACCTTTCAATTATAAATAGCCTATCAAAAATACTACTAAAAAAAATATTTTAGACTGTACTGTGGATTTTACCATATTTTGCGATTTTCTTTCAACCATATTTTACCGAGGTTTCTAGTTCTTATTTATCATGCATACATAGTAGAAACCCATAAAATCAATTTATATACAATCATATTTTACCATATTAAATACACAATACATTAGTAATTAATTAAAAATAATTACATATTATGTAACATATCTTACTCTATTCGACATTTCTCTTGTTTATTCCTAAATCTTCTCTATATAATTTATATGAATATGTAGTAAAATAGATAATAATATTGTTTTTAAAAGTTCAAAATGAGGTGTTAATAGTGGATCCAAAGCAAATAGAAGAGATTATGGATATTATTAAGGAGTTTTTTCCAGAGAATACATCAATCGCAATTTCCGACACAACTGAGTACTTGTATTACCAACCGAGCAAGAAAGTCGATTTAAAGATTAAACCAGGTGATCCAGTAAAAGAAGGTTCAGCTGCTCATAAAGCTTTAACTTATGGTCAAAAAATCAGTACGTACATCGAACCTGATGTATTTGGCGTTGCTTATTTCGGTATGAGTATCCCTCTTATGGAAGAAGGAGAAACAAAAGGTGCTATTACTGCCATTTTCCCACAAAAGCCATCTGCATTCTTAACAAACTATATCACAATCAAAATCGATGATTGTTGGTACCCAATTAAACACGACCAAGTGATTTACCTTGAAACACAACTTCGTAAAACCTTTGTAAAAACAATGGGTCGTGAAGGTTACCATCGTCTTAATTTAAGTGACCTTGAGCTATTCCTAGCACCAGACTCATTTATTCGATGCCATCGTTCTTACATCGTGAACATCGATTATATAGACGAAATTCAACCAGACTCACATTCGACTTTCTTATTAATCATGAAAGACGGTACAAGAATTCCTGTCAGTCAACGTTATGCTAGCTACTTCCGCCGTTCTTTAGGCTTCTAATTTTACAAAATCACAATAAACATTCATCTTTTTTGAATATTTGTTGTGATTTTTCGTTTATTTAATACAATTCCGACAACCTTACAAATTGATTGCATCTGTTTTAAACCGTTTTCACTGTCAGTAATGCGCGAATTTTCTCGTTTATTCTTTTTTTAGACAATTTAATGTTGTTTATACAGTATTTGTGTCAAATTGGTGATAGTATTAATGTAAATAGTTGGAGTTATACTACAACTAAATAAACAGAAAATTCTAACAAGGTTTTTCTTGTTTTGTCACTCGTTTCCATCAATAATTTTTAGGGGAGGATTTTTTTTATGGATGCAATTGTTCAAAAACGTTTAGGTATTAAAGAACTTGAAAACAAAATCGTTACTGCTGATGTAGCTGCAGCACTTATTTCTGATGGTGATGTAGTTGGTATGAGTGGATTCACTCGCGCTGGGGACGCTAAAGTGGTTCCTACGGCATTAGTAGAACGCGCTAAAAACGAAAAATTTAAAATTGATGTATATACTGGTGCTTCTTTAGGCCCTGAAGTAGATAAATATTTAGCTGAAGCGGGCGTTATCCGCAAACGTGGACCATTCCAAGGCGATGCTGGTATTCGTAACCTAATCAACTCTGGTGACATTATGTATGTAGATGCTCACCTTTCTCATAACGCTGAATTGGTACGCCAAGGAATCATAGGGCCAATTACATATTTAATTCTTGAGGCTGTTGCGATTACAGAAGATGGATATATTATCCCTACAAACTCGGTAGGTAACTCTCCAATTTTTGCTGAGTATGCTGAAAATATTATTATCGAGTTAAATATTGCTCACCCAGAAGCTCTAATTGGTATTCATGATATCTACGTACCAGCTGATCAAGGTAAACGTGAAGCTATCCCAATGACTGATGCTACACAACGTATTGGTGAAATTGGTATTAAAGTAGATCCAGCTAAAATTAAAGCAATCGTTATTTCTGAAGAGCCAGATGCTCCTTCATTAATCGTTCCTCCAGATGAAGAAACGCAAAAAATGGCGAACATTTTAATGGACTTCTTCCGCGGTGAAATTAAAGCTGGTCGCTTAACGAACAGTTTAATGCCATTACAATCTGGTGTAGGTTCTGTAGCAAACGCTGTACTTGATGGCTTCGCTGATTCAGAATTTGAAGACTTAGTGGTTGCTTCTGAAGTACTTCAAGATGCTGTATTCAACTTAATCGATGCTGGTAAAGTTAAATTCGCAGCGGCGACATCAATTACGCTTACTGAAGAATTACAGAAAAAAGTTTACGGTAATTTAGAAAAGTACGCTGATAAAATTTGCTTACGCCCACAAGAAATATCTAACCACCCAGAGCTTATCCGTCGTTTGGGTTTAATCTCAATCAACACAGCTCTTGAATTAGATATCTATGGTAACGTAAACTCTACACATGTATCTGGCACAAAAATGATGAACGGTATCGGTGGTTCTGGAGACTTCGCACGTAATGCACGTCTTGGAATCTTCGTGACAAAATCATACGCAAAAGGCGGCGCAATTTCTTCAATCGTACCAATGGTTTCTCATGTAGACCACACTGAGCATGATGTAGATGTAATCGTTACTGAACAAGGTATCGCTGACTTACGCGGTCTTGCGCCAAAAGAGCGTGTACCTCTAATCATCGAAAACTGTGCTCACCCAGATTACAAAGAGCAATTATGGGATTACTACAACCGTGCTGTTGAAGCAACAGGTAATCAACAAACGCCTCATATCTTAGAGGAAGCTCTTTCTTGGCACGTAAACCTTGCTAAAAACAAAACAATGAAAAAAGAAAACGTAAAAGCGTAATTTCTATATGCAAGACCGTTTGATATGTTCTTTTAGACCTATCAAGCGGTCTTTTTTTGTCGAAAATGCTATAATAGAACCATTATGGCGTAATATTTTTTGGAGGAATTATGAAGGCATTTATCTATGTAATTATATTCTTTTCTTTTTTTGATTTATTTACACAACTTCCTGTTATGAGTACGTATGCAGAATCTTTAGGGGCATCTGCCTTTTTAACAGGGTTAGCAGTCGGAATGTACTCCCTCTCTAACACATTCGGAAATATTATTTCTGGGTTTTTAACCGATCGTAAAGGACCATTTGTTATATTAATTATTGGGCTACTAACAACCGGTATCTCTTTAACTTTTTACAATTTAGTAGAAGATCCTATTTTTCTACTTATCGTGCGTTTTTTACATGGCTTAGTAGCAGGCTTTATCGTCCCAGCTGCCTTTACGTTTTTGGCAAATGCTACGGAACAAGAAAAGCGTGGTAAAGGTAGTGCGATTTCCGGTGCATTCGTTGGTATTGCAGCTATTATCGGTCCCGCTTTTAGTGGTATTTTAGCAAGTCGTACAAGCGTACCTTTTGTATTTAACGTGACTGCTAGCTTTATGCTAATTTTAGGGATTCTCGCTTTCTTTTTATTAAACTCGACTAGAGCTAAAAAAGAAGAAACTACTTCTAGTAAACATGTACCTATTAGTGTTTTCTTCAATAATACTGGTACATTAAAAGCATTTTCGGGTGCTTTCTTCTTAATGTTTTCTCAAGGTGTAATTGCCTATTTACTACCATTGAAAGTACAGTCTTTAGGCTTTGATTCTCGCTTAAGTGGAACGCTAATGAGTGCATTTGGCATTGTTGCAGTACTTGTTTTCATCCTACCGACAAATCGAATATTCGATAAAGTGGCACCCATTAAAACACTCGCCTTAGGAATTAGTTTAATGGGTATTAGTCAGATACTTATTAGCCAGGCAGACTCTAGCACATTGTTATATCTAGCAATGATTTGCTATGGTTGTGGATTCGGATTTTTATTCCCTTCCGTCAATTCACTATTAATCGACTCAACAACAGTTGAAATTCGCGGCAAGGCATATGGTTATTTCTATGCATTCTTCTCTTTAGGTGTGGTTCTTGGTTCATCATTACTTGGTTGGCTATCTCTCGACACTACAAGTGGCTTTATCTTTACAGGAATTGTGCTGCTTTGCTTTGCTTGCTTAACAATTATTCCAAACAAAAATAAAATCTCTCAAAGTATTTAAAATTTCTTATTCTCTACAAAAGGTCATCCTTATAACGTCAAAAGACAACCACAAAAACCTTCTCACGGTTAAATGAGAAGGTTTTTGTTTATTTTTCTTTTGCCTGAATCTCTTCGTTATAGAAATGAACAGCCGTATGGCCACCGCCCTCAGCAACCATTTCATTTGATGCAATTTTTGTCGATGTTGTCCCAGCCTCAGTAGCGACTTCAGTAGTTACACGTTCAGCAATGTTTGAATCCATATCAACTTTTGATGTATTCAAATAAGATTCTAATTTACATTTTGCATTATTAAATATTTCAAGTGTCTTTTCGCGATTTTCCTTTTTACTCAAAAAAGAAGCAGCAAATCCCGCTAATCCCGCAAGTACAATTCCTTTACCTTTTGCCATCCTAAATCCCTCCTAAAAATATAGAAATACGCCTTATAAAATAGCTTTTCCCTATTTATTAGAAAGTTAAACCTTACTTCTTCGGTTTATACAGCATGTCCCTATGTGGCAAACTATCGTACATATAAGGTTCTGATACTGGTTCAAAACCAAATGATCCGTAAAAGCCCTTTAAATATTCTTGCGCCTGAATAAACACTTCGGACCCTGGCCATTCTTTTTCAATTGTATCTAGTGCTAGTTGAATCATTTCTCTACCCAGCCCTGTTCCACGTGTCTCCTGACTCGTAATAACACGTCCTAAAGAAGCCATTTCGAATTTTTCTCCTGGCGGTAATAAGCGTGTATATGCGAATAATTTTCCATCTTTAGCATATGATAAATGTATGGAGTTTTGATCGTGATCATCCAAATCCTCATAGCATGTTTGTTGTTCCACAATAAACACATTTACTCGTAGTTGAATAATTTTATACAGCTCTTCTTTCGTTAATTCATCATAAGTTTGAATTTTCCAAGACATTATATATCACTCTCCTAATCGATATTATCGCACAATTCTAATATTGTTTTCGTCAATTATTATAAAATTGTAATTATTTATGATTATATTTAAAGTTCTAAGGGAAATAATGAAATATTATAATTGATAGGATGGTGGCTATTATGAAAGATGTAGATGTAACATATGATTGGGTAGATATGGCTTCATTAATCGGAGGGGCAACTTTCTTAACCCTGCTTTTTTACGGTGTCATTCAACTTTAAGGAGAGTAACGGATTATGGCTGTAAAAATTAAAAGGGCAATCCACACATCAGCAAAGAGCTAATGGAGGATTGCCTTATTTTTTTATTGTTTTACATCATCATATGCATCAGACTTTTCAAAAGCAGCGACTACATACGTACAAACCGCTTGCATTTTGTAGTGATTTTCACGTGCATAATCTGCAGCACGGTCTAATAACTTCTTCGCTACCCCTTGACCGCGAAGCTTATCTGATACAACCGTATGGTCCATTACCATCACTTCACCTTGCTGTACCCACGAGATTTCCGCTAAACGTTCACCGTTTTGCTCTCCTACAAATGCAAATTTATTGGCCCCTTGCTCTTGTAATTGAAATTCCATATATCACCACTCCTTTTTCTCATAGTAACATAGAGATTTTCCATTTTACAAAGAAAGCGGTCTCCATTTTGCTTCAATCTCCTGACGTTTCCTTAGATAAAACTAAAAGCTTACTGCCATTGCAACAGTAAGCTTTTACATCATCAGTTAAACCATGTAGAAATCGATTCTTTTAAATTGGCAAAAAAGTTTTTTACTCCCGCCCAGAAACCTTCATCCTCCATCAGCGCACCGAATTTTTCTTGTAATGTATTACTAATATCATTTAATTGCTCAGACCATTTACTAAAATCAATATCTAGTTTGCTAATTTTGTCCATAAGGTCGACTAACAATTGATGGTCTTGTTCACTTAAATTAATTTCTAATTTACTTAATTGATTTTCTACAATTTGTTGTACTTCTTCACGAGTTGCTGGATTCAACTCAGCTATCTCTTTTTTTATTTCTGTTAATAGTTCTGCGACTTTAGCATCATCTACACCTGATGATTCAGCAATAGAAGTCGCTACAGATAGCTCTTCATTTGCAACGTCTGTACGCTCAATATCAAGCGTTTCACCAGTTGTTACTTCATAAGCTTTATATATTCCAACAAGCGCCGAGTGGCCTGTTACTGCTTTAGGTGCTGCTACTTGTACGGTTGCATCCTCAATACCTGCTGTTAGCATTGCATTGGCATACATCTCAGCTGTTACTTGTGTAATGTTTTCTGGTGTGACAATTTCAATGACTAAGCCTTTCCCAGCATCTTTACGCGTAATTTTCGCAGATGAGTACATACGTGAGCTTGAATTACTATCTTTAATGTATTTTACTAAGTCTTGTCCTGATACTGTAATTTCTTCAATTTCAGGTTCTTCGTCCACTGTCAAAGATTTCTTTACAGATTCTTTTTCAACCTCAGATAAGTTTGCTCCGTACACAACGATAGGTACGCCAAGCTTTTCATCAATTGCCTTTTTGCTATTATCCGCAGCAAATCCTGTAGCCGGTGCCATCACACCTAATGCTAATACGACTACCGCTATCATCTTCAACCATTTTGTTTTCATGTTGTTACCCCTTTCGCTTTTTATGATTCCCTACTTTGCAAATCACCCAGCTCCGATTGCTTACACCACTATACAGTTATTAGTACGAAAAAATGACGGGAAGGTTTCATGTCAGTTTCCATGCCTCATTCCGCGTCATTTTGTGTGATACTATTTGATTTCTTCTGTCCAACCGTCTTGTTGTTTAATTTTCCCGGCTTTCATCAGTGTACCAAGTGCACGTTTAAATGCTGCCTTACTCATATGGAACATTTCTTGAATTTCATCTGGAGAAGATTTATCACTGAATGGCATTTTGCCACCAACTTCTTGTAAATACTTCAAGATCTGCTCTGCATCACCTGTAATTCGTTCATGTTTACGTGGTAATAGTGAGCCGTTCATCGAGCCGTCTTCTTTTACATCAATAATACGTACCTCTACATCTTGTCCTAGACGTGGTTCTGCTTCTCGCTCTGATTCATGGACAAAGATTCTGTATGGTTTGTCTACACCCAAAAGGAATGAACCCACTGGTAGTAAACGGTACGGGCGAGCTAAAATGTTTTTATTGTGCATATCTTCCAATGCACCTTCATATAGCTCAGATATTTTTTCTTCCGTTGCTAAACGTCCAAATAAATCCCCATTACGATCTGTACGTAATGTCATAAATAAATGGTCGCCTACTGCTGGCCATACCTCTTCTAGTGCAGGTAAGTCCTCTTCCATTATTAATACTTCACGTGATGTGCCAATATCGACAAAAGCTCCTTCACGAGTCACACGTAATACACGGGCCCAGCCGTATTCACCTTGTGCAAATGCCGGTATAGCTGTTGTTGCTGCTAAATCACCGCGTCTGTCTGCAAATAAAAATACTTTTATGCGATCGCCTACTTCTAAAGGCTCTGATACTTCAGACGCATTTAGTGGGAGTTCTACTTCCCCATTTGTTAATATCCATTTAGATGTTTGTTGCTCCAATACTGTTAACGTAACAACTTCACCTGATTTTAATTCGTTCATAGTGTCTTCCTTTCTCTCGTACATCTTATATTACGCATTATGCTGGGATCTTGATGCCTCTAATTTTTTCGCAATATCAGGGTTTTCTTCCATTACTTGCACAAGATCTGCAATACGATCAATAGAATTCCAACTCAAATGATGTTCAATACCTTCTACATCATTATATATACGTTCTTCATCTACACCAATGATTCGTAAAAATTGCTCTAGAAGTTCATGTCGTTGAACAAGTCGCTTTCCCAATTTATGACCTTTTGGGGTTAGCGTTAAACCACGATATTTTTCATAAACTAAATAGCCATCTTTATCTAATTTTTGAACCATTTTAGTAACAGAAGAAGGAAGAACAGATAATGCTTCCGCAATGTCAGACACACGAGCATATCCTTTATTAGATATTAATAAATATATTTGTTCGATGTGGTCTTCCATACTTGGTGTTGGCATACCGTATTCCCTCTCTTTCCTATTCTTACTCTTTAGTTTACTACAATGATGCATTAAAAGTTAACTGAAAATACATTGGTATGCAGTAATCCTCAGTATTGATATAAAAAGAGCCGACTTCAAATCGAAGTGGGCTCTACTTTATGTCGAGGAAATTTACTCACCACGTGCAGTGCATGAATAATTTCTTTGTTAATTAGCTCAATATGTTCTGGAGTATTCATCATTATAAATGCTTCATCCCGTGATTCCATAGACGTCACATACTTGCTCGGCAAAGCATTTAATGTAAGTGCGACTGTGTCAAATTCACAAGTTTGGCATTTGCAAAATGTTTGATATTCTGGACCTCTTAATAGAAAGCTTACTAAACCACGTACAATTTCTTCTGTAACGTTTACAAAAATAGGTTCTGACATATATAAATTTCGCCTCGTTTATAATTTTCGTTACATTGTTCCTTATACATAATAGCCCTAAATAGCGTTTTTATCAAGAATTGCAAGCGACACCTGCTTACAAAAAAGACGACCCACTACAATCCGTAGTCAGTCGTCCTTTTCCATATACAATTTTTCATTTGTTACGTACTCGAATCAATCGTAATGAGTTAAATACCACTAATAACGTAGCACCCATATCTGCAAATATCGCAATCCATAGTGTTAACCAACCCGGAATCACAAGTAATAAGGCAATCAATTTTAATGCAAGTGCAAAAATAATGTTCTCTTTAATGATACGTAATGTTTTTCGACTAAGACCGATTGTATATGGCAACTTCGTTAAATCATCACCCATTAAAGCAATATCAGCGGTTTCTAATGCTGCATCTGTGCCCGCACCACCCATGGCAATACCTACATTGGCAGATGCTAAGGCTGGTGCATCATTCACACCATCCCCGACCATCGCTACAGCTCCATACTTGGCGCGTAGTTCTTTGATTGCTGTTAATTTTTCAGCTGGTAGTAACCCTGCCCTTACATCACTCATACCTAGAGAAGATGCAATGGCTTCTGCCGTTGGTTTCGCATCGCCAGTTAACATAACAGTATGTTTCACTTTTAATGCATGTAGCTTTTGCAATACATGTTTACTTTCCTCACGTAACTGGTCGGCAATTCCGATAATGCCGATTAACTGATCGTCACTAACAGCCGCTACAACCGTCTTACCTTGCGCTTGCAGTTGGTTTACTCGTTCTTTTGTCATTTCATCCACAGTCGTTAAAGTGGCAATCCATTTCAAACTACCGACAGAAACCTTTTGCCCGTCAACCGTTGCATAAGCGCCTTTCCCTGTAATCGATTGGAAATCGGTTGGCACAAGCTCCGTTAAGCCTTTTTCATGTAGTGTTGTTAAAATCGCTTTTGCTAGCGGATGCTGGGATTGTTTTTCAACCGCTGCTACAAGCTGTAGTACAGTTTCTTCAGTCATATTATTATGTGTGAAAATATCTGTTACTTCTGGTTTTCCTTTTGTTAACGTGCCTGTTTTATCGAAAGCAACCGCTTCAATATGACCAAGCTGTTCTAAGTGGATACCGCCTTTAATAAGCACCCCTTGCCTTGCTGCATTACCAATAGCTGTCACAATTGCAACTGGCGTTGATACAACAAGTGCACAAGGACAACCAACCACGAGTACCGCTAAACCTTGGTAAATCCAGTGTTGCCAGTCCCCCATAAATAACGGTGGAAGTACCGCAACAAGTAAAGCCACAATCATAATCGCAGGTGTATAGTATTTTGCAAAACGGTCAACGAATTGTTGAGATGGTGCCTTTTCAGCCTGAGCCTCTTCTACCAAGTGAATAATTTTGGCAATCGTTGTATCTTCTACACGCTTCGTGACATGTACTTCAAGAGCACCTTCCTCATTCAAAGTACCGGCAAATACTTCATCGCCTGTGATTTTGTTGACTGGGATCGATTCACCAGTAATGGCAGCTTGATTCACCGCAGATCGTCCACTTAACACAACACCGTCCATCGCGATTTTTTGTCCTGGTTTTACAATTAAAATATCGCCAATTTCGATTTGTTCAGTCGGTAGTTCCATCTCATGAAAATGCTCTCCGTGTGCGCGTTTAATCAATGCCGTTGGTGGCGCAATATCCATCAATTGACGAATTGATTGACGTGCTTTATCCATTGAATACGCTTCAAGTGCCTCACTCACTGCGAATAAAAATACGACAACTGCCGCTTCTTCCCACTCACCAATAATGGCAGCACCAATGACGGCAATGGTCATCAATGTTTTCATATCAAATTCGAAATGGGCTAAGTTACGGAAACCAGTTTTAAATATTTCCATCCCACCGACAACTATAGCGATGATAAACATCGCTATAACTAGAGTGTCTACCTCACCTCGTACGGAGGATAATACATACCCAAGCACAACAAAAACCAGTGAAATACTTGCTAAAATATTTTCTGTTTTTTTATAAAATGGTGTAGATTTTTCTATCGTTCTTTTCGGTGATTGCGATACTTTAATACCATCAAATGCACCTGCTTCTTCAATTTGATTAACGCTAATATCACCAACAACTGTTAGTTTAGATGCACCAAAATTCACTTGTGCGTCTTTAACTTCTGGAATAGCCTTTACATTTTTCTCAAATTTCGCCGCACAACTAGCACATGATAAATTTTGCAATCGGTATTCTTGTTTAGATGGTGTCGTCATTTACAATCCCTTCCTTCGCATGTTCATAAGCAATTGTTACAATTTGATAGACATGCGCATCCGCTAAGGAGTAATACATTTGCTTTCCTTGTCGATGCGATTTCGCTAGATTGTTTTCTTTTAAATATCGTAAATGATGCGATGCCGTCGCAACAGACGAACCGATAATCGTTGCAACGTCACACACACATAATTCATCCTCTACCGTTAAAGCATAGGCAATTTTCAATCTCGTTTCATCCGACAATGCTTTTAAGAACTTTGCTACGCCAGATAAATCCGGCATTTGCTGTTGTATCTTTGTGACCGCTACCTCATTTACATGCGAAACTTCACATAATCCCTTTTTCATTCCCTCACCTCATTCAAATGTTTGTTTGATTGTTTTCAATATAGCATAGTACTTTACTATATTCAAACAAACATTTGAATGTTACGGCTAATTTATCTAAAAAAATTCTAAATTTTCTATTTATATAGCCTTTCTGCATAAAAAAATGCACCACCAATTGTTAGACCATCTCTAACAATTGGGTGCAATTCAATTTTCATGCTGGCTCTTTACGTTATTGTGCCTTCAAAAGTAACGTATCACCTTTAATAGCCTCTTTTTCCACAAAGGTTTCATGGAAATCTCCATTTGCCCAGTCCTTCACTTGGTCTTGATACCAATCCGATTTCACATGTCCACTTTGACCTGGACCGACAATATGGTATGCCGAACTTAAATCGCCGACATCAGCAACAAAGCGCCACGATGCTCCGTGATCAACATTGCCATCCATATCGTCATCAGCTGCCTGTACCGTCACCTTGGAGCCACCGATAGGTACTTTATCCGCATTAAAGTATGCTGCTAAAATTGGCGATGCATTACCTAGCGTATGATCGAATGTAAGTTGATGGAATTCTCCCCACTGCCACTTCGACACTTTCTTACCAAAGCGCTCCTCAATAAGTGTTACAGAACGTTCTAACGCCTCATAAACTGCTGCATCCACGCCACCCTGCTCCTCTATCCAAGCACTTTTCTCACCAGAATATGCTTTTCGCAAAAGCTGATCTGTAATATTGTATTTGCCTGACATGAACTTATACATATCTTCAGGCATTGCATCTTTAAATAACACATCTTGTAATTGCTCCATTACCATATGGAACACAAGCGGCGCACCTGATTCTTTTGCGTCTACCATGTCCCAATCTTCTAATAAAGTAATAATTTCTTTATACTTACCATCACTATCTTTTGCCTTCATCGATGATAGTAAATCCGGTAAAAACTCACGAGCATATAAATTGTGCTGATCCATTTGTAAGTTCATCATATCTTCTACAGTAAGCGAATCGTTGGCTTCTAACACTTCTTTAATACGTTCATATCGATAAGGCTGTGCCCAGGAATTTGTAATATGGTATGGATATTCCTCACCAATCACTTCATTGTTCGCCGTCGCTATAAAGCCTTCCTCTGGATTCACTACTGTTGGTAGTTCATCCCACGGAATAAATCCTTCCCAACCATAATCACTTGAATCACCAGGCACAGGTAATTGACCGTCACCTTGCTTACGAATTGGAATTTGACCGTTCGCTTTATAGGCAATCGTGCCATCCGTTGATGCAAAGACAAAATTTTGCGCAGGCGCTTTAAAATCTTCTAATGCCAACTCAAAGTCATCCCATGATTTTGCTTTATTAAAGCCAAGTATTGCACGTAGTTCCGCTGTAGATTGCAGTGCTGTCCACTGCATCGAAAATTGTGCTGAAGGTTCTGTTTCCTTAAACGCTAGATCCGTCATAATTGGACCATGACGTGTCACAACCACTTCAAAGTCTACTGTTTCTCCGTCCTTTACCTTGATGGACTCATCACGTACCTCTGCTTGCTCCCACTCTCCATCATAGCGGAATTGCGTTGGATTATCTGGGTTCGGAATTTCAATATATAAATCCTGAACATCGGGACCAACGTTGGTTACACCCCAAGCGATCTCATCGTTATGTCCTAAAATAATGCCTGGAATTCCTGCAAAAATAACACCACTAACGTTTTGCTCTGGCGATTGTAGATGCATTTGATACCAAATAGACGGTGTATCTAACCCTAGATGAGGGTCATCTGCTAAAATTGGCGCACCTGACTTTGTTTTATCACCTGATACGACCCAGTTATTACTACCATTAAATTCGTTTGGCAATAAATCCGCATCAAATTGTCCTGCTACTGCTACTGGATTTTCTATATTCGCCTCGATGATGGATGGTGCATTTTCAGGATACGTTATAAATAATTCCTTTGCCTTGTCCTCATCAAAATTTTGCAAAGCCCAGTGACGGAAAGCGAGTTTATCCCAGTTGCCACCCAAATCATACGCCATGTATTTACCGATTGTTAATGAGTCAACGACAGTCCATTCCTCCGGCTCGTATCCTAGTAACGTAAATTCATAGCTCAGCTTATTATCTGCCTTAGCCTGTGCAATAAAAGCATTAACTCCCTCTGCATACCATTCAAGTACTTGTCTACTATCTGCATCATAGGCTGACAACGATTTCTCGGCTGCATCACGTAGGCTAAATGTCCGGAAATGTTTATCCGTATTTATCGTTGCCTCGCCGATGACCTCCGATAATCGACCACTTGCCTGTCTACGTGCTAAATCCATTTGAAACAGACGATCCTGTGCCTGCACATATCCTTGCGCACGATACAAATCAGCATCCGTCTCAGCAAATATATGCGGCACACCCTTATCATCCCTCGTCACCGTCACATCTTGCTCAAGCACATTCACTGCAAGCTCACCCTCAATAACAGGCTTCGACTTATTCATAAACCATGTAAAACCGATAAAGACAATAATTAGTGCAATCGCTAAAAAGCCAACAACACCAACGAGCCACTTTTTCCATTTCCCCTTCTTCATTACGTGTCCCCCCGTATACTTCCCACTAAATTTCCAAAATCTGTAAGTAGTCTTTTTAAAATAAAAGGTTACTAGATTAAAAATACGCTATTTCCGATCTATAAATCAATTAAAATTGAGAAAAATCCGACTTTTCAAAATCTACATTTACATCATGACGGAGACGATTTGCTTTGACGTTCTCCCAATTCAACTTCATTTCTAACATCATTTCTTGAGGCATCGTAATGCTTAAATCATAAGGCGTTTAATATTGACCAGATACTCCCAAGGCTTTCTTTGCTTCAAATCGAACATAATCATTTATCGATGTGTTTGAACCACAATTTTTCTTCACCGATCTATTTTTATACTGTCATGTATAAGAAACATAGGTACCTGTCACAAGGCTTTCAATACATGAAAACAATTTCTAAATGAAGATAAATGGACTTTTCAGTACCCTTCCTAGCGCACGTAGTCTTTTTTCGTTACAATTTAAGGTAGAAAAATACAAAAAAGAGTGGTGTTTGGATTGTTCAAGGTTCTGTTAATAGAGGATGATGCTAATTTATTTAAGGAAATTAAGGAAAGGTTGAGCCAATGGTCTTACGATGTGTATGGAATTTCGAATTTCAGTGAGGTGCAAGAGGAGTTTACGGCGATACAGCCTGATTTAGTACTCATTGATATTCAGCTACCTAAGTTTGATGGGTTCCATTGGTGTCGTGTCATTCGATCGCAGTCGAAGGTACCGATTCTATTTTTGTCGTCGCGTGATCATCCAACGGACATGGTGATGTCGATGCAGTTGGGTGCGGATGATTATGTACAAAAGCCGTTCCATTTTGATGTGTTGATTGCGAAAATCCAGGCGGTACTGCGACGTGTTTATAATTACAGCGCAGAGCCTATAGCGCTGAACCGATGGAATGGCGCGACCGTAGATTTTGAACGAAATACTGTAACCAATGAAGCTGGGTCGATTGAACTGACGAAGAATGAGATTTTTATCTTAAAGTGCTTGTTGGAGCAAAAGAATAAAATTGTCATTCGAGATGAACTCATCAACAGCTTATGGGACGACCAACGATTTGTGAGTGATAATACGTTGACGGTCAATGTGAATCGTTTACGCAAAAAATTAGATGAACTTGAGTTGGGACACTTCATCGTCACGAAGGTCGGCCAGGGCTATCTAGCAATGGATGAGGATTAAAGGGATGGTTAGAAAATTCTTAATAGAACGGATTAGCTGGATCCTATTATTTTTGTTTCTTCAATTACTTGTTCTTTCTATCTCTTTTGTCGACACGACCATCCCGTTGGAGTCGATGTTCTATATTGTGTTTTTGTCACTGCTCATTTTTGTGGTTTTTTTGACTGTTCGCTACAGCAAGGAGACGAAATTTTATAGAAGCTTAGAGGAACGCAGCAACGACTTGGATTTGAAGAGTTTGGCGATACCTGATAGCCCGTTTGAGCACATTGTGGAGCAAAGCATGATCACACAAACAGAGAAATTGAAGCAGCAGGCCACTTACAATCGCCTTATGCTAGAGCAGGAAAAAGATGATATGTTAGCTTGGATTCATGAGGTGAAAACGCCGTTGACTACTATGCATTTAATGCTCGAGCGAATGAACGATGAGGAACTGAAAGCACTTATGACTTATGAATGGCTACGTATATACCTACTTCTCGATCAACAGCTCCATCAAAGACGGATTCCATTCATAGAGAATGATTTATATGTGGATGAGGTGGATTTAGAAGACATTCTTTTTCAGGAAATTAAAACACTGCAATCGTGGTGCATTCACAAAGGGATTGGCTTTGATATCGATTTAACTGTTGCAACTGTGATGAGTGATGCAAAATGGGTCGCCTTTATCTTACGCCAGCTGCTAACCAATGCAGTGAAATATAGCGATGCATCTGATATATATATTCGAAGCGAGAAGCAGGATGAACAAGTTATCCTTGTCATAGAGGATTCAGGGCGTGGAATTGACGCCAAGGACTTACCACGTATTTTTGACAAAGGATTTACTTCCACGACCGCGCATCACGACAATGCCGCTACTGGAATGGGTCTCTATTTAACAAAAAATGTAGCACAGGCTTTACTCATTCATATTGAAGTCCAATCACAGTTAGGAAAAGGAACCACCTTTACACTCGCCTTCCCCAAACGAAATGATTTTGTTAATCTGAGCGTCACATTGGGACAGGAGAATTTATAATTAATTACGCCCGGTGTAATTGATTACATATTTTAAAGTGGGAGATGAATGAAGATAAAACGCTGAACTTTGACGTTCAGCGTTTTATTATGCATTCAGGGAGTGACACGAATGTCACATGACTTCACGTTTTTGTTCGCTGAATCGAAGGAAAATTACACCAAACCCTTTTATAATGAACTAGAATTCAAAATTTATTAGCGTTTTCAAATATAAAGGAGTGATTGAAATGTCGATTTTAAAAGCAACCAAAATCCATAAAAGCTTTGGCAACAAATTCAATAAGCAAGAGGTGTTAAAAGGTATCGATTTAAGCATTGAGAAAGGAGAATTTGTTGGCATCATGGGAGCATCAGGTTCAGGCAAAACGACTTTACTCAATGTGCTTTCTACTATTGATAAAGTCAGCATGGGTACTATTCATATTAATGAGTCTGAAATGACGAATATGAAGGAAAAACAGCTAGCTACATTTCGGAAACAGCAATTAGGATTCATCTTCCAAGATTATAATTTACTGGACACCTTAACAGTGAAAGAAAATATTTTATTGCCGCTATCAATCCAAAAAGTTTCAAAACAAGAGGCTAATCAAAAGTTTCAAACTTTAGCGAAAGAGCTAGGTATTTATGAATTAAAGGACAAATACCCAAATGAAATCTCAGGGGGGCAAAAGCAGCGTACTTCCGCTGCAAGAGCATTCATTCATGAGCCTAGTATAATTTTTGCGGATGAGCCTACTGGAGCACTCGATTCGAAAGCCGCTTCAGATTTATTAAATAAGCTCGGTGATCTAAACGCACGTCGAGAATCTACAATTGTCATGGTCACACATGATCCAGTAGCAGCGAGTTACTGTAGTCGCGTTATTTTCATTAAAGACGGACAAATTTACACGCAGATGAACAAAGGGCAAGAAGATCGACGGACTTTCTTCCAAGACATCATGAAAACGCAAGGAGTTTTGAGCGGGGTGCATCATGAGCATTAATCAACTCATCTTCAGAAATCTGAAAAAGAATATTAAAAATTACTATTTGTACGTTTTTGCGTTAGTATTTAGTGCCGCGCTGTACTTTGCTTTTGTAACATTACAATATGATCCATCGATGGATGCAGCAAAAGGGTCTGTTAAGGGTGCCGCTGCGTTTAAAGCAGCCTCTGTCCTACTTGTTGCGATTGTAGGAATTTTCCTTCTATTCGCGAATAAAATATTCATAAAACGTCGTAGTAAGGAAATTGGTTTGTTCCAGTTGATTGGAATGACGAAAAATCAAATCTTACGCATTTTGAGCGTGGAAAACTTTATTCTTTACTTCAGCTCTTTATTCATTGGAACGTTTGTAGGCTTTGCCGTTTCAAAATTTTTCTTAATGATATTATTTAAGGTAACGGGTGTTGAAGGCATTTCGAAGCTTCATTTTTCTTCGGAGGCATTGATCCAGACACTCATTGTATTTAGTGCAATCTATGTACTTATTTTGCTGACGAATTATATTTTCATTAAAAGCCAAAGCATTCTTTCGTTATTTAAAGCCGTTTCAAAAACGGAAGGAAGAATGAAAAAAATCTCGATTTCAGAAGTACTTATTGGGGTATTAGGCATCACATTAATTGTATCCGGATATTATGTCTCGCAACAATTATTTAGTGGTGATTTTCTCACAATGAACGAATTACTTGGGGCTATGATCTTTATCCTTGGGGCAGTCATCATTGGTACATACTTATTTTACAAAGGGTCTGTACGCTTCGTCGCGAATATAATTCGCAAGAAAAAGGGCGGCTACTTAAACATTAAAGAAGTATTATCACTATCGTCGATTATGTTCCGTATGAAGTCAAATGCCCTATTATTGACGATTATTACAACGGTGTCAGCACTCGCGATTGGGTTACTGTCACTGAGCTACATTTCTTACTACTCTGCTGAAAAAATGGCGGAGAGCACCGTACCAAATCATTTCACCTTTGCTAATGTACAAGAAGCAGAAACGTTTACAAAGGCGTTGACGGAAAAGGATATTACCTATAGTCAAAAAAATATTGATGTCATTCAAATAGAAGCTAATATCACTAACATTTTTGAGGATGACGCCTTCCTAGACAATGTTGATTCAGAAAATGCAATCCTGCCTATTGTGAGTGAGAAAGATGTGGACGGCACGAATCTTTCTGATGGTGAGGTCTTATTTACGGGTACCAGTGATATAATTCAAAAAGTTATGCCGATGAAAGATTCAGGAAAAATTGAATTATTAGGTTCGACACTCAAATATGAACAATACTTGATCGGATTAGAGAAGAAATCGATTCTTTCATGGCAATTTACTTATGGTGGCATCCCAACAGCCATTGTTAAAGACAGCGTTTTTGAAGCACTCAAAAAAGACCTCGACCCATCTATTTCACAGGAGTTGTCTACTTACATCGGCATAGATGTAACTAACAAAAAACAATTGGAGCAAGCGAACGATGTTTTCATTCAACTTGGTTTACATGAAAATCGGTTGTCAGATTCTCAACTCGTCTCGATCATGAACCAAAAATCAACGATGGGATTAGCGATGTTTATCGTCGGATTTTTAGGCCTAGCGTTCCTTATCGCGTCTGGTTGTATTCTATACTTTAAGCAAATGGATGAATGTGAAGATGAGAAAGATAGCTATACAATTTTAAGGAAGCTTGGCTACACACAAAGTGATTTACTACAAGGAATCAAGATTAAGCAACTTTTCAATTTTGGTATTCCACTTATCATAGGCCTATCCCATAGTTATTTTGCAGTTCAGTCTGGTTGGTTCTTTTTTGGTACTGAGATTTGGACACCAATGCTTATCGTCATGACTGTTTATACATGCTTTTACTCTATTTTCGGTGTGTTGTCCGTATTATATTATAAAAAAGTCATTCGAGAGGCACTATAACTTTTTATATTGCGATTCTTATACGAGCAATACTCGTCTAAGAATCGCTATTTTTCATAATAGGCATATTGAGTGCCTGTTACTTAAGCTGTAATTCTATCGGACAATGATCGCTACCCATTATATGTGGGTGGATCGTAGCCGTAGTAATTTGCTCCTTAATACGCTCCGATACGATGAAATAATCAATACGCCAACCAATATTGCGCTCACGCACTTTATTCATATACGACCACCATGTGAAATGGTCTGTCTCATTCGGATGCTTATAGCGGAAGGTATCCACAAAGCCACTTTCTAACAATTCAGTCATTTTAGCCCTTTCTTCATATGTAAAGCCTGAGTTGCCAATATTCGATTTCGCATTTTTCAAATCTATTTCCATATGTGCAACGTTCAAATCACCGCAGTACACTACAGGCTTTTTAGCATCCAGCTCCTTTAAATACAAAGCTAAGCGATCTTCCCAAACTAACCTTAGCGGCAACCTTGCTAAATCGCGCTGTGAATTTGGCGTGTAAACATTTACTAAATAAAAATCCGCATATTCAAGCGTAATAATACGCCCCTCTTCTTGCGATTCATCTTCACCTACGCCGTAGTGTACAGAAAGTGGTGAATGCTTGGTAAAAATCGCTGTCCCTGAATACCCCTTTTTCTCGGCATAATTCCAATACTGCTCGTAACCCTCTAGCTCCAGTTCAACTTGTCCAGCCTGGCATTTAGACTCCTGAATACAGAAAAAATCTGCATCCATTTCATGAAAGAAATCTAAAAACCCTTTCTTTAAACAAGCCCGAATACCATTTACATTCCATGAGATAAATTTCATAACGCTACACTCCTAAAAAAGCGCCCCTCGCAGCTAGCGAAGAGCGCTTAAAATTCTTTATTCGTTTATTTCGTCACCGACAATTTTCACTTCAGTTTCTAAATCGACACCGAATTTTTCTTTTACTACACGTTGCACCATACGAATTGTTTCAATATAGTCAGTCGCAGTGGCATTCCCTTTATTAACAATAAATCCTGCATGCTTCGTTGATACCTCTGCACCGCCAACACCTTTACCTTGTAAGCCACTGTCTTGAATAAGCTTTCCAGCAAAATAACCTGGTGGACGTTTAAATACACTGCCTGCTGATGGATATTCAAGCGGTTGCTTTGACTCACGTTGATACGTTAAATCAGCAATTTTCGCATCAATTTCCTCTTGAACTCCTTTTGCTAATTGGAATTCTGAAGATAATACGTAATAACCTTTTTCAGCAATAATGCTATGGCGGTAGCCAAGCTCAAGCTCTTCTTTAGTTAACGTTAAGAATTCGCCTTCTTTAGTTAATACTTTAGAAGAAATGATAACATCCTTAATTTCCCCACCGTATGCGCCAGCATTCATCGCCATTGCACCACCAATTGAACCCGGAATGCCACATGCAAATTCAAAGCCAGTAAGAGATGCTGCAGCTGCCAATTTTGATACATCCTTAATTAGTGCGCCACTTTGGGCATAAACGTGATCTCCGTTTATACGAATTTCATCTAAATGCGCAAACGTTACTACGATCCCTCGTAGACCGCCATCACGCACAACCATATTGGAACCATTACCTAACATTAATAATGGGATATTATTTGTATGTGCGTAGCGGATAACCGCTGCCGCTTCTTGTTCTGTTTCAGGTAAGATAAATAAATCGGCCTTACCACCTAATTTTGTCATTGTATATGTGTGTAATGATTCATTTAACTTAATGTTGGCTGGATTAATGCATCTCGCTAAATCTACAGCCCATTGTTCTTTTGTCATAGAGCTAATTCCTTTCTAACATCCTTTTTACTATACACTAGTATGGATTTAGAACATCGTTTTGACAAGTAAAATGAAGTGTTTTTATAGCCAACCAGTTGCCCAAGATTCAATATTGCGAATAGCACCTTCCAACGCTTGCCCTTTTTCAGTTAATGAATACTCCACACGTACTGGTACCTCTGTATATACTTTGCGTACAACAAGTCCTTCTTTTTCAAGCTCTTTTAAACGTTCCGATAATAAACGACCACTTATAGGGAGAGCTGACTCTATTTCATTAAAACGCTGTGGTCCATCTAATAATTGATACAAAATTAACCCAGTCCAACGTTTACCGATTAAATCCATTGCTTTTGCTAGACGAGGACATAAACCTGTCTCATTCATATATCTCACCTCTTATGTATTCTATTGTAACGATTAATATAGCAAAAGTAAATTTATAGTAACTTATTTACTTTTTTATACCTAATTATAAAAAGTAATTGTATTTTAAGAGGGGTTTCAAATTTCTTTCATAATTGACTCAAAGTTAAAACTTAGGCACATACAAGTGCTCACTAATCCCTAAACACAAGTTGATTTGCCATGGGAATAAATTCAAAACCTATTTTATATTATTGACAGTAAAACAAGTGCCTATTCGTCTACTATACACTCCCTAAATATTCCATTTTGCACTTACATATGAAAACTTAAGCGTCGATAAAGGTGAACTTATTAAAGGGCTGGAGTCTATAAATATCAGGGAAATTACGGATTTATACGATCGTCAACAACGAAGTATGTATTCCCCATAATGTTTAATGTTAAACCATATATACTTTTCAATAATGCCCACATACTTCTATATAGATGCGTTTGGCTTTACTATTATGACAAACTTCTCTGGTAATACATTATTCATATTTGCTGAAGGTTTTCACCATAGTATCTACGTTAATATATGGCGTAATATCGAAACATCCGTTTTTACATAACAGACAACAGTTTGGTTGAAACCCTATCTACATTTGAAAACAGTCGCTTCATTACTAAAAGTTTTCAATAAAGATAAAATCATTTCCAAGCATACCTAATTTAATACTCATCACTAAAATTCACAAAATAAACTATTATTTACATAATATTTACTTTTTCACTAATGATTCATTGAATCAGTGAATTATTTAATTTATGATTCGTGTAAGAAAGTGTTTTAGGAGGGATTCGATGAAGAAATATGCGATTGATTTTAGTCACTCAACGATTGGTTTTTCTGTACGACATATGATGGTATCACGAATACACGGGACATTCGAATCATATAGCGCTACACTAGCTGTAACTGATATAGAGGACATGTTAGATGCACAAATTTCGTTTTCTATTGCCGTGGCCAGTATCTCTACGAAAAACTTTGATCGCGATGTACATCTTGTATCACAAAATTTTTTTGATGCCGATCTTTATCCTAAAATCACGTTCATCTCAACCAAGGTTGAAAAAATTAAAGATAAATTATTCGCGCTGCATGGAGATTTAACGATTAAAGATATAACGAATCCTGTTGTATTCAATACTACTTACACTGGTAACGTCATTAACTCGTGGGGGCAAGAAGTACATGGATTCCATGCTGAAACACAAATTGATCGACGTGCATTCAAATTAGTTTACAATACACTGCTCGAAACCGGTGGAGTATTGATAAGTGATGAAATCGACATAAACATCGAACTGGAAATAAACCCTATTTAAATTCGAAGCTAACTGCTTATGACAGTTAGCTTTCTTTGCAATTCCGCAGATTATTAAGATATCGTAAAGAACTTTTAGATACTCCTTTTGTAACTTTTAATCCGTTGATTCGTAAATAAAGAAATAATCTTATTTTTAGGAGGTGTAATATGCTTTTGTTTTATTTCGATACTTTTTCTTTTATGCCGTTCTTCTTTATTCTATTTGGGGCAATATTTATTTTCATCATTTTCAGCAATCTTAAAGAATGGTCAAAGAATAATTCCTCTCCTGTACTGACTGTGCCAGCTAAGGTAGTTACGAAAAGAACTCGTACAAGTGGAGGAGCTGGAGATTCTTCCGCTAGTACTACCTACTATGCAACATTTGAGGTTCAAAGCGGTGATCGTATAGAATTACGATTAAATGGTCGAGAGTACGGACAATTAGCTGATGACGATTTTGGTCTATTAACATTCCAAGGAACACGTTTCCATACGTTTGAACGACACAAAAAGGAGAGTAGCGAATAAATTCGCCCTCTCCTTTTTTATAATGAAAGGTCCTCGAATTTGAGAAATCCTTTCGTTATAACAATATTCTTATGCAGTTACAGTTTGTAAAGATTGTGCAACCTTTTTCACGTTTTCTAAACCAGCAGCGATAATTTCTTGTGCTTTATCTGGAGCAGCGTTGTGACCTTCGATGATAACTTCATCAAGTTTTTGCATACCATAAACGCCACCGATTACAGTGTTGATGTAATTTACGCACATTTCCATTGGTGCTGCTTCTGGAGTTGAGTAAATACCACCACGTGCAGAAAGTACAATGTATTTTTTGTCAGTCATTAAGCTTACTAAGTTGCCGTTTTCATCATATTTGAATGAATAGCCAGCAGCATAAGTGTAGTCAATGAAAGTTTGTAATGTAGCTGGAATTGTTAAGTTCCATAGTGGGAAAGCAAATACTACTACATCTGCAGCTGATAATGCGTCAGTTGCTTTTTGTTTTGCAGCTAAGATACGAGATTCGATTTCAGATAGCTCTTCACCGTTTTGTAATTTACCGAAAGCGTTGAAAAGATCTTGACCGAAGTAAGGCATATCTTCAGCGAATACGTCGAAAGTTGTTACGTCTACGCCTTGTAAGTTTTCCATGAAAGTTTCATACATTTTTGTTGAGACACCATCTGGGCGGTTGTTTGCTTTTACTACTAATACGTTCATTTTATATATTCTCCCTTAGTTTAACTAATTTTTATTATCTCGAATTCAAGATATAATGCTATCTTAGAAAAAATTCAACCAAAAGTCAATGCAAGTGCTCTCAGTCTTTTGACCGAATTATGATATGTAAATACTTTTGCACAATAAAAAGACTCCAAATCTTAGTGTAGATTCGGAGCCTTAGAAATTTTAAAATTCACAATGATCATCTGTACAATAGCTAGTAGTAGCTGACCCTTGCATTTTCAATCCAGGTTGTAAGCCTTCTTCTTCTGCTACTTGACGTAATGTATCTTCGAACACTTCTTGAGGTTGTGCACCAGAAATACCATACTTTTGGTTTAAGACGAAGAATGGTACGCCACGGACACCAAGTTGTAAGCCTTCTTGAATATCCGCCTCGACTTCTTCTGCAAAGACATCGCTAGCTAATACTTTCGCTGCTTCTTCTCGATTAAAGCCAAGCTGCTCAACAATTGTTAGTAATACTTCATCTTGCCCTATTCGTTTTGCTTCGATGAAGTAGCTGTGTAATAATGCTTCTACTAGTGGCGATGCATCGCCTTGCTGTTCTGCCCATTTAACAAGACGATGTGCTTTTAATGTATTTTCCACCATTGAGTCATCTAAATTATAGTTGAGTCCCACTTCTTTAGCACGTGCTGCTACGCCCTGTGTCATCTCCTTAGCCTTCTCTATAGACATACCATACTTTCCTGCTAATGCTTCATACATATACTTATTTGAATCCGTAGGCGTATTTGGATCTAGCTGATAACTTTTATAAACAAGCTCAACTTGACCTGTAAAACCTGTATCTTGTATTGCTTTTTCTAATTGTTTTTTACCAATGTAACAAAAAGGACAAACGTAATCTGACCAAATTTCAATTTTCATCTATTAACACACTCCCTTTTCCCCATTGTATCGACCTCCTTCATTATAAGGCAATTTTTATGCTTATCTGCATAATTTTTCATACTGTCTACCATACTGAAAAGTAAAAACTTGTGGAGGCATATGTATGACACAATCTCTTTGGCTAGCAACAACCGAATCAATTTCTTTACCGACGCTTACTACATCTATAAAATGTGATGTTTGTATTATTGGAGGTGGGTTATCAGGATTATATACAGCTTACACACTTGCTACTGCCGGGGTGGATGTAGTATTGCTCGAGGCAAATTCACATGTTAGCCACGGTACTACCGGTCACTCTACCGGAAAATTGACTGCTCAGCACGGCGTCATCTACTCTAAACTAATGGAAAAACAACCACTCAGCGATGTTCAGCTTTATTACCAACTCAATCAACATGCAATTGACAAAGCATTGCACCTATTTCCACCAACAGCAGTACGAAAAGTAGATTCTGTGCTTTATAGCCAAACTGAGTTAGGTAATTCAGACTTGCTAGACGAATGGAGTTCCTATAAAGCTCTGAAAATCGACGGAAAACTAACTACAGAAATTGAGCTTCCATTCTCTATAAAAAAAGCGCTACTTATGCCACATCAAGCCCAAATTAACCCCGTTGAAGTTGCAAATATACTCACAAAAAAAGCACAAGCAGCCGGTGCGAAGTTATATACAAACACGCGTGTGCAAAAACTCTCACTTAAAAAAAATGAAGTGCAAACGCAAAACGATATGACTGTTCAATACAAGCAACTCATTTTATGTACACATTACCCAATCGAAGCAATTAAAGGATTGCAACTATTAAAACTCTCAAATAGCAGATCTTATATTGTCGCCAGTAAAATTTCAGATACATTACGTGCGCAATATTTATCAGTCGATTTCCCCACTAGATCTGTTCGAACAAGTACAATTAAAGATGAACATTATTTACTAGTAGCCGGAGCCAATCACATTGCTGGACAATTAACGGACACAATCCCTTTTTATGATGCATTGCAAAAAGATCTAAAAGAGCATTTCGACCAACACCCACCGCTCTACGAATGGTCGGCTCAAGATGTCGAAACGCCAGACATGCTCCCTTACGTCGGAAATATTTCAAAATCTATTCCAAACGTCTTTATGGCAACTGGCTATAGGAAATGGGGTATTTCGAATTCATTTGTTGCTGGGGATTTACTCTGTTCACTTATTACAGGAGAAAAAATTGAGGCCGGAGCAGAGGCGCTTTATTCACCTTCACGCACAAAGTTTGGCGCCGCATTTATGCAAATGCTAAAGGTTGGGGGCTTTGTATCGAAAGAATTAGTAACTGGCTATTTGAAACATAAAAACGCACCAAAATGTACGCATTTAGGATGCAAAACAAAATGGAATAATGCGGATGAGACATGGGACTGCCCTTGTCACGGTTCACGTTTTAATGCAAAAGGAGAGGTCATTGAAGGCCCTGCTGTGTATCCATTAAAACTCGAAGACTCATAAGCTTAGAAGTCTTACCTTATCGTATTCCTCAGCTACTCGACGAACTAATATAAAAAACCGAAGTCTCCTAAGAAACTTCGGTTTTTTTATTATTTTAAAGCGTCCGTTAATACGGGTACGATTTGTTTTTTACGAGATACAACACCCGGTAATTGAATACGACCATTTACAATTTCAGCGCCAAATGCTTTTGCAGATGCATCAGCTACTTGTCCAATTGCTACTGCTGTTGAATCGTTATTTAAAATATCTGTGACAACAAAGAAGAATAAATCTAAGCCGTTTTCAGCAACGTTTTTGTTTAAAAGACTTTCTAATTCTTCTTGGCGGCCAAGTACGTCGTTAACGTCTACGGCATTTACTTGTGCAACCACTGATTTATATTCACCGAATTGGAATTCTTTCGCATCTAAAGACAAAAGATCTTCTAGTGATTTATCGGAAAGGTCAGCACCTGCTTTAAGCATGGCTAAACCATATTCTGCAACATCTACTTCAGCGATTTTCGCTAATTCTTCACCAGCTTTTACGTCTTGTTCTGTGCAAGTTGGTGATTTAAATAATAATGTATCTGAAACAATCGCAGAAAGCATTAAACCTGCAATATTAGCTGGTACTGCGACACCGTTTTCTTTGAAGATTTTATTTATAATTGTTGCTGTACAGCCCACTGGTTCAGCACGGTAGTATAAAGGATCTGAAGTTTGGAAGTTCGCTACACGGTGATGGTCGATTACTTCTGTAATTTGTACTTCTTCGATACCGTCAGCCGATTGTTGGAATTCGTTATGGTCCACAAGAATAACTTGTGCTGCTTCCCCAACTACAGAACTGATTAGACGTGGTGCTTCAAAACCGAATTTCTCTAATGCAAATTTCGTTTCATTATTCACCTCGCCAAGACGCACTGCTTCTGCTTCTATACCGATTTGTTGTTTTAAATACGCGTAAACAATTGCAGATGTAATTGTATCTGTATCTGGGTTTTTATGTCCGAAAACTAATACTTTATTCATTGGTATTATTCCTCCTAAATGGCGATTACATTTTCGCTTTTATTTTACCACACCTTATGAAACAACATGACACAATATATTGTTAAAACAATAATCAATTCAGGTATTATATATTCAATATTTTTACATTTTTATCATATTTTTAACATTAAATCGCCATGAATTTTCTCTAATCCTGACAATTTGAAAACATAATTCTTCTACCGATAGATATTTAGTTGCGTTTAATCATTCAAGAATACATAATTTTATGATATTATCATTTTGTCTATATTTTTAGGAAATAAGAGAAATGAGGATTATAATGACAAAAAATATGGAAAAGAAGTATATTCCATTAGCGACTTTCTTTCAAGTTACTACTCAAAATGAAATAACTCTATCCTTCAGCGCACTAGAAAATATAATTGGGCAATCCTTACCAAACGCCGCCTATTTAAATATGAGTTGGTGGAAAAAAACGAAACCACCTCTATCTCACTACTTATCTTGGACAAATTCAGGTTTCTATGTAGTTGATGTCAAACTTGGCGCTAGTGTCACTTTCTGTCGTAACCATACAAGGGCCTCTACTAATCAAGTTCCTGAAAATAATGAAAACTCTTCTGCATACATAATTCGAACAATTGAGGCATCTGATGCTAAAGCGTTTATTAATTTACAAGAAGAAATCTTTCATGAAACAGAATTTATGTACAATGCTCCTAGTGAATTAGATCTAACAGTACAACAACTTCGTAAAGATTTATCTAGCTGGAAAAAGTTAAAAAATCGCACAATATTACTTTGCATTTTAGAAGGCACATTTGCTGGATATGCCTTTATTCATGGATACAAACATTCAAGAGTCAAACATGTTGCATCTGTCCACTTAGCAGTCAAAATAGAACACCACCGTCAAGGTATCGGACAAACTCTGATGGACGAAGTTGAAAGTTGGTCAAAAGAAAGAGCAATTACTAAATTAGAGTTATCCGTGATGGCGCATAATGTTAGTGCATTACAACTTTTTGAGAAAATAGGATTTCAACATGAAGGCAAGCGATTACAATCAATTATGCTAAATGACACATTTATTGATGAATATACTTTGGGTAAAATTTTATAAACTACTCTTACAGACCATAACTTTTTATGGTCTTTTTTCACAATAAAAAAACACGTAAACAAGCACTACAAGCGTATCAACGTGTTCCATTTTATGATTAACGCAAAACTTGCTTTTCCCTAGCGACATCTAGGAATAGTAGATTATTCTCTACTTGTTCAAAAGATTGTAAATACTTATCATATTCCACTTTATTGTGGCTTATCATTTCTTCAACCAGCGCATGCATAAATGAGAAGAGGACAGGGATCACATCTAGTGAAGACTGATTTTTCATTCTAAGTGCAAATAGTGCACTTGTATACTCTCTTAATGGAGATAAAGCTGAATCAGTAATTGCTATGATCTTCACTTTTTTCATTCTGGCAATTTCTACAATTGTCTTCATATCATTCGTATGCTTGTCGAATGAAAATACGATTAAAGTTGTGCGTTCACCCATGCTATTAATTTGTTGAACAAAATCATCCGAATCCGTGCGTATTTGCTTCACATTTGGACGTAGTGTTTTCATTGTATAGGATAACCAACTTGCCACAGAAGCGGCTTGACGAGCACCTAATATGTAAATTGTATCTGCCTCATGCATCCACTTAGCACTTTTTTGAAGTGTGTTGTCATTAATAAGGCGTATTGTGTCTTGTATGTTTTGTATATCTCTCTGCATAATCTTACCGTAATTTAGCACATTTTGTTGTCCCGCTGAGTAGGTTGAATGCACATGTGCTCCTTCATTTTTGGTCATTAAATAGCTTCGTATTTCCTCTTGAAGTTCTACATAACCCGATAAATCCATTGCATAGCAAAAACGAATGACCGTAGATTCACTGACATTAGCCTGTCTACCAACTTCAGCAGCGCCATTTGCAATAACAGCTGTCGGGTTATCAATTACAAATTGTGCAACCTTACGTTGGCCTTTCGAAAGTCTTACAAATTTTCTTTTTATATCTTCATTAATACTCATTCCTAACAACCTTTCTTCCAAGAGTAATTATCACGAATGGAGATTATTTATAACTGACTCTAAATCCGGTTAAAAATACAGTATCACGATTACAATCTGAATACAATGACTTTTCTGAAAAATCTTTAGCGCTTTAAATCACTAACGCAATAGTCTGTGTTGAATGACATAAATTCTCTATATTTCCTGTTAATTATTGCTTCTTGATTATCATATTTCATAACAGCAGTTCACTTAGTATTTAGTCATTTTAAGGCTCATCACCATAACTTGAGGTAGCTCTTTAACTTAATGTCATCCCCTGCTTTCAGTGAAGAATCCATTTTAACAAACTTTAGATAAATATGTATATTAATTAATAAATACTTATTTTTATGTATTATTATAGCTAAAATACGAAAAAAAATGCCTTGGAACACTCGTGCTACCTAGGCATTAATTCTTTATTCTAATTCGATTTGCTTCGTTTCTCTCCCTAAGAAAATTACGCCAATTACACCGATAATAATAGCCCCGCAGAAAATTGTAAAGATAAAGCCAATATCATAGCCGGCTGTTAACAACGATCCCACTAATAATGGACCGAATATACCACCTACTCGACCAACTGCTGCTGCCATCCCGGCTCCAGTACCACGAATACTCGCAGGATACTGCTCTGGCGTATAGGCATACAATGCACCCCATGCCCCTAAATTAAAGAATGATAAAAACATACCCGAAATTAATAGTATTTCCATTGTTTCTGCATTCCCAAAAATGAAAGCACTTACAGCTGTTCCAATTAGATAGGAAACAAGTACAAATTTACGTCCAAATTTTTCAATGAACCATGCCGCTGTAAAGTAACCCGGTAGCTGAGCAAGCGTCATAATTAGCACATATTTAAAACTTGTAATCATGTCAAATCCTTTGCCAACCATGACACTCGGTAGCCATAAAAACATACCGTAATATGAAAATACAACTGTAAACCATAGTAACCACAGCATCAACGTAGAACGTGCATACTTTTTTGACCAAACATCACGAATATTTTGGAAGATACTACGCTTTTTCGATTCTACCTTTACCGTAAACTGTGGAGAGTCCGGTAAATGCCAACGTAAATAAATTGCATACAATGCTGGTAAGGCCGTTAACAATAAAGCTACTCTCCAGCCCATTGATTGACTGAATGCAGGAATTACAAAATAAGAAATTAGTGCAGCCACTAACCACCCTACTGCCCAAAAGCTCTCCAGTAATACAACTACTCTCCCTCGTTCTTTCGCTTCAACACTTTCAGAAACAAGTGTTGAGGCTACCGGTAACTCTCCCCCAAGTCCCATTCCTACTAAAAAGCGTAGCGCCATAAATGCTACTAATGTTGTCGTAAATGCGGACAAGCCACTTGCCACTGAAAACAAGACGAGAGTCCACATGAAAATTTGCTTCCGTCCCACTTTATCAGCTAAAACACCGAATAAGAGTGCACCTACCGCCATACCGATCGAGTTTACGCTCCCAATCCAGCCCATTTCTGTTTTCGATAAATCCCAATCGATTGCTAGTGCTGCTATGACGAATGATAAAATTCCCACGTCCATTGCATCGAAGAGCCAGCCAACACCCGCTACACGTAAAAGTTTATTTCGGGATATGGGCTGTGTTGATTTGTTTGTTGTCATTTAACCACCTGTCTTTACACATGACTTTACACTACGGTTCTACTATACAGTTGTTTCAATAAAGTGACAAGGAAAATTTCAAAATACAGAATTGTTCAGACAATTTACGAATAGCTATTGAAAAGATAGGGCAATTTGCGTTAAAATGTCTCTTATACAAAAACAACTGTTCTTCCTACAAGAACAAAAGGAGATTGTTACGTTATGTGGAAAGGCCTTATCGAAGAATATAAACAATTTTTACCCGTAACAGAAAATACACCCGCTCTAACATTAAACGAAGGCAATACGCCTCTTATACATTTGGTAAACCTATCTAAAAAACTTGGTATCGAACTATACGGTAAAATTGAAGGTGCAAATCCAACT
The DNA here is from genome assembly GCF_001278945.1 of Lysinibacillus contaminans. Classification (GTDB taxonomy): domain Bacteria; phylum Bacillota; class Bacilli; order Bacillales_A; family Planococcaceae; genus Lysinibacillus; species Lysinibacillus contaminans. Next base: position 150,177 of record NZ_LGRV01000005.1, on the reverse strand, counting down.
GGTTCGTTCAAAGACCGTGGAATGGTATTTGCTGTTGCAAAAGCAATTGAAGACGGAAGTAAATGCGTAATTTGCGCATCTACTGGTAACACTTCAGCAGCTGCAGCAGCATATGCAGCACGCGCAGGTATCCAATCCATCGTCGTAATCCCAAAAGGTAAAGTAGCGCTCGGTAAATTAGCACAAGCAACAATGTACGGTGCGAAAATTATTGAAATCGATGGTAACTTTGACGACGCCTTAAATATCGTACGTCAAGTGAGCGAAACAACACCCGTTGCACTTGTTAACTCAGTAAACCCTTATCGTATCGAAGGGCAAAAAACGGCTTCATTCGAAATTGTGGATGCTTTAGGCGCAGCTCCAGACTACCTATGTATCCCTGTTGGTAACGCAGGCAACATTACAGCTTATTGGAAAGGTTTCAAAGAATATAACGAAGTAAAAGGCTCTGGTCTTCCAAAAATGTATGGCTTCGAAGCAGAAGGTGCATCAGCAATTGTTAAAGGCGAACCAATTGCAAACCCTGAAACAGTTGCAACAGCAATCCGAATCGGTAACCCTGCAAGTTGGAGTTTTGCTGAAGCGGCTCGTGACGAGTCTGGCGGTATCATTGACTCTGTAACAGACGAAGAAATTTTAGCTGCTTACAAATTAATCGCAGGTACTGAAGGTATTTTTGTTGAGCCAGGTTCAGCAGCATCTTTAGCAGGTGTTATCAAATCAGTAGAAAGCGGAAAAATTGCTAAAGGTTCTAAAGTCGTGACAGTATTCACTGGTAATGGCTTAAAAGATCCTGATACAGCGATGAGTGTATCTACAGTTGACCTTGTCTCTCTTAAAAACAATGAAGAAGAAATTCGAAAGTATATCGAGGGCGTGCTATGAGTAAAAAGTGGCAAATCTCAGTTCCTGGGAGCACAGCCAATTTAGGCCCTGGCTTTGACTCAATTGGACTTGGCTTGTCTCTTTATTTAAAGCTAGAGGTTTCTTTACAGGATACCTGGGAAATCATTCATCTCGATGATAATGGTCCTAGCGAGTTTGAGATAGAAGACCATTTACTATATGTTATCGCTAAAAGAATTGCAGATCAGTATGGTGAAGAGCTTCCTGCTTGCCGCGTTGAAATGGCTAGTGAACTTCCACTCGCACGCGGGTTAGGCAGTAGTGCTGCAGCCATAGTAGCAGGCATCGAACTAGCAAACCAAGTTTGTAATCTTGAGCTTACTGTTCAGGATAAACTGAATTTATCTTCACAAATTGAAGGTCATCCAGATAATGCGACTGCTTCCGTTTTAGGCGGCTTAACAATTTCTTCAATGGACGAAAACGGAATTGTTGATACTCTACATATTAATGATATTGAAGCATTATTCGTTGTTTACGTGCCTGATGTAGAGCTAAAAACGAGTGAAGCACGCTCTGTATTACCAGAGGTGTTCGACCGTGCCTATGCAGTACGTGCATCTGCTAACGCTAATATGCTTGCCGCTTCTCTCATGGCAAGAGACTTCGAACGTGCTGGTCACTATATGGAGGTGGATCTATTTCATGAGCCCTACCGCTCCAAACTGATTCCGCAATATAAAGAAATCCATGCTGCTGCTAAAGCTTCAGGTGCATACGGTACAGCATTAAGCGGTGCTGGCCCAACTCTTATTTCGATTATTCCTTCTGCTATTGCTGATGATTTTGTCGTAACAATGAAGGCCCAGTTCCCTGAGCATCACATTATCTTAACGAAAGCTGATGAAAAAGGGGTACAAGTAGCATTTGCGTAATAGATCAAAACGCCTACTCTAAAGTAGGCGTTTTTATTATAATCAATTACGTCCTGGCGTAATTGCGTCCAAATTTTGAATTGTGCTTAGGGCTGCATGATGCAGTTCAGCTAGCCGTTGTCGCATGGATGCTACGTACTTAGGCTAACATCCTTCTTAACCTTTCAAAATCGGTGACATCCGCCGGAAGCTTAAACAGGATTCAGTCGACGTTTGGACACCCACTGAATCGAATGTTAAACTTGCATACATTCCCCGACTAATGGAAGTAGGGGATTTCCACTGAATCATGTTGAAGGAGGAAGCACGATGAAACCAATTATTTTCTGCGATTTTGATGGCACCATTACAGCAACTGACAATATTGTTTCACTCATGACTCAATTCGTACCAGAGGAATCTGAGAAAATTGCACAAGCTATGCTAGCACAAACAATTACCTTCAAAGATGGTGTCACAGCAATGTTCGAACTGCTATCTACTCGTCAAAAAGATGAAGTTATTCAGTACTTACTAAATACCGCCGTCATACGTGAGGGCTTCGGTGAATTTGTGCAATTTGCACATACCAATGATATTCCGTTTTACGTCGTTAGCGGTGGTGTCGATTTCTTTATCGAGCCGATGCTTGAAAAATTCGGACCATTTACAGGCGTTTATTGTAATAGTGCTGACTTTTCAGGTTCACAAATCGAGCTATTGTATCCAAACCCTTGTGACGAAGAATGTGCAAAATATGAAGTACAAGGCTGCGGTTGCTGCAAGCCATCTGTTATGCGCTCAGTTGCTCAGGACGACCACTTCAAGATCGTTATCGGTGACTCAATTTCTGATTTTGAAGCAGCCAAACAAGCGGATTTAGTACTTGCCCGTGATCATTTAATAGATCGTTGCGAGAATCTTCAAATCCCTTATAAACCTTTCGAAACGTTCTACGACTGCCTAGATGCTGTTAAAGAACTCATCGAAGAATAAATCAATCACGCCTCGGTGTGATTGCGTCTAGATTTTGAATTGTGCTTGCATAATTCAAAATTTGTGACATCCGCCAGGGGCTTTATCTTCATTCATCTTACCACCTATAGAGGTAGTAATTTTCGGCTGAATGAAGATAAAAAGGAATCTAGCTAAACGTATGGCTAGATTCCTTTTTCTTTATGGAGTTAGTAATACTAAACTAATCGCCATGACAGCCATACCTGCTATTAAGCCATACATAGATAAATGCGTTTCATCGTATTTTTGTGCAGCGGGTAGTAATTCATCCAGCGAGATAAACACCATTATCCCCGCGACCCCTGCAAACACGATACCGAACATTACATCATTTAAAAACGGCATTAACAGTAAATATGCAACAACCGCACCAACTGGCTCAGCTAAACCTGATAAAAATGATAATTTAAACGCTTTTTTTCGACTACCTGTCGCAAAGTAAATCGGTACCGAAACCGCAATTCCCTCTGGAATATTATGAATTGCTACGGCAATCGCAATCGCAATCCCGATATTAGGATCGTTCATCGCAGCCATAAATGTAGCGATACCTTCTGGAAAGTTGTGAATTGCAATCGCTAATGCTGTAAACACGCCCATTTTCATTAAATGATCTTGATTGATTTGTGGTTTGACTGCATCAATATCCTCGACAAGCTTCACTTCATGTGGATTATTTGCCTTCGGAATAAATTTATCGATTATTGCAATAAACAACACCCCACCAAAGAAGCCTGCAATTGTTACCCAATAACCTTCTGTTGGTCCTAACGCATTTGTGAGTGCATCTTTCGCCTTCACAAAAATTTCAACAAGCGATACATAAATCATAACCCCCGCGGAAAACCCAAGAGCTACCGATAAAAACTTCGTATTTGTTCTTGTAGTAAAGAAACCTATTAAACTCCCTACACCTGTTGCGAGTCCGGCAAATAGGGTTAGCCCTAATGCCATTAACACATTTCCTTCCATACGCATCTTCCTTCTCTTTTTTCTTATTGTACTCATCTTAACGTAAAAGTTTCCTATGAGCAACTTTTTTTAGACAGGCTATATATTATGCATTAACGAAAACTCCATTCTTTTCTTACATATACAAAAAAAGCAGCACCCTATTCCTTCGAATAAAGTACTACCACAGTCTTATTTACGTTTTTCATTAATATCTTCAAACATCCGTTTACGTCCCTCATACCAGATAACGCAAATGACAAACCATGTAAAACCTATACTCCACCCAGCTAGTACATCTGATGCAAAGTGACGTGCCCCTGCTACACGGGACATACCGATTAGTGCGGTTAACACGACTGCACCACTCCATAGCTGTTTTTTACGAACTTTCGTATTGTTTTCAGACAAAATATACGCAACCGTAAACAAATACAGTAAGCCAGACATCGAATGCCCTGATGGAAAACTAAAGGATGTTAGCTGATCTACAATTTCTGGACGTGGACGTTGCACCCATATTTTTAACAGATGATTTAACAAAGTACCACCCGCAAACGTTAACAAGACCAATACCATACCACGGTAGTTTTTTACTCTCCACGCTAAATACACTATTAAAAAAATCGCAACACAAACAACAAATTTAGGTTCCCCAATATAATGAAAAATATCTATAAATTTATTACCAAATAACCATTCTGCTATTTGACTATCAAATTTCTGAACCGCTTCCGTTTGATACGTCACGCGCAAAACTAAAAAAGCAATCAGTGTTAAAATTGCCAATGGATATGCCCATTTATTCATACTTTATTTCTCCTCTATACGAATTCACGCTATATTTTTCACATCACATCATAACATAATTACGATTGCTTTGAAGCGAATATGCATATGAATGCAAGAGGCCACTGATTTTTTTACAACTACAATATAATAAATAAATTTATAGCGGACTTACTTATTTCTATAAAGAGAGATCTCAGTGATAGGTTCCCCCTTGTTATACAATTTCATGATGAAGATAATTACTTCTTAAGTTCTTGCCTAAATGTATTTCAAATTGGAATATCAACTTGTATGTAATTTCAATACGACACTCTTCAATTGATTCCTGTCGATTTAGTTTGGGATAATTGGGTAAGTTTAATTTGGATTTGGCGAACGGGGCTCATCTCATAAGATTTTTGGAGAAGATTAATAATGGCTAGCAGCAAAAGAAGGATAAAAAACGTTACTGGACTTCAGTCACGATTATTATGTACTAAAATTCACACGAAAAATATGTAATGTATCTGTTGTGCTATTATAGTATTTTCTGACTCTGATTCATTAAAATAATTCGATATTGCCAAAGCAATAATAAATAAAATCACAATTATAGGTAGTAGTTTTTTCCACATATCAAACACTTCCTTACTCTTTTGACTTATAAGGTAATGAAAAAGATTCCCTACCATATCAAAGTTTTTTAGTCATTTCACTTTTCGGAAATTAAGGACATTAGGAAATCTAAGAGTAACCCTTGATTCATCATTATAGAATGGAGAATCAAGGGTTACATCTATAAATGATTATTATCTTAATAATATGGGATCAAATAACCAATCTTTCGGACCAAAATTCGCATCCTTTTCGCCTTTTACTTCTAGGGAAATATTATTCTCTATAATTAAGTCTCTAAATTTTCTACTGAATAACGTTTTCTTATAAAGATATTTTCCATTATGACTCCATTCAGCCGCTTGGAATACATCACCTGTCAGATCAGCTAAATTGTTTTTTTCATAGAGATTAGGACCGTTGATAATACCCCCTAACCCACAGCGACATGGCGATCCTTCTGTCGCAAAATGCAACTTTACCCTATCTGCACTACATGCTGGTAATACTTGTTTTGGTATCAATTGATAAGCCGGTTGCTTCCAGTCTTCTTCGCCTTGATGTATAACTTCTAATAGCTCATAACCTTCAATATTCCCTTGCTCCATTATTGTCACCAATTTCTCTGAGGCTACCCAATAACCACTCGCATGCAATAAATAACGATCTTTAAATTTTGATGTATCAACCACTAACGGTGAAAGTTGCTCTTTTTCTATCAGACCACAATGATCGCAATATGTACTTTTTGAAAAGAGTGTTCCTCTATCGTCCAGAAACATATCTGTTGAATTCCCAGTAGAATTTAGAGTAAATAAAGGCGCTTGTTCATAATCACTATCAGAAAAAGTAAAGTAAAACCGCTCTCCAATAGAAACAATACCCAACTCACTTTTCAATGATTTATATAATGATGCCATCTGTTCATACGTCACATCTTCATTTAATGTAACAATCGGATTGAAAGAAGCCTTTAATGAACTTTCTCTTATTACAGGTTCACATAAAAAAATACCATAGCGCTTAAATACCTTAATGACTTTATCTTGAATGGCTTCATCCGTAGAGAATAAATTCTCAAGCTCTACTTTCAAAATATACGCCCACCTTTATGCAAAGTTTTATCGTGAAGGAAGGTATTTGGCTAGTGGCAATTCTTCTTGAACAAATTTAAAATTGTACTCTCAGTTCATTGATAATAGGTCACCTTGTGTCATTCTACTAATTGAAAATATGTAAAAGAATTTAAGTTCTTTTATAGTTTTTATAATACATAAAACTCTTACACCCTTGCCCACTATTGCTAATTTTCTTATTCACGAGTTACTTTAAGCCTAACAGTATCGACACCGTCATTTCAACGGCGACTTTCTGACATTTTTTCTGTCGGTATACCGACATTTTCCCTGTCGGTGTCCGACATTTTCCCTGTCGGTGTCCGACATTTTCCTTGTCGGTGTGCCTTGAAGTTGCTACTGAATCAACGAGAGTTTATTTTGAGAAGGTTCTATATGGGGGGCTTCATATATTTTGGCGTAGTGATTATTTTTTGAAGGATTCATATGAAAAATTAATAGTGTGTCATCAATTTTTATTTAAGAAGGGATATAATTCCATTATCCTTTAATGGCCGGATGAAGAGAAGTTTTTTGTATTGTGTAGATAAAGACTACATGAAATAGTCTCATTAAAACGCTTAGGCGACAATCTTCATGAATGATAGTTGTCGCCTAGAAATATTCACTCCAACATAAAGTTAACGTTTATGAACCTAAAGTAAGTGCCTTTCTTTTGCGAAATTAACGGCTTCAGTGCGAGATTCCACATTTAATAGTGTAAACAACTGTGTTAAATAGCGTTCAACTGTACGTTGTGTCACATTGAGTTTTACTGCTATTGCATGATTAGTATCACCATCTGCAATTAAGCTTAAAATCTGTTTTTCTTTAGCATTTAGCTTAAGTTTTTTTTGTAATTCTTGGGGATAACATTTACTCTCCAAGAAATCAAGGAAGTTAATTGGAAGAACAAGTTCACCGTGGCTAATGGAACGAATTGTTCGAATGATTTGCTCCTTAGATGCCGTTTTAGCTAGAATGCCTTGGATTTTCCTCTCTAAAATGAGTGGGTAATAATCTACGATGTCATCTCCTGTATAAAGAATGATTGCAGCATTTGACTGTAGTACTTTAATATTTCTAGCTAAAACAATCCCATTTTGTAACGGCATGTTAATATCAATCAAATAGATATCAAAAGGTGTTTTCTTCACTTTTTGCAACACACATGTAGCATCGCTTTCTGTATCAACTACCATATCAGCAATTTCTTGAAACAGATTTTTTGTTCCTTCTAAAACGATAGGATGATCATCCACTATGAGCATCGTAATCAAGTGTGTCACTTCCTTCACTTACTGTAATTTGAATGGACATCCCTTGATGAATACAAGAATTAATGTGAAATTGTCCATTAAAGGCCTTAACCCGCTCTTGTATACCTTTTATGCCCATTGAATCAGATTGCATAATGTCATTCAAATCGCACCCTACACCATTATCAGAGTAAGTAATTTCAAACCCATCCATCCTTTCTATTAGATGAATTTCTACAGAAGTAGCGTAAGAATGCTTTAGTGCATTGTTTAATAACTCCTGAAACAATCGATAAATCATTAGATTCAAGCGTTCGTCTTCTAAATATAAGCGATCAATTGAATGATTTAATACGAAATCAGCCCTACTGATCACTTTTTGTAAAAGCTTTTCAAGAGCAGCGTTAAGCCCCAATGTATCTAATAGAGGCGGTTTTAAATTCTCACAATAAGACCTTAAATCATGCATGGATGCAATCATTTGTTCATGGACCTTTACAAGCTTCGATTGAATATCAGTAGAATCCTTAGTATGAATCAAGACATCTACTTCTCTTGCTATATGCAGCTGTTCTTGTAAATTTGTATCATGGAGCTCTTGAGCCAATTGATATTTTTCTTCTTCAAAACGTAGCCATAATAATTTATTGAGCCAAGGTAGCTGATTTCCATCTGATTGTTTCATTTGCTTTAATTCTTCTATGAGTCCTTCAATCATTTTTGTGTTATCAATAAAGTTATTTAAATATAAAAGTAATAATTCAAGCCATAATAGTTCTTCTTCTTTTAAATTAATGGAATTGTTATGACCTAACACTAAAATTCTTTTATAATGAGCGTCTTGATGGATAAAAGCCAGATAGCAAGTATCTATTTTCTTTATTTCACCTAGCTGTAATAACTCAACAATTGCTGAGTCTACATGATTATGTAGTGAATCGATTGACTCGTTTTTAGATATGAGTTGTTGGCTTTGATAGTCATAAGTTAAAACATCTACGTGGTTAAGTTCAAGATGGAGAGCAACCTCACGTGAGAACTTCTCTAGTAAATCCTCTATTTTGAAGGCTTTTCCTATTTTATCTATTGTCGTGTAAAGTTGATGGATATAGTCTCCCTTTGTCGAAAAAAGAACTTTTCGTTGTCGATAATCGAGTTTTTCCTTTATGAAAAAAAGCACAGTCAATGAGATAAAAGCGAAAAAAAATATCTCAACCATTTCTACTACAGTTAATATGTGATTTGCAAGCCAATAGAGACCTACTAATAACCAAACTGAAAAAACAAATGCGAAGCTAATATAATAGCGTAGACGTGTTATCAAGTATTCCATATCAAACATTCTTTCTGTTAACTGTGTAAAGATAAAACTATATGGGATTAACATTAAAAATAATGAACATAAATCGGCAGAAAGTATAAATCTATGGAATAATATTTCTGGTAACGCATAGAGGAATAAAAAAGGTAAGAATGGAATGATTATGCTAATCAATAAAACCTTTATTTGTGGTGCTCTATACTTAAAATAGCTAACTATTAAAATGATAAGAATCATCATAAGCAGAAACAAAAATAACCCCAAGATAATATTTGAATATAGGTTATGAGTTGATGGATACACGATACCGAGAACGCTTAGAAAAAACGCCAATAGTGGCATTATATAAAGTACTTTTATATTGTTAAAGAATAACCAATTTATATTTAAAAACGAAAAATAACTCTTCAAAAAACGGAGTAATAGTACGAGACAAAGTAACATACTACTTCGATTTACTATAATGCCAACACTATTCAATCTACCAGATGAACCTATACTAATATATGCTAACGAGACGGTTAGCATAAAAAGAATGAGTATATTTAAAAGTGTTGTATTTTTTTGTGTTAAATATAAATATAAAACAATCAGCAGTGTCAGCAAATAGTAACAAAAAGGAACTACCAACACTGAGTAAAATTGCTGTGGGATGTCTAGAGGATTTATTTGTACATCAAGGATTTGTCCATCTGGCTTTTTTATTGTTAAATCATTAGCTGCACGAATCACAAAATCATACATTATATTAGGAACAAGCTCTGTCTGAATACCATCTATTGTTAAAACGATATCTCCAGCTGCTATTTGGTGCTTAGCTGCCCAATCTTTATAGTACGGATCTGTTATTTGCCACTGCCCTTTATCTTCCTTTAAATAAATGCCTAAAAGAGGTGTGCTATATACAATATAAAATAAATACAGACCTACTGTTAGATAGACAGCTATAGCAAGAAAAAATCTGTTTCTTTTTATTGAATTTAATTCCAAAGTGGATTTTCTAAACGTAATTCATCATCAAATGCTTCTACGATTGCCTGAACCTCTAAATCATTAACACCGATTAATGAAACTTTTTTCTCTCTTAATAACTCTACTAACATTGGATTTTGCTCTAAATACTGAATCGCTTTAATCATACAATCTCCTCATTTCATTAGTTTTTTTATAAAATCCTTACTCCCATTATCCATAGTCACATCTTCAAGAAACTGTAGTGCTTTATGTTTATACAAATTTTTCAAAGCCAATGCATAACGTATAGCGCCACTACTTGTTAACTCTCTTTCTATAACAAAATTATCCATAAATGTAACTATATCTTCATTGTAATAGTCTTTTACAGATTTTGAAACACTATTTTCTGTCAAAAGTAAGAAAATTATGGGTAATGTGTACTTTTTGTTCAATAAGTCATTTTTCCTGTCCCATTTTTTTAAATCCTGAATATCATTCTTAATCTGTTGTATGATACCTATGTACTTTGAATACTCTTCAACTTGTGTAGAGACTTCCCCTTTAGCAAGGGTTTCTCCTATCAAACAACTCATCGCTGTCAGTGAACCCGATTTCTGTTCAATCATTCGTAAATAAGATTGCTCATCACGACAGTAATTTAACAAATCTAGCTGCTGACCATTAATGCTGAGCAGTGCATACTTCTCTAATAACTGCACAGCTAAACCTTTATGTTCAAAATTACTTTCACGTATAATCTTCGACGCCATAACAAGCATGGCCACTGCAGTATTCAACGATAAATCAGGCGTTCTACTCCAACTATATTCAGCATCCTGATCCTGTAGATCATCGATGATATCGAAAGACAAAATGAGGAGCTCAATGGCTGCTGCTACTTTATAAATGTCCTCATTACAGTGTTCCGAAAATGCTTCATAGTGAATAATACATAGCTTCCCAAAGGAATAGCCTACGTCTGTTTTCTCTTCCTTAAAGCCTTTCAGCATGCCACGCAATTCGGATCCAATAAGCGCCTCTTTTTCAATCAGTGTATCTAATGACTCATTAATGCGATTGTGTAAGTCAAGCAATAGTCCTCACCTCCATAAGTTATATTACTTACCATAATACTAATAATTGGTAATAAATAATAGACTTCTTCCATAAAAATGTTAACAACATCTTGAAGCACATATAAAGGGAAATTGTCTTTGTAATATCGGTGTTGGTGACAATAGGTTAAATCAACTCGAGGGTAAGTGAATTTGCTATAGCAGATAAAATCAGTTTAAAAAGAAGTGAAGGTTGTTGAAAAAGATAAACTTCCACCGATAGAAAAACTAAACAGAGAGGAGAAATGATACATGCAGGTGACGTTTAATCCTTATATAAATTTAGGTACAGTAGCTATTGCTAAAGCAAAAAGTAATGATAGTACATTTAAGATTGAGGAACCAGTAGTAGATTCTAAACAAGCAGATATTGAGCTCTCGAGAAAAAAACATGCAGAATTTATACAGTCCAGCAATGCTATTTTGCAAGGAACAACCCCGACACAATTAGTGGATACACAAACAAACTCTATGACAATTGAAAACGGCGTACACTATTCATTAGGTAAAGTAAATGGAAAGCCGCTAAATGGGACTCCTTTAACAGGTGGCGGTTTTAATTCTAACTTTAGTTTGATGTTGTACTGTCCACCTGGTTCAGCTGGTACACCCTTGACTCCTGAGCAACTACAATCACTTAGAATACATCAATCACATTCTATAGAGGAGCGTCAAGAAGCGAATAAACTAGTCGGTATTTTTATGGATTTAGTTCTTATAGCAGATGGTTCTTTCTCAACAGAAAATGTTAATGACGCTGAATTCGCTCAGAACTTCCCTCAATTTGCAGCAGGTATTGGTTTAGACTTGAGTAAACCCTTCTACATCAACGGAAAATCTTTTGAATTTACCAATGGAGAACTTCGTGTATTAGCTTCTGAAGAATAGTTAGTTATTATATCAGAATTTAAAAAATCTTTTTGATTATTTTCAAAAGGATTTTTCACCTCTCCACAAAGACAAAGGCTTGCCTCCTTTTAAAAACCTTGAAGCACCTACTAAAATCCATTGTCCACCTTCATTCATAAGTCAGGGGCAAAAAAAATTGCCATTTATCCTGACAAAAACAACCGAAAAACAGCTGAAAAAGTACAAAAACAACTCAAAATAGAGTCATTTTCGCTCCTCTGATTACGCTGCAAAATAAAACGAACAGGACAATAGACCTGTTTTTTTGCTGGTAAAACAGGATATAAAATGGTGAACTCGCTTTGTAAAATGCAATTTTAATTACGTTTTGCTTCCGAACGGATTATTTGAACGCATCTGGATCTTATCATATTGTTCTCACAACATGATTGACCTAACATCTACTTTCTTAAAGAATGTCTTCAAGTCTTTCTTATTTTTTGAGTAAAGCAGTAGATAAAATAAATGTAAACACCTCTAAAAAAGTGTGAAGGAATTTTTGAAAACACTTTAAAACGCTTATACCACAAAACTTTTATGTAATTCTATACGAAGGCCAAAACAACTTTTAAAGAATTAGAGAAGCTATACAATTATGTATAGGATTTTAAAACAGCAAACGTTCTTTGATAATCATTCCACTAAAGTGTATAGAATTTATTTTCGTTTTAACACGGGAAATTCTACTGATGACTTCAACAAACTCGAATTTATTCAAACGCTCAATTTCGGTACACGACATATTTTTAAATAAGCGCCATTTCAGGACTTTAGCTCCTATTTGTCACATATTTATATTTAAGTCGTATATCAATTTCGGCAAATGAGCTTTTAAACGTTTGAAAAATATTCTATAGAAAATTCATTGTTCAGTATTCGCACGTGAAAAACAACTACGACTTCACGATTTGGACCTGCTCAAAATTCATGCGAATGTTTTGCATGAACAGATTATGGTATAGAGCCATAAAAAAAGAAAAACCGTTTTGAAAATACAATTCAAGACGATTTCTCTAAACAACTTCTAGACCCGTTATCCTTTTTCACTACTTTATTCGCTTAATTCTATATTAGGAAAATTGAATATCGCATACTGTTAAAAAGTAAATTTTCTCATAGCTTTCTGTAATTCAACAACCATATTATTTAAAGCCTCTGTAGAGCTCTTCATGTCCTCAATCACAGCTAGTTGGGAACTAGCTTGTGTAGTAACTGTATTTGCGTTATATGTGGACTTATGAGCGATCTCAAGCATTTCTACCGATGACGCATTTATTTCTTCTGTTGAGGCTGATAGTTGTTCTGATGATGATGACACCTCTTGAATTTGATTGGAAACTTGTTTGATGGCTATAAGAATGTTATTAAACATTTCTCCAGCATGATTGACGAGTTCCGTTCCGTCTTGGACATCTTGGGCGCCGGCAGACATCACTTGGACAGCTTCTTCTGTATTTATTTGTATCTCATCAATTAAATGTGAGATTTTGTCAGCAGAGTTTTTGGATTGCTCTGCTAGCTTGCGTACTTCTTCTGCAACCACTGCAAATCCCTTTCCGTGTTCTCCAGCTCTAGCGGATTCAATCGCTGCGTTTAATGCTAACAAATTGGTTTGATCTGAGATACTTGTAATCATGCCTGAAATCTCCCCTATTTCTTTTGAACGGTTTGCTAATAATTGAACGACATTACTTGATTTTTGAACAGATTGGTAAATACTATCCATTTGTTTAACAACTGTCGAAATGCTTTGATTTCCTTGAACTGCTTCTTGTTCAGTCCTTGTGGATGCCTCAAAGACATCAAAAGAAGATGATGCAACACGCTGTATCCCGATTGCCATTTGGTCTATAGCTTCCGTACTTTGCTGAATTGCTTGTAATTGGAGTGCTGTTGCAGATGATACTTCCTGGGCTGAACTTGTAATTGCTCCTGAAGTTTCTGAAGCACGCCAAGCACCTTCGATGAAATGAGAAGAAGCTAATGTTACTTGTTCGGTTACTTGATTGACGTGCATGAGTAAATCTCTTAAATTGTTAGCCATTTGATTTACTGCTCTGGCTAAATGACTTATTTCATCGTTGTTGGAATCTTCAATCTTTTCAAACGATAATTGACCTTCTGCAATCTCTTCCGCCATAGTAGCTGCTTTACGAATTCGATTCGTCATTCTTCTTAAAAGTAAAAATAGAATGATTCCGTTAAGAAGAAGCGCTGCAATTCCAGATATAATAGTGATAATTAATAAAGGCGTTAGCTTTGAAGTAAATTCTTTTAAAGGAACATCCACAGCCATAATCCAATTTGTATTTGGTACAGTTGAATAAAAGAGCATTCGATCTTCGCCATTGATCTCGATTTCCGAAAAACCTTGTCCTTTTTCAATCATTTCTGATGCAAGTTTTTTCATTTTTTGACTGTTCGATTCAAGTAAGTTTTCTTGTAAAACCTTTGTTTCATCTGGATGGTGAATGATTAATCCATCACCTTGAATAACATACACTGTATCTGTTTCTCCTACTTTAAAATCTGTTGTTTCCGCAAACACTTTATTAATAGGAGAAGCTCCACTAACTAGCCCTTTAACTTTTTTATTTTCATCATATACAGGTACTTCGAATGAAATAATCAAATTTTTTAAGTCTGCTTTGTCTGGGAAAGGATTCGAAATAATTGATGTTCCCGCCATAACATCTGAGAACGTAGTTTCACTGCCAATCTGAATGGCTATCCCAGAATCAAATGTTAGATTACCTTCAGTATCCCCTAAACTAATTGAAGAATATGTACCATCCATTCGTTCTCTTTCTTCAGCAAAATACGGTAAAATATCTTCCTGCTGCCCAAAACGAACTAAATCGATGTTTGCCATTACCTCTATCTCAGATTTTCTTGTTTGAAGCCAAGTTCCTAGCTGTGAGGCATGTATAGTCACTTGACTTTCAGCATTATCTTGTAATGAGTTAATAATGATATCTTTAGATGTTTTGTAATTTAACCATCCCATTGAAGCGGTTGTTAACAACGTTACAGACAGTATAAAGAACATGATTTTTACTAATAAAGATTTAGTTTTCAAGTTATCCCCCTCATCTTTCTATAAATATATCTACACTTAGAATACTACCTTTTATTCCCACACCAAGTGTAACATATCCACATTTTTGAATATAAGATAATTTTTAGGTAATTCTAAAATCCCTTATTAATGCCATCTTCAAAATCCTTAAAACTACATACGACAAATATTTAAAGATGCGTCACTATAGGCATAAAACAAAATTTTGCTGTTTTTTTTGAACTTATTTATAAATATGTCGTAAATCCAAATTATACATTTCTGAAAAATAACGGCTAAATTTAACCATTAAAATAAGGCTGTCTCATAAGTAGATTTCTCTACTTACGAAACAGCCTTTTCTTATGCTTTTACATAATATACATCTTGTCCTGATTCTACGATAAAATCTGGCTTTGGCTTACCGGCATTTGCCTTGTGACCAGCGATATGCTCGGGGCTCTTCTCCCAGTTTTTCCATGCTTCTTCTGATTCCCAACGAACCATAATAAGCACTTCTTCGTCACCACGACGTACTTTTTTGACTAATATTTGCTTATCAATGTAGCCTGGTTGTTGCTCCAGTAATGATGGACCATCCTTTTTCGCACCAAAGCGCTCAACGATTATGTCCGAATTACCTTCTGTTACGACCATGCGTTTAATTTGTACAAACATATTAGTTAAAAGCTTTTAAAACATCATCAGCTTTTGCAGTTTCAGATGTAATACCACCACCTGATAGGTACCAATATTGTGGATCTAGGTAGAAAATTTTACCGTTTTTCGCAGCATTAGTAGCGCCTACGATTTCATTTTCAATTGCAGCTTTTGTACCTGATTCACCTTCAGAATTTACAGCAGCATCGCGGTCAACTACAAATAAAATATCAGGGTTTGTATCACGTACATATTCAAATGATGCATTTGCACCATGTGTAGAAGCTTCAATGTTCTCGTCTGCAGGTTTTACACCAAATACATCATGGATTACACCGAAACGTGAACCAGGACCGTAAGCAGATAATGATCCTTCATTGCCTAAAACGATTAAAGCTTTTTCTTCAGAAGTAGCTGTTTTTGCTTTAATTTCTTCTACTTTTGCTTCGTATGCAGCAAATGCATCAGCAGCCTCTTTTTCTTTACCGAAAATTTTACCAGCTAACTCTGTATTTACTTTGAACGATTCAATAAAGTTAGTGTTATCTACACCTACGAAAACAGTTGGTGCAATTTTTGATAATTCTTCATAAGCAGATGCTTGACGACCAGAGATGAAGATAATGTCTGGGTTCATAGAAGATAATGCTTCAAAATCTGGCTCTTTTAAAGACCCAACGTTCATGTAAGTTGTGTCAGTGTATTTGCTTAAATATTCAGGAACTGATTTTTGTGCTACACCTGCAACTTCAACCCCAAGAGCGTCTAACGTATCAAGGAAACCATAGTCAAATACAACAACATTTTCTGGTTGTTTTTCTAACGTTACATCAGCAAATGTATTTTCACCAGATGTGCTACCTGGAATTGTAAGTGGATAAGCTGTTGCATCCCCTGTTGATTCTTCTGCTGGTTTGTTTTCAGCTGAATCACCTTTGTCAGTTTCTGCTTCGTCCTTTGAACTACAAGCTGCTAATACTAATAGCATCATCGCCATTAAAACCGTAAGTAATTTCCAATTTTTCATTGTTTTATTGCTCCTCTTTTTATGAATTAAAATATACGCAGATGCGGCAACCATTCTGTTCTTGAACAGGGATATCCATATCATAGATTTCCTTAAGCGCATCAGAGTTAATGATGTCATTCGTTGGACCGTCTTTGACAACACGTCCATTTTTCAGTGCAACAATGTTATCAGAGTATACAGACGCAAAGTTAATGTCATGTAATACAATGATTACCGTTTTCCCTAGCTCATCCACCAACTTGCGCAAAATTTTCATGATTTGCACTGAGTGCTTCATGTCTAAATTGTTGAGTGGCTCATCGAGTAGGATATAGTCTGTGTCTTGCGCGATTACCATTGCGATAAAGGCACGTTGACGCTGACCGCCTGATAATTCATCTAGATAATTATGTTGAAGATCATCTAAATTCATATATTGAAGTGCCTCGTCTACCTTTACCTCATCCTCTGGCTTTAAATTCCCTTTTGAATAAGGGAAACGACCAAACGATACAAGTTCGCGTATTGTTAGGCGCACATTCATATAGTTCGACTGCTTTAAAATCGAGACGCGCTTTGCAAAATCGTCTGATTTCCAACGACGCACATCCGCTTTATCGAGTAATACTTCCCCAGTGTCTGCGTTAAGTAAACGACTTACCATTGAAAGAAGTGTTGATTTACCAGCGCCATTCGGTCCGATAAAGGACGTAATTTTCCCTGTCGCTACTTCGACACTAACATCTTGAATCACCGGCTTTTTCCCAAAAAACTTAGAAATTTCTTTTACTTGGATCATCCCGCTGACCTACTTTCCTTCAGTAATAAGTAGATGAAGTATACGCCACCTACAAAGTTTATAATAACGCTGAGTGTTGTGTCGAAGTTAAATACCCGTTCGACCATCCACTGACCACCGATTAAAGCAACAATACTCATCACACAAGAACCTGCGATTAAAACTGAGTGCTTGTACGTTTTGAAAAACTGATACGACAAATTCGCAACGATTAAACCGAAGAACGTAATCGGCCCAACTAGCGCTGTAGAAACGGCAATTAATACCGAAGATAATACAAGCATGCGCTTAACAAGTTTATCATAAGGAACGCCTAGGTTAATTGCAGTATCACGACCAAGAGACATAACGTCTAATTGGCTAAGGTGACGCCAACCATAAACAAAGACAATCAAAATCACAATACCTGCTAGCCACACTAAATCTGAATTTACATTGTTGAAGCTTGCAAACATTTTACTTTGTAAACTTAAAAACTCATTCGGATCAATCAACACCTGGAAGAACGTTGTAACACTTCCTAAGAATGTTCCGACAATCATACCTACTAGCAGTAGGAAGTAAATCGGACGTTTACCTTCTTTGAATAATACTTGGTAGAACACTAATGCGAAGACAATCATTGCTGTAACAGCTAATAAGAAATTGAAATGTGCATTAATGACAAAAATCGACATTGATCCAAAGAAGAAATAGATAATTGTTTGAACCATCATATATAAAGCATCGAGACCCATTACACTTGGCGTTAATATACGGTTATGTGTAATCGTTTGGAAAACAACCGTCGAGTAAGCAATTGCCATACCCGTTAATGCCATCGCAGCTACCTTTATAAGGCGGCGCGGGAACGCGTAATGATAGTTGCCATTTAACTCATAAAACACATAAAGTAATACAAACACTATGGCAAGTCCCACTAAAATTAACATTTTCGTACGATTACGCATATGCTTTCCCCCTAAACAACATAAATAGGAAGATCGCACTTCCGATGACACCAACGGTCATGCTAATCGGAATTTCATAAGGGAAAATCAGCACCCTGCCCAAAATATCACAGAATAATAGGAATGACATGCCCAGTAATGCAGTATGCGGCAATGTCTTCGCTAGATTGTCGCCTTTGAACAACGAAACAATATTCGGAATGATTAAACCAAGGAATGGAATCACTCCAACTGTTAACACCACTGTCGTTGACACAAGTGCTACTAATACTAAACCTAAATTCACAACAAACTTATAAGAAAGTCCAAGATTTTTTGCAAAATCCTCACCCATTCCGGCAACTGTGAAGCGGTTCGCATAAATGTAAGCTATTATCAGCACGGGTACACTTATGTATAAAAGCTCGTAACGACCTTTCATCAATAATGAAAAATCTCCTTGTAACCATGCAGAAATGTTTTGAATAATATCTGCCTTATAGGCAAAGAATGTCGTAATCGACGATAAAATATTCCCGAACATTAAGCCAATAAGCGGTATAAAAATCGCATCTTTAAACTTTATTCGATTTAATATTTGCATAAATACAAATGTGCCGGCTAAAGCAAATATGAAAGCGAAGGAAATTTTTTGGACATACGTGACATTTGTGAAAAACATCATCGAAATTAATACTCCTAATTTCGTTGCGTCTAAAGTTCCTGCTGTTGTTGGTGACACGAACTTATTCCTACTTAAGCTTTGCATAATTAGACCAGCTATACTCATACCTGCTCCTGCTAACAAAATTGCCACAAGTCTCGGTATACGACTAATTAAAAATAATCTAGTTTCCTCTGATTCGAAGTCTAATAGGTCACTCGGTTTAATATCTACTACACCGATAAACAGTGACACAATAGACAACACAACAGTTGCTGTTAAAAGATATCTTATTTTCATTGTAATCCCCGGTAGATTCATTTTTGTTCGTAAGTGATTTTCTAGTGAAAATGATTATCATTACTCACGATTCTCATTATAAGCATGTTTGCATTATCAGTCAACCTCCAATTGAGAATTATTCTCGATTTATTTAACAATAATTGAAATTTCAGATTAATTAACGATATATTTACATTTACGACGATTTTTAATGCATAAACTTTTCACTAGTTTTATTCATTTTTCATAAAAATAAAAAGGTAATTGAGAATTAGGTTCCCCCTCTTCTCAATCACCTTTTCAATTATACTGGCTTACGAATTCCTCGGAACCACGCAAAGACAATGGATGCGACTAAAATAAAGCCGATATATCCCATCGCAGCATATACTTTCGAAACAAGTTCCGTAAAGCCTACTAAACTTGCAACAAAACCTAAGATTCCAATGAATATAACAGCCACTTTAAAACTCGGTTTGGATGGTTTAAAGAAACGCACTGTGAACGAATAAAACATCCCTACAGCCGTATTATAAATCATACCAAGTAACGCAATGGACATTAAAATACCGACTACCGGATTGATTTCATTTGCTAGTTGCAGCATAGGAATATCTAAACCTGCGATCGTATCCATTTTTGCAAGCATTGATAGATTAATAAGTAGCATCAATACCCCTAGTAAAAGTCCTCCTATAATACCGCCCATCCCTGCAACTTTTTCGTTACGAATTGATCCACTCACAACTGTTAGCATGGAGAAACAGACTCCGATATTAAATGATACATACAACAATGCTGCAACCCACCAGTTCGATGCAACTTGAGATTGCTGCTCAGCAATAACTACTTGTTCAGCAAACGATAAGTCCATGGTTGCTATTGAATATACTGCTATGACCATGACAATGGCTAGTAAGTACGGGGTAACCATTGCAATTAAGTTGATGATACTTTTAACGTTCATCATCACTGTTAATATTGTCAGGATAATCATAAACAAACTACCTACCCATACTGGTAGGCCAAACATCTGCTTAAACGTTGAACCCGCTCCCGCAAACATAATAACCGCAACACCAAATAAGAAGAATGATAGTAAATAATCCACAACAAAGCCAATATATTTACCAGAAATTTGATAAATCAAATCTTTATGTGATGTTGTCCCAAGCCTCGAGCTAATTTGCGCAATACACATTCCAACAAAAGCAAATCCTAATGTTGCAATGAGTGCACCGACAATTCCCATATAGCCATAGCTAGTAAAATACTGTATGATTTCCTGCCCTGACGCAAATCCCGCACCGACGATAATGCCGACAAAAGCACCACCGATTTGTAAACTCTTCTTCAATTTCTTCTCTCCCCGCTTATTTATAGACCTTCTTGGTGATTGTCAATTTTTCGATTACGTCTATATTAGGCGTATAACCAATGCCAATAGCCTGTGGAACGCGGATAAAACCATCTTCCACGATGACTTCTGGTTGAATAATGTCCTCATACCAATAATGGTCGGAACCTGCTGTGTCTCCTGGTAATACGAAATTAGCGAGTGAAGTTAACGCTACATTATGTGCTCGTCCAATCCCTGCCTCTAACATACCTCCGCACCAGACAGGAATTCCTTTTTCTCTACAATAATCATGAATGTTTCTAGCTTCGGTTAAGCCCCCTACACGTCCGATTTTCACATTGATGACACCACAACTACCAAGCTCGATTGCTTTTCGTGCATCTTCTAGAGAGGTGATGCTTTCGTCTAAGCATATAGGTGTTTTAAGTTGTTTTTGCAACTTTGCATGATCGACTATATCATCTGCTGCAAGTGGCTGTTCAATCATTAGTAAGTCAAATGCATCCAGCTGCTGTAAAATATCGATATCCCCTAATGTATATGCTGAGTTCGCATCCGCCATTAACGGTAAATCTCGAAATTCAGTCCGAATCGCTCGAATTACTTCAATGTCATAACCTGGTTTTATTTTCACTTTTACACGTTTATAGCCCATTTGTACATAACTTTTTATTAATTCTATTAATTTTCCGACTGAAGGTTGAATACCCACACTAACTCCTACCTCAATTAGGTTTTTATTTCCCCCTAATGCTTGAGCAAGAGACTGATTCGTTTGTTGCGCATAAATATCCCACACGGCTCCTTCAATCGAAGCTTTGGCCATACAGTTTCGACGAATAGGGGCAAATAGCTTACTGACCTCATCAGGATGTGCTATCTCTTTATGTAACAAGGTTGGCATTAAAAAGTCCTCTAGCATATGCCAGGATGTTTTTAGCGTCTCCTCAGTATACCACGGTGCCACAAAAGCAACCGTTTCACCCCACCCAATCGTACCAGCTACATCCTTAACTTCTAAAAGTAATAATTCTTTCTCGTGGATTGTGCCAAAGCTTGTTTTAAATGGGGCTTTCATCGCCATTTTCAAATGTCTTATCGTAATTTCCTCTATCCTCACACCGTTCACTCCTCACACCTATTATAAGGCTAATAAAGAGCGTCTGACTAACAGATAAAAATGAACATATTCATCATGTTTTTTTACACGTGCTATTGCATATCCTTGTTCAAATAATGTCGTTAAAATCGTGCGGATTTTATAGCGCCAGTCTTCTGCTAGTTTTGGACTCTCCACCTTCATTTTTTGTAAATGTTGAGGAATAGCAAGTAAATAGGCATCTTTATAAAAAGCCTGATTTGTTTTAAATGTCCCTTCCGTATCAAGCACTGGTAATCCCGCAACTGTTAAAGACCACGGTACAACTTCTTCCGCATCTTCCTCTAACTCATCTAAACAGTCATCTACATGATTACGTTCAATCCACCACTCCACAACTATACGATCAGATGGTAACCCCTCGTTGAAATCATCCTCTAATGGCCCATAATAGTCATTTTCATAGTGATGACTGATTGTATTCAGCTTGGAAAAAGATAAATTTGCCATACGCGACTCTAATGGATCGAATAACCATCGAATAAGTTTGAAATTGTTTTCTTTCGCATACTCCTGTTGTGCATGCTTTAGTAGTTCACCAATTCCTCGTTCACGATATGATTTTTCAACGCCAATCAAATGGGAATGTAGGTGTATTTGTCCTTCATTAAAACCAACAAAGCAATAATTAAAGCCAATAAGGCGCTCTTCTAAATACGCCCCCAGTATAAGACCACCATTATGCACAGTAGCAAGTAATTGATGCGAAGGTATTGCCTGACTTCCCCAAATTTCTGCATTTAAACGTTGCACTTCACCAAGTTCACTTGATGTCGTCAATTTCTTTATACGCACTTGTTCCAACATAATACCGACGCCTCCTCTTAACTATCTTTAATTAATGCCATTCACTTAGCTTTATATAAACCTTCATAAGGAACAGTTACTCATACATACGGAAAACCACAGGCCCATATGAATAATGCGTAATCTCCACCTCTACTACACACCTACGTACTTCTTGAAATACTACTAACTAAGAAAAATCCCAACCTTCTTGGCTTCAACTTATCCAATGTTGTTTTCATTATGCCTCCGTTAACATAATATTAAGAATATTATAACGAAAAATATTCTTTTTCTATACAAAAACTTATTTTTCCCTATAGAAAATAAGCTACATAATGTATAAAAACCTGAATAGATGCAATATCTACGCAGGTTTTTATACGAATGAACAATTACTTTATACCACGCATCGCCTTTGAAATAATTGGCGAAATGACCAATATGATAATACCAATGACAACTGATAATGTACCTATGAAGCCGAAGTATGTGACTTCACTCACCACTTCATATAATTTAACAAGTTGCGCATTGATGGCTTGAGCAGCTGCACTCGTTAAGAACCAAAGCGACATTGTTTGCGCTGCGAAAGCTTGCGGCGCTAATTTTGTTGTCGCAGAGAGACCAACTGGTGATAGCAATAACTCACCAATTACTACTAAAAAGAAAGATAGCACTAACCACCAAGGGCTTACCAATGCTTCTCCACCAGAAAGATGTGCAGGAATCATCATGACTAAGAATGATAGGCCTGCAAAAAACAATGAATACGAAAACTTACGTGGTGTTGAGGGCTGCTTATTGCCCCATTTTGACCACAGCATCGCAAATAATGGTGCCATTGTAATGATGAATAATGGATTCAACGATTGGAACCAAGACGACTTAAGTTCTAAACCACCAATATTTAAACGTGTTTTTTCATCTGCATACGTTGCTAAAATCGTAGCCCCTTGTTCTTGGATTGCCCAGAACATAACAGCTGATATAAACAGTGGAATATACGCAAGCAAACGAGATTTCTCGTCTTTTGTTGTTTTTTCACTACGATACATATAGATAAAGAATAATGTAGGAATCAAAATACCTAGAGTTGTAATAATTAGACTAAAGACGTTCATTGTTAGTGTGCCTGTTATAATGCCGACAGCACTTGCAATGATAATAATTAAAGCAGCAATACCAAAACGAGTAAATATTTTTTTACGTTCTTCAGGTTTTAGTGGGTTATTGACTTGTAAACCTGCTAAACCTAAATACTTTTTCTCCGTTAGCTTGTACACGATTAAACCAACTAACATACCTACCGCCGCTAGACCAAATCCTAGGTGGAAGCTATATTCTTGTCCAATAGTTCCAACAATAAATGGAGCAAGAAAAGCACCCATATTGATGCCCATGTAGAAAATAGAGAAACCTGCATCACGGCGGTTATCTGTTTCTGCATAAATATCACCAACAAGACTTGATACGTTCGGTTTTAATAAACCTGTACCAATAACGATAAATGCCATCGAAGCAAATAACATTGTCACGCCACCTGGAAGTGCGAGCACCACGTGACCAATCATAATTAAAATACCACCATAAAAGATGGTTTTACGTGTTCCTAAAAGTCGGTCAGCAATCCATCCACCAATAATACCAGACATATACACAAGCGAACCATACATGGCCATAATGGAGTTCGCAGTACCACGATCTAAACCTAGGCCACCTTCATTCAATTCATAATACATGAAGAAAATAAGAATCGCGCGCATACCGTAATATGAGAAACGTTCCCAAAATTCAGTGAAGAATAATGTAAAAAGCCCTTTTGGCTGTCCCACAAATCCTTTTTGAGGGACGGATTTTACAATTTCATCTTTGCTTAACATATCAATACCCTCTTTCATTTTTACTATTATGACAAAAATATTATTCCCCATTACGAAGAATAAAAACTACAGTTCATCATACAGAATTGTTTGAAATATTTTAGGAAGACACTTTTAAAATGTTATATATTAGGTATTTTTATAAAAAAATTATTTATTCCAGCTTTTTTTCACAAAAATACGTAATATAACTAATTATTCACACACTTCTACGTATGACTAACTGAGTTCTTTAGATAAATTATTTTAGCATATCTTTTTAATTTTTTAAAAATATTTATTCACTCTTTTAAATAAATAAAAAAAATCAACAGCCATTTTAGCCATTGATTTTTCATATTCTCTATTTGATTACATATTTTTGGTACTTTGTATAATCCGCTTCTTTGACTTCAAGAGCAAGTAGTGTACCCCCTTCTTCGTATTCTGTAGTATGAATAGAAGCATTTTCATTTAAATAGGAGACTATATTTCCTTGCTCGTATGGTATTAGCATTTTACAAGTTACATAATCCGAAAAAATGTATTGGCGAATTATTTGTATTAACTCCGTTAGACCAACACCCTGCTTCGCTGAAATCCAAATATTATCACCACTATTAACTGGATAAGGAACGTTTGCTAAATCTGCTTTGTTATAAACGTAAATCGTTGGAATGCCTTCTACCTCAACCGCTTTTAACGTTTCATTTGTTACGTCCATCATAAAACGATATTCTGGATTCGATACATCTACAACATGTAGCAATAAGTCAGCATCACGCGCTTCCTCCAATGTCGAGCGGAATGCTTTTACTAAATGATGGGGTAACTTACTAACAAAGCCGACGGTATCTGTTAATAAGAATGATTTTTTGTCCGGTAATTCAATCTGACGCACAGAAGTTTCTAGTGTGGCAAAAAGCATATCTTTTTCAAAAACTTGTTTATGTTCCTCTTGTCCAATTCTCGTCAACAACTGATTCATGATCGTCGACTTTCCTGCATTCGTATAACCGACAATCGATACGACTGGTAAAGCGTTTTTACGACGTTGCTTACGCTGTGTCTCGCGTTGCTCCTTCACTTGCTCTAGATCTTTTTTGATTTTTGAAATTTGATCCTCAATTTTCCGACGGTCAAGCTCTAACTTCGTCTCTCCAGCACCACGGTTTTTAAACCCACCACCCGTGCCACCACCTTGTCGACTTAGTGATGCATGTAAGCCCACTAAACGTGGCAACATATATTGAAGCTGTGCAAGCTCTACCTGTAGCTGTGCCTCACGCGTTTTTGCACGACGACCAAATATATCTAAAATGAGCATTGTTCGATCAATTACCTTTGTTTCAAGGTCTCGCTCTAAGTTACGAATTTGTGAAGGTGACAATTCATCGTTGAAAATCACGAGATTTGCCTGAGCTTCATCATAAAAGTTTTTAATTTCTAGGATTTTGCCCGTTCCAACATAATGTGAAGACGTAACACGATCTAAGTTTTGCGTCACTGTTCCTACTACCTCAACGTTCAAAGCTTCCGCTAAATTTTCTAGTTCTTCCATTGAATAGTCAAAATGAGTATCATGACGTAAATTCACACCTACAAGAATTGCTTTTTCCAGCAAAACATCTACTTCTTTAATTTTATCCATCATCATACCTCCCACCAATATCCTTGGTGTTACTGTGCAAAATTTTCTCCATCTTAACATATATTTTCCCAATTCAGCGATTACTATGCTATGAATAAAGCCCATGACAAAGTATCATGGGCTTTTAATGTTATTTTTCTTTTTCTAATAATGCTAATGTACGATTAAATTCCTCTTCGATTTCGTCATTTTGCTTGTATGTCATCATACTTACAAAGATAGCGACGATTAAACACACTAAGAAGCCTGGCACAATTTCATATAACGTATCTGCGAGTGTTGGAACTTTTCCCCAAACAAACGCAGTTGCCGCTCCTGTCACCATTCCTAGAAGGGCTCCGTAATTAGTTAGTTTCTTCCAATATAATGATAATAAAATAATTGGTCCAAATGCTGCACCGAATCCTGCCCATGCAAATCCTACTAAGCTTAAAATAGAGCTTCCTGGATTCCAAGCTAAAATCCCTGCAATAATTGACACCAGTAATACCGCCATACGACCAACAAAAACATAGTGCTTATCATCGGCTGTTTTATTGAATAGCGCCTTGTAAATATCTTCTACCAGTGCTGAGGATGTTACGATTAACTGTGAAGCAATCGTACTCATAATTGCAGCTAAAATAGCCGCTAACATAATGCCCGCTATAAATGGATGGAATAAAATTTGACCTAACACAATGAAAACTGTTTCTGCGTCCTTTATTTCACCGCCATTTTGTTGGTAATATGCCACACCGACTAACGCTGTCCCCATAGCACCAACAAGACTTAATATCATCCAACCAATACCGATACGACGTGCTTGCTTCGTTTCTTTGACAGAGCTAATCGCCATAAAACGCACGATAATATGTGGCTGTCCGAAATAACCTAACCCCCATGCAACAGACGAAATAACTGCAGCTGCAGTTGCTGAAGCTGGTAACAAGCTAAAATGCTCAGGATTTACAGCCTTGATGGATGCAACTGTATCGCCAATGCCACCTGTTAAAAACAGACCGACTATTGGTACTGTCACAAGCGCCAAAAACATAATTAAACCTTGGATAAAGTCAGTATAACTTACTGCTAAAAAACCTCCAAATAACGTATAAGCTACGACAACACCTGATACGATTAGCAACCCTGTATGATAGTCATAGCCGAATGAGCTATCAAAAAACTTTCCACCTGCTACCATACCTGAAGATACGTAAAACGTGAAGAAAACTAAAATAATGATGCCAGAAGCAATTCTTATTAACTTCGTATTGTCACGCAAACGATTATCTAAATAACTTGGGATTGTAATAGAATCATTTGAAACTTGCGTGTAAACCCGTAATCTCGGCGCCACAAATAACCAGTTCAAATATGCTCCCACTGTTAACCCAATCGCAATCCACATTTCAACAAGTCCCGAAGCATAAATTGCTCCCGGCAAACCCATTAACAGCCATCCAGACATATCTGCGGCTCCTGCACTAAGAGCCGTTACCGCCGGACCCAATGAACGTCCTCCAAGCATGTAGTCTGTTAAATTTGAAGTTTTTACAAATGAGTACCAACCTATTCCAAGCATTACGACCATATAAATAATAATCGCCAATAATTGAAACATGTTTTCCGACATATGATCTTCCCCCTATTCTTTTTAATAATAATCTCTTAAAGATCTCATTACATCAATCATACCGTAAATAACGATTCATTTTACCAAGAATTTTCACAAATTCACATGGAAATCTAAAAAAGTAGACCATAGAAAGAATTGTGTTACACTAATGCCATCTATAACTCAATAAAGAAGGCGAAACCTATGACATTTGAAGAAATGAAAGCTCGTTTACAAGAGCAGATTTTAAACAAACAACTTGTTGCTGCTACAATTAGCCAGCCCCGTATGAAATCGAATGAAGTAAAACGCATTAAATTAAAACCACTTATGCTAAAAGACGCTTACCATATCCAAATTGAATACCAATATGAACGCATACTAAAACATGAGAATGTGCTATTAATGGAGTTCCCAGAGAAGCTCGAAGTTTTTTTTGAAGACTTCCGTCAAGTACATATCGACTTTGTAGAAGAAAAAGTACAAGTTCAATTATCAAAGAAAAATAAAGTATTATGGAAATCTGACAAAACGGCAGCTCCAAAACAAATTAACTTATCGCATAATAGAAAGAAAAACTATTTACTCGATGATGCGACACCTTATCCATTTTTAATTCGCCTCGGGGTACAAACTGAGGATGGTAAAGTAAAAAAACAAAAATATGATAAGTTTAAGCAAATTAACCGCTTCATCGAATTTATTGACGATGCACTTGCCTATTTACCAAAAGACCGCCAAGTGCGTATTTTAGACTTTGGTTCAGGTAAATCGTATTTAACATTTGCCCTATATCATTATTTAAAAGTAGAAAAGGGCTTAGATATTCGTGTTACGGGTTTAGATTTAAAAAAGGAAGTAATTGAAGATTGTTCTCGTATCGCAGAGGATTTAGGCTATGATCAGCTTGAGTTTTTAGTTGGCGATATTAATGATTACAACGATGAATCTGCCGTGGATATGGTCGTCACTTTACATGCATGTGACGTAGCAACCGACATGGCGTTAGCACGTGCAGTAAAATGGGGCGCTCGTGTTATTTTAAGTGTTCCTTGCTGTCAGCATGAACTCAATCGTCAACTTAATACGCCGTCGTTGGATATCATGCTTCAGCACGGCCTCGTACGTGAACGCTTTGCGGCCCTTGCAACAGATTCCATTCGTGCAGAAATATTATCACTCGTCGGTTATGAAGCTCAGCTACTTGAATTTATCGACATGGAAAATACACCAAAGAACATTTTAATTCGTGCATATCATACAGGTAAAAAGCCGAGTATTGAACAACGTGCCAAATACGATGCTTTCATAACGCTATTGAATGCAAAACCTTTTTTAGCAAATGAATTGAAGGCTTATCTATAAAATATGAAAAGCCGAGGCATCCTATGAGCCTCGGCTTTTTCGTTCTATAGTTGAACGTTGATTGAACAACGTTACAATTCTTGTCTTAACGCTTGAATAACATCTATTTTCGTAGCTTTACGCGCTGGTCGATAACCTGAAATCATTGCTACACCAATACTAATCGCTGATGCAATGACAACTAGTTGCCACGGAATAAACGAGAATGTAATGTCCGTAGCAACAAAAGCATCTTCTCCTGTTGCTGCTTTTAAAACAACTGGTAGTAATGCATTCGCCGTAAAACTAATCGCATACGAAATAGCTACAGCAATAACAGTTCCTAAAATACCAATAAACGTACTTTCCATTAAAAATAAGCGCTGAATCAGCTTAGGGCTAGCACCTATTGCTTTTAATACTCCAATTTCACGTGTGCGCTCTGTAACAGCCATGGTCATCGTGTTAAAAATACCAATCGATGCAATTAAAACTGCAATTGTACCAACAAAAATTAAACCAATTTTCAAGACTAAGAAAAATACATCCATTTGCTCTAATTGCTCTGTGACCGAATAAACACTATACCCTTTATCCTTCAACTTCTCTAAAATTGGTTTTACATTTTCCATACTGTCTGCAAAAATGTTAAACTCCGAATAAAAAAGCTGGTCTTCCATACTTTCATCATTTATCGCTGCAAAGTTCGATGCTAATGCATCCTTCTGCTCAACACTCATATAAACCTTGTTATCGATCATCCAATCATACGACGGTTCCTTTGTCACACCAACAATTGTATACGTCATTTTTTTGGACTCTGTTTCATTTGATGTGTACGGCATTAAAGATAATTCAATCTCTTTACCAACTAAGGATTTCTTATACCCTTCCTCATTCCCATCATAATACGTACCTTCTGCCTCAGCCTTTTTATTTTTCTCTTCAATGGCATTACGGTCAGCTTCATTTAGCAATGTTTGTGCAAAGTGATAGCCAACGATTATTTCAGTAGGTTGTGTCGGATACTTTCCTTCAAATAACTTACCCGTAACTTGTTCAAAATCTTGCATATTCGTTACAAATAATTCCGAAGATGTCTCTCTGTCTTCAAAATAAGATTGTGCAGCTGCATTCACAGAAATCGTTTCAAGTACGGTTTCCACATGCTCCATCTTTTTAATTTCATCTACTTGCTCATCAGTAAACGTTGATTCACCAAATACTTGAATTTTTGTTACTGTTTCATTTGAAAGTATATCGTTGCGAATCGAATCTTGTAAGCCAAATCCTACTGAGGCAAGAACAATCAAAAATGCGCAACCCATTGTCGCTGCGAGTACTGTCATAAATACACGCATCTTATTTTTCTTAATATGCTGTGCAACAAAATCTAGTTGATCTTTAAATAACATCTTAAGCTTCCTCCTTTACTAGATCACCGTCATACATACGGAAACGTCGGTGTGCAATAGTTGCAACCTCATCGTCGTGTGTAATAATGACAAATGTTAAGCCAAGCTCACGATTTAAACTTTGAATTAGCATTAAAATATCTTGCTCTGTTTCAGAATCGAGACTTCCTGTCGGCTCATCAGCTAGCAAAATAGGTGGATTTGTGATTAACGCTCTCGCAATACTCACTCGTTGTTGCTGTCCTCCGGATAATTCGTTTGGATAATGATCTGCTACAGCTGTTAAACCTACTTTATCCATTAGTTTTTTCACTTTTTCTTTACGTATAGCTTTACTAATACCTTGTAGTTTTAGCGGTAATTCGATGTTTTCAAAAGCAGTTAAGCCCGGCATGAGTTGGAAATTCTGAAAGATGAAACCGAATTGTCGCAGACGAAATGCAGCACTTTCCGTTTCATTAAGTTTAGCTGTTTCTTGTTTATTTATTTTGATGGAACCTTGTTCTGGCTTCATAAAACCGGCCAAAATTTGGAGTAGCGTTGACTTCCCTGAGCCACTTTTGCCGACAATCGCGACAATTTCTCCTCGTTTCACCTCAAAATTAACTCCCTTTAATACAGGCACACGTTTTTCCTTACCTTTTTTACCTATTAAAAATGTATGTTGTAAATTATCGACTTGAATCATTAGTTTATTGACGCCCCTTTCTATTACTTACCCCATTGTAGAAAAAAATTCTTAATAATATTGGAGGATAAAAGTGAAGATATTCTTAAGAAATCATGAAAGAGACACATTTATCTGGGGAACATTTCCTAAATCTTCTCTCTTCTTTACCCAATGACATTAGCAATTAGGTACTCTTCAGTATTTATTTTCATGAAATAACCAACAAAATTTACAATTTCAAGTGATTTTATGTTACAGGAATGTAAAGATTTATGTTCGGCAGATAAAATTTATATAGAAATCCTTAAGAGTTTGTTATGATAATAAAGTTTAAAGATAAATTAATTTAATTCATATATATCCAGGAGGATTCGATTCGCATGCTTAGCTCAAAAAAACAAGACCCTTTCTTCGTAGCACTGCATAAAATTGCTGAAAATATGAGAGAGGCCGTACATTATGCAAATGATTTTCGTATCCAAAGTGTCGCTGACTTGAAAGAGATTAGTATTACGATGAAAAACTACGAAACAGCAGGTGACAAACTGATTCATGAACTAATCGTGATGCTAAACAAATCGTTTATGACACCTATCGAACGCGAGGATATTTTAGAACTAGCGATTCGTATGGATGATGTCTTAGATGGTACTGAACATTGTATCGCCCACTTCGAAATGTTTTCATTAACAGAAGTTGATGAGTCAATGCGTATTTTCTTAGGCTATATTTCAAAAAGTGCAGATGAAATTGTAAAGGCAACAGAAGAGTTAAAGAAAAAGAACCTCATTGGAATGCGTCCACACGCAATTTTAATTAAAGACTATGAACGCGAATGTGACGAGGTGCAACGTACGTCTATCAAGCAACTATTCCTAAACGAAAAAGATCCAATCCGAATTATTAAGTTCAAAGATATTTATGAACAACTAGAAGATATTGCTGATTATTGTCAAAACGTTGCAAACACAATGGAAACAATTATCATGCGTAACGCTTAATTAGGAGATGTACATTTACAATGAACACAATTATTATCCTAACCGTATTGGTAGTCATCTTTGCCCTAACATTTGACTTTATCAATGGATTCCATGATACTGCAAATGCTATCGCAACGTCGGTTTCAACTAGAGCATTGCCTCCACGTGTTGCTATTTTAATGGCAGCTACGATGAACTTCGTCGGAGCTATTACATTTGTAGGTGTAGCAAAAGCATTAACAAAAGACATTGTAGATCCATTTTCATTAAATACCTTTGAAGGAGATACAACTGGTTCTGTCGTGATTTTAGCTGCGTTAATCTCAGCAATCATATGGAATCTGTTAACTTGGTATTTCGGTATCCCATCGAGTTCTTCTCATACTTTAATCGGTTCTATTGCCGGAGCAGCAATTGCTTCATCAGGCTTTGCCGTTTTAAACTACGATGGCTTCACAAAAATTATTTTGGCCTTAATAATTTCACCAATACTTGCAATTTGTGCGGGTTTTCTCATGATGTCACTGTTTAAAATTTGGTTCAAAGATTTAAACCTTTACCGTACGAACAAAGGCTTCCGTAAGGTACAAATTTTAACGGCTGCTATCCAATCATTTACGCACGGTACGAACGATGCACAAAAAGCGATGGGTATTATGACAATGGCATTAATTGCTGCAGGGTTACACACAGGGGATGATATTCCATTCTGGGTACGAGCATCTGCCGCAGCAGCGATGGGTCTTGGTACGTCTATCGGGGGCTATAAAATCATCAAAACCGTCGGCGGTAAGATTATGAAAATCCGTCCTGTAAACGGAGTTGCAGCTGATTTAGCTTCTGCTTCTGTTATTTTCAGTGCAACATTAATTCACTTACCAGTATCAACAACGCATGTTATTTCTTCATCTATCATGGGTGTAGGTTCAGCACAACGTGTACGTGGAGTTAACTGGGGCATGGCACGTAAAATCGTGACAACATGGATCATTACAATGCCAATCTCTGCTGTAATGGCTTCTATCATTTATTTCGTACTATCGCTATTCTTCTAATATAAAGACTCCTGCTCATCTATGAGCAGGAGTCTTTACATTGTCACACGACAAAATGAACCACATCCTTTACACTAAGAAAGACTTAGTTTAAAAGGAGTGCATTTACATATGAAAGCTTTCTCAGCATTTGTCACAGCACATGCGAAAGCAATTGTCGCTATTTGGGTCATTGTTTTTATCGCAATGACTGTCTTTGCCATACAACTTCCAAGTAAACTGCAAGGTGACGGTTTTTTCGTGGAAGGAGATCATACTTACGTAACTAATGAGTTATCAGAAACATTCGATTTGCCTGCTGAAACAATTCTCGTTGTTTTTGATCCTGCGGAAACTACGAAAATCCAAAATACGTTAGAAACTTTAAAGACAGTAGATGCCATTCAGTCTATTCAGTCACCATTAGAAGACCCAGACTTGCAGAAGGATGGAATCGCGTATGCAATGCTCCATTTCGGCAATGACGTCGATAATCTCCCTGAAATCGTCTCAGAAATACGTTCACTAATCGAGGATGATGGAGTCCATCTTACAGGTGGTCCAGTTATTTCTGAGGATATAAATACGGCAAGCCAAAAAGATCTAGCATCTGCAGAAGCAATTGGGCTTCCTATTGCGCTTGTTGTGTTACTGCTCGCTTTTGGCACTGTCGTGGCAGCGCTATTACCGATTTTAATTGGTGTAATCACCGTTGTTTCAGCGTTTGGTATTATGACATTGCTAAGTAGTACGTTTAATTTATCGATTTTTGTACTGAATATCGTACCCATGCTCGGACTTGCGCTAAGTATTGATTTTGCGCTTCTGCTCATTAATCGCTACCGTGAAGAGCGTGGACGTACTACGATTGCACAGGCTATTCAAACAGCTATTCAAACAGCAGGTCGTTCGATTATTTTTTCTGCTGTTTGTGTAATGATTGGGTTAGGTGCAATGATTGTCATTAACGTGGAGATTTTCCACAACATTGCACTCGGCGGCACGATCGTCGTATTACTGGCAGTACTAGCCGGTTTAACCCTACTCCCAGCTACAATGATGTTGCTTGGTGATCGGTTAAATAAGTGGCGCATACTGCGTGTGAAGCCAGGTGGCGCCGATCGTTGGCGTGGTTTTGCTGGCTTTGTGATGAAACACCCCGTAATGATTGTCATTGCGGCATTATTACTACTTGGGGTTGGCATGATTCCACTTAAGGATATTCAGCTAACAATTCCAGAGGTTGATGCGCTCCCGACCAATTACGATGCACGTTCAGCATATGATAAACTGGATGAAACATTTGATCTTGGTAAAACATCGACCTTATATTTGCTCGCGGAACGTCCAGATGGTTGGGAGGATGATGAGGCACTTAAGCTCATTTATGGCCTCCAACAACAGCTACTAGATGACCCACTTGTAGACGAAGTATCCACTATTTATTCGGCTGCCGATATTAAATCACCTGAGGACTTAACAGCTTCTCTCGCCACTCCGCAAGTAGCAGAGCAGCTAAAGCCCATTCTTGCAGCTTTTTCAAAGGATGAGCAGTTATTTATTCCAATTACATTGAATACATCAGGTTCTTCAACAGAAGCACAAGAATTTGCCAGAACATGGATGAACAAAGATTTAGGCGTTGATTTTGCTCTCGGTGGGCAAGCGAAATTCAACCAAGAAATTTTCGATGAAATTGCCAGCAAAATCTTAATCGCAGTGTCCATTATCATTGTGTCGACATTCTTTATCTTAATGCTGGCTTTCCGTTCAATATTAATTCCAATCAAAGCGATTATCATGAATATTATTGGTTTATCTTCTGCTTTCGGAATTCTCGTGTATATTTTCCAATATGGGCATTTCGGGCTCGAAGCTGGGACACTCGTACTCATTATCCCTGTGATTGTGTTCTGTCTTGTATTCGGCTTAAGTATGGATTATGAGGTATTTTTAATCTCACGTATTCAAGAGGAATATCAAAAAGGTGCGGATAACACACGTGCCACAATCGACGGCTTAACATCAACAAGTCGCATTATTACGTCTGCTGCGCTCATTATGATTGTCATTACCGGAGCTTTTGCGTTCACAGACGTGATGCCGGTCAAGCAAATTGGTGTCGGCATTGCAATTGCCGTTGCCATTGATGCGACTATTATTCGTCTTATGCTCGTACCAAGCTTAATGAAACTATTTGGAGATTGGAACTGGTGGTTACCGTTCACGAAGAAAAAATAAAAAAAACCGAGACCGTCAATTTGTGACGGTCTCGGTTTTTTTTATGTTTAAAATTTAGATTGATACCATTCTCTTGCCGCTTCTACTTCCGGCATTGTCAGCTGATGCCCGTAGTTAAACCACGCTGTTGTCACATCCGCACCCGCAGCTGATAGAAGCGCGTCTAAGTCCTCAGATTCCTGTGCAGAACACATAGGATCATTCGTTCCAGCTGAGATAAATACAGGAACATTTGTAAGTGTTGGTAGTTCAATTCCGCGTCTAGGAACCATCGGATGGTGTAAAATCGCACCAGCTAATGCATCCTCATAATGGAATAACAAACTTGCTGCAATATTTGCCCCGTTTGAATAACCAATAGCAACGACACACTTACGATCAAAGCCGTGTTCCTCGGCTGCCTGCGTTACAAAATCATTTAACTCCTGCGTACGGAAAATTAAGTCTTCCATATCAAAAACACCTTCTGCTAAACGACGGAAAAATCGTGGCATACCGTTTTCTAACACATTCCCACGTACACTTAAAATATTTGCTGTGTCATCTATTTTCTTTGCAAGACCGATTAAATCATGCTCATTTCCACCTGTACCATGTAGCAGTAAAAGTGTTGGTTTTGTTTCGTCTGTTCCTTTGTGAAAAACGTGTTGCATAGCCACATCACCTCTTAATTATCTTGAATTCGAGATAATTGTAGCTTGCGGCAAAATAAAATTCAAACTTTTCGACTTATTTTCTTCCCAATTTCCAATATTCGGCTGTTCTTCATTGTTTTTATAGAAGTTTGTAATTGTTATTATGGAAATTGAACATACAATGATTACAACCCCAATAACGATCCCTACTAATTTCTTCCCACTCATTCAGTATTTCCCCCGTCTTACTTAGTTCTTTTTACGAAAGCCTTCTTCCAGTAAATACGCCTTTGCTGCATCATATGTGCCGAAAGTTTCTTCTAAATTCTCACCATGATAAACATTCCAAGAACGTTGCTCACAGACAAGATCTAATTTATCACCTTCACGATTACGCCAATCTTCAACAGTTGGCTCTTCCACTACAACTTCTTCTGATAAATACGTAATGGCATCCTCTACTATTTCACGAAGTTGCATTTCATCGTAGTCACGAATATTCACTAAGCCTTTATCATTTGCTTCTTTTTCATAGCGCAATAGATCGCCTACGAATACAAAGCCATTACCATTCGGATGTAGCTTTTCAACTACAATTGTTTTTTCATATAGGCTATTCTCAAAATGATAGTTTACGCGGTTTAATGAAATCTCCTTCTTCGTTAATCCTGGAAATGATTCAATAATCGCCTGTTTTTGTTCAAATGTTAGCATGTTAAATGCTCCTTTTCTTTCAATCTACCTTACAGTATAACTTATTTTCCATCCTAAATCGCACTCTAAAATCACTTTCAACCTAATAAAAAAAATAGTAGTACAAACCTTAACCTTGGCTTGTACTACTGATAATAGTTTGTTTTTTTATGTTGTTATTTATACATCTCATTTTTCACAAAATGAATAACATCTGCAACATACTGTTCGCGGTACGGTACAAAATGTGTAGCACTTACTGGACGTGCAAGTCGGACTCTTTGACCATCTGGGAAAAACTCATAGCCCTCTATATTAAGCGTGACCGTTTTCCCTAAAAAGAATGCCTCTGCCTCATTAAGATTTGCTCTTACAACACCCGACACTTCCTCATATTGCACTGCAAATACATCCCAATTATGTTCAAATGGATTTATATACACATGGCAAAATTCATTATCGATCATCTTTTCCGATACGATACTACAAGAAGTCATGCCCATCCTAACGACTTCATCAATATTTATATTTAATCCTAGTTCCTCTTTTACTTCACGGATACCCGCCTCAACTGTTTCAGTCGCCAGTAAATGGCCGGCCGCTGTGATATCGAGTAGACCTGGATAATCCCTCTTTTGTGAGCTACGAATTTGAAAATAAATATACTCCTCATTCGCTAACCAGCAATGGAACGTCTCATGCCATAAGCCCTTTTCATGTGCTTGGGCACGAGTTGAGGTTCCCATATATTCGTGTTTCTCGTTAAACACCTTAATGATTTCTTGCTCCATTTTCATAACCCCTATACGGACTTTGTTGCCGTTTTCTTAATAGACATGCGTTCATCATAAATATTCGACACGATTACTTTCACTACCGCATAAAACGGTACAGCAATCACAATGCCGATAAAACCAGCAATATTCCCTGCAGCTAAAATAATCGTAATAACAGTTAGCGGGTGTATATCGAGAGATTTCCCCATTACATTTGGTGTGATGAAGTTACTCTCAATTTGCTGTGAAAGGAGTGTTATAACAGATACCCACACGACAAGTATCGGATCTTGAATGACCGCTATAATTACAGCGGGAGCAAAGGAAATCCACGGTCCAATAAACGGAATCATATTCATAAAGAATGCAAAAATCACTAGCAACAATGTGTACTCTAAACCAATGATTAAATAACCAACACACATCATCATTGCCAGGATGAAGCTAATTAATAGTTGACCTTGAATGTAGGTGCGTAGGACGTCGTCAATTTCACTTAACGTCTTCTTTACCCATTCACGTCGCTCGCCATGAAAATACTTATAAATCGAAGGTGCCAACTTCTCATGATCCTTTAACATAAAGACAAAGAAGAATGGAATTAAAATCATTAACATTGATACAGATACGATGGATTGTAAAAATGACACAAGCCAACCACTTGCCACAATAGCAATATCTTGCACCGAATTTGTGATATCCTCAATTAAATCTTTTAATTGTGGCGGGAAGTTTTCTTTATTGCTTAACACATAATCCAATGCCTCTTGAATTTTCTGACCAATCATTGGAGCATTTTTCACCAAAGCATTTACTTGTGTTGCAATCGGAGAACCAATGATGAATAAAACGCCCCCCACAACCGCTACAAGCCCTATAACAATTGCGAGGATACTTGCCCACCTAGGCCACTTATGCTTTTCTAAAATGCGCTGAAATGGCTCTGTGATATAATACAAAACACCACCTAATAAGAGTGGCACAAAAACAGCTTTAAAAATAATAACCAACGGAGAAAAAATCCAATGAATCTCAATAAAATATTTAATGACTAATAATATAATTAATACGCCAATCCCAACTTGAAACCATAATTTCCTTGTCAACCTACTCACTTCCTTTACTACATATACTGAAAATACTACTTATATATTAACCATTTCGCAAGTTTCCTAATATATCTTAGACAAAAAAGGTTACGACTGAGCCGTAACCTTTCGATTATTTACAGTTTTCTATCATCCACTGAATTTAAATAGTCTTCGATATCACCAATAACCGATTCGACGCAGCCATCATCAAACGGAGAGATTAACCCTGCCTCTTTCACTAGCTTTGTGAACGACAGCGAGCCACCCAGTCCACATAAATGCACGTAATCCTTCCAAGCTGCGTCAAATTCTTCACGTGAACGTTTCCAAAATTGGAACGCACAAATTTGCGCCAACGTATAGTCGATGTAATAGAATGGACTCGCATAAATATGTGCCTGACGCTGCCATATACCGCCAGCCTCTAAATAACTATTACCGTCATAGTCACGGTGTGGCAAATATTTCTCCTCTATTTTTTTCCATGCTGCTTTACGCTCTGCAGGTGCCATGTCAGGGTTTTCATACACGACATGTTGGAACTCATCAACCGCTACCCCATAAGGAAGGAATAATAAACCACTACTCAAATGTGTGAATTTATACTTCTCAGTATCCTCTTTGAAAAATAGTTCCATCCAAGGCCAAGTGAAAAATTCCATACTCATAGAGTGAATCTCGCAAGACTCGTATGTTGGCCACAAGTATTCAGGAATACCAATATCACGGCTAGAATACACTTGGAAGGCATGTCCAGCTTCATGTGTTAACACATCAATATCACCTGATGTACCGTTGAAGTTTGAGAAAATAAACGGCGCATGATAGTTTTCGATAAATGTACAATAACCGCCACTTTCTTTCCCTTTCTTTGCCACTAAATCCATCAAATCATTATCAATCATGAAGTCGAAGAATTTACCTGTTTCGGGTGATAATTCCTCGTACATTTTTTTACCGTTTGCCACAATCCACTCAGGATTGCCCTTTGGTGTTGCATTACCAGATAAGAAATTTAAACTCTCATCGTAAAACTTAAAGTCTGAGATACCGATACGATTTGCTTGGCGTTCATATAATTTCGTCGCAACAGGTACGATTAAATCACGCACTTGATCACGGAATTTTTTCACCATATCTGCGTTATAATCAATACGGTTCATGAGTATGTAGCCTAGCTCTACATAGTTTTTATAACCTAACTTCACAGCGATTTCATGACGTACCTTTACAAGTTCATCGTATAGTCGATCAAACTCCAACTCATGCTCTGAGAAGAAACCGAAACGCGCTTCCATTGCCGCCTTACGCATCGCACGATCAGTTGACTCAGAATAAGGGCCAAGCTGTGCCAATGTTAACGTTTCACCATTAAATTCAATTTGTGCAGAGGCAACGAGTTTACTGTATTCAGATACTAGTTTATTTTCCTTTTGCATTAAACCGATTACTTCTGGTGAGAAAGCTTTTATTTGATACGCCGCTAAATCGAATAGTTGCTGCCCCCATTTTTCTTCTAGCTGCGTGCGGTAAGGTGAAGTAACTAAAGCTTTATAGTATTCTGTTGAAACTTCTTCAAGCTCTGGACCTACCTCGTCAAAATAATCGCGCTCTGCTTGATAGAACTCATCGGTCGTATCTATTGACGCACGAATAAATACTAAGTTTGCCATTGTCGCATAGTCGTTACTTAATGTATTAAATTTTTCAATGAGGTCACTTTGTCCTTCTACAGATTGTGCATTTTTGAATTGCTCAATTATCGTAAGTTGCTGCTCTTTCAACGCCTCTACATTCGGACGTTTATATTCATAATCTTTAAACGTTGTCATGACAATACCCCCAATAACATTTTATTTCTAATTATATGACGAATCTCCAATATTAAGAAACAA
This sequence comes from Lysinibacillus contaminans, assembly GCF_001278945.1. GTDB lineage: Bacteria > Bacillota > Bacilli > Bacillales_A > Planococcaceae > Lysinibacillus > Lysinibacillus contaminans. Next base: position 109,791 of record NZ_LGRV01000005.1, on the reverse strand, counting down.
TATCTATTTTTAATATCCCACTACATATGTTTTTAACAACGCGGCTCTTTCGCGTAGCCGCAGCTTTTCTTCAACTGATTTCGGTGTTCGAGCCGATACGACATCTACCTCTAAATCCAGCTTCCCCGCTAAATACTGTGCACGTGTTAAATGGAAATCACTCGAAATAATCGTCACACCCGTTTCCCCTTCAGGGAGTAACTTCTTCGAGAACGATAAATTCTCAAAAGTTGAGGTCGATGCATTTTCTTGTAGAACACGATCCGCTGCTATCCCTGCCTCCAGTAAATATGTTTGCATCAGTTCTGCCTCACTCACTGGCTCTTCTTTGCCTTGACCACCCGATACAATGACCTTCACATGTGGATACTGCTCCAAATAAGCTACAGCCGTCTCTAAGCGATATTGTAAAGACAAGCTCGGTTCTCCGTTTTCATTCACCTTCGCCCCGAGTACAATGGCATAAGCATTTGTGCCGTCTGCTTGTGGTTGCATTCCTCTTTCAAGTAGCGTACCAGACCAAAGATACAGGGTAATTCCTCCTATTAGTATTGCACCTGCAACACCCAACATTCCTTTCCTCATACACTCACCCCCAAGTATTTACAATAAGAAACGAAAAAAGCTTACACGAAGTTTCCTTTGTGTAAGCTTTGATCCGTAGACTTTATAAAAGGAGGTATCACATACTTGACATACGATACCCCCTATTCTTGTTTTTACCGTATAGTAAAGCGTTTTATGGATTCTTGTAATGTGTGAAGTTCATCTGTTAAATCATTCGATGATTCGCTGATCATTTGAATTGCGCGCTGCTGCTCGTCAACAGATGCTGTTACTTCTTCTGATGAAGCTGCATTTTTCTCACTAATCGTAGCAATACTTTCAATCGAGTACATCATCGTATCTTTTGAATTGTTTAAATAATCTACACCCGTAGTCATTTCCTCAATCGCAGAAATAATTTTCTTTACTGCCGATTCGATTTCCTTAAATGATAATTCTGTAATTGCTACAGAATTATTTTGTTCTTGGACAATTGCATGTGTTTTATGCATCTCGCCAGTCACTAAGTTCGTTTCACTTTCGATACCACGTAATGTTGTACGTACTAAATCTGTCGCCACCGATGTTTGATCGGCAAGTTTTCGCACTTCCTCAGCCACGACGGCAAATCCTTTACCATGTTCACCTGCACGCGCTGCTTCAATGGATGCATTTAACGCTAGCAAATTAGTTTGGTCTGAAATTTCATTAATAGTTCCTACGATTCCTTCAATTTCTCGTACTTTTACAATCAAACTATCAAATACTGTTTGCACATTATTAATAAGAGCAGATGATTGCTCTGACTTCTCTTTTAAAAGATCTAAGTTTACAAGACCTTCTTCATTAGATTGCTTCATCACTCGAGAAGATTCCAGCATCAATTCATTTTTATCATGCAAAATTACAATTTGTTGTGCAAAGTCAATGACCGTCAGATTTGTATCCTCAGCATCTGATGCCTGTTGGGTCGCTCCTCTAGAAACTTCCGTAATCGCTTTCACAATTTCATCACCATAGGCATTTGTTTCCTCGGCAACAGCCGTTAAGTTAGAAGACGTCGATTGAATTTCGACAATTGCTTCCTCTACATCAGTAATTAATGTTTTTAACTGATTGACCATGTCGTTAAAGCCTTCATTAAGTTGGCCAATTTCATCGGACCTTTGTAGATTTTCGATTTCTACAGTTAAATTACCTTTTGCGACTTCACGTACTCGTTTGGATAAACGAAGTACCGGTAATGCCAAATGTCTTGATACTAAAATAACAATAATCGTACCTATTATAATTGCTCCTAATAATGTCAGACTAATTAAAAATAGTAATGAGTTGGCCCCTTCATTGAAATCTTGCATGTACGTTCCCGATACGACAATCCAATCCCAATTCGGATCTAATTTCGAATAAATAATTTTATCTGCTAATACAGTTTGTCCCGGTAATTCAAATTCATATACCGTGTAACCCCCGCCCTCTAGTGCTCTAGCAGTTACTTCACGAATGAAATATTGACCACTACTGTCTTGGTCCTCCCATAGATTATCACCTTCACGTGTTGGATGCGTTGTTAACGTTCCCTCGTGGTCTAATATGTATAAATATCCATACTCACCCAAATCACCAGGGTAGTTAATAGGTCGTTTCCCCTCACTATCCTTTGGACCCAATAAGGCCTCGCGCACTCTTTCTTGTGCATCTTCTAAAGTAATGTCGCCTCTCTCAACACTTTCATTAGTAACTTCAATTAATTGCATAGCAGATTCTACACTATTTAAAAGAACTTGCTCCCCGATATCTTCCATACCTGTTTTTGCTTTTTCATAACTTACTATCCCAATAATTAAACTTGGCACGATTAATAATGCCATAGAAATGATTATAAGTTTCCCCTGTATAGAACGTAAAAATTTCATAGTTTAACACCCCTTTTTTATCTAAATTCACAAATTCTACTAATATGTATATTATGGTATGGTTTGAATATTTACACAATGGGTAAATCACAATTCCTTCGTAAATTCTTTACTTCACTTAAAAACAAGTTACTTTATCTATTTTTTCAATAAAAAAACCAGTAGCCTGTATCAGCTACTGGAATTCCTCTTTTCTAAAAATCATTCTCCAAAATCAGCATTGTGGTAGACATTTTGCACATCATCTAAATCTTCTAATGCATCAATTAATTTTTCAAACTTTGCAATGTCATCACCTGTTAAAGTAACTTCAGTTTGTGGAAGCATTGAAAGCTCTGCTACTTTGAATTCTTCTACACCTGCAGCTTTAAGTGCTTCTTGTGCAGCAAATAATTGATCCGGTTCTGCATAAACGATCACTGTCTCTTCTTCTTCAAGAATGTCACGAGCGTCTACATCAGCTTCCATTAAAATTTCAAGAACTTCATCGGCAGTCTTACCTTCTAAACCGATAACTGCTGTTGAATCAAACATGTACGCAACTGATCCACTTACACCCATGTTGCCATTGTTTTTACCGAAGGCTGCGCGTACATCAGATGCAGTACGGTTTACGTTGTTAGTTAATGCATCTACGATCAGCATTGTGCCTGCTGGTCCGAAACCTTCGTAACGTAATTCATCGAAGTTTTCATCGCCGCCGCCTTTTGCTTTTTCAATTGCTTTTTCAATGATATGCTTTGGTACGCTATATGTTTTTGCACGTTCAAGAACTACTTTAAGAGCACGGTTTGATTCTGGATCTGGTTCGCCTGATTTAGCTGCTACATAAATTTCACGACCGAATTTTGCATTTATACGGCTCGTGCTTTGGTCTTTAGACGCCTTCTTTTCTTTAATATTGTTCCACTTACGACCCATGATTTTCCACTCTCTTTCAAGTTAATTTATTATAATAATTGATAGACAACAATAAATGGTATTTAAATACTGTAGTATTATACACTACTTCAACACGAAAAAAAAAGAAGAATAATACATACGCATGACCTCTTCCTCTTTTTTCCTTATAACTATTGGGTGTTAAATGGTTCGCTACCTTTAATTATAACTTGTACTCTTGTTTAATTTTTTGCAATAACGCCTGACAACCTTCTACTACCAAATCATAAGTTTCTTGAAAATCACCTGTATAGTATGGGTCAGGTACATCTTTTTTAAGATTAGTTAAATCTAAGAAGCGAAAAATCTTCAATGAATTAGGATTTCCAAGTATCGTGTTGATGTTACGAATATTGCTTTCATCCATACCCACTATATAATCGTATTGTTCAAAATCGTCCTTCTTCAATTGACGCGCTTTCATCCCTGTCGTTGATATACCGTATTCTCGTAGTTTTTCTTGCGTGCCACGGTGCGGTGGTTCCCCAATATGGTTGGTACTTGTCGCAGCTGAATCTATTTCGATTTTGTCACTTAAATGTTCTTGTTCCACTAAATCACGCATTATCGCTTCTGCCATTGGTGATCTACAAATATTTCCCAAACAAACAAAAAGTACACGAATCATTATTTTTCCTCCTACGATTATTTTCGCCTTCGCGTAATTCAGCAAGCGTTTGTGACACCTACTGAAAAAAGATCGAATATAAAACACTCAAAATCACATTGATTTTGAGTGTTATTATTTACTTCTTTTGATCAGCAATACGCTGATGTAATTCTTCGGTTAATCTTAAAAGTTCAGCTTCCAAATGATGCGTAAATTCTTCACGACCTTCTTTCCCTTTACCTGTTACGTAAAACGGTTCGCCGTAAATCAAATACCCTTTGTTACGCTTTAGAACATCACCAACTGAACTTGCACCGACATAAGCAGCTGGAACGATTTGCGATTTCGAAAGTTGCGCAATCGTAATGGCCCCTTGTTTCAAATCCGTTCCTTCTGCGTTACGTGTACCAGATGGGAAAATCCCAACAATTTTCCCTTCCTTCAGCAATTGTGTAGGTATCTTAATAACACTTGGTCCTGGGTTATCCCGGTCTACCGGAAATGCATTCAAACGATTAATTAACCAGCCAAGACTTTTCATATCGAACAATTGTTTTTTTGCCATAAAGTGAATTTCACGCGGATAGACGGAAATACCTAAATTTAAAATATCAACATAGCCGGTATGTGTACATGCAATAATAAACCCGCCATCTTTCGGCAAGTTTTGTTCTTCATATACACGAGCTTTTGAACCAGATAACTTTAAAATTGCTTTCACAATGTTAGCTGCTAATTTATACACTGTCGCATTCCTACCTTATACTTTGATTAACACCATTGTAATCGAAAATACCATTACACTGCAATTACAGTAATACTTCTCACATTCTACCCACCAAAATGTCTAAATCAATCGTTATTTCTGTAAGTGTTATTTCTTTACCTTCTGTCTTATGCCAGCCCATTGGTGTCATTTCAAGCAACGCTGGTAAAAGCTCCACAGCAAGTGGCACAGTATACGTGACACGCTCCACTGTCACATCTGCAAAGCTTTCCTTAAAGCGTTCAACTGTTTGTGCGTTAGAATACGTTTCCTTTTCAGATTCCGCATAAAGTTGCGTGCGAAGCTCTTGTAAATAGCCACTTTGCGGGACAACCTTAACCACACAGCCATCTGGTGTTAATAGTCGCTTAAATTCCTCATAATTCGCTGGCGATAAAATATTCAAAATTGCATCAAAGCTCTCTTCTGCATATGGACTTTTCGCCAAGTCACCAACACACCAAATTTGCTCATTGTAATGACGTGCCGCCGCTAAAATCCCTTCTTTAGCAATATCAATGCCAACTCCAATAGCTCCTTCAAGTTGCGCCATAATGCGTGCTAAATGAGATCCTTCACCGCAACCTGTATCCAATACAGTTTTTACACCAGCGATTTTCTCTGCAATTTTCCCCTCTAGTAAATCATATAATCCACTATCTATAATGGCCTTTCTTGATTCGAATAATTCCTTACTATATTTTGAAGAAGCTGCATGCGTCATCATATTCACGTAGCCTTGCTTGGCAACGTCAAAAGAATGATTTGCCGTACAAACAAGGCTACCTTGTTCACGTACTTGCATTTTCGATGTACAAATCGGGCAGGCAAATAACGTAATATTTTCGTTCATCAATGCCGCCCCTGCAGCTCTTTTGGATAATGCGCCCACTATTTTGCCTCCTTTTGTTCTGTTGAAGGAACGAGTGCATATCGCTCCCATTTCCGGCTTTTCCATCTAAAGTATACGATAATTGCACGCACCCATTCATCTGCTGAGATAGCTAGCCAAATGCCGATTAATCCCCAGTCTAACACGAAGACAAAGAAATAACCGAGAGGCAAACTCATGCATACCATCGATAGAAACCCTATCTTCACAGGGAATCTGGCATCTCCAGACGCTCGTAAGGAATTAATGACAACGATATTCATAGTACGTCCTGTTTCGAGTAAAATACTTAGTGCCAATACAGAAGCACCAATTTTAATAACCTCTAGATTATCAGTAAACATACCCATTAACGGCTTTCTGAAAATCATCACAACAATCACCATTGTAATCGTAAAGATAAATGCCGCACGTACACTCAACCAAAGTTGCTGATACGCTTCCTCCTTTTTGCCAGCGCCGACAAAACGTCCAATTATAATCGCTGTTCCCATTCCAATCGCCATGGCAAATAGGTATGTAAACATTGAAATATTCATCGCATATTGTCTTGCAGCTAGCGCTTCTGCACCTAAATAAGTCGCATAATATAAAAACACAATTTGGCAAAACTGATACAATACCTGTTCAAATGCTGATGGTAGGCCAATATTTAAAATTTTCCGTACATATTCCTTTGAATACGTAAAGTAATATTCTAGCTTCAAGTGCACTTCCATGACCTGATATAGTAGCCAAAAGAACACGAGTACCGCTAGTGCTCTACTAATTACAGAAGAAATAGCCGCCCCCTGTACACCTAGCTCTGGTAAACCTAAGTTACCGAAAATCAAACCATAGTTCAACACAACATGTAATATGTTCATGCCAAGTGACACGTACATCGTCTGCTTCGTCCAACCATGTACACGAATAACTGCTGCCAGCGCATTAATGATTGCCTGCAAAAATATGAAACTACCGATAATCACTAAATAGCTTTGCGCATGTACAAGCACTTCACCTTTTAAATTCATCATCGTCATTACATGACTTGAACCAAAGAAGAACACCATGCTCATAATCAACCCAACTGCTAAATTCATTGTGACAGCCAATGCGGAAATCCGCGCCGCCTCAAAATAACGCCTTGAGCCTAAATACTGCGACACCACAATCGCAGCACCATTACCAACCACTTCAAGAATTAAAATTGCAATATGAATATATTGATTGGCTGCGCCGACACCCGATACGGCATCATCTGATAATGCACTGAGCATGAACGTATCTGCTAGTCCCATTAACATAAATAAAAAAACTTCTAAGAAGATCGGCCATGTTAAGTGAAATAAACTTAACTGTCCGTCCCCTTTTTTCTTTATGACTGCATCAGTCAACTTACGTCACTTCTTCCTTCTTTGAGTGAAAACACACTGTATCTTATCATATTTCTCGCAAAAAAATATCCCTTCCCACATATTTGAGGGAAGGAATAGGACTAACTTAAGCAATATGCTTGTAACTGCTCACGTTTCTCTTTTGTCAGGGCAAATTCTTGCTCTAAAAATGTTGCCTTTGAGCCATAACGTACATCCATTTCATTAAAAGCTGCCTGTAAATAATCTTCTCTGGCAGACATTAATGCATGAAATTGTTGTAATTCTTTATCATTAAAATCATGTTGAATAGCTTGTGTCATACGCTCTACCATTGGACGGAGGTGAATATTCGTATCTAAATAATCCTGCATGATTGTCTCCTCAGGTACATCAAGCGCCAATAAAATCAATGCACCACCTATGCCTGTACGGTCTTTCCCTACTGCACAATGATGGACAAGGCCTAAGTTTTCAGGTTGTTGAATCGTCGCCATAAGTGCTTTAAACGAAGCATTATTAAACGGCATTTGCGCATAAAAATCTCGGAACATATCTGGATTAATGACTTTGTAAAAATTCTGGCGACCCATTGTTTTTTCAGCATTTGTCGGCATTTCAAAAGCATGGTTGCCCTTTGCCGGAATTTGAATATACTTCGTGTTCAAAAATATTGGATTCGGATTACTTTGGGCTTCATGGTCGTCCCGGTAATCAAAAATTGTTTTAATCCCTAACGTTTCAAATTGCTCTTTATCTGCCGTTGTCATCTTACCAAGAGCTGCCGAGCGGTAAAACAAGCCATCCTTTACAAAACGACCATCCTTTGTCTTGTATCCACCCATATCACGGAAATTATAGACTGCCTCAAACGGAATAACCTGCATGTCAAATTGTCTCATCCATTACGCCTCCCTTGTTTTAGCAACCACCTAACTTCCATTTTATAGAATACAAAGATAGAATACCAATTTTCACACTAGGCAAGCTCTTCGCGAGGATTATGCTTTTCACAATCAAATGCGCAGTAAAAAAGTCGCCTCAGTAATTGAGACGACTTCCTACAACATTTAATTATTGAAATAATTCAGGGTAGACAGCTTTAGCTACTAGCTCAACTGCTTCACCAATACGTGGACCTGGACGAGATAATGTATCTTGATCTAATGAAAATACTTGTTTATTTTGGACAGCTTGTATTGTGTTCCAGCCATTACGACCTAAGACTTCTTCTACTACACCTTTATCACCCATGCTAGGTACTAATATAACTTCAGGGTTCTTCGCAATGATATTTTCTTCAGAAACTTGTGGCCATCCTGGTAAATCGCTAAATACATTGATTACATTAGCAGCATCTAAAATCTCTTGTTGGAACGTATCTCCTCCAACCGTATAAATGCTAGGTGATGGACTAACTTCATAGTATGCATTTTTTGGTGTTTCTACTTCTTTTACTTTTTCTTGTACATCAGCAATTTTCGCTTTAATTTCTTTATTTAACTGCTCACCTTTATCTTCAACACCCATTACTGTTGCAAGCTGCTCGATGTCGCCATAAACGTCTTCAAAAGATGTTGCTGATTGAATGACGAATACTTTTACGCCAGCATCTTCAAGTACCTTCAGTGCATCTTTTTCACCAATTGTATAGGCAATAACTACATCTGGGTTCAATTCTAAAATACGTTCACTGTTAAATACCATCGAATCTGAAACACGTTCGATTTCCAACGCTTCTGCTGGGTACGTATCATAATCAGTTGCACCAACGATTTTATCGCCAACACCTAATGCAAATAAAATCTCTGTGTTACTAGGTTGTAATGAAACAACTGTTTTTGGTACTGCATCAAACGCTACTTCTACCCCACGATCATCCTTCACTTTATAGCCTGACTCATCACTTTGTGCACCTTGTGAATCCTCTTTTGTTTTTTCATCTGCTGTACCACAGCCTACAAGTAAAAGTGCAAGCATTAATACTGAAAGCCATTTGAAATTAAATATTTTTTTCAATTTAGACATTCTCCTTCTTCTTTTTCATTGGGTAAGACTTACTTATAAACGGAATTTCTGCAAGGCCTGCTTGTTGATTCATGTATACAGCCATAACAAAAAATACATTTGCCAGTAGACCTAAATAATCAAACAGAATTTCTGGTACTTCTCGTTCCTCGGAAACTTTATGGAGCGCACGATAAGATTTTTTGGCCTCGCTACGACATAAGTGCAATGCTGCTGCCGCTTCCGTACCCTGCGGTAACACAAAGTTTTGGATCTCTTCTTTTACATGACTCACATAGAAATCATAACGACTACTTAACCAAGCTAAATCCTCGTCAGTAACTGCTAATTTTCCACGTACCGAACCATTGACATGATAAGCCATAGGTAAAATTTCAAGCAGATCTTCTTTTACTACTTCGACTGCTTCCTTTTTTACTGCTACAAGTGCCACACCAGCATGCGTCGTTAAGCAGTCTGTACGAATTTCAAAGTCGACAGTCGCTACTTTTTCACGCATGAATGGATAACAAGAATAGCGTGCATCTTTTTTCAAATCTAGGTCCCCTCTTTCTACTATGAAGATATTCTTGCTGCTATAAGACTCTATACATTTCGATAAGCTCATTTGTGCATCAAATGTTTGGAGTGCGACGAGAATGCCATATACCAATAAAAAAGCCATAAAAAAAGCGCTCCTCTTCGAAAAGGAACGACGAAAATAGCATAATTGATCACGCCATATAACGCTCAATATGTATTTGCCGTATATCCTCCTATCTCCCGAAGAGTGCTTATACGCTCAAATAAAGGTCGGTCTCCTGGCTTGTGCAGCTTACTACAATAATTTTGTAGCAAAATCATAAGCGCCTTCCCATCTAGTAGAAGCATTTTTCTTCTTTCGACAGTGGCATTTCTCTTACTTCATCTGCACTTACAGTTGCGGAAACAGCTTCGGCCTTACACCGAATTCCCGATTATGCTAATAGCTAGCCCCTTTATTCTGCAAGAATTATTCACTTGTTAAGCAGTTTATCATAAATCCATACCTAATAGTAGTTGAAAGATTAAGAAAACAAGTAAACACTCTCACTATAGCAACCAGTTATCTGTTGCTAAACACAGAAAATCCCGCATTATGTACTCAATAAATCGCTATCGACAAAACTCAATGTTCGTTACTTATAAAAACACTTACAACTACGTATATTTTGTATCTCATTCATCAAATCTACCATATTATATATCAATCAAATTCCCCTTGGCCTATTTGCATCAATAAGGCTTTAGCTTCGTCCAGTCGACGTTTGTATACTCACTGAAAAAAAGCTAATTCCGCATTTTTCTCACCACCTATAGCCGTGGGAGCCTTCTACTGAATCAAGATAAATATTTTCTCCTCCTATAGAAAAACAGCCGTCCTCGACATTTAACGAAGGGCTGTCTTGTACTTCTTTTGGTATTGAATATCTTGCTCTTTTTGGATTAAATCTTGTGCAATACTCAATAGCTTTATATCGCCTGTTGCATCAAACAAATTTTTGAAGGATACTATAATATCATAGCGAATAAGCGTTGGATGTTTTTCACCGACACATGTATGGAATCGCTTCGCTAAATGCGAAACAACTAAATCCCTTTGCACCTGTCCAGCTAATCCAATACGCCAAATAGACTGCAAACTATGCCTTGCTGTCACCGTTTTTTCATCATAGGTTACAGCCCAAATTTTCATAAAATCTTCTAATACACGTTCCTCAGGATCACTTTTTGCCGCTAAAGCACATAAAAACTGTGCTGATTGTGCGCGTGAGTGCGCATTTTTATATGTAAGTGCTTTAATAAGTTGCTCCCAGACTGAATATGTCCAATCTACAGGTTCCTTCACAATTTTCATTAACTCTTCAAACGATTCAAATTGAATATCACGGTCATGCTCTGTCAATTTGCTAAAAAGTTGCAAAATTTCTTTTTCCATTATCCATCCCTACCTTTAATTCTTTCAGAACGCCATAATTTCATGAAAAATTTATGTTACACTTAATATATACTTTATTATTAAACTTTTTTATAAGCAGGTGAGCTTTTGAATCGAACAATTGCAAGAAAAACGATTTTCCGAACTCTTGTTATAATCGGTCTAATTATTGCAGGGTATTTCATTATACCTGTTTCGGTACCAATTATTCTGGCTGGCATTACTGCATTTTTATTAGAACCTATTGTTATGTTTTTTAAACGCAAATGGAAAATGTCACGTAAAATAGCTGTCGCGGTCATTTATTTAGTAAGTGCAGTATTTATCTCTGTTATGTGTTACTTTACTATTACACAGTTAATGTCGCAAATTATTTCCATTTCTAAACAAACACCTTACTATATTTCAAAGCTATCAGACATGTGGCTACAAATGCAGGGACACATTTCACAATTCACCGAAGACTTTCCAACTGAAGTACGAACTTCACTTCAAAATACAACATCAGATTTTGTCAAAAAGGTAGAAGAATCCTTTTTAAGCTTCTTTAATTATAACAAAGTTACGAGCTTCCTTGCAGAAATTCCAAGCCTTTTTATTAGTCTTCTCGTTTATATGATTGCTCTATTTTTATTTATGCTTGATTTACCGAAATTAAAACGTATTGTCTATAAATATTTAAAACCAACGACCGCAAACAAGATGAAAATCATCACAACCCGTTTAAAAGATGCATTTTTCGGTTTTATGAAAGCGCAAGTGCTCGTTAGTTTTATCATTGGTGCGGTTGCACTTATCGGGCTATTCATCATTCAACCAAAATATGCGATTACTATGGCAATTATAATTTGGATTATTGATGTCATCCCTTTCCTCGGCTCTATTATCATTTTAGCACCTTGGGGAACTTATCATTTATTAATGGGCCATACTTCGCTAGCTATTAAATTATTTATCTTAGCTACTATTCTACTCATTATTCGTCGAACAGTCGAACCAAAGGTCATGGGTGCCCATATTGGCTTATCCCCTTTACCTACCCTAATTGCAATGTTCGTTGGATTACAGTTGTTTGGAATCGTCGGTTTACTGATTGGTCCATTTATCATCATTTTGTATTTTGCTTTAAAAGAAACTGGCATTATTAAATTAAACTTCAAGATTTAGCATTATCTATTACGCGAAAGCGAAGTTGCGTTCGGGGGTATTAGCTTCATTCAGTTAGTATTTGAACGCCGACTGAATAAAATCAAAAAGGTCATCTTTGTAGGAGTGAACTACAAAGATGACCTTTTTATATAGACTGTGAAGTTACTAATAGTTTATTAAATACGACCGAAGCCTACTAAATATTTGTTCCACCAATCTAGTGATTCAATAACGACACCTTTATTTTGCGCGTCAATCATCGTGTTGTTACCTAAGTAAATCCCTACATGTGCTACACCTGAGCCATAGCTGAAGAATACTAAGTCACCAACACGTGCTTCACTTGCTGAAATACGTTGCGTTGCTAAATATTGCTGTGATGCTGTACGAGGTAATGATACCCCTGCTTGTTTGTAAGCCCACTGCACAAGACCCGAGCAGTCAAATCCAGTTGTTGGATTGTTACCGCCCCATACATAAGAACGACCTAAAAATTGCTTCGCTGTTGAAATAGCATCACCTGAAGAAGCAGTACCTGTACCTGAACCAACAACGATTGTTTGTGGTTTACCGTTTTTCGTTGTTTGCACGACTGGTGTAGCTGTTTGAAGTGCACGAAGTCGAGCCGCTTCCTCTTCAGCTGCTTTACGCGCTGCTTCTAAGCGTTCTTCTTCTTGCTTCGATGCAATTTGCGCTTGTAATGCAAGTGATTTTGCTTCATTCTCAGCTTTTTTCACTTCCATTTCACTTTCAGCTTGTTGAAGCTCTTGGAATTGCTTTTGTAATTCTTGTTGTTTTTCGTCTAATGTAGCTTTTTGTACCTTTAAATTTGCTTGATCTGCTTCTTGCTGATCTACTAATTCTTGGTCAGCGTCCATTAATGTTTTTACCGCTACGACACGGTCCATTAAATCCGCAAAGCTTTTTGCTTCAAGTACTACACTTAAGTAAACACCCATTGTATTATCTTGTGCTTGGTATGCAGCCATACGATCACTTAAAATTGCTGTGCGTTGCTCAATGCGTTTTTCTGTTTCAACAATACTTGCATCTACTTCTTGAATATCTGCTTGTACTTGATTGAACACTTTAACCTTCGCATCCATATCTTTTTGAAGCTGCGTTAACTCCGCTTCTAAATTTTTTACTTCTGCATCTATTTGTGCTTTCTTCTCAATCATTTGTTGAGACGTTTCTTCTGCTTGTACTTGGATCGGTTGAACTGTATTAAATAATAAGCCGCCTGCTAAAGCTAGTGCTAACACCATCGACTTACGCCATTTGTTACGCTTACCCACGAATACTCATACCCCTTCAAACATTAATTTCGCTCTTCGTATTCCTGTATGTAATCACTTGAACGATAGTTTTATATTGTTATTTTCCTATATTTTATATTAGCCAATAGTTAGTTTAGCATTTGCTCCATAACTTTTATACCAAATTGCACATTTTTAATAGTTTAGTAAAACTTGAAATATTTCTGTAATATTATCGAAAACGCGCATTTATTCTCTATTAAGTGCGCAATATCCTACAAATAACCAGTTATATCTACAACAAAACTGATTTATTCCTATAATTTGTAATGTTTATGTAATATACGGATTTTATTTATGCCGAAATAAAAAGAAGGCAAGGGAAAGAATCCCTTACCTATTGTTTCATTGAGCGTATGGCTTGAATCGATAGTCTCACTAATAGAATTGCACATAAGAACAATCCTAAATAGGCCGCTGTATTCAAGTACACTGCATATACATCTTGAATGAATTGAGAAATCGCTAAAAGTGCGACTGATATAATACCGAAAGTTATACCAACGAGTAATAAGACAAACCGCGCAAACAATTGAGTAATAAAGCGTGAATTATGCTCGTCTGAAAAAATATCATGATGTAAGATTATTTTCCCGCTTTCCACTCGCTGAATTAGCTGATCAACACGTCTTGGCATTTTTCTTAAGGTTGGTATTATCATCGACAACTCTTCTTGCAAGCGTTCCTTAGTCTCCCTCGGTTCCTTAAACGGCCTTAAAAAGGATGCACGCAAGTACGACGAAGAAAATTCTTTCGCTTCAGTAAAAATATCAAACTTCGCATCGATTACCCGTAATGTTCCATCCAAAGTAACGAGCGATCGTAACGCTAACCCAACAGCTGGATAGAATGCAAGCCCAAAATCACGGACAACAGTAAATAACGAATATATCAATTCTTCGGTCGGAATTCTCTCCACATACGAAATTTTCAGCAGTATTTGATCTATTGCCTGTTCTATTTTGGCACGTTCTGCAAGATCGGTATTTTCAACTAGTAGCATTAAACCATCATATAAGATACCTGAATCATTTTGATGGATACCCATTAAAAACAGTTTCAATCCCTCTTGCTGCGTTGCACCTAAACGGCCTACCGCACCGAAATCAAGAAGGATTGGCGTACCGTCTCGCCCATCGATAAAAATGTTGCCTGGATGTGGGTCAGCATGGAATATCCCAGAAAATAGCATTTGTTCGAAAAATGAATATAGCACGGTTCTCGCAAAGTCTCTTGGGTCTACCTGTAATCGTCTAAATTCCGATGTTCCTTCCGCCACACTTTTCCCGTGCACATATTCCATCACGATAATATCTTCATCACAATACTGAGTGTAAATCTTCGGAATACGAACCTTGTAATCACTTTTTGCCATTGCATTTGTCACCTGTACTGTATTACGCACTTCAATATCTAAATGAATTTCCTCTCGTAGCCCGTCCGCAAATCCTCCTGCAAGTTCTCGAAATCCTAAAGATTCTGCCCATGTCGATTTGCTCGTAAACCAGTTCGCAAATTCCTCTAATATATCTAAATCATCACGCATAATTCCCTTCACTTCGGGACGCAGTAACTTCACAACGACTTCATCATAATTTTTCAGTCGTGCTTTATGTACTTGTCCGATTGAAGCTGCTGCAAGGGGTTCCATCTGGAATGTAGCAAATATATCATTTATATCTTTGGGTAGTGAATGTTCCAAAATGTTTGTAACCTGGTCACTTGGTAAAGGCTTTACACTTTGTTGCAGGCGCTCTAATTCTTCGATAAACACCGGAGAAAATAGTTCTTTACGTGTCGATAACACCTGTCCGAATTTGATAAATATTCCACCACATTGCTCTAGCGTAGTACGTAAAGCAATGGCTAGCTCCTTCTCATTTTCACGTTGACGAGCATATTTAATCGTTTGTACAACGCCATTTGTAACGGCAATTCTCAATACCTGACGTAGTCGCTTTTGCTGGCGCCAATAACTACGCATACGGAGTAATAATGATTTTTGGCCGTTGCGACGTTCTCCGCCCGAAATACCTATCGGATCAAATAACTCAAACACTAAATACAACAACATGGAAATAAGGAGCATACTCCCTACCCATATGAGCGTGCTGACTTCTGTTACCATGTCCATCATTGTTCCTGATAGAAAATTCGTATGTCGTAAATACGAATACCAATAGACGAAAGATGTAAGAATCACACTAATGATAACCGATAGCACACGACGTACAAAGTTAATGTTCGAACCAATTAATCGGCCACTGACAAAATAAATAAAACCTGAAACGATTAATAGTTGAATGAGAAATTTTATATAAATCAACAGCGTCACCCCCGTTGTCTCTTCCTAATATTGCAAGTATACCAAATTCACATTCATATTATCTTTTATGAGCCCTATACATTTGTATTAAAATCCTAGAGCCATTAATAACGCGCCCATAAGTAAAAACACTGTTGCCCATCTATCTACTTTCTTCATTTTTTCGTTACGTGTATCTCCTTCTACTTTTCGCTCATACCCATTCATGTATATGATAACAACAAATAGTAAAAGCACTACTGGTATAAAAATAATTCTAGGCATACCGTTATAAATTAAAACAACTAATAACAAGATTAGTATGATTAACTTTACGATATTAATAGCCGTAATTTTATATCGCAAACGACCTTTCGTTATTTTTTTCTTCTCATTAATATCTTTCAATTCCTCCTTACTAAAACGACATACTACTCTCGCTAACCAAACATTGTTTAATAAAAGGAGTAAACCGATGACACGTATATAACCACGCCAAGAATTTTGTGGGCCGGTCGGTAAAAACAATAAAAAAGTTAAAATACCTTTCCCTTCGTCTACATAACGCAAACCCGTTTTCATATCCATTGCTATAAAACCCATATCTGAGTAGCCAAATTTCCATGGTTGTTCAGTGCCATTACTCAAGACAAAAACTGCATCGATAGCCCACTCTACGTTTTTTTCTTTTGACAATGGCAAATACTCTATTGCATGAATAAATCCGGTTGCACTTGCCATCATTTCAGCGTCTGTTGAACTACCTGTCCACACCAATTGCCATGTGCTATACGCCTTAAACGTATCTACTTTTTCATTTGACTGTGCATAGATTTTCTCTACTTTTACATCTTTTTGTAACTCAGCATGCCCTATACTCTCCATCGAAGGCGACTTAGGCATTATGATGAAAAAAAGCATGATAAAAATAAGTGCTGTTGCCGTTACTAATACTAGCGGGTACATGATTCTTTCCCAACGATTGCTTTTCTTTATACGCCCTTTCACTTTCTTACACCCATGCTCTTTTTCTAACTGATTTAGCTGCCAGGTTCCCATCTCCTCAAACAACTTATCAAATTCACTTTTCATGCAAGTCGCCTCCTTTCCAATTCTTTCGTAAAGCCTCAATTGCCCGCGCTGTATTGTTTTTCACCTTTGTCTCGGAGTAACCGAGAAGTTCGCTTGTTTCTTTTACTGATAAACCCTTAATTTTACGTAAGATAAGTACTTCCCTATACGCAAATTTCAACTTTGCCATTGCATTAAATAATTCTTTCATCTGTTCATTATGTTCGACCCACTGTGCGGGCAAGTCTTCTGTCATTCCTTCATATACTTTCGCAAACGGTATAAATTGAATAAGTTTTTTACGCCTAAAATAATCATATGCCAAATTTCTTGCAATCCGATGGAGCCATGTGTTGATCTCAGCATCTTGGCGAAATGTTTCTATATTTTTAAAACACTTATAAAAAGTTTCTTGTGTTAAATCTTCGGCGAGTTCCTTATTTTGTACAAGAAAAAATATGTATTGATAAATAGCAGGTTGATACTGCTGATACAGCTGATGTTGGTCCATAATCTACCTCCTCACTTAAATAGACGTATGATGCAAGCAAAGGAATCATCGCAAAAAAAATTATGTAATGTCATACCAGATAGCTATCTATTATTTCACCCGGATAAAAATTCAAAATGATGAGTATTACTGCTAGTACACTATTCTTAGTTACAGATAATACGAAAGGGATGCAGCAAAATTGCCGCATCCCTCTTTTTTAATTTGTTGAAAGCACTTGTTCCCAATCAATCGTGCCATTTTTCACTTGCTCACGCTTTTCTTTATCCATAACATCATTTGGACGACCACCTTTTGGCCAGTCTTTATCATGGTTTGCCCATTCTGGACGATCTTGCGATAAAATATATGCTGCTAAATCAGAGGCATCCTGGTCTGTTAATGTACCACCAGCCCCAATTGGCATATTATTTTGGATGTAACCAGCCATTTTCGACATACGAATCATCCCTGCACCATCATTGAATGAGTTTTCACCCCATAACGCTGGACCCGTATTGGCGCCAGTACCTGAGCCATCAGCTCCGTGACAAGCAATACAAGATTGTCCATACAATTCTTGGCCATTTGCTACATCTGGCACAGGAACATTTTCCATATTACTTGTACCTGCCCATTCACGTTTAGCACCAATTGGCACTCCTTCTGAAATATAAGCGAAGTACGCAACCATTGCCTCTAGCTCATCACTGTTCATTTCAAATTTTTTACCGTTCATACTGCGCACCATACAGCCATTAATACGCTCCTCAATCGTCACGACGCCACCTGAACGTCCAATATATTGTGGATAATTTGCCATAACCCCAACTAATGAAGAAGCTTGCTCATCATACCCTGCTCCTGCATGACAACTTGTACACGATAACTGGTTTCCCACGTATTCGTCTGCCGCTACATGTGTGTTATTCACAAGCTCATAGCCATATAAAATCGATTCCTTCATTGGTCCATCTGGCACTTCCTCAATGCTTGGAGGTGCATATGCTAATGTTTGAGTTGCTGTGTTCGCCGGTGTTTGTGTTTGTACAGCTGTTTCCTGCATTTCACCTTTTGCATCCCCTAAAATGTTGTCGCTGATTACCGCACCAACGAAAAGCGCGCCAGCCAATAATATCGTTCCTGCTACACCTGTTACTATTGCTTTCATATTTAATCCCCCCTATATATCCTTGTTCTCATTTTATCAATATAGCGTTTCTTTTCGATGTGATTTTTCTCACACTTCACAATTTTAGAACCAAAAAGACGATATAAATGGATATTTATTGAAATTATTTTTGTGCTATAACACAAGAAATCAGACTTAATACTCCTTGATGCATTTAGATTTTCATGTCAATAAAAAAAGTCGAGCACAACATCACGCACTCGACTTTTCTTATTCTCTTATAATTTACACTCACTATCAGCACACACAGCTTCTCCATTACCAATTATCTTCAGAGCTGGTTTAATGCCCGCAATTTCAGCTGCTTGATGTAATGTACGGACAAATACTTCATTTGGCTCCGCCCCTTTAATGCCATAGCGATTTTCAAAAACAAAAAATGGGACACTTTGTATGCCAATCTGTTGCGCATCATAGCGATCCTCATCTAAGTCTTCTATAAAGTCACTAGAAGCGAGGACTACCTTTGCAGATTCTACATTTAAACCTAATTCAGCGATTACCTCAAGTAACATAACATCATCATTTAAGTCTTTTCCAGCTGTGAAATAACCATTCATCAAGGCTTCTGTATAGTCCGCCTCTACGCCAAACTGCTTTGTCCATTTCGCAAGACGGTGAGCTTTTTCAGTATGCGCCGTTTTCATATCTTCAAAATTGTAATGAAGTCCTACTTCAGTTGCACGCATCGCAATGCCTTTTGTCATTTCTTTTACATCCTCTATAGAAGAATCAAATTTAGCTGCCATCCCTTGATACAAAGAAGGAGCATTTTCCTTTGGTGTCTCTGGGCCAATTTGATATGTTTTATACTCAATTTCCACCTGACCTGTATAACCTGATGTGTCAATTGCATGTTCTAATTCACGTTTCCCAATATAACAATACGGACATGTGAAATCCGCGAAGATCTCAATTTTCATTCTTAAAACCTCCTACAATATATCGAACCAAATTTTAATGGCAGTTACTAAAATCAGCACCGCTAATATTCCTTGCAATACTTTTGTATTCATTTTTTTCCCGGCTTTCGCGCCAAGTGGGGCTGCAATTAAACTTGCTACAATCATAATTGCCGCTGGGTAATAATCGACTTGCCCTGTCATAAGTTTCCCGATTGTACCACCGATAGATGAAATAAAGGTAATCGCGAGACTAGTCGCAATTGTCATACGCGTAGGAATACCTAAAACCACGAGCATAATTGGTACCAACAAGAAGCCACCCGCAGCCCCAACAACACCTGAACCAACGCCAACAATTAGCGCCAAACCTGCCGCTAATGCCTTATTAAATGTTACTTCATCCATTGGCTTATCATCGATTTGCTTTTTCGGAATAAACATCATTATTGCTGCAAATAAGGCTAAAATACCGTAGACAACATTTACGCCATTCTCTGATAAAAACTGCGAACCAAAACTTCCGACAAAGCTACCAGCTAAAATAGCACTACCCATATAGATAATAAGTGATTTATTCAAATAGCCATCTTTTCGATATGCCCAAACACCTGCAATGGAGGCGAAAAATACTTCTACTGCACTAATACCCGATACCTCATGTGCCGTAAAAGCAGTAAAACCAAATAACGGTGGAATATATAATAACATTGGATACTTAATAACTGCCCCGCCAATCCCTAGCATCCCCGATACATATGAGCCTACAAATCCTATTAAAAATATCGTAGTGATCCATGTTATATCCATTATTTTTCCCTTCTTTCTATATTGAAAAGGCGAATGTCCAAACTTGAACACTCACCTACTGAATTACGCTTTTTGAATAAAGAATATAAGAACACTAGCATCTTCAGATTGATCTGAAATCGTGTGCCCACCTGCTTTTGCCCAGGCTGGGATGTCTGCTAAAGAACCTTTATCTGTTACGTGTACTTCTAAAATTTCGCCTGAAGCTAATGTATCCATTGCCTTTTTTGTTTTAACGATTGGCATCGGACAAGATAATCCCTTTGCATCTAATTGTAAGTTTGAATTCATGTTGATCTCCTTTAGAACGGTATACGTTGTAAGCAATTTACCGGTCCTTTTTGATTTTTTTGCGAACTTACCAAGGATGAGCTCCTTCGTATCTCGATACTTGCATGCGACTAACATACATGCGTATTCATTACATTTCAGCATTTCTATTTTCCCTCTATCGCACTTGCATTTCGGATATTAACGGGCTTTTTTTGCTTTTATCTTACGGCACATCGGTTTGGACCGATTTCCATTTCTGTTTGTTCTTCTTGTGCTGGTGTAATTTTACCCATGTTCACTTGACGAATTTCTTGATATGCATTAGGTTGTGGTGGTAAGTTATGCGTTACGATACTACGGAATTTTGCTTCATCCTCAATGTTTAAACCATGATTCTCAGCAAATAATTCACCCAGACGTTTTGCGACCGTACCATCTTCATTTAACTCATCAATAATCATAAAGTGGGCTGGTAGTACAATTAAATCCTCCGACAATTCACGGTAACGTTCGTAAAGTGTTTCACGTAAATCACCAACCCAATCTTCAGCAAGCCCCGCTAAATCAGGACGCCCAATTGAATCGATAAATAAAATGTCCCCAGTTAATAAGTATTTGCTGTCTACAACGAATGAAGTTGAACCAATAGTGTGACCAGGTGAATAAAGCGCACCTACGTCGATTTTCGATGCACCAATTTGAACCGCTGTACCATCTACTAATGAAGTGTAATCAAATACAACTTCTTCCGCATCCTTTGGTGGTAAGTAATAAATGGCACCTGTTTCAGCTGCGATATGACGTCCACCTGAAATATGGTCAGCATGTAAATGTGTATCAAATACATGTTTGATTTCCACATTTTTTTCTTCTGCAAACTTCGTGAATATTTCTGTAAATCGCACTGCATCAATGATTGCCGCCTCGCCCTCAGAAATCACCATATAAGAAAGACAACCTTTTCCTAAGCGAACGAATTGGTAAAGCTCACCCCCACCTGTTAAATCACCGACTTTAATCGGCTCTAAGTATTCGCTCCACGTTTTCATACCACCCGCTAAATATCCAACAGGGCGACCAGCATCCGCTAGCATTTCTGCAACCATCAGAGATGACCCTTCCTTTGCACAAACGACTAACACATCTTTATCTGTTGGGATTTTCGGTAAGATTTCTTCTACACCATCAAGTAACTCGAAGTACGGAATATTGAGGTATTCAAACTTATGCCCCTCAATTTTCCAATCTTCAAATGCATCGTTATTACGTACATCTAAAATAAATAGATCATCATTATTAATTACTTTTTTCGCTACATCCGCAGCGCTCCATTGTTGAACCGACATTATCTTACCCCCATAGGTATTATTTTATTGATTTTTTTAGCGGAAAGGACATGCCTCTCCGCTTATCTGTCTATTGTTTAATAATTAGAATGCTAATGATGGTGCTGCATCTTTAGCAAACTCTAAGAATGTTACTGCTCCACCTACTTCAATACCATCAACGAAATCATCTGTTGTTAAGCCCATTACGTCCATAGTCATTTGGCAACCGATAAATTTCACACCTAACTCTTGCGCCATTTCTACTAATTGTGGAATCGTAGGTACATTGGCTTTCGCAAAACCTTCAGCAAAATGCTCTTTTCCAGCAGGCATTGGTAATGCATGCATACCTTGCTTATGAATTAAATTTAACCCTTCAAATGTAAAGAAGATTGTTACTTCCTTCTCAGAAGCCGCCGCTGCTGTTGCGATATTGAACACTTTATACGCATCAAAAAGACCACCGTTACTTGCAATAATTGCTACTTTGTTTGACATAATAAATTCCTCCAATTAAATTGATTTTTTTAGTTCGTCCGTCCAAGCTGTCATACCCGGTAGGATGTTGAAGACCTTAGTAAATCCATTTGCCGCAAGCTTTTGCGCCGCTAAATCACTGCGCTTACCCGTGCGACAAATCACATAAATTTCTTGCGCCTTATCGAGTTCAGCCATTCGAGTAGGTAGTTCACCCATTGGTATTGATTTCGCACCCTCAATATGACCAAAAGCAAACTCTGCTTCCTCTCGCACATCAAGAATAAGTCCATCTCTACCAACGATTTCACCTAGATCGATTGTCTGCTCAAATGTTTTTTCGACTACTGTGTCATCTGCACATTTACGAATATAATGCTTTAACACAGCATCCTCCTCAGTTGTCCCAATATATTGATGACCAACTGTTTCAGCCCAAGCTGCAATATCCGCTTTTGAGCCTTTATCTGTTGCAGCCACTTCTAAAACTTGACCATCTACTAATTCAGCCATTGCCTTCTTCGTCTTCACGATGGGCATAGGACAGGCAAGCCCCTTTGCATCTAGCTGAAAATCTGCTTTAATACTCATAACTTCCTCCTTATACCTATAAGGGTATTATTTTTGCTAAAAAAATATAGCGAGGCCTCTTGAGTCCATTTTTTACTGTACTTCGCCTTCCCAAGCGAGCATACCACCAACCATATTGGTCACATCAAAGCCTCGGCTTTCTAAAAAGTGAGTAGCACGACCACTTCGCGCACCCGAACGACAAACTATAATATACGTTTCATTTTTATTTAATTCATTCATTCGAAATTCAAGTAAACCAAGTGGGATGTGGAAAATACCTGGAATATGACCAGCTTCTACTTCATCTACTTCACGTACATCAATTAAATTTAAAGATCGCCCTTGCTCCAAAACCGTCTGCACTTCTTTTGCTGAAATTTCTTTCATATTGTTCTCCCCCTAGTAAGCGCTCATGCCGCCACGGACATTTGTTACACGCTCAAATCCTTGTTTTTTCAATTGCTTACACGCCTGACTACTGCGCATACCACTTTGACAAATCACGACGATTTCTTTCTCTTTCGGTAATTTGTCGAAACTAGCTCCAAGTGGGATATTTTTGAATTGCGGAATATTACGACCTTTGTACTCAGCAGGTGTACGCACATCGATGAATACTTTATCCTTATCATTCAACATATTTTTCAGTTGTGCTGCCGAAATTGAATGTACACCTTTTGTTGGTTTCATACGCCATACTAAAAATGCTACAAGAGCTGCTATAATAATCCATGTTTCCAAACAAACTTCCTCCTCATTCATACTGTTAAGGGTATAATTTTTTATCTGCTTTTCACGACTAAATCCATCGCTTCCTGAATGGCTGAATTCACTTTTTCAGAATCTCCTTCAGCAGTCGTTACACAATTCAATAGGTTTTCACTCACAATAACACCAATAGTTCGTTCGACAGCTGAACGCACGGCAGATAGCTGTGTAATAACATCTTTACAGTCTTGACCTTCTTCCATCATACGCAAAATCCCACGTAATTGACCTTCCATTCGCTTCACTCGATTTGCCGTTTTCACATTGTATGCCATACTGTGCACGCCTCCTTTTCGAAACGAATAATTGAATTTGTTTATGCGCTTTATGTTATACCCCATTAGGTATATTGTCAACATGAAAGCTCTCACTTCTTTCTAAGAGTTAATTGCCGCATATAAAAAAGCACCGCTACGAGAATACCTACTCGTAACAGTGCTGAATTTAATACTATTATTTTGCTAATTGCATAGCTGGACCAAAGAATTCATAGTGAATTTTTTCATCAGCTACGCCAATTTCATGTAAGTTTTTAATAACCGCTTCCATAAAGCCAACTGGACCACATACATAAACGTCAGCATTGTCTGCTACCTTTTCAGCTAATAATTCCTTGGTAATGAGTTTGTCCTCATCAGAATATAACGCTGTATAGGATGCGTTTGGAAGCGCATTTATTTTTTCTTGGATTTCATCACTAAATGCAACTACTTTTTCGTTACGTGCACATTGAATGAAGTTCACTTCATTTGTTGCGTCATCAGCTAAAGATTGTAGCATACTGTTTAGTGGTGTTACACCGATACCACCACTAATAAATGTGATTGGGGCAGACGTTTCTTCAAGAACAAATAAACCTGCCGGTACACTTACATCTACTATATCTCCAACTTGTAATGTGTCATGAATAAAGTTCGAAACTTTACCATTTGGTGTTTGCTCATCCTCACGCTTCACAGAAATACGGTAGCCTTCCTCTGCGTTTGCGTAAGAGAGTGTATATTGACGTGTCATTAAATATTCTTCGTTCGGTACTTTAACTCGAATACTAATGTATTGACCTGGTTGATAGGTTGGTAGCGGTGAACCATCTTCATTTTCAAAGTATATTGATGTAACAAGTTCGCTTTCAACTTCTTTTTTTACTACTTTTAATGGTTTGAATAAACGCCACCCACCATTTTCTTCAGATTTCTGATATAAATCTTCTTCTACCTGAATGAAAATATCTGCAATAACACCATATGCTTCAGCCCATGCGTTAATAATGTCATCAGTTGCCGCATCGCCAAGTACTTCCTTAATTGCTTGTAATAGATTCTCTCCAACAATCGGATAGTGCTCTGGTAAAATTCCTAAACTACGGTGTTTATGAGCAATTAGCCTAACCGCTGGTAAAATGGCCCCTAAATTTTCAATATGAACTGCCGCCGCATACACTGTGTTTGCTAATGCGGTTTGTTGGCGTCCTTTTTCTTGGTTCGTATGATTAAAAATATTCAATAACTCTGGATGTTTCTGAAACATATTTTTATAAAACGTCTTCGTAATCGCTACACCATGAACTTCTAATACTGGTACTGTTGCTTTAATAATTTGAACTGTTTCTTGTTTTAACATATCGCATAACCACCCTCTCATGCTTACAATATATACCTTTAATTTTATTAAAGCAATATATAAAATACATCTTTAACGAAATAGACATAATTAATGCATTTTAAATACATCTTTAAAAAAAGCATTCATCTTCCTTTGAAATAAGGGATAATGCTATAATGTGTATTGAACTTCAGAAAGTAGGGTGTTCCTATGAGATTAACTTTATACACAGATTACTCCCTTCGGACACTCATTTATTTAGGTGCCCAGGAAAATGGTAAACTATCTACAATTCAAGAAATTTCAGATGCCTATAATATATCGAAAAACCATTTAATGAAAGTGACGCATCAACTTGGGCAGCTCGGTTACATCGAAACAATACGTGGCCGTGGTGGTGGTATTCGACTTGCCATTGATCCAAAAACCGTTACAATCGGCGAAATCGTGCGCCATACTGAAGAGGATTTTTATCTTGTCGAATGCTTCGACAAAGAGAATAACTTATGTAAAATTGCACCGGAATGTCAGCTAAAGGGTGTGCTTTATGAAGCATTACAAGCATATTTAGCCGTACTCGACCGTTATTCACTCGATGATTTTTTACATTCAAAAGAAAAGCTAATGGCGCTCTTACGTGGCGATTAAAAATACCCGCTTAACAAAAGTTAGACGGGGTTTTTATCATTGAATATCTGGCTATTCTTCCAGATAAAATCTCGTATCACAGCCCGGACTTTCTCACAAATACTTTTCCACAATGTGGACAACTTCTTTACCGGATCCGTTCACCAATTATCCACAGCCCAATTCATGTATTATCCACAATGCCTCATATGAAAATAATGATCAAAATGCTTCAAACATTCCCTTTGTGATAGCTTCACATTTTAAATCCTATCTTTTGTATACGCAAAAAAAGTATCTCAAATGAGTTCGAGATACCTTTTTGCCGTTCCTTTATAAAGCCTTTGAAAAAATAACCATATCAACAGCACGTATACCATTTTCATATATTGGCTTGTTATAACTACTGAAAAAGTCTTTCTCTATCCTCTCCATTCGAAAACCTGCCTTTTGATAAAACGCGATATTATCTATACTGGAATTCGCTGTACCTACAATGACTTGTGTATAACCTTTTGCTTTGCAATTGTCACTAATCATTTGTAGTACTATCTTGCCAATGCCTCTACCTTTGAATTCTGGCACAACAGCAATATTTTTCAATTCAATAGACGCTTCGGATTGCTTAATGAGTAATGCAACACCTGCTAAATGCTCACCACAATAAATCGCGTATAACTCGCCGTCATTCATATACTTACGAACAACTTCTTCATTTCCATCGGCTACTAGCAGATAGGGTAAATAAAGTTCGCGTTCGCCTGTAATTTCCACTAAAGATGTACGAAAACGAATAAAATCTTCCCGTTCAAAAACATTCAATACACATCGTTGCTTTTCTTTTATCTCTAGCCATGCGTGCTCCTGTGGATAATCTTTTTCCACATTCAGACGGATAAACGGTAGCTTTTCTTGCGCCTTTTTCGAGCGGATGTTCACTTCTCTAGCACCCGCAAAAACACGTTCTAATCCAAGTTCAAAAAAAGCAATTTCTAGAATCGCAATTTTCGCCTCTAAATTATAACCCTTACCCCAAAATTCATAACCAAGCCACGAACCAATATGGCAGCTCTTTTTTTGATGATCTATAAACATGAGCGTTGTTACACCAATAACTTGCCCTTCCTCATCCAAAACAACTCGAGGCACAGTCTTTCCCTCTTCTTCATCCACACATTCACGCTTAATGAAGTTTATCGTATCTTCCACTTTACCAACAGGTAATCCAAGTGCATCTCGTACTTGTGGCATTGAGGATAATGCATGTATTGCCTCTGCATATTTTAAATTGTGCTTTACTAAAGTTACTACCATACTTTATTCCCCTTTTTTATACCACACGTGCATCGGGCTTATCGCTTCATTCTCCACGGGCATATGAATCATTTGAAAAGCTCGTTCCGAATCAGCCTTCTGCAAGTCTGCATATACTTCACTCGAACGGGTTAGGCCAACTGCTAATGCTTCAGCTAGTGAATTTGCATAATAAGCCTTGTCCATATTAGCCATTGCCATTGCGCCAAAACACATTGGACAAGGTGCACCACTTGCATACATCACAGCACCACGTAAATCTGTAGAATTCAATTTTTGCTGCGCACGGCGCATAGCAAGTAACTCAGCATGCCCTGTACTATCTGGACGAATATGTAGCTCATTAACACCTTCGCCAATAATTTTATCGTCCTTTACTAACACAGCGCCAAAAGGTTGACCACCCTGTGCTACATTTTCTAAAGCCAATTCAATCGCACGTTCCATCCACTTATTCATATATACTCCCCCTTATTTCAAGTTATACGTAAATTGCCATGATACACCAAAACGGTCTTCGATCCATGCAAATTGCTCAGAAAAGCCATAATGACCAAGTGGCATCAAGGCTTTCCCACCCTCTAATACTTGGGCTGTCAGATTTATGATTTCTTCAAGTGTCTCACACTCTATAAAAATTGATGTAGCTGGAGTAAAGGTAAAATCATGCTTTATTACGCTATCATTTACCATTATTTTAAGCCCCTTCAAATCCATTACCGCCATTGCGACCTGCTGTGAATCCTCCATATATGATAAGCTCTGTACAGTTAAATCTGTAAACCACTCTTTATATTGTTGAATTGCTTCATTCGCTTGTCCTTGGAACATTAAAAATGTTGTTGCACTTCTCATTTATTCAACTCCCCCTCATATTTTGCTATCCACTCTGCTGGTGTCATTTTTGATACAAGCTCGCCAATTAAATCAAATGGAATATTTTTCGCGTTGGTAAAACGAATACAACTTTTCCCCATATTCAACTTTGTCGGTACGCTCTTCGCATATTCTTCTTGGAACCAAGCTAGCAACGCCTCATCCGCATAAACACCCATATGATACAAAGCCAAATGTTGCTTTTGCGCAGCTAGACTAATGAAAGGGAGCGGTGTATTTGGTGTCACATGATAGCCCTTAGGATAAGTTGACAGCGGCACGACATAACTGATCATGCCGTACTGCATTGTACGTTCAAAGCCATCTGGTAAATTCGATTCCACTACGTCTACAAGCTTTGCGAAGTCTGCACGCCATTTTTCATCGACTTGCTCAATATATTCACTCATACTTTCCCCTCACTTTTCGCTTTTCTGTATAATTCCTTCGTTTTAAAGCCCAGCCTAGTAAGTTCACGCATTTCCGCTAAACGTGCTTTTTGCGTTTCCACTCTTTTCGCACTATAAATAAAACGAGCCCAATCCTTCTGATAACCCGGTGTCAATCCATCATAAAAGGCTAGGTCAGCCTCAACTTTTTCCAGTTGCTCACGTAATTGTGGAATCATACTTTCATAATCGCTAACGCATTGACTACTTGCCGTCTTTTTCTTCCCACGTGCCTTACCATCCCGTTTGATGCTTAGAATGGAAAACGTATCATCTAAAGACATGAGGCTCGCAAACTTATAGTCACTACCGACAATATATTTTTCTTCATCTACTTGAATGGCTGGAAAAATTTCATCTCGGTGAATAAACTGTTCATATTGCTTATTCCCCTTTTTCGGATAAACAAAAAATAAATAGCCCTGGTCTGCTAAATTGCTATCCCGTATACAGTTCTGTAAATACTGCACCATTTCATCAGCTGAAAATACAAAAGAAATAATACGGTCATAAGGAGCATTCCCACTCTGTTGAATACCCTCTAAAACCACATTTTGTGGCTGATGATGAATATCAATAGACAGCATGTCTTTCACTTTGAATTTTTTTTGCATCGACCTGGCACCCCTTCTGCGCTCATTTATAATAAATTTATCACAAAAAAATCATCAACCCACTATGGAATGATGATTTTTTACATATTTATTTAATTTTTGACATTGCAACTAAGCCCTTAATAATTAAAATAGCTGTACCAATTAATATAATTGGGAGGAACCACCACCCTAAAGCCTGTGCTTCTCCTAAAGCAATTCGTACTATTTGAAAGCTAATAAGCGCAAATAAAATTAAGCAGAGATTTTTTATTTCATTTAATAATTTTCGGCTACTTAGATAAAATACTTCAACATTACTTTCATTTAAACGCGCTGGGTAGTTATGCATATGCGGTGCTTTTTCTAATAATCCCATTAGTATCCACAAAAATGAACCGACAAATGGCAAAATAAATAATTCAATTTTCGATCCCCATCGATCTACTTCTCCAGCTCCATTAAAATGGCCTGGGATTTCATCCGGAAGTTTGCCCCATATAACGAAAATATAAAATATTGATGCAAGAAATATTCCACCACCAATCCAATCCCACACTTTTTCACGCTTCGTTTTTGGTAAGTCTAAAATCGGCCTATACATCATCTCACACCCTTGGTTATTAATTCTTACTATTATCTACGGTGCTCTATACCACTTAGTTTCCTTTTTCCAGCAAATACTTATGTAAATTCATCGCCCTCACTTCGTTACTTATATTTCGCACTGTATGAACGAATGCTAGCTATTACCGCTTCCTCTGAACTTGCCACCTGCATCGTTGTAAGTTCGCTCACTCGATGATCCCCCACGCAAACACTTTCTTTCGCTTTTACAAACATCGGTGCATCATTCGCGTCATTTCCAAATGCAATAAATTCACCCGCTACAACACCAAGCTTCGATAAGCCATTCCATTTATCAATTCCATTCGGACTAATGTCTAAAATATTTTCTGACGTGTGCTCATATATTGAAATTGGTAGCTGCTGTAAAGCCTCTACTACTTCCTTAAGATGCTCACCTGGGAATAAAACCACTTTTACAATCTCTTGAAGTTTATCTAAAGTAACCTTTTTCGCCAGTTTTAGTGGGTCAAGATTTCGATAAATAGGATGTGCCTCACTACCCGTATATGCATAATCCCAATTACTATCCACCAAATACGGCAACTTATATGTACTAATCAAGTGTCGAATATGTTCTACCATTTCTGTTTGAAACGCTGTTACTGCAATCATTTCACCAGCATTTGCGACAAATGCCCCGTTCCCGCCAACCATCGGGAACGTTTGCATCGCTTCTGGTAATACGGGAAGTAAATCACGAATTGGGCGCGCCGATGCAAAAATAACCTCATGCCCATTCACTATACAATTCTCTAATTCTGCGATAATGCCTGTACTTAATGGCTTACCTTTAAAGGAAATAGTGCCATCTAAATCGAATACAAATTTCACGCTATTTCTCCTTTCCATAAAAAAAATTCATTTCTATTGTCTCATAAAAAGTACCTTGCTTTAATATCCATTCAAAAATGTAAACACCTAAAAATTAAGTAGTACCCTAACACCGAACAGAAAATAAATAATTTTCAGAATATTATTGACATAATGACAATATCAAAGTATTATTGCTTTCAACAACACATTGTAGGCCTAGATTGGAAATAGTAGAAATGCCTGTGTACTTGTAGAGAGCCGGTGGTTGGTGCAAATCGGCAGACACACATTTTGAACTCGTCCATGAGCCACTCCCTGAAAATAAAGAGTAAGGGATGTCGGTTTCCCCCGTTATAGGGATAGACAGTGATAGCTGTCGATAAGGGGACTTTTTCTGTAAAGATAAAGTCAATTAGAGTGGTACCGCGAGTAAAAACTCGTCTCTATATTTTTATATAGAGACGGGTTTTTTTATTTTTTTTAAAGCTCTGTTATACCTCAATACTGATTTTATGAGCGTATACAGGCACAAAAATCCACAGTTAACAGTAACAGAACTTAAACAAAAGGAGTGTTTGAAAATGGGAAGAAAAATTTGGGTGTTTGATACAACTTTACGTGATGGCGAGCAAGTACCAGGGGCAAAACTAAACTTATACGAAAAAGTAGAGATTGCACAACAACTAAAAAAATTAGGCGTCGATATTATTGAGGCTGGTTTCCCGGCATCATCACAAGGTGACTTTGACGCGGTGAAAGCTGTCGCACAAAAAGTCGGCAATACAAATGACATTATGATTACAGCACTAGCACGCGCTGTGCAAGCAGATATCGATTCTGTTTATAACGCCGTAAAATACGCTGAAAATCCAATGATTCATATGGTACTTGGCACTTCAGATATTCATGTAGAAAAGAAATTTAGTAAATCCAAAGATCAAATTTTACAAATCGGCGTAGATGCCGTGAAATATGCAAAAACTCTTTTACCACAAGTACAATATTCAACTGAAGATGCATCTCGCTCTGATTTTGAATATTTATGGAAAACAATTGAAGCTGTTATGAAGGCCGGAGCAACAATGATTAACGTACCTGACACAGTCGGCTTTGCAGAACCCGAGGAATTCGGTGCAATGATTTACAAGCTAAATGATCGTATGAAAAACCTAAACGATAGCGTATTACTAAGTGTTCACTGCCATAATGACCTTGGTATGGCAACAGCCAATACACTTGCAGCGATTAAAAACGGTGCAGACAAAGTCGAATGTACAATCAATGGTATCGGTGAACGTGCAGGGAATGCCGCACTTGAAGAAGTTGTGATGGCATTAAAAACACGTAGTTCTGTCTATAACGCAGAAACGCGCATCAACACAAAAGAAATTATGAACACATCTCGCCTTGTATCAAGCTTCATGGGCTTAGATGTACAAGTAAATAAAGCAATTACTGGTGACAATGCATTTGCCCATTCTTCAGGCATTCACCAAGATGGTTTACTAAAATCTCGTGATGCTTACGAAATCGTGCATCCTGAAGACGTTGGTTTAGACGATATGGAACTAGTATTAACGGCTCGTTCAGGGCGTCACGCGGTGAAGAATGCACTTGAGAAGTTAGGCTTTTCTAATCTTGCTACCGATGAGTTTGAAGGTGTTTTCGAAGGCTTCCTAAAATTAGCAGATGCGAAGAAAGAAGTATATGATCATGATTTATATGTTATCGTGGAAAACTATTATGAAAAACATGATGCAAACCATGTCAACGCTACTCATTATAGTGAGCAATTTTTTGACTTCAATGATTTACAAGTC
The DNA here is from genome assembly GCF_001278945.1 of Lysinibacillus contaminans. GTDB lineage: Bacteria > Bacillota > Bacilli > Bacillales_A > Planococcaceae > Lysinibacillus > Lysinibacillus contaminans. Next base: position 77,395 of record NZ_LGRV01000005.1, on the reverse strand, counting down.
GTTAGCAATGCAACCTTCCCATCTGCTAGCGTAAAAATCCGCAAAGGCGATGAAGTATTTAAAGCGAGCGCCGTTGGTTCTGGTCCAATTGATGCCTTATATTCTGCGATTGCAGACATTACAAAAATAGATGTAAAGCTAGTGGAATATAATATCAATAGCGTATCTCGCGGAAAAGAAGCGCTTGGTAAAGTGAAAATTACGATCGAACACGAAGGCGAAAAGTATATCGCTAAAGCAGCAGATACAGATATTTTAAAAGCGAGTGCGCTTGCGTATATTAATGCCATTAACAGCATTGTTGTTGCCAAATTAACACCTGTCATGAACACTTAATCATTGTCGTTAACAGAATAAAAAGCAGTATGACTAGACAATCAGTCATACTGCTTTTTTTGTATTTATTTACTGCTGTCCACTAATTTATTGTACTCTTCTTCAATCATTCCAACATCTATACGTTCAAATAATGGAGAGACCTCATCAATAACCAACGGAAGTACCACCTGCTCATGCCACACAACTTCTTTCACATCCAGCATGTCACGAATTTTTCCTGCTGAGAATGGTAAAAACGGCTGTAATAGCTGACCCAGATTGGCAATGATATAAACACAAGTTGCGAGTGTCACATCACCGGCTACCGTATCTTCCTTTACCTGTATCCACGGCTGCTGTTCATCAAAATAACGATTAGCCGCACGAATATATTCAAAAACCCCCTCCAAAGCCTGTTTAAAATGCCCACCTTCAATTTGCTGACCAGCATCAACAAATAGCTTCACTGTACGCTCTTGCACATCTCTATCTACAGAAACTTGTGGTACCTTACTTTCAAACGACTTCTCCAAAAACTTCAATGTCCGATTGACGAAATTGCCGTATGCGCCAAGCAGCTCTCCATTATGACTATAAATAAATTCTCGCCACGAAAAGTCAGTATCACGATTTTCGGGCGCATTCATCGTTAAAAAATATCGAATTGAATCGGCATCATACTTACTCAAAATATAAGGCACCCACACCGCCCAATTTTGGCTCGTAGATAACTTTCGTTTCTCCAACGTCAAATATTCATTCGATACAATATGTGTCGGGAGTGCTTTCTGGTTAATACCCATTAAAATCGCCGGCCAAATAACTGTATGGAACGGGATATTGTCCTTACCATGCACATAATAGGAAATCGTTTCTTTATTCCATAAATCTTCAAACGCAACGCCCTGCTGTCTCGCCCATTCCATACTTGCCGTTAAATATCCTGCCACTGCTTCAATCCACACGTAAATTTTCTTGCCTTCAAATCCAGCAACTGGCACATCAATGCCATTCGGTAAATCCCTTGTCACAGCGCGGTCTGGCACACCTTCAACCAAATAACGCTCGGTTAAGCCCAGTGCATTATCTCGCCAGCTCCCCTCTGCCTTCGCATCTGCCAAATACGTTTCAAGTCTCCCCTGAAACTGACTAAAGGCAAAATAGAAATGCTCGGTTTCCCTAATCTTCGGCTCATTACCGCAAATTTTACAACGTTTGTCGATTAAATCGAGCGGATCTAGAATTGTAGAGCAATTATCACACTGATCTCCACGAGCCTTAGCTCCACAGTTTGGACAATTCCCTTCTACAAAACGGTCAGGTAAAAACTGATTGTCCGTCTCGCAATACGCCTGCTCGATTTTCTTTTTATAGAGATATCCATTTGCTAACAACTGCAAAAATATCTTTTGCACCGCTTCATGGTGGTGCTTCGCGTCTGTTCTTGTGTACTTATCATACGTAAAACCTAAATCAGTAAAACACTTCGTAAATTCAGCATGATAATGATCGGCAATCGCCTCTGTCGTGGTATTTTCTTGCGCTGCTCGAATCGAAATCGGTGTACCGTTACAATCACTCCCCGATACATATAAAACCTTCTCGCCCTTTTGTCGATAATATCTAGCCAAAATATCACCTGGTAATAATGCGGCAACATGCCCTAAATGCAGTGAACCATTAGCGTATGGCCACGCACCTCCTATAACAATTGTCATGCTAAATTGCTCCCCTCACTAAAAAAGTGTATAAAAAAACGCCCTAATCATTACGATTAGGACGAGTTTACCCGTGTTACCACCTATATTTACAAATAGCTTACACTATTTGCCTCATTCAGTACGTCTACTTGTTGCAAGAGATACTGCTGCTGTTATAACGAGTGCCTATCTCGTCGTAGCCTACTCGCGAATGCTTTCGGTACGAAGCTCAAAGGTCATTTTCGAAAGGGGCCATTTACCTCATTTCCACCAACAGAGGCTCTCTATCAAACTTCGTCCAATTTACTTTTCCTTCTCAACGCTTTTTATAGTTTGCATTATTTTACTCTTTTCTCTGTTGAAAAGCAATGCAAACATCAGAAACCCCTGACATGTAGTAATTCCTTTAAATCTTCTCTATAAGAAAATCAATCAAAAAACTCCATATATGTTTTTTCCTTTTTATAATAATTCAATCTATCTGTTAAAGTTCCTGTATGGAATTCAAATTTATGACCATCTGGGTCTGTAAAGTAAATTGACGACTTATCCCCCACATCTCTTTTTCTACCTTCTAAAATGTTCACATTATTCCGCTGCAACTTATCAAACATCGTATCGACGTCATCTTCATTTATAGAAAATGCAATATGTGTATAAGATTGATGTATTTCATTACGCGGGATGCCTACCTCTACATTTAAAGCTAGCCAAACACCATTTAAATCTAAATAGGCGGTACTTTTCCCTTTTACTAATAATTTTGCACCAAGTACATTTTGATAAAACGCTATTGAAGCATCTAAATTGGACACTGAAAATAAAAAATGATTAATGCTTTGTATGGTCATACTTTCACCTCAACTATTAAAAATCTTATGTCTTATCAACAAAAAACACAGATACTGCTCAACAATATCTGTGTTCTATAATCTTTATTTCTTTTTGACTTTCTTTAATCCCTTAGCAATTTGCTTCCACTTACGTTGCTCATCTAGTCTTGCCTGCGTATTTGTTTTACGCTCGATAAAGGCCAGTTCCTTTTGCAATTTAAAATAGCTTTGCAGGCGTGATTCTTCTAGTTCCCCGTCTCGAATCGCTTGCTGAACCGCACATTGCGGTTCATTTTGATGCGAGCAATCACGGTAGCGACAAACAGCGGTAAGCTCTTCAATATCCTTAAAACTAGAAGTCAAGCTATCTCCTTGATCCCATAGTTGCAGCTCGCGCATTCCTGGCGTATCTATTAAACAACCGCCACTCGGTAAGACAACCAATTCCCGATGAGTCGTTGTATGACGGCCCTTCGCATCGTCTTCACGAATATCTGAAACCTTCATCAACTCATCTTCCACTAGCGCGTTAGTCAGCGTCGATTTCCCAGCACCGGAAGAGCCGAGCAATGCACCTGTTACACCTTCTGTAAAGAGTGCACGAATATCGGCTAACCCTTCACCAGACAATGCACTCGTCACAAAAACATCTATACCAAATGCCACTGCCTCAACTTCACGTAAATAACTTTCTACATCCGAACATAAATCTGCCTTTGTCAGAACAATTACTGGTTTCGCTCCTGAATCCCAAGCTGCCACTAAGTATCTCTCTAAGCGGCGAATATTAAAATCTGCATTTAAACTCATCACAAGGAGCACAATGTCAACGTTCGATGCTACGATTTGCTCCGTAATCTCTCTGCCTGCAACCTTTCGTGAAAATACTGACTTTCTAGCAAACACCTTGGGAATAATGGCCTTTTCCTCACCATCCATTTTTTCAACAAGCACCCAATCACCCACTGCCGGGAAATCCCCACGTGACAGAGATCTATAGGCAAAATGCCCAGCAACTGTTGCCAGCCATTCCCCTTCTTCTGCTAGCACACGATACGAATGCTTATGCTCTAACACAACTCGTGCCGGCACACAGTTCTTTAATTTCGATTCCTCCATAAATGCTGTCATTTGCTCTTCAAAATATGTTGAAAACCCTAATGTTGTTAATTTCAATTTGTTTTCCTCCTGAAAATGCGTATTAAAAAAACCTTATAACTGCAATTCGGCAGTTACAAGGTTTCACAGGCACGTTCAAGGGAATATACAATCATATTGTACATTTTAGGCGTGTGAAATTGAACAAACCGAATTGCAGTTCTCTAAAAACGGATCTATTCATCATGTCACATCACCTACTTCCATAATAGTTACTTTCAAATATATAGAAATCCTTTAATATTGTCAATTCCAGTTTGTTAAGCATGTATCCTATTCTTCCATGCATACAATTAAAGAGACCACTTTTTTTCGAAGGAGATGTTTTTGATTGCCTAAAATTATTTCTGTCAGTACATATCAACCACCTTACACATTACAACAGACAAATGCAGAAGAATTAACGAGAGAGCTCTTTCATGAGAAAATCCCACGATTAGAGCGTTACTTAAAAGTATTTGAAACTGGCGACATTGAAACTCGACATTTTTGTGTTCCAGCTGAGTGGCACCGTACCGAACATACTTTTGAAGAACGCAATAATTTATATATCGAGCTGGCAACACATTATAGTGTTGAAGTCATTCAAGCCTGCCTCCAAAACGACGCTTTTTTAGAAACAGCAATCAACCCTACGGATATTGATGCCATTATTTTTGTGAGCAGTACAGGTATTTCTACACCTAGTATTGATGCGCGGGTGATGAATCGACTTCCTTTTTCAGACAGACTAAAACGCATTCCACTATGGGGGCTTGGCTGTGCTGGTGGAGCAGCTGGCATAAGTAGAGCTTATGATTTTTGCAAGGCACATCCTAACGCAAAGGTCCTCGTCGTATGTGTCGAACTTTGCAGTCTTACATTTCAGCAGAACGACTTTTCAAAAAGTAATTTAATCGGGGCTTCTCTTTTTGCAGACGGCGCAGCTTGCATACTTGTATGTAGCGATGACGTGGACATTCACACGAAAAAACGTATTCCTTCTATTATAACTACCGGCTCTAAGTGGATGCCTGATTCAGAAAATGTTATGGGATGGAATATTAGAAATAATGGCCTACATGTCGTTTTCCAGAAAAGTATTCCTTCTATTATTACAAGCTGGCTCGGACCATTTATCGAAAGCTTTCTAGCAGAACAGCATCTCTATAGTGAACAAATTAATCACTTCATCGCGCATCCTGGCGGAAAAAAAGTATTACGAGCCTATGAAGACACGTTACAACTAAAAAAACAAAAAACCGACATTTCTCGGGAAATATTACGACATCACGGCAATATGTCGTCTCCTACCGTCCTCTATGTATTAGAGCAGTTCATGTTGAGAGAATGTAATGTCAATGATACTGGTTTGCTCGTCGCTCTCGGTCCTGGCTTCTGTGCGGAAGCCGTATTACTAAAATGGAGGGAGTAGTATGTTATTTTTCATCATCGTATTTCTTGTTATCGCCCAACGAATAACTGAGGTTTTTATAGCGAAGCGTAATGAAAAATGGATGCTGTTACAAGGTGCCTATGAAGTAGGTGCCTCACATTATCCTTATATGATTGCACTGCATTGTAGTTTTTTTCTGTTTTTAATAGTAGAAGTGCTGACGAATAATAGTAGTCTCTCGCCCTTATTCCCGTTATTCTTTATTTTATTTATGGCTGTTCAAGCTTTACGGATTTGGTGCTTACGTTCATTAGGACCATTTTGGAATACGAAAATCATTATTTTACCTGGTTCCCAAATCGTCAAAAAAGGTCCCTATGTATTTTTCCGCCACCCCAATTACGCCGTTGTCTGCCTGGAAATTGTGCTACTACCCTTGATGTTCCAAGCGTACTTCACAGCTTTTTGCTTCACACTTTTAAATATCACCATGTTATCAGTACGCATTCCAATTGAAGAAAAAGCGTTAAGAGAAACTACAAATTATAATAATGTATTTAAAAAGAAGATTTCGGAGCCTTAGCCGAGATCTTCTTTATTAATCAATTCGCTGTCTTATTAGCTATAATTAAAGAAGACAAAATAATTCTCCTTCATCAAAAAGGGTACTACACTGTTAATTTACTAAAGCATTTTGGATATGTGCAAGATGATGCTTCCCATGCCAAGCATATAGACCAACTGCTTGTTCAAGTGTTACCAGTCCTGTATCGGGGTGCTTGAAAGCTCTTTGTAATTGTTCAGCTGTTAGACTTGTTAGCAAATAAGCCCAACGCTCATGCAGGCTTTCAATCATTTTATACGAAACCGCTATCGGCATTTCTGAATCAGGTAGATTTGCCCACTTCACTTCATTATACGGCTTAATCGTCGGCTCTTCTTCAGTTAATGCCAGCTTAAAACGGATATAGCTATTCATATGGCTATCCGCAATATGATGCACGAGTTGAGACACGGTCCAACTATTTTCACGATAAGTTTTTCCTAATGATTGTTCGCTCACACCACTAAGAACCTCTTCTAACTTTCTTGGTAACAAACGGATATCTTCTATCCATCCTGCAACATGCTTTTCTAAAATTTCTTCTGGATATTGAAATTGACCAATTGGATATCTTTCATCTCTCATCATAATCCCTCCTATATTGTTATTGATTTAGATCATAAATTAGCATATCGAAGTACTTTGCATTCACCAGGCTCTGGTATAATTACGCCCGATTTATGTTCATTGCCGATAATGCCCCTATCCTCAAATTCTACAGCTTTTTTATCCCAATCATTGCTTTCAAATTCACTTACCTTAACAAAGTCCAGGATATACTCTGGTAGAACAATCTCCTTTGCACTTTGTGTACAGCCTACTAAAAATAGAATGATGCTCAAACACAGGATTAATGTGCATGCAAAAAACCTGGTCTTTTTTTCATCTTAAATCCCCTTAGCCGTAAGTATCTTTGCCATCGTCACAACTGGAATCTCTACGCCATCACGGTTTTCGACTACTTCTTCCTTGGTAATTACATAGCCCATTGATTTATATAAAGCAATATTTTTAAGCACATCCATACGCACCTTACATTCACTTATTAGCTTCCCTTGGGTACATGCATATTTTTCGATTTCAGTAACTAACGCCTTTGCTAATCCCTGCCCTTGTCTTTCTGGAATTACAGATAGTCTAAAGAAATAAATACCCTTATCATTCAGCGTAAATCTCACCATTGCGACTGGTCGCTCATCTACATATGCAATGAAAGCTTGCTCTCCACCATTTAATGCCTGCTCAATGGAAAACACTGTTTCACTTAATGCACTTGAAGGCGGAGTTGCATGTTCATACTCTTTAAAAGCCTCTAACATTACCTGGTGGATCACCGTTGCATCTTCAAATTTCGCTAATACTATGTTCATTCCTCCCACTCCTAACTGTTTTAATATTCATTTTACTGTATTTTTAAACATAAATAAACCGCATTATCAAAAGATAATACGGCTACACTTATTAATTTTCATTCACAAAACGTAGTGCTCTACTCAGTACAGTCGGCACGATAGATGCATGATTTTCTTCCATTGCTACATAAAAGCTTGTACTCATGGTTTTCTCAAGGGTGCCAGCTACTAGCTTTGCATCATCCACCATAAACATTTCTAACTCGCCCACACCGATGAATACTTTCTCATCGCTATGCTGATATTTTTTCACAAAAGTCTGCGAGTATTCTAATAGCTCATGCTCGTTCCACCATATAGATGGACTTATAGCGATATACCGTTGAAAATTCGACTTCACATTGAATAATTGCCACAACACATAATAACCTGCTAACGAATGTCCAAAAAGGATTTGTTGATGTGTATTAATCGGAAAATCAGAAGCAATCCTCGGCTTTAATTCTTCTTCTAAGAACTGATTAAAGTCTTGTGCCCCGCCATGATTGTCATGGCCCTTCCCTTTAAAACGAGAAGGGTAAATATAGGATGCTGCTGGCGCTGTAAAATCATAAAAGCGGCGCTCCTGCATATCCGCGCCATGTCCAATACCTACAACAATTGCCTTCTTAACACCTGTTTTTGGTGCATTACGACTTTGCAGACGAACCGCTTCCTTTACAATTTGAAAATACGAAGCCCCATCTAACACATAGTAGACTGGAAAACCTTCTATTGGAACTTCTCCCTCTGGTACATAAACGTCAATATTGTATAGATAATTTGTATGATTTGAATATAGCTCCAATCTATTCACCTCTTAATAATATTGTTGCCGCTACTCACCTAGCATCCTGAATAAATTGGTACTAGTCTTCGCTAATCTCTTCTGTCCCCTTTACGACATCGTAGCCATAGCATACAGGCGTTTTTGTCACTGGATCTTCCATTATGCGAGCATCAATACGGAAAACCTCACGCATAACATCGACACTTAAAATCTCCTTTGGCGTGCCTGTTTCCATAACTACACCCTGTCGCATCGCAATCAGTTGATCTGAATATCTCGCCGCATGATTTATGTCATGCAATACCATCACTACTGTACATCCATGTTGTTCATTTAAACTTTTCACAATGTCCAACACCTCTAGCTGATGCGCCATATCTAAATACGTCGTTGGTTCATCGAGTAACAAAATATTAGTCTCCTGGGCCAATGCCATTGCCAACCATACTCGTTGCCGTTGTCCTCCCGAAAGATGAGCTAATTCTCGATTACGAAAACTAATCGTATTTGTTACGGTAAGGGCCCACTCGATCATTTCCTCATCCTTTTTCGTCAAACGATTTACATTATTACGGTGAGGATAGCGACCATATGCAATAAGCTCTTCCACTTTTAACTGTCCAGGTGCAACTGGAGTCTGAGACAAAATTGCCAGCCTTTTTGCAATATCCTTGGTGGACAGGTCCTGCATGTTTTGTTCCTGTAAATAGACGGACCCCTGTTTCTTCTTTAATATTCGACCAATTGTTTTAAGAAGCGTTGATTTGCCACAGCCATTGGGTCCAATAATCGTTGTCACTTTTCCTTCTTCAATAGCTAAATTTAATCCTTCAAATACACAAATCTGCTCATAACCAGAAGATAAATTTTCCATACGAAACGCCGTTTGCACATTGTTCCCTCCTATGCTTTTGATTTCACAAGTAAATATAAGAAATAAGGAATTCCGATAATTGATACAACAATTCCTACAGCAAGTTCAGAAGGAGCAAATATCGTTTTCCCTATAAAATCTGCCACAATAAGTAATGCTGCACCGACAAGCGCACTGACTGGCATGACATACCGATGTTGAATACCAACTAGTTGCTTTGCTATATGCGGTGCCATTAGTCCAATAAAACCAATACTACCTGACACCGACACGCAAGCGCTCACTAAGCCAACACTTGCTAACAGAAGCTTAATTTTCTCCTTCTCTACGGCAATTCCCAAACTCGTAATACTATCTTCCTCAAGCTGAAAATAATCGAGTAAATATGATTTTTTATACACATAAAAACCTAAAAGTATAAGCCATGGTAACATGGCTACAACAAAAATCCAGTTCGCATTATAAATAGAACCTGCCATCCATACAGCTGCTGATTCGAAATCCTGAGAGTTCATCTTCAATGATATGAACATCGACAAAGCTCCGAATCCACTATTAATCGCAATACCTGTTAAAATTAAACGTTGCATATCAAGTCGACCTTGCTTCAAAGCAAATGAGAAAATAAAAGCTGCCGCCACCGTACCACCGATAAAACCAAAAATCGGCATCATTAAAATCGAAGCCCAGCTACTGATATCCGCATCTACTAGACGTAACTGGAAGAAAAACATGAAGATGACAACTGCTGCGCCAGCACCAGCATTAATCCCCAAAATGCCAGGGTCTGCAAGTCCATTACGTGTAATTCCTTGTAACACAACCCCCGCCATTCCAAGCCCTACGCCTACAAGCGCTGCAATAACTATGCGAGGCAAACGAAATTCAAAAATAACCAAATCAAACTTGGGATTTGATTCTATACGGAGGATCGTTTTCAGCACTTCCATTATCGACATGTCAAAAACACCATTCGTAATATGTAAATAGCTAGCTCCTACTATTAATAGAACCAGAAAAAAAACTGTGAGGAAAAATACGCGCGAAACTTGCTTACGCATGCTTTTCACCTCCATGTTTACGAATTAAATATAAGAAGAACGGGACGCCAATTATCGCTGTTATCACCCCGATTGGTGTCTCGAATGGGAAGTTTACATAGCGACTTAACAAGTCACAAAACACTAAGAAAAATGCGCCAATCACTGCTGCACAAGGAATGATAAAGCGATAATCCTCACCTACAAAAAATCGTGTAATATGTGGAATCACAAGTCCGACAAAGCCAATCTTCCCAACAAGTGCAACAGCCGTTCCTGTTAAACATACGACAGCCAACATACTGATGATTTTTACTGTTTTCGTTTTTTGACCAAGTCCAATGGCAATATCTTCACCTAATGAGGTAATGGTAATCGCTCTAGAAGACAATAATGCTAATGCCAAACCAACGATACCAAAAGGAATAGAGAGCATCAGCATATCAGGATTAACCACATGCACCTTCGTGTTATACCAGGCACTAACCGTTTGTGACACTTGAAAGTACATGGCAATTGCTGTTGCAATACTGCTTAAAAATGTCCCGATAACTGTCCCGATAATGGCCAGTCTTACTGGTGATAGCCCATTTCTAATGAGAGACCCAAAGCCAAAAACAATACCAGCGCCTAATGCCGACCCAAGCATAGAAAGTAATATCATTTGATAATTTTGTAGTCCTGGAAAAAAGACTATTGCTAATGTAATAACAAAGGCAGAACCATCATTAACACCCATAAGAGATGGCGACGCTAAATAATTGCGCGTAATCCCTTGCATAATGGCCCCCGCAACTGCTAAAAAAGACCCGACAAGTAAAACAGCAACTATTCGAGGTATTCGTCCAGTGCGAACAATCTGGTGATCAACATTATGGACATCAAAAGCCGTAATAGACTGCCAGACAGTTAATGCACTAATATCCTTCGTACCATATACAACAGAAATAAGTGACACAATCGCAATTAGAAATGGAGAAGCTACCAATATAGAAAACGGTACAATATTCGTTCTTTTCAACTTTCACACCTTTTTCTTTCGAATATATTTACTGTACAAAAAGCTGGTAATAGTCTGGTGGTATCACCATTTCTACTACCAGCTTTTTATGCACTATTTCAGTAATTTCTCTACTGCAACATCTAAGAATTTCACTTTAGACCAAGCTGTACCACCTTGAGCTAAAGGGTCGATTGCGTTAACAAAAACTTGGTTGTTCTGCGTTGCCTTTAGGCTTGTAAAGATTGGGTTCTTTTGTAGTTCCTCTAAAGCCTGAGGCGCATCTGCATTTTCAGATGTTTCAAATTGTAAGAAAATCGCATCTGGATTTACCTCTGCTAACGTTTCTAACGAGAGTTCTGCTTGTGCATCAGCACCAGTCAAAACACTTGGCACCAGTGCACCTAAATCTTCATATAGCACTGGATTTAAATAAACGCCTGCAGGATAAATATTCATTAACCCACCACGCACACGAATGATTAAAATCGTTTTATCAGCCAATTGCTCTTTAGATTTCACTTGAGCATCTGCTACTTTTGCTTCGTAATCAGCTATTATTTTTTTAGCTTCTGCCTCTTTGTCAGCAAGTTGCGCAAGAACCGTTAAATTTTCTTTCCAATTTGTAGATATATGCGAATAAGGAATCATTGTTTGGATTTTATTCATCTTGCCAGCAGTATCCTCAGGAAATTTAGATGTTCCAATAATCACATCTGGATCTAAAGCTAAAATAGCTTCTGCATTTGGCTCTCTCTTATTTCCTACAAGTGCTGCGCCCGCTAAATCATTTGCTAGATACTTTGGAATTTCACCACCAATTTCAAGAACACCTACTGGTTTAATACCAAGCATTGCGGTATCTTCCATCGACTCAAGACTCGCTGCTACAATGTTGTTTATTTCAGAAGGAACTTCATATGACTCACCTAAATATGTAATTGTTTGCGTTTTTGCCTGTTCTGTTTGTGATTCTGTCGCACTCGATTCTGCTGTGTTGTTTGATGAAGATGTAGAATCTTCCACTTTTTCTGATCCACATGCCGCAAGCGATAACGCTAAAAGTGCTGGTGCACAATACTTAAAATATTTTTTCATGTCTGATCTCCTATACTATTTTATTTAGCGATAACCATATCTACTTTTCCGCAAAAAGACACGCCATCCTCTATTGAGATTGATTATCATTTTCGATAGTCATTGTAACAAACTGAAAAGATAAATAGAATGGACGCATTTACAACTATCATGGATTTTTGCCGATTGAGAAAAAAATAACAGGTACCATTTCCTTATTAATAACAGCACTTGTTAAATATATTGAGTTTCATCATTGATTCCTTTACGAAATGCTGATGGCGACATCCCAGTGTGTTTTTTAAAAACTCTACTAAAATAAAAACAATCCATATACCCCACTGATTCAGCTACCTGCGCAATGGAGCAATTACTAGACCACATCAATTTTTTTGCACGACGAATGCGGAATTCAGTTAAATACTTGCTAGGATTCATACCCGTATGCTGCTCAAATAAATAGGCAAAACGTCGTCGCTCAATGCCAAACTCCCTAGCAATTTTTTCTATAGAAATTGGCTGTGCATAATTTGTATTTATATACTGAAGAGCATGCTCCATAATTTCGTTTGAACAATTCTGGACATTCATTTTTGCCGATAGCAAAATGGCCTCAAGTATATTCATGAATATTGTTTTAGCCTTCAGCATTGCCATGCTACTTGGTGTTGCATAACAAGCTATTAGTTGATTGAGTAAATCTATTATTTTTGCATTATCACCTGTATCTATTAAGAAATGCTGCTCATTTAATGGAAAACTATTCTCCATACCCTTTAGAATTTGATAATGTATAACTGCATATGTCCATGCTTTCGTACCCTTCACATCAATTTCTAAGGGCATCTTAGGACCCGCATGCACAACCATGCCTGTTTTCATTTCGTAAGAAGTCCCATTAAAGCTAAAAGAAGCACCACCTGAAATCGGTATAACGAGACCACATAAACCAGGTGCTGTTGTTCGCCCTTGATCCCTTGTGCCAGGCTCGAGGGTATCAGTAAAAATATCTACAAATGCAATTGGTACCTGCCCAAAATAATCAATGATTTGATTTAGTGAAATTTCCAAAATTAACACCTTCTTTTTGCATCTTCTCTGTCACATTCCTTATATAGGAAAAACACTATACCAGTACATCAAATGATAATGATAATCCTTTTCAATTACAAGCGATAATTCATTTTTTTCTTGCACTAAAATAAGAATCGTTACTATACAATAGCAATTCAACTAGTTGTATTATTAGCTTCCACGGGACACAGATGAAGACAAAAATTACAATGAAGCGGTTCTTCAATTTCTATTACTATCTACTTTAATTCATTAAAAACTGTCACTTTAAATGTCAATAAACTTTTTGTTTAAAAAGGAAAAAAATAGCTATTAATATAAATCCAAATCCTATATTATGGAGAAAGAAGATTTCCTCACCTAAGATAAACATAGAGAAGAAAACACTACTCAACGGTAAAAAACTAGTTAATACACCTGTTGTACTTGCTGACACTTTTGAAACACCTTGATGCAACAGGATGAAGGCAATAACCGTTACAACTAGACCGAAGTATAATACTAATCCCCACTCTGCAATGGATACCTCTTCAAACTTGAACTGACAACCCTCATAAAGGGCAAATGGAAGAAATAAAATAGCACCAAAGAAACTGACAATTGTTGAAATAGCAAGAGGGCTTACTCTTTGAGCAACAAATTTCCCAAATATAATAAACAAAGCCTCACTAATAACAGCACCAAAAATAAGTAAATTACCAAATAGAGAGGATGAACCACTACCTATATTTGAAAGAACTCCGTAAACATTTATAATCACCATGCCTAAAACAGCAAGTAGTATTCCTATCACGACATTCGTTGTTACTTTTTCTTTAAGAATTAAAAAAGAAAGCACACCGGTAACTGCCGGAATTGTGCTTGTAATGATCCCCCCTTCAATAGCTGTGGTTTTTGTAAGACCATACAACATGAAAATATTAAACAAAAACACGCCTGATAATGCTTGCAAAAACAAAAATATATAATCTTTCTTGTGAATTGACGGTATCCCCTCCACTTTTATCAATAATGGCACTAAAATTATTATTGCTACAAGGAATCGTAATTCAGAAGCTAAGAATACTGGAAAACTTTTAACTATCAGTTTACCAGCCACAACCGAGCTGCCCACGATTATCATAGCCAAAATTATTTTTAAGATTGGCAGTAAGTGGGCATTCAATATAGCCCCCTGTTATCTGATAAGGACGGGTTAATAATATCTGTTACTGCTAAGTAAAGATTTTCCGGATACTCAGCTAAACGATGACATAAATACAAGTGCCACTCCTTTCCATATAGAAGATAAACTTTACAGTTATACCCTTTGTTTTTTAAACTACTTAATAAATCTGGACGTATTCCATAAAGCATTTCTATTTCTACACTAGGATGCTCGAAATATTGACGTTTCTCCATTTCCTGAATCAGCAGTTCATCATGAGTAGCAATTGAAACTGGATGATTTACTTCTATTAACTGTTCGACAAAATTCAGATAACGCTCATCCAATTCTTTTGATCTTTTTAAAGCAATATCCCTAGATTCTTGAAAGGCACCTTTAACAAGCCGTATCTTTCCGGGGCATTGCATTAACTCCTTAATATCAAAATCTGTTCGATATAAATGTGCTTGTACCGTTATCCCGACGTTTGGATATTGTGTACTAACTTTTTTATAAATGTCGATAATGTCGTTCGTCTTTGCTGACTCTTCCATACTTACCATCAGCGTAATCCCATACTGATGTGCTTTATGGGCAAGCTCTAGTAGGTGTTTATAAGCAAGTTCTGGATTCACGGATAATCCAATATGAGATAAATCAAATGACACTGTTTGTTCCATAGCCAATGATCCCATTTCTTCAATAAGATACAAAAATTCATTTTTAGCTTTTTGGCACTCTTCTGCATCCTTTGTATTTTCTCCGATGAATTCTAATGAAATATGATAACCTTTTGAAATTAATTGTTTTGCAGATTTGATTGCTTCTTGTCTTTCTTCTCCAGCTATATATCGCTTTGCTGCTTTTAATAGCAATGGATAAAGTTCATTTGATTGTTGTATTTGGTGTTTAAACTGTTCGTTTCTTGCAGCAGACTTTAATGCTTGAATTACTTGTATTTCTGGATTTCCCATCTTCATTCAACTCCTATTTGTTATTTAAAACCAATTTATCATGACGGAATTGTCCGTAGAAGTGCCACTTATTATCCTTTTTGAAGGTACCAATTTTAGGGAGGAGGGGAATACAAAGATGCTATGGATACCCATTGACCGGTCAATAGATATACCTTTAAACAGACAAGTTTATCAGCAAATTCGAGAAAAGATTTTAAATGGAGATTTACAATCAGGCGAAAGACTTTCATCGACACGTGAACTATCTTCTGAGTTAACAGTTTCTAGGAATGTGATTTTAGAGGCATACGATCAATTATTGGCTGAAGGTTTTTTAGATTCACGAAGAGGTTCGGGGACATTTGTTGCCGAGGGTGCATTTTTAAAACAACATGAAAAAAAGCCTGCTTTGGACAGGATTGACGAGAAAAGCAAAGAAAAAAATATCATCGACTTCCGTTCAGGGATACCTGCATTGGATTTATTTCCACGTAAGTTGTGGGCAAAATTATCTCACAGTTTATGGAATGACATTGCACCTTCTAACTTCGGATATGATATTCCTGAAGGGCGACTAGAATTAAGACAAGTTTTATCACGTTATCTCTCGAGAACAAGGGGTGTTGAATGTCATCCAGAACAAATCGTGATTACTTCTGGGGCAACTCAAGCATTAACACTTGTTTCTAAACTACTTTTATCACCGAAGGATATAGCAATAATGGAAGATCCCATAACCAGTGACATTCAATCTATCTTTAAGGCTTCTGGCTCTTCCATTTATCCAGTACCAGTTGATGAATATGGCATAAAGACATCTTTACTACCGGAAGATAAAAACCCTAAATTTATCTTTGTGACGCCTTCACATCAATTTCCTTTAGGCGGAATATTACCTATTCAACGGCGTATACATTTAATTAACTATGCCAGAAAAAACAATTGTTATCTTGTCGAGGATGATTATGATAGTGAATTTCGTTATGAAGGTCCACCAGTAAGTTCCTTACAAGGTTTAGATTCAGAACGTGTACTATACATTGGTTCTTTTAGCAAAATTCTATCACCAGCCCTTCGTATAGGCTATTTAATTCTTCCTATGCATCTTATCGAGAAATGTCGCCAGCTCAAATGGTTTTCAGATTTACATACTCCTTCTTTAGATCAGCTTATCCTTGCTGGCTTTATTAGAGAAGGTTACTTGGAACGACATATTGCAAAGATGAAAAAGTATTATAAAAATCAAAGAGATTTCCTTATGGACTGTTTAAATACAACGTTTTCAAATAAAATTCAAATTTCAGGGTACTCAACTGGCTTACATCTCATTGCAGAATTTAATGAAATCTATTTTTCGAAAGAATTACTAAAAAATATAGAAATTTATGGTGTTAAGGTATACCCAGTAGAAGATCATTCAATTGAAAAGGATAAATATCATAATCGAATCATTTTAGGGTTTGGGCATCTACAAAAAGGGGAAATAAAAGAAGGTGTAATCAAACTATATCAAGCACTTTATAATCTAAATTACTAGTGTTATTTAATTTCTATGCTATAAACAAAAATGACATAATTATTGCATTGCTATTCCACAAGAAAAAGTTTTCACATAATCTATTTACTTACACAAAATAATTTATACTCTTTGTATTTCAATGCCACACAAAAATTATAAAAACACTTTGAAAAGGGGTAATGACAACAATGAATACTGTGGAAAATATAAAAATTATATACGCTGAAGATTATAAAAACACCAATAAAAAACAATTAATCAAAAACTTCTATATCGCCTTTACTTCACAAAATGTAGAGTTTATTTTAGATCATGTTGAAAATGACGTTCATTGGCAAATTGTCGATAAAGCCCTTATCTTGGGAAAAGAAATGTTCGCTAAAAAGTTAAAGCAAATGAAAAATCTTAGAATAAAAACACTACACATTAAAAATATCATCATAAACGGTCGTACAAGTGCAGTAAATGGTGTTGTACATTCAGACGATAATATAAACTATACCTTCTGCGATATTTACCATTTCAGTAATGCAGGAGAAAACGCAAAAATCCAAAGAATTTCCACTTATATCAATAACCTTTCAATAGGGAATACGGATGTTTGCTACAATTAATAAACAACAAAAAGACTATTAATCAATAAAAATTATTGTAGAAAACACGAAATCAATTTAAATACCACCATCATAAAAACCCCTTGAAGCATCCTCACTAATAAAGTGTTGATGACTCGAGGGGTTTTCTACAATCCATTTTTACGAAAGCTCATTAATCCGTTTCGATAGCTCATTAAATTTTTGATCCAGTGTGCCATACTCTTTATCTTTTGCTGTTAAAAAACTTAATCTCCCTAATACTTCTTGCCTTTCTGTTTCAAGTTTTAATCGGATAGCCACAGTATCATCAATTTGAGGGGATTTATCTTGCCACTGTCTCTTGATGCTGCCATTTGTAATCTGTAATGTTTGCTCCGTTGTTTTTTCAAGAAAGTAACGGTCATGTGACACGACAAGTAATGTACCGTTATACTGTGCTAATGTTTGCTCAAGCTGCTCACGAGAAGGCAAATCGAGATGATTTGTTGGCTCATCTAAGATAAGAACATTTTTTTCTTCTAAAATATATGCCATCAGCTTACACTTTACTCTTTCACCCATGCTCATATTATCAATTGATGCAGTCCATTGCGCAGGTGTAAACCCTAAATGCCTCATTAAATTTTGGACTTTCCCTCTTTCCTCAAACGTCTCCTTATAAAATAATTGCTCAGGCGTTTTGTGGAGTGGCAAATCAAATACTTCCTGTGTTAAATAGCCAATATTAGCAGCTGGTGAAATCCATATATCCCCTTCAGCTCGCTCCTGACTGATTAGAACTTTCAACAATGTTGTTTTCCCGCTGCCATTTGGTCCAACTATAGCAAGTTTTTCGCCATATTTTATGGTGAAGTGAGCATTTTTAAATAGTAAACGGTCCCCATACGATTTTGTTAAATGCTTTACCTCTAAAAAACGTTTCCCTACTCGCTGATTAGACTCTACTGAAAATAGTACGTTATCGTCTGGAACGACGCGTTCAACCTTTTCTTTGAGAAGTTCCTTTTCCAAACGCTTTTTCTTCGACTTTACCTGCGCATCCATACGTTTTGCCTTCACACGATAATGCTCTTTAAAGCCTTCCTGCTTTGTTGACTGAGCATGTGCCTTTTGAGACCAAGACGTCAGTTCCTTCATTTGTGCCTCAATACGTTCCATATTTTTTTGTTGCTTCTCATAAGCACGCTCTTGTGACAACCTTTGCAGCTTTCGGGCCTCCATATAGCTCGAATAATTGCCACTGTGTTCGATAAGCTTTGTCTTTTCAAGTGACCAAATTTTCGTTGTCACCTTATCTAGAAAATACCGATCATGCGAAACAACAAGTATGGTACCGGGATAATTTTTTATCTCATCTATAAGCATGGCCGTACCCTGTTCATCTAAATGATTAGTTGGTTCGTCTAATAATAAAAGCTGTGCATCCTGTGCAAAACCATTTACTAACCGTATTTTCAGCTTTTCACCACCACTTAATGAAGCATATGATACGGTTGGCACTCCCCATTTCGCCAGCAAATCAGCCTCTTTCGCTGAAACGTCACGCTCCAAATACCTCTCACATTCTTGCTCAACGTAAGTAATATCTACATTCTGAAGCCACTGCAAATGACCTTTTATAGGTGATATCAAACCTTTGATAAGCTGCAATAAAGTAGATTTTCCCGCACCATTTTTGCCAATAATACCAATTACCTCACCTTGCTTTGCCGTCGCATTGATATTTTCGAAAATCAATGTATTCATAATTTCATAACTAATATTTCGTAATTTCAAAATTTCCTTCATACAATCCATTCCTCTCTATTCGGAGGCATAAAAAAATCCCTCCAATGTTTTTGGAAGGATTAGCTGCAAAAATAACGTTACACAAAAAGACTATTTTGTCATCCAGCAACAATTACGCCAAGGCGCAATTGTTGTGTAATAGCTCGTTGTTTTATAGAAAATGGGCAGACTAATCCTATTTTTTATTCATTGAAATTTTAAATTTCAAACGTAAAAATAAGATTAGTTGTTCATGGGCCACCCATCTTCCCTTCATTCATAATTACAATTAGTTTAACATCACTTTTGAAAAAACGAAAATATTACTTAATAGGTAGCCAAATTTCCGAATAGTAATCGGCACTTGATGTATCGCCATCACTATATACTTCTAATTCAGGACCGTTCGTCAGCTCATATGCATTTGATGGTAACCACTCTTGATAAATCTTCTCCCACATGGTTGTGATAGCTGTGGGCATAGCTCCCTTTACTTCAAACACTGCCCACTTCGCTGCCGGGACCGTAAAAGTTTCAAATCCTTTTGTATCCTCACCTGCATAATTTGTGGTAATCCAATAATCCATGAGATTATTTTCACCCATATCACATACACCAATTACACCATTGATTTCACCAGTATTTAACGGAAACAGGCGTTCATTCGTGCCATCCTCGTAAAAATCCTGCCAAAACTTTGTGATTTCTTTTGACTGTTCCCCATTGGCACAAGAAAATGTTCGTTTAACACCGACTACTTGGAAACTTTCTTTTTCTACAATTTTATACTGCATTGGATCTGCTCCCTTCAGTTGTACATGAATAACAAGCTTATTGTAGGAGTGAATCATGCCCGCTTCTTTCCGAACATCAGACGGCTTCATACCATGCTGTTTTCGGAAGGCTTTGGCAAATGCTTCAGGCGTTTCATAGCCATATTTGTAAGCAACATCGATTATTTTACACTGACTACTTGCAATTTCTTGTGCAGCTAACGTCAATCTTCTCCCGCGTATATATTCACTAACTGTCATGCCCGTTAAAATCGAGAACGCACGCTGAAAATGAAAAGAAGATGAATGAGCCACCTTGGCAATTCGCTCAATTTTCAAATCCTCCGTTAAATGATCATCTATATATTCAATTGCTTGCTGAATCGAATGTAGCCACACGAAGCATCACTCCCTACACTTATCATAACGAATCTGAGAAAATACACTGGTCATTTCTTGCGGGAATTGGACAGTTTTCCGATGACAAATACCTTCAATACAATACCCATATAACTACTGCGAGATAATTTGATTTTGGACTTTTTTCGTTAGTTTAGAAAAAATCAGCTCATAAGAATGCTGAATAAGATTTTCTACAAATTCATCGGACAAATTCGAATCAAAATAAATAGAATTCCAATGTGTTTTATTCATATAATAGCCGGGGATTATACCCTCATAGATTTCTCTTAGTTCCTCCGCACGACTCGGTTCACACTTTAATGTGATGACAGGCTTTCCTGTAGCATCTGTTCCCATCATCGCAAACATTTTCCCACCAATATGATAACGATCCGCTTGCCAATCAGCTTGGTAATCATTTGTCGCACCGAGAAGTGATAGACAATACACTTGTAATTTTTCCTTATTCATGGCAAATGCTCCTTATGTAAAATAGAATCACTAACACTAATTATATATAAAATATTCCATATAATTAAGTATATACTAGTTTATCCTCGATACTCATCCAATTAACCAATATAAATAAACTAAATTGTCTGATATAATATCTTTTATTTGAATAAAGTTAAGGAGGGAAATTCATGCATACTGATACTGAATATACAATCCTAGATTGGAGTAATATTATTGACACTGTGAAATCTGGTGAATTAGGGTTTTCATCGACGAAAGAACTCAAAGTCAATGATATGAAATATAGAATGATCGACTATTCTCCTGGCTATTTAGCAGACCATTGGTGTCAAAAAGGTCATATTATTTTTGTTCTTGAAGGTGAACTAATTAGTGAATTATCTGATGGAAGTTCATCAATTTTAAGCAAAGGAATGGGTTATGTTGTGAGTGATCATTTAAGCTCTCATCGTTCTAGAACTGATGTAGGCGCTAAATTGTTAATTATCGATACAATCTAAAGGTGTACGCTTGTAATATCAAAATAAAAGCCACGTATAGTTTGCATACGTAGCCCTATGAAATATTTAGTTAATAGCATTGGAAAGAACGAATATTATTTACATGAATTGTGCGTAGCCTCCAGCCATTTCTAGTACTCCAACGGAATCCTGTAACTACATCTCCGGTCACCATTATTGGATAGAACCAAAAACTTCTACCATTGTCTAGCCAAATATACGTATGCTTAAATAAGCACGATCGTATTCCTAAATGACCCACTTGCCATGCTGGTTGGGGCGGTGAAAAATTTGGCGGTGGGCCAGGTGGTGGTCCGAAATGTGGCGGGCCTCCTGGTGGTGGGCCAAAGTGTGGTGGGCCCATTGGTGGTTGACCTCCCGGCGGTGGGCCAAAGTGTGGTGGGCCCATTGGCGGTTGACCTCCCGGCGGTGGGCCAAAGTAAGGTGGAGCCATTGGTGGTTGGCTTCCCGGCGGTGGGCCAAAGTGCGGTGGGCCCATTGGTGGTTGGCCTCCCGGCGGTGGGCCCATCGGTGGACGTCCAAATGGTGGTGGATCGAATTGAGCAAAATACAAATCATGTTCCCCCTTTCTACATAACTTACTATATGCATATATCATTAAAGGGTGAAATTTATCATACTATAGCTCTTTGCCCATTCACTTCAAATATGTGCCTATCACACGCCAATCTTCCAGCTTCCCCTCAAAAGATTTAATGTTTTTACCGGGAATCGGACTGGTGGATGGCATCTTTTTATAAGGGCGATTAGCCAAAACTTCGAAACCAATATGTTTTTTAAACACATCAAATGCCTTTGAGCCGTTAAAAACAAGTAGGCGAATATTTGGATAATGCTTAAAAAGGGCATAAAAATCGTTCGGCTCTTCATTTCGAATCGTGGCATCTAAGCTACCTTTTCGCTCACAGGACGCTATTGTATCCCATAACCCAATGCCATGTTCTCTTAACAGTTCAAGCCTTCCTTCATAATCCATTGGCACATCCACTTTTAAAATTTCGCCGATAATCGGCCAAAAGTGATTGCGAAGATTGCCGTAATACTGCTGCTTTTCTAGAGACTGTTTCCCTGGCATCGAACCGACAATCAAGACCTTCGTTGACGCGTCCACAACCGGTGGTAATACATTTGTAAGCTTATTTATCAAAGCAATCACTCCTTTCCACTATTGTAATGGAAAATCAGAACCCATAAGTATTTCATCTGTCGTTTTCTCATGGATTTCATTAGAAGGATAGTTCTTTTTATACGACCGCACAATTTCATATCCTATACAATAGCCAATCCATTTCGGTAGCTGTCCACCATATAAAAATTCAAAATGGTTATACAAACCCTGCACCCCTAATGAAGGTAAAAAATGCTCTTGCCATATCAAAAGAAGCTCATCTTTCGTATACAGCTTCAACCATGGTGCCAACCATTTATCGCCGTACAATTCCTCCACCGCACACTCTGCCAGTCCCTCTAACAAAAGCGAATCTTTCAAAGTCACATCATCAAGTGACTTATTTATATAATGGAGCCGACATACATGATTATATTCATGAGCAATTAATGCTCGAAGCTCTTCTTTTTCAAGCTCTTCGGAAACAAATAAAAACACTGCATCTTTATAAGCTACACCATTCTTCCTTGCCACTGCATTCACTCTTGTAATAGGAAAAATAAAAATTGGAATATCTGGACCGTTCCACCTCTCTTTTAAAAGTACGTATTCTGCCTGTACCAATTGCCAAACACCCTTTGCTTCCAATTCCACTACATCCAATGTTTCATGTGGCTCAAACAGTCCATTTTGTCGCAGTTCATATTGTATTTCTTCGGGACTTGCATTCAAAAATAGGTCTATTAAAGGGCTACAAATAACCTCACATTGAATCTCCTCAAAGCTTTTTCCACTCGTCTTTTTACAGTCCTCCAACCACTTTAATAACCACTTTTGCGTTGGCATTACAGACACATATTTCACCCTTTTTTATAGCTTATGTTTCGATTAGACAATCGGCTAGTGCCTCATAGGAGTAGAAGCATATATTACTATGTAACTTTGTTGAAAGGAGGGATATGTGTGAATCCAGCAGAAGCTTATAATGTTTGTTGTAGATATCATGGCAAACGAGTTAGAATTACATGTAAAGATGGAAAAGTCCATCATGGCACAATCACAAAGATAGACAGAGAACAGGTGTGGATTCTACCTGATAGACAATTCGGTGGCTATGGCCTAGGTTTTTGGGGCTTCCGACGTCCAGGATTTGGAGTCGGCATCGCACTAGGTTTCATAACAGGTATTGCACTAGCACCACTTTTCTTTTTCTAATAAAAAGGGAACCATCTCAAATTGTATTATATTTGAGGTGATCCCTTTTTTTATATGCAATTAAAGGAAGAGAATGTGTCTAATAAGCCGATACTCTAACTCATTTGGCAACCTCTTTTTTACTGCCATCAATTAGTTGTGAGACTGTAACAAATGTATAACCCTGCTTTTGCAGCTCGGGCAGTATTTTTTCCAGTGCCTTAATGGTTTGTTCGCGATTTCCGCCCCCATCATGGAATAAAATCACATCACCAGGCTCCGTCCCCTTCAATACCTTATTCACTATTTTATCAACACCAGGTTCTTTCCAATCTTGTGTATCCTGATGCCAAGACCACATTACTACTTTATAGCCGTCATCCACTACAGCATTGATCATCTGTTCATTGTAATTTCCACCGACTGGACGAAATAATGTAGGCAGAAAACCAGTAATGCTGTAAATCATTTCATTTGTTTGCTGTATCTCATCTTGCAATTCCGTTACTGAAGCGTTATAAGGATGCGTATACGTGTGGTTCGCAAGCTCATGCCCTTCCTTAAATGATCGTTGGACAACATCCGGATACTTTTCCGCATTTGCTCCAATAATAAAGAAAGTAGCCTTCGCTTTGTATTTTGCCAATATGTCTAACACTGCTGCAGTATATTCCGGATGTGGTCCATCGTCAAACGTTAAGGCAACTACCTTTTCCTTTGTTTCAATATCCCACACGACCTGCCCTGTCTCTTCATAATAACTTCTGTCCTTATCTGCCAAAGTCCTCAATCCTACATAAAATGCAGAGAAGATTAATACACAAACGGTTAACATCAACACATGATTCCATCTCAAAACTTCACCTCCCCAACTAAAAAGGAAAATCAAAAAACTCTGTTGACTTACTATTTGCGAAATGAGATGAATTATACTGAGGAAAGAATTATCAAAAAACTATTTCAGAAGATCAATTACTTTAAGGCGTAATTACATCCTAATTTAAAATTTCGTTTGTACGATTCAAAATCTAAATATCTGACGGAGACTTTATTTTCAATTAACGAACGCTCGATCGCTCATTAGCCGAAAATTAAATTGTTGCAAACGTATTCATGCACTAGGCTCAATCTATTTATCAAATTCAGTACATATACCTATCTTCATATAATTTTCACAAAATGATGCCCATTTTTGAACGATTTGTGAAAGTATTCACGAATCACTTTCTTTTTTAAAAAATAAGCGTAGAATGAGATACACAACTGATGTATAACAATTTTAGAAAATCACCATATTTTACCAGTCTGTTATAGTACAAAATCTGAATACAAAGGAGACTTCATTATGTGGGTTATTACCGTTTTTGAACAGGATACTTTCCGTATGTTCGAATACAGCACTAAAAACGAAGCAACAATGGCATTAAAAACATTCAAACAAACAGCGATGCTTTCTTATACTAATTAATCTATTGGTAAAGCTACTCCTTAGAGTAGCTTTTTTCTATTTTATTATGTGCCGAGTGATGTATACACCGCTAAGTAAATGCACGCCGCTCTTTTCTCAATGAAATTCATCGAACATCTTTTTGCTCCTAACCATATGTATATAGATAAAAGGAGTGATTTAGATGGTGACAATAGAGCCCATCATGATTAAAGGGCATTTTTTTACAGCTGTTACTGTTTGCTTACCGAAAACGACGTTATTAACCATTTCAAATAATACTGGTTATATCATGTGTGGGGCATTAGATGTTGGACTTTTAAATAGCCGATTAGTAGATCGAAAAATTATTGCTGGTCGAGCAGTTGGCGTAAAGACCATCGATGAGCTATTAATGGCCCCGCTCGAATCCGTTACTTATGAGGCAGAACAACATGGTATTTTTAGCGGAATGACTGGGGTAGAAGCATTGCTACAAATGGTAGGATAAATCTCAATTGCTTGTTAGGGAAGGCTCCACAGTCTTTTCAAATACCACGGAAACAGATAGTGATGCACTCCTGTGCCAAGCTACAGTCCTATTTACGAAATCATCCATGGACGTATGAAGGGCTAGCATTAAAGTCATTGTAAAATGACTTTTTGAGCTAGTCCCTTTTCATTAATTGTGCAATAAAACGGATGATAATTCTCTATGTAATTGAAGATTTTGACATGACAATATCCCACTGTATATGTACTTCTCTCTTTCCTCATACTATTGGACAGAAGGAGTGATTACAGGTGGATACAAGTAAACATTCAAAAATACATCTAGGATTACTATTTGTTGTTACCATCATTTTTATCTGGTCGATTATTAAACCAGCTTCATACCTAGATTGGTTAGCGGAAGTTAGCCCTGCTGTTGTTATTTTAATCATTGTCATCGTAACTTATAACAAGTTCCGATTTACTACACTCTCTTACTGCATTATTGCACTTTTATCCATTCTTACGTTTATCGGTGGTCACTACACATACTCCGAAGTCCCTCTTTTCAATTGGATTAAAGAGGAGTTTGACTTAAATAGAAATAATTATGATCGATTCGGACATTTTCTAAAAGGGTTATCAGCCGTTGTTGTAAGAGAAATATTATTATCTTTCACGCCATTAAAGAAAGGCCCTTGGTTGTCCGGCATTACAATTAGTATTGTGCTTGCAATCGCAGCGTTATACGAAATTATCGAATGGTTGAGTACTAAAATTTCCAAAGGGGGAAAAACTTCTAAAGACTTTTTAGGTATGCAAGGGGATATATGGGATGCACAATGGGATATGTCCCTAGCCTTTGTAGGGGCTATTCTTACCTTAATTATTTTCTCAAAAATGCATGATCACTTGTTAAAAAACAAATAAGAAAAATACATTGCACCGGTACCCTCGTTACTTGTCCAAAACAACTTAACTGACAAGCTTTTACGTCACTGAGCATAGTATTACTAGTATAAACAATGCGGAAGGTGGAATCCGATGTATTATACAAATATTAGCCAACAGCATCTCCCCTCATTACGCGTACTAAACGTAACAGGGGATGGTAAGGTAATGACTACAGCAAGTTATGTCCAACTTCAAATTGAAGTGAGTACACAAGGGAAGAATGTCCATGAGGCTCAGCAAGAAAATACGAACATCATGAATCGCGTTATTCAGTCAATTATAGCGCTCAATATCCCCAGAGAGGATATTCAAACAGCGAGCTATACTATATTACCTAGCTATGACTTCATTGATGGAAAACAAGTCTTTAAAGGATATGAGGTTACAAATGCTATATCGGTTAAAGTATCAGATATCAGTCAAGTTGGAACTGTCATTGATTCTGCAGTGCAAAATGGTGCCAATCGTATTACCTCCATTCAATTTAAAATAGAAAATACAGACCTCTATTATCAACAAGCACTTAGTCTGGCTCTTCAAAATGCACAAATGAAAGCAAGAACAATTGCAGAGACAATGCAATTATCTTTATATCCACAACCAATAGAAATTGTAGAAGAGAATAATAGTGGGCCTGTGCTCTATAAATCAATCGCAATGGCAGACCAAACAATATCAACACCAATCGAGCAGGGACAAATGACAATTAGTGCGACTGTTCGGGTCAAATTTCAATATTAAATTATAAAAGGACTGTATTTTTACCAAACTTCGATAAAAATACAGTCCACAATCTATGCTATTTAATTTTCTCAACAGAATAGGTTGCTATCATAGGAATTCACTTTATTTATTTGTTTTTACCCATGCAGGATAAATCGGTGCCAGGTATTCAGTTGTATCAGACTGAATGCCAACTGGCGGAATTGGGTAGCGTAAGCCATTTTTTGAAAGCTTCTTTAGTCCTTCAATCCCTTTTACCAAATCTTTTGGTGGGATAGCCATTAGCATTTCTTCATCTAAAACTCCTCCAAAACGGCGTTCTGCATAGCAAGGAATAGAAAGGCTAGGTTCTCCAGTTGCTAACGCTTTCCCCCATGAGTCTGCACAAGCACTTTCCCCTGAAACACTCCATTCGAATTTTTTAAATCCTACCCATTGTAGACCATTAATGAGTAACATCATTTGACCTGGCGTAGCGTAAATTAAACAAATATCTGGGTCCTCAATTCTACCAGCTGCAAGTGGTGAAATAGCAAGAGCTTCATAGCTCCCATAAGGTACGACATCTAGACATTTCTGATGGGCCGCTGAATCTTCACGAGTTCCAAACCACACACCTTCCATCGCTTCTCCAGAGTAAAAATCTTCGTCTTGTGGCATTAAACCCGCAATTGCACCACATTGTTTCATGGCAAGATCGTCAGCCGTAACACCAATTGTCCAACCAAGACGAACTGATTGTGCAACAATTTGATCTAACAAATAGCGTTTATCGGGACGGCGTATTTTAGGTGTCGCTTCCATTTCTGCCTTTGTAGAGCATTTTTTCATTCCTACTGGTGTGGCTTTTAAGCGAAGAAGTTCATTAAGACTAGAGACAATCTCTTTCCAATCGTATTGCGTTTGTGAAGTTGTTTCCATCCGTATCCCCCCTTTGAGATACCTATAATTATCTAATTATTCTGATTTTTATTCAAGTAGAATCTGAGAGAAAAGGAGTGGAACAACTATTTACTTTCTGTTGGATTGGATATTGAGCCCAAGAATAAGATTGTGCCCGTTGTATCATCTGTAATCACAATGAAAAACGGTCGGTTTACTTCCATAAAAAATGATGCGGCAGGTGCAGATGCCGTATCAAGCGATATAGACGTTACAGCGGCGGCTTCCGTCCCTTCTTCATTAACATCAATGAAGGTTTTCTGTTTCACTTCACTAATGAATAACGGATTATTTTCTTGAACCATCTTCGTAAAATTAGCGTTATTATCAAATGCTGTCGTCATCTCAAGATGTTTCAAAATATCATTTAATAATACTTCAAATTCCAATTGAAATTTCGGTAGCAAGATCGTTCCAATTTGTTTAATAAATGATGAGTTCCACTGTTTCCAGCTATCCACTGTGAACATGCCTTCTAATTCTTCTACACTGTAGTTTTCTTTCGGCAAAAATACTTTCATGCTCATTGCTTCATCGCCATATGGAAGGGAAACTGCCTGGAATTTATCAGTTTCGAAATAAGCTAGGTTTTCATTTAGAGCCATTAGTGATACATCTTTTGTTGTACCGTCCTTTAAATGAAATGACTGTTTTTGCGTTTGTTCTTTATCGAATTTATGTGTCCAGTCCCCTTTGAAATAGATCGCATTAATGAGCATTGCCACTAAATCCGCTTCTAAAGATTCATCCACAATTTTATCAATTTTTCCATTTGTCGACTTTTTAACCCACGCATTAATTTTTTGGGGAGACTTACGATCATTAATCGTAATCTCCTGTATTTCAGCATTAAAATAATCGCTATTACTTTGGGCAAAATCAGTTTGAAAATGAAATTCGTCATTTAGCCAAATCGAGTTCGCAACATTTAATTGAATTTGCTTTGAATGACTATGAAGCTTCGACATGAGCGACGCATTTGCTTTATTCAATTCGGATACTCCCATACCTTCAACATGCAAAACCTTAGCAATTTCTTCTTTTGTTTCTCCATCTGCTCCGTTATAAACCATAGACAATGCCATAAATAAACTCATTGGAGAAATGAAGATATTGCCTTTTTCATCCTCACTGGATTCTTTTAGTAATTGAAAGCCTAGTTGATTATTAGCAGCAACAATTTTTTGATAATCATCTTTATCAAATTGCACATCGCTCGATATTTCCAAACCTTTGGATTTTGATCCTTCGCCACAACCTGTTACGAACACCAATAAGCTTATTAGTAAAAGCGTAGCTATGTACTTCTTCAAATTCATCACCATCCTTCATTAGATTAGTGTGTATAAATTTAGAGAAATTAAACATTTTTATAAAACTACAGCTATTCTAATTATGAAATGGATACATAATGATCTATGTATCCTATTATTGAATCATGGTAATTGAATTAGAATTTGAACAATAGTGATGAAAATCCCGCACACAATCGGCACTACTTTCAGTGATGTAAAACCAACTGAAGATGTACAAATAGGTTCTAATGGATCTTTCGTTGGAGAGGCTAAGTACTGAATGAAGCGTTGCCATCTACTACGTTTCAATTGATAGGATAACTCAGGAATCTGTACTTCATACTTATCTAAATGTATTTTTAACTGTTCTTCCTGTTGAAATTCATCTTTAAGCATGAAAATCCTCCTTTAGCTCTTCTTTCAAAGCCTTCATGGCATTATGTAACCTCGATTTTACTGTACCTATAGGAATCGATAAAATTTGGGCAATTTCTTCTTGTGGTAAATCATCATAATACGCCAGTAAAATAACTCCACGCTGCTTATCAGGTAATTTAAGAATCGCTTGTTGGACTGTTAATTTTTCATCTGATGATAGTCGATAACTTGGCGTAGGTGTTAAAAATGGAAATAGTGTACGCCATTTCTTGCGTCGATTCAATTTATTAATCATTAGCCTATATGCTACTTGAAATAAAAATGCTTTAACCGTTCCTTTATGATGATCAAAATCATTTTTTATATGTTGTAAACGTTCAAAGGTATCGTGCACAATATCAATGCTTAGCTGCTCCTCACGTGTATAGCGAAACAAAAAGCAATAAAGGGGTTCATATAAACGATTGTAAAGGTTTTCGAGGCCCACTACGTTTCCACTTTTATAAGCCTCCATCCATTCCTCATTGCTCGTCATCAAGCTCATCCCCCCAATGAGCCTTAATCGACTTTAATGTAATGGAAACACGAGAAACCAAATAAGCTACAATCACAATTACCCATACTTGCGACTGGTTTGTAAAATACTGAACATATGGGTTTTCTATCGTTTGACCACCTGTTACCAAGAAATTTAATGCCTGCACACAAAGTATCGTATAAATTGATAATACAAGTGTTAACGTATCAAACACATTCCAACGCAAATAAATCGTTGTTTTCTTATAATTAATTTTCCCATTTTCACGAATGATATATTTTCTATCCATAGGGATTGCAATGGCTAAAATTATTATCATTAATATGCCACCAACACTCAGGGAAATAATCCATCCAATATCCAAAAGAAATCACCTACCGAATACTATATACTTTTCTAGCGATGGTCGCTAACACCAAACTTAAACCTGTTAAAATCAAAAAATATTGATACTGAGGCATCCATGTTTTTTGTATTAAATCAAGATTAAATTGCACAATATCATTTAAATATAACATGGGGTTCCAACTTAAGAATACAAAATAATCATGAGGGTTTTTACCTGCTAAACTAGTAAACATTGTCGTCATCGTAATCGAAAACATTAAAACAAGCATAATTGGCACTAACATACTTTGCGCAACTTTACCATTTCGGAATAAACCGGCCAAAATAAAGCTTAACGGATATAGTGCTAATAAAACGAAATTACTAACAAGAACAATCATCGCCATAGAGACAAGAGGTATATCTATTAACAAGCGATAACCAAGTAATACAAGGATTAAATTAATATTCATTAACGTAACTACACCAATACCCATTCCTACATAATATTTTAATGGTGTAGCATCTGTCCGCTGTATCCAGTTAAACGTACGCTCTGCTTTTAAATCCGCTAAATAAATAGTTGAACTCGAAAATGCAAATTGAAATAAGAGCAATAAAATAGAAAATGACATAAACTGTCCTTTAATTATAAATAACAACGACTCTTCACTTACTACAGATGAGATTTTAAAAATCCACGAAATAAATATAAAAAGAAACGGTGTCACTAAGTTCCCAAATAATACACCTACATTACGTAAGTTTTCTAGCATATACATACGTGCAATTTGTAGTATCATGCGCCTCTACCTCCCAACACCTGACCTGTTACGTCAAAGTAAATACCTTCAATCCCAGGCAATACGGCATGCTTATATTTTTGCTGCAATTCATCTTTCTTGCCATGCTCTACTATTTTCCCCTTGTCTAAAATGTAGATATAATCAAATAACGCTTCAAACTCTGCTACTTCATGACTGATAATGATTAATAATTTATTTTGCTGCTGCATGGATGTTTGTAAAAAATACAGCAATTTCTTTTTCTTCATTAAATCCAAGTCTGCAAATGGCTCATCTAAAAGAAGGATTGGCTTATTGAGCAGAAATGCTAAAAAGATCGATACAGCCTTACGTTGACCACCTGACGCATTTTTTAATAACATTCGTTCATAAGAATGGATACCCAAAATTTCGTATAATTCCTCTGAATAGTAAGCATTTTCCGTTAATATCTTGAACAATTGAATGATCTCCCGAATTCTTAAATGCTTATAACTTTCAAAGGTTTGATATTGCATGGCAATTTCGTCAAACACTTGAGAAGTTGAGCCGTTAAGAATAATCGATCCTGCATCTACCTTCTCATCCCCTACCATACATTTTGCTAATGTCGATTTTCCTGCACCATTTTGACCGAGCAATAAGTAACAATGCCCTGCGTAAAAACTGGCGGAGACCCCATTTAAAATAGTCGTTCCATTATATTGCTTCACAACATCTTGCAAAGAAAGCTGCATAAAAATCCCCCTCCTAATTTGTGTTTTCATTAACTATACAAATGAGTTAGGGGAAAGGTTCATTATATTTTTCGAAAAAACAAAAAAATTATAAGTGATTTAATTGAGCCAAAAAACAAGCTACATCATCAGCCAAATTTCCGACTTCTGATGTAGCTCATTAATCTTCATTTTATTGTTCTTGTCCGGAAGGATTTTGTCCCGTTGCTTCAGTTACTTCAGGCGTTCCATCTACAGTTTCTTCCTGTTTATTTTCAGCAGGAGGCGGTGTAATTGTGATGATTGTATAGTCATCTTCATTTAAAATCTCAAAGGGAAACTTATTACGAATATCGGATACATAAAGTGAAGTACCGATCTCGACATCTGAGACATCAACCTCAATTGTTTCTGGTATATGTGCTGGATTCACCTTAATCCTAATTTCTCGATTTGGCTGCAATAAGAAACCTCCTTGCTTTATTCCAATTGCATCACCTACTACCGTAATAGGTATATCGACTTCTAACTCTTCAGACATATTAATTGATTTAAAATCAACATGCTTAATATGGCCCTTTAAAGCACACCGTTGCACCTCTGTTAACACCGCATTAACCTTTTTGCCGTCGACATCTAATTGAAACACACTCTTACTTCCGATTTCAGCTAACACTTTAGCAAACATTCTTGCATCAAGTGCCATTGAAGTAGACTCCAATTGATGGCCATAAACAACTCCTGGGATAGCACCATTCTTTCTAAGTTGTGTTAACGTGGATTGTCTCCCTGCAGTACGTTTTTTTGCATGTAATACGGAACTCATTGTCTTTTTCCCCTTCCATGAAAAATAGTCACATAAAAGGTTTAGCCTCTTATGTAGAATTTTATACCTAAGGAAAAGGTCTACGGATTCTGCATTCATTTACGGCTCGAATCCCTAGACATAATTAAACAGGATAACCATTACAATGGTTACCCTTAGAAGGTTACCCTTAGAAGGTTAATGCTCTTCAGGAGTAAATGTTTTACAATCTGTTTCTTCACTTTTGGAAGCTTGTTTACCACTTTGATTAACTACGTAAATAGCCTCTGCCGTACATTTGTTGCCAGAGCCCCAATACGTACAATTATCGACTTCACAAAGAATCTCTTGAGCCATAGTATTTACACCTCCTCAATTGTTATCATTCACAAATTTAAGGTGCTTAATACGATAAGCGTGCAACAAAATTCATATTGTCTGTGAAGATATAGATTTCGTATAAATTTTTTAGATTTGATTTAACTAACTTTATAATCCCGATGAAAGAGCGAATCAAAATACATATTTTATACATTTTCCCATATCTCTTTACTATATAATATTAATCATTTGCAAAAAAACTAATTTATTCTCTCATTTTAATATGTATATTTATCAATATATTCGTTTTTTATAGACTTAACGGTTATAATGCCCTATAATAATCCATACAATTATCAAAACACGAACATTAAGGTGGATTATATGACTGAATATACGCAAATTTTCCGTGGGACTGCTTTCACAAGTAAGTCTTCAAAAGAAGTACAAATCTTAAAAGATTATCTATTCTGCATCAACGCTGACGGTATGATTGAAAAAGCCGTTGCACCTGATCATATGGACTATCAAGCTTTACTAAATACATATCAAGGGAAAGAAAACTTTCATCAATTAGCTGACGGACAGTATTTTTTACCCGGCTTTGTTGATTTACACGTTCATGCACCGCAATGGGCTCAATCTGGAACTGCATTAGATATTCCACTCAATGATTGGTTAAACAAGTATACCTTCCCAATTGAATCTAAATTCTCAGATTTAGATTTTGCTAAAGAGGTTTATGAAGATTTAGTCAGCACTCTACTTGCGAATGGAACAGCTACATCACTCTATTTTGCAACAGTTCATAAAGAAGCCAGCTTATTACTGGCTGAAATATGTGCTAAGAAAGGTCAGCGTGGTCTAGTTGGGAAAGTGGTCATGGATGAGCCTGAACAAACGCCAGAATTTTATCGTGATGCTGATACGCAAACAGCATTGGCCGATACAGAAGAATTTATCTTAGCTGTTAAAGAATTAGCGAAATCGACTAAACAAGGTGTCTATCCGGTTGTCACACCACGCTTTATACCAAGTTGTACGGATGGTGCTTTGAAGGGATTAGGAGAATTAGCTGCTAAGTACGATACGCATATCCAGTCTCACTGTAGTGAAAGTGATTGGGCACATGGTCACGTACAAGAGCGATTCAAGAAAAATGATGCCTTTGCTTTACATGATTTCGGCCTATTAGGTGATAAAGCTGTCATGGCACATTGTAATTTCTTAAATGATGAAGATGCAGAATTATTTGCTGAAACAGGCACTGCTATTAGTCATTGCCCAATCTCAAATGCATATTTCGCCAACAGTGTTATTCCAGTTGCACATTTACATGCAAAAGGTGTTGATATTGGTTTAGGCTCAGATGTTTCTGGTGGTTTTTCACCAAGCCTATTCGATAATGCTAGACAAGCTGTGATGTCATCTAGAATGTTAGAAGACGGTGTAGATCCATCTCTTCCTGCAGAAAAACGTGGTGTACCAAATTCACGTATCTCAATTAATGAAGCATTCTATTTAGCAACTGCTGGTGGCGGGGAAAGTTTAAGCCTACCTATTGGTCGATTACAAGAAAACTATACATGGGACGTACAAATTATCGATACAAAACTAGCCTCTGCAAAGCTACCGATTTTTGATGCAAATGAAGATTTAAACGATATCTTCCAAAAAATCATGTACCTTGTTCGACCAGAAAACATTCGTGAAGTCTGGGTGCAAGGCAATAAGGTTCATGATAGAACTGAATAAGAATTTTTTTACTCTATAAGTACCTAAAGTCAATCATCAATATAAATAACTTAAACTTTTGAGGTGTGTATCTTAGTGGAAACGCAAAATAACAAGCTAGCTAACGATAAAATCAGTCCCACGCATTTAACCGTTTTACCCGATGAAAAAGTTTCAGTCGTTCAATCAGCTCTTCTAGGACTGCAACATGTAATGGCTATGGATGTCTATGTAGTACCTTTTCTTATTGCGATGTTAATCGGTTTACAGTCTGGTCAATCAACAGCTTTAATTCAATCGACTTTTATTGCAGCGGGGATCGCAACGATTATCCAAACTTATTTCTGTATGAAACTACCTATTGCACAAGGCCCGTCTTATGTTCCACTTGGTGCCATTGTCGGTATTTATGCCGCTAGTGGCGGTGGTGAACTTGGTTGGAGCTCCGTGTTAGGTGCAAGTTTAATCAGTGCTATTTTAGTCATTATTTTAGGCTTTACTGGATTATTTAATAAGATTGTGAAGATATTTATTCCTCCAATTGTTGGGGGTACCATTATCTTTGTTGTTGGTCTTTCGTTAATGCCTGTTGGTTTGAGTGATAATATCTATAACGGTGCGGGTGCTACGATTAACCAAAACATCTATTTAGCGCTTATTGCAGCTACCGTATTAATCATTTGCGTTATGCTAGGCTCTTTCTTCCATAAGAAAGGTCGCGTTTTCCGTATCACTTCGGTCATCATTGCGTTAATCGCAGGTTGTATCGCTGCTAAATTTATGGGTGTATTAGATTTATCAGCTGTTTCTCAAGCAAAATGGTTTAGCATGCCACAAATACCTTTTGCAGACTTTGGTTTCACTTTTAACATTTCTGCAATTGTAACAATGGTTATTATTTATATTGTATTAATGGCTGAAACAACAGGTACATGGTTTGCTGTCAGTAATGTAATCGACAAACCATTAACAGACAAACAAATTAATCGTGGGGTTATCGGGGAAGGTATTGGTTGCTTCATCGCTTCATTACTCGGCTCAACTCCAGTAACGGGTTACTCAACAAATGCAGGGGTCATTTCGATCACAGGTATTGCAAGTCGTCGCGTCTTTGTCGCTGCAGGGGCTTGGTTTGTATTATTCGGGTTTTCAGGTAAATTAGCTGCCTTAATTTCTGCCATTCCATCTGCCGTAATCGGTGGTGTGTTCGTCATCGTCTGTGGCATTATTGCAATCAGCGGTTTACAAGTGATGAAAAATGAAAGAATTGGCGAAAAAGAAATGTACGTAATCGCTGTTCCAATGATTTTAACATTAGCTTTAACACTACTTCCTGATGATTTCTTATATTCTTTACCGACTACATTGCAATACTTATTTGGCTCGCCTGTAGCAACAGCTGCCATTGTAGCAATATTGTTGAATAAATTATTACCGAGTGTGAAATAGTTTTTAAGATTAGCATATAGGATAATAGATTCCATAAGTACAATTAAATAACTCCAAAATAAAAACTGGTTAGAGATACTAACCAGTTTTTTTCGTTATAAATCTTCTGTTGTCTGTTCAAAGTCACATAACTCTATCCATTTTAGAATAGACAGGATAACGTCCTGGAATGCTAAGCCGTTGGGTGTTAACTCATATTCTACTTTTTTTATGGAAGAGTCAATTAACTTTTTATTGATTAAGCCTGCATTTACAAGCTCATTTAAACGCTCTGTTAATAAACGATCAGAAATTCCCGGGATCGTTGCATGAATTTCGTGATACCTTTTTGGACCCGGTAATAAGGTATAAATAATCATCCCCATCCAGCGTTTTCCTATAAATTCAATCGCTTGATGATAGTTACTGCATATATGTGTACAATTCGGTTGAGTCATATAATAACCTCCCGTCTGTGAATTCAATTTCTCTTATTGTAGCATAGAAAACTTTTTTATTTGACTCACAAACTTACTAATGGTAAGATTTTATTTATTAACTTACCTTAAGTAAGTTTTAGGAGGAAACATAATGACAACAGCAACTAAAGATTTATATACAATTATGCACGAAAGAAAATCCGTTCGTAAATACGATCCTAGTTTTAAAATGACACAAGCAGAACTTGCAGAAATCATTACAGAGGCAACAAGTGCTCCCTCTTCAAGTAATCTACAACCATGGAGATTCATAGTTATTCAAGATGACGCTACAAAAAAAGAACTTCGTGCGATTGCTAACAATCAAGAACAAATTGAAACATCTTCAGCAGTTATTGCCGTTTTAGGTGATGCTGAAATGTATAAAAACGTCGAAAAAATCTACACACAAAATGTAGTTGAAGGTCATATGGGGGAAGAACAGAAAAATATTACGATTAGCAATACGCACCGTATGTACCCTCACGCTCCATTAGAAGTTAGACAGAACATCGCCTCTTTTGACGCGGGTCTAATTTCAATGCAACTTATGCTAATCGCAAAAGAAAAAGGATTCGATACAGTAACAATGGGTGGATTTGATAAAGTGAAATTTGCTGAGCGATTTGAATTACCAGAAAATCAATTCCCTATCGTACTGATCGCAATTGGTAAAGCAGCTGCACCAGCATTTGGCTCGTCACGATTACCATTAGAAGATATTGCTCGTTTTATCTAAATTACTAGTAAATAAAAAATCAGCAGAATTCCACTTGGATTCTGCTGATTTTTTGTCTAAGTTATTCAATCAGACGCCACTTTATTATAAGTGTATGTTTATAAGTGCGACTTGTGGAATGTTTCCAAAACGAAATGGCAGTTTCGTATTTCCCAATCCAGTATTCACATATAAATTTGGGTTAACGTTCCCAGAAAGGGTATACCAGCCCTTAACGTATTCCTCAGCTAATGCAGTAGTAGCGAGTGGTCCGATAAATGGTAGGTACACTTGTCCACCATGACTATGACCAGCCAAAACTAAGGCATGATTCGTAAACTCAAGCTGTTTTGCTACATCTGGTTCATGTAATAATACAAGTGTATTTTGATTACGAGCTAGCATTTCATTTACACCAGCTATATCAGGTGAACCTAACAGTGCGTCATCTAATCCATATATGAGTAGTTCTTCCCCATTTGGAAAAGTAATCGTCGTTTCTTCATTTTGTAAAAGCGTAAAATCAGCATCCGTAAGTAAACGTTCGTAATTTCGGACCATGCCGCCTCCGACATCCCGATTACCATAAACCGAAAATTTCCCGTATGGCGCTTCCATCTCTTTTAAAAGAGAGATAATCTCTTGGATCTCCGCTTCCGTTGCACCCATATCAAATAAATCGCCTGTAAAGACAATCATATCGGGCTTTTGTTTGTTTATTTTCTTAACAACCTTCTCGAACTGATCCATACTAAAAAATTCCCCTATTTGCGTATCTGTAAAATGAGCAATTTTAACGGATGTCTCTTTTTCCTGGTTCTGTGATACGTATGAAAACTCATGTGACTTAACAGTTAATAACTTTGATTCAATAAATGTTCCATAGACAAAAACGATAACTCCTACTGCCACCAATAGAAGTATAAACTTAAAAAACTTTCGCATTCTTTTCCCCTCAAATACTGTATTTCTTTATTATAATAATCGATGGATGTTACAACTGTGTCACAACTTAATGGGTGTTACAAATATTTTGATCAACAAGAGCACTTAGTAGATTAGTTGAGTATAGTTCGTGGAAAGAATCTAAAGATTTACTACCCAGATCATCATTTTTTGGTGAAATGAGCAAAGGGCCGTCACAAAAAGTCAGTTTTCACTGATTTCCCGGACAACCCAAGATATAAATATTATGAAAATACCCTCTTACTTTTCCGCTGAGATTATTAAAAACATAGGTCTCCTAAGTTCATCCTTCATCTCCGGTATACTCTGCAACATTGCTTCAGACGGCTCAGGTTCCTTGACTGCTTTTATCGTAAAACCAGCAGCCAATAAGTCATTTAAATATGTTGAAAACGTGCGATGATATTTGATGACGTTTTCAGTTAAAAATGTAGTTTCTCGTATACCTTCCGATTGATAATTGTCTACCGGCCAGTGCAGACGATTCCCCTGGCTATCGTAGTACCAATCTTGTTCTCCACGCGATGTAAAGATGGGATGTTCAACTGAAAAAACAAAAGAACCCCCAGGCTTTAGACATTCATAGACTTTCTTGCAGATTACTTCAAACGACTTAATATAGTGAAAAGCCAATGAACTTATCGCCACATCAAATTGTGCCTCTGAAAAATTGATGTCTTCAATTGCCTTTTTTATATACGTAATTGAAGGATCCTCTGTCATTTCACGAGCTTTTTGAAGCATCTTTTCCGATATATCAATGCCTATTATAGAAGCTGCCTGTTGGTCACTAGCATATCGACAATGCCAACCAAAGCCACAACCCAAATCAAGTATACTCTTATCTCGCAGCTCTGGTAGTAATGCCTTTAATACATGCCATTCCCCAGCACCTTCTAGTCCTTTAATGGACCGTGGCATTTTTTCATAGGCAGAAAAGAAATTTTCATCATCATATTTGTTTTGTTTCATTAGACATTACTCCTCTTTATTGCAAATTCACTGCTTACTTTTACAGATAGCTTATTGATTACTTTAGTGTGTACATTCTTTTCTTAGTAAATTCACTTCAATTCCCTCTTCTGTATTTGTGTTTTCAATACGTTGGGGAAAATAATGTTTACCTACTCTTTTACGCTTCCTTAACTTCAATTCTAACATCTATCCCATAATTCAAATTGTTTATACAAACCTATTTATTGTATACCCACTCCATATTTCCTATTATATTAGGTAGATTAATTTACCGTTTTATTGATATTTTAGCCATAATACCTTTATCGTAATTAGTAAAATATAGGGCAAATTGTTCTTTATGACAAAATTTTATTATGTTATTGTTTGAAGTATAAAATCGAATAGGCAAACCTAGAGAAATTTAGGGACGCAAAGCTATAGGGACTAAGGTGTATCACTAAGTCAGCCAGTTGCCGAAGAGTACATATTACTTTTTGTTGATATAAAGTTTCATGAAAGTCCAGAACTTTTTTATGAAAGCTTTATAGGAATAGAGGGCTACTCTTATTGAGTGGTTTTTTTGTGTGCTTTTTAGGAACATATTCATCAGGAGGAAACATATATGAAAGTAGTGACGATCGCAACAGTAGCGGCCATGGCATTAAATCTAGTCGGTGGTCCAATGAATGTCTTAGCGGATACAAATCACGATACAAGGGTTACAACGACTACAGCTGGAAGTAATATTAAACTAGCAAATATTGCGAATGTCAATAAGTTTACTTTGTATGAAAATGACTTATTGAATACATATAATGAAGTATTTAAAATGGAGAAATCCAATATCCGCTCAATTACGAACAATGGCGGAAACTACCCTGGATCTCCTATTGAAAAGGCAATCGATGGAGATATGAATACCCACTGGGAAACAGGTAAGCAAAATACCGCTACGTTCACAAATGAGCTCATCTTTCATTTCAATGAGAACATCACAATAGATAGAATTGTTTACGCAGCTCGTCAATCCACTGTAAAAGGAAAAGGATTTGCCCAAGCGTTTGACATCTATAGTTCAACTTCTGATGAAGGGAATGACTTTACACTCGTTTCGTCTGGTGAATATAAAGGTTCTACAGGGGATATTGTTGAAATTCAATTTAACCCAACAGAATTTAAGCGTTTAAAATTTGTCTATAAAAAAGCAAACCAAGATTGGGCAAGTGCTTCAGAGTTTCTATTTTATAAAGAAGATCCTGTATCTGAAAAAATGAAAAAATTATTTACTGATGATACATGTAGCACTGTAAGCGATGCGTTTAATACAATCACTGCCTTAAATGCATTAACAGAGGAAGCAAAAGATCATCCACTCTATCCTCTCTTTAAAGAAGATATTGAAAATGCGAAATTACTGTTAACACAAGACAAAATAGAAGCAATAACAGCTACAACAAAGCCATTTACTCATTACGCTAACGAAGACTACTCTAAATTATTTAGAATAAACAGTACAAACATTAAGAGTATTCGTAACAACGGAGGTCACTACGCTAGTGCAGTAATTGGAAATGCTATCGACGGTAACTTAGACACTTATTGGGAAACGAATAGAAGTAATACCAACGATTTTACAAATGAAGTAGAAGTAGAATTTAATGAAGCTGTAACGTTAAATCGAATTATGTATGGGGCAAGAAAATCTGACCTTAAAGGGTTTGCTCAAGAGTTCGAAATCTATGCTTCTCAAACATCAAAAGGCGATACTTATCAAATTGTATCTACTGGACAACATGCAATGGTAGCCGGATTGGTGGAAGCTGAATTCGAGCCTACTACCTTTAAGCGAATTAAATTTAAA
Organism: Lysinibacillus contaminans; assembly: GCF_001278945.1. Classification (GTDB taxonomy): domain Bacteria; phylum Bacillota; class Bacilli; order Bacillales_A; family Planococcaceae; genus Lysinibacillus; species Lysinibacillus contaminans. The sequence goes on along the minus strand of NZ_LGRV01000005.1, from coordinate 35,856 downwards.
TTTAAGAAATCTGACCGAAATTGGGCCACTTTATCAGAATTAGCATTTTATACGGAAGATCCTTTAGAAGACAAAGTAAATAATCTATTTACGAATGGTTTAATGAATGAATTAAAGCCTGAATTTGCTTCAATAAGCACGATCAATAAATTAGAAACAGAAGTTGCTAAACATCCATTAAAAGAACAATTGCAAGTAAACATCAAGCTTGCAAAGGATATATTAAATAACGTCAATGTTGCTAATGAAGCAATCGTAACAGCATCTCAGCGAGGAAATTCGAATACAGAAGCAAGTAAACATCAGATAGCACGAACATCTTTCTCTTTAGAAACTTTTGGTCGATATGTAGTACCAGGCGAGACGGTTCAGGTTTTTGTTGATGCAGATGAAAACGGCGTAATGCCTAACTTAGTTTTAGGACAAATTGCTGATGATAAAAACGGCTGGATTAGAAGATATTCATTACAACCAGGTTTAAATACGATAAAGGCTCCTTCATATGACAATATGAAACCTGCAGCAATATATGTAGAAAACCCAGCGTTACCAAGCCAGCAAGCCTATGCGCCTAAAGTAAGATTAGTTGGAGGTACAGCCTTCCCTGTTTACTATCATGGAAAAACGGAGCCTGCAGCGTTTGAAAAAGAATTAGAAGCATATGTAGCGAAAATTAGTACAAATGATAATGACTTTTCAAATGGTATTCCTAAAGATGTTGTTTATAATATCGCAGAGCTTGTTTCTGAAAATAATACAATCTCTACAAGTGCGGCTGGTGCTTTAAAGGGCATACAAGAATTAAAATCTACAGGGAAAACTGTAGCAGACACGATGAATGACTGGGAAAGCTTATGGAAAGAGTTCCAAAAAATTAGCGGTTATACAGAAAATGATGCCCGCTTTAATGCGAAGTTCACTTCTAGGGTGTTTACAAAAGGACCTTATGGCTGGTCTGACTGGGGATACACTGGTTATAACGGAGGTAATACACCGAGAAGAGATGATGGTTTCTTCAAACAAATCGTAAAACCATTTGGTGTTCCTGGTAACGATGGTTGGGCTTATTTTCATGAATGGGGCCATAACATTAATAACTCCACTATGGAGCACACTGAAATAACGAATAATCTATACTCTGTAATTTTGAGAAAAAAATTCGAAAACGATAATAACGATCGAGTTGATTGGAACACATTATACAAACGATTTTCAGGAGAAAAAGTAAGCCATGGCTTCTGGACTTACCTAGGCATACTTGAGCAAGTACAATATTATTACGGTGAAGATACTTATGGTAAGGCTTCTCGAATTGCCCGAACAAACCCTGATGGTGTTATGAATGGCTTAGGCAGCAACTTACAAAGATTAGTTGTCGGTTTATCTTTAGCATCTGAAACAGATTTAACACAATTCTTCGAAGATTGGGGCTATGTAACAGCTACCGATAAAATGAAGGAAAAAGTAGCCCATTTACCTAAACCAACTGTGAAATTAGAATACATGCATAGTTTAGGACGTAGTTATGAAGGGTCTGGGTTCTCAAACGATGCGAAAATTACAGTACAATCTATAATAACAAATATAGAAAAAAAGGAGATTTCCCTATCCTATGATATAGATGCAGCTAATAAAGATGCTTCTATGGGTTATGAAATACTTCGAGATGGAAAAGTAATTGGCTATACGACGAGTCTGTCATTTGTCGACAAAAATGTCGATACAACTATTCCTCATACGTATGAAGTAGTTGCTTATGATAAAAAATTAAACAGTTTAAAACCTGCAGAAGTGAAATCACAGCAGCCAACCCTATCTGTAGAGGAGCAAGTAACGCTAAAATTACACCAACAGTATGACCCAATGGATTATGTAAAAGCATCTTCATATTCGGGTCTGGATATTACTGAAAATGTAGTAATAAAATCGAACACTGTCGATACAACAAAAAAAGGAAACTACGAAATTGTTTTCGAAGTAAAAAATGCGAATCTTACTGAAACGAAAATAGCAAAAGTGTCCGTAACAAGTGATTATGCATATGTTTCAGATATGAATGCAAAATCGGCGAACATTCAATATGGCGGCTTGAAGAAAGACACAGCAACTCCTGGCACGCCTATTACACTAGTGAGACAAGGGCTAGATGTTACTTACGCAAAAGGTCTTGGTACACATGCTAATTCAGAGGTTGTGTATGACATTGAAGGAAAAGACTTCGATTTCTTTGAAAGCTATATTGGCATAGACCAAAATGTAAAAGGAAAAGACGCATCTGCCACTTTTGAAGTGTGGGTAGATGGTGATAAGAAATTAACTAGTAAAGTATTTAAATCCAATACTGAACATGAATTTGTAAAAGTTCCGGTTAAAGGAGCAAAAGAAATTAAACTAGTAACAACAGATGCAAATGATAATGGGAATTCATTTGACCATACAGTATGGGCGGATGCGAAGTTAACAAAAGACTCTAGTATTCCAACATTAACTGTTTCTGAAGATTTAACGATGGTGAAGTTAAACAGTGATTTTGATCTGTTAAAAGATGTTGTAGCATCTGATATTGAAGATGGAGATTTAAAGCAACAAATCCAAGTAACAGCTCCTGACTTTACTACAAAGAAAACAGGTACTTATACGATTCAGTATTCTGCAATAGATAGTGATAACAATGTTGCGACAGCATCTAGAAATATTTATGTGTACAGTGATACTACATTCACAAGTGATACAAATTGGACGTCTGCACAAACTGCTTACAGCACGGTTAAGAAAGATACGTCTTCTTCAGGAGGCTCTATTAAGGTACTCGTTAATGGAGAGACGAAAGAATTTTCCAAAGGGATTGGTACGCATGCAAACTCTACAATTGTGTACGATCTTGCAGATAAGAACTACGATTACTTTGAAACATTAGTTGGAGTAGATCGAAATATCCCTGAAAATAATAACTCAAGTGTTACTTTTAAAGTACTAGCAGATGGACAAGAAGTCTATAATAGCGGGGTTATGAAATATAACACCGAAGCAAAACTAGTTAGGATTCCACTGAATGATGTAAAAGAATTAACGCTGATCGCAAATGATTCTAGTAACAACAATTCATCTGACCACGCTAACTTTGCTGATGCCAAGTTTTATATTTCAAATGGACTTCCGGAGCTTACAATCCCTAAATCGATTGCAACTAAAGTCGGAACTCCTATTGACATCAACGAACAATACTCAGCAATAGATGCAGAAGATGGCGATTTAACAGCTGCTGTACAAGTGACAGGAATAGATCAAGTAAACTTCGATCGAGCTGGTACTTATGAGCTTACGTATACTGTTACTGATAGTGATGGCAATGAAATCACAAAGAAAAGAACAATCTCTGTAGTGAATATGGACGATACTCATTACCTTTCAGATTTCGAATGGAAATCTACTCAAAACAGCTATACCGCTCCTAAAAAAGATGTAGCTACAAGTGGAAATGCTTTAAGATTAACGGCAGCTGACGGCAGTGAAACTTCTTATACAAAAGGAATTGGCGCACATTCCAATTCAACAATCGTCTATGATTTAACAGATAAAGATGCTGATTATTTCACTTCATTTGTGGGTGTAGATCGTCAAATGTATGGTTCGATCGGCTCTGTTACATTCCAAGTATTTGTTGATGGAGAAAAACAATTCGACAGTGGCTTAATGCAATCTAAAGATCCTCAAAAATTCATTGAAGTGAATATTAGCGGTGCCAAAGAGCTTAAGTTAGTCGTTACAGACGGAGGTAACGGGGACGGTTCTGACCATGCAACATGGGGAGATGCTAAATTACATTTCGCTAACGCGGATAGAATTTTCACACAAGATTTAGCAGCTGCTATTGAAGATGCGAAAGCCATCGATTCTGAGGGCTATACATCTGAAAGTATGAATGCATTCCAAGCTAGCATCGCAAAAGCAGAAGAACTTCTTGCGAATAAGCAAACCACTCAAGTAGAAATCGATCAAGCTTTAGAAATGCTAATTCAAGCAAAAGCTGCGTTAGTGGCAATAGACTTCAATCAAATCATCACAATAACAGATAGAAACCTTAAAATGTATATCCAGCAAACACTAGGGCTTACAGGAGAAATAACACTAGGTGATATGTATAAGCTCACTATTCTTGATTGTCCTGCTACTCGAACTGAAAGAGTAACGAGTCTTGAAGGCTTACAATACGCGAAGAATTTAGTTACACTAAATATCGCAGGAAATGAAGTAACAGATTTCTCACCACTAAAAGATCTAACTAAATTAGAGAATGTGATTGCACATCCACAAATCGTTGAAGTGACAAGCTTAACAGGACCAGTAATGACAGTGGAAAACCTAGTAAAAGGCTTAGATGGTCAATATCTAAATCCTTCCCAAATTGGTCTTAGACATACGAAAACCAATAAAGAAATAGCTGTAGATGTTGAGCAGCTTGCACCAAATGCAGATCAGTTTACAATTGATCTTTCAGCAGAAGATAAAGGTTGGTATATGTTAGTCATTGCTTATAAGTTAAACGAAGATACACTTATACAATTAACTTATATGGTTGGTAATAACTAGTATTTCACAAAAAATATAAACTCCCTTGAAAATCAATTTTCAAGGGAGTTTATCATTTATTAACCTTTTCGGTGTTGAATTACTTTAGCGATTTCCATTAGGATGACAGCTCCTAATGCAAGTCCTGTTGCAATCAACCAGTCTGTCATACCAAATTCACTAGGGATACCAAAAATATCACGTGTAAACGGTAGGACAGTCACGCCATACAGTATGAAGCCTAGAACGACCGCACCAATGACATATTTGTTGCTGAAAAATCCAAAACGAATCGATGTTTGCGTATTCGAACGCGCCACAAAGGTTTGTAATGTTCTTGATAAAATCAGTGTAGTAAATGCCATTGCCACACCCATTTCATCCGAGTGCGATAAGCCAATATAAAAGGAAATAATAACGGCAATCCCGATGAGCAAACCACGTGTCAGTACAGCTTGCATCGTGCCACCAGCAAATATCCCCTCATCAATGGCACGTGGTTTCTTTTCCATTACATTCGGCTCTGGCTTTTCTACTCCTAAGGCAATTGCAGGTAACGAATCATTCACAAGGTTTATAAATAGCAACTGCAATGCAGTAAACGGGTTAGGTAAATTAAAAGTAACTGCATATAGGATGGCAATAATAGCACCCAAATTCCCTGCAAACAAATAGCTTATCGCCTTCTTAATATTATCAAACACGGTTCTTCCTACTTGAACAGCATCTACAATGGATACAAAGTTGTCATCTGTTAAAATCATAGCAGCCGAATCCTTAGCAACATCAGTACCAGTTCCCATTGCAATACCAATATCTGCTTGTTTCAACGCTGGTGCGTCATTTACACCATCACCCGTCATAGCTGTAACAGCATCTTTGTTCTGCCATGCCCGTACGATACGAATTTTATTTTCAGGTGATACGCGCGCATAAACAGAGATTTTATCCAATTTTTTATTTAGTTCTTCTTCAGACATTGCATCGAGCTCTTGACCCGTAACCGCAATATCATTTTTCTCCATTAAACCAATATCCCGACCAATTGCTTGCGCTGTTGTTTTATGATCACCAGTAATCATAATTGTACGAATACCAGCCTTTTTCGCTTTCTCTATAGAGCCATACACAGCTTCTCTTGGTGGGTCTATCATTGCTGTTAAACCAACTAATACGAGATCATGCTCGTCATCATGGTTAATATGTGTTTTTCCATCTGGTAGACGTTTATATCCAAAAGCTAAAACCCTTAGTGCTTGATTAGAAAAATTTTCATTTGCATGTGCAAAGCGTCCTAGTAAATCATCACTAATCAGTTTTTCTTCACCATTGACCAACACTTTGCTCACACGGTTGAACATGACATCAGGGCCACCCTTCGTCAGTATCATATTGACCCCGTCAATGTTATGGAGCGTTGACATAAGCTTCCGATCCGAGTCAAAAGGAATTTCCGATACACGCTGATACATAGCACGTAGATGCTCATATTCACGCGCATGCTTATTCACAAAGTTAATCAAGGCAACTTCTGTTGGATCCCCTACTTCCTGACCATCTTTATTGATGTAGGAGTCATTACAGAGTGCCGCTATCAAAATAAGTAATCGCTCAGATTCATCCCAGTCCTCTGAATTTTCAGGTAATCGTTCGTTTTTATCAGACAGTAAAAAATGATCTGTCACAGTCATCTTGTTTTGTGTCAGTGTGCCTGTTTTATCTGTGCAAATTATACTAGTTGAGCCTAACGTTTCGACAGCAGGGAGCTTTCTAATAATTGCATGCTGTTTGGCCATTTTATTCGTACCAACAGATAATACAATGGTTACGATCGATTGTAGCGCTTCCGGTATTGCTGCCACAGCAATGGCAACAGAAAACATAAGCGCCTCCAACAGTGCCGTTGTCATATCGGCATTACTACCACCAAACCAAATACGTGCAGCCTGTACAGCAAAAATAACGATACACAGTAATAAAATACCGATACCAAGCTTTTTACTGAAATCATTTAATTTTCGTTGTAGCGGTGTTTCTTTTTGTTCAGCAGTAGCCAGCAAATTAGCAATTTTCCCAACCTCTGTTTTTTCTGCTGTACCCGTAACCACAAAGGTACCTCGTCCATAAACAACTAACGAGCTACTAAATACCATATTTCGCCGGTCACCAAGGGCTACTTCCCCTGAAATGGCTTCTATCGATTTTTCTACAGCCTCTGACTCACCTGTTAGCATGCCTTCATTCACTTTCAATGAACCACTTTCTAGCACACGTCCATCAGCAGGAACATAATCCCCAGCTTCAAGGAAAACAATATCACCTTGAACGAGCTCCTTTGCTGCGATTGTTTGCTTTGTTCCGTTACGCATCACCTTCGCCGCTGGAGCAGACATATCTCGCAATGCCTCTAAGGAGCTTTCCGCTTTTCTAGTCTGTATAACACTAATCAACGAATTAATGAGTATCACTACAAAAATGATTACTGACTCAACTATTTCACCAAGTAAAATTTGGACACCTGCTGCTACAAGTAGAACAATTACCATTGCATCTTTAAAAGTTTCTATAAATAGCTTCCAGGTTGGCACTTTGGCTTGATCTTCTATTTCATTGTAGCCATCCCGCTCTAGACGCAGTTGCACTTCCTCGTTGGATAAGCCCTTCTCTTTGGAATCTACTGCCACTAAAACGTCTTCTTTGCTATGTTTGTAAAACTCCATTTCATTCCTCCTTACTTTGGTGATTTTCACTAAAAATCACAATAAGTTGATGCCAAGTTATAAATTTGGACATCCTCTTCAAAAACACTACTCATCCTATAATGATGCTCATTTTCCAATAACTTTAATACCCTTTTATAAACTTTATTTGACCAATTTGCAGTTTCCGCCTCATAAAAGTCAAAAACTGTAGATAGTAGCTAAATCCTTCTTGATCTACGTCCATACAAGTATATCTAATTTTGCTTATTCTTCGTTATGTATGAGGGCACTAAAAAAGTTAATTTTCCATAATATTCACACCAAAAATTCATTACTTGGATTTAGCTCGCTGGCATTCGCTTTCCGCAGGCGAACAACTATTAAAAGAAGTATTTTTTAATTACATATCATCTTACCTAACCTTTTTCAAAAAAAATTAAGCGCAAAACAATTGATAAGACTAAATAGGAACCTCCGCGTTTCTATGAAACCAAAAAGTGCGTACTTTTTTTACTGTGTGCATGGCTACATAATTAAGAAAGCAACGAAATACAAACTCAAATGGAGGACTAAATAATGATTAATAGTTTACAAGATACAATCAAATTAAATAATGGGGTAGAAATGCCAGGCATTGGCCTTGGTGTATTCCAAGTGGAAAACGATACAACAGCAGAAATTGTAAAAAATGCGATTGAGGTGGGCTACCGTAGCATTGATACAGCCGCTATTTACGGTAACGAAGCGGGTGTTGGTAAAGGCATTAAACAGGCACTAGCATCTACTGGTTTAAAACGCGAAGAATTATTCATCACATCTAAAGTATGGAATACTGGCTTAAGCTATGCCGAAACAGTAGCTGCTTATGATGAAAGCCTACAAAAATTAGAACTAGATTACTTGGATCTATACCTAATCCACTGGCCAGGTAAAAATAAATATGCAGAATCTTGGAGAGCGCTTGAAGATCTATACAAAGAAGACAAAATCAAAGCAATCGGCGTATGCAACTTCAACATATCGCACTTACAAGACTTATTAAAAACAGCTCGCGTAACACCAGTTATTAACCAAGTAGAATTCCACCCACGTTTACAACAATTAGCGTTACGTTCATTCTGCAAAGAGCACAATATTCAATTAGAAGCTTGGGCTCCATTAATGCAAGGTGGGCTTCTTGAAGATCATACCATTGCCAAAATCGCTGAAAAATACGGGAAATCCAATGCACAAGTTATTTTACGCTGGGATATTCAAAATGGGGTTGTAACAATTCCAAAGTCCGTTCGTAAAGAACGTATGATTCAAAATGCAGACATCTTTGATTTCAGCCTTACTGATGAAGAATTACAAGTAATTAATGCCATGAACCTAGACAAACGCGTTGGTCCAGACCCATCAGAGTTTGACTTCGTAATGTAATAGAACTTTATACCAACATAGAGACGAAAAGCCTCAAGGTATCACTTAACCTTAAGGCTTTCTCTATTTTTATTAAGATGTTCGCTTTACAGCAATATCTTCATCACGCTGCATTAGAAGCACATCTTCACCTTGATCTATTAATCTTTCAATGTGGTTTTCACCCCAAGTGCAAAGTAGGTTAAGCACGGGCTCCATTTCTCGTCCATATGGTGTTAATGAATATTCAACCTTTGGTGGTACTTGATTGAACACTTTACGATTAATTAATCCACATTGCTCCAGTTCCCGTAATTGATTCGTCAACATTTTTTGTGAAATACCAGGAATTAATCGACGAAACTCATTCGTACGTATTTTGCCATGGTGATTCAGGTGACATAAAATAACTGGTTTCCATTTACCTCCAATTACTTCAAGCGTGGCTTCAACACCAATATTATAAACTTTTTCCATCGTGAACCCCCTGTATTACTCAAAAGTAACTAAAAGTACTCTACACGTTTCTTTAGCATGTATGAATAATACTACACCCTATTTTAAAAATCAAAGGAGCTACCAAGAATATGACAAAATCAACAGTACCAAACGCCAAACTAACACTCCTTGCACTCGCAATCAGTTCTTTTGGTATTGGTTCTACAGAATTTATAAGCGTGGGGTTACTCCCACTTATCACCAATGACTTCGGTATCTCATTAAGTACTGCAGGTTTAACCGTATCCATCTATGCATTAGGTGTAACAATTGGCGCACCACTTTTAACGGTTCTAACATCTCCGCTAGACCGAAAAAAGGTTCTATTGCTCGTAATGGTACTTTTTATAGTCGGTAACTTATGGGCTGCTATGGCACCTACGTTCTCTTTACTACTAATCGGTCGTATTATTTCATCTTTAGCACATGGTGTATTTATGTCGATAGCCGCTGTCATTGCTGCTGAAGTCGTAGCACCAAACAAGCGTGCAAGTGCGATTGCCTTCATGTTTACAGGTTTGACATTGGCAACTGTGACCGGTGTGCCATTAGGGACTTTCATTGGTCAAGTAACAGACTGGCGTATGTCATTTGTTTTCATCGTCATTATCGGTTTAATTGGTTTAATTAGCAATGCATTACTTGTGCCAAATAATCTTTCAAAGAGTACTCCAATTTCGTTGCGTGATATAGGTAAAGTATTAAGTAACTTACGTATGTTATTGATTCTTTTCATTACAGCAATCGGTTACGGTGGGGTATTTGTAGTCTACACATACGTATCTCCTATTTTAGAAAAACACATGGGATATTCTCCTCACGCTATCGTGGTTATTTTAGTCGTATACGGTATTTGTGTGGCAATAGGGAACACATTAGGTGGACACTTTGCAAATAACAATCCATTACGTGCTATTTTTTTCATCTTTATTGGTCTTGCGCTAGCACTACTAGGCATTAATTTCTCAATGGAATCACAGATGATCGGATTAATTATGGTCTTTCTTATGGGGCTATTCATGTTTATGAATGTACCTGGCTTACAACTATATGCCGTTCAGCTATCTGAAAAACATGTACCTTCTGCTACTGCGATGGCTTCAGCATTAAATATTTCTGCATTCAACGTCGGAATTTTTCTAGGATCTTACCTAGGTGGATTAATTGTACATTATCAATCATTAAAACATACTCCCTTATTTGGCTTCTTAATGGTTATGGTTGCCGCAATCGTTACATTATTATGGTTAATTTTCGAAAAAACAAAAAAATAATGAAGATAGGCCTTCAAGCTTTTTTTAACATAAATTTATAATAGTATTTGTTGTTAAATTAGAATCTGGTTACAGCAATTTCTCGAGCATAATGTTCGAGAAATTGCATACATAAAAAAATGAGAATTTCAAAATAAAACCAATTACAAATGCTTGATTATTCTTTAGACTGACCATTTATTTAACGCTTAAAATTTATTGGGCGCATTCATATCTCACGGAAAAAAGCTGTGTAAAGGCTGTATGAATTTTTATTCCTCTTACTCTGATCAATCCAGTTACACATAACGTCATGACAATTCATACTATAAGTTATTAACCCTCGGATAGGAGGAATTTCGTTGTATTACAATCCTTATTATGTCTATCCCAATCAATATCCCATGTGGATGACGGCAAATCATACTTCGCTTACTCAATTGCCCATACACCTAGCAATGCCAACAAATAACACCCCATTCCCACCTGTAGATACACATAAATTAAAATCGTCAGCCAAAAGTATTCAGGTAATTATGCAGCAGGCTCTTTTACTTTCAACTAAAATTGCAGAGTCAGATCAGTTCGCACATGATCTCATGAACGCTGCACAACTTTCAAATAAAGCAGAAGTTGATAAATTAGTTGCATCAACAGGTATCACCATTAAGTTCGAAACAAAATTCACCCCAGGCGTTATTCAAATTCGTTTCTCTGAAAGTGATTGTTGTGGATTAACAATGATTTTAGATTGGTGAGTGGTGAAGTGAAAAATACAAACGCAAACTTTGTATTTCATTGAACTTGTAAACTACTATGAGATATAATAAAGTAATCATAAAATGAATTCAGAAAATTCATTTACTTGATATTCTTATCGTGAGAGATGGAGGGATTGGCCCTATGAAGTCTCAGCAACCAGTTCCTGGCATGGTGCTAAATCCAAGTGGCGGTAGTCGCCTTGAAGATGAGAAGATCGACTTCAGTTGTTTACACGTGAGGGCCCTCTTCTAAATAAATTGGGTTCTCTTTTTTATTTTGACTAAAGGAGCTGTTTCTATTGGCAAACGAACTTTTACAAGCACTTCAATTATTAAAATCTAAGGAATGGGTTGATTTAACACACACATTCGGACCCAACTCGCCTCACTTTTTTATGTTTGATGACGCAAAATTCGAAACACTATTCTCACATGATGATGGCTTTTTTGCACAACAATTTACCTTTCCTGGTCAATACGGGACACATATCGATCCACCGATTCACTTCGTTCGAGACACTCGCTATTTGGACGAATTAGAATTGAAAGAACTCGTCCTGCCACTTGTTGTTATTAATAAGGCGAGGGAAGCCGCACTCAATCATGACCTTTCGTTAAGCGTACAAGATATTCTTGACTTTGAGGCGGAATACGGTGAAATTGAAGCAGGTACTTTTGTTGCACTACGGACAGATTGGAGTAAACGTTGGCCTGACAAAGTATCATTCAATAACAAAGATGCAGAAGGTAATAATCACATTCCTGGATGGGGATTGGAAGCGTTACAATTTTTATTTAAAGAACGAAAGGTAAGCGCTGTGGGCCACGAAACATTCGACACCGATTCAGCTGCTGATTTTCGGAAAAACGGGAAGTTAGATGGTGAATATTATGTACTCGACCAAGATACATACCAAATTGAGCTCATGACAAACTTGGATAAGCTACCACCAAAGGGAGCCATTATTTTCAATATCGTGCCGAAGCCTGAAAAAGCATCGGGATTCCCTGTTCGTTCATTTGCCATTTTGCCGTGATACTACGTTTTCGGAACGAAAGATGAAAGATAGAACCGAATTATTTTCTAAAAATAAGAGAGGAGCTGCCAAAATCATTTTAAATGACTTTGGCAGCTCCTCTCTTCAAACTTAACTTGAAGTAGAAATAGACTAGCGCATACTTACAACCTTCAACGACACAACTGTCTTTATTTTCGATTTACAAGTAGTTACTTCCTCCTAGATTTATTCTTACACGCCTCCAAATGACTTAGTCTGAAAACAGCAGAAGAAGCTTTTTTGGAGTAACCATTATACGTAGTTTGATAAAACATCAAAATAATTTAACTTAATCTCAAAACCTCCGATAAACATGATTGCAAGTACTTTTCAGTGAACACCGTATATATAAAAATAGAGGATATTATCTTAATAATTCGAAATGAGTATACCAAATTACATAAAATTGTTAAAATAAGAGAAAATTCATTAAATATATTGAACGAGTAAATACACCGTATAAATAGAACAAAAGAAACACTACGAAAATTTATGCAACGGAGTTGGTTCATATGGCTTTTAATATTTACTACTACGAAAGTAATGTGGATTGTAAGTTTTGCAAAAAGCATTTTTCGACATATAAGGTACGTCCAAATCGTTATAAAATAGTTGAGGAACAAACAGACTTCATGCCAGTATACGAAGGCTTGAATCCGTTGTTATATGAAGTTGCGGTTTGTCCTCATTGTGGATATGCCTATCACAAGTCCATGACTAGAACATATGGGCCTTTCATGGAACTAATTAATGAGATATACATTAAGGAACTACAAAAAAAGATTAATATTTGCCAGGAACGGACGCTAGATGATGCGATTGTCAGTTATAAGTTAGCGTACCTCGTCTCAAGAGCATCGATGGAAGAATCACTGCTCATGGCTAATTTTGCATTAAAAATAGCTTGGCTCTACCGGTTGAAAAATGATAATAAATCCGAAACGCACTATTTATTTGCTGCTCGAGACTTTTATAGCAAGTCCTTTGCAACCAATCAAGAGGGCGAGGAACGTATTCAATTTTTACATGCAGAACTAAGCCTTCGACTCGGTGATATAGCAGAAGCCAAAAAAGGGTTCTCACGGTTAATTTCAGATCGAAACATTTCGAACAAATACCGAAAACTCGCACGTAATTGTTGGGAAAATTATAGATATGATGAAAATGTTATCAAAGTAGATGGTGGCATAGGAGAAGTACTCAATTAAAACAGAGGGGGGAGAATTATCATGCAGCTGTTTGGTAAAAAAATTGATGCCAGGGATGAAGATATTTTTTCGGAGTTACTTCATTTTTTACTTAGAAAAAATAATCGCGTTTTATCGAATGATGAAATCGTTGAATTAACAGGCGTTTCATCTGACTTACTCTTCAAATGGGTGAAAGCAGGAAAATTAAAGCCTTCGATTTTCCCCAATCTAGGCGCCCCATGCGAACGATGTGGAAGAATTACGCAAGCCAAAATCTGTGTTAGCTGCTCATCCTCCATCGTGAATACATTAAAACAAGAGGAAAAAGACAAAGACTGGTTCAATCAGATCCAACGAAAAGATCGGAGAGCAAGTGCATATCACTACAAATAGAACATAAAAAAGCTTGAAGATATAGTGATTATCTTCAAGCTTTTTAAACATTAAATAAGTAATATTGATTTATAATCGGAAAGCTACTATACAGCCATTTCTTTGCACATTTCTGCACATTGGTAGCACGCTTTTGCACATTCTTGACAATGTTTATGATGCTCATGTTTTTTACATACATCTCCACATGCCTGACAAATTTCTGCACATAGGTTACAAATTTGCTTTACAAATGGACTGTTTGATTGCATTGACTTAGCTGCGAAAGCACATATATCTGCACACTCTCTAAGGGTACGAATACACTCTGCTAACATTTTCACATCATCTTCATTTAAACAGTCATCAAAACATCTATTACAAGACTCCATACACTCAAGACAAGCTTTAATACACTCTTCATAGCTCATTTTCATTTCCTAATACCTCCTGAAATTTTGATGAGTACTAATGGAACTAGCTCCAATTACTATATACCCCATCTAGCTAACCATTAAAACATCATTTAATCACCAAAAGTAAGAGGATATTTATATTGCTGCAAAAAGAGTGAAAGCTATTGAGTATCTATCCATTATTAGTCCACTAAAGACGTTTGAATTACCTCCCAAATCATAAATAAGATTCGACTATACTTCTTCGTTAGTCGAATAACTGATAATTTTTCTTAACTATATTATAGAATTTGATGCGGCAAATATTCTCAAAAACCTTTAAATAACATTTGTGATAATAAAGTTGTTTAATCCTGTTTAACAAACGCCTCTGCTCGTTTAACAATTAACCCCTTTTTGAATCAAGAATAAACATAGACGAATCGTGTCCCATGAATATTTTACTTCCTGTATAAAAAGTTTCGAATTGAATATCGCTATACCCTATTTTAGTCATTATGTCGGATAGATCTTCTGGATTAAACCCGTTATGAACAATATCCGAAACTATTTTTTCATTTTTATTAAAATCTACGATTAGTAAATGTCCCCCTTCATTTAGAACATCAAATAATCTTGATAAAACTAATTCAACATCATGAATGTGGAGTAGAACCTGAGACATAAAAATATAGTCGGCTTGTACATGTATATCCGATAAACTTTCCTTTTCAATATCAAAGCATAATGTATCTACATTTTGAATATTAAAATCAGTTATTTTTTGGTTTATTTGATTAATCATGTTTTGTGAAGTATCTAGAAAAAGCATAGAATTAAACTCGTTTAACAAGTTCATTCCGACAAGACCAGTTCCGCACCCAAAATCAATCGCATCCTTACTTTTAGCGTCAACTAAAAAATTATGGATGGCATCTGATGATAACTTTGCAATTTGGATTCTTTCAGGAGTGTCATATATATTAGCTATCATTTCAAACTTATCAGTATTTCCTATTTTAATCTCTCCAATCAACATTAATAAACAAGCCTGAACACTAAAAAACTTGTCCTTATTTAGGATACAATTCTGCATATCACAATTCAACATATCTGCTATTTTAGCTCAATAGTGATTTTCAAATATCTTTATTGTTTTTTAAAAGACTTTATTATGAATTACAGTACTTAATTATGGCTATACAATCGCAAAAAACTCGACCCATGGAAAATAGATCGAGTTTTAAATGTGATTTTAATTTGTTCGACTCCCAAACATATCGTTGAATTTCAGTACCCGACTTTGTGTGTTACTCAACATATGTTTGTTGCTTTGAAATAAAGTTTGATCAAAGTGGTTTCTTTTCTTATCAACGAGTTTGCTGTGTTGATAAAAAAGATTGGATATTTTATTTGATTTCCTCAGCCAGTTCCAAAATAATTCCTTCTGGCCCACGAACGTAGCATAATTTATAAGCGTTTTCGTAGTTTTGTATCTCACCAATAAGTCCTGTGCCTTTCATTGTCAATTTGGTAACAAGGGCTTCAATATCTTCAACAGCAAAGGCAATATGCCGGATACCCAGAGTATTTGCTAAAGGACGCTGTATGCCATTTTCATCTGCTGGCGTGCGAAATTTTACTAGTTCTATATTTGTGTCACCATCTGGCGTTCGCAACATTACTAGTTCTATTTTTGCGTCACCTTCTGGTGTTTGCAACATTGCAACTTCCTCTTTAACGTCTTGAAGCCCCATTATCCGCTCCATCCTCTCCACCCACTCGCCTTCCACTTTTCCTTCTCCCAGTATTTCAAGGCCAAAGTCAAGAAAAAATGCTTTTACGGCAGGAAGATCATTGACGACTATTCCCACATGATCTATTCTATGGATTTTCATATATCATACCACCTTTTCCTAATTTTATAAAATATGTCGCCTAAAAATTTCTTCTCGATTGCTTAATAGCTTTTCCTCTTTATTCAATAAACTGTCCCTTTAACGGAACAATTTATTTTCAATTAACAATTCATTAATCTACTTTTTAATTCAGCTGTTCTTTCCCTTCATTATAAAAATGCCCCTTTAGATAACCATATCCAAAGGGGCAAAACATCACGGCTTTATTTCAAACCTACAATATTCCAGATTTACATGTATTCATTTATTCTACAGTTACTGATTTGGCCAAATTTCTCGGCTTATCAACGTCACAACGACGGTGTAATGCTGCATAGTAGCTAATCAATTGTAATGGCACAACCGATACAAGCGGTGTTAATAGCTCATTTACTTGTGGAATCACGAGGCGGTCGCCGTCTTCATCTACACCAGCCATTGAAATAATACATGGATATGCACCACGCGCAGCTACTTCTTTGACGTTACCACGTATGTTTAGAGATACCGCTTCTTGCGTCACAAGAGCAAATACCGGTGTACCTTCTTCAATCAGTGCAATCGTTCCGTGTTTCAGCTCGCCACCTGCGAAACCTTCTGCTTGAATATAAGAGATCTCTTTAAGTTTTAAAGCTCCTTCAAGGCTAACATAGAAGTCAATATTACGACCGATGAAGAATGCATTACGCGCGATTTTTAGGTAATCCTCTGCGATGTCTTCTAGGACGTCTTTAGAGTCGATAATTGTTTGAATTCCGTTTGCCGCAATCGCCAGCTCTTGTTTTAAATCAAACGTTAAGTCTTTGCCTGAAGCTTGTGCTGTTACGTAAGCTGCTAAGGCAAGTACTGCTAACTGTGCTACATAAGCCTTTGTTGAAGCAACTGCGATTTCTGGACCAGCATGTAATAAAAGCGTATGGTCGGCTTCACGTGAAAGTGTTGAACCTGGTACGTTTGTGATAGTTAATGTTGGATAGCCAAGCTCTTTAATTTTCACAAGCACTTGGCGGCTATCTGCTGTTTCACCTGATTGTGTGATAAAGATAAATAACGGTTTTTCAGATAATAATGGCATATTGTAGCCGAATTCACTTGAAATGTGAACCTCTACAGGAATACCCGCCATTTTTTCGAAATACTGTTTAC
The DNA here is from genome assembly GCF_001278945.1 of Lysinibacillus contaminans. Classification (GTDB taxonomy): domain Bacteria; phylum Bacillota; class Bacilli; order Bacillales_A; family Planococcaceae; genus Lysinibacillus; species Lysinibacillus contaminans. Next base: position 18,613 of record NZ_LGRV01000005.1, on the reverse strand, counting down.
CGATTAAACCAGCATGATAGCTTGTTCCGGCTGCGATAATATAAAGGCGATCTGCCGCTTGCAGTGCTTCTAAAATATCTTCATCAATCGCTAATTGGCCGTCTTCTACTTCATAGGCCTGAATAATTTTACGAATAACAGTTGGCTGTTCATCCATTTCTTTTAGCATATAGTGAGGGTACGTACCTTTTTCAATATCGCTCATATCAAGCTCAGCTGTATAAGGTGCACGCTCTACATGTGTACCGTCTAGTTTTGAAATTTGGACGCTTCCTTTGTGTACGATCACGACTTCTTTATCATGTAACTCCACGAATTGGTCTGTTACTTGCAACATCGCCATTGCATCTGATGCTACAACGTTGAAGCCCTCCCCCACGCCAACAAGTAGTGGTGATTTGTTTTTAGCCACGAAAATTGTGTCCGCCACTTCTGCATCTAAAAGAGCAAGTGCGTAAGAGCCGTGTAAAAGTGATAGTGTTTTGCGGAACGCATCTGCAGTTTCCAGACCATCCTTCACGAATAATTCCACTAATTGCACGATAACCTCTGTATCTGTATCAGATTTCATCGGAATACCTTTAAGATATGTTTTTTGTAAAAGGTGATAGTTTTCGATTACACCATTGTGTACAAGCGTAAAACGACCTGATGCACTTTGGTGGGGGTGCGCATTTAAACGATTTGGCACGCCATGTGTTGCCCAGCGTGTATGGCCAATACCCGTGTTTGTAGCAACGTCTTCGTCTACCGCTTCACGTAAATCAGCAATACGCCCCTTTTCTTTGAAAATAGTGACACCATCTTCATGGCGTACAGCAATACCCGCAGAGTCATAACCACGGTATTCTAATTTCTCTAAACCTTTTAATAATATTTCCTTCGCGTCTAATTCGCCAATATACCCTACAATTCCACACATAATTTGTATCCTCCGATATCATTCATAATGGATGCAATGACAAACTAAGCTTTAACTGATCAAATTTTTCGTGTGGTCACAAATAAGCATCCATTTCTCTTCAAACAGAAATGGACATAGACATGTGAGCACAAATCAACCACATTCATCTCTTATGAATGATTGGTCATTTGATAGCTAAAACAGCGTATTATCTTTTGCATTTATTATGCCTTTTTTTATCCTCTGTCTATTCAATCACTTGAATGTTTTCAAGATAAAAAGTGACGATCGGGCAACACGACCGGGAGGCATCCGCCGAATTTTCGATAAACCTCCACCTCGTCCGCTGAGAATGCGTTTTCGTCCAATTTTCTCAGCTCAGGCGCTATAATTGTTTTCCTATAACGCTTATATCCTATCCTCCTTAGCGCATTTACACTATTGTATGTAACGCAACCACAGTTCCGTTCCAATAGCATTACCATCATACTTAAAAGAAGTTAATTAGTCAAATTGATCCTCTAAACACCGGGTTTCCCAAACAATATCCCATTCTAATATAGTATTTATTTCTTTATTGTAATATGAGAGGTGGGCATTCGAGCGTGCCGTGTGAATACTTCGACATCAAAAAAGCTACTATCTTAAAAACTAAAGATAGTAGCTCTATAAGCATTTAAACAGTTTTCTGTAATAATTTTACGATTTCGCGATTGAATGCTGGTAAATCTTTTGGTGTACGGCTTGTGACAAGTTGATTTTGACAAACAAATACTTCCTCGTCATGAAACTTAGCACCTGCGTTTTCAAGGTCAACTTGAATCGATTTATACCCAGTCGCATCTCGACCTTTTAATGTCTTAGCAGTAATAAGTAGCTGTGGCCCATGACATATCGCAAAAGTCGGTTTCATATCATCCATAAAGGCCTTGACGAATGCCACTACACGATCATCTGCTCGTAAAATATCTGGAGAAAAACCACCTGGAATAAATAAAGCATCAAAATCAGAAGCTTTCACTTCATCAATCCCTTTATCAATTGTCACTTTTTCTCCATGCTTACCCTCGATTACTTTACCTGCTTCTGTATCAATTGTAATAACCTCATGTCCCGCTTCTTTTAAGGCTTTTTGCGGACTCGTCCACTCAGAATCTTCGAACATATCTGTGATTACTGTTGCAATTTTAGCCATATCAACTTAACACTCCTCACATTGTAGTATACTTTTGTTATTCCCCTATCTATGCGAAATAAACATGTTGAATTTCCAAATGAGAAGGACGCAAAATAAAAACACGGCTTCCCACCTAATCGGAGGAAACCGTGTTCTTATATTATTCTGCTAAGCCCATTTCAGCACGTACAACGTCTGCAATACGTTCTACATATCTTTCACAATCCGCCTCTGTTGATGCCTCAACCATTACACGAACTAATGGTTCTGTACCAGAAGGGCGTACTAAAATACGACCATTACCAGCCATTTCAGCTTCAACCTCTGCAATGACAGCGGCAACTTTTTCATTTTCTGTTACGGCATGCTTGTCTGTCACACGTACGTTTACTAAACGTTGTGGAAAGATGGTCATTTCTGAAGCAAGTTCAGATAATTTTCTACCTGTTGCTTTCATAATGTTCACAAGTTGAATACCTGTTAATAAACCATCACCCGTCGTATTGTAGTCTAGGAATACAATATGTCCTGATTGTTCACCACCAAGGTTATAATCATTCGCTCGCATTTCCTCTACGACATAACGATCACCTACAGCCGTTTGTACACTATGCATATTATTCGCCTCAACAGCTTTATAGAAGCCCATATTACTCATAACAGTAGACACGACTGTATCTTTTTTCAATCGACCTTGTGCATTTAGGTAGTTACCGATAATGAACATAATTTGATCACCATCCACGATCGTACCGTTTTCATCTACTGCAATTAAACGATCGCCGTCACCATCAAATGCTAACCCAACATCTGCACCTTTTTCCGTTACAAATGCAGCTAGTCCTTCTGGATGTGTTGAGCCAACACCTTCATTAATGTTTAATCCCGTTGGTGAAGCGCCCATTGTTGAAATATCTGCCTCTAAATCGGCAAATAAATGAGTCGCTAATGAAGATGTCGCACCATGTGCACAGTCCAGTGCCACATGGATGCCTAAAAACTCTTCATCCACAGTTTGTTTTAAGTATTGAATATATTTTTGTCCACCCTCAAAGTAATCACTAACAGAACCTAAATCTGCTCCGATTGGACGTGGTAATGTATCAGTTGCTGCATCTAAAACCGCTTCGATTTCCGCTTCCTGTGCATCCGTTAGCTTGAAGCCATCTGGACCAAAGAACTTAATGCCATTATCGGCAACTGGGTTATGTGAGGCTGAAATCATGACGCCTGCATCTGCACTCATAATGCGCGTGAGATAAGCCACTCCTGGCGTTGAAATAACACCAAGTCGCATTACTTCTACACCAATCGATAATAGACCCGCTACAAGTGCACCTTCAAGCATTTCACCTGAAATACGTGTATCACGACCAATTAATACCTTTGGACGATCCTTTGCATCTTTCGTTAAAACATATCCACCCACACGGCCTAGTTTAAATGCAAGTTCTGGTGTTAATTCAGTATTCGCGACGCCACGGACGCCATCTGTTCCAAAATATTTACCCATTTCTATTGTTCTCTCCTTCAACGCAGGGACGACCATATTATACCTAGATGGCATTACGGCACGGCTGCTTACTTTTGGAAAAAGTATATTTTATTCGTTTATTAGTAACTTTAAAATTATAGTCAGTTATCGTCTAAGAATCAATATCTTCTGTTGTCGTACTACTATCAGTTTCCTCTGAATCCATTACAGGAACCTCTTCTACCTTTGTAATATCTGCCTTGACTTTAATTTTTGGTTCCGATACTTTCGTTGTACCCTCAGGTAATTTCACTTCAAATTCATACGTTTTCGCTTCAGTAATTTGCGATACATCCACTTCAACAGTTATTTCATTCAGTAAATCAATAATTGATTTTTTCCCGTATACTTTCACTGTTTTCACGTTAGTTGTTAAGGAATTAATCGTGACACCTTCTGGAGCAGTACCAATTTGATGAATACTTAGTGGCAATTCCTTACTATACTCAGCAATGTCCACCTTTACGTTCACACTTCCCTGCTCAATAAGCACATCCAATTTATTTAAATCACGGTCTAGCACCTTAACATCTGCATCTTGTGAGAATGACTGATTTAAGCCTTCTTCGCCTTTTACAGTTGCTTTTACATAACTAATGCTTTCGATTACGCTTTTCGCACCTGTTATAAAAACAGTGGCAGGTTCAGCTGTCATACCTTTTAATACATACCCATCCTCGATTAAACGATGGTTCATCTCCGGATCGACGCGGAATTCTTGCGTGATTTTTTCTTCAATTTTCACATCGACAGTTGCTGGGTCTAATGTTACTTGTAGTTTTTCTGAAATATTCTCGTATTGTATTTCCACTGTATGCTCACCTAATAATAGGTGATTCAAGTCAACGAAAATCGAAAAATCCTTTGCATATTTCATTGATAGTACAAATGTCCGCGGGCCTTCAATTGTTACGTTCACCGTTTTTGGTAAACCCGTCACAATAAGGTTTTCATCATCATAAAAAACTTCTAATGGTACGTCCCGAATCACTTCAACGTCATCAGTCCCTGCCGATTCATTTGCGTCAGACAATTCTGCATGAACAGAGAAGAACAGTAGACAAGCTAGGAAAAGTGCGACGATTCTTAACATCCAAGGGCTATCTATCATTTTATCCATTCTTTTTCCCCCTCCAAGTTAACTTAGAGGCTGCATTCGGTTCTTGCGCTACCCCGAACCACATTCTACGTAAAAGTGTTCCGAATTCCTCTAGAGAAAGATTACGGTGTAAGTTTCCATTTAAGGCGATACTAATCGCACCAGTTTCTTCTGATACTACAATGGTAATTGCATCCGTCACTTCACTTAAGCCAAGTGCCGCTCGGTGACGAGTACCAAGTTCTTTTGATATGAAAGGACTTTCAGATAGCGGTAAATAACATGCTGCGGCCGTCACCTTATCTTTTTGCATAATGACCGCACCATCATGAAGTGGCGTATTTGGAATGAAAATGTTAATGAGTAATTCAGAAGTAATGTCTGCATTTAAACTGATACCTGTCTCAATATATTCATTTAAGCCGGTCTCTTTTTCAATAGAAATCAGTGCACCAATACGACGCTTTGCCATATAGCTCACAGATTTTTTCAGCGCTTCAATAAGCCTTGTTTCTTCTTCTTCTTCTTGACTCGTCGATCGTTGGAATAGCTTTCCACGTCCAATCTGTTCAAGCCCTCGACGAATTTCAGGTTGAAAAATAATAATAATCGCTAAGAAACCGAACTCGATAACTTGCTGCAACATCCAACCTAACGTCTGTAACCCCAAAAAATCTGTTACGATGCGTGCAATAATAATAACGAAAATACCTTTTAATAATTGAACGGCTTTCGTACCTTTAATGAGGGTTAAAATTTTATATATAACGTACCAAACTAACAGTACATCTAAAACGTTAATAACAATATTCACTGGCGTTAAATCTGTGAACTGTTCGAAAATTTGCACGTGGCATCCCCCACTTTTCATTGCGAATCCATACATTTTAAGTATAGCATATTCCTATCAAATGTAACTTTTTTCAAGAAAAAAGTCCACCCATAAGAGCAGACTTCACCAACCTCTCATACGTACCATCAAATAGAACGCATAAGAGTATTATTTAGTTTCTCCATCATCTGCAAATGTCCATGCATTCTTGACTGAGTTTTTAATAGTATACCAAAGCCATTCAAAGGCTTCGTCGATTTCTTCTACTCGGCCGGAAACAACTGCTGACGACGCCATGTATTGACCATTAATAATCGTTACATCGCCGTCTACTTCACCTTCAACAACTAAATCTCCGTTTTTTACAACGATATCACCCTTTACAAGTTCACCTTTTGGCACAATAACAGTTTGACCTTCAACGACTAAATTCGGCTGTTTGGTAACAGAAAAATGCTGGTCATCTCTAAAGCTTCCGAGTAAAGTGGCACTCATAAATAAGCAAAACACCGCTGCTGCTACGAATAGTGGGTGGCGACGAATCCACTTTTGCATGCCTATACGACTTTTGGGTTTCGGTAAACGAGCCATCACTGCGGCTTCAAAATGCGGAGGCGCTGTAATATGGGAAGCACTCTTCACAAATGCGATAGTTTCACTCAATTCTTGCATAAGTTGTTTACATTCGGTGCACGTATGCAAATGTTTCTTTAACTCTTGCTCATGTTCACGACTAATGTCACCATCTAAATAATCATGCATATGCTCTATTATATGCTCTGGACAAATATTCATGACGCTCCCCCTCCTACAAATTGTTTAATTGCTTTCGTAATGCTTCACGTCCACGGTGAATTCTCGTTTTCACCGTTCCAAGAGGCATATCTAGAATTTCACTAATTTCCTGTAACGATAATTCTTCTATATATTTCAAAACTATAACTGAGCGATATTTATCAGGTAAACGACCTATCTCATATTGAATGCGCTCTTGTAGCTCCATTTGCACAAGCGTTTCCTCTGGCAATTGGTCCTTTGCAGCGATTTGTGAATACATATCAAGACCTTCCGTACCAGTTACCTCCGCATCTAAATAATAATCCGGCTTTTTCTTCCGAATACGGTCAATACAAAGATTCGTCGCTATACGATAAAGCCAAGTCGAAAATTTTCTTTTTTGATCAAAAGTATGCAAATTCATATATGCACGAACAAACGCTTCTTGTGCAATATCCTCAGCTTCTTGTTTATTACTTAGCATTCGATAGCATACTTGGTACAGTTTGTGCTGATAGAGACTCACAATATCGGCAAATGCGTTTTGATCGCCTTTAAGCACTTGTTTTATTCTCTTATTTACTAACGCATCCATCGTGTTGACTTCTCCACCTTTACAACTGTCTTATACTATACGGCTCTTCTATAAGAAAAGTTTCATTCTAACTTCAATTATAACAAAAGATTTTTATACTAGGGGGCAAAAACCATATTTTTGACAATTTTTTAAACAAGGGTTTCTCCGAATAGTGAACCTATAAGCGCTACAGCTACATCTGCCGTTTTATTTTTCTCATCTAAAATTGGGTTAACTTCTACGAATTCAGCTGACGTCAACATACCCGATTCTTGCAGCATCTCCATGGCCAAATGACTTTCCCTATATGTCATCCCACCAGGCACGGGCGTTCCGACACCTGGTGTATACAAAGGGTCTAGCCCATCTAAATCAAGAGACAGGTGCAAACCATCTACTGCAAGCCCTTTTAAGTAAGCAAGTGCATTCTCCATTACACGCGTCATCCCAAGACGATCTATTTCATGCATTGTGTAAACTTTAATACCTTGTTCATGAATAAGCTCCCGTTCACCTGGGTCCACAGAGCGCGCACCTATAATAACGATATTTTTAGATTTAATTTTTGGCGCATATTTACGAATTTGCACAAGGCGTTCATCCCCAATGCCAATACTAACCGCAAGTGGCATCCCATGAATATTTCCTGACGGTGTTGTGTCTGGTGTATTTAAATCAGCATGTGCATCGAACCAAATAACGCCTAAATTTTTATAATGCTCACCAAGCCCCGCAAACGTACCAATGGCAATACTATGATCACCACCAAATACGAGCGGAAATTTCTTCTCAGCTACAACCTCATGTACTCGGTTAGCTAAAGACGTGCTCACATCAATGACTTCCTCTAAATTTAACAGCTGTTTATCAATCGCCGCTTTTACAAGCTTTTGACTAACACGAATATCTCCTTGATCTTGCACTGTATGGCCAATCGCCTCAAGGCGTTCGACAACACCCGCATAACGAATTGCACTTGGTCCCATATCCACCCCGCGTCGCGCTTGCCCATAATCTGTCGGAACACCGATAATAGAAATCGTTTTTTTATTCATCATTCTATACCCCCTTTGTGTTGTACGACTATTGTAAAGCTTACAAGACACTTGGCTCAACCTATCATTTTTCTGAATTTTTATACAATAAAAGCCCATAAACAGTTTAAGTACTAAATCTCGGCTCTAAGAAGATACTTACACTGTAAAAATAAAATAAAAAAAATCTCCTACTGTTTCCAGTAAGAGATTTGTGTTTGTAGTTAATGATACACTTTTGAATATTCTATAGAAAAGTGAGCCATGAAGGACTCGAACCTTCGACCCTCTGATTAAAAGTCAGATGCTCTACCAACTGAGCTAATGGCTCATAAAAGAAAATGGCTGGGGAACCTGGATTCGAACCAGGGCATGACGGAATCAAAATCCGTTGCCTTACCGCTTGGCTATACCCCAATCATTCATAAATAAAACTGGTGGAGGGGGACGGATTCGAACCGCCGAACCCTAAGGAGCGGATTTACAGTCCGCCGCGTTTAGCCACTTCGCTACCCCTCCGAAATAAACACTATATGGTGGAGGATGACGGGCTCGAACCGCCGACCCTCTGCTTGTAAGGCAGATGCTCTCCCAGCTGAGCTAATCCTCCATAAAATCAGGTGTTATTTCTTAACAGTTTATTTATTCTTTTAAGCCTTCGCATTAAACTACAATGCTTAGAAAAAATGGTGACCCCTACGGGATTCGAACCCGTGTTACCGCCGTGAAAGGGCGGTGTCTTAACCGCTTGACCAAGGGGCCATACGTTCAATTATTTGTTGTCTTGAACAGGACAAGACTTATATTATCAGCTTTTTTTTATTAAAGCAACCCTTTTTAAAAAGTTTTTTCTAAAAAATATTTCAGGTAGAATATTTTAAGCTTTTCTTCATATTAAATAGGGAAAATTATTTGCATCATTTTTTTAGTTGATGTCCAAAGAGAGAACTCAAAAACAGGCTACTTAATACCACTATAATCTGGCCATAAGCAGCCTAATTATAAGAATACATATCCAAATTATTAGACCAATTTTATTCAGAAGAAATCAGCAATTAGAATTAATTACCACACAATTCTTTGACGGCGTCTAAAAATCTTTCCTTCTTTATAATTCTTTTCTCCTTCTTTACCGATTCCTAAGTAGTGTTCACTTATGTCCTTATCTGATAACAACGTTACAGGGTCGCCTTGCATTACAACCCGTCCACTTTCCATAATATAACCATAATCAGCAATAGATAATGCAACATTGGCATTTTGCTCTACTACTAATATAGAGGTACCTTCCTCTTGATTAATTTTTTTGATATTTTGGAAAATCTCTTTTACAAGCAATGGCGCAATTCCTAGAGAAGGCTCATCTAGCAAAAGCAATTTCGGCTTGGCCATAATTCCACGACCAATCGCTAACATTTGCTGCTCCCCACCTGATAAGAACCCTGCCTTTCTTGGTGCTAATGCCCGAAGCTTCGGGAAATACTCATAAATTTTCTCAATATCCCCTTTAATATTCGAACGGTCTTTTCGGGTATATGCTCCTGCGATTAAGTTTTCCTCCACGGTAAGATCTTTAAACACACGTCGACCTTCTATACTTAAGAAAATTCCATTCTTCACAAGTACATCGGGTGTAATGCCATTAATTTTCTTCCCTTGAAATTCAATTGTACCATCAGTAATTTGCCCACCGTCTCCAGAAAGCAGTCCCGAAATCGCTTTTAATGTTGTTGATTTACCAGCTCCATTACTACCCAACAATGCTACGATTTTCCCTTCAGGAACATGAAGAGACATCCCCTTTAACGCTAAAATAATTTTCGAATACACCGCTTCCACATTATTTACCTGAAGCATAGAAGTCCCCCTTTTCCCTGACCATATAGACAAAGCCCCTATTTTTAAGGAGCTTGTCTACTATTTATTCATATTGCTTGTTTACTTATAGCTTCTGTATTCTGTAAGTTGCTCCCACTTACCGTCTTTCACAATACCTAAACGTGTTTGCTCTGTACCAGCATGATTGTCAGCAGTAAATGTTATAGGTGCAGCTAATCCACCTAAATCAAAGTTATTTAAAGTTTCAAGACCCTCACGAATTTGAGCACCCGTAATGTCGCCATCTGGATTTTTCTCAGCAGCAATTTTTACACCCTCGACCATAATTTTCGCTGCACTCCAACCTTGGATGAACTTTTGGTTAATATCATCGATTGTTTTGCCTTTTGAATCTAAGTATTCTTTTACTTCAGCCATACCCGGTAAATCTTCGTATGGGAATGCGTGAGATAAAATACCGATGTATCCTTCTGCAATATCGGCAGTTGCAATATCAATTACACCTTCACCAGATGCCCAGTTTAAGCCGATAAATTGCGTATCAATACCTAACGTTTTTGCATCACGTAAAATTGTTGCAGTTGCTCCCCAAGTTTGATTGATAATCGCATAGTCAGGTTTTTTCTTTTTCATATTTAATAATTGAGATTGCGCCTCAGTTGCTTTAACATCGATTACTTGCTCATCTACTACTTCGACACCAATTTCTTTACCGTATTTTTTTATATCTTCAACTGGCGAACGACCAAATGCACTATCATTGTATAATAACGCTACAGTTGGGTTTTCGCCTTTATGGTTTTCCTTAATCCATTTTAAAATGGTACGACCTTGATCTGAGTATGAAGCCGCGATTAAGAAGTTATATGGACTTGTTTTAATATCTTTTAAATTTTCAGAGAAAGAAGCAGAGAAATATGGAAGTTGATCTGTTGCAATTTGTTGACGTAACGCTTCTGTATCACCAGTTCCCCAACCTAATACAGCTGATACTTTTTCTTTATCACGTAACTCTTGATAAATTTTTTGTGCTTCTGGAATTTTGTATGCGTAGTCTTTACCTACTAATTGAAGGTTTAAACCTTCAATTCCACCAGTTGCTTCTAAATGCTCAAAGTATGCTTTTTCCCCTTCAGCATAAGGAGTACCTACATCACCAGTTCCTCCAGTAATGTCGTATATCCCACCAATAACTACTGTACGGTTATTTGGATTACTTTCGCCACCTGAAGATGCTGGTTTAGAATCTTCTTTATCGCCATCTTTTGAATCGTCTCCCGAACATGCTGCTAACACCATTAACATCATAATCCCCATTAATGCCCATAAAAACTTTTTGTTTTTCAAACTAACTCCCCCTTAATTTTGTATAAATTATTATTAATTTTTCCCCAGTCATTTCTTTTTAGTAAGAGAACGGCCATAACTTAAAGTACTTCTTCATATTTAACCAAATATGAGCTAGACCACCTGGTTCAAAAATTAAAAACAGGATTATAACGAAACCGAATACAAACTCTTTGAATGCCGATAAAATTTGATACAAATCTGGCATATAGACCGTTAATATATCAACCATCGAACTCAATCCAACAGGCAATAATGTAATAAATACTGCTCCTAAAATTGAGCCAAATACACTACCCAAGCCTCCGATTAAAATCATCGCTAAGTATTCGATCGATACATGAAAATCGTAAAGTTCTGGGCTAACAATCATTGTATAATGTGCTAATAGAGCACCAGAAATCCCAACAAAGAAAGAACTAATTGCAAAAGCCATAACCTTATATTGGAATAAATTAATCCCCATAATTTGTGCTGCAATATCACGATCTCGAACCGCTAAGAATGCTCGTCCTACACGTGTTCTTAATAAATTAGTTGCGTATAAAATAGTGAATATTAAGACAATAATACTCAAATAGAAGTACGAAGTGTTACTCGTTAAAGCGAATGACCCTATCTCTGGACGACTTAGTGTCATACCTGAAGTTCCCCCAGTTACACTTGTCCATCTACTAATGACAAATAGAATAATGACCTGTGCAGCTAACGTCGCAATGGCTAGATATAAGCCTTTTAATCGTAGTGATGGAATGCCGAATAATCCCCCGATAACCGCTGTAATTAGCCCTGCTAGCGGCAATGAAATCCAAAAACTTACGCCATAAGTGGATGTCAAAATTGCTGATGCGTAGCCACCAACACCTAAGAATGCGCCTACCCCAATGGAAATTTGACCTGTGAAGCCCGTCAGAATGTTTAATCCGATTGCTCCAATGGATGCGATTGCACATAGCGTCAATAAGCCTACCCAATAATTAGATGCTATCATCGGGACAAGTGCTACTACTGCAACAATAAGTAACGCTTTTACTTTCGCTCCTGAAGTGCCAAACAATTTCATGTCATCACTATAAGATGTTTTGTAATTTCCGCACTCTCTCACAAATAGATTTCTCAATCCATCACACCCTCTCAATTCCTCGACTACCAAATAACCCATGTGGTTTTACCATTAAAATCAGTAGAACTATGATGAACGGCACAACATCCTTTAGACCGCCACCTACTAACGGATCAAGATACCCACCCGCTAAGTTTTGACATATCCCAATGATAAAGCCACCAACAATTGCACCGAAAACACTATCTAAACCACCTAAAATTACTACTGGTAATACCGTTAAACCAATCGCCGCCATCGACGGGCTTACACCATTAATATTTCCAAGTAAAACACCACCGATTGCAGCAACTACTGCTGCAATTGTCCAAGTTGCTGCATAAACATATTTCACACTAATCCCCATTGATGAAGCAGCTGTACGATCATCAGCTACAGCGCGCATTGCGATTCCCATTTTAGAGAACTTGAAGAATAGTGAAAATAAAATAAGGAGTGCAATAACAACAATGAATGACCATAAATAAACTGGTGTAATGATAACTCCACCGATTTGTACCGGTGTGGGAGGGAAAATTGGCGGAAACACACGTGTTTGGTGTCCCCAAATCATATGAACTGCCCCCGCTAATAGACTCGATAATCCGATTGTCGCCATAATGACAGAAATAACTGGCGCATTTTGGAGAGGCCGTACGACTAGTCGCTCGACAACTAATCCAAGAATTGCACTAAAGACGAGCGTTATCAGTAATGCAATAAAAAATGGTATATCATAAGCAGTGATGAGCACTAAACAAACGTATGGCCCAATAATGACAAATTCACCGTTTGCCATATTCAGCGCACCACTTGCTCTGTAGATTAAAACGAATCCTAATGCGACCAGTCCATAAATACTCCCAACAACAATTCCATTAATCAGCATTTGAGAGAAAAAGACCATATTTTAAGCCACCTCCTGTTTAATGTTCAACTCGATGACAGTCAAACTAACATCACTCATCGATTCAACTTCTGAACTACTAAGTAATACTTCTTCAGAATCCGAATACATAGCATCCATTAGTTTATGATATTTTTCTTCTACAAACTTTCTACGAATCTTCAACGTACGTGTCAATTCACCTTGGTCGGCAGTGAATTGCTTGTGTAGGATGGAGAATTTCTTCACTCTCATATGCGGAGGTAACTGTTCCATTAGCTTCGTTACTTCTTGTTCAATTAATTCAGCCACTTTTGGGCTTCTTGATAAATCTGAATATTCAGTATAAACAATGCGGTTTTTATCTGCCCAGCGCCCAACATTGCTTAAATCGATGTTAACAATTGCCGTCATATAAGGTCTATTCTTACCGAAGCAAACAGCTTCTTGAATATAAACACATGACTTTAATTTATTTTCTATTAATCTCGGATAAATTGACTCACCCGATTCATTTGTAATTACATCCTCTTGCCTATCTAAAATATGAAGATGACCATCTTCATCTAAATAGCCATTATCCCCTAATGAGATCCACCCATCGACGACTAACTTTCGATCTGCTTCATTCAAATATTCGGAGAAAATCGCATTGTTTTTCAAGTAAATCGTGCCATCCGCTTCAACTTTAACCTCTGTATCTGGAATAGGCACACCTGAGCTACCTGGTTTAATATCATTGTCATGTTGTACAAAGGCAATCCCTGCAACTTCAGTTCCACCATATGTTTGCTTCAAATTCACACCTAAACCATGGTAGAAATAAAAAGCATCTGATTGAAGTGCCGCCCCTGCAACATATGCTCGTTTTATTCTAGTGAATCCTAAATGATCACGTATCGCACTAAATATAAATGCATCACCTAACCAATACATAAACTTATCCATCGAAGATAATGCCTTACCCTCAATTGTAGCAAGTGCTTTTTTGTCACCATACTTCCGAAAGACTTGATACACTTTACGCTTAAACCAACTTGCTCCTTCTATTCGAATATTGAAATTTGACATTAAGGATTGATAAACTCTCGGTGGTGCTAGCAAAGTTTGCGGCCCAATTTCTCGTAAATCACCCATTACCGTATGTGATTTTTCCGGGAAATTTACGACTACACCAGTCACTAATGGCAAAACAATACTAACGACTTGCTCATGCACCCAAGAAAGAGGTAAAAATGAGAAGTAGTCATCATTTTTTTTCATTTCATCTACTTTTGCTAAATTTTTTGCTGCCTCCAACAAGTTAAAATGTGTCAGAATAGCCCCTTTTGGCCGTCCTGAAGTGGCTGCGCTATACGCAATAATAGCAGGTGAATTTCCATTGATTTTGCTTACTTTTTCAATAAAGAAACTCGGATTATCCTTCGCCAAAGTCTCACCTGTGCTTAATAAATCATCTAAATTTCCCAGTTTATCGTTTTTATAATGACGCATTCCCTGATTATTGTAATAAATAATGTGCTCTACTAGTGGCAAATTATCCTCAACCTGAAGTAGTTTATCAACCTGCTCCTGATCTTCCACAATGACAATACGCGCTTTGCAATCATTTAAATAAAATTCAATCTGATCCGGTAATGACTCTTGATATATGCCAACAGAAACGCCCCCTAAGCTCTGTGCAGCCAGTTGTGCATAAAGCCACTGCGGACGATTTTCACCTATAATCGCTAGTCTTTCACCACTCTTAAAGCCATATTGTTCTGATAGGGCCATGGCCAAATACTCGACATTATTTTTATAGTCACCCCACGATACTTCATTCCATATGCCTAGGTATTTTTGTCTCAAGGCAACTGCATTTGCTTCATTTTTCGCGCGCTCTGTTAAAAGAGTAGGTAATGTTTTTTCGATCATTACGTTCCTTCCTCCTTCTAAATAACGGTTTCTTCCCCAATATACGCTTTTATTACATCTGGATTTTGCTGAATTTCCTTCGGTGTACCAAAGCCAATTCGTTTACCAAAATCCAATACCGCAATATGATCGGATAGGCCCATCACAATCCCTAAGTCATGCTCAATCAAAACAACCGTTGTATCCATCACTTCATGCATATCCAAGATAAAACTAGACATCATGTCCTTTTCCGCGTTATTCATGCCTGCCATTGGTTCGTCTAACAAGATCAATTCTGGCCCTAGTGCTAATGCTCGACCAACCTCTACACGTTTCTGCAAGCCGTATGGAAGTGTACCCACTGGCGTATGTCGAATATCTTGCAGCTCTAAAAATTCAATTACTTCTTCGACTTTTCTACGATGGGCAATCTCTTCATTTGACGCTTTTCCTACATACAAACCACCACTAAACACACCTGAACTCATCAAAGAATGTCGACCTAGTTTCAAGTTATCTAGTACCGACATATGTGCGAACAGGGCAATATTTTGGAATGCGCGTGCCATTCCAAGTGTTGTACGTTCATACGGTTTCATGTTAATAATTTCTTGACCTTTGTAGCGTATGGAACCACTTGTGGGTTGATATAAACCACTAATGCAATTTAGCATACTCGTTTTACCAGCTCCATTGGGACCAATAAGTGAGAATATTTCACCTTTGTTTATATGATATGTGACATTATCCAATGCCTTAACGCCACCAAATTGCAATGATATGCCCTCTACCTCTAAAATAGGTTCCACTCGAATTCCCCCTCGTCTTTCTAAGCGTACATTCACATCATGCTCTGAATATTACTTTACACAGAATAATTTTGTCAATCTAAATTATGGAATTTAAATTACATTTTTTTCATTTTAATTGCTTTTTTTCTCGTTTATACCCTGTTTATCTACCTAAAAACCACACACTCAAGTAAAGAGTACGTGGCTAAATAAGATTAATTATTTTAAAATAGTAACAAATTGTATTTTTCAAGTTTACTCTTTAGTGATTCACTATGAAACTATAGAAGGATACACAGAAAATACATATTGTAATATAATCTATTTATGTATAAATATAGAAAATAAAGTTAGGAGTATACTACTTACAATAACTGTAATACGAAGATGTGTATTATAAAACTACATGCGAGTTGTGCTTAAGTTTGATGAGTATTATTTTAGGAGTGATTTGTATTTGTTGGAAAGATTTATACCTTTGTGAAGGCTTACTTCACTGTTAGGAAAATGAGTCTTAAGAAGTATTTTAGAGGGATAACAGAAAAAAAGGCAAAAAAAAATGGCTCCGAAGGCAGGACTCGAACCTGCGACAACCTGATTAACAGTCAGGTGCTACTACCAACTGAGCTACTTCGGAACGCTACTATATATTTCCCCTAGCACGCTAGGTACAATAATTATTATAGCAGACATTTATGTTTTGGCAACAAATTCTCTCTAATGGTTTAAATTTTATAATTTTCAAATGATAATTCAACATTTTCGAGCATTTCCTTAATTTAGAACTCCTATCTAAATTTCCTTTTAGAGTAAAAGTGTCAACTTACAGCTTATAATCTAAATATTTCTCCAAAATGTCATATTTCTAGTCTTTTAAAGCATTATATTGTATTGATATTACAATCTATGTATAGGAAAATTGATTTTAGAATATATAGTCTTATTGTGATTTATTGAGGAGGAGTTTCTTGCATGGTTGAAACTACAGGAGTTCAAAATGTTAATTTAATCGCACCGGAGCACTACAATATTACTCAAGAGCTTGAGAAGTACGCTAGCGATTCTGAGCGCCAAGCCATTCGATGGACAGATGCACAAGGAACTCGTCAAACATTATCATACGAGCAATTAATTAATCACATGAATCAATATGCAAACGCACTTACTTCTTTAGGCATAGAAAAGGGTGATCGTGCATTAATTATTATCCCCCGCCTACCAGAAGCATATTGTGTTTATTTAGCATGTTTAAAGGCTGGTATCGTGCCAATTCCATGCTCGGAAATGCTACGTGCAAATGACTTAGAATATCGTATCAACCACGCAAATGCTAAAACAGTCATTACTTATCATGCTTTCACTTCAGAAATTAATTGCATTACAAGCAATCATCAAGCACTAAACACGAAACTTGTTATTGGGCAGGATGAAGAGGGCTGGATAACTTTAGATACTTTAGCTTCGAAGCAAAGTACTGAATTTGAGGCAGTCCCAACACACCGGGACGATATGGCCTTCCTATCCTATACATCAGGAACCACAGGTAAGCCTAAAGGCGTGGTACATTCACATGGGTGGGGCTATGCACACATACGTATGGCAGCATCGAATTGGTTAGCTGTTCGTGAAGGTGATTTAGTTTGGGCAACAGCTGCTCCAGGTTGGCAAAAGTGGATATGGAGTCCATTCTTATCGACAATTATGCTTGGCGCAACAGCCTTCGTTTACCACGGCGGCTTTGATGCAAACAAATACTTACAACTTATTCAGGATGAAAAAATTAACGTGCTATGCTGTACACCAACAGAATACCGCATTATGGCAAAGCTAGATCAACTTGGTGATTATGACCTATCCTCTTTACGTAGCGCGGTATCTGCTGGAGAGCCTTTAAATCGTCCAGTTATCGATACTTTTTTGAATCTATTTAATTTAAAGGTACGAGATGGTTATGGTCAAACTGAAAATACATTATTAATTGGTACAATGGAAAATATGGATTTACGACCTGGCTCTATGGGAAAACCAACTCCAGGAAACAATGTTAAAATCATTGATCCAGAAGGAAAAGAAGTAGCACCTGGTGAAGTCGGTGATATCGCTGTTCATAAATCCTCGCCTGCATTATTCAAAGAATACTATAACGAACATGAACGTACACAGGCTGCCTTCAGAGGAGATTGGTATATTACAGGCGATCAAGCTAAGTACGACGAAGATGGATACTTCTGGTTTGAAGGGCGTGGTGATGATATTATCATTTCTTCTGGTTATACAATTGGTCCCTTCGAAGTAGAAGATGCGCTAAATAAACATGAAGCTGTGCAGGAATGCGCAGTAGTTGCAGCACCCGACGAAATTAGAGGTAGTATCGTCAAAGCCTATGTCGTACTAAAAGCAGGTTTTGAAACACGTGATCCGGAGCAACTGACAAAAGAATTACAAGAGCATGTAAAAACATTAACTGCTCCTTACAAATATCCTCGTCAAATTGCATATTTACAGGATCTACCAAAGACTACTTCTGGTAAAATTCGTCGTATTGAATTACGTAGCCACTAATTTTTAAAAAAACTGTTCTCAAACATCAAAAGGGTCAGTCCAAGAAGTCGATTTTTCGACTATTGGACTGACCCTTATTTTCTTTTATTTATAAGAAATTACTCGTTTATTTATATGTAGTTTTCTTTAGCTCGACATCAGCATTTTCGCAATTCTTGTCAAATCTCTAAAAAATAAAAAAGCCACTACTAATTGTATTAGCAGCGACTTTTTGAGCCTAGCGACGTCCTACTCTCACAGGGGGAAGCCCCCA
>NZ_LGRV01000001.1 GCF_001278945.1 Lysinibacillus contaminans | reverse complement strand
TGATTACGTTTTGCATGTTCAGTTTTCAAGGTTCATGTCGTTGCTTTATTTCAGCAACTTTTATATCATAACTTGTATTCAACAAGAAGTCAATAACTATTTTGAAATATTTTTTCTCAAGTGTTCCTTCTTGTTAAGGACAAGTAATAATATATAACACCACAATTATAAAATCAAGCTTTTTTAGAAAAAAACTTAAAAAACTTTTTCTCATCTACTGCAAATAATACAATGCCCAGTATAACAACTAAACCACCGATAATTTGAGTAGCTACTAAATATTCTTTAAAAATGAAGATGGCAAGGACAGCTGCACCAATTGGCTCTAATAAAATTGCAATCGAAACAACATTCGTACTTACATATTTAATGGACCAGTTGAAAAGTGTATGGCCTAATAAATTCGGGATAATCGCTAATAGAATAAACCAAATCCAATCAATAGTTGGATACGGACCAAAAGACTCCCCTTTAATAAGAACATATAAAAATAACGTAATCGTACTAACTGTATAAACAATCATTGTATACGTAACTAATGACAAACGCTTTCGTACATCTTGGCCAAACAATAAATACGCCGTAATAAGTGCACATGCAATTAGCGCAAGCATATCTCCGTAAAATGCAGAACCACTTAGTTGGAAATCACCCCAGCTAATTAATACGCTCCCTGCAATGGCAATTGCTCCAGCAAGAATCGTTTTATTTGTGATTTTTTCTCTAAAGAAAAAATATGTCCCTACAAATGCAAATAACGGCTGCAGAGTTACTAGGACAGTCGAGCTGGCTACAGATGTGTAATTCAACGATTCAAACCACAAAATAAAGTGAAACGCTAAAAACACCCCTGCTATAGAGGAAAATATCCAATCCCGGCTAGTTAGCTTCTTCAATTCACTTGTATACTTCCAAAAGAAAACTGGCGACATAATGATTACCGAAAACAGCATACGATAAAAAGCAATAACACCAGAGTCTGCATTAGCTAGTTTCACAAAAATAGCGGAGAGTGATACCGAAATGACACCAATAAGAATCGGGATATATGGATGGATTTTAGGTTGTTCCATTCTTGTTGCACTTCCTATCTGAAAAATCCTTATACTTCATTACTTTCGTGATGTAAAATACAAAAAAAGCAATGTACATATAATAATGACACTTTGCATATCTCTTAGCAATACGAAATATCGATGGGGGGGTTAGTATGAATACATTAATGGAAAATATGATTACACTTGAAGTAATCATAAAATTAGTAATAGCTGCAACTTTAAGTTTAGTAATCGGCATTGAAAGGGAATTAAAGAAGAAACCTGTTGGTCTAAAAACGAGCCTAGTCATTGCTACCTTCAGTTGTCTACTAACAATTATTTCAATTGAAACTGCTTATTCAACACCTGCAAGAGATGATATTAATATAACTATGGATCCCCTTCGTTTGGCAGCACAGGTCGTGAGTGGTATAGGTTTTCTAGGTGCAGGTGTTATTTTAAGACGTGGGAATGATAGTATTTCAGGTTTGACGACAGCGGCAATGATTTGGGGAGCTGCTGGAATTGGCATTGCAGTTGGCGCAGGCTTCTACATGGATGCAGCAATAGCTGTTGTTATCATTGTTTTTGGTATTGAAGTATTATCACCTTTCTTGATGAAAATCGGACCGAAGCGTATCCGCATGAGAGAAATATCATTAAAAGTACAAGTAGATGACGATAGTAAAATGGAAGCATTGCTTCAATTTTTAACAGAAAGCAATATTATTATTGAAAACATGCGTATTAAAGACATTCCATTAAAAAATGATACAGTTTTACATGAATTAGATTTACGCTTGTCACTGCTTGTCTCAGATAATTTGCTGTCGTTTTATCGTTCTTTGCGTAGCCTATCTTATATAGAAAAAATTGAAATGGAAATTTTAAACTAGTAGGAGGACACTTCTTATGACTGAAATACTTAAACTTTTAAAAAATGGTAATAAACCTTCCCTACTGGCCGCATTTGTGAACGCCTTTTTAGGCATAATAAAAGGTGCTGCCTTTTTCTTTACAGGCAACGTTGCAATGTTTGCTGAAATGATGCACTCTTTTGGGGATTCAGCAAACCAATTTTTTGTTTATATTGGCTCTGCATTATCGAAAAAAGCACCAACTAAACAATTCCCAGCTGGTTATGGTCGAATTGTCAACCTTGTTTGTTTATTTGCAGTAATCATTGTCGCAATTCTTTCCTATGAGACGATAAAAGAAGGGTGGCACCATTTATTACACCCTGCAATTGAGTCTAAAGGAATCTTTATTGCATTAGGAGTACTATTCATCGGGATAGTACTTGAAACAGCAGTATTAGCAAAAGCCGCTGTTGAAGTTTTGCATGAAGCTGGTCAAGAAAAAGCCGGACTTGCTTCTATTTCAAAGGCATTTGGGTTTTTAAATCGAGCAAAGCCTGCTACTAAGCTTGTATTTATGGAGGATTTAGTAGCTACAGCTGGTAACATATTAGCCTTTAGTGCTATTTTGATTGCCCACTTTACTGGTTGGGGTCAAATTGAAGGGCTCGTATCAATAATTATCGGCTGTATGATGTTCTTTGTAGTTGGAAAAGTTTTTCTAGATAATGCACGTGGTGCTATTGGTGAAACAGACCAGGAAATGCTAAATCATATCGCCCACCTTGTTTTGGATGACCCCAACATCAAAGATATCGTTCGCTTAGAAGTTATAAAAGAAGGTGAGTTTTTACACGTTGAGCTAGTCGCTGAAGCTAACCCAGAATTATCACTTGCTTTCTTAGATGATGTGCGTGACCATTTAACTGAAATTATCCTTAGCCAAAAAGGTGTGACAAGGGTAGCCATACTCTATGATGAAGATGACGGTGAACTAACTTGGGTACACGTCGCGGATCGACCACCAAATTTAACTATAAAATAAAATGAAAGTAGCCAATTGCCTTATTTCGGCAGTCAGCTATTTTCATACAAGCACTAACTCTCTTTTATTTACACTCAGTTCTTCTCATTTTACAAAAAACGAGAGACCACGTTATGTGGTCTCTCGTTCCTTATTTATTGATAAAATTTAAAGTGAATTTTGTAAAATTTCTCGTACATCTTTCTCGTGTAGCTTTTTAAAATTACCAAAGGGACCATTTAACATGGCATGCTTAATAATTTGGTCAAATTTTGTATCATCGATATTGTAATCGTGTAAACGACTAGGCGCACCTAGCGATGTCCAAAATTCAGATAAACGATCGATACCTTCATTAGCTACTTCTTCTACTGATTTACCAGTCGCATCAACACCAAATACGCGTGTTGCCAATCCTGCAAAACGTTCAGGGTTCACTGAGACACTATGACGCATCCAATGCGGTTGTAAAATAGCTAATCCTCCCGCATGTGGTATATCGTAAACCGCTGATATAGCATGTTCGATGTTATGTGATGCCCAATCTCCGCGTGAACCAATCGATAAAAAGCCATTTAAACCAATCGTACCCGCCAATAAAATCGTTTCACGTAACGCTACGTTGTCTAAATCTTCAATGAGCTTTGGTGCTGTTGCAATGACTGTACGTAATACGCCTTCACACATTTCGTCTGTGATTGGTGTATTCGTAGCATTATGGAAATATTGCTCTAATACATGCGACATCATATCAACCATGCCATACACCGTATGATTTTTAGGCACACTCACTGTATATAGTGGATTTAAGATAGAAAACTTAGGAAATGTTGCAGGACTTCCCCAGCTTATTTTTTCTTCTGTAGCAGCGTTCGTGATGACAGAACCCGCGTTCATTTCAGAGCCTGTTGCTGCTAAAGTTAAGACTGTTCCTAAAGGCAATGCTTCTTTTGCGAACGCCTTTTTCGTTACTAAATCCCAAGCATCCCCGTCGTATTTCGCACCTGCTACAATTAATTTCGAACAATCAATAACTGAACCGCCGCCAACAGCAAGCACAATATCAATGCCTTCTTTTTTACACATTTCTATACCCAGACGTGCAGTTTCTACTCGTGGGTTCGGTTCAACGCCGCTCAATTCGAAAATCGTCTTATCCGCTTCTTGTAATTGCTTCATAACCGCATCATATACACCGTTTTTCTTAATACTACCTCCACCATATACCACTAACACCTTGTTTCCGCATTGTGCTATTTCTTTCGGTAAATTTTCGAGTGCATTCTCACCAAAATGTAGTTTGACTGGATTATAAAATGTAAATGAATTCATATAAATCGCCCCTCTCTAGTTGGATTTTCTCATACTTATTAGGAAGAAAGCAAAGAATTATGCATTAATCATTGTAATATTTCTAGGCACTGGCACACCTAAACCTTTCAGTAATTTGTTTTGAATCATATCGAAGCACTGCGTACAATCTTGTTTTTTTATATTGCTCGATTAAACATTGCAAGAATAAGAGCGTATCTACTAAAAAACGAGCCGACTCAATTTTTATGAGACGACTCGTTTTTGCAAGTATTATATTGTAAAATCAATTACACTTCGCTATCCCGCATAAAACAATTAGAACACCTACTATGCGGAATACTAAACTAACATTCATCCCATTAATTAAAGTAGATACTAAACCCAACCACGGAAGCGAGATGCTTCTGCAGTGCGGCGTACACCGACCATGTATGCTGCTAGACGCATATTGATATTGCGAGTTGTCGCTGTTGTATAGACATTCTCAAATGCATCGACCATTTTTTTATATAGTCGTTCTTCTACTTCTTCTTCTGTCCAGTAGTAACCTTGGTTATTTTGAACCCACTCGAAATATGAAACTGTTACGCCCCCAGCTGATGCTAGTACGTCAGGTACAAGTAAAATACCACGTTCTGTTAGAATTTTTGTTGCTTCTGAAGTTGTTGGGCCATTTGCCGCTTCAACAACAATGCTCGCTTTAATATTATGTGCATTGTCTGCAGTAATTTGATTTTCAATCGCCGCTGGCACTAAAATATCACAATCTAATTCAAGTAGTTCTGTATTAGAGATTGTGTTTTCAAATAACGTTGTCACTGTCCCGAAACTATCACGACGATCTAGTAAATAGTCGATATCTAAACCTTCCGGGTCATGAAGTGCACCATAAGCATCCGAAATACCAATAACCTTTGCACCTAAATCACTCATGAATTTAGCTAAGAAACTACCTGCGTTCCCAAAACCTTGAATGACAACACGTGCACCTTTAATATTGATACCACGTTTTTTCGCTGCCTCTTCAATAACAATAGTAACACCTTGTGCAGTTGCACGGTCACGACCTTGTGAACCACCCAGTACAATTGGTTTTCCTGTGATGAAGCCCGGCGAGTTAAATTCATCCATACGGCTATACTCATCCATCATCCATGCCATAATTTGCGCGTTTGTAAATACGTCTGGCGCTGGAATATCTTTTGTTGGCCCAACGATTTGACTTACTGCACGTACATAACCACGACTTACGCGTTCGATTTCACCCATCGACATTTGACGCGGATCACAAATGACGCCGCCTTTACCACCACCGTACGGAAGGTCGACGATACCACACTTCAATGTCATCCACATTGAAAGCGCTTTAACTTCTTCCTCTGAAACGGCTGGATGGAAACGTACCCCGCCTTTTGTTGGACCTACTGCATCATTATGTTGTGCACGGAATCCAGTGAATACCGTTGTCGTACCATCATCCATTTTAACTGGGATGCGTACCTGCAACATACGAAGTGGTTCTTTTAACAATTCATACATTGCTTCGTCATAGCCTAGTTTATTTAAAGCCTCGTGAATGACTTCTTGAGTTGATGTGAAAAGATTTAAGTTTTCGGACATATTAAATCGCCTCTTCATTCTTTAATAGGGTAGTATATCGCCAACATTGTAACATATTTAGGAAGTAAAATGTGAACGTTTTGTTAAAGTTTGAATACTTTCGCAATTTGAATAATTGCCCATCCTAAATCTTCCTCTGAAATAGTCAGAGGTGGTGCAAAACGAATGACAGTTTCATGTGTTTCTTTGCACAGTAAACCTAATTCTTTCAACTGTTCACAGTATGACCTTGCTGGCTTTGTTAATTCCATTCCTATAAATAACCCACGACCACGCACCTCTTTAATGACTGGATTATCAATTGCTTGCAGTGCTTGTTTAAAATATTCCCCTAGCTTTAATGAACGGTCTGCAAGCTTCTCTTCTTGTAGTACTTGAATAGCTGCAATCGATACCGCGCAGGCTAGTGGATTACCACCGAAAGTAGATCCGTGTGAACCTGGATTAAATACGCCTAGAATATCACGATTAGCCGCGACGCAAGAAATTGGAAATACCCCTCCTCCGAGTGCTTTTCCGAGGATATACATATCTGGCTCTACCGATTCCCAATCGCAAGCAAACATTTTACCCGTACGTGCTAAACCAACTTGAATTTCATCGGCTATGAATAACACATTATTTACGCGACATAATTCTTTCGCTGCCTTTAAGAAGCCTTCTGGCGGAATGACAATCCCCGCTTCCCCTTGTATTGGCTCAATTAGAAATGCCGCAGTATTCGGTGTAATTGCTTTTTTCAATGCCTCAAGATTGCCGTAATCAACTAACTTCACATTTGGTAGCATTGGACCAAAGCCTCGACGATATTCTTCATCGGAAGAAAGAGATACTGCTAGCATTGTACGTCCATGGAAGTTGCCATTGCATGCAATAATCTCTGCTTTCCCATTCTCTACCCCTTTTACATCATACGCCCACCGACGGGCAGCTTTAAACGCAGTTTCTACCGCTTCTGCCCCTGTATTCATGGGTAGCACCATTTGTTTATTCGTTAATTTACTGACAAGCTCATACCATTCACCTAAGTTGTCACTATGAAAAGCACGTGATGTTAATGTCACTTTGTCTGCTTGTTCTTTTAAAGCAGCAATAATTTTAGGATGACGATGCCCTTGGTTAAGTGCAGAATAGGCCGATAACATATCTAAATATTTTTTCCCCTCAGGGTCCTTTACCCATACCCCTTCCGCTTCTTCAATAACGATTGGCAGTGGATGATAGTTCGCTGCCCCATAGCTTTGCGTTTGTGTAATAACATCGTGTGATTTGGTCATATTACTTCTCCCCCTACATTCCCAAAATACTATCTATATAGAAGAAAGACAGACTACAAGATTCTTGATGTCTGTCTCTCCTATCAAAAGTTAAAGCATTTCCGAAGTCGTTTTTGCTTGCATATGCAGTTGTAAATAATCAGGACCGCCCGCTTTCGAGTCTGTACCAGACATATTGAAACCACCAAATGGTTGGTAGCCTACGATGGCACCTGTGCAACCACGGTTAAAGTAAAGATTCCCTACATGGAAGTCTTCACGCGCTTTTTCCTGATTGAAACGATTTGTTGTGATAACTGCACCAGTTAAGCCGTACTCAGTATCATTGGCAATATCAATTGCTTCATCGAAATCTTTTGCTTTGGTAATAGCAACAACCGGCCCAAAGATTTCCTCTTTCATAATACGTGCTGAAGGTGCTACATCTGCAAATACAGTAGGTTGTATGAAGTAACCGACTGAATCATCAGCTGTACCTCCTACAACGAGGCGTCCTTCACCTTTCCCGATTTCAATGTACGCTGTAATTTTATCGAATGCGGCTTGGTCAATTACAGTTGCCATATAGTTATTGTAGTCTGTTGGGTCCCCAACTGTTAATACTTTTGTAAGTTCTTCTACTCGTGAAACAACCGTGTCATACACATCTTCAACAATAACAACTCGAGAACAGGCTGAGCATTTCTGACCTGAAAAGCCAAACGCTGATTTCACTATAGATTGTGCCGCAAGTTCTAAATCTGCTTCTTTATCGACAATAATAGTATCTTTACCACCCATTTCAGCAATGACACGTTTAATCCAAATCTGTCCGTCATTATGTGTTGCCGCGCGCTGATTAATGCGTAATCCTATATCGCGCGAACCAGTAAAACTAATAAAGCGCGTTTTCGGATGATCGACTAAGTAATCACCGACCTCTGCTCCGGAACCTGGTACGTAATTGACAACACCAGCTGGGAGTCCTGCTTGTTCTAATACTTCTATAAATTTATATGCAACCACAGGTGTAGTGGAAGCTGGTTTTAATAGTACAGTGTTGCCTGTTACAATTGCAGCCACGGTCGTTCCCGCCATGATTGCAAATGGAAAATTCCATGGTGAAATAACTATGCCGACGCCTAGTGGAATATAATTATAGCGATTGTATTCACCAGGGCGACTTTCAACTGGTTGGCCATTTTTGATGCGTAGCATTTGGCGACCGTAATACTCTAGAAAATCGATTGCCTCTGCTGTATCTGCATCTGCTTCATCCCACGGCTTGCCTGCTTCTTTTGTTAATAGCGCCGAAAATTCATGTTTACGACGACGAATAATTGCTGCCGCTTTAAACAACACATCAGCACGAATAGCTGAATCTACCTTTTTCCATGTTTTAAATGTTTTATCCGCGGCTTGCATTGCTTGCTCAGCGAGTTCCTGATTTGCCTTCGAAACACGACCTATTACTTCCGTCTTTTTCGCTGGATTGTAAGATACGATTTTGTCTTCAGTAGTAATACGCTCTCCACCTATGATCAATGGATAGTCTTCCCCTAAATAACCCTCTACCTTTTTTAATGCATCTACATATGCATTGTAATTCGCCTCAAGTGAGAAATCTGTAAACGGTTCATGTTTGTACGGAATCATAATGTATCCTCCCTTTGTGAAATGTAGATTGAGCATGTAATACAAAAATCATTGACGCAAAATTTTTTTGCATCTAAAATGTCTTTATATTCTTAATAATGCAAAATTAAATTGCGTATTACAAGTAAAAAATCTCAGAGGTGTTTATTTTATGGATAAAACTAAACAATTACTACCTTTTTATAAATTTGCAGCAGACAATGTATCCGTTGGCATTCACGCTATCGATGTAACAGGAAAAACAATTTTATATAATACAAAAATGAAAGAAATCGAAGGCTTTCAATTTGATGAGTTAACAGACCGCTCGATCATTGAACTCTTTTCCTTCCGCCAACATGAAAGTACATTACTACGAGTTCTGCAAACGGGTTTAAAAGAAATGAATGTGAAACAAACGTATTGGAATAAACATGGCCATGAAATTACAACCATTAATGATACCTTTCCACTTTTTGATGATGATAAACTTATCGGCGCAATTGAATTCGCACGTGATATTACATCGCTCGAAAAGTTAGTGTATCAGCCGCTCCGTCGTTACGATGAGCCATTGACGTTTGAGGTGATTACAGCTGTTTCTGATGCGATGAGGCAGGTACTTGCGTATGCAAAAAAAGCAGCAGAGGTGAAATTACCGATCTTACTCATCGGTGAATCTGGAACTGGGAAAGATTTAGTAGCTGAGGGTATTCATCATGCGGCTTTAAATGATTCTGAAGCCTTCATCACACTATTTAGTCGTCGCTCTGCACAATTGGTGATAGATAAAGTGAAGGAACTTATTGAGAATGATACGGAGTATACATTTTTCTTCGAACGGATTGAATTTTTAAATTTGGATGTACAAGAGCAATTACTTGAGCTATTGCATTCTTTACCTTCATCGAAGTATATGCTTATTGCTAGTGTCGGCAGTGACCCAATTGAGTTGATTTCAGAGAAAAAGTTATCAAAATCACTCTATTATTTCTTTGCATCCATATCCATTACCGTTCCGAAGTTGTCGGAACGGAAGGAGGATATAATACCGTTTGTAGAAGATTATTTCAGTCGTCATCGTGAGCGGTTTGCTTCAAATGTGGCAAAGCTTTCACCAGATGTGCAGGAATTATTTTCACAGTATGACTGGCCAGGTAATTTGAAAGAGCTTGAGCTATTACTTGATGAAATTGCTTCATTTATGACGACAGAGTCAACAGTTACTTACGATTTATTGCCGTTACATTTCCGTTTTAAAGCACAGCAACAAAATAAGCCACATCGCGAACCGGAATTTTTTATGTTCCAACAACAAAATGAGGTGATGCCGCTTGATGTTTATTTACAGGAAGCTGAATCATATTATGTACAAAATGTCTTGAATTTGCATGAGGGAAATATTACGAACGCGGCGTATGCACTTGGGATGAGTCGCCAAAACTTACAGTATCGTATAAAAAAAATGAACAAAAAATGAAAATTTTCTATTTTAAATGTAAGCTCTACACCCAAAACTGTACTTGACAGCACATTCCACTACAGGCGCTTACCAATAGTGAGGTTTATTTTCAGTCAAGTACATGTTTTAGTAATGACCTTTAATGTAAGTTTAATAAATATAGTGCGGAGTGATTTCAAGGGTTATTCTCTAAATAATACTGATTTTTTTACAATAATTGAAAATAAAAAAACACTTCGTATTTCGTCTAACCAAATACGAAGTGTTTTGCTATTGCCCTGACTGTTCGATCCAGTCCTGCAGTTTGTCTTTTAAAGAGTTAAAACCATTGGCATCTGATTCATCCACACGGTCCTGTAATGATTTACGAGGTAGTGCATCTTTTTTACGTAATGCTGCGGGGCGGTCTTGTAAGGCACGAATCGATAAGCTGATTTTTTCAGCCGATTCATCTATCTCAAGTACCTTCACTTCAACCTCTTGCCCAACTGTCAAAAACTCTCCAACTTCTTTTACGAAACCGTATGTGATTTCAGAAATATGCACGAGGCCTTGTGTGTCATCATCGAGTGCCACAAAGGCGCCGTATGGTTGAATTCCAGTTACTTTACCGGTCAACACGTCCCCTAATTCATATTTTTTCCCCATAACCTTTTGCCCACTTTCTGTATGTTCGCTACGTATATATCACGTTAAAGTATAACATACGCAAATTAGTCGGGCAAAACATCGTCTTATTTGTTGATGGCCGAAATACGGTAACGAGATTGGCCCCCTTCCGCATCCACCTTATCTATTTTAAATATAATTTCCTGTCCATATATCTCGCGTTCTTCCTCTTTCACTATTGCAATTATCGTGACCGTAGAACCGTACGTTACACTAAGTTCAGAAAAAATGCGTATATCATTAAATTTTGATATGTCTGCAAGCTCAACATCGCTCGTTATTAGCTGCTGCGCCGTTTTATAATCCTCTTGAGAAAGAGCAAATAAAAATAATTTCGCTACATTTAATGGATGCAAGGTATCAAGCATCTTCACATCCCCTGATTCTGTATAGGCTTTATAAAGCAAATGTGCTTCTTGTATCCAATTTCCAGAAGTCGTCACTTTTGTTGCGTTAAAGTATTCAAAATTTTGATTCTTCTGTGATAAAATTCCCATTGATACATCATATTCCGTTAATTGCGTTAGCGTTTGAGATTCGCCTGACTCTAGCTCACTTACTATTTTTTTTACCATACCCTGCATAGCTTCACCATACTCACCATTTGCCACACCCATGACAAAATCTTGATACTCCTCAGTAAGTCGACCATCTGCCATTCGCATTGGAAAAGCGTCTGTACCTTTTAAGAGTGCTAGCCACGTGTTTTCAAATTCCCCCTTTAACACCATATATTCAGGGAAATCTGTAAAAGGATCTGCTATAAGTACTTGCTCATACATAACCAAAATATCCGCTGTTTCACTAGCTGGTAAACGCAAATCTCCACCGACAAGCAATGAACCTGTCGCCAAATGCTTATAATAACCAAGTACATCGGGAGGCGTAGCTTTCATATAAGAAGGCGCATTCTTACCAAATATAGGGTCTGGACGAAACTGACCGTCATTTTGCAGCTCAATATATTGCTTATTTGCTGTTGCAATCAAGTTCTTCAGTTCTTGCGGAAATTGCGCTGGCTCACCTAATAAAAACTTCTTAAATGGGGCTAACTGCTCTGTATAATAACGTGCAACATCTTCTGCATTTTGTGCATAAGAATCATATTGGGAAAAAGAATCACTAAACGATACTTGCTCTTTAGAATCATAATCCGCCATTTTTTGAATCTTCTCACGTGGTGTCATTAGGAGTTCTAAAATACCTGCTGTCATATCTTCAATAAAGCCGCTCGTTGATTTTTGATTTGATAAAATTCTCTCTTTATCTTTCTTCAAATGATGTAAAGCACTTGCAGCACTTTGAACTGACTGCAGCTGTTTTAACGCCTCCTCGGGCATATCCAGCTCCTCTCGCATTTGCTCGCGCTTCGTTTCATACGTTTTTGTAAATTCATCTAGCCACACATCGTAGTCCTCGATAGGTGTAATAGCAATTTCTTCTGTTGGTGGTAAAGAAGTTGAAGTTTCTAACACATAAGGCGCTACTAGTAAACCAACAAGCAACACACTAGCAATACTCGCCGCCCAAACAGCTGGCTTTTGCCATTTCGAGGGATGTTTTGGTGGTGTGGTTACAGTCTGAACCGGCGGCAAGGATTCCTCCACTTCAATCTGCGCAAAAACATCTATTGGATCTAATTGTGGCTCCATTCGATCATATGATTTTTTTAAAAGCTCCATACGTTTGTCAAATTGCTTATCATCCATTTTCAACACTCCCCTCCCTCGTCAGCGCCACTTTAAGCTTTTCCTTCGCGCGTAAAATGCGTACTTTGACCGTGGATAGTGAAATACCAAGTACCTCTGCAATTTCCTCATACTTTAATTCATGGAAATAAAATAACACGAGTGGATAGCGATAATTTTCATCGAGTGCTTGAATAGCCTTATGTAACAGTCGATCTTCCTCAAAATTGAGGACATGCTTCTCCGCAGATACATTAGATGCTTGTGGCTGCGCGTTTAGTCGATCTTCCTTTACTTGCTCACGCTTTTCTTTACGGTAGTAATCACGAGTGGCATTGAGCGTAATTTTATAAAGCCATGTTGTAAAACGATCTTGTTTAAATTGATGCAAAAACCGGTATAATTTCACAAACACTTCTTGTGCGACATCTGCCACATCACTTGTATGTACACCACATTGATAAGCAAACTTTTCAACCGTTTGCTGATGGTATCGGATCAGCTCTATGTATGCTTCTTTATCTCCTTGTTGTGCACGTTCAATTAATTTGTGTTCCGTCACCAGCACCCCCTCCTTATCTTTCTTTACAATTGAAACGAAACCTTTTTTATAATTGTTACATGTTATTATGATTTGCTACCAGTACTTCTTGATATTAATTTTCGAAATTAACCGAGCTATTGATGATCATTCTAAAAATAAAAGAAAATCCTCGCACCATAATAAAGGCTACGAGGATTTTTAATTATTGTCTAGGTATTCGCGGGTCTTTTACCCTCTCGAAATCGAGGATAGAAGTGTGCGAATGCCTTTCATTAGATAATGCATTTTGCTTCAAATTTAACGGCAATTAGTTTGTATGAAATGGCTACACAATCTTCAAACGGAATCCATTGTTCAAACGAGTGCTCATATGTGTCTTGAATCACTTTCGCAAGCGTTGATGGATCATCAATGCCTTGTAGTGCAGCAACAACATCTGCTGTTTCCGTATCATAATGGCCCATACCTAATTGGAATGGATCCCACGCTTCTAGCAAATATACGGCAGTTCGATTCATTCTACTATTTTCCAAAATACTCACCTATTATCTTTTTATATTAATCGTATGATACCATAGTAAATAAAAAAGAAAAGAGTGATTTGCTTGTCTATTTTTGATCAACCTATGAATCGACGTCATACTAACTCCTTTAAATGGGATGCTATGGAGAAAGTATATAGCCTAAAAGATGCTTCAGATATTTTACCGATGTGGGTAGCAGATATGGATTTTGCTGCACCTGAAGCTGTCACACAAGCACTTCATAACTATTTAGAGCAATCTGTTTTCGGCTATAGTTTCATTAGTGACGATGCCAAAGATTCAGTTGTTGACTGGCTACATACGCGTCATGGATGGCAGATTGAAAAAGAGTCTATTTTATTCCGTCAAGGTGTTATTCCAGCAATGGCAAATATCTTAACAGCGCTAACAAAACCAGGTGATAAAGTACTTGTTTCAACGCCAGTCTATCCACCATTTTTCAATGTACCTAAAACTAACGACCGCGAAGTCATTACTTGTCCCTTAGTAGAAGAAAACGGTACATTTGTTTACGACTTTGAAGCATTCGAACAAGCACTTGCACAGGATGTCAAAGCGTACATTTTATGTAATCCTCATAATCCAGGTGGCTACGTATGGAGTGAAGAAACGCTAAAAGAAATCGTACGCCTTTGTGCCAAATATGATGTTCTCATTATTTCAGATGAAATCCATGCCGACTTAATGCTTGATGGCGCTGTCCACACACCACTTGCGAAAGTGGCTGGTGATGAAATCGACCGCATCATTACATGCATGGCACCGACTAAGACCTTTAATTTAGCTGGCATTCAAATTGCTTACATGATTGTGTCAGATAAGAAAAAACGTGCACAATTAGAGGCAGTAATTACGGCAAGTGGTCATGGCTCATTAAATAACTTTGCTCCTATTGCACTGCATGCGGCCTATACTGAAGGTAAACCTTGGCTAGATGAGCTATTAGTCTATGTATCTAAAAATATAGATTATGTCATTGCTGAGCTTGGACAGCTACCAGGTATTCATATTCCAAAGCCACAAGGAACGTATTTAATTTGGATTGACTATCGTGAGCTAGGCATCGACGAAAAGGACATGATGAAACGTTTACTAGAAGTTGGGCATCTTGCTTTAGAGCCAGGCACTAAATACGGTGTAGAAGGCAACGGATTTTTACGCATGAATGTCGCTTGCTCCCTAGACCTCGTAAAAGAAGGTGTAGCTCGCTTTAAAAAGGCGCTTGCATAATGTAACTAAAACAGAGAGAAGATTTCCTTCTCTCTGTTTTTATGTTTAAAAAAGATAGAATGTGGAAAGTTTTATGCATAGGGAGGTGTATACAATGACATTAACTCCATTGGCAATTGAACATGCATATATGACATTTTTATTTCCGTTTGCTTACCACCCTAAAAATAGAAAAGAGCTGTGTGAAAAGCTAGAAAGTGAAGGATTTACATTTTTCACACTACAAAACAAGGAGTTAGAAAATGCTTTCTATAGCGAAGGCATTACGGTTTCGCATGAGGAAATTGCTCAATTTTTTTACCCTTACGTTGAAGATAAATTGTTCCCAGCCAAATCGAATTCACAAGATTTTTTGCGCTTTTCGAAGTCCTTTAATATAACTGGCTTTTTACAAAGCAAACATGAAACCTTTCCCTATCAAATATTAAGTACTGATATAACACTTTGCCCTTTTGGTACTGGCATTATTACCATACGGTTACAAATGACTGATGAAATAAAGGAATTTAGTGATGTCGTTAATTTCATTCATTATTTTCGTGTTCTAGAGGCAAAGCTTGAGGAGGAAAAAGGTACAAACCATCACTTTGAATTTGGACATTACCAATCCACAAGCGAATTATTATTCCAGTACCTCCTCCCCTTTCTAGAAGATTATTTAATCCATTATAAAACGAATACCTACGGTGGTTTACCTTTTTTAGAAGATGAGCGAATGTTAGTGTCTGCTTATCTTTTAAGTGCAGAAAATGCAGAAATTAAAAATGAACATTTATTTCGTCTTGGTCAAGTAGACGGAAAAAAACCTGATGGGGTACCTTTTATCTCAAGTACCAATCCTGAATATATTACAAATTATGTTACTGAGCATACGCACGTTCGTTGGGCGCCTTCGAGTTATGTCGTGACTTCTACACAGTCTCAAATCACGATAGCTAATCGTCCCTTTTCAAAATCCGTCCGTGATATTGAAAAATTTATGGGGATACATTATTATAATCTGCTCATCCATTACTTTTATAGGATGATGCTGTTAAAAGTGGCATTTGAACATAGTGAAATTAACTGGAGTAAAGATAAGCTCGTGGTAGATGATCTTATTGAACTTATCACAAGATTCTCATCACATTATTATTTTGATGATGTAGTTGTTCGTACTGAGGGCAAAGAAATATCTCAAATGCTACAAAAGATTTTTCGCATTCAAGAACACTATCTAGAGACAAAAACAACACTTGATAACTTATATCGTGCTTTGGAAGATCGCTCGGATAAACGTAATAATAAGTTACTGTTCATTTTAACTGTATTTACAGTTGTTTCCGGCATTTATGGCATGAATTTAGTCATCGAGGAATGGAATGGTCAAGTGAATTGGTCTAATGTTTGGACGTATTCCATTTTTGAGTGGCTTGCCTTATTGACCGCATTAAGTGGCATTACCCTAGCCTTTGTACTTACTTGCTATTCTACATTTAAAGTGATTCGCAATCATCTTCACCGCTATAAGCGCAATGGGCCCCATTAAAAAACGAGATGCCTCAACATTTGAGGCATCTCGTTTTTCTTTATATATTCTGATTGCTATTTACTTTATTTCTTTCACCGAGAATACGTGCTTCAATTTCCTGCGCTTTCATTTCTTGCTTTTTCGAAATCTTTTTGAACATCAAAAATACGGCAATACATAAAATTAGAATCACTAAAAATTCTATTGCAGCTGGGATATATGCAGATTTATCATCTGGAAAATACAAAAAAGGCATATTTTCTACACTTCCTTACAATTTATTATTCAAAAACTGTAATTGACTCGATTTTAATATCTTCAAGTGGTTTGTCACGGCCGTCTTTTTCTACTTCGGCAATTTTGTCAATGATATCCATACCTTCAACAACATGACCAAATACTGTATGTTTATGGTCTAACCAAGGTGTACCACCATTTTCAGCATATGCAGTAATGATTTCTTCTGGGAAACCAGCACCTTGTAATTGACGTAGCATATCACTTGGTAAGTTCTTCATTTGTACGATGAAAAATTGAGAACCATTTGTGTTTGGACCAGCGTTAGCCATAGATAGTGCACCACGTAAGTTGAATAACTCATCAGAGAATTCATCTTCGAAAGAACTACCC
Organism: Lysinibacillus contaminans; assembly: GCF_001278945.1. Classification (GTDB taxonomy): domain Bacteria; phylum Bacillota; class Bacilli; order Bacillales_A; family Planococcaceae; genus Lysinibacillus; species Lysinibacillus contaminans. The sequence goes on along the minus strand of NZ_LGRV01000001.1, from coordinate 411,817 downwards.
CAGATTGATTCGCCTCCCATACCTGTACCTGTTGGGTCGCCACCTTGAATCATGAAATCTTGGATAACACGGTGGAAAATGATACCGTCATAGTAGCCAGATTTAGCATGACCTAAGAAGTTCTCGACTGTTTTTGGCGCTTGCTCTGGGAATAATTTAATTTTTATTGCACCTAAAGTTGTATTCATTTCTACTAGTACTTCGCCTGCTTGTACTTCTTTTGTTAATTGTGGAAACATGGGAGTCTCTCCTTTAAAATGTAAAATTTCAGTTTCAATGGAAAGATAATATGTCATCTTCCCTGACCTCATATTAGTCTAACACAATTCCTGTATGTTTTCTCCACCCAAGTATTGACGATTTTTGCACTTTTCGTTTTATTTTTGAAATAGCTAATATGACTTATTTGCATCTAGGTCACTTTGCAACGCTATAAAATATGCTATTCTGTTGATTAAAGGTAATATCTTGGAAGAACTTGATTGACTGGAGGTACATATGAACAAGGCTTTTGGCTTTTTATTAATTTTTTTATCCTTACCGATTCTTTGGTGGATCGGAGACAATATATGGACTGAAATAAGTATTGCTAAAGCACATGAAGAACAGATTACCGATGCTATTCGTTTACCAGAGGTACAGGCACAGCTTCCGGTCACGCTTATTGATAAGAATGGGCAGACGTATAGCGAGGAGTACGTGGAGTGGAGACAGCCACTGACATTGCAAGAAATTCCTCAAATCGCACAAGAAATTTTTATTGTTAGTGAGGATGCAGACTTTTATCAACATATTGGTTTTGATTTAAGTGCAATTACACGAGCAGTTATCGCAAACTCAAATGATAGCGGCATTTCGCAAGGCGGCAGTACAATTACACAGCAGCTCGTCCGTATGCGTTATTTATCAGAAGAAAAAACATATGAACGAAAACTAACAGAACTCTTTTATGCCCATGAGCTTGAACAAGAATTTGATAAAGAGACCATTTTAACGATGTATTTAAATGAATCCTATTTTAGTAATCAGGTATACGGTATTGGTGCTGCTGCAACCTATTATTTCCAAAAATCTTTGAAGGAATTATCAGTTGCAGAAATGGCTTTTATCTCGGCCATCCCAAACAACCCATCGCTCTATAATCCTTTGAAAAATTTTGATAATACAAAAGCGAGGCAAGAACGATTACTCGATACACTTGCATCAAGTAGTACACTAACCGAAGCTGAAGTGGCTACCTACAAAGCAGAAACGATTACATTAAACGTAAAAAACAAATTGCAGAGCTTTCCTATGTATAGTACATATGTTTTGCAAGAGCTTCGCTGGCTTGTTGCTGAAAAAGACGGTTTTTCTGATCGCCTTGTGAAAGCGAAAAGCGAGGAAGAAAAGAAAACGATTAGAAATCAGCTTGACGAGCGTTTAAATTTTTTATATCAAAATGGCCTAACTATTTACACAGCACTTGACCCTGACAAGCAAACGCATGATGAAGATCTCATGACGACAATTTTAGGTTCAGGAGAATTACAGGCAGCTGGAGCTGTCATCAACAATGCAACTCGTGAAATTGTCAGCCTATATGCGGGAAAAGACTATGAAAAGTTTGATTATCATCGTGCCTATCAAGGTATGCGGCAGCCGGGATCTGCATTTAAGCCTTTAGCTGTTTATGCACCTTTTTTTGAAACAACAGCGCACACACCTGACTCGACTGTAAGTGGTCGCAATTACTGCGTCGGTTCTTTTTGTCCGCAAAACTACGGCGGCTATGTGTACGGGGATGTGTCAATTCAGACAGCATTCCGACACAGTTACAATACGTCTGCTGTGCGTCTCTTTAATACAGTGGGCATAGAAACGGCATTTAGTTATCTGGACCGCTTCCATTTCCGATCAATCGTTGCTCAGGACCATAACTACGCTGCTTCCTTGGGTGGATTAACATACGGTGTTACTGCAATCGAACTAGCAGATGCCTACACAAGCTTTATCGATGGTTCGTATGCCCTCGCGCATAGCATTCGTAAAGTGACGGCAAGTGATGGCACTGTGTTGTATAACTCGGATACAGCTCGGGACCAAATTTGGTCTCCTAAAACAGTGAAGTACATGCGCTCCTTATTAGCCGATGTAGTCGCAAATGGCACTGGGCAAGGTGTTTACAGTAATAGCAATTATGTAGGTGCTAAAACAGGCACAACCAATGATTACAGAGATTATTGGCTTGCAGGATTGAACGATGAGTACACAGCGGCAGTATGGCTTGGCTACGACAAACCACAATCTATGGAAGAATTAGAAGCATACAAAATTCATCACAAACTATTTAATGTGTTACTAGAATAATAAAAAGGAGATACTAAAGCATCTCCTTCTACTATCTCTGAAAGCAACGGATTCCTTGAACAAACGCTCATAAACGATTACAAAGAAATTATTGTGCGAATGGTAAGCTCGCCAAAATACCGTTATATAATTTAAGTACAACATAGACAATGAGAGATAATAACAGCATCCACGAAAGTACCTCGAAAATAAGTAAACCAACTGTTCCGCCAACAGATAAAAAATTACTCATCTTATAAATAACGAAAATAAAGTACATAATAATCGTGATGACAAAGATTCCAACTAAAAAGTACAACGATTGAATTGCAAAAGCTGAACACGTTGCACCAAGAAAGAGAACTATGTAACCACCACGTGCTTGGCTCATCGTCTCTCCTTCATTGTCCTTCGAGAAAAACAACATTCCTAACTCATGGATGGTTTCTCCAATTAATTTCAGTGCTGAAAATACCATAAAGAAAATTAATGCAAATACAATTAGTAAAAAAATACGCAACTCAAAATCTGATAAAAATTCGCGCATACCGGAATACACACCAATTGACTGGAATAATTGCAATGATACGCCGACCGCGTACATACCGAACGTCAAACTAAATAATAATATCGTTATTAAAGGTAAATAACCGTATAAATATGGATTTTTCATAAAAAAAATTTCCTCTTTTTTTCTTTGATAACTTCCTATATATAATATAGCTATATTTCACATACTCCCGCAAGCTAATTCCCATGGTACGTATGCATTACATTAAAAAATGCGCTATAATTACTAGTATTATTGCATAAAGGAGGATTTTTTTGTCACAAGTACTCTATATTTTCATCCCTATGCTTGCAGCGATATTCGTACCTTTTTTATATAAAAGTGTCAAAAATATCCACACGGGCTGGTTTGTCCTTGCAGTACCTGCTACACTCGCTATTATTTATGCAACGTATATAGCGAAAGTGGCAAAGGGAGAAGTTTTTCTTGCTGAGCTCCCTTGGATTCCATCGCTTGATATTTCCGTCGTGTCCTATTTAGACGGACTTAGCTTATTGTTCTCCTTACTTATTACTGGAATCGGCTCACTTGTTGTTCTTTACTCCATTTTTTATTTAGATAAGCATAAAGAAAAATTGCATAACTTTTATGTTTACCTATTATTATTCATGACCGCAATGCTTGGTGTTGTGCAATCGGACCATTTAATTACTTTGTATTTCTTCTGGGAATTAACGTCGATTTCATCCTTCTTATTGATTGGTTATTGGTACACTCGAGATGCATCTCGCTTTGGTGCACTTAAATCCATGATCATTACAGTTGGCGGCGGTTTAATGATGCTAGGAGGATTTATCCTTCTATATTTAATGGGGGATACGTATTCTATTCGTGAACTCATTGCCATGGCACCTGAGTTAATGCAGCATCCATGGTTTACTTGGTCACTCGTTCTAATATTACTTGGTGCATTCACTAAGTCTGCACAGTTCCCATTTTACATTTGGCTGCCGGATGCTATGGAAGCACCGACACCAGTCAGCGCATACCTTCACTCCGCAACGATGGTAAAAGCGGGTATCTACTTAGTAGCTCGTTTTACACCTATTTTTGCTGTTTCTGAACTTTGGGTATGGCTCGTTACAGGCGTAGGTTTGCTAACTTTATTCTGGGGTTCTTTCTTTGCAGTAAAACAAACAGACTTAAAAGGTATTTTAGCCTTTTCTACAGTCAGTCAGTTGGGACTTATTATGTCCTTATTAGGTGCAGGTGCTGTGGCATTTCATGTCAATGGTGCTGCCGATACCGTGTTTAAGTATGCGGCCTTTGCAGCAATCTTCCACCTCATTAACCATGCTACCTTTAAAGGTAGTCTATTTATGATTGCAGGTATTATTGATCATGAAACGGGTACCCGCGATATTCGCAAACTTGGTGGTTTAATGAGCATTATGCCACTTAGCTTTACAGTAGCTGCAATCGGAACCTTTTCAATGGCTGGACTTCCACCATTTAACGGCTTCTTAAGTAAAGAAATGTTCTTAACTGCCATGCTTTCATTACAAAATTTTGATTTGTTTGGTTTTGATACATGGGGTGTTTTATTCCCTATTGTCGCATGGGTTGCAAGTATTTTTACATTTATCTATAGTTTTTACTTTGTATTCCACACATTTTCCGGGAAATACAAACCAGAGCAACTGCCACATAAACCTCATGAGGCTCCGATTGGTATGTTGATTTCACCAATGATTTTAGCGGCCTTTGTTGTGACGATTTTCTTCATCCCGAACATTATTGGAGATACGTTTGTAAAACCGGCAGTCTATGCGATTCAACCATTTTTATATAGTGCACCGGGGGATATAGATATTCACGTGCAAGCTTGGCACGGGCTATCACCAGAATTATTTATGACGATTGGAATCGTGCTTGTTGGGGTTTTATTGTTTGTCGCACTTCCGAAGTGGCAAGGACTATACAACGCTTTCCCACGTGCACTGACATTAAATAATTTCTATGACAAAATAATGCTTGGTCTAGATGTCGGGCTGAACCGTGTGTCTCGTCTGTATATGACAGGGTCTATGCGCCATTATTTACTGTATATGTTTAGTGCCATTGTAGTGATTGTCATTGGTACATTAATCGTGAAAGATGCATTTACATTTACCTTTAAAGGCGCAGCGCCAATTCACCCTTATGGCGTTATTTTAATCATAGTTCTTATCTGTGGTACATGTATTGCACTTTTAGCGAAATCTCGTTTGACTGCGATTATCGGTTTAGGTGCAGTCGGCTATACAGTTGCATTATTCTTTGTCATCTTCAATGCACCAGACTTAGCATTAACACAGCTTGTAATTGAAACAATTTCTGTAGCATTATTTTTACTAGCATTTTATCATTTACCTAAGCTTGGTAAGTCTGAGGAACGCATACGCTTCCAAGTAAATCGTGCGATTATTTCGGTTGCTGTCGGTGTGATGGTTACTCTTGTAGCATTATCAGCACATTCGCAAAAATTAGTACCATCCATATCTAAGTATTATGAAGAAACTGTGTATTCTTTAGCGGGTGGCGGTAATATCGTCAACGTAATACTTGTAGATTATCGTGGCTTCGATACATTATTTGAAATCGCAGTACTAAGCATTGCAGGTATTGGAATTCTAGCAATGATTAAGCTTCGTATGAATAGAAAGGGGAAAGCACATGAGAACAAATGATGTGATTCTTCAATTCACAGCTAAAATCGTTTTCTTCATTATTTTCTTCTTCTCCATTCATATTTTTATGGCTGGACATTATACACCTGGAGGAGGCTTCGTTGGCGGCTTATTAACGGCCAGTGCCATCGTATTGCTTGTATTAGCATTTGATTTAAAAACTGTACGTAGCGTATTACCAATTAATTATACGTACTTAACAGCGATAGGTTTGCTTTTAGCTCTTGGAACAGCGGCTTTCCCCATGCTATTGGGCAAACCATTCTTCACGCATTTCTTCGATTATTACAATCTGCCACTTCTAGGCAAACAGTCATTGCATACGGCGATGCTTTTTGATGGTGGGGTTTATTGTGTTGTCGTCGGCGTGACGATGACCATTATTCAAACAATTGGGGAGGATGAATAATGGAAATACTTATGGCATTTACAATCGGCTTTTTATTTATGGCCGCTGTTTATTTAATTTTATCGAAAAGTTTATTACGCATAATTATCGGTACTGGTCTTCTCAGTCACGGTGCCCATTTACTTATTCTTACGATGGGTGGTCTTGGCGGTGAAGCGCCACCTGTATTAGATGAAGGTGCAAAAACATTTGCTGACCCTCTTCCACAGGCGCTAATTTTAACGGCAATCGTAATTAGCTTTGGCGTAACAGCTTTCTTCCTAGTGCTTGCTTATCGTTCGTACCAGGAACTAGAGACAGATGATATTAGCTTAATGAGAGGAAGTGATGAGGATGAATAACTTCCTTTTACTGCCGATCATTATTCCGTTTTTCTTCGGGATGATCTTAATGTTCGGGCAGAAAAATTTAAAATACCAACGTTCGTTTGCCTTGCTTGGCATTGGGCTTGCGCTCGCTTCAGCAGTATCCTTGCTATTCAAAGTAAAAAGTGATGGTATTCAAAAAGTGACGTTCGGCAATTGGCCAGTCCCATTTGGTATTACAATGGTGTCCGATATGGTGTCCGCACTACTAGTCACGACGACACTACTTATTACATTCTTTATCGTATGGTATGGCTTCGGCTTAATTACGAAAGAACGTGAACGCTTCTTTTATTACCCAGGTATCATGTTCATTTTAACTGGGGTAAATGGAGCCTTTACAACAGGCGATATTTTCAACTTATTCGTGTTCTTTGAAGTGTTATTAATGTCATCGTATTTACTGATTGTACTTGGCGGCGAGAAACAACAATTCATGGGCTCGATTAAATATATTTTAATTAACGTTATCTCTTCTGCTTTGTTTGTTATTACAGTAGCATTCTTATACTCTGTAGTCGGTACGCTAAATATGGCAGATATCGCAGTGAAAATTGGTGAAATTAATCAACCAGGAATCGTCACTGTTATTGCAGTCATGTTCTTATTAGTATTTGGGCTAAAAGCAGCAATTTTCCCGTTATATTTCTGGCTTCCTACGTCCTATGCAGCGGCGCCAATCCCAGTGTTGGCACTGTTCGGTGCACTTCTTACGAAAGTCGGCATTTACGCAATAACACGTACATATACGTTGTTCTTCGTGCACGATTTATCGTATACACATGAATTATTGATGGGACTAGCCATTTTAACAATTATTGCGGGCTGTATAGGGGCTTTAGCGTATTTTGATGTAAAGCTCATTATTATTTATAATATCGTCATTGCAGTCGGCGTCATTTTATTCGGTGTCTCACAAATGAATGAAGTAGCATTAGAAGGCGCGATGTTCTATTTAATTCATGACATGCTCATTAAAGCAGCTCTGTTTATGCTCATTGGGATCATTATTTATATTACTGGCACGTCCGATTTACGGAAAATGGGCGGACTCATTAAAAAATATCCTGCACTTGGCTGGTTTTATCTGATTGCGGCATTTAGTTTGGCCGGGATTCCTCCACTTAGTGGATTCGTGGGCAAGCTGTTAATTGTACAAGGCGGTTTTGAAGCAGGTAGTATGTGGAGCAGTATTTTCATATTAGCTTCATCATTACTAGTGTTGCTATCTGTTATACGTATTTTCCTTTACGCCTTCTGGGGTGAGGTAAAAGAAACAAACGTGGTTATCGACAAAAAGGTGTACAATACCTTATTTGTTCCGACCGTTTTACTGGTACTTGTAACCGTTGTATACGGTGTTGGTACTGAATGGGTAACACCATTTATGGACGATGCTGCGAAATTATTAAACGACCCATCTATTTATATAGATGCTGTGATGAAGGGGGATTAAGACTATGGCATTTCAAGTCATGTTAAACTTTATTCTTGCCCTTGTCTGGATGTTCTTATCATCGAATTTTACAGCGGCAGGATTTCTTGTCGGGTTTATTCTAGGGGTTATTTTGATTATAATCATGAGGCGCTTCTTCACAACACGACTTTATCTTGCACGTGTATGGGCGATCATTAAACTAACTTTAATATTTTTGAAGGAATTAATCCTAGCGAATATTCAAGTATTGAAGGTAGTTTTAAGGCCCGAACTCGATATGCAGCCTGCCTTTTTTGCTTACCCTACTGTACTAACTAGGGATTGGGAAATTACGCTATTGTCGAGTCTTATTACATTAACGCCTGGTACAGTCGTTGTACATGTGTCTGACGATGCTAAAGTTTTATATGTGCACGCCATCGACATTGGTGATGTAGACGAAGCAATTGCGGCAATTAGAGATTCATTTGAAAAAGCGATTTTGGAGGTGAGTAAATCATGACAACATTTATGACTGGTGCTATTGTAGTGATTTGCTTATCGATGATTCCGGTTATTTATCGTATGGTCAAAGGGCCATCCTCATCTGACCGAGTAGTCGCACTCGATTCTATTGGTGTATCACTTATTTCGTTAATCGGGCTGTTTTCCATTTTAGTGGAGACGACCTTTTTCCTTGAAATCATTTTGTTGCTTGCGATTTTATCGTTTATCGGTACAGTTGCTTTCTCTAAATTTATAGAGAAAGGAGATATCATTAAACGTGACAATTCTCGCTAATAGTTTAATTATCTTTTTCATCTCTATAGGAGTGTTATTTATTGTTGTGACAGCCATTGGTTTAATTCGTTTACCAGACCTATACACACGAGCTCACGCCGCTTCGAAAAGTGCGACTCTTGGGGTGATGTGCGTTCTTATCGGTGTATTCTTCCACTTCTGGCTTATCGAAGACCACTTCAACCCTCGTATTTTACTGGGGATTTTATTCTTGTTCATCACAGGACCTGTCGGTGGACATATCATGACTCGTTCTTCTTATATTGCGGGTGTTAAGCCATGGAAAGGTACTGTTCGTGACGACCTTGCTCCTGAAATTGAACGAATGAAAAAAGAACAAGGAATTAAATAAACCTGCTAAAAAGGGCTTGCATTGTGGAGATGAGCTGAGTGACTTTGAGGTTGAGTGACTTCAGACCGAGGCTTGAGCGACTTCAGACCGAGGTTGAGCGACTTCACTCCGAGGTTGAGCGACTTCGGGCCAAGGTTGAGCGACTTCAGGCCAAGGTTGAGCGACTTCGGGTCGACGTTGAGCGACTTCACTCCAAGGTTGAGCGACTTCACTCCGAGGTTGAGCGAACGAAGTCGCATCGTTTTCAATACATTAAAAATGAAAAACGACAATACGCTACCATTGTAGTGTATTGTCGTTTTCTATTTGCCCTAAATAAGACCTTTAGCTGTTAAAATATCCGTTAACTGTTGTGCACATTCTTCAATTGAATAATGCTCCGTATCTAAAATAATTTCCGGGTTTTCTGGCTCTTCATATGGTGCGCTAATGCCTGTAAAGTTTGGAATTTCTGCATTTCGTGCTTTTTTATACAACCCTTTTGGATCTCGTTTTTCGCAAGCTTCCACAGAACACTTCACATACACTTCAATAAATTCCCCGTCTTCCACTAGCTCACGCACAACTTGGCGATCTGCTCTGTACGGTGAAATAAAAGCTGTAAGTACAATTTGACCGCTCTCCACAAAAAGCTTAGACACTTCTCCAATGCGACGAATATTCTCTTTACGATCATCTTCACCAAAACCTAAATCATTGTTTAATCCGTGACGGACATTATCGCCATCTAATACAAAGGCTTGGTTTCCTCGCTCAAACAATGTGCGGGCAAAGGCATTTGCAACTGAAGATTTCCCTGAAGCCGATAAACCTGTAAACCATAATATAAAGCTTTGATGTTTGTTTTGTGCACGACGCTCCTCTTTTGCAATAGACGCCTCATGCCATACGATATTTGTACTCAACTTAGTACCTCCTTACGCATTCCGTTAATAAGCACTTCTACTACTTCTGTGCGACTAAATGTACTTGGTGGTACTTCGCCATTACGTAGCATTTCACGTACTTTTGTACCCGATAAAATAATATGTGAAGCACTATCATGTGGGCAGGTTTTCGTAGTTGCCATGCCTTCACATTTACTGCAGTAGAAGCTATGTTCAAACTTCAGTGGCACAATACCTAGCTCATCCTCTGTAAATTGCTCGAAGATTTTTTGTGCATCATATGTGCCGTAGTAATCACCTACACCTGCATGATCACGTCCGACAATAAAATGCGTGCAGCCGTAGTTTTTACGCACTAGTGCATGGAAGATTGCTTCTTTTGGTCCTGCATAACGCATTGCTGCTGGGAATACCCCTAATTGCACACGATGTTGTGGGTAGTAATTTTTTAGTAGTACCTCATAGCTTTCCATACGAATCGCAGCCGACACATCATCAGATTTTGTTTCTCCAACTAATGGATTTAAAAATAAGCCATCGATCGTTTCAAGTGCTGCCTTTTGGATGTATTCATGTGCACGGTGGACTGGATTACGTGTTTGGAAACCTACAACTGTTTTCCATCCTTTTTCTAAAAATAATTGACGTGTTTCCGCAGGATCGAATGTATACGTCGGGAATTTTTTCTCCAAACGCTTTAATAGCGTAATTTTGCCACCAACATAAACGCTAGGTCGATCATGCAGTTTTTTAACGCCCGGATGCTCTAAATCCTGAGTACCGTAAACTAACAACGCTTCTTTATCCTTGTCTGGTTCATAAATATCTGCTACCTCGATTACACCGTAAACTTCACCGTTATGTAACAGCTTCACTTCATCGCCAGTCTGTATAGTTGCGGCTACTTCCTTTGTCACAGGTAATGTAATGGGGATACTCCACACAACTCCAGATGCTAAACGTGTACGAGCAACGATTGATTCATAATCTTCCTTTGTTAAAAATCCTTCAATTGGGCTATAGCCACCAATGCCAATAAGCTCTAAATCGCTAAGTGCCATTGCATCAATTTCAATCCCCTTCGTAATATGTGTAATCACTTTTTCTGGATTGTAAGCTTGCACTAACACTCCACCATGTGGTTGTAAACTCATTTTAATATCCCCCTAATTATATTTATATACTACTTTTTATATTTAAATGCCTTCCCCTGCGTCATATATGGATTGTTCTTCTTCACGCATTATTCGCATTAAACTAATCGCGCCAAGCGTTCCGACAATGACACTACCAATTAACACGATGGCATATAAATCTTTCTCCAAAAATAGCTGTACAAGAAAATAAGAAATTGCTAATGAAAAAACTGGTGATACAATCCAAATACGAAAAATCTTCTTTACGATATTCTTATGAAAAACTTGTGTTCCACTTTTCGCCACACCCATACCAATAATGGCTGAGGATGTTACCTGTGTTAAAGGCACTGGTAGCCCAAATACTGAACTTATGCCGACAAGCACAGCTCCTGTACTCGAAATCAGTATCCCTTCCGTTTTTTCAAAACGTATAATTTTCTTGCCATTTGTTTCAAGTACCCGTTTGCCGAGTAACACTGCACCGAGTGCAACAAAAATACCACCAATCCAAATGCCATTTGTAACGTTCATCATACCAGCACCAACTAGTGGGCCAACTGCGTTTGCCACATTATTCATCCCTGCTGAAAAAGCTTCGAAAAATCCAGCAAGTACTAACAATACCGTTAAAATCGGACGATCTTTTATACGGCCTTTACTTTGTAATTTAAACAACAACTTACCAAAAACGAAGGCACTGATAAATGCAATAATTGGTACAATGACCCAAAACGACATAATGACAAGTAATGATTTCACGTATAGCACTTTGTAAGCAATACCTACACCGACAACAGCTCCAACTGTTACTTCACTTGTCGATAGTGGAATCCCTAAAATATTGGCGAGAAATAACGAGCTGGTCGCAGAAATTAATATAATGATCACGACATTTACTGTAATATACCCCTGTGGCATAATGCCTGAGCTAATGGTCTTTACAACCTCTCCACCACCAAGTACAGCTCCAGCAAAAACACCTATTGCGCAAATCACCAACGCATGCCGAGCCTTTTTTATAGCTCCAGCTCCGTATGCAACACCCATCGAAGCGGCTGCACCACTGGCACCAATATTCATAGCAAAAAATAAACTAATGGCTATGGCAATATATTCAAGCATGGCGACACTCCCTTATCCGTGTAACCCACACTCAGTTTTTCCAGACCCTTGCCATCTACCTGCACGCAAATCATCCATATTAAATGCCGGTTGTGTGCAATGTTCGCAGCCAATACTCGGGTAGCCTTTATCATGTAGTGGATTGTACGGCAAATTATGCTTCGAAACGTAACGCCACACATCCTTCCATGTCCAATGAATAAGTGGGCAAATTTTTATCGACTTAAATTTATCATCACGATTGATGAAATTTGTATTTGCACGCGTCGGCGATTGCTCACGGCGTAATCCTGAAATCCAAGCTTTTGCCCCTGCTAATGTTTCAGAAAGTGGCACCATTTTGCGAATTTCACAACATTTATTCGGGTTAGATTTCCAAAGTTCATCTCCGTGCTGCGTGGCCTGTTCTGCAAGTGTCAGTGCAGGCTTCTTTAAAATAATATTAAGTTCAGGATATTTTTTCTTTACTCGAGCAATGGTTTCATATGTTTCTTTGAAGTGGACATCTGTATCTAAAAAAGCAATGGTTGCATCTGGCTTTACCTTTGAAATCAAATCAATTAAGACGATACCCTCAATGCCGAAGCTACATGCATATACAATTTCCTCCCCATACTGAGCATAGCTCCATCGTAAAACTTCTAGCGCAGCTTTATAGGTTTCATCCTGTTCAAAATCAATTGTTGGCTCTTGCCAAGTCGCATACGTTAACATGTTATTCCCCCCGTAAAAAATCAATTACGCCCCGGCGTAATTGCGTCGAGATTTTGAATTGTACTTAGGCCTGCGTGATGCAGGTCAGTTAGCCGTTGCTCCTGCCGCTCCGCTTTCGGGCAGATAAATTGTCGCACGGATGCGACGTACTTAGGCAAACTTCCTAAATTAACTCCATTCAAAATCTGACGCTTCGCTTTCGCGCAAAAAACATCTGTGACATCCGCCGGAGGCTTTATCTTCATTCAGTTGGTGTTCGACACCCACTAAAAAAGGATGAATCTTCATTTATCTCACCACAAATAGAAGTGGGAGTTTTTTACTGAATAAAGATAAAAGGCGTTTTAACAAAAGGCAGTAATAGTACATACCTTTGTTAAAACGCCTCTAGTTGACTAGCTAGCATTCTATTGCTATTTATTTTAAAATTACTTACTTTACTAATGATTGTGCACTGGTAATGTTTTACCTCATTCAGCAATCACTTTTCTTATTACCAATATATACTACATTACACCAAGTAGTCAACTAGGTTTTGTAAAGTAAATAATAAAAATTTTAAATTCCTTTATTTCATTACTTCTTTTTTCACTGTAATTTATTTTTCAAATTCCTTGTTGACTAATCGGATATATAGGTTTAATGTGGAAATAAGCTTTAACGTGCACTTAAGTGATTTCAAATACTAACGCTGATCAGGCTACCTGAAGGCCATCTACTTAATCCGCTACTATGTGGATTGAGAGATGGCCTTTTGTGTTTCCATGACAAAAAAGGAGAGATCTTTGATGACAAAAAGAAAACCTATTTTCCAAACAATAGCTCTATTATCAGCACTAACACTGGCTTTAACAGGTTGCGGGGTTACTAGTTCTTCTAAAAAAGAAAAAAGCACAGCGGGAAAAAAGGAAGCTGTAGAACTATTAAATGTATCTTATGATCCTACTCGTGAACTATACGAAGAATTTAACAAGGACTTTATTGCTAAATGGAAAGAAGAACAAGGTCAAGATGTTACCATCAACCAGTCGCACGGAGGCTCTGGCAAACAAGGGCGTGCTGTAATTGATGGGTTGGAGGCGGATGTTGTGACACTAGCACTTGCTTATGATATCGATGAAATTTCGCAAACTCGTGAACTATTAAACGAAGACTGGCAAACAGAATTTGAAAACAGCTCTACACCATACACATCTACAATCGTCTTTTTAGTACGTAAAGGGAATCCAAAGGGTATAAAGGATTGGAGTGATTTAACAAAAGATAGTGTATCTGTTATAACACCAAATCCAAAAACATCAGGTGGTGCACGTTGGAATTATTTAGCTGCCTGGGCCTATGCAAAAAAACTCTATTCAAATGACGAGGCAAAAGTGAAAGAATTTATGACCGCACTATATAGCAATGTTGAAGTGTTAGATTCTGGTGCACGTGGTTCAACGACAACATTTGTTGAACGTGAAATTGGTGATGTCCTAATTGCTTGGGAGAACGAGGCGTATTTATCGCTAAATGAGTTAGGGAAAGATGAATTTGAAATCGTGACACCTTCTTTAAGTATTTTAGCGGAACCACCAGTAGCGATTGTCGATAAAATCGTCGATAAAAAGGGAACACGTGAAGTAGCTGAAGCATACTTAAAGCATTTGTATAGCGACAAAGGTCAAGAAATTGCTGCGGCTAATTATTACCGTCCACGGAATGAAGAAGTACTGGCCAAATACAAAGATCAATTCCCTGAGCTTGAGTTAATTTCTATTGAAGATTTTGGCGGATGGACGGAAGCTCAATCAACGCACTTTAATGATGGCGGCACATTCGATGAAATTTATGTACCACATTCATAAGGAGGCCTTTCATGAGTAGCTTGACACTAAAAAAGAAGCCAGCCCGCATTATTCCTGGCTTCCATCTTTCCCTTGGCTATACGATGCTCTATGTTAGCTTACTCGTACTACTGCCACTATCAATGATATTTATAAACACGATGTCTTTAAGTTGGGCAGAATTTATAGCTATTATTAGTGATCCTCGTGCCGTTGCTTCCTATAAGCTAAGCTTTGGCACAGCACTTACAGCAGGTTTGCTCAATGTTGTTTTTGGCACCATTATCGCCTGGGTACTTGTACGTTATAACTTTCCATTCAAACGCATAATAGATGGACTTGTTGATTTACCATTTGCCTTACCAACTGCTGTTGCAGGGATTGCCTTAACGTCCCTGTATGCACCAAACGGCTGGATTGGTCAGTTTTTTGATTTTAAAATTGCCTTCACCCCCCTAGGCATTATTATCGCACTGACTTTTATCGGTCTTCCCTTTGTTGTTCGTACAGTTCAACCTGTTTTACAAAATATTAGCGCTGAGATTGAAGAAGCTTCTGCTAGTCTCGGCGCTACTCGCTTACAAACTTTTACGAAAGTTATATTCCCAGAGCTTGCACCCGCGATTTTAACAGGCTTTTCGCTAGCATTTGCACGAGCACTCGGTGAATATGGCTCGGTCGTTTTTATTGCAGGTAATATGCCGATGAAAACGGAAATTACACCACTGATTATTATGACAAAGCTTGAACAGTATGATTATGCTGGCGCCACTGCTATTGCAACGGTCATGCTCGTTACTTCCTTTGTCTTACTATTTACCATCAATATTATGCAATGGCTGGCGAATCGTCGGTTTGTGCATTAGGAGGCTTTTATGGAACATTCTACACCTATCGAGCAAACGGTTCCTAACAAAGGGGCATCAACTAATAAGCACGCTGCTTTGCAAGAACCGCGATTTGTACGTTATACATTAACCTTTATTGCTCTAGCGTTTTTATTGTTCTTTATCGTACTACCACTCGTTTCTATTTTTATCACGGCATTTCAAAAAGGGGCACAGGTCTATTTCGATTCAATTACCCACCCAGATGCTCTATCTGCCATTAAATTAACCCTGACCGTTGTTGCCATTGCGGTGCCATTAAACGCTATTTTCGGTGTTATGGCCGCATGGGTTCTTACAAAGTTCAATTTCAGAGGAAAAAATCTGTTACTAACAATTGTAGATTTGCCCTTTGCTGTGTCCCCTGTCATTGCAGGTCTTGTCTTTGTCCTATTATTCGGTGCACAGGGCTTATTCGGGGAATGGCTATTTGCCAATGATATTAAAATTATCTTTGCCCTACCAGGCATCGTGCTAGCTACGATTTTCGTGACATTGCCCTTTGTTGCTCGCGAACTCATTCCACTTATGCAAGCTCAGGGAACAACAGAAGAGGAGGCATCTATCTCACTCGGAGCAAGTGGCTTTAAAACGTTTTGGCATGTAACTTTGCCCAATATTAAATGGGGGCTATTTTACGGTCTGATTTTATGTAATGCGCGGGCAATTGGTGAATTCGGTGCTGTGTCTGTTGTTTCTGGCCATATTCGCGGTATGACGAATACAATGCCACTCCATATCGAAATTTTATACAATGAATATCAATTTGCAGCTGCTTTTGCCGTCGCTTCACTTATGAGCGTGTTGGCTATCATAACACTCGTTATTAAAGACATTGTAGATTGGAAATCAAAATCAGTTTAAGTAGGAGGTACTACCCTTTGAGCATTCAAATTCAAAACGTTTCAAAACGTTTCGGTACATTTCAAGCTTTGCAAGATATTTCTATAGACATTCAATCCGGAGAACTCATTGCCCTACTTGGTCCGTCCGGTTCTGGAAAAACCTCATTACTGCGCGTTATTGCAGGGCTCGAAACATCCGATGTCGGAGAAATTTTCTTTGATGGACAGTCGATTACAAATCATCATCCAAAGGAGCGTAATGTCGGGTTTGTATTCCAGCACTATGCATTATTTCGACATATGACGGTATTTGAAAATGTTGCATATGGCCTAAGAGTGAGGCCACGTAAAACAAGACCTTCTAAGGCTGAAATCGAAGCAAAAGTGATGGAGCTACTACGGCTGGTCAAACTAGAAAACTTTGCAGACCGTTACCCAACTCAACTTTCAGGTGGCCAGCGTCAACGTGTTGCACTTGCAAGAGCACTCGCTGTCGAGCCTAAGGTGCTACTGCTAGACGAACCATTCGGCGCACTCGATGCCAAAGTGCGTAAGGAATTACGACGTTGGCTACGAAAACTTCATGATGACTTTCACATTACGAGTATTTTTGTAACTCATGACCAAGAAGAAGCACTGGATGTAGCAGATCGCATCGTCGTGATGAATAACGGAAAAATCGAGCAAATTGGCAGTCCAGATGAAGTTTATACACATCCAAATAGTCCATTCGTGTATGATTTTTTAGGCAACGTCAACCTCTTTAAAGGGCGCTTACATAATGGTAAATTGACACATGGTGAGTTTGCCATTGATGTGCCTGACTCACATGCTCATACGCAGGACGATGCAGTTGGCTACGTCCGTCCACACGATACTCAAATTGAAAAAACAGCTGTAACAGGCACAGTTCCTGTAACAGTAAGTCACATTCATTTACTCGGCCCTATTGTACAAATTGAGTTACGTCGTGAAGATATGGATGAATTTTTAGAAGCCGAACTATCAAAAGAACATTTCCATGTGCTTCAGCTCAACGTTGGTGACCACGTATTTGTGCGACCAAAGCAATTAAAAGTATTTATCCCTGAAGATTTCTCCATTTAAGAAAGCCATGTAGCATCCTCAGCTACATGGCTTCTACTTTTTGGATCAATTCATTTCTTTTTTCTAAGTAGATAGCGCGTAGTTATACAGTACCCAGCACTATTTTCGACACATGGAAGTAGCTCTATTGCTGGCAAAAACAGTCGTTGCTGCAATGACACCTTAAATATTTTTTGAAAGTCATACTGTTGCCAAATACTTTGCCGAACTCAGGAAATTCCCTATGCAAAAACAGGCTGACAATTGTTACATCAGCCTGTTCTACTAAGAATGAGCATACCTATCTCACTTCTTAGTTATTATGAAACTGTCGACCATCATACACCGCTTCCACATAGCCAAGACGGATCACAAAGTCACCGAAATGCTCTCCCTCTAAACGTTCTTTTGCAAAGTGTAGAAGAATAGGACGAAGCTCTGCTAGAATTTCTTCTTCCCCAATGTTCTCGCGGTAAATTTTGTTTAAACGATTGCCTGTAAAGCTCGCACCAAGATATAAATTATACTTACCTGGTCCTTTACCGATAAAGCCAATCTCGCCCATTGCTGCACGTGAACAACCATTTGGACAGCCAGACATACGAATGACGATTTCTGTGTCATGTAGACCCGCTTCATCAATAATTGTATCAATCTTTGTGATGAGTGATGGCAAATAGCGCTCCGCCTCAGCCATAGCCAGGCCACATGTTGGTAAAGATACACAAGCGATCGCATTGCGGCGAAGTGCTGAATAGTACGAACCATCTGTTAGTTTATATTTTTCAATAACAGCATCGATTGTGCGCTTCTTCTGCGACGATACATTACTAATCATTAGATTTTGGTTTGGTGTTAAACGGAAGTCATCTGTATGTACTTTTGCAACTTCTCGTAAACCAGTTAAAAGCTTGTAATCTTCAAAGTCTTTAATACGCCCATTTTCAATGAATAATGTGTAATGCCATTGGCCATCTGCACCTTTGATCCACCCAAATTCATCGCCTGTACGTTCAAACGTAAACGGACGTGCCGGCTGAATTTCCCAACCAAGTCGGCGATGCAACTCCGTATTGAACCATTCAAGACCACGGGCATCAATTGTATATTTAAAACGCGCATTTTTACGCACCGAACGATTACCGTAATCACGTTGAATCGTAATAATTTTCTCTGCTGTTTCGAGTAACTTATCTGGTGTGATAAAACCAAGCATGCGTGCAAGTTGTGGGTACGTTTCATTATCACCATGTGACATTCCCATACCACCACCAACTGCTACGTTAAAACCAATTAGTTTTCCTTCTTCCACAATGGCAATCAGACCAATATCCTGCGAATACACATCGACATCATTACTCGGTGGAATGGCAATACCAATTTTAAATTTACGTGGTAAATATTGCGCACCGTAAATCGGTTCAATCTCTTCGTCTTGGCTATCCATAATCTTTTCACCATCAAGCCAAAGTTCATGGTACGCACGTGTTCTAGGTAATAAATGCTCACTCAACTTTGCTGACCAGTTATAAATTTCTTCGTGCAACGCCGATTGATTTGGATTTACATTACACATTACATTACGATTAACGTCCCCACATGCTGCAAGAGAGTCCAGTAGTATATCGTTAATTTCTTGCATGTATTTTTTGACATTCCATTTTAAAATACCATGAACTTGGAAAGCTTGACGTGTCGTTAACTTCAACGAACCGTTACCATACTTTGTAGCCATTTCATCCATCACTAGCCATTGTGCAGCCGTAGCAGCCCCACCAGGTGTACGAACGCGTACCATGAATTGATAAGCAGGCTCTAGTTTTTGGCGTTGACGCTCATTACGCAGATCACGATCATCCTGTAAGTAACTTCCGTGGAATTTCATCAGGCGATTATCATCTTCTGGAATTCCCGAGCTTAACGGATCATTCATTGTGCGTTCCAATGTACCGCGCAAGTAATTACTTTCTGTTTTAATCCGTTCTACATCACTAGGTGTACCCGTTTGTGGGGGTAAAATAATTTTTTCAGTCATTGTTCTCGCTCCTTTACTTAATAAACGTCACGTTGGTAGCGTTTTTGTTGTTTTAATTCATTCACAAAGGCTTTTGCCTCTTCAGCCGTTTTTTGACCTTGTTGTTCAATAAGTCGATGTATAGTTCGGTCGACATCTGCTGCCATCGTTTTTTCATCACCACATACGTAGATTACTGCACCTTGCTCAAGCCAGTCATAGATAGCTGCGGCATGTTCTTCGATTTTATGTTGGACATATACTTTTTTATCTGTATCACGAGAGAAGGCTACGTCCATTTGAGATAATGTCCCGGATGCTAACCAGCGTTGACAATCTGTTTGGTACAAGTAGTCAGTCATAAAGTGCTGGTCTCCGAAGAATAGCCATGACTTGCTGTTGATACCAAGTTCCTCACGTTCTTCTAAAAATGCTCGATACGGTGCAATCCCTGTACCTGCTCCGATCATAATAATCGGTGTATCCTCTTGTTCAGGCAGTCTGAAATTTTGATTTGGATGAACGTAAATCGATAATGTGTCGCCCACTTGAATGCGCTCGGCAATATTACCCGAACATACACCCTGACGTACTCGGCCATTTGTTTCATAGCTCACCTTACCAATTGTTAAATGCACTTCGTCACTATTGGCCTTTTGACTGCTCGCGATCGAATAGAGACGTGCTGGAATTTTACGTAATAACGTTACAAACTGCTGTGCATCCCATGTAAATGGTGCGAAATCTTCGATAACATCAAGCAAATCACGACCATATATATATTCTTTTCGAGCAGTATCATCTTCAAGTAGTTTAGAAAAATCTTTATGCACCGTGAATGTACTAATTTTTTGTAATAATGGTTTCGATAAAACGGTAATCTCTAGCTTTTTTTGTAATGCTTCTTTTACCGTTAACGACTCATCAAATACTGTTACCTTTTCTTGACCATCAAATTGCAATGATGTTAGTAATGCATCTACTAATGATTCTTCATTTTCTGGCTGAATGCCAATGCTATCCCCAGGTTCAAAACTGAAGTTAGCTCCTTCAATCCCTAGCTCAATATGATACGTTTCTTTGTTTGAGCCACGGCCATTTAAATTGATATTCTCCAGTACCTCGGCAGTAAAAGGATTTTTGCGAGAGTACGTCGATTTCCCTTGTACCACAGTTGTTTGCTCAGGTACTGGTGTATCATTTGTATGCTGGATTAGCTCCTGCTGCACAGATGAGAACCAC
This sequence comes from Lysinibacillus contaminans, assembly GCF_001278945.1. Taxonomy (GTDB): domain Bacteria; phylum Bacillota; class Bacilli; order Bacillales_A; family Planococcaceae; genus Lysinibacillus; species Lysinibacillus contaminans. The sequence continues at coordinate 391,143 of NZ_LGRV01000001.1, read as the reverse complement.
TGCGTTGCTGGCTCATCATAATCTAAATCACAATCTACACGTGGGGCAATACGAGTTGCTCCTAACTTTGCGAACTGCTCATCAAAGTCCTGCCCTGTTTTGCAGAAAAATTCATATGAACTATCCCCTAATGCCAGTACCGAATAATGAAGGTGATCTAATTTCGGTGCTCGCTTACTGTGTAAAAAGTCGTAAAACTGAATTGCTTGATCTGGTGGTTCACCTTCACCATGCGTACTGACAACGAGTAATAAGTTTGTCGTTTTCTTTAAATTATTCGGCTTGAACTTTGCCAAAGAAGCGATTGTCACCTCTACATCATTTTGCTTTAATGTAGATGCATATTTTTCAGCAAGCCCCTGACTATTTCCTGTTTGCGAGCCATATAAAATGGTTACCGTTTTAGTAACCGGTGTTACAGCTGTCGGTACTTCCTCAACAATCCCATCGATCGTTGCTTGCGGCGCGCTTAAATAACCATTCAACCAAAATTTTTGTTCTACTGTTAATTTAGGAAGAAGCTCATTTAGAAGCTTCACCTGCTCCTCACTAAATGGACTATTAATTACTTGCAGTTTCAAACTTAGCCACCTCACTAATGTTTTATCTAAAAATTATCTTAGACGTATTTTTTCTTTCTTCTCGATTTGTACTACATACGAATTCTGTATAATTAACGTAATGGATCCATGACTCACTGTATTTAAAATTTCCCGGACATTATTTAATGCTAGATTTACATTTTCCTGCTTTTTATCTACCATTATTAATCACCTACTTTTGAAATTATCAATTACGCCTCAGCGTAATTACGTCCAGATTTTGAACTGTGCAAGTGCAAGCACAATTCACTCCTTTCAAAATCTGTAACATCCGCCAATACTTCATGGATTCGTTCCAATAAAACTCGTTTAACATTGTCGTCATATCCTAAGCTTTCACATAAGAAAATGTTCGTTTCCTCATAACCTACTAATCTCTTTGTAATTCCTTGTCTCAATAAACCTGTAAATAATAAATACGGCACAATAAAAACTCGACTTTGCATATGCCTTCCTTGCTGTAGCCACTCTTCAAAAGTAGGACCCGTTCCATATAAGAAGCATGTATCCACCTCTGAATAGTAGTATTTGTCACGCAACCTTGCTGCAATTGTTGCTAAATCTTGTTTAACCGCAGGATCACTACTACCACGTCCAATGAGTAAAACTCGTGCATTTTCATTCGGTACTTGTGTTTCGACGATACGAGCCTGAAGTGTATCAATCAATAACTCATGCACACCTAGCGGCTCTCCGTATGTAAATCGTATGTTTGGAAACAGTGCCTTCGCCTGCTCTACCTCTTCCGGAATATCTTCCTTTGCATGCTTTGCAGCCAATAGTAAAATCGGAACAACCGCAATTGCTGTGGCACCGCGCTGAACACAACTTTCTATACCTTGGGCAATCGTTGGTTGTGCTAACTCTAAAAAGCAGATTTCTTGAATGGCTACGTCAACTTCCTGTTGCACACGTTGAAGAAAAGAAACGGCTTGCTCCACACCAGCCTTTACGCGACTTCCATGTGCGATATATAAAATGGCTTGCATGAAAACACTCCCTATACAGAAATTTCTTTTAACTGTGACTGATGATTCGTTTGCTCAAACCATTGAATTTTTTCACGTAATGCAACAACTTCTCCGACCAATATCATGCTCGGGTTTTGGATATTTTCACGCTGTGCCACGTCTACAATATTCATTAAAGTACCCGTAACTGTTTTTTGTTTAGCAAATGTTCCCCAGTGGACAAGAGCTACTGGTGTTTGTTCGTCGCGCCCATGTTTAAGCAGTTGCTGACGGATATACGGAAGATTACCAACCCCCATATAAATCGCAATCGTATCGATACCTTTCGCTAGACTTTCCCACTGAATCGAATCGTCCTTTCCTTCTCGCATATGCCCCGTGACAATCGCAAAGCTTGAACTCAAGTCACGATGTGTTACAGGAATTCCAGCATACGCTGGTGCTGCTATACCAGATGTAATCCCTGGTACAATTTCAAATGGAATCCCATGCTCTGCAAGTACCTCTGCTTCTTCGGCCCCTCTTCCGAAGACAAATGGGTCACCTCCCTTTAATCTTGTGACAACAAACCCTTGCTGTGCATAGTGCACAAGTGACTGATTGATATTCTCCTGAATCATGACATGGCGATTTGGTAACTTGCCACAAAAAATCAGTTTGGCATCCTTTTTTGCATACGCTAATAAATCTTCATTAATGAGTCGGTCATACAAAATGACATCCGCAGACTCAATACAACGCAATCCCTTTACTGTTATGAGATCCACATCGCCAGGGCCTGCACCGACTATATAAACTAATCCCATACATTCACACTCCTTTTAGCCTCATATATAACCTTATTTTTCAACTTGAAGCGAGGCCATCCATCTTCTCTAGAAGGAAAAAAAGAGACTCCCACTATGCGCAAAGGCAAAGAAATGCCTGCGAATAATAAGAGCCTCTAGTTATCTAGTCAGCCGAGTTATTTTGAATCCTTAGTAATATACTAAGAATAATATACAATTTAGTATATTCTGTCAACAGTTGATTTACCACAATAAAAATTTTACAAAAAAATTACCCATTCAGTCACCGATACTACTGGTGACTGAATGGGTAACTATTTTAGAAATGCGTTATTCACACTTGCATCAATTTTCTCGTACAGCAAATATTCCTTAATACGGTCTACGGTACGGCGAAAATGGCGGCCCCGGTTGATAATATGGTGGTCGTTGTGGATAATGATGATAATTCGGATAGTTCGGGTAATTTTGATAGTACGGATATCGATTGAATTGTTGACCTAGAAAACTGCCTAAAAATCCGCCAGCAAACGGCACACCAAATGGTAATAAGAAGCCTCCTGGATATCCAAACATAGGTAGCTATTACCTCCCTTTTTACTCTATCGTATGAAAGAAGGTACATATACCGCGTGTAAATCGCCTACCTTATTTTTCTCCCCCTAAACGTTGAATAAAGCCTGCTAATGTGCGCACCATTACACCTGTACCACCTTTAGGTCCTAAATCATGCGCTGAAGTAGCGTCTGATGTCCCTGCAATATCTAAGTGAATCCACGGTGTATCCCCTACAAATTCACCAACAAATCCGCCGCCGAAAATCATGTGACCATCTCGACCTGGTGAGTTATTTAGATCTGCTAAATCAGATTTACGAATACGTTTTTTGTCACTTTCTGTTAACGGCATCAGCCATACAAATTCATCAGTTTCCTTTGCCGCTTCCATAAACTCAGCAAAGAAGGCATCATTATTAGAAAGTGCACCGGTTTTATCCATTCCTAGTGCTGTAATAACGCCACCTGTTAATGTGGCAATGTCAATCACTGATGTTGCACCTTGTTGTTTTGCATACGTCATAGCATCTGCAAGCACTAAACGGCCTTCCGCATCTGTATTTAAAACTTCCACAGTTTTACCACTGTACGTTGTAATGACATCATCTGGTTTAAACGCCATGCTTGATACCATATTATCCGTTGAGCCAATAACAGCTACGACGTTTTTCTTTGGACGTAATTCACCGATAATTTTCATGGCACCAAGTACTGCTGCAGCACCACCCATATCACCTTTCATGCCTACCATTGAAGCTGGTGGTTTCAATGAGTAACCACCTGTATCGTATGTGACCCCTTTACCTACAAGGCCGATTGGATCTGCAAAATCTTCAGTCGCTTTATATTTTAGTGTAATAAGACGTGGTTCTTCCGTTGAGCCTTGGTTGACGCTTAAAATTCCGCCCATACCAAGTTCCTCTAATTGTGCCTTATCTAAAATCTCTACTTCAAATCCATATTTTTTCGCCAGAGCCTCTGCATAATTCGCTAAGTCTGTAGCAGTTAAAAGATTAGGTGGTAAATTAATTAAGCTACGTGCTTCATTCACAGCATCCGCATAGATGACACCGACTTCAAAGCTTGCAACAACTGCATCTAAATCTGCTGCCGCTGTCACAAGATACACATCGTCAATGCGCGTATCTATTTCATTCGATGTTGTTTTATAATGAGGAATTGAATAATACCCAAGACCAATACCTTCACCTGCTAAAGATGCCGCATCTGTTATATCTATATCTTTCGTTGTAAATGATTCCAGCCAAATTGAATAGTTCTTCACTTTAAGCGCCTTCAGCTCTTTTCCAACTAAGCCAAATGTTGCGCGTAAATCCTCTTTTGTTAATGTTTTTTGATCGCCAAGACCTACAAATAGAACACGTTTAAGTGCCATGTGCTCTTTAATGAAAGGTAATTTCGTTAGTTTTTTAAGCCCAGTTGATACATCGCCTGCAAAAATCCAAGACTCAATAGCTTCTCCATAAAATGATGAAAAACTTGCCCAATCATGCATTTGTTCACGATGTTTTTGTACTCCTACTATGAGTAACTCCGTAGAAACCGTTTCAAATGTTTTTTCCTCTTTTACTATGCGCATGTAAAATCCCCCAATCATTGTTCCTTATTATAACAAAATTATGAAAATGGTCGTAAAATTCTGCTCCACCTTTTTTTAGAAAATAACGAATGTTATAATACAAGTAATTCTACATGAAGGTTGTGATGACAATGAGCTTACTCCAAAACACTCCTTTACTTGTTGCCCTCTTCTCGGTTATTTTCGCACAATTTGTTAAAATTCCGATTCACTTTTTAATGACACGACAAGTGAATTTCGGACTGTTCACCTCAACTGGTGGAATGCCTAGTTCACACTCTGCGTCCGTAACTGGACTGACAACTGCTATTGCCTACGAAACAGGGTTGGATTCTCCCATTTTTGCAGTTGCTGCAATGTTCTCCTTTATCGTGATGTATGATGCAAGTGGGGTGCGCTTTCAAGCGGGCCAGCATGCCGTGATTTTAAATCAGCTACGTAAAGATTTCCAAACACTCATAAAAGATTTAAAAGATTGGCCTAAACTGGGGGATGAGGAGAAGCTTGAAGAGTTAAAAACATTGCTTGGGCATAAGCGAAGCGAAGTATTTTTTGGCGCATTGACAGGAATTTTTATAGCGGTCATTACTTATGAATTTTTACTATAAAAAAGTACTCACTCATCTTAAAGAAAAAGGCTGTTTTCATATAGTTTGTTGCTCTCTTGAAAATGCAGATTAGGGGTAATAATGCGGTATCAAGAATGCCAATAGCCAACATAAATAAATCAACAAGACAACTCATATCATCTATATGAGAGGATGATTATTTTTAAAAGCCTATTAGAAAATATCAGCTTGTTAGAAAATATTTTTGAAATATCTATTGCAGTCCTACTCTTATGTTCATTTTTTTCTGTTAGACTTCTAAAAAAAATTAGACGAGAAAGAAAACTTTCTTCCTTTGAAAATGCTATGTATTTTATAATTCGAATTGCAATTTTTTTATGGTTAGTTAGTTTTCTTCTTATTGAATTTGGAGCATATTTGATTTAATCCATATTATCTTACTAGAGCAACAATTGTTGAGATAATAGCCAAGAAAAAAACAGTGTAACGATTGTGATTATCGTTACACTGTTTTCTATTGGCTAGAACATACGATAGCCATTTTTTCTTAAAATAATCATCACAATACCCGCGACAATCGCACCCGCAAAACCACCTGTTAAAATTACAATATCTACTATTGGTAGCGCCTGCAACTTATCTAACAGTGCTGGGAATGCTGAGCCAGGTTTAAAAATATAATCTAAAAAGCTTACATCATCGACAATAAAGACAACAACGATTGGATACACAACCGCCATTAACCACGTCATTCGTAGTAACATATTCAATAAGAATCCGATACCGAAAAACATGACGAAAAATAACACAATCGAAATGATTAACTGTACTAATGAAACTGAACCACCCATGTATGTATAACCTCCGTTTTCCTTTAACTAGTCTACATGATACAAGCTGTACTTTCAATGAACATGTCCTTGATTTCACTAGTTTTCCATAATTATATAAAAATCAAAAAGCAACCGAAAACTCGGATTTCAAAAGCTCGATATTAGTATTTTAAGTTTAAAGAGATAATGTCCCAGTAATCTCTATCACCTTATTTTTTAAAGAATAATTTATAGGACGAATAACCAAAAACATCACCCGGATTAATGCCATTAATCATTTCTAACTGATGCTTTTCAAATTGATTGGACACCATTTCTTTTAACAAAACAGATGTCATTTCATCTTGCATAAGCTCCTGCGGAAACAGCCACTTTGATTCAAGCAACTCATCTTCCTGGATATATAATAGTTGCTCTTCATCTTTCATTCGGCAATAAAAGATGGCCATATTATCGCTAATTCCCTCGCGAATAACGCCTGAGCGAAAACCGATCAATCCAGATACAAAACAATCAATGCCTGTCTCTTCTTTTATCTCTCGCATAACTGCTTCATCAACAGTTTCTCCTCCATTAACAAAACCAGCTGGTAAAGACCAACGCCCTTTTAATCCACTATAGGCTTTTTTCACGACAAGCCATTGACCAAGTCCATTGACAACTACGCCAGCTACCCCTAACCAAACTTTCCCTCTTTCTTTTCTCATATACCTTCACCTCTATATAAATAGTATAACTTTTCAGTCCCTATACTTAGAAGGTTAAATTCAAAATTTTAGGATTAATAAACGTAAAGCAAACTTTTTTATCTATAAAAAAGGAGAGGCTGACTCAAAAGTATAATCCATACTTTTGAGTCAGCCTCTCCTTATAAAATTGCTAATTAAATCAACTTGAATTTCCCTTTTTTTGCAACTAAGCTTGGACCACCGATTAAATATAATGCACGGTTATCGATGATTTTTTTCAATGCTGATGCTGATTTACCTTTAAACTTGCGTCCAAGTGCATCACCAATCGCATCATCATGACCAAGTGAGCAAACTGAACCTTTTAATTCCGGTATGAATTCAATCGTTTCCTCACCGTTAATCAAATGCACGATATTTTTAGCGACCACAACTGTTTGTTGCATCGCAATTTGAGCAGTTGGAGGATACGGACGACCGGCTTCTTCATTGATTAAGAACGCGCAATCTCCGACGACAAATACCTCATCAAATCCAGGTGCGCGCATATCTTTCTCCACACGTACTCGCGCGCGATTATTTTCAATGCCTGATGTTTCGATTAAATGATTCCCTCTTATACCAGCAGCCCATACAACTGTTTTCGCCTTCACAAATTCAAACTCATCTTCAGCCACTTTAATCTTCACGCCGTCTGGAGTCGCTTCGACGATAGGCGTACCAATTGAAAACTCAATACCTTTTTTGTTTAGCTGTGCCACAGCATATTCTACTAGCTCTGGATCAAAGCCAGGTAATACCATTGGCGCTGCTTCCACACACAAGATACGTACCTTTTCTTGCGGAACGTTAAATTCCTTGCACAGAGTTGGTACACGATTTCCAAGCTCGCCTAAAAACTCAATACCTGTAAAACCTGCACCGCCAACAATGAATGTAAGCTTACTATCATCTTTTTCATCATCTAAAGACCAACTCGCAAACTGGTACTCAATATGCTCGCGTACACCGCGTGCAGCATGTAAGTTTGCTAGTGATAAAGCATACTTGTCTAAACCAGGGATACCAAATGTTTCACCTTCAAATCCGAGACCAATGACTAAATAATCGTACGTCATGTCGCCATCAGAAGTGATCACTTTTTTCTCCTGTACGTTGATTTGCTGTACAGTTGCCTTCACAAATGAAACCTTACTTCGGTTTACAACATTTGAAATATCGTATCGTACTTTCGATGCATCAATCGTGCCAGCAGCCGCTTCATGTAACCATGTCGTTTCATAATGATAATCATTTTTGTTTACTAACACGATGTCTGCATCATTTACACCTAATTGTTTCTGTAAATTCACTACCGTCGTGAGCCCACCGTAGCCAGCACCTAATACTAAAATTGTACGTCTATTCATCGACATCCGAACCACCTTTATTTTCTAGTGCTACTAAAATGCTTCGTTTTTTTCGCGCTAGTTGGATATTTTGAAAAACATAACCATTAAATAGTAACTATTATTTTTTTACAACTATCTTGTAAAGGAAATTATGCCTCTAAATGCTCCATTTCCCAATCAAGTTTTAATATATTTTTAAGAGCCGTTACCTGTTCTTCTCCAATGGTATTGACTAGCTGCTGTTCAATCTCAGCCTTTAAAAGTTCGTTTTTTTCATAGCAAACTTCACCAAACTTCGTCATACGAATTGCTTTATGTTTTTTACTATGTTCGACATTACTGACCTGTACCAACCCTTTTTCTTCCAGCCTTTTTATAAACTTATGGGTTGCTTGTCGAGAAAAATCCACACTTTTTGTTACATCTGAAATAGTTGGTTGCTTTTTATAAATTCTCGCCAGAATATACCATTCTGAATTGGAAATATAAATATCATTGTTTTCATTCCACTTATCTTCAGCAAGTCGATGAAGTATAACGTGACGTTCATTCAACAAATCAATCACATCTAGATTCTGCAATTCGACCTTCAACTAGTCCACCTTCATTCCATATTTTTCGTACCAACTATACAAAAAAATATGCCAAACGTCAACTTAGTTGACAAAACACACCCAAATGCTTTACAATTAGATTAGTCAACTAAGTTGACAATATTGTTTGATGGAGGGACCTCACATGTACAATGTTGGCGATGTGGTCATTTATGCAGCACATGGTCTTTGTTCTATTGAAGATATCTGTGAACAAACCTATAGTGACATTACACAAACCTACTACGTTTTGCAACCACTAAATGATTCAAAATTAACAATTCGTACCCCTACTGACAATGCTAAAAAACAGATAAGAGACATCATCGATAAAGAAGAAGCAACAAAGATTTTACATTCGTTTACTTCTCCTGGTGTTGAATGGCTCGAACAAAATACACATCGTTTGAAATTTCATGTAGAAATCATTAAATCTGGCGATAGACAAAAGCAAGCCAGCCTCTTAAATACATTAATGCGTAAAAAGCAAGAATATCTATCTATGGAAAAAAAATTTCCGCAACAAGAAGAAAAGGTACTTCAATCTTTGCAGGAAATGATATTTTCAGAGTTCTCCATTGCACTCGAAAAACCATCTGAAGAAATTTATGAATATGTTTTAGCACAGATTCACTAAATAACTCCCTGCGAGTACATAAAGAAGCCACCACTATTTTTCAAATAATGGTGGCTTCTTTCATATTCAATCAGTCGCAAACTTCTGGTGTACCTTCACGTTTTACCGCTTTAAAGCTTGATCCACAGCCACATGAAGCAATGGCATTTGGATTATCTATTGTGAATCCTCCGCCCATTAGCGATTGTTTGTAGTCAATTTTCGTTCCCGTTAAAATAGGCGCATCTTCACGGGTAACAAGAACAGTCAAACCATGTTGCACATCTTCCAAATCATCATCCATTTTTTCTTTATCAAAATGCATACCATATGAAAGACCGCTACATCCCCCACCTTTAACAACCACACGTAAAAAAGAACCTTGTTCTTCATTATGCTCCATCATTTCATGAATACGAAAGACGGCTGCCTCTGTTACTTCTACTACTTGTTGTAAACTTGTCAACCCAATCACCTTCTTTCTTATCAATATCATATCAATTTTGACTATCGAAAGGCAATCATTCGGCTTGTCATCTATATTTATAGTAGGTATCCATTTCACTTTCCATTATTTAGTCATTTATATTCATGCTTCTCAAATTATAGTTGGTATAATAGTTATATTAACATCTATGAAAGAGGTATAAAATATGGAGATTTCACCATACTATGAAAAAAACATTCAATGTATAAACTGTAAAAAAGAATTTCCCTCGCTAAAAGTACGCTCAAAATTCATCAAAGTCGAACATACCGAAAGCGATTTCCAACCGATTTATGCCGATGATGTCAATGCACTTTACTATAATGTATTCGTCTGTGAACATTGTGGCTTCTCATTTACCGAAGATTTCACAAAATATTTTGCACCAGGCGTACAAGATAATATTCGCTCACAAATTACAGAAAAATGGGTGCATCATGATTTCAAAGGTGAACGTACAGTCTTTCAAGCTATCCAAGTATACAAATTAGCATTTATCTGTGGCCAAATTAAAAAAGAAAAATTCGTCGCAACAGCAGGTCTTGCACTTCGCTTAGGTTGGCTTTACCGCTCATTAGATAATGAGGGACAAGAGCAACGGTTCCTTACCATTTCTCGTGACCATTATATGGAATCTTACTCAAACGAGGATTACAGCTCTACACAAATGTCGGATGTACGTATTATGTATATGATTGCAGAATTATCACGACGTATCAACGATTTAGAAAATGCGACACGTTTCTTTTCAAAAGTGATTGAAAAACAAAACATCAGTGGTGAAGCAAAGATTATCGATATGGCTAAAGAACAATGGGCAATTATTCGAGAAGAGAAAGCTCGTCAAGTATAGTTCCACAAAAAAAGTTCTAGCCGTTTAGTCAGCTAGAACCTTTGATTTATAAGTACAATTAGAATACTTGCTCTACTTCAATAATACCTGGTACTTCTTCTAGTAATGCACGTTCGATACCTGCTTTAAGTGTGATTGTAGAACTTGGACAGCTACCACACGCACCTAATAAACGTAATTTTACAATACCATCTTCTACATCTACTAATTCGCAATCCCCACCATCGCGTAGTAAGAATGGACGTAATTTATCTAATACTTCTTGAACTTGGTCGTTAATTGTTGCTTCTGCCATTTATCTCGACTCCTTTCCTTATAATGATTATAATGTTAGCAACAGAAAAAATCCAATATAGAATCACGAGGAGTGGAAATCTATGAAACATATCAAACCATCCATTGAAATTTACGGGACGGCGGTTATTTGTGCCAGCTGTGTCAATGCACCATCTTCTAAAGATACATACGAGTGGCTACAGGCTGCTATTGATCGCAAATATCCAAACCAGGCATATGATATTCGTTATGTCGATATCGAAGGTCCAATTGAGAATGAACGCGATGCAGACTATGCGACACGCATTCAAGATGATGAATTTTTCTACCCTCTCGTACTTATTAATGATGAAGTAGTCGGTGAAGGCTATGTGCAATTAAAACCGATTTTCACTTCACTTGAAAATTTAGGCTTCACACCTGATGAAACTGTTTAACAATAGTATATGTAAAAGGGAGACTGCTAACCACAGTCTCCCTTTTCTATTATCTATGTGCTAGGTTCAAGCTCTCCAATTTGCCTAGATACACTAGGACAAACTGCTATAAAGATAAGAGGTCCTTTTAGCACATCTATTTATTAATCATTTTGATATTTATACATCCAAAGTAAACCCGATTTCATCAAACGTGCAATACGACCTGTTACCGTTGTATCCGCTAAGTATGCAAAACCTTGCTTTTTACCAAGTGAGCCCATAAAGCCTTTTAATTTTATATCTGGCATTTTTTCTGGTAAGTGCTCACCTTTCCAGCGCATACGGAGTACTTTGACGATGTGTTCTGCTTGTTCTTCTGCAAGTTGTGCACTTGGCGCAAACGTAGAAGAAGCACAGTCTCCAACAACATATACATGCTCATCATCTAGAACATTAAAGTACTGTGTCACAATAGGGCGACCTTGACGATCTTTTTCCACGTCTAAATCGCGAACAATTTTCACTGGTTGCACACCAGCTGTCCAAACCAACGCATCCAATGGAATCTCCTCTTCGTGATTAAAAATTTTACCTGGTTCAACTTTTGTAATATTCGATTCTGCAATAACATCGACGTTGTGTTTGATGAACCATTCTTTCACGTATTTACTTAGCTTCTCTGGGAAGTCTTTTAAAATACGTTGTCCACGGTCAAATAATTTTATATTCAAATCTGCACGACTTTCACGTAACTCACTAGCAAGCTCTATACCACTTAGTCCAGCACCAACAATACCAACCGTAGAGCCTGATGGTAAGCCGCAAAGTGCATTAAATGTTTGACGTGACTTAGCAATTGTCTGAATACTAAGCGAGTGCTCTTCCGCCCCTGGCACGCCGTGGAATTTATCCTCACAGCCAAGCCCTATAACTAAATCATCATAATCTATACGTTGTCCGTCTTCTAAAATAACCACTTTTTCTTCGCGATTAATTTCGATCACTTCACCGTAAATAGCTGTTAAGCGTTCATGTTCGGGGAAACTCACACGAATTTCTTTATCTGTTGATGTCCCTGCTGCTAATGCGTAAAATTCTGTTTTTAAACTATGGAAAGGTGCTCTGTCTACCAGCACGATCTCCGTGTCTAATGGTAAATTATTCGGTAATAGACGAAGCATGACACGCATATTGCCATAGCCGCCACCTAAAAGTACTAATTTTCCCATGATAATCTCCTTTAATATGTATAATTATAATCGTTCACAAAGTATCCACAATTGAGTATAACCGATTGTGAGAACTTTCACAATATGTTTTTGTGAAAGTTTTCACAAATTCATTCGTTGACGTAGGTTTCAAAACCGAGTAGCATAACAAAGGTGAGGTGACACGTATGAATCCAATGGTTGAATTTTGTATAAGTAACTTAGCAAATGGCTCGCAAGAAGCGTATGAAATACTTGAACGCGACCCAAATATCGACGTTTTAGAATATGGCTGTCTTAGCTATTGTACAAAATGTTCAGAATCCTTTTACGCTGTTGTCAATGGTGACCTAGTAGAAGCAGATTCGCCTGCCGAGCTAACGAAAGCGATTTATCAATATATTGATGAAAATCCTTTATGGTAATTTATTAACAAACAGAATGAATGCTAAACATAGAAACGGTTGTCACATTTCATACGTGACAACCGTTTCATATATTATTCATCTAATAATGTTTGTAATAAATAAGTCGGTTGAAGTTCTTTTTCTCGAACGATCGCTGTCGTTGTCACGCCGGTATTGACATGAATTGTATCGCAACCGAAACGAATGCCACACATGATATCCGTGTCATAATTATCCCCAATCATTACTAAATCACTTTTTTCAAAGCCGTGATCTTTCGCAATTACCTCAAGCATGGCAGGCGACGGTTTTCCCATATAAAGTGGTTCAACACCTGCTACTTCTCCTACCAAGCGTGCAAATGAGCCATTTCCCGGCACAAACCCGTGCTCTGTTGGAAATTTAATATCCTGATTTGTCGCGATAAACGTTGCACCATTTTGTACAGCAATCGTTGCTTTTGCGAGTGCCATATAGTTAAGTGTACGGTCGATGCCCATAACAAATACATCCGGCTCATCTTCTGTAATGGCTATACCTTCATTAGATAATGCCATACGAAGACCATCAGAACCCATCATCGCCACTTTTTTACCAATATAATTCGCAGCAATATACTTTGCTGTTACTAGTGCACTCGAATAGATATGTTCTAACGGAGCCTCAATGTCAATAGCTCGTAAAGCTAATTGTAATTGCTCTCGCGTTTTCGAAGAATTATTTGTAACATAAAAAGGTTCAATACCAACTTCTTGCAAGCCGTGAATAAATGTTATCGCAGAAGGAATTGCTTCTTTTCCACGATAAACTGTGCCATCCAAGTCAAAACAATATGCCTTATAGGTTTTCATTTAGAAGCCTCTGGTAAAAATGCTGAAACTGGACCTAATTCATTTGTTAAGTAATCTCTCACAGCTGGTGAAAATTGCTTTAATGTTGGTAGGCACTCTGTTAACACACGGACAACCTCATTAATGTCTACATATGCAAATTCGCGGACAAGCATTTTACGTAAACCGACAACTGCTTTTAACGGCGCTTCCATGTTAGCGGTTACAACTTTTTCATCGACTAAAATATCAATAATATCCTCATAACTACCTGGATCACGCATAATGAAGCCATCAATCATCAGATTGCCAACATCCATCATTGACTCCATAACATTATGACCAATACGCTCAATTGCTAGTTTTGATATGTCGTTTTGTAGCCAATTATTCTCTGACTCCAAAATAGCAAGTAGTCCATCTAAGTACTGTAAATTTTCTGTGATTTTATTACGATCTACAAAATACACAAGGTATGCCCCCATTCAAATCAATTAAAGTTGATAGTCTTTTCCCTTCTATAGTACCATAACAATAGAACTGGAAGGTGATTAAAAGATGGAACGTTTTTTCTTATATGATGATGTAGAAGATACAAAAACTCGCTTCGTAAGCTTTGCTGGTGAAAAGTTACGCTATGATTTAGCGATTCTACAATCTGGCCGTTTCTTCGGTAAAGTACTTGTTATGGATATTCAATTTGGCCGCTTCGCCATTATCGGACCCGATGATGTTGAAGAACCAGGCTATCTCGAGCACGTATACAACCGCTCAGAGGAAGAAACTGTAGAGTTGCGTGAATATTTACGCGAAATACTAAGTTAATAGTCTAAAAAACATCCTTATCGTTAACGATATAGGGTGTTTTTTGTGTAAACTAGTTTTATCATCCTAGTTATGGTTATTGTCGCCAATAATTCGAAATTTATCACCCATAAATATAAATTTATTGACATACACAAAAAACCTGATGCAAAAATCTCATCAGGTTTAAATTTTTCATTCTGCCATTTCTACTACAGGCTCCGTCACTTCGGTGTTTGCTACTTCTGTTTTTTCTGGTTGTTGTATAACTCTCCCGACTTTTCGTAAGACAAAATAAGCGCAGCCAAAGTTACAGTACTCATATAAGTAATCCTGTAACGTGCTAATTTTTGTATCAAAAGTGGACTTTTGATTTTTATCTTCAAAAAATCCTTTTAGACGCAATTGATTATAGCCCCAATCGCCAACTATATAATCATATTTTGCTAAAATATCTGAATAACGTTCCTTCAATACTTCTTCTTGGAAAGCTTCGCGGTAATCATTAACAAGTTCGTATTCATATCCTTCAATACTAATCAAAGTGACACCACCTTTCTATTTTAATCTTCTCATTACATGTCAGCTTGCATCTGGCGTTCTTTAGTTGCTGCATTTACCTGCTCATCTGCGTGATAGCTACTACGTACTAAAGGACCTGCTTCACAATGCTTAAAACCTTTTTCCATTGCTATTTTACGCAGCTTGCCAAACTCTAATGGTGAATAATATTTTTTTACAACTAAATGCTTTTTCGTTGGCTGTAAATATTGACCGATTGTCATAATATCTACGTTATTTGCACGTAAGTCATCCATAACCTCTAAAATCTCTTCATGTGTTTCGCCTAAACCGATCATTAACGAGGATTTTGTTGGAATCGTAGGTTGCATTTCTTTTGCTAAACGTAAAAACTCTAATGATCGGTCGTATTTAGCACGCGCACGAACTCTTGGTGTTAAACGACGTACCGTTTCTATATTATGATTCAAAATATCCGGTTTTGCATCCATTAACAACTGAAGATTTTCCTTGATGCCACCAAGATCAGAAGGTAGCACTTCAACTGAAGTTAGTGGACTTTTACGGCGAATCGCACGAACTGTTTCTGCTAAAACTTCCGAACCGCCATCTTTTAAATCATCACGAGCTACCATTGTAATTACAACATGCTTTAAGTTCATAATGGCAACTGAATCTGCTACTCGCTCAGGTTCTGCAAGGTCTAGTTCATTTGGTAAGCCTGTTTTCACAGCACAAAAACGACAAGCACGTGTACAGACTGATCCTAAAATCATCATCGTTGCTGTACGACGTTCACCCCAGCACTCATGAATATTTGGACAGCGTGCTTCTTCGCAAACTGTATTTAAGTTTTTTTCTCGCATGAGCTTCTTAAGCCCTTTATATTCATCGTTTGTATTTAGTTTAATTTTTAGCCAATCTGGTTTTCGCAAATGTTCTTCTTTTTCAGTGCTTGTAGGTTTACAAGATGTCATACAAATATCGCCCCTATCGAGTATTAGTACATATTAAAAAGTCATCACTGTTGTCAATGTATCATATTACACGCACTGCAACAACTAGGATTTACTTTTCCACCAAACATTTCTATTCCATCTTTATAGGCACCTCAAGCGATGGCTGAGGCGCATCACTACCATTCGTATAAATATTTGGTACCGGCCCTCTCGTCAAACCCATTGCCACTGGAAAACTCTGTTTAACCGTGGCAGACTTACTTGCAAAAGGCACAATAATTTGTACGTTTACTTCCAAATTAATCCATACCTCTACAAACGCACTATTAATACCAAATTCTTTAATATTTGATGTCACATTACTATGCACATTACCAATGATATGAAAGCGAATCGGAATTTTCGGGCCTAAATTGCCGAGTAAGGGCAGATTTGCTGCTTGCCCGAGCGGCACAAAAAACACAATCCCGTCACCCTCTTCGATTTTCCCAACATCATATTCAACATTTTCTAACTCTGGTAATTGAGTTAAATCACCTTGCTCAGCCTGCGCTAAATAATTTTTTACTAAACCCTGCGTTTCCGCTTGTACCCGATTTATAATGTCTGTATTAAATCTTACTGTAACCGTTTCCGCCGAGCCAACAGGTAATTCTTCAATAATATCATTGACATCTAAGACACTCGACGTACGAGAACTAATAGCTTCATTGACAACATAAGAAGCAATTTTATTTGTTTGTACTTGGGCATACTCTAAATAAGTTGGCATAAGTCGCTCGTTTAATACATACAAGAATAAGAGAATACATAAAATAAGACTTACGAGAAAAATCGTTAGACGATTTGAAGCTTTACTTTTTCTACTATTTTTTCTTAATTTCATCCTTTTTCGAGGGAAATACAAAAAAATCTCCTCCTGTTCCATAACGTATGAACAGGAAGAGCCAATTATTCAAGATGAGCTGTAATGTTGTAATCTGTTTCTACCTTTTCGATAAAAATAGTTGGAAAATCCCCCAGATTAATTTCGTATGTAGCCGTTACTAGTTCATTATTTTCTTCAAAAATACGAATCCTTGGCATGCTCGGGTTAAGCTTTTCTTGTTTCGATACAATACCTCGACGACCATCAGACAATTTTATAATTGCTCCATTTGGATAATGAACGACAGCCTTTTTTAAGGCATTGACGATTCTTGGATCGTAAATTGTCCCCGAGCCTGATTCAACAATCGCTAAACCCTGTGATGGTAGCATCTTTTCACGATACACTCGATTCGTCGTTACCGCGTCAAAGACATCTGCAACACCAATAATCTTCGCAAACGGATGAATTTCGAAATCTACTAATCCACGTGGATATCCACTACCATCAATGCGCTCATGATGTTGGAATGCACAATGCGCCACTAATAATGAAATAGAATGTAAATTTCGCAATACATCGAACCCATAACGTGTATGCATTTTCATGGTTTCAAACTCGTCATGCGTTAAACGTCCTGGCTTCGTTATAATATCCTTTGGCACCATAATTTTACCGATATCATGCAATAACGCCCCGATACCAATCAAACGTATATCTTCTGAAGAGTGCCCTAACTCTTTGGCAATGGCAATCGAATACAATGTCACTTGAAATGAATGTTGATATAAGTACTCATCAAACAAATACGCATCTGTCAATACCGTTAATATCTCTTTATTTCCTGTCACCGCTAACAGCAATTCGTCAACAATAGAGACAATTGCCTTCGATTGTTTATCAAGCACATAAGATGCACTTTCCACACTTAATCCATTTAATGATTGGAAAGAGTTTTTAATAGTTGAGATAGTTTTATTTCGAACAATTGAAGGTACTGTATCCTCCACCTCAATCCCCTTCGAAATCTCATCATCAATATATAAATAATGCGTATGTAATTGTTGAAGTCTGAGAATAATGCGCTCGTTAATGACTACACCCTTTTTCAAAAGGGGATGTCCCGCTTCATTCCAAATGGTTCTTCCTAATACCATTCCCTCTTTTAATACATCGATTGAAATTAATCGCATGACCTCTTCCCCAATCCATTATTAAAGCTCTTTTTCTTTTGTTTATTTAAAAACCTTACGTCCATAATCTAAGATAATATTTCTCAAAAAGTCTGGCAATATATATTTTTTCTTCGCATATTTAAAACTTGGATAAAAATAACCAAACGTAAATAAATCTAACGTTACTAATTTATAAGAGCGAGCCGTATCTGCTATTTCTCCATTTATGAGTAGCTGTCGATCTTCATTCATTGAAAAACCATATAACAGCATCTTGCCAAAGATGACACCTCTGAAGCCTAACCCTTTTAATTCTATAAAAGGCCATTCCTCATTTTTTGATTGTAACAAAATTTCCTTTAATTCTATTGCTGATAATTCAATCGTGCATAAATTAATAGGATGTGGGAAAATCCTATGCAAGTCAAGTGCAGTTACTGCCCCTTTAGGTAGTCCATTCAAAAAAATCCCGGCATTAAACATTGCACAATCCGCACCGCTCTTCTCTAAAATTGCCTTTGCAAATAAATTAGAAAGCTGTGAGTAATGAAACCACTCTTTATTATATGCTTTCGGTGTTGTAAAAGCAGGTATATTCAGTAACTGTTCCCCTTCTTGTTCCAGTAATGAAAGAAACTTATCCTCATTTTCAATAGCAGGTAAACTTTCATTATGAATTAAAATATCTGTTTTTCCAATAAGTGTACATATATCTTTATCATATTCTAAAACAAGGTGTCCTGTAAACTGCCCGAATTTCCCTCCTCCTGTTAGTAACACATCGTTAACTATCTTTCCATTCGAGAAGATATGGTGTGTATGTGAGCCAAAAATAACATCAATCTCTGGACATTCTTCAGCTAACAGCTCATCTTCCGTAATCCCTAAATGTGACAAGCAAACAACAATGTCAGCTTCTTTACGTAGTTGATGAGCTAAACGAATTATCGTACTTCTTGGCTCATCGATATCCCAATCCAATTCCTTATAGAAGACTTCAAACATAGCAGTCGCTGCAATAACCGCAATTTTCGTACCATGCTCAGTCGTTAGCATGACATATGGCTTCATCCACGCTGGGTTTTCACCGTTAGTGGCCTGCAAATTAGCAATAACCACATCAAAATTAGCTTCATCATATAAATGATAAAGCTCTTCGTGAGATAATGTTATACCTTCATTGTTCCCAAGTGTCACAACATCATATTGCGCTTCATTTAATAGGGCCACATTCCCTTTACCAATAGTTGCATCCGTGTATATATTTGATCGATCTAAATGGTCGCCAACATCAAATAAAAAGCTTGTTTCACTGCGTGCTGCAAATTCAGCTCTTTTATTTTTCACATAATTTTGCATACGTGGCCAATATTTAAAATGACTATGCACATCATTCGTGTGAAAAATATGGATTTTCTCAATCATTTAAGCCACCTCTTCTTTACAATCAATTACGCCTCAGCGAAATTGTACCTGCTACTGACGCTTTGCTTTCGCGCATAAAACATCTGCTACTGCCGCTTTGCTTTCGCGCAAAAACATCTGCCGCTGACGCTTCGCTTTCGGTACATGAAACCATTTGCTGAATTAAAATAAACCATCCAATATTGAACGAATTCCAAGTAATAACAATATAATTCTTAATGCAAATATAAGTGTATCTGATTTGATTTTTTTATTTAAAGCTGCCCCTATTTTTGCACCAATGTACGCTCCCGGAATGACCGGAATTGTGTAAATCCACGGTACATTCCCTAAATAAATATGGCTAGCCGAGCTCACGAGGGATGACAAAAAAACCATGAACATCGATGTTGCAACTGCCACATGTGGTGGGAATAAAAATAGAATAATCATCGCTGGCACCAGCATTGAACCGCCACCTATGCCAAACAAACCTGATGCAAAACCAATTGAAAATGTCAGTAAAATTGCAAACCAAATTGGATATCCATAAACGTAACTATTTCCCTCTGTATCGGTAAATTCACGTTTAACACCATTTTTCAAAAACCATTTTACTGGTTTTATTTTGTCTCGTACAAGTAAAATTATCGATAATATAATAAGCAAAATACCAAAATATAAATTAAAAGAGGGTAAGTCTAATCCTTTATTGATCCACGCACCCAAAATAGTACCTGGTACACTACCTATAAAAAAGATAAAGCCACTTTTATAATCGACTGTTTTCGTTTTCATATAACTTATTGTCGAAGCTAGTCCTGTAAAAATCATCATCACTACAGATAATCCAACAACCTTCTGTGGTGTCATATCAGGAATCATCCCTAAGTTTAAACCAATAAACAAAGTAGCTGGCACTAAAATTGCACCGCCACCTAATCCAACAAGTGCGCCGATAATACCAGAACAAAGCGCAATAAATACTAAAAGAATAAATTCCATTATAGTTCTCCTTCAAACATATTTAACTGTTTCGGGGCTAATCCATCATCTTTTATGGCTAAAATATTTTGCAGTTCCTTTGCATTTTTTGCCGCATGTTGACCAGAATTATTATTAAACAACACAAAAATCTCATCAGTCTGTGATTGAAGACTTTTTATATTTTGCCCAAGTTGCTGTAATTCTTCCCTATTGTAATCATATAAAAAGCGAACTTTACGCCAATTTTCCGTATTCCCTGTATTACGCCAACCATGAATATTACGCCCATGAATACGAATTAAGGCTTTTTTGGCTGTTGCTACAGGATAGAACGGTACTGAGCCTGCACCTGCCTGTGGTTCATCACAAATGGTATGAATAAACTTATTTGTTCGTAGAAAATCCATCGTTTGCTCTCGGAAATTTTCCGCATACCATGTTTGATTGCGAAATTCGATCGCAACATCAAAATCCTTCAGTTGCTGCCTCACATACATTAAATACTGTACATTTTTTGCCTGACAATCAAACCACGGCGGAAACTGCGCAAGCACCATTGCCAGCTTACCATGTCGCTTAAACTCATCGGCACATTTGATGAATGCATTAAACATATCATTTTTTGTCTCGAATGGAATATCTCCTCGTAAATGACCCGTCATTCCTTGATACGCTTTTACAACGAAATGAAAACTACTTGGAGTTCCCTCACACCACTTCCGTACATTGTCAACAGAGGGAATCGCATAAAACGATGTATCCACCTCTACTACTAAAAAATGCCCTGTATAATCAAATAATTTATCCTTCGAGGCAGTCACTTCACTATATAGCAAAGGATGGTCGCCCCACCCTGTTAACCCTACTCGAATCAAGTGACTCACCCCTTTATGTAACATTATCATAGCACACACCGTCCAAATACGAATGCCCACATGACAAAAAAAATGCGACTAAAGCTAACGCAGCTTTAATCGCATTCCTATCAACAAATAATCAGCCGATAGAACCTTCCATTTCAAACTTGATAAGGCGGTTCATTTCTACTGCGTACTCCATTGGTAATTCTTTTGTGAATGGCTCGATGAAGCCCATTACGATCATTTCAGTTGCTTCTTGTTCAGAAATACCACGAGACATTAGATAGAATAATTGTTCTTCAGAAACTTTTGAAACTTTTGCTTCATGCTCTAAAGATACGTTATCATTTAAAATTTCGTTGTATGGAATTGTATCTGAAGTCGATTCGTTATCCATAATTAATGTATCACATTCGATGTTCGCACGAGCGCCAGTAGCTTTAGGACCAAAACGTACTTGACCCATGTAAGACACTTTACCGCCTTGTTTAGCAATCGATTTAGATACGATTGTTGAAGATGTGTTTGGTGCTAAGTGAACCATTTTTGCACCCGCGTGTTGGTGTTGGCCTTTACCAGCAATAGCGATTGATAATGTCATACCACGAGCGCCTTCACCCTTAAGGATACAAGCAGGGTATTTCATTGTAAGTTTAGAACCGATGTTTCCGTCGATCCATTCCATTGTACCGTTTTCTTCAACAACTGTACGTTTCGTTACTAAGTTGTAAACGTTGTTCGCCCAGTTTTGAATAGTCGTATAACGGCAGTATGCATCTTTTTTAACAATGATTTCTACTACAGCTGAGTGTAGAGAGTTTGTTGTATAAACAGGAGCTGTACAACCTTCAACGTAGTGTACTGAAGCGCCTTCATCAATGATGATAAGCGTACGTTCAAATTGACCCATATTTTCAGAGTTAATACGGAAGTAAGCTTGTAGTGGTGTTTCCACTTTTACGCCTGGTGGTACGTAAATGAATGAACCGCCTGACCATACTGCTGAGTTCAAAGCAGAGAACTTGTTGTCAGTGTAAGGAATAACTGTACCCCAATATTTTTTGAAAATATCTTCATTTTCGCGAAGTGCTGAATCTGTATCTTTGAACACGATCCCAAGGTCTTCAAGCTCTTGTTTCATGTTGTGGTATACAACTTCAGATTCATACTGAGCTGATACACCTGCAAGATATTTTTGTTCTGCCTCAGGAATACCTAATTTATCGAAAGTAGCTTTGATTTCTTCAGGTACTTCATCCCAAGATTTTTGAGTTGCTTCAGATGGTTTTACATAGTACGTAATTTCATCGAAGTTTAATGAGCCAAGATCGCCACCCCATTGAGGCATTGGTTTTGCATAGAAAGTTTCAAGTGCTTTTAAGCGGTACTCAAGCATCCATGCCGGCTCTTTTTTCATATTTGAAATTTCACGGACGATTTCTTCAGTTAAACCACGTTTTGAACGGAAAATCGATACGTCCTTATCATGGAAGCCGTATTTGTAATCTCCGATATCAGGCATTTTTTTAGCCATTATTTCTCCTCCGTTCACAAATTATTATTCTTTTGTCTAGGCTAATGCGCCATCCCCTCGAGGTCGCTTCGATCCCTCAGATGAAAGCTAAAAAGTATGCTTTCACTTCGGGCTCTCCAGCGCTTGAGGCTCACAGGATGTGAGTCATTCCGGCAATGCCGCATGGACGCGGCGTTTTTGCCGGTCGGGGATAAACGGGCGCTTTAGCACTTTTACTCTTTTACGCCTTTTTCCATTGCTTTCCAAGCCAATGTTGCACATTTAATACGTGCGGGGAACTTCGCGACACCTTGTAGTGCCTCAATATCCTCAAGGTCGTATTTTTCACTATATTCTTCACCCATCATCATTTTGGAGAAAATTTCTGCAAGCTCGAGGGCTTCTTCAATTTTTTTCCCTTTGATGATTTGTGTCATCATGGATGCAGAAGACATCGATATTGAGCAGCCTTCGCCGTCAAATTTCGCATCTTCGACAACACCATCAGTCACTTTTAGCGTTAAGTGAATGCGGTCACCACATGTTGGATTATTCATATCGATCGTAACAGCATCATTATCTAAAGACCCTTTGTTACGAGGGTTTTTATAGTGATCCATGATGACTGAACGGTATAGTTGATCTAAGTTATTAAAAGACATCGTTGAAATACTCCTTCGCCGAACGCAGACCTTGAACTAAGCGGTCAATATCTTCTTCTGTGTTGTACAAATAGAAGCTTGCACGCGCTGTAGCTACTTGTTGAAGACATTTCATCAGTGGTTGAGCGCAATGGTGTCCTGCACGAACAGCAATGCCGCCCATATCAAGAACTGTTGCCACATCATGTGGATGTACATCATCTAAATTAAATGTCACAAGTCCACAACGCTTCATTGGATCACGTGGGCCAAAAATTTTAAGTCCGTTAATTGTTTCAAGCTGATCCATTGCATAACCTACAAGCTTATGCTCATGTGCAGCAATGTTATCAAGCCCTACTTCAGTTAAGAAATCAATTGCAGCACCTAAACCAATTGCACCTGCAATGATAGGTGTTCCGCCTTCGAATTTCCACGGTAGTTCCTTCCAAGTTGAATCATGTAATCCAACAAAGTCGATCATCTCGCCACCAAATTCAATTGGTTCCATTTTTTCAAGGTGCTCTTTTTTACCATATAGTACACCGATTCCAGTCGGTCCGCACATTTTATGACCTGAGAATGCAAAGAAATCACAGTCTAAATCTTGTACATCTACAACTGCATGTGGCACAGCTTGAGCACCGTCCACTACCATTACCGCACCATTTTCATGTGCAATTTTAGCAATTTCCTTCACAGGGTTAATCGTACCAAGAACATTTGAAACCATCATAATCGAAACAATTTTTGTATTTGGCGTAATGGTTGCACGCACTTTTTCAAGGTCAAGTGTACCATCAGCCTCTAAATCGATATATTTTAAAGTAGCTTTCTTTTCCTTTGCAAGCTGTTGCCATGGAATAATGTTTGAGTGGTGCTCCATATGTGTAATGACAATTTCGTCACCTTCAGAAACATTCGCACGACCATAGCTAGCTGCTACAGTGTTTAAAGCAGTTGTCGTACCACGTGTAAAGATAATCTCTTCCGTTGACTTTGCATTGATGAATTTACGAACTTTTTCACGCGCGCCTTCATATCTGTCCGTTGCACGATTCCCTAGTGTATGCACACCACGGTGAACATTAGAATTATCAAATTCATAATAGTGCTTTATCGCTTCAATAACTTGAATTGGCTTTTGAGAAGTAGCTGCGCTATCAAGGTAAACAAGCGGGTTGCCGTTTACTTCCTGATTTAAAATCGGGAAAAAGCTTTTAATGTCTTTATTCATCATTAGCGAACTTTCCTTTCGATGACCTCCGTCAGTTGCTTTTTAACGCCTTCGATTGGTAATTGCGTAACAACTGGCGCAAGGAATCCATGGATAACAAGGCGCTCTGCTTCTGTTTTTGAGATACCACGACTCATTAGGTAGTAAAGTTGTAGTGGATCTACTCGTCCAACAGATGCTGCGTGTCCTGCTGTTACATCATCTTCGTCGATTAATAGGATTGGGTTAGCATCACCACGTGCTTTTTCAGAAAGCATTAGTACGCGTGATTCTTGTTGTGCATCAGCTTTCGTTGCACCCTTTTCAATCTTACCAATCCCATTAAAGATTGATTGTGCTGCTTCTTTCATCACACCGTGTTTTAAAATATGACCGTTCGTATTTTTACCCCAGTGGCGAACTTCTGTCGTGAAGTTTTGTTTTTGCGTTCCGCGTCCAACAACGACTGTTTTTGTGTCTGCTTGAGAGCCATCACCTATAAGGTGTGAAATATTTTCAGAGATAGTATCTGAATCATTCATTAAGCCAAGTGCCCAGTCAATTTTAGCATCACGTGCTAAACGTGCACGACGATTTACATAAGTAGTATAACCTTTTGCAAGTACGTCAACCGCACCATAAGTTACTTGCGCGTTGTCCCCAGCAATTACTTCAGCAATAATGTTTGCTTGGCCTTTTGCTTCTTCAACAGTTGAAATATACGTTTCAACATAAGTAACTGCCGAGTTAGCTTCTGCAACAACTAACACATGATTGAAAAGTGAAGCTTCTGCATTGTCGTTTAGGAAAACAACTTGAAGAGGTTGTTCTACGATTACATTTTTAGGTACGTATACGAATACACCACCATTAACTAATGCTGCATGTAACGCTGTTAATTTATGTTCATCTACTTTAACTGCTTGTGTCATGAAGTACTTTTCAACTAGTTCACTATGCTCACGCACTGCAGTTAACATATCTGTGAAAATAACACCTTTGTCAGCAAGTTCTTGAGAAACTTTAATGAAAGCTGGTGTGTTATTACGTTGGATATATAAGTTTTCTTGTGCTTCAAGGTCGATTAAACCTTTTGCTTCTTCTGGTAGTGCATCAAGTGAAGCGAATGTATCGCTCACTACTGTATGCTCCGGAAAATTCATGAAATCCCATTTTGTAATGTTCGTTTTATCTGGTTTTGGCATATCTAAACCAGCTGCTTTGTCTAGTGCTGCCTCACGAAGTGCTGTAAACCAAGTTGGTTCACCATTTGCTTCAGAGAACGAGCGCACGTCCTGTTCAGTTGCAGGCAAGTTAATTTCCACTGTCATGCTAGTTCGTCCTCCTTTTTATGCTTCTTGTACTTCTGTTTCGTCTTCGATACCTAATTCTTTTTTAATCCAGTCGTAACCCTCAGCTTCTAAGCGTTGAGCTAACTCTGGACCACCAGATTTAACAACGCGACCTTGCATCATAACGTGCACATGGTCTGGTGTGATGTAGTTAAGTAATCGTTGATAGTGAGTGATCATTAAGCAACCGAAGCCTTCGCCGCGCATTTTATTGATGCCTTTAGAAACAACTTTCAGTGCATCGATATCAAGACCAGAGTCAATCTCATCAAGAATAGCGATTGTTGGTTTTATCATCATTAATTGAAGAATTTCATTACGTTTTTTCTCTCCGCCTGAGAAACCTTCGTTTAAGTAACGTTGGGCCATATCTTCATCCATTTCAAGGAATTCCATGTTTTTATCTAGCTCACGGATGAATTTCATAAGAGAAATTTCATCGCCTTCTTCACGACGTGAATTGATTGCAGAACGTAGGAAATCAGCATTTGTTACACCAGCAATTTCTGATGGGTATTGCATTGCTAGGAAAAGACCTGCTTGAGCGCGCTCATCTACTTCCATTTCTAGTACATCTTCTCCATCAAGTTCTACTGAACCTGAAGTTACTTCATATTTAGGATGACCCATAATAGCAGAAGCTAAAGTAGATTTACCTGTACCATTTGGACCCATGATTGCATGGATTTCATTTGTATTAATTGTAAGGTTTACGCCTTTTAAAATCTCTTTCCCGTCGATTGCAACGTGAAGATCTTTAATTACTAAAGTTGACATGAAATTACCTCCATAGTGTGTTCATAGAATGGGAATCCATTCCTTAATTATTATCATTCTAATCTTAACTGAAAATACTTCTCTATGCAAACCATTTTAACTACTTTCGTTTATCTATACATAAATCTTGAAAAACAAAGGATTTGGAAGCATTTTCAGAAGTTTGCTATTGAATACTGATATTGAGAATCAGCATCCTCCATTTTCAATAAAAAGAAGCTAATTGAGAATTGATTTCATCTAGCTACATAGTGAATACCTCGTAAAAAACGCCAATTGTAGCCGTTTTGTGACAGTTATACACAAATAACAATACACATACTATACCCTTTCTCATTAAAATGGAACCAAAGAGAAAATACTTTTGGGTACCTAAAAATAGTTGCTTTACAATTTCACATCCAAGGATTACGTTGCTATTTTTCAATACTAAAAAAATCTCCATAGCAGAATGAGGAAACCTTCAAATGTGCATATACCCATTCTAAAACACCCTTGAGCTTCGTAAATTACAAGGAATAGCTTTCTCTTCCATAAAATATTTACAATAATTATATTTACGATCATATTTTTTCATAAGTACTATATAATTGAGACATATTCAATCTTATTTTTCGATTAATGGAGGTGAAGATCCAGTGGAATTACGTCAATTACGCTATTTTGTTGAGGTTGCTGAACGAGAACATATTTCAGAAGCGGCAGTCCATCTACATGTCGCACAATCTGCAATTAGCCGCCAAATAGCCAATTTAGAAGATGAATTAGGCACACCACTTTTTGAACGTATTGGACGAAATGTGAAATTAACTCCAATCGGCAAAGTTTTTCTTGAACATACAATTACTGCGTTAAAGGCAATTGATTTTGCAGCAAAACAAGTTGAGGAATATTTAAACCCAGCAAAAGGTACGATTAAAATCGGCTTTCCTACTAGTTTGGCAAGCTATGTATTACCAACCGTTATTTCAGCGTTTAAACAAGAATATCCAGATTTACAATTCCAACTCCGACAGGGCTCTTATAAATTTTTAATAGATGCTGTAAAAAACCGTGAGTTGAACTTAGCCTTTTTAGGCCCACTCCCACCAAAAGACGAGGCGATTCAGCCGACCATTTTATTCACTGAAAACATCGCTGCTTTACTACCTGCGAATCACCCTTTAGCAAAAAAAGAGAGCATACAGCTCGCTGACTTACGCAATGACCAATTTGTATTATTTCCAGAGGGCTATATTCTACATAAAGTCGCAATGGATGCTTGCCGTGCTGCAGGCTTCTTGCCAAATATCATTTCAGAAGGCGAGGACTTAGATGCATTGAAAGGACTTGTCGCTGCTGGTATTGGTGTCAGCTTAATGCCTGAAAGCACACTTTACGATTCGGCAGCCAGATTTACCACAAAAGTACCAATTACATCACCAACAATTCCAAGAACAGTTGGGATCATTTCACCGATTAACCGTGAAATTGCCCCATCCGAGAAAATTTTCTTAGACTTTGTGAAGGTTTTTTTCTCACGTCTATCGCAATTCCAATAAAAAATACCCAATGGATTTCACGCTATCCATTGGGTATTTCTATTATTTTTCTTTACCGTTGAAACGGTCAACAATCATCGTCAACGCACCATCACCAGTAACATTTGTTGCCGTACCAAAACTATCCTGTGCTAAGTATAAGGCAATCATCAATGCTACCATTGTTTCATCGAAGCCAAGCATTGATTGAAGTAAGCCAAGCGCTGCCATCACTGCACCACCTGGAACACCAGGAGCTGCTACCATTGTGACGCCTAGCATGAAAATAAAGCCAGCATATTGTGTAAAGCTGATATCCATACCATTCATCATCATTACGCCAAGTGAGCATGTTACAAGTGTAATCGTACTCCCCGATAAATGAATTGTCGCAAAAAGTGGCACTGTGAAATTCGATACTTTCTCTGAAGCACCTGTTTTTTGTGTCTGACGAAGTGTAACAGGTATTGCGGCTGCCGAAGATTGTGTACCTAGAGCTGTAAAATATGCCGGTAACATTGCTTTAATCAGCGCAAATGGATTTTTCTTATTTAACGCACCTGCTGTTGTAAACTGAATGAGTAACATCACCCAGTGCATAATAATGATTAACAAGAACACAACCGCAAATACTGATAAGATTTTCGCTACTTGACCACCGAATGTCATATTCAAGAAAATACCAAAAATATGGAAGGGTAATAATGGGATAATTACAAAAGAAATTACCTTTTCAATAATTGCATTAAATTCCTCAAATCCGCGTTTCATCACGTCGCTGTTAATAGAAGCCATCCCAATCCCTACGATAAATGCAAAGATTAATGCTGCCATCACGTCCATTAGCGGGGTCATTTCTACGCTAAAGAAGGCTTGCGCTAAAAATTCTTCTGGATTCTCCATGCTTGTCGCGCCTTCATTTGAAATGAAGTTCGGTAGCACATTACGTGCTACGAAGTAAGCAATAAAGCCTGCTACTAATGTTGAAAAATACGCAAAGAACGTGGCTAAGCCAAGTAATTTCCCTGACCCTTTACCAAGTTGTGCAATACCTGGTGCGATAAATCCAATTATAATTAATGGTACTACGAAGTTTAAGAAGTTACCGAATAAGCCATTAAATGTTGCAAACACACGTACAAATGGCTCTGGCATAAAGTTACCGAGCAGTACGGCAAGCAAGATAGCTATGATAATCTTCGCAAGTAAACCAAATTTAAGTTTCACTGTTATGTCCTCCCTGTAAAAACAACTGTCTTCCCTAGATGTAATATCAATAATTTATCACAAAAAACCGAGATAATACAGTGTTTCTAAAATAGGCGGAATCATTAAATTATTCTTTATTTTCAAATAAAAAAATCTCCTCTTATACGTATGTATAAGAGAAGATTTTCTTTTTAAAAACTATTTAACTGGTACGACTGAACCCTTCCATTCTTCAAGGATGAAGTTTTGAATTTCTTCAGACGTTAATACTTCTAATAATTTCTTAATTTCTGGTTTTGTTTCGTCACCAGCACGTACTGCAATGATGTTTACATAAGGAGATTCTTTATCTTCAAGTGAGATTGAATCTTCAAGTGGGTTTAAACCATTGTCGATAGCGAAGTTAGAGTTGATTAACACTGCATCGCCTTCATCATTTTCGTACATTTGTACAAGCATTTCAGGTGCTGTATTTGCATCAAATACTAGGTTTTTCGGATTTTCTACTACGTCTTTTAATTCTGCAGCTGTTTTATCAATACCTTCAGCAAGTTTAATTAATCCTTTTGCTTCAAGTAAAGAAAGCATACGACCGTGGTCAGATACAGAGTTTGATAGTAAAATCGTCGCACCCTCTGGTAATTCTTCTAGTGATTTATATTTTTTTGAGTAAATACCGATTGGTTCGATGTGTACACCACCAGCATTTACGAAATCATAACCGTTATCTTTAATTTGCAAATCCAGGTAAGGAATATGTTGGAAATAGTTTGCGTTAAGGTCACCACTATCTAAATCTTGGTTCGGTAGTACATAGTCTGTATACGTTTCAATTTCAAGATCAATACCTTGTTCAGCTAAAATTGGTTTTGCTTTTTCTAAGATTACTGCGTGTGGTGTGTTTGAAGCACCTATTTTTAATGTTACCTTTTCTTCACTACCTGCAGTATTTGAACCTGTGTCTTCTTTTTCATCTGCTCCACACGCTGCTAAGGCTAGTACAAGAACTGATAAAAATAAACCTGATAAAAACTTTTTCATTTGATTACACTCCCTTTTCCTTATACAAAATATGTTAACGGTAATATACCGGAATAACCAAATTGATTAACGTTTATCTGTTTTTGTTGTAATCGTATCGCCAATCCATTGAATGATGAATACGACCACTAAGATTAGAATTGTTGCCATCAGTGTTACATCTTGGCGATTTCGTTGGAAACCATCTAAAAAGGCTAAGTTCCCTAGTCCACCAGCACCGATAATACCAGCCATCGCAGTGTAACCAACTAAAGCTACTGCTGTTACCGTAATTCCTGATATTAGGGCCGGCAATGATTCTGGAATTAATACTTTCCATATAATTGTGGACGATTTTGCGCCCATTGAACGTGCCGCTTCAATAACACCCTTATCAATTTCACGTAAGGCGATTAATACCATACGTGCATAGAACGGTGCTGCACCAATGATTAGTGCTGGTAACGCTGCATTTGCTCCACGGATTGTGCCAAGTAAAAACTTCGTAAACGGGATTAATAAAATAATCAGCACGATAAACGGAATAGAACGGAATATATTCACGATCGACCCTGTTAAAAAATTGACGATTTTATTTGCCCATAATTGATTGGGGCTCGTTAGGAATAATATAACCCCAATGGCTAGTCCAAGAATAAATGTGACAACTGTTGAAATCGACGTCATATAAAGTGTTTCGTATGTGGCTTCCCACATTTTTTCCCAATCGACGTTCGGAAAGAGACTAGTCAACATTTACAATCACCTCCGTTTGAACTTCGACTGTATTTAAGTAATTTAATGCAGCTGACACATTTTCATGGGATCCGTCAACTTGTACAATAAGCGTACCGTACGGGCCATTTTTCGTTTGCGAAATATTTCCGTGTACAATACTTACTTCTACATCAAATTTTTTCACTAATTGTGAAATGACAGGTTGTTCGGTTTTTTCGCCAACAAATACTAACTTTATCAGTTGTCCTGTTGGGTAATGTGCTTTTAACTGAGCAACTGTTTCTTGTGTTTCCTTCGTATCTGTAATTTGTGATACAAACTTTTTCGTAATATCTGCTTGTGGTGCTTGGAATACTTGTAGCACTTCACCACTCTCAACGACTTCCCCAGCTTCCATCACCGCAACACGATGACAAATTTTGCGAATGACATGCATTTCATGTGTGATGAGGACAATCGTTAAACCAAGTCGTTCATTAATGTCGACAAGTAAATCTAAAATAGCATCCGTCGTTTCAGGATCGAGTGCTGATGTTGCTTCGTCACAAAGTAGTACTTCTGGATTGTTTGCAAGTGCTCTAGCAATACCTACCCGTTGCTTTTGACCACCTGATAGCTGTGAAGGATACGCCGTGTCACGTCCTTCTAACCCTACTAATGCAATAAGTTCTTTCACACGAGCATCTCGCTGAGCTTTTGGTACACCTGCAATTTCTAGGGGGAAAGCAATATTTTCTGCTACTGTTCTTGACCAAAGTAAGTTGAAATGTTGGAAAATCATACTTACTTTTTGTCTTGCGTCTCGTAGTTTTTGTCCACTGATTGCTGAAAATTCTTGATTATTCACCTTCACCGTTCCAGATGTCGGCTTTTCTAAACCGTTTAATAAACGAATCATCGTACTCTTACCGGCACCACTATAGCCGATAATACCAAAAATTTCACCCTTGTTAATAGAAAGGTTCACATCTTTGACTGCAGTCAATTCGCCATTCGCGGTTTTGTACTTCTTCGTTATATTTTGAAGCTGTATCATAGCGAAAACTCCTTTTCTCATAATCAATTACGCCCTGGCGTAATTTCGTCCAGATTTTGAATTGTGCTCGCACAATTCAAAATCTGTGACATCCGCCGGAGGCTCTATTTTCATTCATCGTGCCACCTATTGAAGTGGCGGTTTCCTGTAACTTATCGTTACGCTGTCGATATTGGAATACATTTGCTGAATGAACATAAAAAGCCCCTCCACTCGCAAACAAGTAGAAGGGGCCACGTACCATATACGTTGAACCGTTCTCTCATCTGTCAAAGAAAATAGATATTTCTTTGGGTGATTTGGCACCTTTCCACTTTCGTGTTGGTTGCCGGGCTTCACAGGGCACTTCCCTCCGCCACTCTTCATAAGAGTTCGATATTTATTATTTTTAAATATATTTTTTACTTTACCACGCCGGCAAAGCTCAGTCAATCGATTTCTTCAATAATTCGTACAAAAATGGTACGGATTGAAAAGCATAGACCTTTTTGGTTACTTTTCCACCATCACAGACAAGTAAGCAAGGTATACTCTCTATCTGGTAATCATATGCGATTTGCTCCATAAAATTGAGATTTGCCTTACCAAATGTTACTTCTGGCAGTAGTTGCTCCACAACTTCCATCATTTTAGAGGCCACTGCACATGTTCCACACATCGGTGTGTATAAATAAAAGACGTTTTTCACACCCGACTGCACAGCTTCTTCCCACTGTTCTCTTGACCATTCGTCCATCTTTTCACGCAACCTTACAGTATATATTCTTTATGAATTGAGAAATGAGCGCGTAATAAAATCGTCGCTAGCACCCTTCTAGGCGTCGTCTCTACTTCTTTATACGTCGGCATAGTTCGCAAATGTTCTGCCTCTGGATAATGTCTATCCATTAATGCACGTAATTTATCGCCGGAAGCATCAGCATCAAAAAACGTAAACAGCTCGTATTGCTCATATGGATCCAGTAGTTCCTCTAACTGATGAAGCCCAATTGTGCCGTTTGTACAAAGAATTATGACTTCTTCACTTAATATCGGTGCGATACGAAGCTTATCAGATCGTCCTTCAACAATCAAACATTTCCCTTCAAACACAGCGCCCACCCCCATATACACTTCTATCCTCAACTACCT
Source organism: Lysinibacillus contaminans (assembly GCF_001278945.1). GTDB lineage: Bacteria > Bacillota > Bacilli > Bacillales_A > Planococcaceae > Lysinibacillus > Lysinibacillus contaminans. The sequence goes on along the minus strand of NZ_LGRV01000001.1, from coordinate 357,722 downwards.
TTTATATAAGAAAAAAACGCCGGAGTAAATACACCGACGCTTTTTTATTCAAACTTAAAGTTATTCTTGAGTCATTTTTTCATATTGTTCTGCAGTCATTAGGTTATCCATTTCTGATGCGTCAGAAAGTTCAACAACAACCATCCATGCTTTATCGTATGGTGATTCATTTACGAATTCTGGGCTGTCTTCTAAATCAGCATTTACTTCTATAACTTTACCAGAAACTGGTGCGTATAATTCAGAAACAGTTTTAACTGATTCTACGCTACCGAATGGGTCGTCCGTTTTAATTTCGTCGCCAACTTGTGGAAGTTCAACGAAAACGATGTCGCCAAGTTCAGATTGTGCGAAGTGTGTAATACCAATACGTACTTTGCCGTCTTCTAATTTTACCCATTCGTGTTCCTCAGAGTAACGTAAGTCTTTAGGTGTGCTCATGAAAAAACCCCTCCATAATATGTAATACAATCAATATCAGTTTGCCATATTTCGTGGGTAAAAACAAGGTTGAAAGAACTTATTTCCAAACTGTGTTAAAATCTGTTTCTTTAAACCCTAAAGTCACCTTTTTCCCATCTGTCACAAGCGGACGTTTGATGAGCATTCCATCTGATGCAAGCAACTCTAACTGTTCATCTTCAGTCATTTCTGCAAGCTTATCTTTTAACCCTAACTCACGATATTTAATACCAGAAGTATTGAAAAATTTCTTCAATTCTACTCCACTTGCCTTCCAATAATTTTCTAATTGCTCCTTAGTTGGCGTTTGCTCCACAATATGAACATCTTCATAAGCAATATCATTTTCATTTAGCCACTTCTGTGCTTTTTTACATGTTGTACATTTTGGGTAATTAATGAATTGAATAGTCATGCGTAAACTCCTCTTTCATCATTTTCCTGTAGTATACCATCTGAACAGGCACAGATAAAATGAAACCCTCAAGCAAGCGTTATCCGTCAATTTCATCACTTTATCCGTCTCTATGCTGAGCTTATCCGTCACTTTTCCGATTCCATCCGTCTGCATACTAAAAAGCCCAGCTACCATATTCAGTAGCCAGGCAAAGTTAGTAATTAAACAACGAATTTCTCAGCGTCGATTAGCTTCACTGAAGCTTCACGTTTTTTCGCGATTAAGTTGTAAGGATTGTTACGTGTTAGTTTACGTAGTGCAGAAAGCGTCATACGTGCCGCATCGCCTTCTACCGCTGCAATGATTGTATCTTTTGCTTCTTTTTCGATTTCTGCAAATGCTTCTTGGCAGAAAATCTGTGTGTAAAGAAGTTTTTGATTTGCTTTTTCAACACCGTCACGAGCAATCGCTTTTTCTGTACGTAACACTACTGACTCCATTGCGTATAATTGATTTGCGATGTTAGCGATGTTGACAAGCACTTCTTGTTCTTGATCAAGCTTCGCGCCGTAGCGTTGTGCTGCCATACCCGCTGCAAGAACTGCAATTTTCTTCGCATTTTTCACAAGATATTTTTCTTGTGCTAAGGCTTCCGTGCCTATTTCTTCAGGCATTAGCATTAGTAATTCTGTTTGAAGGTTTTGCGCTACTTGAAGTAGTGGAAGTTCACCTTTTAATGCTTTTTTCATGAATGTGCCTGGCACGATCATGCGGTTAATTTCGTTTGTTCCTTCAAAGATACGGTTAATACGAGAATCGCGGTAAATTCGCTCTACTTCGTACTCAGCCATAAAGCCGTAGCCACCATGTAATTGCACCGCTTCATCTGCGATATAATCTAATGTTTCAGAACCAAATACTTTTGCGATTGAACATTCAATAGCATATTCAGCAACTGCATCCGCAATTACCTTCCCTTGCTTTTGCTCTTCTAGACTTAGTTGGCTTAGACGATCTTCGAATAAACCTACTGTACGATAGTTTAATGACTCAGATGCATATAATTGAGACGCCATTGTCGATAATTTTTCTTTCGTTAAGTTGAAGTCAGAAAGCTTCGTTTTGAATTGTTGGCGCTGATTTGTATATTTAATAGCCAGCTCTAATGCACGTTTAGAACCACCAACTGTCCCCACACCTAATTTATAACGACCAATGTTTAAAATGTTAAAAGCAATTACGTGACCACGGCCCACTTCACCTAATAAGTTTTCAACAGGTACTTCTGCATCTTCAAGTACTAATGTACGTGTTGATGAAGATTTAATGCCCATTTTCTTCTCTTCTGGTCCGACAGAAACACCGTTATAAGCACGTTCAACGATAAATGCTGTGAATTTTTCTCCATCAATCTTTGCATATACAACAAATACGTCAGCAAATCCAGCGTTTGTAATCCATTGCTTTTCACCATTTAGAATATAGTGCGTACCTTCTGCATTTAGCTTTGCAGTCGTTTTAGCACCTAATGCGTCAGATCCTGAACCTGGCTCAGTTAATGCATACGCTGCAATTAGCTCACCTGAAGCAAGCTTTGGTAAATAGTGTTTCTTTTGATCTTCGTCACCGAAAAGTACGATTGGTAATGAACCAATACCAACATGTGCACCATGTGTAATCGAGAAACCACCAGCTACTGACATTTTTTCAGCGATTAAAGCAGAAGAAACTTTATCTAAGGCAAGACCACCGTATTCTTCAGGCACATCTGCACCTAATAAGCCTAGCTCACCTGCACTCTTTAATAAGCGTACTGAATGCTCGAATTCATGGTGTTCAAGATTTTCTACTACTGGTAGTACTTCATTTGTTACGTACTCTTCTGTCGTTTTTGCAATCATTTTATGTTCGTCTGTGAAATCTTCCGGAGTAAATACTCGATCTAATTCCACATCTTCAATGATAAATCCGCCGCCTTTAATGAAATCCGTTGTTTTTTCTGTCATGATAAATTCCTCCCTAAGTTCTATTATTTAAAATGCTCGATAAAATAACCATCTATAGAAAAGCTTGGAGTACATCGTTCGGAGGCAACCGAAAACAATGAACCCACCAGCTTAACTAGCAAACTTATCAATTACGCCTTGGCGTAATTGCGTCCAGATTTTGAATTGTGCTTGCACAATTTACTCCCTTCAAAATCTGTGACATCCGCCGGAGGCTTTAACAGGATTCAGCAGACTTTTTGGAAATCTATTAAAGAGAATCCAAATCTGCATTCATCTCGCCTCTTTTGGACATGTAGAATTTTTGCTGAATCATGTTAAAATCTCAAATACTCCAGCAGCACCCATACCGCCACCGATACACATTGTCACAACACCATACTTTTTGCCTTGACGTTTTAATTCATGGATTAACTTTAGTGTTAAAATCGCACCTGTAGCACCAAGTGGATGTCCTAGCGCAATTGCACCACCATTGACATTCACCTTTTCTTGATTGATGCCTAGATGACGAACGACTTGTAGTGATTGTGAAGCGAATGCTTCGTTAATTTCCCAAAGGTCAATGTCTTCAATTGACAAGCGTGCAATTTCTAAAGCTTTAGGAACAGCGACAATAGGGCCAATTCCCATCACTTCAGGTGGAACGCCACCAACTGCAAATCCTAAAAACTTTGCCATCGGTTTCATACCTTGTTTTTCAGCTTCCTCACGGTCCATTACTAATACCGCCGCTGCACCATCAGAAGTTTGTGAAGCATTACCAGCTGTAACACTTCCTTTAACATTGAAAGCAGGACGAAGTTTTGCCAAACCTTCAACCGATGTACCTGGACGAACCCCTTCATCCATTTCGAATGTAAATTTCTTCACTTGTGGTTTATTATTCTCATCTACATAATGCTGTTCCACTTCAATTGGTACGATTTCATCTTTAAACTTACCTTCTTTTATCGCTTTTTCAGCTAGCTCATGTGAACGTACAGCGAATGCATCTTGGTCTTCACGACTAACATCATACTGGCGTGCAACTTCTTCAGCTGTATGGCCCATACCCATATAGTATTGTGGTGCATTTTCAGCTAACTCTGGATTTAGTCGTACTGTATTCCCTGTCATCGGAATCATACTCATTGACTCAACGCCACCAGCAATAATTGCTTTTGAGTGGCCTAACATAACACGCTCTGCCGCATAGGCAATTGCTTGTAAGCCTGATGAACAGAATCGATTTATCGTAATCGCTGGCGTAGTATCAGGTAATCCTGCTAGTGCTCCGATATTACGCGCAACATTCATACCTTGCTCTGCTTCTGGCATTGCACAACCTAAAATTAAATCATCGATTGGGCCTGTGTAACCCGCTCTATTTAATGCTTCTTTGACAACGACTGCCCCAAAATCATCGGGTCTTACTGTTGCTAAAGAACCTCTTCTTGACTTTCCAATCGGAGTTCGTGCTCCTGCTACAATTACGGCTTCACGCATCGTTTAAATCCCCCTTTGTTTACATGTACAAATTTAATAGTTCGGTTTCTTCATTAGTTACGAAGTGGTTTCCCTTTAATCAGCATGTGTTGCATTCTTTGTTGTGACAGTGGATCTGCTACTAAGCTTAGGAATGCTTCACGCTCTAGGTTTAATAAATATTGTTCATCAACTAATGTGCCATAAGGAACTTTACCACCAGCAATTACATACGCTAATTTTTTGGCGATTTTTAAATCATGTTCGCTAATAAAGCCTGATTGCAACATACCTTGTGCACCAATTACTAACGTACCGTAACCTGAAGCACCCGTGACAGGAATTTTCGTTGGTACAGGAGGTAAATAGCCTCCTTCATATAAAGCTAATGCCGCTTGCTTCGCATCATAAATTTGGTGATCAGGATTCACTGAAATTCCATCCACAAAATTAAGGAAGTTATTATCACGAGCTTCTTCACCTGATGTCGAAACTTTTGCTGTAGCAATTGTTTCAAATACTTTATTCGCAATAGTTTGGTAGTCTACTTCTACGCCTTTTGGTAAACCTTTAAGGAATTTTTCGTAAAGTGCTTTGTTACCGCCACCGCCAGGAATTAGCCCCACTCCAACTTCTACTAAGCCCATATACGTTTCCATCGTTGCTTGAATATGCGCTGCTGGTAAGCAAACTTCTGCTCCTCCACCTAGTGTCATACCGAATGGCGCTGCAACTACTGGCTTACGAGAGTACTTAATTTTTTGCATTGCATCTTGGAATGCTTTAATTGTGTAATCAAGTTCAAAGATATTATCATCCTGTGCTTCGACTAAAATCATGCCTAAGTTTGCACCTACACAGAAGTTTTTCCCTTGGTTTCCGATGACCAAGCCTTTGTAGTTTGTCTCCACTTCATCTACTGCAAAGTTAATCATTTGAATAATGTCTAAGCCGATTGCATTTGATTGTGAATGGAATTCTAATAAAGCGATGCCGTCACCTAAATCTATTAAACTAGCACCTGTATTTGACTTAATAACGCCGTGTTTTTTCTTATAGCGTTTTAAATTGATCTCTTTTTCATTCACTGGTACTTTTACATACTCTGAGCCATTATAGAAAGCTAAATCACCATCGATTTCAGAGTAGAATGTGTCAAAGCCCTTCGCCAACATTTCTTTTACAAACGCAGGCACTTCAAGACCTTCTGTTTCCATTTTTGCAACGGAATCTTTTACACCAAGCGCATCCCATGTTTCAAATGGGCCTTGTTGCCAACCGAAGCCCCATTTCATTGCGTTATCGATTGCCACGATATCATCTGCGATTTCGCCATGAAGCTGTGCAGAGTAGATTAAAGTAGGGGCAAAAATGCTCCATAATAATTCACCTGTGCGGTCTTTTGCATATGTTAAGGCTTTCACTTTATTTGCTAGACCACGAGCTTGCTTGGCCATTTCAATAGAAGGAGTTTTTAATTTTTTCGTTGGACTGTATGCTAATGTGCCAGGATCAATTTCCAAAATCTCTTTTCCTTGTTTTACAAAGAAACCTTGCCCAGATTTAGCTCCTAACCAACCTTTTTCAACCATTTTTTGTAGAAATTCCGGAACTGCGAATACTTGTTGCTCTGCGCCTGTTGTTTGGTCATAAACGTTTTTCGCTACGTGAAGAAATGTATCTAAACCTACAACATCTAATGTTCGGAACGTTGCCGATTTCGGACGACCAATTAGTGGACCCGTTACGGAATCAACTTCTCCTACTGAGTAGCCACCTTTCATCATTTCCCGAACTGTTACGAGTAAACCATATGTGCCAATGCGATTTGCAATGAAGTTTGGTGTGTCTTTCGCAAGTACGACACCTTTTCCAAGCACGTTTTCACCAAATGTTTTCATGAAGTCTACAACTTCTGGAGCGGTTGTTTTTGCTGGAATCACTTCTAACAACTTTAAGTAGCGCGGTGGGTTAAAGAAGTGTGTTCCCAAGAAATGTTTTTGGAAGTCTTCTGAACGACCTTCTGCCATCGCATCTATACTAATGCCTGATGTATTTGAACTAATAATTGTGCCTGGTTTACGAACGGCATCTATTTTTTCATATAAATTTTGTTTGATTGTTAAATTCTCAACGACTACTTCAATAATCCAGTCAACTTCTTTTAACTTTCCTAAATCGTCTTCAAAGTTCCCTACAGATAGTAGCGTTAAATTTTTCTTAGAAGTAAGTGGTGCTGGCTTTTGCTTTAATAACTTTTGAAGCGCCCCTTGAGCAAAACGATTACGAACAGCCGGATGCGCAAGTGAAAGTCCTTTTGCTTCCTCTTCTTTTGTTAGTTCCTTCGGTGCAATATCCAATAGTAGTGTTGGAATACCGATGTTTGCTAAATGTGCTGCAATCCCAGAGCCCATTACCCCCGAGCCTAAAACAGCTGCTTTTTTAATGTTGTAAGTCACAAGCAATTCCCCCTTATTCTCCCTTGAATGAATAGTCATTCATTTTATGACCAAAAAAATATAAAAGAACCTTTTCTGTTTTTAGTTTAGTTTATTTTCTAAAAATTAGCAATTGTTTTTTTACAATTATTTTCGCAGTATACAACTTTTTTTGTTTTTAACGAGCAAAAACACTACAATACGTAGATTCATCGAATTCACAAACAGAAAACTTTCGGGAAATGTAAAAAATGTGTAGAATGATAAGCAAGGAGAGTGAATTACTAATGAAAACAATAACAACTGCCGAACAATTTAACGAACTGATCGCCGGCGACCAAAAAGTACTAGTAAAATTTTATGCTGGTTGGTGCCCTGATTGCACACGCATGAACATGTTCATCGATCCAATTATCGAAGAATACAATAATTATGACTGGTACGAGCTTAACCGCGATGAGCTTCCAGAAATCGCTGACAAATACGATGTAATGGGAATTCCAAGCTTATTGATTTTCCAAAATGGTGAAAAATTAGCACACCTACATAGCGCAAACGCTAAATCACCACAACAAGTTATTGACTTTTTATCAGCACAATAATAAAAAGAGCTGCATTTCTTAACGAAATGCAGCTCTTTTTTCAAAGGAGATCATTATGCATTGTCAATTACCGTTACAAGGAAAATCACAATACGAAGCGTCCATTTCGCCAAACTATCGTAACTCAGCATGTGGTCCAACTACTATACATGTTATCCTGCAATATCTTGGTGCCCCTACTCCGTCTATTAATCAGCTATACGAGATGCTTGGCGGCACTAAAATTGGCTTATTTAAATGGCGCTTAATTCGTAATTTACGCATGCTATTACCAGCATGGAACGTCCGAACATGTACGCTAAAAGAAGCCCTGCAAGAAATTGATGAAGGGCGCCCTGTTGCAATGCGTTTTGACCGCTATTTCAGCTTACAATGGTGCAATAAAAAATCTACCTATGCCTATCATTGGGTACCACTTATTGGCTATAAAATTCAGCAAGATGAACTCTCACTAATTTTCCATGATAATGGAGGTAGCGATCGAGAAAGTGAAATTCGTCTATCCCGCTATCAAGATAATGTGAAAGTGTTAAGCTTCGTGAAAATTGCTCCTAAACAAGTGAATATAAAGAACGTGCTTGTTTCGAAATTAAAGTGAAGCCCTGCTCTTCTAGTACTATAAACGTCTGTTGTTCGTAATCTTGTAACACTAGATTCGCTAAGTCCGCTTCAATCGGTACACCCGTATGAATTGTCGCAAGCTCATGTGATAATTTCAGCATTTCCATATTGTCACGGATTTTCGTACGTTGTCCCGGTTTTAACTCATCTAATGAGGCAAGTACGTTGTCAATCGAGCCGTATGTTTGAATAAGTGTTAATGCTTGCTTTGGTCCTATACCTTTAACACCTGGATAGCCATCACTCGAATCGCCCATAAATGCCTTCACCTGCGCGAATTGTGCAGGCTCAATGCCGTACTCCTCCTTAAAGCGAGTATCCGTATACACGTCATATTCGGTATAGCCTTTTTTCGTAAACGCAATTTGTGTCGATGGATTTAAAAGCTGCAATAAATCTTTATCCCCGCTGATTACCGTTATATCTGCATCGTTCTGCCATTTTTCAATCATCGAGCCGATTAAATCATCTGCTTCCATCCCTGGAACGCCGAAATTCTGCCAACCAATTTGCGCAGATAAATTTTTCGCCATATCAAATTGAGGAAGCATTTCTTCAGGTGGCGCTGGACGATTTGCTTTATAGCCATCAAATAAATCATTACGGAATGTATGTGAACCCATGTCCCAACAAACTGCCATATGTGTTGGTTGCATTAGTGATTGCGCTGTTAAGACATGACGTACAAAGCCCTGCGCCCCATTTGTTGGTGTACCGTCTGGCAAGCGAATGAAATGACCCATTGCTGCCGAAGCAAAGAATGAACGGAATAATAGTGCCATGCCATCTACAATTAAAAGTTTTGGTTTAGTTGTCATCGTTGAAAATCCTCTCTATCAATCATTCTTGTATTATAGCAAACAATGATTGAACTACGCTGTTAATAGACATTCTTCTTACATGAAATAGAAACAGCAGGCTATGGAATACGTCCTTAGCCTGCTGTTCCTATTTTTTTTGGATGCGCTGATGATTGTCTAGCTGAATACCCGTAAGCCAATTTAAAAATGCCGTTATACCCGTTTTTACCGTTGTTTGATGCAGCTCATCATCTTTTGAATCCGCACAAACAAAATCAAGGTGACGTACCCCTTCATTTTCACCAATCAGTTTTAATATATCAAATAATTCATATGCTGTTAAACCACCTGGAGCGGCGGCCGACACATCTGGTACGAATGGATTATCGAGCACATCTAAATCCACCGATACGTAAATACGATCTACCTCATACATAAGCTGACGTAGTATTTCACGTACCGTTAACTGAAGGCCATCTCGACGCATTTGCTTTAGAGTAATCATATGTACCCCTTGCTCACGCGCATAATGTATCATTTCTGGCGAATTAAAAAAGCCGTGCAAACCAAGATTATAAATATGCTTCCCTTCTACGATGCCTGCCTCAACCAACTGATGCATTGGCGATTTATTGCCTAGTCCGGCTTCCTCACTGTTGTGCACATCTAAATGTGTATCAAGTTGAATAATACCGATTCGCTCTTGTGGATGGGCATTTTTAATGCCGCGTAGTGAACAGGCAGTCATCCAATGGTCTCCTCCAATTAAGCATGTAAAGCTTTTGGGGTACGTCACACACAAATTTTCAGCCGCCGCTTCTACTGCAGAATGAGACAGCATTTTATCAGTAGGGTGAATGGCTACATCTCCAATATCCACAACTGATAATGCACGTAAGTTTATTTGTTCGTCTAAATTATAGGATTGGAAATTTGGCCAAGCACGACGAAAAGCATTTGGGTACTGCGCTGTTTTCGTTATGTCGTTTGTATACGATAACAATGAACCGTATACGATTACATCCACGTCACTTGGATGTGGTTTTTCTTTCTGCTTAATCCATTGATGTAAGCCTGAGCCTTTGCTTTCTTCCCAACAACATTGCGGCTTTATGAACATATTAACCGACCACCTTCACACCATTTTTCCATACTGTTTTCACATGGTTAACACCAAAGATATAATGCAACTTTTGGTGATTATGCACATCCCATAATACTAAATCCGCTTGCTTCCCCACCTCAATTGAACCAACACGATCTTCAATTTGTAGTGCGCAAGCCGCATTATAGGTTGCAGCACACAAGCTTTCTGCCGGTGTCATTTTCATCATAATACACGCTAAATTCATAACCAGCGGCATTGAAATAGTAGGCGATGAGCCTGGATTACAATCTGTTGAGATAGCGACAGGTACACCCGCATCAATAATATCTCGCGCACGTGCGGGTTTCTCACCTAAATACAGCGCAGTCGCCGGCAATAGGCATGCTATCACACCAGCTTTTGCAAGCTCCGCAATCCCCTCATCTGATACCTTCAGTAAATGCTCCGCCGAAATAGCGCCAACTTTTGCTGCCACGTGTGCCCCTTGATTCTCTTCAATTTCATCTGCGTGAATTTTAGGAATCAGTCCATGTGCCTTACCAGCCTGTAAAATACGTTCGGACTGTTCCGGTGTAAAGACATCCACCTCACAGAAAACGTCAATGAACTTTGCTAAGCCCTCTTGTACGACAGCAGGAATCATCTCTTCAATAACTAAATCGACATATGCATCTGGGTTGCCCTGATATTCTTCTGGTACTGCATGTGCACCCATAAATGTCGGTATAATGTCAACTGGATGCTTTTTATGTAATCTTTGCATGACACGTAATTGCTTGAGCTCATTTTCTAAATCTAATCCGTAACCGCTTTTACTTTCTAGCGTTGTCACTCCATGCTGTAAAAATAAGTCTAGGCGCCTTGCCGTCTGATTGAAAATATGCTCCTCTGATAATGTGCGCATTTTTCGCGTTGTCGCATGAATACCTCCCCCAGCATTCATGATATCCATATAGCTAGCACCCTCCATACGCATTTCAAACTCATTCTCACGACTTCCACCGAATACCACATGTGTATGTGGATCAATTAGTCCTGGTGTCACAATTTTACCCGTCGCATCCACAATCTCTGCCTCTTTTGCCCGTGATAAATATCTCATGATCATTTGGCGCGTTGTGCCGACATCCTGAATAATACCGTTCTCAATCCAAACACTTCCACCTTCAATAATGCCTAACTCTCTCATCTCTTCCCGGACACGCGGCCCCTTTTTCTTACTTGAAAGGGTCACTAACTGTGAAATATTTTGAATCCAAATTGGTTTTTGTGTCATCTCCGTCATCCATAACTCCCCCATTTGTTTCTTATGCTAAACACTATACTTTTGTAACTAACAATTTCGGCATCTCCCATTAAATTCCCTCTTATTCACATAAACTTTTCTCGAAACGTAAAAAAACAATAACATTTCTAATGTAGAAATGTTATTGCCCGCAAAGCATCGCTACTTCTAGCATGGAGTAGCTTTGAAAATTTTAATCTTTTAGAGATACTTTGTGATACTGCAATAATTTCTCAAGCATCGCTAGATTTCCACCCGTATTCTTGCCAAAATTACGGGGATGCCACCATAAATGATAATAAGCCCCCTCCTCGGCCGCCCCATGCATCCCCACCTTAATGCGCTTTATTTTTAAGTGTTCTAACCCACTGAACAAAGCACAATAAGGTCTTAGAAAAGCACTTGATTGAACATGAATGAATGGCTCTTTTTACAGATCCGCAAGTCACATAATATGATATCCAGAGATATTCAAGTAAGTACCCAGCCATTTAGCAATCTTGAGTTGCATATTTTCTTTCGCAAATTTTGTTACCTTGTATAATATATGTTCTTCATTCCCACGATAACACAAAAGTCCAGCTTCTAAACAAGCAGTAAAATACTACATGTTCGCTTGGTTACGTGGAAAAACGATAGACTTGATTTCCGCTATTTGATCGTCAGTAATGACTAGCCCAGCATCATTTAACTCGATTGTTGCTTCCTCCACCGTTGTACCCCTAATAACAGTGCACTTATTTTTGATTGAGCAATATAACCTGAATATACATCTACAATTTGACCACCAAAGCCAAGCTTAAATTCCCTAATAGCTACTTCATTTGTTAACTCACCCATATCATATACTTCGTAACCATGACTTTTTAAATACAGTAAATTATGCCACAATAAAAAACAGTGTGCGTATCGAATAGGCTGTTTCAAATGTTCAGGCTTTAAAAACAGGGTACTTGTCGCCACATAGTAAGACATCGCTTTTTTAGCATGCACAACATCAAGACTGTAACAAAGTGATTGTCCACATTCACTGCGCACTTCCGTTAATAACAACGCCTTTTCGCTTGCTAATAATTTGAAGGTGTCCATATGGGGTCGACTAATTTGCTCGATTTTTTTTTCTTTAGCAATTTGATTATAAAACTTCTGAAAATCTCGGAGGTTTTCAAACGTAGGCTCTTCATGCAAAATCACTTGATAAGGTTCCTTTTCTGCTTGCTCGATCATTTGCAGATTTCTTATGGACATAGCTGCACGCAACATTCCTTCATCTTGTGTCAAATAAATGTGTGCCGTTTCACTTCTTGCTAATTTCCTGCTTGGTATTAAAGAATGTACATGCCTAACTAGCTTCATTTTTTTTCTGGCAGCAGTAGGCTTATCTGCAAAATAAATATGCTGAGTTACCATACTCCAGCGCTTTCGGCTAATTGATAAAATGAATGCCTCCCCCATTCTCTGAATAATTTTTAACCCTACTACGTTCAAAGTGACCACATTTCATATGTTTCATGTGGAAAATACGCTTATAGCCTAGTTTTTGTAAGCGTCTTCGCTTCTTCCATTGCCAAAAGCCTGCTGTTACCCAAAGTGCTTTTGTTGGCTTTATTTTTTGAAAAAAAGCTGTAATTACATCGATATTTTGATCGTCACCATGTGCTAAAAAGTATGTGTGCTTCGGTAGAGGCTCGACAATTTGCAAAGCATCCACGTTCCATTGATGCGCATGCAGAGCAAAAGCATAGTTACTTGTTTTAGCAAAACAATCTTTATAGACGGTAAAACCTTTATAAAAGAGTGAAACTAAATTATCCTGCTCTAGTTTCATCGCCTCTTGAATCTGCATTTCATCATAAAGTTGCCCGACTTGTCGATGGAGCATAGTTAATGAAGACCCAGGTAATTCATATAAATCCACATGCTTAAAGCTAAAAACTTGTCCAAATAGTTTTTGTACATAGTGTAACCAATCTTTCATATGACCTCGTTTTACTAAATAACGCAATTGCCCCCAGACATTACGCTTCCACTCTACGATTCGCCGACTACTTTTAAGCATTTCTTTCACACGTGCTTTTGTTGCTAAACAAATATGCAATAGCTTTGCACGCTTCGTCTCACCACTAGCAAGAATTTTTCTCGTAAAATCAATATCTGTATGCCAATCAAATTTATCTGGCTCATAGCCTATGCTAAAATCGAAGACTTTGTACTCCTCTGAAAAGGTACGTTTCATCGTTTCTTGATTGAGTAAACGTCCTACTTCAAATATATTAAAATTCGGCTCATAACCAAGAGCATACGTAACATAGCGACCTCTACAACAAATACCATACGTAAACGCAATCCACTGATTTTCAAAAACCAGTACATCAACCTCTATTTGTAAAGCCTCGTCTTCAATTAGCACTAGTTGCTCAAAAAACTCTTTCTTCTTACCAACTGTAAAACCACTCATATCAATTTCTTTTGACCAACGTCTATCATATAACTTAAACATTTGCCAAAGCTCATCTTGCTCGGGTGTCTTGCAACTTAATGAGCCCAACTTCCGCAACTTTTTCTCGCGTCGGTCCACCCCATGCATTTTTCTTCTGTTATTGAAATACGTTGAAAAATCAGTTTGTCCAAGGGCGAGATATGGTGTTACAACACGAAAAATACTCATGTGCGTTTGTCGTTCAATAAAATACTGTTCAATTATTTTAGAAGAAAGTCCACTTTCCAGTAATCCATGAAACGAAAAAAGGACATGACGATGTCGCTTCGATATTTCATCGAACACAAAAGAAACAGCCTGCATCAACCACTCCTTTTTCACAATAAAGCCGGAGTAATTGGCGATGTTTTCTCCAGTGAATGAAAATACATTGATGCCCCATTTCTTTTTTATGCTAAATGGGAAAAATCCTATAATATCATTATCTTTTTTTACGGCATACACTACTACTTGCTCATTGGCACCTACAATTTGCCACCATTTATAGAACCAAGCAAATTCGATAAACGGATTATCATTTTGTTCAGCTTCTAAAATCCCATCCCAAAAAACTTTATAAAACGGGAGTTCCCTTACTGTTTGAATTCGTAATATCTGCAGTTTAATCCCCTTTTCAACCTATTTTCGCAGATGCTCGCTCAAAGACATGTAGCGTTTTATAATACATTTGTGAAAATGTAAAATGCCATAAATAATGTCGCCACTATTTATGGCTATATATCAATATTTGTATTTACAGATAACACTTCTATATATAGCCAAGTACAGATTACGATGAAGATTGCTGTCATCACGTCCTGATGAGAAAACTATGTTCATAATCTACTATTTACACATTGACACTCCAACTTTCTCCTCATATCTGTTAGTAGGCTCCAGTTCTTGCTAACACAACATAAAAAGTTTTTGCAACAATTTTAATATCTAACCATAGGCTATATTTTTCAACATACTGTAAATCGTAGTTAATTTTTTGTCCGTGTGAAATATCCGATCTTCCATTTATTTGTGCAAGTCCTGTCAAACCAGGTTTCACCTCTAAACGCTCTGCCTGTAAAGCATTATAAGCATTTGTAATCGCCGGAATTTCCGGTCTTGGTCCAACAATGCTCATATCCCCCTTTAATACATTAATGAGTTGTGGAATTTCATCAATGCTTAACTTCCGAAGTACAGCCCCCACTTTTGTAACACGTGCATCGGGAGCTGTTTTATGAAAGTAATCGTCCGGGATACCATTAGCATCCATGATGGGTAAATCTAGTGAGACTGTGCGCATCTCCATTGTTCGTAACTTCCAAATCATGAAATGCTGTTCGTGAATACCCGTTCTTGTTTGTGTGAAAAAAACAGGCCGACCGGTAGTTATCAGTAAAACTAGTAAGACAATAAACATAAAAGGTAATGTAATAAGTAGTAAAATAAGGGCTACTGTTATATCAAAAACCCTTTTCCCATATTGACCGTAAAAAGAATCAATTAGGGTTGCTTGTTTATCCATGGCATCAACCTTCCTATTTTTAGCGCTTATCACTTATATATTCGATTTGAACATTATTAGAACTATTTTAAGCAAAGTTAATACAGTGTAAATCTGACAAAAAAAGATGACTACATTATAGTAATCATCTTACCTGTTCAATATTTACAGAGCATTCAATACTCACATTTCCTTTTAACGCCTTACTTATCATGCATGTCTGCTCTGCTTTTTTAGCTATTCTCATTACTCGCTCTTTTTCACGTTCTGTTGCAGTTTCTAACAAAACATGTGGCTTATGCAGTATTTTCTCATATGTAAAAACACCATTCGTCACATCGACAATCCCTTCAGCTTGCATCGACAAACGCTCGACTTTAATTCCAGAATTCTCTAGCAATGTTGCGAATGTTATTAAATAGCAAGTTGCTGCTGCACCAAGTAACATTTCATCAGGATTTGTTCCTATACCTGGACCACCCATTTCCTGTGGTATGGAAATTTCACTTCGCAGCTTTGTCGCTTGTAGGACTCCTGAGCCATTTCGTCCATCGTCCCATTTTAACTCCATCTTAAAAGTATGTTGAACCATAAAACATCCTCCTTCATATTCATACAAATAATTGTCATAACAACTTTTATTATATAGTTTGAACTTAAGAATCCTGCATACCGATGCCAAGACACTATAAAAAATACCCGCTCTCACTTTATTGGGAGCGGGTATTTTCTTAATCCATTAAGGCAAAGTTCTTCGTTGCTTCCCCGTGCTTACTTTTTTTCGTTGCTGTTTGATACTCTGCTAAACGTGCGGTTGAACGCCAGTAATGATATACAAGACGATCAAGCCATAATAACGCTTCAACCTTCGATACTGTCACCTCTAGCTCCGCTGCATTTGCCACAGAACGCTCAAAATATGCAATTCGCTTATCACGTCGTTCAGCAGCCATTTCTGCAGACGTTTCCTGTAAAAGCGTTGCAATTTGAGGAAGCAGTGTATCTTCGTCAATTGTAACAAGGACTTCTTCCAACACATGCAACCACTTTTCCGTTAAAGCTGGCTGTAATTGAAGCGTATTCGGATTTTGCTCACGTAACGCTTTTGCCAAACGATACAAATGATCAAGCGCATGTAAAAGCGAAATATGCTTATAGCGATCCTTTGTAGAGGTAGATTGAATCGAATCCATAAAAGCACGTGTTTTTTCAATTGCTTCTTCGATTAGATTCAATTTATTCTCTGCTTCTGTCGTCATCTTTTTCGTCTGAATAAGTGAAACAATAACCGTTGTTAGTTCCTTCGTAATATCCTGTAAAGTATTGAACGAAACCTCAACCGCAACACCTGGAACCTTTGCAACACTATCATCCAAATTACGTGTTAAATAACTACCCTTTTCAGGAATTATTCTCTCAATAAAACGCGCAAATGGTCGAATAAATGGCACGAAAATAATTGCACCAATCACACTAAATAGCGTATGAAACACTGCAATACCAAGTGTCGCATCGAAGCTACCGTTAATTGCTGTCGTCACAGTTTTTGTCAGTGAAAACATCAGCGATGCACCAAGCGTTACAAGTATCGCTGTTGCCACATTAAACATGACATGCGTCATCGCTGTACGCTTTGCTGCTGTTGAAGCACCAATTGCTGCAAAAATCGCTGTCGCTGTCGTGCCAATATTTTGACCGATTACTAAATAAGCAGCTTGTTCAAAATCAATAGCTCCTGCATATAGTGCTGTTAATGTTGCCGCAATTGCCGCACTAGATGCCTGCATAATAACCGTCATGACAAGTCCAAGTACGATTAAAATCAGCTTTCCACTAATTGAATCTGCTTTAAACGAATCAAATGGAATCATGTCCTGTACAGAGGCCATCCCCCCTTGCAGCACATCTATCCCCAAAAATAGTAATCCGAAACCAGTTAAAATACCACCTACTGCTTTAAAATCACGTGGTGCCAGTAATTGCACAAATACACCAAGTGCGATAAACGGCAGTGACATCGTTTGCATATTAATTTTTAAACCGACAAGTGAAATGATCCACCCTGTACTCGTACTACCGATATTCGCACCTATAATGACACCAATTGATTGTATGAATGTTAGCAAACCTGCACTAACAAAACCAATCGTAATTAACGTTGTCGCTGTTGAAGATTGAACAATCATCGTCATCAATGTCCCCGATAAAACAGAGGTAATCGTACCACCTGTAAAACGGTTCAGCCATTTTTTCAGTGCATCTCCTGCTAATTCTTTCAAGCCATTGGTAAGCATCGTCATTCCGAGTAAAAATAACCCAATGCCCCCTAATACATTAATCAAACTAATAACACCTCACATAAAATGATTTACAAATGTCATCAAAAATTAATAAATATTTACAATACAAATAATACTTAATATTACCATTTTCTAATTTTATAAGATAGGCGTTTTTATGGACCATTGTAGGAAATAAATAAAAGCACTCATTACATAATTTTAAAGGACTTACAAACAATGATTCATGAGCTCCAACTTGCACAAGCAACAAATCACTTCAAGATCTAATTCGAGAAAACTCTATTCTATGGTAAAATAGAGAAAACATTTCTTAGGAGACTTACAATGATTTTAACGAAACAACAGGCATTACAAGCATTAAACAAAAATAAATTTATTGGTTTTACTATTACTAACGGCAATATTATTATGAAAAAGGTCAATAAAACAGACTATAATATATTCGTTTATGAGGAAGGTAACGATACGCCAATGCATTATGTTGGCTCCATCATGAACGTGATGTCAACACTGAGCGACAAAGCATCCAACAAGGATTTTATGATTGTCGAAGACCTCCCACTACAAGAGGAAACTGCAGCGACGGCCGATACAGCTACGATGGAAGAAGAACCAACTAAAGTCAAAATCTCTTCCAATGAAGAAGAAAGCCGCACAATTACCGACTATGAAGGACTATATGAAATAACAGCAAGTGGCCGTATCATTTCTGTACGCGAGCAACGTGCAATGGCGCGTTGCAACGATGAATTCGGCTTCCATATTGTACGTCTTTCAAAAGACGGCGCTGCTTCTAATCACAACGTCTTTGATTTATGGAAGAAAGAGTTCCCAGAACTTGAAGAAACAAATTTCAAAGGTGCTTTAAAAGCTAAATACGGGACTGGCTGTAAACTAAGCGACAAACCAGGTATCCATTTTTAAATACATTAAAAAGTCCTCATCATCTAAATTAGACGATGAGGACTTTAAATATTTACGATGCTTTCTTAGTTAGATAACGAGGATTTTCGGTTGATTACACCTCGGCCAAAACGGTTTCAGTCTCTTTTTTCGCACTTGCCATATGTGTCGTTGCAATATAACTGAATGTCATACCTGGTCCAAGTGTTGCTCCAGGGCCTGGATATGTTTCACCCATTATGGAAGCAGAGCAGTTGCCTGATGCGTAGAGACCCTCAATTGGCGTACCATCCGCTTTCACCACACGCGCATGCTCATCAA
The DNA here is from genome assembly GCF_001278945.1 of Lysinibacillus contaminans. Taxonomy (GTDB): domain Bacteria; phylum Bacillota; class Bacilli; order Bacillales_A; family Planococcaceae; genus Lysinibacillus; species Lysinibacillus contaminans. The sequence continues at coordinate 339,029 of NZ_LGRV01000001.1, read as the reverse complement.
TAACTAAACCGCCCTTTGTCCCGATATCACCTGGATATAAACGAAGTGCAAAGAAAGGTGCTGTTTTCATTTCAGCTAAGTTCGGATTTTTCAATGTTGGGTCTCCGTAATAATTATCATATGCGCTATCCCCTCGACCGAAATCTTCATCACGACCGTTGCGTGCAAAGGTATTAAAGCGCTCTACTGTCGCCACTAAATTTCCGGTTGGCACATTCATTTGCTGTGCTAGCTCCTCAATAGACTGTGCAGATTTCACAATACCGTTGTCAAACCAACTTTGTGGGAATGATTGCCCAGGGAATAGGCCTGTGAATATATATCGACTCTTTCCAGTGCCATCAATAAGAATCCATGAAGGTACCGCTTCTTTCGTTTGTTGGTGATGGCCGTTCATATTATCTACAAACTCATGATAAGGGGCTGCTTCATTTAAATAACGTTTACCGGCATTATCCACCACCATCATATTTGGTACACCTCTATCAGCGACTAAGAAGAATGGGCGACCATCCGGATCGATTACTGAAGGGGCACCCCATACACGGTCCATTAAATCTAACTGCGCACCAATCCGTACGCCAGGCTCGATAATATCACCTGTTTGTCCTTCTGGTGAGGATGTCCATAATGCACTTGTTGGTGTAGGCAAATACTTCTCTCGATATTCTTGGTTATGTGAAAAACCGCCAGAAGAAAGCACAACACCATACTTCGCTTCAATATGCATTTCCTGCCCTTCCCGTTCTACCAGTAAACCAATAACACGGTTGTTTTCTACGATAAAATCTTTAAAAGCCGTCGAAACCCATAACTCACCGTTTGCTTCTGCGAGTGACATTCGTAGGCGTGCAACAAGTGATTCGCCTAATGCAACTGGCTGACTCCCGGTTACTTTCGACCTCACCATTCGTAGCCCTAGTTTTAAGGCTGTTGTTTTGCCAATTGTCGTACGCTTAATCATATTCACTTTATGGAACTCAGAGCTGTTCATCGTAAAGCCCTTTGTGGACATAGTTGAACGGCGCATTGTATTGACTAACGTACCCATTCTTTTTAAATCAAATAATAGCGGCTCAATGGAACGTCCTTGCGGGAAGCCACCTGGTTTTTCTGGATAATAATCTGAATATCCCTTTGCATATTGAAAGCGCATATGATTCGTTTTATTGTATAAAAACTTCAACATCTCAGGACCACGAGTAATATACGCCTCTTTTAACGCTGCTGGAACACGATCACCAATAGTTGAATCTAAATATAAACGGGCTTGCTCCTTTGTATCCGGCACACCTGCTGCTTTAATGACATGATTGTTGGGAATCCATAGCGCACCACCTGATAATGCGGAAGCACCTCCAAAACGATCTGTTTTCTCAATGACTAATGATTTCATTCCTTGCAACTTAGCCGTTAACCCAGCTGTTAATCCTGAAGCACCTGAACCTACTACCACCACATCATAACTCGCATCCCACTTCATACTTAAATCCCTCTCTTCCATCAATAGTATTTGACTAAATGAATGAATCTGTATGACTATAAATCTTGTGATTACTGTCTGATATTGTTGCGATTGCTAGTGTATCTAAGACCAGAATAAAATACTTCATCTACGTCATTTCCAAAATAGGTAAATATCTATTTACTTAGAAGTATAGAATCGAAATAATATTCAGTCAATTTATAATGCTAGCTATTACTGTCTTATATACTATCAGGCGTGTTGATTATCCAATTTCCACTAATACTATTAAAGTGGTAGGTTGATTTCCGTTCCGGCTGGGTGCTTTTTTTTGGGGCGTCCGATGAGCCGCTTCACTCGTCAAGCCTCGCTCCAATCAATAAGCATTCCTAAACCAAATATTACCCCGGACTTTTGGTGATGAACCATAAAAGAACAACTTCAACCAAAACTCATCTTGAACCTGCGATTTTGTCTCCTCTTTCAAACTAGAATTCTCATAAAAGCCTTCCCCCTACATATAATGGTTTAAACGATTTTCAACTACTATAGGGTGGAGGAATCATGCAGTTGAATGCGATGATGCTTGGTGGATTTCTTTTTTTCAGTATCAGTATAGGAGGAGCTGTAGCTCTATTAGTCTCTAGGCTATTCCAACATACAACACAAGGTTTATCACTATTATGTGGTGGGTTTTTAGTTGGATTATTGGTAAACGACATTCTTCCCTCTTCTTTAAAGTTATACGATTCATGGGGCATCGTACTTGGCGTAATCATCGGCTATTTCTTGTTTCTTATACTCCACAAATCATTTCATCCAACTATCTCTCTAAAGCCATCCCTCTACTTGCTCGCCATTGCCATGTTTCTGCATACGATTCCGCTCGCCCTAACTATAGGGAGTTTACTAGAGGATTCTAATTTCGGTATTACACTCACAACGTCAGTCATTCTCCATCACCTTCCAGAAGGATTTGCACTTACGATAGCACTCCTCTCGCAAGGTGAGAAATTATGGAAATTATTTCTTTGTTTTATTGGCTTCTCCATCTTTTTTATTATTTTTGTATGGATAGGCCATTTCACGAATCTATCAGATAAGGGACAAAGCATGCTAATGGGCATATCAATCGCACTAATCGCGACAACCAGCATATCCGAATTTATTCTACATAACATTCGAACTGCCTCGATGAAATCATTTCTAGCATTTCTCCTAATGGGATATCTGTTGAGTTATGTGTTCCATATAATGTTGTAAATAAGGAGTCCGAACTACCAAATAATTAATTTCCTCACTGAAGGGTGTCTCAAAAGTCATTTGAGACACCCCTTTTCTGTGAGAAAACGAAGCACCAGGTGTAATTTCACATTTACAGAGAGAAAGTAGTTAAATGCATACGTCAAAATTAACGTCCATCATATAACTATACTAAGGGGAAGGTTGTGATTATATGATATTTGAAGATGAAAAAGGAAAACGTTGGTTTAAAATTAAATTTCTCTTTCTCATAAGTTTACTGATGTTGCTTGCAGCACTTTCAATCTATGCACTAAACCTATACAAAATAATAGACCTTCCAATAATAAAGACGTTAATTACGAACTTCTTCAATGTGATGACATTAATGTTTATATATTATCTATTCATTACTACCGTATTAGGCTTTTTCCGCATGTTTATTCTTTACTTTTTTTGTTTTAGACAGCTGCGGCGGAAAAAATTACTTAGTGAGCATAGACATATAAACAAGGAATTATTTAATCAATATCGTCCTCGTGTAACCGTAATTGTACCTGTTTATAATGAAGAAATTGTCATTAGCAGAACAATAAAGTCCCTTTTAAAAAGCGATTATCCATTAGCTGAAATCCTGATTATTAATGATGGTTCGACGGATCAAACAGGAGCCATTATTTTGAATGAATTTGCCCGGGAGCGAAAAGTAAAGTTAATTGAGAAAATTAATGGTGGCAAATCTTCTGCCCTGAATTTAGGATTAAAAAGGGCTATTGGAGAAATTATCATCACGATCGATGCAGACACAGTATTTGATAAATCTACAATTTCCTATTTAGTAGAATCTTTTTCAGATCCTCGCGTTGCAGCAGTTTCTGGTAATTGTAAAATTGGAAACAAGATCAACTACTTAACTCAATGGCAGCATATCGAGTACGTTACCTCAAATAATTTGGATAAAAGAGCTTTTGAAGAACTGAATTGCATAACGGTTGTACCTGGATCAAATAGCGCATGGAGAAAAAGCGTTATGAAAGAAGTCGGTTATTATCATAACGATACATTAGCAGAAGACTCGGAACTTACATTAAGAATTTTGAATGCTGGCTATAAAATTAATTTTGACGATCGTGCAGTATCTTATGAAGAATGTCCTGAAACAATAAAGGGATTCATTAAACAACGGGATAGATGGTCATATGGGATATTACAAGTCGCCTGGAAACATAAAAAGAATATACTTACCTCTTCTAATAAAAATTTAAAGTACTTCGCAATTCCAAGCTTGTTATTTTCATATTTACTGTTATTAACCGCTCCTCTTATCGATATCATTTTTATTGTCGCATTACTTACAGGAACAACATCCGTCTATTTTTTCGCCCTCCTTTTTTATCTGACTGACTTTTTAAACTCCTTTATTGCATTTAGAATTGGCAAAGAAAATATGAAGCCATTAATTTGGATATTTGTTCAGAGAATAGGCTATCGCTATTTATTAGGCTACGTTACATGGAAAGCTGTAATTAGAGCTTTAAAAGGAAATCATGTAGGTTGGCGTAAGTTAAGTCGTTCAGGAAATAACTCATACAAATTATAGAATGGAAGGTAGAGTGAATATGAAGATCGCGATTCATCAACCTAATTATTTACCATGGATTGGATACTTCGATAAAATGGACCAGGTTGATAAATTTGTCATATTAGATACAGCAATTCATTCGAAAAGCGGATATATCAATCGAACTACAATTAAAACTCCACAGGGAAGTCTGGTTTTAACGGTACCGTTGAAGAATAAAGAACAGCCTATTAACGAATTGCAAATCGAAAATAATGTGAACTGGCATGCTAGTCATTGGAAAGCCATCGAAGCAAATTATAAGAAATGTACGTATTGGGTTGCTTATAAGGATGGGTTTGAAAAACTCTATAGCCGCAAATGGGACAATATTGCTTCGCTAAACATCGCACTTATCAAACATATCGCTATGCTGTTAAATATTTCGACCGAAATTCTACTAGAATCTGATTTTCAGTTAAATTTCGGATCTAACAATGCTAGAAATGTGAATATCGTTTCCCATTTAGGTGGCGATGTCTATTTATCTGGTATTGGCGCACGAGTATATAATGTTGAAAGTACTTTTAATGATCGTCATATAGAGCTTGTATACCAAGATTTTAAACACCCTGAGTATCCTCAACGCTGGGATAAATTCCAACATAATCTTTCTATCATTGATATGCTCTTTAATTGCGGCCCAGAAACAATGGAAATCATTCGAAGGCAAAGAATCTGAAATAAACTATAAAGGAGGTGAAATTTTGATTACGTCAGGAATTGAAAGAGTACTAATAATCGCTCCTCATGCAGATGATGAGGTTCTTGGTTGTGGAGGACTCATCGAGAAGGCATGCAGATACAAAAATCAAGTCAAAGTTGTAGTCATGGCTGTTGGAGATATACACCACCCTCACAGTAAAGAAACAGTTTTAGCCAATACACGAATTGAAGAACTAAAAGATGCTTTAGAAGTTCTTGGCTGTACCGATTTTGAAGTCATGTATACAGATAAAGATTCTCTTCTAGATACCATTCCTAAAAATGAAATTATCTCTAAACTAGATAAACTTTTGGATGATTTTCTTCCCACTATGGTATTTATTCCTCTTCCTAGCTACCATCAAGACCATGTCGTTCTATTTGATACTTGCTTTGCAGCACTCAGACCAAAACCAACTCAAACCATAAAACTTATTGCTATGTATGAGTATCCCCTTATTTCATGGCAGTATCAAAAGTTTTGGAATACAGGAGAGCTATATTTGGATTTAACCAGTACCATTCAAAAAAAAGTAGATGCTTTTCTAAAGCACACATCCCAAAGACGTCCCCCGAACCATCTTATTTCTCCGGAAAGTGTGAAGAAATGGGCTGAAATGAGAGGACTAGAAATTGGGCTGGCGTATGCAGAAAAGTATTATATTTTACGTTCTCATATTCTGTAAACGCTAAATACAGAACAAGAGGAAGTGATTTTTCATCAATAAGGAAAATAACAATTGGCTTGGTCGTCATCCTATCCCACATAACCGTCCAACCTTTGGACAACAAGAAGAAAAAATGGCTTTACAAGTAATCCAATCAGGATGGGTTGCACAAGGAAAAGCAGTCGAGCGTTTTGAAAATGAATTTTGTGATTTTTTAGGCTTACCATATGGCTCAGCAGTTGCTGTCTCAAGCGGCACTGCTGCTCTCTATCTGGCACTACTCGCCCTAGATGCAAAAGGAAAAAATATCGCTTTTCCAGCCTATTCGTGTTCCGCTTTAAGGAATGCAACTGCATTAGCTGGGGGAAACCCACTATTAGTAGATAGTATGTTGGATTCTCCTAACATGGATATTTATACCATTGATAATAATGCAAATATAGCAATTATCCCTCATATGTATGGATTGCCACAGGATTTCACCAAGCACAATTTTAAAATAAGCGTTATTGAAGATTGTGCTCAATCATTAGGTGCTCGCGTGGCCCAAACTCTCGTAGGTTTGCAAGGGAATATTGGGATATTCTCATTTTATGCGACAAAGTTGATGACTACCGGAGGGCAAGGGGGCATGATTGTTTCAAGGGACGCGTCCATCATTAATGAATTGAAAGATTATCGTCTTTTTGACCGAAGATTCGATGCAAAAGTTCGATTTAATTTTCAAATGACTGATTTACAAGCAGCTATCGGAAGTGCTCAGTTACAACAATTTCCGAATTTCCTAAAAAGAAGAGCAGATATTTTCCAACAATATCAAGAAGCAAATTTCCCATTACTCGATGTAGGTCAAGATATACAACCAGTTCGTTTCCGAGCCATTTTAAGAACAACTAAACAAAATGAGATTATTACCGCTTTACATCAAGATAATATTTCAGCTGTCATACCGCTTCAAGACCTAGAATTGCTTGGTCCCAAAGAGGTCTACCCAAATGCTTATGCCTGGACTAAAAATACGGTTTCCCTACCAATTTACCCCTCACTTAAAGACGAGGATGTAAAACGTATCATTCATATTGTTAAGAATGTCTTGTAGTAACCTCAGTACCAATCGTAATGACTAGAATATCTGTTGAGTTATGTTTTCAAACAATGTTTACAGTTGAATAATTCCACATATAATTTTATTTTCAAAAAAGCTATACTCTAAAATCTGTACTTGACAGCACATTCCACTCCAGGCGGACGCTTTCCGCGGGCGTGGCTTGAGCCTCCTCCTTCGCTACGCTTCGTGCGGGGTCTCAAGGCTCATGCTTTTCCCGCTGGAGTCGCCGCCCTCCGTTCCACGTGCTTATAAAATAGTAAACTTTCTTTTCTAGTAAGCACTTGTTTTGGTAATGACTCAAAAAAATGTCCAACAAAGTCACAAATAGACCTTGTTGGACATCTTTTATTCACATACTAACACTTGTCTCTCAAAAGTACCTTTTTTTACGATACAGCGGTCAACAATTGTAAACCCTGCTTCATTTACCATATCATCTATCGTATCGATGGTCACAAGTACGACTCTTGTAGCAATCCGACGCGCTTCTTTAATAATAGTAAACTGCTCATCTATTGAAATATGTGTAAATAAATTGTAAGGCATATCAATAATTGCGACATCATAGCTTTCCGTAATTTCTGCAATATCGCCTTTTAATACTTCACCTTGCAAGCCAAAGTGAGCAATATTCGTTCGCGACCCCTTTGCTACAAGTGGATTTATGTCACTTCCTACTATATTCATGCCCATCGACAATGCTTCCACTAAAACTGTTCCAATACCACAACACGGATCAATCGCTCGCACACCTGCTGGGTTCGGTATCGCTATATTAGCGACAGCTCGTGCTACACGTGTACTAAGAGCTGTCGAATACATCTCAGGCTTTTGCTGATGCTTGAACCAAACTGCTTCACCTTCTATATAATAGCCAAAATACCAGCGGTTATTATTCAATACAACACCAAAGACAAGATCAGGATTCTTTAAATCTGCTTCTGCCTGCATGCTTAAAGCAATTTCTCTCTCGACTTGATGACGTTCATCTTGTCGAATTTTTTTTGTATCCCCAAAGTCAACTGTATTTAAGCAGAGTACCTTAAACGTAATCTCGCCTAATTCAAGTCCTTGTGCAAAGCGGGCAATTTCCGCAAGATCATCTGCTTCGTATAATACATCTAAGCGACTACGTATAAATGGACTTCTACTAGGCTCAATTTTTTCGGTTGAAATTACTAAGTTTGATGCCACATCAAAACCGAAAAAAGAGCGCATTTCTAATTTACATAGCTCAACCTCATCAACGTGACACGTATACGTATAAATATAAGAAGAAACTTGTGGTTTTATCATACGATCGCCTCAAGTTCCTCAAGTAGTCCAAAAACAAAACGATATAAATGTACTAACACTTCGTCAAATGACTGCACTTCACTAAATCCGTCCATCGCATCTAACGCAAGATTTACTTCCCAAAGACCGTCTTCACCAGAAAATGCCACACTATACGTCATCTTCTCATGCTGCAAATGTGTCGTTAAATACGTGCGTAAAAACTCACTTTGTTTCTTTTGCAATCGAAGTCCAAATAAGGCACTATACACGCCAAACATCTCATCGAATTCAAGTGCAAACGAATCCACTCGAATAACATCCAATCGTTCAGACGTCACATACACAAATTCATTTGGGTGCTCTTTTAAATACTGTACAGGCGTTGTCAAAAACACTGCTGTTTCTTCTGCTAACAGCTCTTCAGTTACCTTATCGCATCTTTCAATCACATCAACATGTAAAGTAGTCGTTTCTGTAATTTCCTCATTCGATAATAATGCATGCTTTTTTGCATACGCCTTTTCCACATCTATTAGTGCAAGATTTGCTTGCTCATTCATTAATAATTCCATCTGCTTTTTTAGCATAAGTAACCAGCTCCAATAATTTTATCTCAACTGCTATTATAGCCTAGATTGGCCGACAATAAGAATAATATGCAGCTATACAGGTAGCGAAGGTTCTTTTAGTCAAGTCGAATCTTTATGAGAAGCTCCTTAATTTGACCAATGGAAAGGTCTTTGTATATGTGAAGGCAATTTTGTTTGCAGATTGCCATTTGCTGAATTTATTTGCATCTGGGTTAAGAACATACTTGTAGAAAGATTCGCTCCACTTACATTTGCATCACGTAAATCCGCTCCAATAAAATCGACACCTCGCAAATCCGCGTCCTGTAAATCAGCAGCGATTAAGTAGGCCCCTCTTAAATCAGTCGCTCTCAAATCTTTTCCCCTAAACTTTTTCCCCATCCAATCAACGCCTCTATACTCTAGTTTCCTTTTATTCTTTGAAGTGATGGTTGCAATTAATTCATTACGGATATATAAGCTTATTTTCAACAATAGTTCATTTATTGGCATACGATATTTCATCATATCTAATGCCAATAATGCATTATCATCTGATTTTGTTAACGTTTCTAATTGCTCTAACTGAACGCTTAAATCTTTCCTAAGTGAAGATGTTAATGAGTATGATAATGCTTCAGAAACATATGCCATCATTTCATATAGTTGCTCCATTATTGGAAAGACACGAAACATTTTTTCACCAATTGCTGGATTCACACGCCAACTTTGTCCTTTAAATGTATGGTGAGAGACCATTTGACCTGCGCCTAAACAATCAAATACTGTACAACCTCTAAATCCTTTTTCTCTAAGATGCTCATGTATGTCGCAGCGAAAACCAGTCTGTAAATTTGGACATGGTTTCCCGGCTGGTTTATTCATCGCAAAATCACTTGAAGTGACAATGTTTAGTGCAATGCAGCATAACCCAAAGCATTGTGAACAATCCGAATAGAGGTTTTCTCTAAACTTTTTGGCTTTTGTTTGATTAAAGTGGTTATCCATATTCATTCATTCCTTTTATATTCAAATTCCTGAATTTTCTATACAACACCCGAAATACACCTACTGAAATTAAGTATATCATTGGTATTATTTCAAAAATATACTTTTATAGGATCTTATCCGCCCCATAGCCACTTCGTGTTAAAGAGTGTACGCATCGAAAAAACGAATTATTTTTCATGCTAAAATAGTAGGAATACGCTACAGGAGGTCAAACCAGGCATGAAAATAGAGAGAATGTTTTCGATATTGATTTATTTATTGCAGAAGAAAAAAGTATCTGCTGAAGAATTAGCCAACACATTTGAAGTCAGTACAAGAACGATTTATCGGGATATGGACGCTTTATCATCCATGGGTATTCCGATTATTTCTTACCTGGGTAAGAATGGTGGCTTTACATTAATTGATAATTATCAGCTCGATAAATTTACATTTAATGAAGAAGAAAAGAAGTTCTTGTTAGTAGGGTTATCCTTAAAAAATGAACTATTCGATAATCAGCAATTATCCACTTTGCAAAGAAAATTAGAACTTTTAAAAGAAAATAAAGAAGTAAAGCATGCCAATATCACCATCTCCTCTTCTACACTGCATCGAGAAACTATTGAAGAAGAAACAAAAGTAAAGATTAAAAAAATCTTGTCAATCATTGAACAAGGGAATAAAATCTCTATTTCGTATGTATCACAAACAGCGAATATTTCGAGACGAAACATACAACCCTTAAAGTTGAATTTCATGAATGGCAGTTGGTATTTAGAAGCCTTTTGTGAATCTAAAGAAGCGCTCAGATTATTTAAATTGACTCGGATTAGAAGTATGGAGGTCATACATGACGAGGTTAGACTTGAATTTAAGGAGAACATCGTTTTTCCTATAAACGCTAAACTTGAAACGATCACGCTTTTGTATTCAAAAAGTGAACTAGGCAAACTATACGATTTTTTTACTGATGATGAAATTTCGATACTTGAAGATGGGCGTGTAAAAGTGACCTTTATCTATGATACCAATAAAAATCTATTGCCATTTTTATTGATGTTTGGCAGACATGTGAAAATACTATCTCCACAATGGCTAAAAAGTAACTATTTAAACGAAATCAAATTTATCTACGAAAGCTGACAGACTGTTGTCATATTATGAATGCTACACTTGCTACATTAACTAGTAGGAGGAAATTCACATGCATACAACAGTTACTGAAAAACATATTTACGGCAAAAAAGTAAGAACAAACAATCAAAATACAGACGTTATTCTTGGTCTTTGGGAAGAGTTTCTTCGTTTAGATTTAAAAGGTGATGTATACGCTGTTTATAGTAATTACACAAGTGATTTCACAGAGGATTATGATTTACATATTGGTACTGAAGAGGCATTCACGAATGAGAGCAGTGTTACAATCCCAACAGGTGACTACTATGTGATCGAGGTAGATTCCACTGTTCCAAATGCAGTATATAATGCTTGGCTAGAAATTTGGAACAGTGATTTACAAAGAGCATATAAGACTGATTTTGAATTTTATGCTAAAGACGGTGGTGTGAAAATATTTTTATCGATTGAATAATTGACGAAGTACCTCTTTTAAAAGGCGCACTAACAGAACGAAAAAAATTAACTACCTTATTTAATGGACAGCAAGAGCCCCTTAATATCGATGATGATATCAAGGGGCCTTTTAGGTTCAACTTATACTTTCTAATTGAGGTTCCACATAGGCTATTTGACAATTCAAAGATATCTTTTCTGAAATAAGCTGCGACTAAAACAATCATCAAAATTGTAAAAGTACAAAATGAGCACTTTGAGAGCCTTTATTTAGATTATCGGACATGTTTTTAAATTTATCGACATCCACAGCTAGAATTTCTTTAACAGCAAAAAAGCTGCCGAAATAACTATTCGACAGCTTCTCCAAATTTATATAATTTAGAACACCTAAAGATTAAAAATAGTAAAGGAAACTAACATCACTCATTTAGTAACCTTTTCAATAGTTTCGTAAAATTTAACGTGATGGTCTAGGTGCTACACAATCTGAACAACTTCTCTGATTGTTACCTTTAAATTTAGTGAAAGTTTTTTCAAAATTTTGCCCGCATGAACATTTAAACAATAGTTTTTGCGAGAACCCATGATATTCAGTAGAAAGTAATTTGCTCTCTGAATTCTTCGTTACATACTCACGGATATTTTCAATCGTCCACTTTTTATTCATATTAATACACCTCCGATAGTAAATCCGAATTGATCTAGGAAGAAGTTTCGGATGCCTTCCTTTCAATTAGGCTGATGATTTCCTAATCTACCTAAGTCATATATTATAGCATTATTTCTATCAATATTAAACTTAGCCTTCACCAGTTGCACAACTTAATTTGCAAAAGCATTTATAGGGAACAAAACCAAAACCATCTTGATTCACAAGGAGTCAAGATGGTTTTTGGTGGGTGGACTTGCCCGAATGTCTTTATTTATTCTTCAGTTGCAATCATCAACGTAAGTGCCATAATTTTGGAGAACTGCGCACGTGTAAGGTTTCCTTTAGGATTGAATTTACCACTTCCACCATCAATTATCTCTAATTGTTGTAATAATCCAATCGCTTCTACTGTCTCCTTACGCATTTGATTCTTGTCAGCAAACGTATTATTCTTGTTAGCCTTCTCTATATCGTACTCCATTGCGCCTAAGTAGTTTGCCGTTACATATGCCATTTCTTCACGTGTGACAGGTTTATTTGGCTCAAAGTTTTGACCATCAAAAATATCGATTAATCCATATTCTTGTAAAATCGCTACTTCTTTGGCACCCCAAAAACCTTGAATGTCCTTATATGTAGCTGGTCCTTCATAATCTTCATTCACATCTAAACCTGATGCACGGAAAATCATAGCCACTAATTGGCCACGTGTTACTTGACCATTCGGATTAAATAGTGTGTCAGTTGTACCACTAACAATCCCTGCTTGGTAAAGTAATTGGATATAGCTTTCTGCCCAATGTCCAATTGTATCTGTGAAATACCCACCTGGTTTTAAATCTATATCCGCACGATTGGCTACCATTAAAAATACATCTAGTTCTTGACCGCTTACAGCCTGCCATTTTCCTTCAGCGAAAATTTCTGCCTTAAAGGATGTTCCTGATTGAGTAATTTTCATCTGAATTGCATTTCCAAAGATTTTTTTATACTCTTCATAACCTACCTTAAATTCACTTTCACCCTCAGTATACAGGTTTTCCCCTTTCTCGTAGGATTGTAAAATTGCCTCTAATGAAATTTTTATCGTCATACTATTTTCGTTTTTATTTGCAGTTAACGTCATTTGATCATCCGATAAACCAAATTTTGAAAGTAAAAATATTTTATAGATGTCTTGATAGGACATGGTTTGTACCTGACTACTGTTCGTTGTAGCAAACAATGTCTTCTCGGAGGCAATACTTGGTACGTCTACATTTCCCTGGGCTTGTACCTGTAAACCAAAACCTCCTGATAAACATGTAATACTTATTGCACCTGCTAAAATTGTTTTTCTCATAAATATTCCCCCTCTTTCCATAAATCTAGTGTACTAAATGAACAACTAGTTAATCTACCTAATATATGTATTTATTGTAAAAAGGATATTAAATTACCATTTTTTATTTCTTTTAAAAAAGACTAATTCATCACTTAAATTTAGAAGCCTATATGTAAAGTTCTATTCCATGAATAGGTAATTTTCAGTAGGGCTCTTCAAATAATATTGTTCGTTGTATGTAAAAATATTGACGGTACCAAAGAAACTCGAAGTATTAATGAAAGAAGTATCTGCCCCAGAAACAATCGATAAAACTTGGATGATCGGCACAGGCGCCCCACTTGGAACATTTGCGATTTTAGATGTCGTCGGTATTAATTCCCTCACAACATCGTAGAAGCAAAGGCTACTGGTGATGAGAACATGAAAAAGTTGGCTACCACTAAAAAAACAGAGTATATAGACAAAGGCAAATTAGGCGAGCAATAGGCGAGCAATAGGCGAAGGCTTCTACAAATACCCTAACCAAACTTTGCTAAAGCGGATTTTCTTAAGGGTTGAATATAAAATTAAAACGATGCACACAGTATTTCCAGCTGTATGCATCGTTTTTTATTGGTTAAAACACTAGTGTTCTAGTGTACGTGTTTAGTCAATGCCCTATAAAATGCCGCTACCCAAAATAGAGTTGTGGGGGTAAGAATTTTAATTTCATGGTAATATGCTCCACAACAAAGCAAAGTACTAATACTATCTCTTCATTTATAGTCAGAATTATCTATTCTATGTCTATAATTCTCATAAAAACATCAAAACATCTTGCATAACGACTGAATATAAACTACAATCAGTTGTATAAAAATACATACAGATATTTATAAGGAGCTTACGAGATGGAGAAAAACAGCGAAGGTACACACCAAAATCATTCTCAACAAAAAGACAGTAAATCGCTCAATATTAATGCATTTGTCTTACTTTTCTTTGTGATTGTCATTTCAGCTATTTTGACATACATTATGCCAGCTGGTGAATATGATCGGGTAGAAAAAGATGGACGTACACTTGTCGTTCCTGATTCTTTTCATTTAACAGATTCTTCTCCAGTCGGTTTTTTTGATATATTTACTAGTATTCATACAGGGATGGTCAATGGTGCTGGTATTATCTTTTTCATTTTAATTATTGGCGGGGCCTTTGGAATTTTAAAAACAACAGGTGCGCTTGATGCATTGATTATAAATATCACATCAAAACTTTCCAATCGAGAATTACTACTCATTCCCGTGCTTATGCTATTTTTCGGAATAGGCGGCGCATTAATGGGGATGGCTGAAGAGACGATCGTATACATCGCGATTATCACTCCACTTGCCATGGCTTTAGGGCTAGATGCCATTGTTGGTTTTGCCATTGTTTCAGTCGGGGCAAATATCGGTTTTATGAGTGCTGTCTTAAATCCATTTAATATTGGTGTCGCACAAAGTATTGCCGAATTACCTACATTTTCAGGGATCGGCCTTCGACTTGTATTATTCATTACGTTATATCTAGCTGGCGTCATCTTCGTTTACCGTTACGCAAGAAAAATCAAAACGAATCCTGAACTTAGGTTTAATGGAAACGATCAAGCAGGTAGTTCAGTGAACGTCGATACTACTGTTAAATTAACGACTCGTCATAAATGGATTTTATCTATCTTTTTATTGAACTTTGTCGTATTAATTTTCGGGGTTATCAAGTTTGGTTGGTATATAACTGAAATCGCATCTTTGTTCCTATTATTTGGTATCATTATCGGCGTTGTTGGTAAACTAAGCCCGAACAAAATGGCAGACAGTTTCATAGACGGCGCAAAAGATCTTATTGGCGGTGCTTTAATCATTGGATTTGCACAAGCCATTCTCGTTGTTATTCAAGACGGGAAACTGATTGACTCTGTTTTATTTTACGCTTCAACCCTTTTAAGTCAGCTTTCACCGATATTGAACGCTATCGGCATGTTCTTTTTACAGCTCTCCCTCAACTTCCTTGTCCCATCAGGAAGTGGGCAAGCAGCACTTACAATGCCTATTATGGCACCTTTAGCTGACCTTGTAGGCGTGACAAGACAAACTGCAGTACTTGCATTCCAGCTTGGGGACGGTATTTCTAATGCTATTTTTCCTACATCAGGCACATTGCTTGCTGGACTCGCTGTTGCAGGTATTCCTTATACGAAATGGATCAAATGGGTTTTACCTTTAGTATTTATTCAAATCGTCATCGCGATTCTTTTCTTAATTATTGCACAAGTCATTCAATACGGACCGTTTTAACTATTTCAGCAAGAGGTCCAACTCTTGCTGATTTTAGTTTTTCTTTTGCGTAATTATAAACAACTAATGGAGGTTTCATCATGGAAAAAACACAACTTGTAGATGCAGATTTAATCGCTTGGACAATTGAGCAACGTAGACATTTTCATATGTACCCTGAGCTGTCTGGGCAAGAATATGAAACAGCTGCATATGTAAAAGCAAAATTAGACGAATTTGGCATCACTTACGACCAAAAATTTTCTTCACCAAATGTTATTGCGTATTTCAAAGGGACAGAAGGGAAAAAGACGATAGCACTTCGCGCGGATATGGATGCCCTTCCACTTCATGAAGAAGGAAACAAGCCTTATATTTCAACAGTTCCTGGCGTTATGCATGGTTGTGGTCATGACGGACACACAGCGACTTTACTCGCAGTTGCGAAATGGATGAGTACGAACCCACTTTTAGTAAAAAATAATATCGTGCTGATCTTCCAAAGCTCTGAAGAAGCCTCACCGAGCGGGGCGAAGCAGCTTGTTGAAGAAGGCGTATTAAACGGAGTCGATGTTATTTACGGCATTCACTATATGTCCAATATGCCGCTTGGGAAAATTGGTTTTGCCACAGGTCCTGCTATGGCATCCTGCGATGATTTTGACATTATCATTGAAGGGAAAGGTGGACACGGGGGTAGCCCACATGAAACAGTGGACCCTATCTACATCGCTACTCATCTGATACAAGCATTCCAATCGATTATCAGTAGAAATTTAAATCCTTTACATGCAGGTGTCATTTCTTTTGGCGGCATGCAAGCTGGAAATTCATATAACGTCATTCCTGATAAAGCACATTTGCAAGGGACAATTCGTGCATTAACATATGAAGGTGCTGAGTTAATGCGCACAAAAACGGAACAACTGACAAAATCGATTGCTGAAAGCTTTGGTGCAACAGGCCACTATCAATTCATTGAAGGCACGCCACCATTATACAATCATCCAGAAGCGTGTGAAGTGGCACAAGAAATCATCCAAAAGACGTTTGGTGAAGATGTCTTTTTACCGTTCGAGCCTGTACTCGGCGCAGAAGATTTTGCGTATTACTTAAAAGAAAAAGTAGGAGCATTTATTAACGTAGGCATGCAAAGTGAAAAAAGCCAGTATCCTCACCACCATCCTAAATTTGATATTGATGAAGCAGCTATACCTGCTGGAATAGAACTGATGATACGTTTAGCTTTAGAAGCATAAAAAAACAAAAGGCGATTGACCCCACATTACGTGAGGTCAATCGCCTTTTTAGTTTTGGCTTAAATATTAAGTGGTCTAAATTTAAGTGCCTGAATGAGGTCAAGATACTTTATTTTAGCGTTAATAGTACTTTTGTATAAGCTGTAAAATATACAGCTCAATGCATCATAAAAATGATAAGGCTCCGAATAAAAAAGTCTATTTCAATCCGAAATAGTACAACAACTTCACCTACTAATCCCCCGAAGGAATAGGTTTACGTATTTTTAACCAAACTAGAAAAAGAAAAAAGTGGTGTACTAAGGATGCTACGTAAATTAATGTCTAACTGTTAAATTTTATACTCCCCAACAATTGAAACAGCTATGACTAACAGTAGGTATATTAAGAATTTTTCTTTCATAAATTTCTTCCTTTTTAAATCCTTAAGTACCCTTTTCTCTATTAAGTTCACAGTAAAAGCGAAAAATCTTCCTAGTCCTATTTAAATTTATTATTATTCTGATAAAAACACTATTTCAAATTTGACAGTTTTCGTATTTATAATTAAACTATTTTACTTTTTGCAGTTTGATGTCGTATCTTACGTAATATAAAATATGATTTACGAAAAAATCATACAAAATCATTCTTGAAAAACGAAAAGTTCTATCCGTAAAAAAATAACCATTCTTAATGGGAGGAAATTCGTATGTTTTGGATACAATTTTTGATTTTGTTAATCTGTATCTTCATAGGTGCTAGAATAGGCGGACTTGGTCTCGGCGTAATGGGTGGTGTTGGATTAGCAATCTTTGTATTTATTTTCGGTCTAGAACCTACATCTGCCCCCATTGATGTGATGCTTATGATTTTATCCGTAATTACGGCCGCTGGGGCTCTCCAAGCTGCTGGAGGTATGGAATTTCTCGTTCATGTTGCGGAGAAAGCATTAAGAAAACATCCTAAATGGATTACATTCATCGCACCGATTGTTACTTACGTTTTTACTTTTTGTGCAGGAACTGGACACGTTGCCTACTCCGTTTTACCTGTGATTGCTGAAGTATCCCGAGAATCTGGTATTCGACCTGAAAGACCTATGTCAATCGCAGTAATTGCATCACAGCAAGCAATTACTGCCAGCCCTATCTCAGCAGCGACTGTAGCATTCTTAGCTTTATTAGCTGATTTCCAAATTACGTTACTAGATATTTTAATGATCTCTATTCCTTCTACTTTTATTGGTTGTATGATTGCTGCTTTTGTTGTTAGTAGAAAAGGAAAAGATCTTCCTGAAGATCCAATTTATCTACAACGCTTAGAAGAAGGCTTAGCACCCATTAAACAAGATAAAAAAGCATACAATCCAACGAATGCTTCAAAACTTTCTGTTGTCTTATTCTTACTTGCCGCGGTATTAATCGTTGTTTTAGGTTCATTTGAAAAATTACGTCCAGGTTGGGATATTGACGGCGTATTTACACATATGTCTATGCCTGTTACGATTGAAATCATTATGTTGACAGCGGCTGCTTTGATCATTATCTGCAGCAAAGCAAATGTGGACGAAATTGTTTCTGGTAGTGTGTTTAAGGCCGGAGCTTCAGCAGTTGTCGCTATTTTCGGTATCGCGTGGATGGGTGATACATTCTTCCATGGTAATGCTGAACTTATTAACAGTTCGATTTCTGGACTAGTCACAGCAGCTCCTTGGTTATTTGCTATTGCCTTATTTGTACTTTCTATTTTGCTATACAGCCAAGCCGCAACGGTTCGAACACTTATGCCCCTTGGTGTAACGCTTGGTATTAATCCAGCATTATTAATAGCCATGTTCCCAGCTGTTAATGGTTACTTCTTCATTCCAAACTATCCGACAGTTGTTGCAGCCATTAACTTTGACCGTACCGGAACAACACACATCGGAAAGTATATTCTCAACCATAGCTTTATGATTCCAGGGTTGGTTTCAACACTTTCTGCAATTGTTATTGGGATATTATTGAGTACAGTTTTACTTTAAATGCTTTATTAAAAAAAGAGGGTTATCCAAAAAGTCACTTCTCGTTGACTTTTTGGATAACCCTCTTTTAGGTTCTATTTTTCGGCTACAAGTTTTCAAATCCAAATTGAATTCCGCAATCAGTGAACATGACTAAAAAGGAGAACTCCTTTTTTATAAGGAAATTCCCCTTTCTAATTTCAATTAACTTATTGTTACTCTTTTGGTTGTAAATCCTCAATTGAGTCAATTTCCATATACTCAGGAACAACAAATCCATTCTTTGTCCCTTTTAAGTTCTCGCCTAAATCCACTATGTCTTCCTTATGTTTTTCATAAAAAGAACTGTGTGTCGTCGGTAACCAAGGAGCTAAAGTGGCATCGGCTGCATCGGTAGCAATTGCTTGGAACATAATTGCCGGATCAACTGGTGTTATTGTGACAGAGTATCCTAATTGTTCTAATACTGCCTTCATTACACTACTTGAAGCTCTTTCTGAATCCCAGGGAGTTGAAACTAATTCAATTTCTTTTCCATCTACTTTATCTACGCCTTCTGTCCATTCATTAACTTTATCCTGGTTTTCTTCTATCCATTTTATTGCTGCATCTTCAAAAGAACTGTTTTGTGCTTCATACATTACAGCTTCCATATCTTTTGGCTCCCAATAGAATCTATCAAGAATTGTATATGCGCCAGGTAAGTCATTTTCCAAACCTTTACGCACAATCGTATTAATATTTTCCGATCCACCTAACGTTCCTTTAGGATCTTCTAAAAATTTCAAATCATATTCGGAAAACTTCCAGTGCGGCGTCCATCCAGTAATAATAATTGGCTCTTTATTTCTAATCGCTTGTTCCAATGAACCTAACATCCCAGCAGTTGAACTATCCACAAGTTCCCAACCCTTTAAGTTTTCATATTCCTTTAAAGTATTTTGGGAAAGCTCAGTTAACCCCGCTCCTGGTTCAATACCTACAATCTTATAATCTACTTGCTCCCCTAAGCTTGCAGTATCTCCTGTTGAATTCGTGTTATTTTGATTATTCTCTTCATCACCACACCCCGTTAATAGGAATAAAGCAGCTAACCCTAAAGTGGTTCCTAAAACCTTCAATTTCATCCTTTTTATATCCCCCTACTTAAACAATTTTATTCATAAAATTCAATTACACCCCAAAGTAACAACTTCATATTAACAACAGGTTGTTACTTTTGTCAAATAACTCCATCTATTTTAACGCACTAGGTTCCTCTACTTGGGTGGATGAGGCGGAGTATTTTAACCTTAAAACTAAGTATTGTTTTTTTCGATTTAATATCATAAATAGTTTTGCAGGAAAAATCACGAACATGTCAGTGGAATGGAAGGCGGATACTCCAGAATAGTTGATTGTTCGAGAGCTTGTGGAGCCATTTGTTAAAACTCTTGATAATAAAGAGACCGCATATCATTCAGTAGAATGTGCAAATTTCTATCCCACGTTACTTTCACATTACATTTCCCTACCTTTTCTATTCGCTACTTATTAACTTTTCTTAATGCCTCACAATTGGCATTGAACAACATCGGAATGATCCACCTGATTTAATGATTTCCGAAAAATCGACTTCCAACACTTGATACCCATGCTGTCTCAACTGGTGATTAACGTCACGATTTATTGGTAAACTTAACACTCGATTATTACCAATAGACAACACATTCGTTCCCATTGAAAACTGCTCACTTTCGCTCACTTCGATTAAATGATACATGCTCGACAAACGGTCCACGATTTTTCGGTCGAACGCATCAGGATAAATCAACGCATCTTTTGAGGAAAGAATATTAAACACACAGTCTAGATGCAAATATTTCGGATTAAAAGGTATAGGTAGAATCTCAAAGTCAGGTAATTCTCTTTGCAAAGATTGAATAGCTTTCATACATGTACGATGACTAATTCCAATAAACACACGATTACCATCCACGATTACATCGCCACCTTCAATGGGATGCGTTGAAAGTTTCTTATACGAAATGTCATGTTCTTTCATCCAATGAGATAATACTTTCTCTTCGCCTTGACGAATCGGATTTGCCATTTCGGAAATAAATACGCGGCGTCCCAAAGTAAAACCAATGTCTCTAGTGAACACTTGTTCAGGGTGGTCTTTACTTGGTCGTAGTTTAATCACTTCCACACCCGCATTCCGTAACGTTTGTTCAAATTTTTGATGCTGTGAAATGGCAAGTGTACGGTCAATATTATTACCTATATATTTTTTTTGAACATTATTAATCACTTCTTTAATTTCCATGTATTGAGGTTCACATAAGATCACTTTTTGAAGTGTTCCATATTCACTTTTACATTGTATTTGAGCTTGTTTAGAAATTGTTTTAATCATAAGTCATCCTCCAGTTTCTTAATTCATCCTTTTCCATTCCCTGATTTTTCATTTCTTAACCTATTTGTGTGATTTATTTTTATTTGAACATCATTGTTTCAGTAAATTTGGAATAGGGTAAATAATAGGCATAATGGTATGTGTGAATAAATATAGTGGAGGAGATTGTATGATTACAAAGGAACAAGCTTTATTATCAAAAGAAGATTTTCATACTAGGACAGACTTGCCGAGTTGGCTCTATAAAGAATACGAAACATTTCATAACACGGTAACGGATAAAACGTTTCCATGTTTTTTTGGTATGAGTGGCCAACTAAAAGGCGAGCTCCGCTATGCTTATATTAACCAAGACGACTGGAGTAATCTGCCGTCTGCTGTCGAGGGCTTTCTAGATTTATTTAAGTTACCCAACTACAAAAGACACGGTCTCTTTGTATTTGTAGAACCTTTTGAGCAAGAAGGTTCTATCGAGGATTATCGAAAGCAATTTTGGGAGATCCTTCAATACTTACATGAAGCCGATGAAGTTGAATGGCCTGAAGATAGTCCTCGTGACCCAGAGCACTATTTATGGGATTTCCGTTTCAATGGAGAGCCAATATTCGTGTTTGGAAATGCTCCTGCATACAAGAAACGAAAAACACGTCATCTAGGAAATGCGATGGTTCTTGGATTCCAACCTCGCAAGATATTTGAAGGATTAGAAGGAACTGAAAAAGGTGGTATTATGTCACGTGAAAAAGTTCGTAAACGTGTAGAAGCTTGGGATCAGCTACCTAAGCATCCAGATATCGGCCACTACGGTGACCCGACACATAATGAATGGAAGCAATCCTTTATCGGTGATGATATTGAGCCAATTCAAGGAAAATGTCCATTCCACCATAAATCTCATGTATAAAAATGCCTACGGAGACAATTATGGAGCTTTTATCATCTGTTACACTTAAAATAAAAAGATAATTGGTCAATTAACAGAAGGAGTTCTCATATGGCTGGAAAACAAATTAACCCAAAGTTAATTTAAGCATTAACAAATCAAGAAATCACTGAAATCCAATCATCCCCTACGTTCATGTATTTAGACGGGAAATATGTAAAGTCCATCGTGGATAATTTTAAAAAGTAATGACTCTACATGAAAAAAATGAAATCATGCTAACTTGCAACATCTGTAACAAATCAGGCAAATATAATATTGGAACCATGTTAATTAATGTTCATCCTAATCAGGAACCAGAACAACAGTACACTGGGTATTTCCGTTGCAAGAATTGCAATACTGCTGGACAGAGGGAAGAGTCTTCAGAGCTTTATATGCTGAGCATTGCAGCTCTATTAGCACCCGATAACGAAAATATTCCTGTTCAATTTGGTGAAATGCAACTTTTCGATGGAACTTCACCAAAATATGCTACAGATGGCGAAGAATACCTATTACATTTAATTCCCTCTTCACTAGGAAACGATTTTTATAGAATAAACTAGGGAATTTATATATTGCTGGTGCACGACCTGAACTTGCAATGGCAGCGTTCGAAAAATCGATTGCGATCGATCCAACTCAAATCGAGTCACACCTGTCCATTGCCAATATTCTTATGGACATTAAGGATTATCAACATACTATTTATCATTTGCATCAGAAGATGTTATCCGCGGAGCATTATGAACATCTTGATGCAACTCGTTTAAGGGAACTCTTAGCGCACGGAATTTGCACCAGTTTCATCGCTTCGGCTGAATCGAAACAGAAATTTTCACCGCTTCCTATGAAAGAGCATGTCATTGCAGCTGATCGAGAAATTAATCTAGATACTCCAGAGCTCCTTCAAGGTATTGAACTACATTCTGATGACGTCACTTCATTTTATCCGCTTGCCGAAGCATTTATGGGAAAACAAGCTCAGGAGTTAAAATAAAACAAAGCAGCCTCTTGTGAGTGGCGCGAATGCCTAGACATTACTAAAAAACGTATACTTTTTTTCATTTATAAAAAGCCTCGATTCACAAATGAATCGAGGCTTTGCTTATTTATGGAGACATTGAAGCTTCTGGGGCACACTTGGTTGCCCCAACTCATTTGTGAAATCTCTAATTTGCCTAGCCATTTCTTATAGAAAATAACTTTGTAAGCTACTATATTCACCGTGCTCTTCCTTAACTCGTTTCTCGCAAAATTCTACTACTTTATCTTTTAATTCAATTTGTTCAAGTGATATTTCTTTAAATTTTTTGTTTTGCTTACAGATAGAAATATTATAAACTAAGAGGTAAACTAAATTGAAGAACTCAAACGAAAAACTTATTATTGAATTGTTACAAGAAATAAAGCAAGAGCAGCAAAATTGAACCAACGATTTGATAAAATGATAAAAATCGCGGATTCATGGCTGACGAAATGGGAAAACTGTCTACGCATACGCACATCCTATCAATGAGAGAAACCGAACCCTCAACGTAAAAGTTTGAAGTAAATGGACAAATGACAGGCGGAATCTTAAAAAATTCGGTACATGAATCAATCGGTTTGGCTAATTTACAAGAACTATGGAATAATGTCTTATGGAAAGTTAGCTAAGAAGTTTCTATGCTGGCACATGTAAATTACACAAAAAAGCTGTTGGCGTTATTCAATTCCATAGCAACACTATAGAAATAGTATTGACTACTAGAAAATTTTAGTTACAAATGGCGGTGTGAAAAATGAAAAAATTTGCAATTGATATTTTTATTATGATGATTGGGGCATTCCTCTTTGCACTTGCTATCAACTTATTCGTTATTCCAAACGATCTAGGTGAAGGCGGTGTAACAGGTGTAACAATTATTCTTTATTATGTAATGGGATGGTCCCCTAGTATTGTCAGCTTGGTAATCAATACTGGCCTATTAATTATCGGCTATCGATTCCTCAATAGGCAAACGACCATTTATACAATTATCGCCGTTATCTTCAATTCAATATTCTTACATTTAACAGAATCTTGGTCCATTCAATCCGATGAAATTATGATTAATGCTATTTTTGGTGGAGTTTTTGTTGGGGTTGGGATTGGATTAATTATTCGCGTCGGTGGTACAACTGCTGGCACGACCATTTTAGCGAGAATAGCAAATAAATTCCTAGGCTGGAACATTAGCTACGCGCTGCTATTTTTCGATTTAATCGTCGCATTTTCATCCTATTTCATTATCGGCGCAGAAGCACTCATGCTTACGATTATGATGCTTTACATTGGAACAAAGGTTATGGAATTCGTAATTGAAGGTGTGAACCCTCAAAAAGCAGTGACAATCATTTCAAAAAATCCGAATGCCATCGCAGATCAAGTAAGCTATAAAATAAATCGTGGTGTAACTGTACTATCTGGGCACGGCTATTATACGAAAGAACAAAAGGAAATTTTATACATCATTATTAGCAGTCAAGAAGTCATTAAGCTAAAAAATATCGTAAAAGCGGTAGATAAGGATGCCTTTATTGCCATCCATGATGTACGAGATGTGTTTGGAAAAGGCTTTATCGAGCTATCAAAGTCTTAATCAGAAAAGGCTGTAGTATTTTGCCTGAGTGCAAATACAAATGCGCAGTGAAATAACTTCCCTGTTATCCGTTTTATTGTGGCACGAGCCTTCGTGAAATATAGACTAATTAAGCCGCGCAACCTAATTGCGCGGCTTGTATTATGGCTGTTTATGAATCCCGCCAAGTAAATCACTTTCGAGCCCATCACCTGTTTCATGGAAAACCTCATCGCACATGAAACAGTAAGCGACACCATCCTCAAATTCGATGTAATTATAGCAGACGGGACGTTGCTCTTGTTTTGGCATATTTCTTCCTTCTTGTGTTTATACTTCGCCGCATTAGTGAACAGCTAAAAACCTGTTTTCCTATTCATCACTCGCTGTCTAAATAATAACTATTTCTTCCCTCTCCATTTAACTCTGCCAAATACCCTTGAAGAATACTCACTAAGGTATACTTAACTAATTTAGTCATCTTCCCCATCCCATTAATATAAAACAATCTTTTTTTTGGAACATGCCCAAATTGTTTTAGGTATTACTAATAGAAAATTTATGCTTTACATCACAGGCACTCCATGAAATTCAGTACACTTCACTGTATGGAGACGGCGGGAGTCGAACCAACCGCCTCAAAAAACGCAATAATTTCAATGTTTTCAATGGTTTATAGTGATTTTATAAATATATTGAATACGGGTTTGACTACGATTTAGTTAAAATAAGCGTTGTTGGGGGCAATTTCAAAAAGTCATTTTAAATAAGTATAGCAATATAACTTAATATTTTTTAAGAAGCTACTGATTATTAAAACATTAGCTTCTTTTATTTATTATTCTAATCCATGATTATTAAAAAGTGACCCAGAGGTTGAACCCGCGTACAGAAGCTCCAATACGCCAGCTTCTATACGTGTAGTTGGTTGCTTTATCAACGTTTCTTCCACTAGGGAGTATTATGTATAGGACTTTAAGAAAGTCTCTACACCATTTTTTTGATAGCGGCGAACCCATTCACTTACAACCCGATCTTTCACTCCGTTATCTTTCGCGATTTCAATCATATATTCATTTCCATTTAAGTATCGTTGAACTGCTTGAATACATTGTTCACCCTTACTTTTGCCATAAAAAAACCGTAAAAGTTAGATTGGTGTCTAACTTTTACGGGACAGTTCATTATAGATCAAGCCTGTTTTTTGGTTTAATCTTAGCTCGTAGAAACAACAATTTTTGAGAAAACACCCCACTAAGTGGTGACGCCACTCAACAGAATAACTACTTTATTTCTCTATTAATTTTTCTATATAGGTTTTAGCTTTTTCTAGAAGAGCTTTAGCCTCTCGCATTTCACTCTTTGATTCTACTACCAATTCAGATAACGATTGCATTTTTTCAACAGTTAAAATTGGTATTTTTAATTTCGCAATATCACTTGGTTTCCAGTGTTGAATCAATGCTCCTGAAGAAGCTTGCTCTATTTGCAGTTTACAAATTTTAGAATTTATAACCAAACCAAGGTATTCCTGGTTAATCGTAGGATCTTTTAAACTTAGTTTCATAATACCACTAGAAATAATACCCTCTATTTTTTCGTCAACTACATAAGCTGTACCAATAGTTCCGTCTTTAGTAAGTAATATTTCACCTGGTTTAGCTGTAAAAGAATTTAATTTTTCATATAAGTTTTCTGAAATATATTTATCAGAATTTGTTGTGAAAATACCTTCTTTTTTTAAATTACTAACGCGAATAAATAACACACCTTTTTCACGATAAAATTTGCTACCCACTTCTACACCTTTTTTAAAATTCACTATTTTCCCTAATGGTTTTGTATTAAGTGTGCTTAATTGTTCAGATAGTGTTTGAAAATGGGGTAAGAAGTAATCAGCATCAATTCTTTTTCCGTTAACTACAGTGCTATAGTTACTTTCAAATGATTTGGGCTTTGTTAAATCTAGTTTATTAAATTGAACTTCTTCTTCAAATAATTTTTCTGCTTTTTGATAGAGTGCTTTACTATTTTTATTTTTTTGTATTGCTACTGTTATAAAGTTATCAATAACATCTTGATCCTCTTTGGGAATAATTGGTACTCTTATATTAACAAAGTCTTTTAAAATCAGTCCCATTTGGACTGCACCCCGAGTATTACGTTTAATTTGAATTTGACCATATTTACTTAATAAAAATGCTGCTAAGTAGAATGGGGAAACTATCCCTTTACTTCTAAGGATAGCAATTTTACAACTACCTGTTGCATCCCCAATCTCTTCTGTTACTATTGATAAACTACCGATTGTTCCAACTATTGATAATAAAACATCTCCATAATTAAAATGTGATCTTTCCATCATTTTAGAATTATAAATATTTCCTGGAATTCGAATAGGTGTTGCATTTTCTAAAAAGAAATCATTGATATCTTTTCCACGATAATATGGGATTAATTCAGGGTTATCAGAAAAATATTTTGATATTTCTAAGTGATTTCCATCTGAGACCCAAAATAAATCAGTCAACCTTACATTATTAGCCTTTTTTTCTAAGATATCTTGTCCTTTAACATATTCCGGAAGGAAAAACTCACTATCAAAACGAGATCTGACATTTATAGAAGAATGTTGAATTTCATTCCAAATAGCCACTAATCTTCCCTCCAAAAATCTAAATCATACTTTTTAGCAAACTTTATAAAAGCTTCTGCTATACAAAGTTCTTCCTCTGGTAATTCCTCTATTTTATTTAATTCTTCTATTCCAAGATTTAAATTAACCAGATCTTGTTTAATTATTGGTTGACCAGTAGCATCTTCAATATAGTTACCATTTTCATCAGTAAGATAATCGTAATCACCAGAGTTATTTTTACCACCGTACTCTGACACAGCCATAAATACAGGATAATCCATTTCTTTTGAAAATTCTTTTTCAATCCAACGTTCTTTTAAAGTTCCTAACAATTCACTGTCATTTACTAACAACTTCAGTTTCCCTTTATTAGTTAATAAATTAAGTTCTTCCTCTACTTCTGGAATTAATTTCTCTAAAGATTTAATATTTGTTTTAATAACTTTTGTTTCTTCTTTTTGCTTGCCTTTAAGAGCTTTTATTTCTTCTTTTTTTCTTGCTTTAAGTGGTCTTAATTCATCATTTAAGGCTTTTTTCGTACCTTTCCAGTTATTTGTAATACTATCAATTTCTTTATCAAAACCTATTTCTAAATCAAGTAGTTCAATTTCAAAACTTTCTAGTTTCTGTTTTTCTTGATCTAGTTCTTCAGTTAACGACAATAATTTTTGATTTGCTTCTTCAACTAAATCTTCTACAGAATCATCTTCAACAAATTCTTCTCCTTCTTCATCGCCCTCAGGGCTATTTTCAGATGTATTTTCAAAATCATCATTAAACTCAGCTTCTTGATAGTTTTCAACAAATATTTCTAAGATTTTTTCAGGAATTTCTTCTTCAGGAATATCAAACTCATATTTGAATTCTTCTAAAAGATCATTAATTTCTTGTTCAAAATCTGGCGATTTTTCTGCTAGTTCTTCTTTTAATAATTGAATGTGTTCTAATTCTTTATCAGTATATTTTTGTAAGATTAAAACAGATGTTTTTGTACCCGTATGAGGTTTGAATGTGTTTTGGTGTAAACCTATTACACCAAGTAATTTAGCTCTTTTTAAAATCCACTCTCTCACCATTCCTAATGAAGAATTATTGAATTTCCCTTGAGGTAGAACAATAGCGGCTCTTCCACCAGGCTTCAAGAAACTAATTATTCTCTCGATAAATAAAACATCACGTTCTTCTTTGGCAACACCTTTTTTTGCTCTTTTTAAAGCAGGTTTTGCAATATCATAATTTGCTAATAATTTTTTTTCTTTAATTTCACCAGCAAAAGGCGGATTAGCTAAAATAACGTCAAATTTTAAATCCGAGTAATACTTCCAAGCTAAATCATCATCTATTAATAATTTATCTTCATCTTCTTTAGCTATTTCATTTCTTAGAAGTTTCATTTCATATAGTTTATTTAATAATTTTTGACCGGATGTAGTTTCATACCAACTTTTGGGATCTAGACTACTTACATCTGGACCAAATATATTAGTGTGTCCATCTCCTGCAATTAACATCAAGGCTCTTGAAGTTTTTGCTGCTCTTTCTTCAAAGTCAATGCCCCATAAATATTTTCCAGCATATCTATGTTTTCTTAACTCTTGCGTTGCTTCATCTTTTGCTGGGTAACACCATTCCATTGCGTGTAATAAAAAACCAGCTGAACCACAAGAAGGGTCCATTACAAATTCTTTTTTCGTAGGATTTATCATTCTTACACACATTTCAATAACGTGTCTCGGAGTAAAAAATTGTCCTTTCTTTTTCTTTGATTCTGTAGGTAGTAAATATTCAAATGCATCATCCATAATTCTAAGGTTGGAACCCATTAAGCGTAGATTTTCAATTGGTGCAATACAAACTTGCAAGTGTTTTTTAGTAAGTTCTATATTATCTGTATCTTTAAAAATCCCTGGCCATTCATTACAAGCTTTTTTAAATAAGCCATTAATTCTTTCATAAGTAATTTCCGGATCTAATGCTTTAGAAAATTCAACTTCATTATTTTTCCTATTCGAAGCTGCTTCTTTTTCATCCCAAATCTTAGAAAAAATTAATTTGAAAATCTCATTAAATTCATCTTTCCCACTATCCGCTAATACAAGTTCTTCTAAATCTTGAATAATTTTTTTAAAGTTAAAGTTCTCTCTTAAGTCACTTAAAGTCTTTTTCTTATTCAATACATCTTCTGGACTTTGACCTCTTTTAGGGATATCTGTTAAAGTGTCATCAAAATCAGCAGGGTAGGGCCTGAATAATATAATTCGCTCACTACCATTTGACCATAACCCAATAGGAGAACCTTCAGCATTTAAATAGCTTTTTAACTGTTCTATGCCATCCTTACGTTTTGGTTTTTTTACTTCAATAATAATCTTAGGAGTTTGTTTTTTATTATTTGTATATACAACAATATCAGCAGCTTTAGTATTTACTTCAGTACCAAAATGAACGCTTTTTTCTACTTCTATTTCGTCAATTTTGTACTCATACAAATTGATTAGTTTATATAGCCAAAGTTGTCTTACTATTTCTTCTGGATTAGATTTGCCGTTTGGATCATATACTTGTATTTCTTGTTTTCCTGATGAAAATGGTACAAAGCTCTTTATAAAATATTTTGTTTTACCTGCGTCTTTACCCGTAGTTACTGTTTTTGGGAATATATCTAAAATTACACTTATGTCTTGACCCAAATCTTCAAATTCTAGTAATTCATACTTAGTCTTAGGATCCCTAAAAATTTTTTCTAAAATTTCCCTTGTTATACTCATTTTATTCCTCCATTTTCTTCTGTTAACCTAATATTAGATAAGTTATAATATTTTTTATTCTAATAAATCATTTTTTAATGATAACATATCTATATTATAGAATTTACGTTCGTATTTTTGAAGTGTCGTATTTTTTAATAAAAAAGCTCTTAGCTACTTAACTAATTGACTTTTTTAACTACATCATAAAACTACACTTTAATCCAGGTTGTTAATATAGCATAAAGTATTACAAATATCATTTCTATTTAAAAGCTTGGGGACAAAGTCTATTTCTTGTTCTTTTAACATTTCAGTGATTTCATACAGCTCTTTCGTACTTCTAGCTAATCGGTCTAATTTATACAAGACAAATAAATCTCCTTTTAAAGCTGCTTTAATTGCATTGTTTAATTCTGCTCTTTCATTTGCTCTACTTGATATCTTTTCGATCTAGAGGACTTGTCAGCATACTTCTTAATCGCTTGTTCCTGCACATCTAAATTTTGTACCTCTGTTCTAACGCCACAATACCCTTTTACTCGTACCATTTTATGAACCTCTTTCTATTTCTCATACGTTTTATATAAAAATAATTACAGACGACTTTATAGACAAAAAACAATCATTAACCGTATATAAATACTTTTAAATATTTCAATAAATAAATGTCTTTAAAACGGTGGTTTTATAGAACTGTTATTTATTCACTAATCTCTTTGTAAATTCTTCTACTCTTCTCTTTCTTTCAATTAGCTCTGCTGCAATTTCGTTTATCAATTCAAATAATATTATTATATTTTCTTCATTCTCATATATATTAACTTCTCCACTAGCGAAACCATCATTTTCTAACACACACGTTTTTAATAAGCCATCTATTATATATTGAGGACAATCTATTAATCCTGCTCGTTGCTTTTCTGAGAGTTCCACAATCATTGACGCTAAGGTCCCTTTATGTATATCTAAGTTCAAATGAACTAATAACTCTTGTATAGCTAATCGTAATAAAGGTGCAGCTGCTCTAGGTGTTAATTTATATATTTTCCTTGCATCATTGTAAAGTTCCTTTGATATTGAAGGTAATTCTAAATGTGGGTTATTTACTTTTACATATTGAGTACTGATAATATTGTTATTTTCCCAAATCCAATATCCACCACATTCTTTGCACACACATATACTTAACCTAATGTTTGGCGGAAAATCCATTTCAAAATACTCTTCCATTTTACGAGGTGCTAACCTTTTGAGCTCATATTTATAATCAGTAACGCCAAAGTAAGGTGTATTTTTTTCTTTAGCTTCATACTCGGTAAGTTCAAACCACTCATTTTCACAATTTCGTTCACAATAATAACAATAAATATGTTCTTTAAAGAAATCCTTATCCATCTGCAAATCAAAAATCATAAAAACCCCCCTTTACCAATACTATCTATCTTACTTTATTAAATGTTCATTTAGGGAATATTTTCAAAATACATAGGGGCAGTCGGTCGCCCTCCTTTGTCAGAAAATTAATTTCTAACCCCGGGGGATGCCTTGCTCACAATTTATATTTCTCATTGTTCTCATGTGCTATAGCTTCTAATTCCCATTGTGGTATCTCTCCACTCTCTGCTTGCTCATGATGGTCACGACATAAGGTCAATAGGTTGTCATCATCCAGTCGCCTGTCCCATGCTTGTGCCAGCGCTTGTATGTGGTGTACTTCTAACCCATCGAATGTATATTGTTGTGTCGTGTTGTATCTCATGCGTAAACATATTTGACATAGGTTACTGTCACGCTCTCGAATGTATAGGCTCTTGTTTCTCCATGCTCTCGCCCGTCTGAACCTATCTATATATGTAACCTGTTTTACTTTCTTCGGTTTACTGCTGCATGTGTGAGAACGTTCGTGAATGCGCCCACAATATGAACAACTCTTTTTCATCCTCTCACCTCGCATAATAATATTTTTTCGATTTTCTAAACTAATAATAGGTCAAATAATTATCATAATAAAAAGCCACATCGTTATGAAGTGACTTAATGATTTACTTCGAAAGTTTATATACTAGCTACTTTTAATCCCAATAAATTCTCTCTCCAGAACTCTTTAAGTATTCCAGCCAAGTTTCATCAAAAATCCCCATTACTTTTTCACATGCCCGCGCTATTAAATATTCATAATTCGGATGGAACTGCTTACTGTTCGGAAAATTTTCATCTTGCATTATGTCTCTTGATAAATCCCCCTCAGGATTATTACAGTCCTTAAATTGTTTCATCCATTTTTTATATGTCATTAGTTCACCACCTTTCAGCCTTCCACAATTGATACTATTACGCTACCCTTTGTAATTGAATTTAACTGTATTTGTAATCGAACTACTTTTTCGGATTACATAAATAATCCTTTAATATCAAGGGTTTGATCGTTTTTTGTTATTGTAATCGTATTTCTCACTTCTTTTTTAAATTTAATAGAAACAAATATTAAGGATGATATTTATATTTTTTTAAAAGTTAATAGAATTACGATTACAGGATTACAAATCACTTCGAACCTTACAGCCACGTGGAATATGACTGTAATTGAAAAGTTTTTTTCGATTACACATTTCAATTACAATTACAAATTCCAACTAGACAATTTTTAACTTTTCACTTTTATAGGTGCTTTGCGGTTTACTTTTATCTGGAAACCCAATACCTAAACGGTCTAAATCTCCAATCCCATTTAACTCAATCCATTCGAAACGCTTTAATCCATCAATCCATTCATCTGGTAGTTGCGCTTTAAATTGCCTATGGAATTTTCTATCTGAAATGAATCTATAGCCATTTTCATCGCAAAAGCTCTTATACATCCCATAAACAACGTACTTGGGAATTTCTTTTAAATCCCATCTATCGAATACATTTATTTTGAAGTCTAAAATTGGATCGTTGTCCTGTTTAAATTCTTCAAGTTCAATTTTTGATACAGATGGAATATCGAATTTCTCAAAATCCATGTTTATTGCCTTATGGAGAACGTATTGCAAAACTTCCTCATGTTTGATGTATTCATCTTTAATTTTGAAGTTTTCAATTGCCCCATTAAAATCTGCATTAAACGGAACTATCACAATACGTCTAACAGTACCGTTTGTTTTATTTTTAAATTTTGGCATACCGTTAGTCGATTGGATAACGCTGCAACGAAAAACTGTACTGTAGATAGGTTTGTTTTTCTGTTCAACAATTACGCGATCTCCTGTAACTACACTATTAAAATTGGATGAATCATCGATATAAACGTTTGCTGGTACATCATCACCAATAACCGCTGTTCTCCCTTCCAACAAACTCAACTTAAAACGTTCATCAAATTCATTTACTTTTAACGAAGCGATATTCTGTACCCCAATTAAATTTGTGATAAGTTCTTGGAACGTCCCTTTACCATTGTTCCCTTCACCTAACAAGAAAATAGATTTTTTCCGAGTGTAATTTCCGTTCAATGAATCATTTATAACTTGCCATAATAGGTTGACAATTTCTGCATCACCGCAAGCTATGGAATCTAACCAACTTTCTACATCCCAACCATTAGTCGTAGGATTAACCACATTTGGAACATAAGAAGTTGCGATTTTTGATGTAAAAACATATTTTGCACTAAACGGCTCCAATGTTTTTGTTTTTAGGTTAAATACACCATTTTTAACTGGTATCAAAAATCTACTCGCTGTTCGTTCTTTAACCTGTGCTTGGTTGGTTAAGTGGTAGATTACTTCATTCGCCTTTGCTTCATTAAAAGAAGGCTCTAACCAGCTAATCACACGCTTGATTAGTGTTGTATTATTTGTGTACGTTCCTTCTTTTGGTTGATATTTAGCGAGCCTTGTATTTTCTTCTAAATCAAACAATACAAATGAAATATATTCTTGTAGCACGATTGCGCATCGGATAGGTGAAATTGTACTTGGCTTCTTTCCTTTCCCATTCGCTTCTTCCCATGCTGCTATTGCAATTTCTAACTCTCTTAAACGTCTTTCAATTAATACTTTTTGAAGGTCAACGCTTGGAGAATCCTTTACATTCATAATCAAATGGAAATCGTTCTCTTCTTTTTTGTAATCTGAAATTGTTTTTTTCTTACTTACAGCAGCTTTTAAAAGTGTCATTTCACCGTATAACATAGATCCCCTACGTTCATCCCACTTATCACGATACAGACCACTATTTCTAAACATCCTATCCATTTTGATGAAATCTTTATCACAATAAAATGCAAGTTCGCTACACAAATAAAAATCTGTAGACGAATGATCGTTATCCCTAACTAACTTTCCTATATACATAGCTTGAATATCTGAACCATTTTTCTTATCTGCAAACATCTTTTTCCACGTTATGCTATCTTCTTCTAAATTTATTGGTTCTGTATTAAATTCTGTACTCGTGTAAGTTGCCAGTTCTTCGCGGTTAAAATATTTTTCAAATACTTCTTCAATTTCATCCGTTCGTTCCAGTATTTCATTTTCATTTTCTCTATTACCTGTACAAGTAAAAAACCTACCGTGAGAGTAGATCTCTAAACCATACTTAGCAGATTTTTTACCCGTCCCGGTAATATATTCAGGTAATTGTCCTTTTACAATGATATGAATTCCTGTACCCGAAGGGGAAAATTCACTATATGAATCTAATAACTCCATTAAATCATTTGCTATTTGATTAAATTCTCCTTCTGAGTAACAATTATCTATATCTATTCCTATATAATTATCATCTTTAGCAAACATAAATCCGATTCCATCGAACCCATATTCCTTTGAACGAACTGCATTTATAACTTCTTCAAACGTACTCCAAGTATTAGAATTATTTGATGAGGCTTTTAATCCATTGATTTGATACGGTACCTTTGTAGGCTTATCTCTTCCCTTTTCCTTTTCAAATCTCCATACTATCCACTGCTTGAGATTCTGTAATTCCATCGGCATTTCATGATATGTATCAACTTTTATATTAGGCAAAGCGGATTTATATTCCTCATTGGGATGTTCTTGATTTTGTTTTTCCACTTTTCCACTTCTCTCTATCTTAAATATCCTAAATTATTTCTTGCCCCCACAAGCTATATTATTTAAAATGAATGGTTTTCAAGAAATTCATTAATTACTTTTTTATTCACTCTCTTTACAC
The DNA here is from genome assembly GCF_001278945.1 of Lysinibacillus contaminans. Lineage (GTDB taxonomy): Bacteria > Bacillota > Bacilli > Bacillales_A > Planococcaceae > Lysinibacillus > Lysinibacillus contaminans. The sequence continues at coordinate 303,791 of NZ_LGRV01000001.1, read as the reverse complement.
CGTCAATTTCAATCACATGTAAACCGAGAGTTCGGAATTTAGAAAACGTAGCGAAACTAACGTTGATATACTCGCATGCCTCTTTAATTGTAAAATACTCCTTAGAAGTTAACTGTTTTTGACTTTGTTCAATTGCTTCTTTAGTAGCTGTAAGTACAACTAGTCTGATTTGTGCCTCGAGACCTTCTGGGGTATCAAATTCAATTCGAATAATGTTCACCCCCCTTAAAACGAATTGTATTTCCGTCATTTTTGATTAAAAAAATAAAATGTAACTCTTCATTTATTTTGGATAATAATTTTGCACCCGGCAAATATCTATTATTTTCTATATCAGATAAATAAGTTCTCGAAACACCAATTTTTTTAGCTAATTCAAATTGTTTAATCCCTCTTTCTATTCTTCTTTCTTTAATAATAAGTCCAATTGTTTTACCACAAAAATTCATTTCGTTCCCTCACTTTGCTTCAGTAAATCAAATTGTAAGGTATTTCCGTCATTAAGTCAACATATAAATACTTGTATTTCCGTCATTTTAATTTATTATAATAAGTAACAGAGGATGTGATTAAATGAAAAATGATCTAGGCACCACACTAAAAAACATAAGAAAAAGTAAAAAAATCACTCAAATAGCTTTAGCTAAAAAGGCTGGTGTATCAAGAACTTATTTAAGTGATGTTGAAAACAATAGATATAATCCTAGTATATCTTTTATAAAAAGTGTCTCAAATGGATTAGCAAATGGTGATATGTCAGTTTATAAAGAAATATACAACTCACTTATGAGCGCTTTAGGTTATGTCGATATACAGACACCCCTAGAGAAAGCTGCTTTTGAATACGTTAACATGATTCCACTTATTGGTACCTGCGTCACTAGTATTCAATCTGCACAATTACATCTTCTTCGTTTACAGAAAGAGATAATTAACGCTCCAGACAGAAAAGTAGAAAAAAATGTACAGGAAAAAGAAAAGCCTTCTACTAATAAACTTAAATTCATTCAAGCGGTTGATATGATAAATAATAAAGAATCTCTTTCAGAGTTGATTTCATCATTCGAAAATAGAATTATCGAAGATAAAAAATTTATTTCTAATTTACTTACTCGTAAAATTGAACTGGAAAAAATAATCTCAGAGGAAATACAAAGAAAATCTAACGAGGTTAATGAATCACTAAAAGAAATCGATTTCATTTAATAACATAATATTCACTCTTATCTTGCCCCCGCAAGCGTCTAGGAGGAGTAATTATGGCAGCAATAAAAAACTATTCACTACAAAATGGTGAAAAACGATACCAATTCCAAATCTATGTTGGTGTAGATCCACTAACAGGAAAAGAACAAAGAACTACAAGACGGGGCTTTAAAACCAAAAAAGAGGCACAGCTTGCACTTTCCCGTCTTCGTTTAGAAATTGAAAATGGTACGTTCCGAAAAACTACTGCTGAAACATACCTTGATGTGTATAACCTGTGGATTGAGCAATATCAGAATACGGTTGAGGAAAGCACCTTTGTTAAAACGTCAGGCATATTTAAAAATCATGTCTTACCTGCTATGGGTGCTTACAAGATTGAAAAAATAAATGTGGAAGTATGCCAGCGTCATGTAAATGAATGGTACGGTAAATTAAAAAAGTATCGTGCTGTCAAATCCTACGCAGCTAAAGTGTTAGATTTTGCAGTAAAGCGTGGCTACATTCAATTAAATCCTTTCACATTAGTAGACATGCCTGCAGCTAAAAAAGAGGATATTGAGCAAGAGGAAGCACAGGAAAACTTCTATACAAAAGAGCAGCTCATCCAATTTCTAAAGTGTCTGGAAAAAGAGGATAATTTTAAAGCCTATGCACTTTTTAGGCTTCTTGCATTCAGCGGAATGCGTAAAGGTGAAGCACTAGCCTTAACATGGAATGACGTTAACTTTAAAACAAACGAAATACGCATTAACAAAGCATTGTCGCGCGGTACAAATAACCGTCTATATATTAAATCGACAAAAACAGGAATAGCTCGCACAATTAAGATGGACGAGAATTCAACTAGAATCTTACAAGAATGGAAGAAGAAACAAAAGCAGGATTACTTAATACTCGGCTACAATACATTAAAGTCTAGACAACTCGTATTTAATAATGAGACGAATACTTTCTTGCAACCAACGAAAACACGAAAATGGATTGTGCAGGTACAAGAAAAGTACAAGTTAGAGAAAATCACAACGCATGGTTTAAGACACACTCACTGTAGCTTGTTGTTTGAAGCTGGCGCAAGCATTAAAGAAGTACAAGATCGTTTAGGGCATACAGATGTACAAACTACAATGAACATCTATGCACACGTAACTCAAAAAGCAAAAGAAGAAGCTATTCAAAAGTTTGAAAAGTACCTTAATATTTAAACTTGAAAATGAATACGAATGAATACGACTTTGACTACGTTTAAATACGTGTTAATGCCATTACATGATATAGGCAAAATAAAAAACCCTTGATATACAAGGGTTTTGACGTTCATTGAAACTCAATGAACTCGTATTATGGAGACGGCGGGAGTCGAACCCGCGTCCAAAGACTCCAATACTTTAGCTTCTACGCGTGTAGTTTGCCTATTCGCAATTCACGTAGCATTATGCCGACAAACAGGCGTCCTGTACGCTAACCTGGAAATCTCTTGCCGTTGACTCAGGTGGTACCAACGACCGTATCCCACTAAAGTTGGGCCCTACGTTATGCACATGGGCGATGCATAGGCAGAGCGCTTACGAGCTTACGCTGCGAAAGCTAAGTTTTGTTGTTTGCCAGTTATTATATAACTTCCGTTGATGACGGAGCCGAGACCTCCGACGCGCGACCAAAGCTTGAACCATCCCTGTCGAATCCGTAACGTCCCCTTGATTATATGATACGAAGCAACATGGCCTCGTTCAAACAAAGAGCTAGAATTTCTTCTAGTACGGTGGAAGCAAGTGTGACACTTCCATGTAATCTGGCAATGACTATAACTCATTATAAAACAATACTGCTTATACTTCAAGTACACCGATCTTTCAAAACAAAAAATTAGTAACATACAACTTGAACTCCAACAAAAAAATCTGCTCTATATCCAAATCTGTCCGTGCAAAACATTTACATGAATTCTGAGTAGGTCAAAATCGTAGAGTGCATTCATTTTTCACAGAGAATACTGAACATCAATTTTTTTTAAACACCTAAAAGCTCATTTGTCAAAATCGATATACGACTTAATTATAAATATGTGACAAAAGAGGACTAAAGACCTGAAATGGCGCTTATTTAAAAATATGTTGTATATCGAAATCGACAGTTTGAATAAATCCGAGTTTGTTAAAGTCACTATTAGAATTTCCCTGTGTTAAAACGAAAATGAATATAATTAATTCCGATGTAAAAAATAGAACTTTAAGAAAGATCAACAAAGAACGTTTATTCATTTAAATTCGAAGCTGATTTTTTGCTACTCTAATTCTTTAAAAGGATAGCAAGGCAATTCATCATATAAACACACTTTGAAACCTTGATATACAAGCATTTAAAATTGTTTTCAAAAGATTTTTTGCACAGCACTTTCACATCTCTTTTATAAATAGACAGCTTGATGTTCCCTACTATTTACTCAAAATATATGGAAACCCAGATGCTGTTTTCAGGAAAACAGATGACAAATCACCATGTCAATAGAGCAACCGTATACGAAACAGATGCTAAAAAAAGTGTATACAAAAAGTAAAAAAAGAATGTTTTTTCGAGCGAAATCAGCTCATTAAAATGATAATTAACAAAAAAAAATCCAAGTCTATTGACCTATACATCATTTCCGAAGCGCAATCTAAGACGTGAAATCGGCTCTATATTGAGATATTTCTGTACCTTTTTAGATGTTTTTCGGTTGTTTTTGGCAGTTTGGATGTCACTATTAATTAATTTTTTCCTATCCATAAAGTTATTTATAGATAACCTCTAAGATGCCCGCCACTTCTCTTCAGTTTAATAGCGCCTATTTACACCACACTCAATTTCCCCACCACCAGAATATTTTCGTAACCTTACACCTTTTTAACACTCAATTTTTTGGATTAATCACCAACAATTAGTAATGGTATTTGATTAAAGTACCTAGGTTGCTGTTGATTGGAGTCAAGGCTGGGCAGAAATTCACCCAAAACAAAAGAGATAAACCATATATTCGGCTCATCACCAAAATTCGGGGATGACATTTGATTAAAAAGCGTATTGATTTTAGAATGCCGATTGATTGGAGTGAGCTTAGCGAATGAAGCGGCTCATCGGACGCCCCCCGGAAAGCGCCTAGCCGGAACGGAAATCACCCTCAAGTTACGGTAATGATCCATATATTTATTTATTTGACAAAAACCAGAAATAACCTATACACTTATGGAATATTATAGGTGGTAAACAATTCATAGGATGTAGTATTATTCATTACTAAAAAAATGGGGGAATAATAAATACATGAGTAACTCAATAGAATTTGAAGAACTGTACATGGAGTTTCAGAGAAATGTATCTGTAGAATGGCAGAAACGATTAGATCGACTTGTTTCTGGTTCACAAGCAACGATTTTACGAAGTCTAGCAGTAAATGGGCCTCAAAATGCCTCTACCTTGGCAGAGCGTTTGCGTATTACACCAGGAGCAGTAACGAGCCTCTCCGATAAATTAATATCTAGTGGTTATGCGCATAGAAGTAGAGATGTTAATGACCGAAGAGTTGTTCTTTTGGAGATTACAGATCAAGGACGCGAAATTTTACAGCAATTTATAATAGAGAACAAGAATGTCGTGAAGCAACTTTTTTCAAGTTTACCTGAAGAAGATATCAATCATTTGATACGGATTTATCAGCATGTATTGGCGAATATTGCTACAGGGAAAGAGGTGGAAAGTGAATGACTCATCTTACAGATAAAAAGAAATTAACGATCATGATCGCCATTATTACAGCATTGTTTTTTGCTGCCATCAACCAGACGATTATTGGCATTGCCATGCCACGGATTATAGCTAAGCTCGGTGGTGTGGATTATTATTCATGGGCCATCACTATCTATCTGCTTACTTCGACGGTGGCTTCCATATTAGTGGGGAAAATTTCTGATATTTACGGCCGAAGAACCTTCCTCCTATTAGGGATTGGTGTATTTTCACTTGGTGCCATTTTATCTGGTTTCGCAACAGATATTATACAGCTCATTTCTTTCCGTGCGATTCAAGGGGCAGGAGCAGGGATTATCATGTCCACAGTTTTCACTGCTGTTGGAGATCTATATGAACCACGAGAACGTGCGAAATGGTCAGGCGTTTTGAGTGCAGTATTTGGGATTTCGAGCGTAGCTGGTCCTCTTTTAGGTGGCTATATTGTCGATCATTTAGATTGGCGTTGGGTATTTTGGACATTCTTACCGCTTGGTGTTATTGCGTTTATGTTAATTTTCATCAATTTTCCTAAAGGTACAAAGCGCGAAGGTGAATCCATCGATTACTGGGGATCGCTTTTCCTTACTTCAACCATTGTTCCATTGCTTTTAGCTTTATCTTTGGCAGGTGAAGGGCCTAACAAATATGCATGGGGCTCGTGGCAAATACTTGGTCTGTTTGCAGTTACTATCATTGCCTTGCTTATCTTTATATGGATTCAAATGAGAGTGAAAAGTCCGGTATTACCATTAGGTTTATTTAAAAATAGCATTTTTACAGTTTCCAATTTAGTCAGTTTCTTTTTAAATGCCGGCATGATGGGCGCTATCATTTATGTACCTTTATTTTTACAAGGTGTCAAAGGAATCTCTCCTACCCATTCAGGTTATGCGGCGATGCCTATGTCAATTGCGATGTTAGTGACCTCTGCTCTGTCTGGGCAATTTATATCCAAAACAGGCAAGTATAAAAAAATGGGGATTATCGGATTGATGGTCATGACTATTGGTATTAGTTGTCTGTATTTCATGACGCCTACTACGCCCATTTATCTGCTCATTCTCTATTTGATTGTACTTGGTTTAGGTCTTGGAACGGCGATGCCCGTCTTCACTTTAACCGTACAAAATGCAGTGGCCCCGCACCAAATCGGGGTAGCAACTGCTTCATCTCAACTTTTCCGTAATCTTGGTGGCACGATCGGGATTGCTGTAATGGGAAGTATTATGAGTACGAGTATCGCTAAAAAAATGACTGAATTAGCAGGTGCCCACGGACAACAGACGATTCCTGTATCTACAGACCCTGCATTAGCAGAGAAACTCGCTCTAATTAACAATCCGCAAAACCTTTTAGATCAGCCTAAAATTGAAGCAGCCTTAAAGAGCCTTTCTCCAGAATCACAAGTACTCTTTACGAAAATGCTTGATACAGTTCAAGAAGCTTTAAGTTACTCAATCACAACTACCTTCTTGGTAGGTGCCATTATGGCTGCTATCGCTGTCGTACTTGCCTGCTTTTTAAAAGAAATCCCGTTACGTTCTGGTAAAAACATGGAAAAAAGTGGTTGAGTTGCAGCCAAAAGTGACTATCAAACAGGAATAGAGAAGTGATAGCTGATTTTTCAGCGTTCGACCGTGGGATTTCAGCACTCAACGTTTTATTTCAACGGTCAACAGCGGGATTTCAGCACTCAACACCTTTTTCAACAATCGCAGCAATATATATATAATCACAGCCAAAACAGACCAACACAAATTGTGTTGGTCTGTTCTCTTTTTTCTACTATTAAAATGAATACATATTAAACTTGATTTTTTGCTTTGAAAACACGTTCCATTTCGCGTTTTGCTTCTTTTTTACGCATATCATTACGTTTATCGTAATCTTTTTTACCTTTACCGACGCCAATTAGTAACTTCGCATAGCCGTCTTTAATGTACATTTTTAATGGAATGATTGTATAGCCGTCACGTTTTACAGCACCAACTAGTTCGCCGATTTGTTTTTTGTGCAGCAATAATTTCCGAGCTCTTAGTGGGTCATGGTTAAAACGATTTCCTTGTTCGAAAGGACTGACATGCATATTACTAATCCATGCTTCACCATTACTAATTCGGACGTACGAATCCTTTAGCTGAACCTTACCAGTACGTATCGACTTGATTTCTGTACCTGTTAAGACCATGCCCGCTTCGATTGTTTCTTCAATAAAGTAATCGTGTCCAGCTTTTTTGTTTTGTGCTAATACTCTTCCTGCGCCTTTTGCCATTATGCTCACCCTCTACTCAAAGGTTGGGTAGGACGTAGCCTACCCATTCCATAATTATTTACGTTTTGTTTTTTTCTTTTTCCCTTTTTTTGCGACGCTTTCGTAAAACTTTTGTTTTTGTTTTACGTCTTTTTTCGGTCCTGGGCTCGAGCCATCTGTGCGACGACCACGTGGATCGCGGGCACTTTCACGACGTTCCCCACTTTTTGGTGATTCACTAGGACCTTTTTTATCATCTGTGCGGCGACTTCTACCAACTCCAGATTTTTCCGTACGACTGCCACGGCCGCCTTTACTATCGCTATAGTTTTTACGTGTATGAATAACTGTCGGTGCAGCTTTACGTGTGCGACCATAAGACGTTACCATGCCCACGATTTCAAAATCGATCGATGATTCTTCTATAATAACATTAGCTACGCGCACTTTCACTTCATCACCAATACGGAATTGACGATTTGTACGTTCCCCAATCATAATCATTTGACGATCATCAAAACGATAATAGTCATCTGTCATATTGCTAATATGCACAAGACCTTCAATTGTGTTTGGTAGCTCAATGAATATACCGAAGTTCGTCACTGAAGAGACAATTCCTTCAAACTCTTCACCAATTTTATCAGACATATATTGCGCTTTTTTCAGTGCATCCGTATCACGTTCTGCATCCACTGCACGACGTTCACGTTCAGAAGTATGATCGGCAATTTCATCCATCGCCATGCTCCATTGTGCAATCGTTTCTTTCGAAGTATCCTTATTCACTAAATACGTGCGGATTAATCGGTGGACGATTAAGTCAGGGTAACGACGAATTGGCGATGTAAAGTGTGTATAGAAATCAGTCGATAAACCAAAGTGACCAATGCTTTCAGGATAATACTTCGCCTGTTGCATCGAGCGAAGTAACATCGTAGAGATGACTGGCTCTTCAGGCATACCTTCAATTGCTTTTAACACATCTTGAAGCGCCTTTGGATGTATCGTATTGCCTGTTCCTTTAATTAAAATACCGAAGTTCGTAACAAATTCAAAGAAGCGTTGTAACTTTTCTGGCTTCGGATCTTCGTGAATACGATAAATAAATGGCACGTTCATCCAATGGAAATGTTCTGCCACTGTTTCATTGGCCACTAGCATGAAGTCTTCAATTAACTTCTCTGCCACTGTACGTTCACGAATCTCAATATCAACCGGCCAGCCGTCTTCATCGACAAGTACTTTTGACTCTTTAAAATCAAAGTCAATTGCACCACGCAACGTACGTTTACGGCGCAAAATAGCAGAAAGATCTGCCATGTCCTTGAACATAGGCACAAGTGGCTTATAACGGGCTATAAGCTCCTCGTCTTGCTCTTCTAAAATTTTGTACACATCTGTATACGTCATACGCTCAGTTGTTTTTATCACACTTTGGAAAATTTCATGGGAAACGACATTACCGTTTGCATCAATAATCATTTCACATGATAATGTTAAGCGATCTACTTGTGGATTTAACGAGCAAATACCGTTTGATAGTCGATGTGGAATCATTGGAATCACACGGTCAGTTAAATACACACTTGTCGCACGGTCATACGCTTCAATATCAAGGACCGAGCCCTGTGTTACATAGTAACTTACATCTGCGATATGTACGCCAAGTTTATAAGTGCCATCTCCATTTTTAGTGACTGTTACTGCATCATCTAAGTCTTTTGCATCTGCACCGTCAATCGTCACAATTGTTTCGTGACGTAAATCACGGCGATCTTGCAAATCTGCTTCTGAAATTTCATCTGGCACTTGTTGCGCAGCTGAGATTACTTCATCCGGAAACTCTGGTGGAATATCGTGTTTATATAAAATAGATAGGATATCTACACCCGGATCATTTTTATGTCCTAAAATTTTAGTAATATAGCCAGTTGCTGATTTTAAATCTTCTGGCCATGTAGAAATTTCCACCACTACTTTATGTCCATCAACAGCGCCTAATGTGTCACCCTTTGCGATGAAAATATCCATCGGCAATTTTTTATCATCTAATACAACGAAACCAAAGCCACGGTTTGCTTGGAAAGTGCCGACAAATTTCGTTTGACCACGCTCTACAACTTTCGTCACTGTTCCTTCTCGGCGATCACCAAATGATTCTTTCAATACACGAATCAATACGGTATCACCATTAATGGCACCATTTACCTCATGCGGCGGAATAAATACATCATCCATACCTTCCACATCAGGCGCCACAAAACCAAAGCCCTTTGCATGCCCTATAAATTTACCTCGCAGTAAATTCATACGTTCTGGTAAGCCGTAGCGGTTCGAGCGAGAACGAACAACCAAGCCTCGACCTTCCAAACGCACCAGTGTTTTCACTAACTCTTTAAATTCATCCGCGTCCTCAAAGCCAAATTCGTCCTCGATTTCGCCAACTGTTAGCGGACTATATTCCTCTTCACCAAAAAAATCGAGTAATCGACTTTCGAGTGAATCTTTATTGTTTGTCATATATTTTACCTCCTTCTTACTGAAAATCTATATGTTATTCTTCAGTCTACCCAATTTAGGCTTTCTAAAAAACGATAAATATCCTCATGTAATTGATCTTTTTCTTGATCTAATGTAATAACGTGTTTCGAGTTTTCATACCACTTGATATACTTTTCAAGTGACTCTATTTCATTATATATAATATTAGCGGAACCTGTATCTATTACCTCATCATTTGTTGATTGTACGACCAAAATTGGGGCATAGATCATATCAATTCCTTCGCGTGTCTGTGCTATAAATTGACGCAACTGTGGCAATGAAGGCATTCCTTTTTCCGCAATTAAAGCTACTTCAGCTTCAATTTGCGACTTTTCTTTGCCTTCAAATTTTTTATAATCTCGAGCATATTTCAGAACGCCCTCAAACATGACATCTGTTGTACGCATCGTCATCGGCGCACACATCGTGATAATGCCCTTGACTGGATAATTTGCCGCGACATTTAATGCCATTACACCGCCAAGTGACAGTCCCGCTACGGCAATTTCTTGATAGCCCGCATCTTTTAATTGTTGGTACGCATCTTGTACGTCCCTCCACCAATCAGCTGGACTTGTTGTAATGAGTTCCTCTGGTTCCACACCGTGACCTTTATAGTGAGGTGCTAACGTAGTATACCCTTTTTTCTCTAAAAATCGACCAAGCATACGCACATCTGCAGAACTGCCTGTAAAGCCATGTAACAGTAAAACCGCACGTGAACCTGCTTGAAAGAAAAATGGCTGCAATAATGATTTATTCATTACACACCCTCCTTCATCATCAGCTTATCTCTATTATAACCAAAATCAATTACATCTCAGCTTAATTGTGTCAGATTATTGAATTAAGTTAAAAGAAAACGCCCAACCATGCTCGGTTAGGCGATACATCTTCAACTATTAGATTTTCGTAATAGCGATTGCTAGTAAGAAGAATAATACTGCTAATACAATTGTCGCGCGGTGAAGGACTAAATCCATTCCACGTGCTTTTTGCTTTCCAAATAGTTGCTCAGCCCCACCCGAGATGGCACCTGACAAGCCTGCACTTTTACCTGATTGAAGCAATACAACGACAATCAATGATAATGATACGACGATTAATGAAACTAATACTACTGTATGCATCTACTGCACCTCCCGAACTTTGAAACATCACAACACACTACATTATAACAAAAAGTGGTTGCTGTTACAATGTACGAATCCAAATTGTCTACATAATTGACTCTCAGCTTCTATATGTAGAAGATAAAGGAAATAATTATAACTTTACCTATGATATGTGGTATGCAAATGCCACTTGCGTATTTTGTAGTTTACAATGCTTACCTATCTATAGATTCTTTGAAAGAAATATTAATTAGAAATAATGCAGGTCTTATAGACTCAGATATTCCTAACACTGAATTCACTGACCAGGCGTATAATTCAAATTTCATGAAAGATACTACTCATATAGGATGGACAAACCGTGCCTATCTTAGCCAAAAGATAAATCAATTTCGAAAGTCTATAAAAGTACCCTTAACAAATTCCCACCTATTTTTAACATAAAACCAAAATAGTTTAATTTCCATTTAATAGTACCTTCACATTCCTCCGTTACACTTATTATGATTTCAATTATATGAGGAGGTAAATTATGAAATTTTCAAAAAAATGGAGTTCATTAGCTTTAGCAAGTGCCATCACGCTTTCATCACTTAGTATTTCCCACCCTGAGGTAAAAGCACAGGAAATAAAAAAACCAACAAATGTAATTATGCTTGTCATGGATGGGAGTAGTAATAATGCCATCACACTTTCACGCTGGTACAAAGGTGAAAGCTTAGCTATGGATGAAATTTTAACAGGTGCTATGCGTACGTATTCTGCTGAGTCTGCGATTACTGACTCTGCACCAGCAGCGACAGCATTAGCAACTGGCCATAAATCAAATGATAAATATGTCGGTGTTTTACCTTCACTCATTAACTCACCAGGACTTGAACAGATTGCTAAAGAAGATGCTTTCAAACCTGTAGCGAACGTTTTAGAAGGAGCAAAACAAAAAGGCAAAGCAACTGGTATTATTTCAACTTCAGAAATTCAACATGCAACACCAGCAGGTTTTTCTGCGCATGTAAAAAACAGAAGCCAATATGGCGACATCGCTGAGCAACAAGTTTACCAAAACATTGACGTTGTTTTAGGTGGTGGACTTGAATCATTAGCACCCGGTTCAACAAAAAATGCTCGTAAAGATGGCGAAAATTTAATTTCAGTGCTTGAAGACAAAAAGTACGATCTAGTACAAACACGAGATGAACTGTTCAAGAGCCAATCCGATAAAATTTGGGGAAGCTTTGCACCAAGTGCACTTGCCTACGATTTTGACCGCAAGGCGACAGCGGTCAATGAGCCTACACTTGCTGAAATGACAAATAAAGCGATTGATACATTGCAAAAAGATAAAGACGGTTTCTTCTTATTTGTAGAAGGTAGTAAAGTCGATTGGGCAGCACACGCCAATGACACAATTGGTATGATCAGTGATATATTATCGTTTGATGATGCAGTCAAAGAAGCAATTGATTTTGCAAAAGAAGATGGAAACACAATGGTTATTGCTGTTACAGACCACGGAAATAGTGGGATTACAATGGGGAATGCCAATACAACGAATACGTATTCTAGTATTCCAGTTTCTGCTTATATTGATCCATTGAAAAAAGCAACGATGACAATTGAAGGTGCCCTTAGCAAATTAAAAACAGATAAATCGAACCTTGTTGAAGTGGCAACACTTTACGGTTTAGATAATTTAACAGAGGATGAGCTTGGCACACTAAAATCTGCTGAAGACCTAGGTAGTGAAATGGTGAAAATGCTCGCAAATCGCGCTAATATTGGCTTTACAACGGGCGGACATACAGGTGAGGATGTATTCCTTTACTCTTACGGTCCTAGTAAGGTTTCTGGACTCGTAGAAAACACAGACTTGGCACATGCTATGGCTAGGTTTATGGACTTTGATTTAGGTAAACTAACAAACGATTTATATGTCCCTGCTACTCAATCCTTAAACGCAAAAGGTTTTACCACTACTATCGATGTATCTGATGTAGAAAACCCTAAATACATCGCTAAAAAGGGACAACTGACAGTTACAATTCCAGTCAACAAAAATATTGCGATCTATGAGCAAGTTACTACAAATGGCGAGGCTTCTATAAAAACACAAACATTTGATACAATTAACATTTATAACGGAACTGATTTCTACGTTTCGGAAAAATTATTAAAAACAATTCAATAAATTCATAAAAAAACGGGATGTCTCCATTGTTTATGAGACATCCCGTTTTTCTTCTTTAACGTAAAACATCCTTCATAAAATGTGCCATCTGGCCACTAACGTCACTTAAATTCCCAATAATCTCACTGAATTGTTGTACAAGCTCAGCCTGTTCATTAGATGCTGCTTGGACTTGTTCCATACTTTCCATTAGAGATTGTACATTACTTGTAATGGTCTTAAGAGATGTTTCAATTTGCTCTGTTGCTGTAGAGGTTTCATTTGAAAGCTTACGAACCTCTTGTGCCACGATATTAAAGCCAGCACCGAATTGTCCTGCTCTTGCAGCCTCGATTGAAGCATTGAGCCCTAGTAAATTCGTCTGTTTTGAAATTGTCTTAATGAAATCTGTCACTTCATTTGAACGTTGTGAATTTTCTAATGCTTGTCTTGAGCGATCTGTCATCGTTTCACTTGTCGCAGATAATTCTTCTGAATGTGCAGCAACAGCAGTAATTTTAAGCTGTAAATCATTGATGATAGCTTGCAAGCTTTGCATATATTCTTCAACTTTCTGCTGTGCCTCTACTGGGAAAATAAAACTTAATGCGCCAACTACCTTACCATTTTCACGTACCGGATACATTTCACTAGTCATAGGTGAACCGAATATTTCTACTGGAACATCCATTTTTATAATTTGACCTTGAAATACTCTACGTAATTCCGGTGAATCAGCAAAGATTGTACCTTGTTCTAAATGCAATTTAACCTTCGTACCATCTAACACCGACATGACTGAGCGAGTTTCTATATCGTTTAATGTAATTGCAATTTCTTTATCAAACACCTCATGAAAAATTGGCAAGGTTTCTATTAATGATTGTAAAATACCCATGTGAAATTCCCCCTTAATTACTATTTTATCTCAATTAATTATGTAAAAGAAGGGATGTTCCAAAAGTTCATACATGCTTTTAGAACATCCCATATTGTTGCTAGCGCTTATTTTAGATTATAGAAAGAATTTAAACCAAGGTACTGAGCTGTTGCACCAAGTTGATCTTCAATGCGAAGAAGTTGGTTGTATTTAGCTACGCGGTCCGTACGAGACGGAGCACCTGTTTTAATTTGGCCAGCATTTGTAGCAACTGCGATATCAGCAATAGTAGCATCTTCTGATTCACCAGAACGGTGAGAAATTACTGCAGTATAGCCTGCACGTTTTGCCATTTCGATTGCATCAAATGTTTCTGTTAGTGTACCGATTTGGTTAACTTTAATAAGAATTGAGTTACCAACACCTTGCTCAATACCAGCAGATAATTTTTTCGTATTTGTCACGAATAAATCATCTCCTACTAATTGTACACGAGAACCGATACGTTCAGTAAGTAATTTATGACCAGCCCAGTCGTTTTCGTCTAAGCCGTCTTCAATTGAGATGATTGGGTATTTAGATGTTAATTCTTCGTACCAATCAACCATTTCTTCAGAAGTTTTTACAACGCCTTCACCATCTAAGTGGTATTTGCCGTCTTCTTTGTTAAATAATTCAGATGAAGCTACGTCCATTGCAAGGCGCACTTCTTCGCCTGGTTTGTAGCCAGCTTTTTCGATTGCTTCAAGAATAACCGTGATGGCTTCTTCATTTGAACCAAGGTTTGGTGCGAAACCACCTTCGTCACCTACAGCTGTATTGTAACCTTTGCCTTTAAGTACTTCTTTTAAGTTATGGAAAATTTCAGCACCCATACGTAATGCATGACGGAAGCTTTCTGCTCCAACTGGCATAATCATGAATTCTTGAATATCCACGTTGTTATCAGCGTGTGCACCACCGTTGATGATGTTCATCATTGGAACTGGTAGTTGTTTTGAATTGAAACCACCCAGGTATTGATAAAGAGGTAGATCTAAATAATCTGCCGCAGCATGTGCTACTGCCATAGATACACCTAGGATTGCGTTAGCACCTAGTTTACCTTTGTTTTCAGTACCATCAAGCTCGATTAAAGCTTGGTCAACAACTACTTGGTCAAGAACAGAGTAGTTTCCTTCTAATTCTTGTGAAATAATTGTGTTAACGTTCTCAACTGCTTTTAAAACACCTTTGCCTAGGTAACGAGATTTGTCACCATCGCGTAATTCAACTGCTTCGTATTCACCTGTAGATGCACCTGATGGCACGATTGCACGGCCAAAAGCGCCTGACTCTGTAAATACTTCTACTTCTACTGTTGGGTTACCACGTGAGTCTAAAACTTCGCGCGCATAAACTTGTGTAATAAATGGCATAATTAATTCTCCTCTTTTTCAATTAATGATTTCCCTGTCATTTCAGCAGGTTGTGATACCTCTAATAATTCTAACATGGTTGGCGCCAAATCGGCTAAAATGCCACCATTTCGTAACATTAAATTCGGTTTTGTCACAATAACTGGAACAGGGTTTGTTGTATGAGCTGTCATCGGGTTGCCTTCTAAAGTTACAACTTCATCAGAATTCCCATGGTCAGCTGTAATAATTGCTGCGCCGCCTTTTTCAAGCAGGGCATCTACCACTTTTCCAAGACATTCATCTACTACTTCGATTGCTTTAATCGTAGGCTCTAACATCCCGCTATGCCCCACCATATCTGGGTTTGCGAAGTTTAGTATAATGCCGTCAAATCGATCTGCTGCAATCGCTTCTAGCAATGCTTCCGTTACTTCATAAGCACTCATTTCTGGTTTCAAATCATACGTCGCTACTTTAGGAGAAGCAATTAATATACGTTCCTCACCAGAAAATTTTTCCTCACGTCCGCCACTCATAAAGAAAGTAACGTGCGGGAATTTTTCAGTTTCTGCAATACGTAGTTGTGTTTTACCATTGGCAGCTAACACTTCACCAATCGTATTTTTCAAATTGTCATTTTCAAAAGCAACTTGCGCATTCACTTCATCACTATAATGTGTAAAGGACACGAATTTTAAATTTTTCGGATGATTTTCAGACAAAGCAAAGCCGTCGAATTCACTATTCGTAAATACTTTTGACAGTTGAATCGCACGGTCAGGACGGAAGTTGAAGAAAATTACTGCGTCATTGTCATCAATTGTCGCCACCGCTTTGCCTTGTTCTTGAATGCTAAACGGTATAACAAACTCATCAACCGCATCTTTTTCATACGATTCTTTAACCCCAGCAACTGCACTCTCTGCTTTGTTCCCAACACCATCCACCAGCACATTATAAGTAAGTGCTACGCGGTCCCAGCGTTTGTCACGGTCCATTGCATAATAACGACCATGAATCGATGCGAACTTACCAACACCAATTGATGCCATTTGCTTTTCAGTCTCTTCGATGTAACCAAGTGCTGTTGTAGGGCCAACATCACGACCATCTAAGAAACCATGTACAAATACATCCTCTAGGCCTTGCTGTTTTGCAAGTTTCAATAGTGCAAACAAATGCTCATAATGGCTATGAACACCACCATCAGATAACAAACCAAGTAGATGAAGCTTAGAGTTATTTGCTTTTACGTGTGCTATTGCGTCAAGAAATGCTTGATTTGTAAAGAAATCACCTTCACGAATCGATTTGTTCAATCGCGTTAAACTTTGATACACGATACGACCTGCACCGATATTTAAGTGCCCTACTTCAGAGTTCCCCATTTGACCGTCTGGTAACCCTACCGCTTCACCAGCTGCCGTTAACGTTGAATGAGGGTAGTTATTCCAAAAACGATCGAAGTTAGGCTTGTTTGCTTGTGCCACTGCATTTCCGAATGTTTCGTCTCGAAATGCAAAACCATCTAAAATAATTAATGCTACTGGCTTTTTAGGCATTTGCTGCCGCCTCCAATAATTTTAAATATGACTCAGGTTGCAAGCTTGCACCGCCGACTAAAGCGCCGTCGATATGCTCTTTTGAAAGTAATTCCCCGATATTATCAGGTTTCACACTTCCACCGTATTGTATACGGATAGATTTTGCTGTTTCAGCATTATATAATTTCTCAACAACTGCACGAATAGCCCCACATACTTGGTTTGCATCGTCTGCTGTCGCTGTTTTGCCTGTGCCGATTGCCCAGATTGGTTCATAGGCAATCACCATATGCTCCACCTCTTGTGCTGAAAAACCATTAAGAGCAGCTGTGATTTGACCTGCTACTTTTTGTTCAGTCGTACCTGCTTCACGTTCTTCTAGCGTTTCACCACAGCAGATAATTGGCACAATATTATGCGCTAGTGCCGCTGCAACTTTTTTGTTGATCGCTTCATCTGTTTCATTGTAATATTCACGACGCTCTGAGTGACCTAAAATAACATAGTCCACGTCAACGCTTGCTAGTTGAGCCGGGCTGATTTCCCCTGTGAATGCACCTTCGTTTTCGTAATGCATTGTTTGAGCACCGATTGCAAGATCTGATTCACCCGCAACTTGCACAAGTGTCGGTAAATAAAGAGCTGGAGCGCAAATAACTGCGTCTACTTTATCAATTGAAGGAATTTTGTCCAATACAGTATCGACAAATTGAACTGCCTCTTCGAATGATTTATACATCTTCCAGTTACCTGCAATAATTGGTTTACGCATGGATAGTTCCTCCCATAACTTATTTATCGTTTAACGCTAGAATACCAGGTAGTTCCTTACCTTCCATTAACTCTAAAGAAGCGCCACCACCTGTTGAGATGTGGTCCATTTTATCTGCAACACCAAATTTTTCAACTGCCGCCGCTGAGTCACCACCACCGATTACTGTATAGCCAGCAGTTGCTGCCATTGCGTCAGCTACAGTTTTTGTTCCGTTTGCGAATTTATCCATTTCAAACACACCCATTGGTCCGTTCCAAATAATGAGCTTCGAATTTTTAATCACTTCACCATATTTAGCTGCAGTTTTAGGACCAATATCAAGACCCATCCAGTCAGCTGGAATTGCCTCTGCATCAACTACTTGTGTTTCTGCATCTTTTGAAAATTCATTCGCAACAACAGCATCTATTGGTAAATGTAGTTGTACGCCTTTTTCTTTTGCTTTTTGAATAAATGATTTTGCTAACTCAATTTTATCTTCTTCTAAAAGAGACTGTCCGATATCATATCCTTGTGCTTTAAGGAACGTGTAAGATAAGCCACCACCGATAATTAAATGGTCTACTTTTTCAAGTAAGCTTTCAATCACGCCGATTTTATCTTTTACTTTTGCCCCACCAATAATAGCTGTAAATGGGCGCTCTGGGTCTGATAGTGCTTTACCAAGCACATCTAATTCTTTCTCCATTAAAAAACCTGCTACAGCTGGAATATGTTTTGCAATACCTTCTGTTGAAGAGTGTGCGCGGTGTGCGGCACCGAATGCATCATTTACATAAACATCCGCAAGACGAGCAAATTGTTCTGCAAGCGTCGGATCATTTTTCTCTTCACCTGCGTGGAAGCGTACATTTTCAAGTAGCACGATGTCACCATCTTGCATTTTTGCTACAGCAGCTTCTACCGCTTCACCGATTGATTCATCCAATTTTGTCACTGGTTTACCAATTAGTTCAGCTAATCGAACACCTACTGCTGTTAAGCGCATATCTTCTTTTACTTCGCCTTTTGGACGCCCCAAGTGTGAAGCTAAAATAACTTTTGCACCTTGCTCTACTAGATACTTAATTGTTGGAATGGCTGCACGAATACGTGTTTCGTCTGTAATTGAACCGTCTTCCATTGGTACGTTAAAATCGACTCGTACAAAAACTCGCTTACCTTTTACATCAATATCTTTCATCGTCTTCTTATTTAACATGAAGAAACCCCCTTCAAAGTTGGTTGGTTATTAGGTGTAAGTATTTTACCCATCTTGGTTTTAAACACTATCTCCGAATACCTTTATTTTATAAACGGATATTTACTAGCTCCAATAGTAGCAAAAGTCATCTTATTCTGTCTCGTAATAACTAATCAGAATATTTTATCAAAAAAGGAGTAAGGATAAACGTTCCCTACTCCTTTTACCCTTGTATATTATATCTTTTCGATATTATAAAGGCTATACTTTTTAAGCTTAAAAAGCCGTATTATGTCACACTTTTTACTTTGATTTACGAATTATGACACTTATTTATTACTTGATTCCTTTTTTGTTAACATAAAGCGCTAAGTCCATTAGACGAGTTGAATATCCAACTTCATTGTCATACCAAGCTAGAACCTTCACCATACGGTTTTCCATAACCATTGTTGAAAGGGCATCTACAGTAGATGAATGGTTATTACCATTGTAGTCAACTGATACTAAAGGTAATTCGTTATAACCTAAAATACCTTTAAGTTCGTTCTCCGAAGCTTCTTTTAATGCAGCGTTAATGGACTCTTTAGAAACATCTTCTTTTAATTCGACTACTAAATCGACACAAGAGACGTTTGGTGTCGGTACACGCATTGAGAAGCCATCTAGTTTACCTTTTAGTTGTGGTAATACTTTTGCTACAGCCAATGCTGCACCAGTTGTTGTTGGAATCATTGATAATGCACCTGCACGAGCACGACGAGCATCAGCGTGTGGTAAATCCAGGATGCGTTGGTCGTTTGTATATGAGTGAATTGTCGTCATCATACCGCGCACGATACCGAATTTCTCATCTAGTACTTTCGCTACTGGAGCTAAGCAGTTTGTTGTACAAGATGCATTTGAAAATACATGGTCTGTTTCTGGGTTATAGTCCTCGTTGTTAACGCCCATTACAAATGTTGGCATATCTTTTCCTGGTGCAGAAAGAATCGCTTTTTTCGCACCTGCTTGAATATGCATGCCTACTTCTTCCTTCGTACGGAATCTACCTGTACATTCAAGAACTACGTCTACTCCTAGTTCACCCCAAGGTAATTTAGAAGGATCTTTTTCAGCTGATACTTTTATTTTTTTGCCATTAACTACGATAGAATCGTCCTCTGCATGTACATCAGCATCATAGATACCGTGTACTGAGTCATATTTTAATAAATGTGCAAGCTGAGCAGCATCTGTTAAATCATTTATTGCTACTACTTCGATTTCATCATGCTTCATTGCTTCACGAAATACAATACGTCCAATACGTCCAAATCCATTAATTGCTAATTGTAATGCCATAGTCAATTCCTCCAATAATGTTTTAATATATTTTTTTCACAGTAAACTTTCAGCTATAGCATTCGCTGTCGCTTCATCTGTTATGAAAACAGTTTGCTTCGGCGCTACCTTAAAATAAGATAAAATCGCATTCACTTTTTGTTTACCAGCCGCTACTGCAATTAAATTATTACATTTTCTTACTTGTTCAAGCTGAATACCAATTGTACGAATACGATGCACAATTTCACCTTCGGCATTGAAATAATAGCCGAATGCTTCACTGACAGCCCCTTTCTCCTCAAGAATCCGTAAATCTTCAGGTGAAGAATTACGACGAATAGCCATTTCTTCTGCCGAACCAATGCCATGAATTACACAATCTGACTGATCATAGTACCGCATCATGTCAACTACCATTGGCTCTTTTAACATCGCCTGATACGCTTGTTCGCTTAAATGTTCAGGTAAAAATAGCGTTCGATATTGTGCATTCATTTTTGCGGCAAATAGCGCGACAAGTGTATTTGCCTGCATTTGCATTTCGTGACCAATACCGCCACGTGCTGCGACAAACGTTATGTTTTTCTGTGTATCATCCAATTGCAAAAACTGTGCTAATGAAGCGACCGTTTTACCACCAGTTATAGCGACAATTTGCCCGCTATTGACTGACTCATTAAAGTGCTTTGCCGCTTCTTTCCCAAGTAATGTTAATACCGTCTCATCTTCATCAAAATTGCCAGGTACAACAATAACTTTTTGCACATTGAATTGCTTTTCAAGCGTTAGGGCAAGCTGTGTTAAACCAGACCATTCATAAACCAATGCTTGCAATTGCTCGATAACAGCAAAACCGTCCTCAGTACATACCATTCCCGATTTATCCGAATTTAATAACCCTTGCTCACGTAAAATTTCAGTTTCTTTGCGTACTTCACGCTCCGTCATTTTAAGCGCATCCGCTAGAACTCGTCGTCCAACCGGTTGCATGAGCTGTACTGTTTGCAAAATTCGATACCTCGTATGAAGGAGTTGGTACATCTCTGGTAGCATTTTTAGCTGTGCTTCATATGTCGATAAAATGCGCAGCCACTCTCCTCTTTTTAAAGTAGGACGATTTTTATCCCACCATTAAATTTTGTGTCCCACTTATAATATGATTATAATATAAATAATTTCAAAAGACAATTAATTTCATTAAGTTATAGAGGTACTTTTTATAAGGTGTTTCGATTTAGAAAATATTAGGTTGAAAATTGTTTGTTTTCAGATTCAATACATAGGCTTAGTAACTACATGTTTATTGATTGTAGCGGAGGGTGCTCGAGTGTTTACTAGTAGAAATCGAGCTCCCGTAGCGCCTACCACTTTGATGGAAAGGGTAAAGGTTGGTTAATCAATACGCTTAACTTTTTATATAAGTGCTTCAGTTAATGTTGCGTAATCTAATGTACCGTATTGTAAAATCTCACCGTCTTTTTCCACAACAGGAATCATTAGCATATACTTCTCGTGAATATCATCATCTTCTTCAATATCGATGATTTCAATGTCAAAGGCTATATCTTCCTGCACGAGCTTCAATGTACGAAGCCCGTCTACACACAATTCACAATTTGCTCTACTATAGTATTTCACATTCATGTAAAAGCACCTCCTGCCTTTCATTATAAAAGGCTGAGCAGGAAGGTCAATTCCTGCTCAGCCTCAAAAAGAATTTATTTTAAGTGTTTATCAAAGAATTTAATCATTGCATTATAAAATTCAATGCTATTTTCTTCGTTTGCGAAGCCATGTCCTTCATTTTCTTTCAGCATGTATTCCACTTCGACGCCTCTAGCACGTAAAGCCTCCACGATTTGGTCAGACTCAGCTTGATTGACGCGAGGATCATTAGCGCCTTGTGCTACGAATAATGGTGTTTTAATCTTATCCGCATGGAAGACAGGTGATACAGCTGTTAGTAATTCTTTATCCTTTTCTGGATGCCCTACACGCTCATAGAACATATTGCGCATTGTTTCCCAATAAGGTGGAATTGTATCTAATAGTGTGAAGATATTTGATACACCTACATAGTCAACTGCTGCTGCATACAAGTCTGGAGTGAATGTGATTCCCGCCAATGTTGCGTAGCCACCAAATGATGCACCGTAAATACCAATGCGTTTAGGGTCTGCAATTCCTTGGTCAATTGCCCATTGTACGCCGTCCGTAATGTCATCTTGAATTTTTAAACCCCATTGTTTATTACCAGCCTGCAAGAATTCCTTCCCATAGCCTGTTGACGAGCGGAAATTAACTTGTAACACCGCATAGCCACGGTTTGCGAGTAACTGTACCTCAGGATTAAAGCCCCACGAATCACGGTACCACGGTCCCCCATGAGGATTTACGATTAGTGGTAAATCTTCAGCCTTTTTATTTTTCGGTAGTGTTAGGTAACCGTGAATTGTCAGGCCATCTCGACTCTTATACGAAATCGGCTGCATCTCTGCCAGCTCCTCAGATTTTAACCAAGGGCTTAATTGTGCTAACTCCGTTAATTCATCTGTCGTCGAATCGTAGTAATAGTATTTGCCAAACACTGTATCGCTTGAAACACTCACGATGAATTTTGTCATTTCTTTATTGTAATCATTAATGCCAAATTCACTTTCAGTTACACCTAGCTTGTTTTGGATTTTACGGAAAAGCTGCTCAAAGTTTTTATCAAAAAATTGATAATGTAATTTATCTGTTACATATGCACCGTATAAAACTTTGTCTTGCTGAGCATTATATAATACCCCTGACACATCCACATCAGGATTAGACATAATAACGGTTTCATTACCTTCCAAATCGTATTTCACGACCTCGATTTTGTCTCTTCCTTTATTAGACGTTGCGTAAATATACTTATTATCTTTTGAGAATGCAAGTGGCGCTACATCATCCCCTGCTTTCATCTCAATAAAAGGCTTAAATTCATCTTTTTCAGTTTCACGATATAAAACAACACCTTCTACACCATCTGAAGCAACCGCAATTCGAATAGCTCCATTACGATCGGCTACCCAAGTAAGGATATTTCCAGGATTTTTGGCAACAAGTGTCGTATCGCCTGTTTTCACATTAAACTTATAAACATCAAACACCTTAGCATCTTCTTTATTCATCATGATAAGTATTTCATCTTTCACACCTTCTAAACTACTTACAATGCTAAGAGTTACACCAGGATATGGTGTTAAATCTTTTTCCTCTGCCCCATTGAATGTAGAAGAATAAATATGGTAATTTTCATCACCACCGTTATCCTTTACATACAGAAGCGTATCATCTTTCCAGAAGAATCCTGCGATACTACGGTCCTTTGCATTCGAAACGCGCACTGGTTCGCTATCGTCATTCATCTTTTTCACAAACACATTTAATCGATTTTCCCAATCTGAAGCAAATGTGATGTAATTGCCATCTGGTGAAAGCTCATAGCCTAGATTTCCAGGGTTGCGGATAAAATCCTCTACAGAAATCTCTTTTACGCCTTTATCATTTGTATCGTTTTTAATATTCAGATAATTTTCAAAAATAATTGTTGCATCTTTTTCTGTAATTGTACTGTATTCACTAGAAATCCCTTTAAACAAGTCAAGCTTGTCTGCTTTCTCTTTGTACTCAGTTAGATTTTTTTCATTTTCTTCCTGTCCAAGTGCTCTCACTAAAATTCGGGCAATCTCCTCGTGTTTAATGTAAAAGCTTAAGTTTTTCAACTCTCCATCTTTTACCCACTCAGTAATCACCTGCTGACGCATTGTGTCCGATCCATGTTGGTACGTGATAGTAGTTACAGCCAAATCAAGAAATTCCTTCGCTGTTAAACGTTTTTCTTGCTCAACCGCACTAATACTCTTGTTCGGTTCATTTGCTGCACGTACTTCCTGTATTGTGACAGGATAAATAACAGATGCGGTTAAAATTAATGCTAATGACGTTGATAAAAATCTCTTATTCAAATTGACCCCTCCTTATATCAGTTCACGCTATATCGAATGTCGATATATAAAAATTATATCAATTACACCATAATTGTCAATAAATGAAATAAATGTTTTTAAACTTACAAATACTCGTTTTCAATTACGTATGTAAAACAAAAAATCAACCATACTACATATTGCATCAAAAATTGCCCTAGAGGAGGAATTCTTTTGACACAATCTTTTTCTAATGAACAACCAAATACTTCAAACAACCAGCAGCAAAGCCTAAATCACGGTGGCCATGAAATGATGGATATGCACGAAACAATTGGTGAGATCATCGCAGGTCTCAATCAGTCCATTTTTTTACGTCCGCATGTAAAAGATCAAGAACTTCTTAGCATTTTGGATCGCCAATATAATTTCACACTTGGCACATACAACACCATTGTTGAATCTTATAACACAGGCCATGATCCATCCGTACCAACTGGGCGTTATCAAATGGAAACAGGTAATGACTTCACATACGGCTTAAAACCTGGCCAGCCGAAAAAACCGATGCAAAATGCAAATGAAATTAATGACGAAATGATTTCAGGCTTTTTACTCGGTGCTCACAAAGGCTCAGCAAAATGTATGACTGCTGCTGCTCTTGAAACAACAAACCCAGTTGTCCGTCGTGTCGTTGCTGATAGCATTCCTAACTGTATTGAGATGGCATACGAATTATCGATTTACCAAAATAAACATGGCTATTATCAAGTACCACAATACTCACAACAAGACATGCGTGCAATGCTCGATGCTTTCGCTACTTCCAAAAACCCTCTTCATTAACGCATCGCTACGCTACAGGCGGACGCTTTCCGCAGGCAAGCACCGAGCCGCTTCCCTCACTACGCTCAGTCCAGGGTCTCGGTTCGCTTGCTTATCCCGCTGGAGTCGCCGCCTTTCGCTACACTGAATGTTCGTGATTTTTCCTAGAAAAACTATTTAAGAAATTGACTCAATTAATTAAATATACTTTTGATGGAGCCTATATTATTAGAAAAAACGTATGCAAGGTATTTCTTGCTCTCTATTCTTTTGTATATAAGAAGGAGGTATCTCACTAACTGAGATACCTCCTTTTTCTCTTTATAACACTTTTCCTAAAAAAGCTTTTGTTCGTTCATTTTGCGGATTACTGAAAAGTTCATCTGGTGTTCCTTCTTCAACGATATAACCGCCGTCCATGAAAACAACGCGATCACCAACCTCGCGCGCGAATCCCATTTCATGTGTAACGACAATCATCGTCATCCCTTCAGTCGCTAAATTTTTCATAACATCTAGTACTTCTTTTACCATCTCAGGATCAAGTGCTGAAGTCGGTTCATCAAACAGTATCGCCTTTGGTTTCATTGCTAGTGCGCGAGCAATTGCTACACGCTGTTGCTGACCTCCAGACAGCTGTTCCGGATAATTATATGCCTTACTATCAAGACCAACTTTTTTCAGTAGTTCCTGTCCAAGTAACTCTGCGTCAGTACGTTTCATGTTACGAATTTGCATTGGCGCCATTGTCACATTATCTATGACAGTCATATGTGGGAACAAGTTAAATTGTTGAAATACCATGCCGACCTCTGAGCGAATTGCATTGATATTAGTCTTTGGATCGTTGATTTTTACATTTTCAATATAAATTGCTCCATCTGTTACCTCTTCAAGCATATTTATGCACCGCAAAAATGTACTTTTCCCTGATCCCGACGGACCAATCACACAAACTACTTGCTTTTCATGAACCTCATAATCAATTCCCTTTAATACTTCTAGTTTCCCAAAATATTTGTGTAAATTTTCAATCTTAATCATCGTACTTCCCTCCCTTCTACATTACGAGGGACATAGCTATTGCTAAAACGCTTCTCTATAAATGCTACAATTTTCGTTACACCAAAAGTTAATATTAAATACAATAAAGCCGCAACGATATACGGCTCCCAGAAACGGAAGCTTGCACCCGCCACCACTTTTGCTGCATATAAAATATCCGGTGCCGCAATGATTGTCACAAGTGATGAATCTTTTAACAAAGCAATAAATTCATTGCCTAAAGGTGGAATCATACGTCTAAATGCTTGCGGCAATATCACTTTCCGCATCGCTTGATTATGTGTTAACCCAAGCGAACGCGCTGCCTCCATTTGCCCTTTGTCGATACTTTGAATACCTGCACGGAAAATTTCAGCATTATATGCTGCACAGTTTAACACTAGTGTCGTAATACCAGATACCATAAAGCCGAGTGAATGACCAAAAATTGTTGGAATCAAGGCTAAGTGAATCAATAAGATTTGTACCAGCATCGGTGTTCCACGGAATAAATCCACATAAATCTTTGAAGGCCAGTAAATCCAACTCCTTTTCGATAATTTTCCCAACCCTAAAAATAAACCAAAGACAATTCCACCAAGATAGCCGCTAAGCGTCAAAATTAACGTGATGCCAATACCACGTATAAACATATCACGGTAGTTCCAGACTGTGTCCCATTGTAAATCAAAGATGTCCATCCGAACCCACTTCCCCTTTTTTTCATTCAATTAGCAAAAACAAGCATGTCGGCCACTACTTTACCTAGTGACCACCCATGCTATATTTTGTAAATTACTTAAAATCTGTACCAGTAATTTCTTTTAATTTCCCGTTATCTTTAATTTTTTGTAGACCTTCATTTAATAGTGATAGTAACTCGTCGTTTCCTTTACGTACCATGAAGCCATAGTATTCTTTTTCAAAGTTATCATCTTTTATTACCTTAATTTTTGCTTTAGGATTTGCTTTCATATATTCATACACTACTGCATTATCGCCAATTGTAGCGTCTACGTTACTATTTAACATTTCTTGAATTGCCATTGGCTGAGTATCAAATGCCATGATATTTGTACTTGCATCCCCTTGTAGCTTCTTAGCCGCCATATGTCCTGTTGCATTAATTTGTACAGAGATTTTTTTGTCTTTTAATTCAGCAAGCGATTTAATATTCGAATCTTCTTTTACAACGATTAGTAATTGAGATTCATAGTAAGGATCTGTGAAATCATACGTTTGTTTTCGCTCATCATTTATCGTAATCCCTGAGGCACCAATATCAGTTTCACTGTTTTTAATCGATTGGAATACAGGCTCCCAACCAATATTTTTCCATTCTACCTCAAAGTCCATCTCGTCAGCGATTGCTTGAAGTACATCTACGTCAATTCCAACGATGTTGCCTTTATCGTCTACTGATTCAAATGGTGCAAACGTTGCCTCTGTTCCTACCTTATAAACTTTTTTACCTTCGCTACTATCTGAAGTACTTCCTGAAGTGCTACCATCCGATGATGTGTCTTCTTTTGAACCGCAGCCTGCCAATACTAGCGTAAATGCTGCAACTATCATTAATAATGCCCATAAACTTTTTTTCATAAATACTTCCCCCTATACAAAATAATTTTACGATAGTATCTTCATTTTCATTTCAGAAATGTTAGACTATTGAATCAATTATATTAACAATATAATTGATATACAACAACTATTCGCATAAACGTGAATATTTTTTCATAAAAATGTAATCATCCTTACCCTAGGTAGAGAAAATGTATTTAAAGAACGAAATAAACAACGAAAATTGAATACTTATGCATATAATGGATAACATTTATATAATTTTTTGCACAAAAAAAAGAATCCCCCTCAGAAAGGGATTCTCATTTTGACTAGCAAGCTAGCCTCACGTTCAATATGTTCACTTAAAATAATTTGGAGTTGTTGCTTTTTTAAAAGGTTTGAAAAGATTAATCTAGGGAATAATGCTGATGAAGCAGTATTCCTAATTTTATCCCTTTCTTCTCCGCTTGGTAGGCTGCTAAGCTACTTATTAGGAGAGTTAAGCTATAAAATCTATTACTTAAATAAGTAATATGGCGCCCTCGGAGGGAATCGAACCCCCAGTGCAAGAACCGGAATCTTACGTGTTATCCATTACACCACGAGGGCAATTAAACATAAAAAAAGTACCCACCTAGAGCTTTCATGACAAAAGCATGATGGAGAGTATCCTTTGAAGCATACTTGCATGTACTTTAACTACGATCTTTCTATTATACAAACGTCTTGCACACAATTCAACTACTGAATGTCTTTTGTTGTAAAAAATATTATTTTAATAAATTTCGCATTATCAGCGTTAATATTTGACCTTCCCTGACTATAATGTGTATGATAAAATTACAGCTGAGATATTTTGGTCTATTTCAGCAAAAGGATTCGAATCTAGATTTTTAAGGAGGATTTAACATGAATTTAATTCCTACAGTTATTGAACAAACAAGTCGTGGTGAACGTGCATATGATATCTATTCACGCCTACTTAAAGATCGCATCATCCTTTTAGGTAGCGCTATTGATGACAATGTAGCCAATTCAATTGTTGCACAGCTTCTATTCTTAGAAGCAGAAGATCCAGATAAGGATATTTCAATTTACATCAACTCTCCAGGTGGCTCCATTACAGCTGGTATGGCAATTTACGACACAATGCAATTTATCAAACCTAAAGTACAAACAATCTGTATCGGTATGGCTGCATCAATGGGTGCTTTCCTACTTGCTGCAGGTGAACCAGGTAAACGTTGTGCGTTGCCAAATGCTGAAGTTATGATTCACCAACCACTTGGTGGTGCACAAGGTCAAGCGACTGAAATTGAAATCGCTGCAAAACGTATTTTATTCCTACGTGATAAATTAAACACTATTTTATCTGAACGTACTGGTCAGCCACTTGAAGTCATCGCAAGAGACACTGATCGTGATAACTTCATGACAGCTGAGCGTGCAAAAGAATATGGTTTAATCGACCACATCTTTAGCCGTAGCGACCGCAAATAACAAAAAATCCTCCGAGCTTCAGTAGCTTAGAGGATTTTTTTTGTGTGAAAATGATTCCATTTAGGCTCTTATACGTTAGTCAGCTTTTTCAATAAGTGTCGCTAATGATGTAACCGCTTGCTCAGCATCACTACCTTCACCACTTAAAACGACTTCTGTCCCTTTCGCAATGGCTAGACTCATAACACCCATAATGGATTTTGCATTAACTTTCTTCTCGTCTTTCTCAAGAAAAACATCCGCATTGAAGCGATTAGCTTCTTGCACGAATAAAGCTGCTTGTCTAGCTTGTAAACCTAATTTTAATTTTACTTCGACTCTTCTCTCAATCATTCGCAAAACTCCCCTTCAGTACCGTTCATCTTTTATTTAATCTTACCTTAATTGTTATGAAAAGAACAATAAGCGATTATGCATCATTTTTATGCCATTCACGTATGAAAGGCTTAGCCACCAACTTTTTCTCCTCGACGCAATGCATCTGCGATTTCGTCAATTTTTCTTAATCGGTGATTGACACCTGATTTGCTCACTGTGCCACTCAACACCATTTCACCTAATTCTTTCAATGTTACGTCTTGATATTCTACCCGTAAACGTGCAATTTCACGCAGCTTTTCAGGTAATTGATCTAAGCCTATTGAATTTTCGATAAAGCGGATATTGTCAACTTGGCGTATCGCTGCGCCAATCGTTTTATTTAAATTTGCTGTTTCACAGTTTACAATACGATTTACACTATTACGCATATCTCGTAAAATACGTACATCTTCAAATTTCATCATAGCTTGATGAGCGCCGACGATATTTAGAAAATCCGAAATTTTTTCTGCTTCTTTTAAATAAGTAACGAAGCCCTTTTTACGCTCAATGGTCTTCGCATTGAGCTCGAACTCATTCATTAAATCCATAAGCGCCTCTCCATGCTCTTTATATAATGAATATACTTCTAAATGATAGGCTGACGTTTCTGGATTATTTACCGAGCCTCCTGCTAAAAATGCCCCACGCAAATAGGCTCTTTTATGACCACTTTTTTTAATTAAATCTCTTGAAATGGTATGATTAAATTGAAAGTCATCAGAAATAATAGCCAAATCAATAAGCAGCTCTCTTGCGCCGTCACGGACTCGACAAATATAAACGTTATTTTTTTTCAGACGCATTTTTTTTCGTACAAGTAGTTCGACATTATACGGATACAACTTTTTCATGATTGTATAGAGCCTTCTAGCAATTGCTGCATTTTCTGTTTGCACATCTAAGCTCAGTAGCTTATTCGCAAATGACAGTGAGCCATTCATGCGAATTAAAGCAGACACTTCCGCTTTCATGCATTGATCATCAGCTTCTACTTGTGTCAGTTCCTTTTTAGTTTCTGAGGCAAAAGACATATCCCAACCTCCTTTCAACATTCATATTTCTATGTATATGTTAATCTTATCATATACACTAAACTCTCTTTATGATTCAATAATTGCTTTTTTACTAATCTTATTTTTATAATTTTTTACATACTCTACTAGCCATTCCGCAACATTAATTGCATTATGACGTACAGTACCATCTGAACGAATTGTTGCAATGTCTCGCTGGATTACTTCTAATCCAATACTTTCAAGCATTGCTACATCAAATTTAACAGGTTCAGCTTGTTCTTCTTTATACAATTCTTTAACCGGATTTGGTAGTGTTTCATCATTCACTAAAATCGCATCAATAAAATTAGCTCCCACATGGTCATTAATTGCTTTTACATGATCGCCTGCAGTGTACGTTATTGTCTCGCCTTTTTGTGTCATTAAATTACACACATAAATCTTATGACCTTTCGCGCGTACGACCGCCTCCCCGATATCTTTTACGAGTAAGTTAGGAATAATACTTGTATATAAACTTCCCGGCCCAATTAAAATATAATCTGCTTGTTTAATCGCACGTATAGCTTCTGGTAGAGGTTTCACATCATCCGGTACTAGAAACACATGGTTGATGCGTTTCTTTGCCATCGGAATTTTTGACTCTCCTTCAATAATCGAGCCATCTTCAAGTTCGGCATGGAGTGAAATCTTTTTATTGGCAGCAGGTATAACGCGACCGTGAACTTTTAACACTTTGCCCATCTCACTGATAGCATGATTAAAATCCCCGGTAATATCCGTTAAAGCCGTTAACATTAAATTCCCCAGTGAATGTCCACCCAATTCCTCAGATGCTGAAAAACGATACTGAAACATTTGCTCCACTAAAGGTTCAACGTCTGATAATGCAGCAATAACGTTACGCACGTCGCCTGGCGGTGGAATATCATAATCATCACGTAAGCGGCCAGAGGAGCCACCATCATCTGCTACTGTTACGATTGCCGTAATATCAAAAGGATGATGTTTCAATCCACGTAGTAATGTGGACAGCCCTGTACCGCCTCCAATGACGACAAGCTTTGTCTGCTTCTTTTTCATTCACTCAATCCTTTCTACGATTGATGTCACGGTGTGTTATAACGGTTTCTTCAATTCCATTTAAATAAGCACCAAAATATTCGGCAAGTGTGACAGAACGATGTTGTCCTCCTGTACAACCAAATGCAATGACAAGCTGTGATTTCCCTTCTTGTTTATAAAGAGGAATCATGAATTCAAACAAATCCGTTAGTTTCTGAATTAATGTTTGTGTATCATCTAAAGCAAGTACATACGAGGAAACATCATCTTGCAAGCCAGTTTTATGGCGTAATTCTTCCACATAATACGGATTTTTCAAAAAGCGCACATCAAACACTAAATCCGCATCGATAGGCATACCATGTTTAAAACCAAATGACATTATATTGACAGTGAAAACACTTTTAGCATCTCTTGCAAATTCTTTTATGATTTTTTCACGTAATTCTCTCGGTTTCATATTTGACGTATTGTAAACGGATTTAGCACGCTCTTTTACTTCCGCTAACAGGATACGTTCTTGTTTAATACCCTCTAATGGCAAACCATTAGTTGCTAAAGGATGTGATCGTCTTGTTTCTTTATATCGACGAACGAGTGTCTCATCATCTGCATCTAAAAATAAAATACGAGGAGAAATATTTCCTTCTTGTAACATATGATCTAGCGCACCAATCAAAGAATCAAAAAAGTCGCCACCACGCATATCCATGACAGCAGCAATACGTGTAATATTTTTTCCTGTGTCCCGTAGTAATGTTAAAAATGTCGTTAACAACGCCGGTGGTAAATTGTCAATACAGTAATACCCTAAATCTTCAAAACTTTGAATTGCTACGGTTTTTCCCGCTCCAGACATACCTGTAATAATGACTAATTCATGTGTACATTGTTGATTATCGACTACCACTGCATCCAGCTCCTTTTTTTTGTGGTCTAGTCATTCACACCACACCCTCTAGGTCGCTTTGGACTAGACAAGCAACTTAAAGGCCAACACGATGTTGGTCATTTCGACGATGCCACAGAACGCGGCGTTTTCGACGATCGAGTTTAAACTTACGGGAACGCACTTTTCTTATTCGTTTGACATTTGGATTTTTTCATGTAATAGTTCAAAATCTTTTGTATATTCAAATGTACCATATTGAATCCCTGACTGTGCAGCTGCAAACAATAAATTTGTACGGTCCCCTTCAGCCATCGGTAAATGTTTAAGTTTCTCGATTGGATGCCAAGCAAGCGTTCCTTCACGCGTTTCCTTAAATAACTCACCTTCCACATCCGTTGCGACAAATGTATAAAGCATCCATTCATCCACTGTTTCTTCATTCTCTTTAATAACCATTGTATATACGCCTTTTAAATGTGTATGCAATGGCGTTCCATTTGTTTCTTCTTTAAATTCACGTACGGCCGCTTCATAAATTGATTCGCCGCTCTCCATTTTACCGCCTGGTGCTACATACCAACCACGTCTCGGTTTTTGAAGTAATAGAACTTGACCGTCCTTTATCGCAAGTAAGTTCGCAATTCTTTGCATAGGCACACCTCTAATCTCTTTCACATTCTCCCTCTATTATAACAAGACCCGTACGCTGTATACAAAGGATAGTCCTACATTCCTACTGTATATCCACGCGTAGCACAAAAAAGCAGGTTGTTCTCACCTATTTAGGCGGGAACAACCTACTAAAAAAAATAAAAGGGGGAATGCTAATTACACTTTTTATTTTACAACTTTTATATGTCATTCAAGTTACAGCAACATTAAAATAATGTTAAAATTTGTATGCTTTTTTATGCGTTAATCTTTTCAATTAATTCTTCAATATAATGTTGAGCCGCTTGCGCTGCAATACTGCCATCACCTGTTGCCGTTACAATTTGACGTAATGTTTTTTCACGAACGTCACCTGCTGCAAAAATACCTGGTACAGCAGTTTCCATATTTTCATTTGTCACGATATAACCAGCATCATTTAAAATACCAAGTGATTCAAATGGTTTCGTTAAAGGCAACATACCAATGTAAACAAACACGCCATCAGTAGCAAATTCCGTTTCAGTACCATCAACTGTCGATTGTAATGTTACGCTTCCCACTTTACCGTTTGCTTCATTAATTTCTTTTACTGTTGCATTCCAGATGAAATCAATTTTCTCGTTTGCAAATGCACGATCTTGTAGTATTTTTTGCGCACGTAATTTATCACGACGGTGAACGATTGTTACTTTATCTGCAAAGCGAGTTAAGTAAACTCCCTCTTCAACCGCTGAATCTCCGCCACCTACGACAACTAGATTTTTTTGTTTAAAGAATGCACCGTCACATACTGCACAGTAACTAACACCACGGCCACCAAGCTCTTTTTCACCAGGTACACCCATTTTTTTATATTCTGCACCTGTAGAAAGAATGATTGCACGTGTTTTGAATTCTTTCGCACCAGCTTTAATTGTTTTATATTCTTCACCATCGATGATTTCAGTTACATCGCCGTATGCATATTCAGCACCGAATTTTTTTGCATGGTCAAACATTTTTGTAGAAAGTTCAGGGCCTAAAATTGTATCAAAACCTGGGTAATTTTCTACTTCTTCCGTATTAGCCATTTGACCACCTGGAATACCACGTTCAAGCATTAATGTAGAAAGATTGGCACGGGAAGTATATACAGCAGCAGTCATCCCCGCAGGACCTGCACCGATAATTACGACATCATAAATTTTTTCTTCTGACACGGATATTGCC
Source organism: Lysinibacillus contaminans (assembly GCF_001278945.1). Taxonomy (GTDB): domain Bacteria; phylum Bacillota; class Bacilli; order Bacillales_A; family Planococcaceae; genus Lysinibacillus; species Lysinibacillus contaminans. The sequence continues at coordinate 269,539 of NZ_LGRV01000001.1, read as the reverse complement.
TCCTAAAAATTCAATACTTTTCTATTGGTTCATTTGTATATTTATCGTAAGTTAATCACCAAAGTTATTCAACTAAGTTGCTCATAAGCAATGCTACTGGTCTTCACTTTTCGGTAAAAAACCTAAAATTTCTTCGATGTATTTCGATAGTGTTGAAACAGAAATATCATATTGCTCAGCAATTGCTTTCTTCGTCACCTTTAACATGCGTGACGAACGGAATAAATAATCACTTGCTCCTGCAATCGCTGCTGGATTGGTAAAGCGATAGTTCCCATCTAAAGCACGCTCGCATAGCGCGAACCACATTTGAAACATCGGAACTACAACTGTCGTTAACTTACCGTACTGTTCAAATAAAACTTCTGGAACTTTCACAGCACGTAAAAAGCTAGCTTCAAGCTTATTTTTCTCATCAAACTTATGACCAAGTGCATAGGCTAAGAACAGCTTCTCAAACGGACCATATTGTTCGACATTTATCCATTTCGGATGCGCAATAATTTCCTGCTTATGTGCTGAGCGGCTTAATAAAAATAAACCGAAAATACGATCACTTTCATATTCACTTTGCAACTTTTCAACTATATATTCACGATCATGTTCGAGTGCATCGAGTTCATACGTATTTTCAAGTTGTCGCCATGGTTCAAAGCCCTCTTTATCAGGATCTAGCTCTAATAGCTGAGCCCAAGCATTTTTTGAGCTCTCTTCATGACCTGAAAAATAGGCAGCATGCGACAGCCAAAAATAAAAGCCTGCATCTCCAGCATAGCCTCGTTTTTGCATACTACGTAACCATTTATAAGCCACTTCATACTGACCAATTAATGCTAGCGTAGCACCTAATTTATAACGATGCTCCCATGCATACGGTTGGATTTTCGTAAGCACTTCTAAAAGCCCCTGTAATTCTTCATCATTTTTCTCATAGTACGCAATGACAGCTAAGTTACAGATTGCATGTAAATTACCCTTGTTGTCACGTAGTACACGATGTAATAGTGCCTTCGCATCCTCTGCTTCACCGATATAAAAATAAGCAAGAGCTAAGTTATTATATGCAGACCAAAAATCGGGTTTATCTTCAATTAGTTCTTCTAACAGATCAATCGCTTCAGGAAAATCACCTTTCTCCATACAACGACGAGCCTGTTCTTGGCGATATAAATCCTCACTCGAAGCCTCAAGTTCCTCAAAATCATCTTTCTCAAACTCTACAAACTCTAAAATTTCCGCAGCTTCATCTGCGTAAGCGCCTTCTGGTTCCATTTCCAAATAGCTTTCTGCAAAACGCTTGGCATCATAAATCATACCTATACAACCTGAAATCTCCGCCATATAAAACACAATTTCCGGCTCATCTGGGTCGATTTGATAGGCACGATGAAGCAAATCATACGCTTCTTCAAAACACTGACCTTCTAACTCCATAATTGCTAATTGCAATAAAATCATCGAGTCATCCGGACTTAAATCAGTAGCACGTTTTAAATACTTATACGCTTTATCCATTTGTCCACTATTCATCGCTTGAATAGATTTTTTATAGTAGTAATCGCCATTCGGTATGAATGACACAATATTTGTCTGATTCTCTTTTTGACGTTTCTTTTCCAAAAATATTCCTCCGAAACAAGAAATAAGGAACGCATTATACGTCCCTTTCACAATAACTTACATTATACCATACTGTAAGTGATATGCTGCTATTTCTCCTCGTGACGTTTTTCCAACACATGCAACACATCAAAGACACTTACTTTTTGCTCTTGTAATAATACTAATAAGTGATAAATTAAATCCGCTGCTTCCCATTTTACTTCTTCCGCATCGCGGTTTTTTGCACCGATCACAACTTCGGTTGCTTCTTCACCGACTTTTTTACAAATTTTATCGATTCCTTTATCAAATAGGTATGTAGTGTACGCACCTTCTGGCATTTCTAGTTCACGTGTTTTAATGACTTCAGCAAGCTTTGAAATAATATCCACTGAGCCGACTTTTGCATTTGCTTGAATGACTTCTGTAAAACAAGATGTTGTTCCATTATGGCAAGCTGGTCCAGTTGGTAGAACCTCCACTACTAATGCATCTTTATCGCAATCCGCTTTAATTGACACGACTTTTTGTGTGTTGCCACTTGTCGCACCTTTATGCCAAAGCTCTTCGCGAGAGCGTGAGTAAAACCAGGTTTCGCCAGACTCAATTGTTTTTTCTAGCGATTCTTTATTCATATACGCTACAGTTAACACTTCTTTCGTGTTTGCATCTTGCACAACGGCTGTTACTAAGCCTTTATCGTCAAATTTAATGTTTTCAATCATCTTACTGCCACTCCTCTTTCACGTAAGTATTCTTTCACTTGCGCTACGCTCGTCTCTTTATAATGGAAAATTGATGCCGCAAGTGCTGCATCTGCATCAACTTCCCCACACAATACTTCGTAAAAATGTTCGGCATTGCCCGCCCCGCCACTTGCGATAACTGGAACTGTTACAGCCTCTCGAACTGCTTTTGTTAAGGCTAAATCAAAGCCAGATTTCTCTCCATCTTGATTCATACTTGTTAGTAAAATCTCTCCTGCACCTAAACGAACCGCTTCCTTTGCCCACTCCGTTACTTGCCAAGAAGTTTTGTTACGGCCGCCATGTGTATACACCATCCACGTACCGTCTTCTTCACTATAGCGTGCATCAATTGCAATAACGATACATTGCGCGCCAAAGAAGTCAGAACCTTCTTTAATCAGCTCAGGACGCTCTAGCGCAGAAGTATTGACCGATACTTTATCAGCACCCGCACGTAAAATACGCTTCATATCCTCTAGTGTACGAATACCGCCACCAACCGTAAATGGGATGGCAAGTGTTGCCGCTGTCTGTCGTACGACATCGACCATTGTTTCACGACCTTCATGTGAGGCTGAAATATCCAGAAATACAAGTTCATCTGCCCCTTGCTCATCGTAAAATTTCGCTAGCTCTACAGGGTCCCCCGCATCACGTAATGACACGAACTGTACTCCTTTTACAACGCGCCCTTCTTTCACATCAAGACACGGAATAATACGTTTTGTTAGCATGACACCACCCCTTCTAACCATTGTTTTAATAAGTACACACCAAGTGCTCCTGATTTTTCAGGATGGAATTGCATACCAGTAATTGAACCGTTAGCGACGATACCTGGCACATGAATCCCACTGTAATCTGCGTAAGCTACAAGCTCCGCTGCATCCATTTGTGTCGCATAAAAAGAATGCACGAAATACACATGTTCCGCTGGTGCCTCACCTTTTAACCATGTTGGACGATTTGTTACTATAAGCTCATTCCATCCCATGTGAGGAACACGATATGCTTTGTCTTCGTTCATCCCACTAAAACGCTTAATGCTTCCTTTAAAGAAACCAAGACCCTTAGTTGGTTCTACTTCTTCACTTTCTTCAAATAGTAGTTGCATACCTAAGCAAATACCTAAAAGCGGGCGATTCTCTGCCTTTACCTTTTGTAAATAGCCATCTAAATTCGTTTCTGCTAAACGCTTCATCGCATCTGGAAATGCACCAACACCAGGTAAAAGAAGTGCATCAGCTGAATCTAACTCTTTTTCGTCAGCCGTTACAAATACATCACAGCCAAGACGTTTTAGTGCTTGTTCAACACTAAATAAATTCCCCATTCCATAATCAATAACACCTATCTTCACGTTAATAGCCCCTTCGTTGACGGCACACCTTTCACACGTGGGTCAATTTCAACTGCTGCATCGATTGCACGGGCTAACGCCTTGAAGATCGCTTCAATAATATGATGCGTATTATGACCATAAGGCACAATCACATGGACATTCATGCGTGCTTCAAGTGCAAACTTCCATAAAAACTCGTGTACTAGCTCTGTATCAAATGTGCCAACTTTCTCTTTTAGTTCAGGTACACGATATTCAAGATGTGGGCGATTTGAGCAATCAACAACGACTTGCGCTAACGCATCGTCCATTGGTACAAAAGCAGTCCCGTAACGTTTAATACCTTTTTTATCGCCAAGTGCTTCACGAATAGCTTGGCCTAATACGATGCCAAGGTCCTCTGTTGTGTGATGATCGTCGATATATGTATCACCATTTGCTTGAATTGTACCGTCAAACAAACCATGCTTAATGAATAAATCAAGCATATGGTCCATAAAACCAACACCCGTTTTGATATCTGCTTTCCCTTCACCATCTAAATCAATCGCAACAGAAATTTGTGTTTCATTCGTCTTACGTTCAACTTCTGCGTAACGTTTCTTTTCAGTCATTTATGTCTCTACTCCTTTTCCCAGCCACGTGATTCCACCGCACGTGCATGGCCCTCTAAGCCCTCCATACGTGCAAGTCGTGCTATTTTCGGGGCATTTTCCGCCCAAGTTTTTTCACTATAATAAACGACGCTCGATTTTTTGATGAAATCATCGACATTTAAACCACTTGCAAAACGAGCAGTGCTATTTGTTGGTAACACGTGGTTTGTACCTGCAAAATAATCACCTACTGGCTCAGAGCTATAACGTCCAATGAAAATCCCACCGGCGTGACGTACTTGCTCGGCCACTGCTTCTGCATTTTTTGTCAAGATTTCTAAATGCTCAGGTGCTAATGTATTGATGGCTTCAACAGCATCAGACATCGTTTCTGCCACATAAATAGCACCGAAGTTGTCAATAGATGCACGTGCTAATTCCTCACGTGGTAACGTCGACAACTGCTTCTCGACCTCAGCCGCTACCTGTTCGGCTAATTTCTCCGAAGTCGTCACTAAAATGGCACATGCCATTCTGTCGTGCTCAGCTTGCGATAATAGGTCGGCCGCCACTTCATCTGCATACGCTGTTTCATCTGCTAGTACTGCAATTTCGCTTGGCCCAGCAATCATATCAATCGCTACTTCACCAAACACTTCACGTTTTGCAAGCGCCACAAAGATATTACCAGGTCCTGTAATTTTATCGACAGCTGCAATTGTTTCTGTGCCGTAAGCTAGTGCAGCAATGGCTTGCGCTCCCCCAATTTTATAGACCTCTTGCACACCTAGAATATGTGCCGCTGCCAAAACGCCATCTGGTAACTTACCGTCACGATTTGCTGGTGAAGTAATCACGATGCGTTCCACCCCAGCAACTTGCGCAGGAACAACATTCATCAACACTGAAGAAGGATACGCCGCTGTCCCACCTGGCACATAAAGACCAACTGCATCTAGCGCTGTAATACGTTGTCCGAGCCAAGAACCATTTGCAAGGTCAAGACGATAGCCTGTACGCTTTTGTTGTTCATGATACAGACGAATATTATCAGCAGCTTCTTTCAAATCTGCATAAAGCTGTGCATCCAGCGCCTTAGCGCCAGCCTCAATCTCTGCTTGTGTGACACGTAAATTTCCCGGAACAAAACCATCCCATTTTTCTGTGTATGTACGAACAGCTATATCGCCATTTGCACGTACAGAATCCAACACTTCACGTACAACCTGTAACTGTTCTTCATTGCCTCTTTCAAGTGGTCGTTTTAAGGAAATACCTTTTGCTAGTTTAGTAATCTTCATTAGAAAAAGCCTCCTATTAATTGACGCATTGTTTCAGTCGCTTCACTAAGTCAATAATTCGGTCGCCCTTCATGCGGTAGCTCACCGGATTTGCAATTAAACGCGAAGAAACGTCTGTAATGAACTCATACTCTTCTAAACCATTTTCTTTTAATGTACGCCCCGTTGATACAATATCAACAATACGATCTGCTAAGCCAATCATTGGCGCAAGTTCAATTGAGCCATTTAACTCTATGATTTCTACTTGTTCCCCAATACCCTTATAATATTTCATCGCAATATTCGGATATTTCGTTGCAATACGCGGTGCAATTTCATTCATCGTTGTATTTGGTAATCCTGCTGATGCGATGTAGCATGTACTAATTTTGAGATCCAGTAACTCGTGCACCTCACGTTGTTGTTCTAAGAGTACGTCCTTACCAGCAATACCGATATCAGCTACACCATGTTCTACATAAACCGGTACGTCCATTGGCTTTGCTAAAATAAAACGAATTTTCTCTTCTGGAATATCAATTATTAATTTACGCGACATTTCCACTTCTTCTGGTAAATTAAAACCTGCTTCAATGAGCATTTGGTACGCTTCTTCAAAAATGCGCCCTTTTGGCATCGCAATAGTTAATTCATTCACAGCAAACTTCCTCCTGTCCAATAACAACTACTTCTGAAAATTGTGCTATAAATGCAGCTTCATCTACTAAACTACTTCTCATTTGTAATGTTGTCTGCTTGCCTACTGCACGTAACACTTGTACTTTTTCAAGAGCCGATTCAAAGTCTGCTTCCTCAAATAATACGACAACTGCCTCTTCCTTCATTACACTTTGCCCTGCTAATATTTCCAGCAAACGGTCCACACGAATACTAAAGCCTGTTGCACCTACTTTAGAGCCAAATACGTTAAGTAAGCCATCATAGCGTCCACCATTACCAAGTGGGAAACCGCTACCTGATGCGAAAACTTCAAACAGCATACCTGTGTAATAGCTCATATGGCTTGAAAGTGTAAAATCAAAAGCCACATAATCCGCTAAATCCGCTACTTCTAGTAATTTTGCTAAACGTTGCATATATTCTAATGCGTCATTTTTACGCACATATTTTTCAATATCCTGAATTTCTTTCAAATTCATTGCTTCGTCAATAAATTGTAGCAATGCATCAGATTTTGTTTTGGGTAAATCAAATGAAGCAACTGCTTCTTCAAAGCCAACATAATTGCGTTGCACAAGTAATGTACGTAGTGTATCTTCCTGTTCAATGCTTTCTGTGTAATCTTGTAAAATACAATTTAATACGCCGGCATGACCGATTGTTACTTTGAAGTCTTTTAGTCCAAATTGCTGTAATAACTCCATCGCTGTCACAATAACCTCTGCATCTGCAAATACCGAATGATCACCAATTAACTCAATGCCCATTTGGTCAAACTCGGCAGGACGCCCCCCCTCAGTTTCCTGAGCACGGAAGACATTCGCAAAATATGCAAGGCGTAAAGGGATCATCTCTTTTAACAACTTTGATGTCGCTATACGTGCAATGGGTGTTGTCATGTCTGGTCGAAGTACTAATGTGTTGCCTTGGCTATCAACTAATTTAAATAAATGCGCATCCGAAATGGCCGATGCTTTGCCAACTGTATCGAAGTATTCCACAGTAGGTGTTTTAATAAATTCATAGCCTCTTGATCGTAAAAAGCTCCGACCTGTTTGTCGTACTGCTTCTACTTTTTCAAAAATTTGTGGAAATGTATCGCGCATACCAAGTGGCTTTTCAAACATTTTTATCGATGACATTTTGACACTTCCTCACGTTATACTTTAACTCACTAGAGTGTTAGAGAATTAGATTATGAAAGAATTTTATCGCATTCTTTCTAATCAGTCAATGCAAATGCTAAAGAAATAAAATAATTTTCTAATAATTTCAACACTTATTATTCCGTCAATTATACACTTATTTATTCAAAGAAAAAACTCACTATGCAAAGCTAAGCATAGTGAGTCATATTTTATGTTTAATCTTAAGCGCACAGGACATTGCACTTTTCTTACTTTTTAGGTGTACACCATTTCACTACTTCATTACGTTTACGTTCCGCCATTTGTTCTGCTGTAAAGATAATCTGCATTGGATTACCACCTACTAAACAGCCCGCTGGTACGTCTTTATGTACAAGTGTTGCTGCCGACACAATCGCACCATCGCCAATTGTCACACCAGGAAGTATCGTAGAGTTGGCACCTACCATTACTTCATTACCTATGTACACATCACCAAGGCGATATTCTTCAATTAAATATTCATGCGCTAAAATTGTTGTACTAAAACCAATAACTGTATTGTTACCAATATGAATACGCTCCGGAAACATCGTATCAGGCATCACCATTAAAGCTATTGATGTTTTTTCACCAATATCCATCTTCAAAAAAGTACGATACAACCAATTTTTCACACGTAAAAATGGTGTGAAGCGCCCAATTTGGATGATGATGAAACATTTCATCACCTTCCAAAAGGACACCGTGTCATAAACATTCCACAGCGAATTCGCTCCTTCGACACGATAACGTTCTGTATTACGTGCCATCCCCTTACCTCTCTTTCACAATTGAAAGTAAATCACTCATATGATGCAGCATATAATCTGGTTTGAATTGCTGTAAATATGCTTCACCTTTAATCGACCATGCCACACCTGCAGATTTTACACCTGCATTATGTCCTGCTTCAATATCATGTGAATTATCACCAATCATGATGGCTTCATTTTTTTCTATTCCTAAACGTTGTAAAGCAAGTAGTACCGGCTCTGGATCAGGCTTTACGTTTTTCACATCGCACGCACCGATTCGAATATCAAATAAATGTGATGCCCCCAATACTTCGAGCCCTCGGTCAATCATGTCATTGCGTTTTGTCGAAACAATCGCTAACTTGACACCCATTTCCTTTAACTGCTCTAATGTAGATACAACATCCGGATATTCAGTTATAAGCTCATCGTGATGTGCCTCATTCCAAGCTCGATATTTGGCGATCATTGCATCCTCTTCACCAGGCGTTATTTCACTAAATGTTTGTTTTAAAGACGGACCAATGAATTTCAAGCAATCTTTTGGCGAATATTGCCCAGGAAATCTTTCTTCTAAAACATGCATAAACGTTTGAATAATTAAATCATTCGTATTTAGTAATGTCCCATCAAAATCAAAAAGTAGCGCTTTAATCTTCGTCATCCTGTACACCTCTTATTTGTTATCTAAATACTTTATAGCAGGTTTCACTTTTAAGCGGCGGTATATTATTGCCACTAGCCCAACTACGATACCAATAATAGATACTACCTGTGCAGAGCGTAAATCACCGACCAAGTATAAGCTATCTGTACGTAAGCCCTCGATATAGAAACGTCCAATTGAATACCAAATTATATAGCTAAAGAATATTTCCCCACGATTTAAATTGACCTTGCGTAGCGCTAGCAAAATAATTAAACCAATTACATTCCATACAGATTCATATAAAAACGTGGGGTGTACATGAGTGCCTAGCTCTTCAATGTACATTTGATTGATGATCCAATCTGGTAACATTAAGTTTTCCAAAAATTCACGTGATACAGGGCCACCGTATGCCTCTTGGTTCATGAAGTTACCCCAGCGCCCAATAATTTGCCCAATTAAAATACTTGGTGCAGCTATATCTGCCACACGTAAAAAACTTACCCCTTTAATTCGTGTAAATATGTAAGCAGTCGCAAAGCCGCCTAATAATGCACCATGAATGGCAATCCCACCATTCCAAATCTCAATAATCTTCCCGGGATTTTGACCGTAATAATCCCATCGCATCGAAACATAGTAAATGCGCGCACAGACGATCGAAATTGGTACTACCCATAATAGTAAATCGGCTATAAAATCCTCAGGCAAGCCTCGCTTCACCGCTTCTTTTTGCCCTACAAAATATGCTATAAGTATACCCGATACAATCAGTAATCCATACCAACGCACAGAAATCGGCCCTAACTGAAAGGCCACTGGGTTAATATCTAATAGTAGTAAATCCATTATATTCTCCTCTCAACATCCTTAATCGTCTAGTTCATCATTAGATGAAATGACCTCATCTAGTCTTCTTGAAAACTCCTCTGCCGCATTGACACCCATTCTTTTCAAACGATAATTCATGGCAGCTACTTCGATAATAACAGAAAGATTACGTCCAGGTCGCACTGGAATCGTTAACTTCGTCAGCTCTGTATCGATAAGTTTCATCTTCTCTTCTTCTAATCCTAGACGATCATACACCTTATCAGGATCCCAAATCTCCAGCTCTATAATTAAAGTAATGCGCTTATACGGTCGAATAGCACTCGCTCCAAATAAAGTCATCACATCAATAATGCCAATACCACGTATTTCAAGTAAATGCTCAAGTAATGGGGGCGGACTACCGATTAATAAGTTTTCCGATTCTTGACGAATTTCTACACAATCATCAGCCACAAGACGATGCCCTTTTTTCACTAATTCAAGTGCAGTCTCACTTTTTCCAACGCCACTTTTCCCGACTATCAGTACACCAATTCCATATACATCAACTAATACACCATGCGCTGCAGTCATTGGCGCTAAGCGTCCTTCTAAATAATTCGTTAACCGACTAGAAAATTTTGTAGTTGTCATATTCGTTTTTAAGACAGGTACATGCTTCTCATTGGAACCTTGTATAAGCTCCTCAGGTACTTCTAATCCCCGTGAAATAATAATAGCTGGTGTATCCGGAGAACACAGTAAACGCATCCGCTCAATTTTCAAATCTCGCGGTAGCATTTCAAAAAAAGATAGTTCTGTTTTCCCTAATAATTGAACACGATTTGCAGGATAATGATTAAAATATCCGGCCATTTCAAGTCCAGGTCTAGATATGTCACTCGTTGAAATCGTTTTACCAATTCCTTCTTCTCCACTTACTAACTCTAGATTAAATTTTTCCATTACATCTCTCGTTGATATAACCACCATTGTGTTTAGCGCCTCCATTCAAGCGAACTGAATATTGTTTTATTTTAGCACGACTATCATCAAAATGAATGTTTTTGCGCTTATTTTGTCATCTTTGCATGTTCTTGAAGATGCTAGGCGCCGTAAACATAAATTAGGAAGGATTCTCTAAAAAAATAAAAAAACCAACGGGTCTCCAGAACCGTTAGTTTTTTGAAAATATTTTTATTTTTGAGTAGCTAACCAAGACGCAACTGCTTCAGCATCTTCGCCTTTAACAAGTCCACCTGGCATACCCTTATCTGTACCGTTGTTAATGATGTCTAATAATTCTGCTTCCGAAAGACGAGAACCAACATCATTTAGTGCAGGAGTATTACCCATACCTTGTAATTCGCCACCGTGACAAGATACGCATGATTTCATTGCAATTACTTCGCCTTCTGGTGTAGTTTCTGCACCTTTTTCTGCTGTCTCTTTGTCATCTCCGCCGCCACAAGCAGCTAAGAATATTGCTGAACCGAACACTAATGTTAACATTGCTTTTTTCATTAGTACCCCTCCTCATAATATATAAAAAATACCTTACCTCAACACTATACCAAAATTATACTCGTTTGAAACCTTCTCCTAACACCTCATACGCATCAGAAACGATAACAAACGCAGATGGATCAACGTTTTTAATGAGTTGTTTCAGCTTTGTGAATTCTGTTTGATAAACAACTACCATAAGTACTGGTCGTTCTTCTCCTGTATATCCACCAATTGCAGGTAATTTCGTAACACCACGATTAATTTCTGCATAAATGGCATCACGCACTTCATCTTGCTTCTTAGTAATAATATAGACCATTTTAGATTGACTAAAGCCGAGTTGAATAATATCAATCGTTTTCGTTGTTACATATAAACCAATCAGTGCATATAGGCCTTTTTCTAAATCAAAAACTACTGCTGCACTAATTGCAATTAAACCATCAATTAATAACACACTAGTACCAAGAGTTAATCCTGTATACTTCGTAATAATTTGTGCCAATAAGTCGGTACCACCAGTAGAAGCGTTCCCTTTAAAAACAAGCCCTATACCCAAACCGACAACAATCCCACCAAATAACGCACCTAGTAGAGGATTATCTGTCCACGGTTCCCAGTTATCTGTTAATAAAACAACAAAGGGTAACGTAATCGTACCAACAAATGATTTCAACCCGAATTTTTTCCCGAGCAATAAAACACCTGCTATAAATAAAGGAATATTAAAAGCATATTGTACAAGCCCCGGATTCCAACCGAATAATCCATGCAATATGGTACTTATGCCACTCACACCACCAGATGCCACTTGATTTGGAAGTAAAAAAGCATTAAAGCCAATGGCAATAATGGTAGCGCCTGCGATGACATATAGATATTCTAGAATTGCATATCGTAAATCATTTGAAACCTTCATTTGCTCACACCCACTTCAAATATCTGAATTTTTTCCTAAAGTAGTGATGATTATAGCAAATTGTTCTCTCAATGAGAAGTTCATTAGGATAAAGCAAAAAAGATCTATCTCAAAATCTTTGAGTGGACTAACCTAAATTATTGAGACAATATAAAACACCTTCGGAGTGGTACACTTGTAAAAAGTACTTACATCGGAGGTGTTTTTGCATGGGCAAGAACGTATATTCAAGCGAAGTTAAATGGGCTGTTGTTAAAGATAAACTAAGTGGTGAATTGACAACTAATGAAATTATGGAGAAACACGGAATCAAAAACAAATCACAGGTCGAAACTTGGATGAAATGGTATCGCGCGAATGAAATTTATCGATTTGATCAGCCGATTGGTAAACAATACACTTTCGGTCACGGTCCCGAGTTAGCCAGTGAAGACGATAAACGGGAACGACAATTATCACATTTGAAGATGGAGAACGAAATTCTAAAAAAGTACATGGAAATCGAAAGGGAGTTAAAAAAGAAATAGTTCTACAGATTGTAGAGAAACTTAGAAAGAAGTACACGATTACAGCTATCCTATCCGCGTTAGGAGTACCACGGGCGAACTATTATAGATGGTATCTTCACGGCATAAATAAGTCGCTTTCAGTAGTAGAGGAATCTATTATAGAACTGTGCAAAAGCACTAAGTATCGGAATGGTCATAGAAAAATAAAGGCAATGTTGAAGCAGAAACATAATATAAAATTGAATCGCAATACAGTTCAGAACCTCATGCAAAAGCATAACTTACAGTGCCGTATCAAGCCAAAACGGAAGTGGAAATCCCAAGGTGAAAGTATCATAATTGCCCCTAATCTTCTTGAACGAGATTTCACGGCTAGTGAACCGAACAAGAAGTGGGTGACAGACATTACATATATTCAGTATGGCAGTACTACAAAATATCTTTCGACCATTATGGATCTATTCAATAATGAAATTGTCGCTTATAAATTATACGATCATCAACAGACACTACTGGTAATCGACACGTTAAAGGAGGCACTGTCTGTCCGTAACCACCCCGAAGGTGTGATTGTGCATTCAGATCAAGGGAGTGTTTACACGTCATATGCGTATCAGGCCTACATTAAGGAAAACGACCTTGTCAGCAGCATGTCACGTAGAGGAAACTGTTGGGACAATGCGGTGATTGAATCTTTTCATTCGAACTTAAAGTCTGAGGAATTTCAATATGTTAAATTTAATTCATTACGTAATCAAGACGTAATTGAGCGGGTAATTACCTATTTAAATTATTATAATGAAGAACGTATCCAAGAAAAATTAGGCTACCTAACACCCATAAAATATGGTGTAATGGCAGCCTAATAAGGTGTTTTATATGTGTCTCATATCGTTATGTCAGTCTAGAGATAGATCTTTTTCTATGGACGTTTTGGCCCCAATGAATCAAGTTATATATGACGTTTCCGCCCAATTTAACGCTTCATTATATAATAAATCCATACTTTCCATATCCAAATCGAATTTCGGCGCTAATATCTCTAACGTATCCCAATCTAATTTACCTAATGCAATACTAAAATCTAAATAGGGTGACATTTCCGTCTGCTTACCTAATATCGTCTCTATAATTTCTTCGGGAAATGGTAATTGATTCAAAATGAGATTCATTGGTCGTTGCAACAGACTATCAATTACCGAGAACATACCAATTAAGAAATACTCAGAGAAATTTTGTTTATATGAAAGTTTCGCTAATTTTTCGCAAACCTTAGCTCTAAAAAGTGATGTTCGCATCAATTCTTTGAAAAGATCTGTATCTGGATTCATATCTATTTCACGCATCGCAAGTAAATAAATCCATTTCCGAAGTTCTCCTAGCCCTAATAGCAAAATGGCTTGCTTAATAGAGCGTACTTTCGATTTGGAGCGTTTAGTAGAATTATTAATCATTTGAAGTAATTTATACGTCAAAGAAATATCACGTTCAATGTTTTCTGCTAATATATTGATATTTGGTTCTTCATCCTTCAATAATGCAAGGATTTGAAAATATTGCAATGTATTTGCAGGAATATCTGTTGCTCTAATAATTTGCGGCTGTTCAAAGAAGTACCCTTGAAAAAGCTGGTAGCCTGAATGCTTCGCTACATCAAATTGATTTCTTGTCTCTACCTTTTCAGCAAGTAGTATTATATGAGGGAAATTTTCTTTTACTTTATTTTCAATTTCCATCCGCTCAAGTAAGGGCAATAATAAAAAGTCGACTTTAATATAATCAATGTACGCAAATAACTCATCATATACTTCCACACGACTATCTAAAACAAAATCATCTAATGCTATTTTATAGCCTAGTGATTTCAGTTCTTTCACACGTTCCACTAATTGTATGTTAATAGGTACATCTTCTAAAATTTCAATCACAAGCTGTGCTGGATTTAAGTAATCCGTTAATGTACTTTTTAATAAATTATCTGTAAAGTTCACAAAACAAGGCTTCCCTTTCGTGACTTCTTCTATCCCAATCGATAGAAATGAGTTTACTAATACATCGATTGTAGCTGCGTCCGGATCGACCATAGGAAATGCATTCATATTTTTACTGCGATACAATAACTCATACGCAACGACCTGTTCGTGAAGATTAAAGATTGGCTGTCTGCCGATGAATACTTCCATTTCGTTGACCCCGATTCTCCATTTTCTAGTAAATTCTATTATAACACCTTTTATTACTATATGCTTACTCTCTATGAAGTAGAATTAAAGTCAAAAATAAAACAATTAGTATTGAACTATTTTTTTGTATATTTAATCCTTTTTTCATATATATTTAGAAGTATTTCCGAAGGACCTCGATAAATACAGCCAAAAGAACAGTTTATATAAGTAACATTCTTTAATCATATTGCCCCTATGATTCCCCGCCCTTTCGAATATTACCATAATTTTTCCACATGGACATATTTCCAAATTTAGTTTATAGTACATTACAACACTAATGCACTGTGTCACCAAAAATACAGAATGGAGGCTTTTTTGTGTATGTCAATTTAGATAGTACGACGCCCATCTATATTCAAATTGCGGAATGGTTACAACATGAGATTGTAGCAGATCGCTTACAAACAGACGACAAAGTGTATTCACAGTATCAGCTCGCAGAATTATTTAATATCAATCCTGCAACAGCAGGCAAAGGACTCACTATTTTACTAGAAGAACAACTTCTCTATAAGAAACGAGGGCTTGGCATGTTCGTAACAACAGATGCAAAGGAAAGAATTTTAACGAAGCGACGCAATGAAACCTTGACGAAAATGGCACAGAATCTTGTCATTGAAGCAAATCGACTCCTTGTTTCAGATGAGGAATTGCTCGCTCTTATTCGGAGGACTCAGGAGGGATTAAAATGAAAATGATTCAATGTGAACAGCTAGCAAAAAACTTTGGCAGCCACAAAGCATTGCAAAACATAACATGCGCAATTGAATCCGAAAAGATTGTCGGCATCATTGGACGTAACGGAGCTGGAAAATCCACACTACTACATATTTTGGCAGGCTACTTGCAGCCGACACGTGGCACTTGCCATGTATTTGGTGAAAAACCCTTTAATAATATTCAAACAGCGGCAAATACAATTATGATTGATGATCGCTTAAGTTTTTCTAATTATTTAACGCTAGAAGAAATCCTTGGAATGGGTGCTGATTTTTATCCGAACTGGCAGGGTGAACTGGCATTTAGACTGCTCGATTATGCAAGATTAGCAAAAAAAGCAAAACATGAGCAATTGTCAAAGGGGCAACTAGCTACATTTAATCTGATTTACGGGCTTGCAAGTCGCTGTGCGCTGACGATTTTAGATGAACCTATGAATGGTATGGATGAAGCAATTCGAAATGATTTTTACCGTGCGATTTTGAAAGAATATATCGCCTTCCCGCGTACGATTTTAATTGCTAGTCATCATTTACAAGAGATGGAGTCTATTTTAGAGGAAATTTTATTAATCAACGAAGGTGTTGTCATTGCCCATGCTCCGATAGATGAATTAAAACAACAACTGATTTCACTTACTGGACCGAGTCATGCGCTTGCCCCAATTCTAGCGGACTCAATCATATATACAAAAAAAGAGATAGCTGGCATGACTACAGTTGTAGTGGAGGCTAGTAAACTTTTCATTCAAGAAGATGTGCTACAAAAAAAGGGGATTACAACTGCACATTTATCAACAAGTGATGTCTGTATGTATTTAACAAGTAGCGAAGGAAGTGATATCGATGCAGTCTTTGACTAATATAACACTGAAAACAGTCGTACAAAAACAAGTGAAATGGAAAGCAAAATTATATCTATCTGCACTAATTACCTTAATCACTTTACAATTACTATTTGGCCTCTTACTTTTCGACTCTGGTAGTGGTTCTTCAGGCTACGGTCGTGGAAATTTAGATGTACAATTCTCCATTTATTCACTGGATCTATTTTTAATGATTGCTGCGTTTTGGGCATTTATTAGTGCCACACTTTTTACAACAAAAGCGTTTCGCATAGATGATTTATCGATTATATCTAGCCGTACGTCCTGTGCCATTGCTAACATGATTGTTATTATTTTTTATAGCCTAATTGCGGTGATTATCATGGTTTCTTCCCTGTACTTGCAGTTAGTCGCCGTCTTGTTATGGAGTAATGAGACTCTGATAGTAGACCAACTCATTGTTTCACCAACAATTTTAATGGTGTGTTTTAGTATCATTTGTTTATTTGGTGCAATCGGCTTACTGCTTGGCAATTGCTACAAAGGACCAGCTACCGTAAAAGTATGTACGACTATTTTTCTAGTAATCGGCATACTGTTATTCAATTTATCATCACAATCAATCAGCCTTGCAGGATTTATACTGTTACCCAATATAATTGTAAGTCTAATAATATTGAGCGTTGCGGCACTGTGCTTTGCCCTTGCTATTTGGATTGCCAGTAAATCGGAGGTGTCCCGTTTATGACAACTTTGATGATTGTATTACCGTTATTGTTCATCGTATTGTTCATGTTAGTCGTTTTGAAAATACTAAAGGTACTGAAAAATAGGATGAAGATACATTGGACACCAAAGCATATCTTCGCTGTTGTTACAGGTTATATAGCTTTTGGTCTCCTTGCTTTTCTTTATTTAAGCTTTTTTTCAGAGACTACTTTAACAACATTATCTAGTGAAGAAATACAAAAGCTTCAGCAGGTTACAGAGGATATACATCGGTATGATGAAGAGAATGATTCTTCTTTTTTAACAGAAACCTATAAAAAGAAAAGCTGGCAATTTGAATTTGAAGGGGATGTTATACCTGTTGCGGTAAATGAGGGGAGTAATTGGTTAAATTCCGATATTCGCTTACGTTATAACGACGATATCGAGCATGGTAGTATTGTTCTTTCATATTATCAATTTCCAGTTATTATTGAAGGTCTTGATTTAGCAGATGAAGTACCACCCCCAAATGTTTATATGTCCGAGCAGCAGTTAATCATCGAATCCACTTCGGAACATTCCATAAGCTATAATCGCGTGAATGCATCAATAGCTATATTAGACTTTAATCGAATAGATCATACTGAAACAGAGAAAATGGAGAGTGTGAACTACCAATATCCAAGCGTGCTCCTTATAGAAGTCGCACGTAGTACAGATTTAGAAGATCTCCAAGGTCGCATTAATATTATTAATTAAAAAGAATTGGCTGTTCTAAAAGTAAAAATAGTATGCTGAGGGTACTTCCAGCATACTGTTTTTTTGATATAAAAGTAAAAATCCGCGTAGACTCCTGCGGGAACAGCACAAGACGTAAAACGCAACAAAACGCGCGTAGCGGGGGTTGCGTCTTACGCTGTGCCCGCGGAAAGCGTAGCGGATTTTTACCATATAGAAGGCTAGATGTTATGCTTAAAGAGACTAATTGGATAGCCCCTTCTATTTGTTCTTTCTAGCTTTTAGTGCACCAATAATTGCTGGTAATACTGAGATTACAATAATTAAAATTAGCACAGTTGAGAAGTTGTCTTTAATAATTGGGATATTCCCAAAGAAATAGCCGAGTAATGTACAGCTAAACACCCATAAAACCGCTCCTACTATGTTGTACATAATGAAGTAACGGTATCGCATGCGACTCGCACCCGCAATAAAAGGAATAAACGTACGAATAAAGGGCATGAAACGTGCAATAACAATTGTTTTCCCACCATGTTTATTGAAGAAACGCTGCGCAGCATCCATACGCTCTTGGCTGACAACACGCCCTAAAAAACTTTTTGGCGGTATCGATGTTCCCACCTTCTTACCAATCTCATAGTTGACTGTATCTCCAAGAATCGCTGCAGCTAAAAATACTGGGATTAAAATCCACAGATTAAATGCGCCAACTGCTGCGGCTAGGGTACCACTTGCAAAAAGTAATGAATCACCCGGTAAAAATGGGAAAATAACAACACCCGTTTCTACAAAAACAATTCCAAATAAAATGGCATAAGACCAGGCACCAAAATCTTCAATAATTTCTGTTAGATGCACATCAATATGCATGATAAAACTAATCAAATCATAAATAATAGACATTTATCAAGCTCTCTTTCAATCAAATTTCTTCATTTCTACAACGCTTACTTTTTACTTTGACGATGCAATTTCTTCAAAGGTTTCCTTAGGCATCATAACATATCACGAAATTTTGTAGTATACCAAGTATGACAATTTCATGTTTAGATCACTATATGGCACAATATAAAAGCCATGACCAAAATCTTTTGCATATGACCGATTTTATCACTCACTAGACGTGCACTCAATTATTATGTTATTTGTTTGAAAAATAAAAAGGAACTACTCTCTCAAGTAGCCCCTCTCCCATTATACTTTAACTTCTTTTAATGAACGTCGTAAAATTTTACCTGTTGTGTTTTTCGGTAATTCATCTATGATTTCAATCACTTTTGGCACTTTGTATTTCACCATATGCTTTGCACAGTACGCTAAAATATCCTCTGTCGTAGATTTTGTAACATCTTTTAGTACAACATAGGCATGAACTGCCTCACCAAAGTTAGAATCGGGGAAGCCAACAACTGCCGCTTCTACAATATTATTATGAGTAAACAGGACTTCCTCTACTTCACGCGGATATACATTAAAGCCACCTACAATAATCAAATCCTTTTTACGATCAACGATATAAAAATAGCCTTCTTCATCCATCGTTGCTAAATCACCTGTATACAACCAACCATCACGAATAGCCACAGCCGTTTCTTCAGGCATTTTGTAATAGCCCTTCATTACATTTGGTCCACGAACAATAAGTTCTCCTACCTCACCAACAGGTACCTGCTCCCCGTACACATCCACTACTCGATTTTCAACATTATTAATATTTGTCCCAATCGACCCCGCTTTACGATCACGATCTAATGGATTAAAGCAAGTTACCGGTGAAGCCTCTGATAAGCCGTAGCCTTCTGACACACGTACATTAAATTTCTCCTCGAAATTATGTAAAAGTGCAACTGGTAACGATGCGCCTCCTGAAACTGCTAGACGAATTGACGAGAAGTCTTCTGGATTGCCGTCTGGTAATTGATATAGGAAGTTATACATTGTCGGTACTCCCGCAAATACAGTTGCCTTTTTCTCCTTCGCTAATGCAAAAATTTCAGCTGGACTAAAACGCGGCGCTAATAAAACAGTCGCCCCACTAAGTAACGGTGCATTGACTACAACAGTTAATGCAAATACATGGAATACAGGTAATGTCGCAATAATACGATCATCAGCTCTAAAACCTAAGTATGTCGAGACATCACGCGCATTTGAATATATATTTCCATGTGTTAACATCGCACCCTTTGGATTACCAGTTGTTCCTGATGTATATAAAATAATGGCATTGTCATCATCTGAAACGGCTACTGGTTGTAAAGAGCCCGAAGCTGTTGCGACAACATGTGAAAATAAATATGTCTTTACTCTCGCCGCATCCGATAAGCCCGCTACCTTTTCAGCTGCATCCGTACCTGTTTCACAAACGATAAATGCCTCTACTTGTGGAAATGCTTGTACACCCATTTCCACTAATGGAAGTAAAGCGTCAAGTGCCACGATTACTTTCACATCACCATTACTCAAAATATAAGAAATTTCATCTGGTGTATAGATTGGATTTACTGGAATTGCTGTCGCCCCTAAGCGCATTGTTGCATATAAAGAAATTAAAAAATGTGGCGTATTGCCGAGTAAAAACGCTACATGGTCCCCTTTTTGTACCCCTAAATCTTGTAAGCCTTGTGCAAAGCGACTGACAGTTTGCTCAAATTCGCCGTAAGAAGTATCTTTCCCCATAAAATGAAAGGCAACTTTTTCAGGTTGCTCTACAGCTTGTTGACGTACACATGAAACTAAATTCAATTACACCATCCCCTTGTCGTATAAAATGAATCACTATTCACCATTATTATACTGGAAATGTATAGAAAAAACAACGAACGTTTTTGCTTCATGTGTATTTTTTCGTTAAATAAATCACTTTTCTCTCCTTAATGCATTCAACCTACGTGCGAATATGGGAGATGTAACGCCAACGGATTAAGTAAAAATAGACAACTTGAATAATCACAAAAAAGCCAAAAGCAAAGAATACTTCTTTTACAATAGAGATATTAGCAATATCCTTTAATATGCTCTGTACCATGAAAAAGGCAAAGGCACTATGCATCATTGCCACACCCCACGGTAAGAAAAACTGCGGGAATAAATGACGGTTTACAAGCTTTTTCAATTCTATATCCGTTAAACCCATACGCTTTAATACATCGAATTTTCGTTTTTCATGTTCTAACGATGTGTGTAGCTTAAAGTAGATAAAGCTGCCAGCCGCTAGTAAAAATACTGTCGCTACTAAAACACCAACCAATGTAAATAAAGAGTAAGTCGCTAATATATAAGAATAATTTAAACCTGCATTTTCAAAGTAGAATGGACTTCGATTTTCTTTCTTAATAAAATATTCATCCACTGCTAAATGATCAATTTCTTTTCCAATTTCTTTCGTTTCCATCCATTGGGGGATATCGAAAGTGAACAGTTTATAGCTCGGTTGTACAATATCAGCGTCAGCAATTGGCTTTTTCAGCTTCGCGAAATCCTCATCACTTATAACGATAGAATTGACACTAACAATAGAACCGGGAAATACGATTTCAGGATAGACACTATCAATTGTAAGAGGAATTTCATTTTCCTCTAACACAGTATGAACAACCGTATTTTTTAGCTTTTTCAGTGATTCTTCCGAATA
The DNA here is from genome assembly GCF_001278945.1 of Lysinibacillus contaminans. Classification (GTDB taxonomy): domain Bacteria; phylum Bacillota; class Bacilli; order Bacillales_A; family Planococcaceae; genus Lysinibacillus; species Lysinibacillus contaminans. The sequence continues at coordinate 248,103 of NZ_LGRV01000001.1, read as the reverse complement.
AGGGATAAACACCGCTTCACCTGCAGATAATTTCAGCATCGGGTAACCAAAAGAAGATAATAAGGTATTCATATCCGATTCGCGAAATACCTCAACCTCATTATGAGTAAAAGAAGAGGTTTGCTTGATGACGACAAAGCGCGTTAAATGATAGGATAAACCCTTCTCCTCCAATTGTTCCATGAGTAAGTTAATATGTTCACTCTCATATGGATTATCTATATCTCCTTTATAGATTAGACCAAGTGGATTTAGTCGTTCATACTGTGTCGTATATGAAGACATCGTCGCTAACACACCGACCGATAAGAATGCCATTGTCGACACCATCGTCACGACAAAAAACACTTTCACATTTTCCTGCATAATATTTGTCTGCTCAGCTAACGATAGTAAACGGTAGCGTTGCCAGTGATATTTCCGCTTGCCACGTGCTAAATCTAAAAAGAATGGCACCGAATCACTGAAAAAGTAATACGTGCCAAAGGTCGCTGAAAACGGGATCAGTAATGTTAGGCCGATCATTGATGTATAAGAAACAAGCAGTACTAATACATACGTCGATATAATTAACGCAATACCATAAATCGCACGTATTTTAGAATACGATATGACGCTATGTAAGTAGTTGCTCCCCTTCATTAAATCGAGTAATTTTCGCTCACGTCTAAGATATACGCTAGTAAAGGTAATAACGACAAAAGCGCTCGTAAATACACCTATTGTTAATACAAACGGCTCCCAAGAAACATATAAAGGCAATTCTTCTAGGTGTAAAATTTCACGTACAATCATGAAGAAAAACTTAGAAAATGAGAAGCCAAAAATAATTCCTACAATAATAGAGGCAGCACCAATAATCATCGTTTCTAAAAAAACGAGCTTATTCATTTGGCGTTTATCCATCCCAAGATGCAGTAGAATGCCAAATTCTCGTGATCGTGCCTCTAAAAACGCACTCATTGAGTAATATAGAAAGAACAATGTAAACAGTACAAGCACTATTTCGGCACCAATCATGCCAATCATTGAGACTTCGCCTAAAATACCACTTTCAATATCAGGATGAAACATCAACATCGAGTAAATAAAAAACACGGCTACGGAAAAAAAGCTCGCCATAAAAAAGGCTCCGTAAACACGGCTATTCCGTACGACATTACGGTAAGCGAATTGTCGAAAGGTCACCTACTTGCCCTCCTCCTAGTAAGCTCAATACGTTTAAAATACGTTGGAAAAACAATTGACGTCGATCATCTTTGTAAATTTCATTGAAAAACTCACCATCTTTAATGAATAACACACGATCACAATAACTCGCTGCAATCGGATCATGCGTCACCATGACAATCGTCGTTTTCCTTTCATTACTTACCTTTGTTAATAACTCAAGTACATCACGAGCTGAATTTGAATCTAAGTTCCCAGTCGGCTCATCTGCTAAGATCAAGCTAGGGTTATGGATTAATGCCCTACCAATTGCCGTTCTTTGCGCTTGTCCACCGGAGATTTCATTCGGACGTTTGTGCAAAAAGGATGTTAAATCCAACTTTTCTACAATACTTTTAAGACGTTCTTCCATCACTTCTAACGGTTGCTGGTCAAGTGTTAATGGCAAGATAATGTTCTCCTCGACCGTCAACATATGCAGTAAATTAAAGTCCTGGAATATGAATCCAAGCTGACGGCGTCGAAAATAAGCAAGCTCTGTTGCATTCAATTTATGAGGATTCATGCCATCTAAAATGATTTCCCCACTGGTCGGCTCATCAATAGTGGAAATAATATTTAGCAATGTCGTTTTACCGCTCCCTGATCGCCCCATTACCGCTATGAATTCTCCATCTTCTACATCAAAGCTTAGCTGATTCAGTGCGCGATGTGTTACCTTTCCCTCATAAACCTTCGTGATATCTTTTATCTGTAAAATAGGCATACTGTGTTCACCTTATTTCTTCATTAATTCCATTGATTCTGGTAATAATTGTTGAAGTACAACTTCAAATCCAATTTGAAAATACGGAGCTGTTAACCCTTCTGGTTTACCGCCATCTACATCGATCAAGCTAAAGCAATGCTGGCCAACGATAATATTCCATTCGTCGATTTCGCCTTCTATAATTTCACCGCATAAATAATAGTACCCACTATACATAATTTGGTCGCCCTCTACTGAAAAGGCGTTCAATAGACTTGGTTTGTGCAAATCTATACCAAGTACGTGACAAAAATGCAATACTTCCTCATTAAGAAACTCGCTAGCTATACGAAAATTTTGACAGGAAAGACACTCACAAACTTCGGTAATATGCTGATATACAGCCTCTGTTCTTCCAATATCTATACTTAATAGCCAATCTTCAATTCGTACTTCTTTCAACTGTGCACCCCCTAATTTGTAAATGTCACTGTAACGATTGTCCCTTTTCCAACTTCTGATGTAATGTCGAGTTCATGACCAAGTTTTTCACAGATCTCTTTTGCTAAATATAAGCCCATTCCTGTAGATTCCCCAGTTTTACGCCCATTTTCACCAGTAAAAAAGGCTTTTGTTACACGAGAAAGATCGGAGGTAGGAATACCAATACCTTCATCACAGATTGCAAGCTGAACATGTTCTTCCTTTTGAATAGCTGAAATCATTATTTTTTTATTGGCGTCAAACGTATATTTCACGGCATTCGTTACGAATTGACCAATAATGAAACGCAACCACATTGAATCACTTGCTACAATTATATTTTCATCAATATGAATTTCCGGAAAAACACGATTTGTAATAAATAGACGTTTATTTTCATTCACTGTTGCAGTAACAATTGCTTTTAATGGCACCTGCTCTACGTGCATATCTTCTTCAAACTTTTCTAAACGTGCATTCACAAGCACCATATCCAGCCCTCTACGGAGGCGATCAATTTCTTCTTGCACATTCTTTTTATCAAGTGGTTGTTCGTCTTGTAAAAGCAATTCAATAACTGAAATAGGTGTTTTCATCTGATGTACCCATTGATTCATGAACTGATCATGTCTCTTTTGGCTTGCATATAATGCATGGAGCTCATGCTGATACAAACGATATAATTCATTCATATATTTTTCTGTTCTTATCGCTACTGGTGTTTTCGCATTTTTTTGCAGCGCATCTTCCATCGTTCTTGGTAACTGTGCAATTTTCATTAAAAAACGTTGGCGCATTAAATAACGCACAAGTAAAAATGCTGCCAATAGCACCAAACTAATAGAAATAGAGTACACTGCCGTATCAACATTACGGAAACCATCCAACCAGTACAACACCATAATAAATCCAACTAATAGTACCTGAAAAATGATGAAACTAGCATAATCTCGTAAGAATAAGCGCCAGCCCATTACAGCTCACCCTCACTTACAATAAAACGGTAGCCTGCACCTCTGACAGTTTCAATTGTTGACTGTACGTTGTAGTCTGCTAATTTTTTTCGAACGCGTGTCATATTGACATTCAGTGTATTTTCATCAACAAATGCTTGGTCATCCCAAAGTTCCTCGAGTAATTGCTCACGTGTTACCACTTTCGGCGCCTGTCCCATTAGTAGTTCTAAAATAATACATTCTTTTTTCTGCAAAGGTATTTCTAAGTCATTTTTATGCAGCTCCATACGTTCTAAATGCAATACAAGTTGCCCTTGCTTAATCGTACGTTCTTCTTGTCTTGCCGCATATTCACCATAGGTACGGCGCAAATGACTACGAATTTTCGCTAGCACAATTTCATAATTAAACGGTTTCGTAATAAAATCATCTCCACCATTTTCAAGAGCAAAAATTTGATCCATCTCGCCAGATCGTGCCGAAATGAAAATGATTGGACATGTAGTATATTGTCGCAATTGACGACACCAATAATAGCCGTCATACGCTGGTAAATTTATGTCAAGCAGTACCATATGTGGGTTAAATGCTGTGAATTCTTCGATTAATTGGTCAAATTCTTGAATTGTTTCAACTTCATATTGATATTTTCTAAGTGTATCTGCGAGTAATGATGCAATCTTCACATCATCTTCGACTATAAATATTCGATGTTTCTCCATATGAACACTCCTTCCTGTTATATTGTATCAAAAAAGGAGCTTGCGACATAATTGTCACAACCCCTTTTTTCTGTAGCTAAGCATTTCACCAATTACAATTTCTTTATTTAATATTAATAAATTAGTTGGAAGAATTCTTGCTCTGTAATACCGCCAAAATATTTTGAAATATCAATTCCCTTTAATGCTTCTGCAATTGATGTGCGGTCATAGTTTGTCCCAATAAGACGAGCTTCAAGGTCAGCCACATCACCAACACCGAAAAAGTCCCCGAAAATATGCGCTTCTTCAATCACACCATGATTAACTTCTAGGCGAATATCGATACCGCCTGATGGGAATCGATGTGTTTTTTGAATGTTAAAACGTGGAGATTTACCATAGTTCCACTCCCATGTTTGGTAACGCTCTTCGGAAATTTTATAGATATTCGACCAATCTTCCTCAGTAAGTTCATAGTAACGAATATTTTCTTCGCCACCGAATACAGAGTTTAAAATTGCCAATCGGAATTGTTCAATAGTCATTTCGTCATTTAGGAATTCAGAAATATTTGCTACACGTGAACGAACGGATTTAATACCTTTCGATTCGATTTTATCTTTTTTCACTTTTAAAGCAGATACAACCGCATCGATTTCTGTGTTAAACATCAGCGTACCATGTGTGAACATACGGCCACGAGTTGCAAATTGAGCGTTACCAGATACTTTTCTTCCTTCTGCCAAAATATCGTTGCGCCCTGAAAGCTCTGCATTCACACCTAATTTTGCAAGTGCATCAACCACTGGCTGAGTGAATTTTTTATAGTTCATGAAGCTGTTGCCATCATCTTTTGTGATGAAGCTGAAATTCAAGTTACCGAGATCATGATATACAGCACCACCACCTGACAGACGTCGAACAACAATAATGCCATTATCCTCTACGTAGTCTGTATTGATTTCTTCAATCGTGTTTTGATTCTTCCCAATAATGATGGACGGCTGGTTGATGTAAAACAACAATACCGGTTCTTTTTCAACATCCATTGTTTTTAGTAAATATTCCTCAATTGCAAGATTTATGCGCGGGTCATTAATCCCTTTATTATCAACGAAAATCATAGTTAATTCCTCCTTCACAAAATATACATTTTTATTTTAACGTAAATTAGGCATTTTGTGTTGACGATTTGTATCTGTTATAATACACTGAGTAATATAGAAACAGTAATAGTACAGATGAAATTAAAGGAGGGGTCCACAATGTTAGAGAACGTAGTCGAATTTTTCAAGAATTTACCTGCAAAACAATGTACAGAGTGCGGTGAAAAGATCGAAGAACAAAGCGAATGTTACAGCAACACTTGTGAAAAATGTAACCACCTATAAACATTTGCCTATTCTGTAAAAGTCATTTGCGTGCCCCACACGTAGTAATAATGACAACCCTCATCATACTTTTGTGATGAACCCTTAATTAAATCTCTTACACTTAAAAAGTCGCAACTGATACGCTCATATCAGTTGCGACTTTTTGTTGTACCTTTTCAATTACTCTAAAATACCGTAATATCCATTTGACGCAGAGCCCTTGGTAGCTGATTATTTCCTCTACACACATCAAAACAGAAACAGCACTCACCAGTTTATGATGAGTGCTGCAAATCTACAATCCTAATTTTCTTCTGCTACTTTTGAGTAACGTTTTTTGTGTACTAACATAAAGTAACCAAATGTTATGGCTAAGAAAACAACCATGTAACCAAGTAACACAGCGTAGTTTTGGAATAGGAATGACATATCACCAGTGGATATACTTGCTTTAAATGCTTGAACTGAGTATGTCATTGGCAATAATGTATTAAATACTTGTAGTGGTCCTGGAATTAACTCAAGTGGGAAAGTACCTGCACTTGTTGTTAATTGTAAGATTAATACGACAATCGCTACGAAGCGACCAGGGTCACCCAAAATCGATACAAGCATTTGGACTAATGCTAGGAATGCATAGCTTGTTAGTAATGCAGTTAATATGAAGTAACCCATATTTTGCACCTCAAGACCAAGTCCCCATTTCACTACCGCTACTGTTAATAATGATTGGATTAACCCAACGACCGCTAATACAACCACTTTACTTGTAAACCATGATGCGCCATTTTTCGGACGAATCGCTGGCTCTACTAATGGGAATACGATTGAAATAAGAAGTGCTCCTACAAATAAACCTAAGGAAATAAAGTAAGGAGCAAAACCTGTACCATAATTGGCAACTGGATTTACTGAATCTTTTTCTACTTCTACTGGATTACCGACCATATCATACGTATCGTCATTCGCTTTTACTTCACTAGCTTTTTCACTTGCTTCCTCTAATTTGCCAGATAGTGTTGCTGTACCATCTGCAAGTTCCGTTGATCCTTCAGCAAGTGTAGCTGAACCTTCTGCTAACTCGCCAGATTTGGAAGCAAGCGTTGTTGTACCTTCGTTTAATGTAGATGTACCACTTGCTAATTCATTTAAGCCTGAAACTAATTGTTGAGAACCTTGGATTAGCTCGCTGCTTTTTGCTGTTAACGAATTAGCACCCGCTAAAACTTTCGCTTGACCAGCTGCAATCTGCGTAGCACCACCATTTACTTGATTTGCACCTGCTTGTAATTTTTCAGTACCAGCAGATAATGATGATAAACCGTTATGAACGCTAGCGCTACCTGCTTGAAGCTGTGCTAATGTTTGATTTAATGCAGTAGCCTGTTCCTCTGGCATTGTTGCTAGTGCGCTTTGTAATTGTTGTGTTAACGCATTAATGCCTGCCTCTACTTGTGCAGAACCTGCCGTTAACTCAGTTGCAGCACTATTTAATGCACCTGCATTTTGAGCAATTGAAGCCGTACCATCAATAATTTGCGATTGCTTTTCATTTAAAGTGGAAAGACCTTCTTTTACTTGTGCTACACCTTCTGTATATTGCGTTACACCTTGCTGAAGATTAGATGCACCTTCTACTGCTTGTTGTGCACCTGCCACAAGTTTATCAGTACCATCTGAAAGTTGGATTGTGCTATTAGCTAGTTGTTCTAGATAACCTTTTAAATCTTTCGCACCGTTCGCAACCTTTTGAGCCCCTTCATCAAGCTGAAGTGAACCATCAGCCGCTTCTGTAAAACCATCACCTAAAGTAGCAATTGAATCAAATAACTTTTCCGCATATGTTGTAGATACTTGCGTGTTTACTTCTGCACGTATTCGATCCATTGCTGTTTCACCGATTTGTGAACTTAAGAAATTTAACCCCTCATTCGGAATATAATTCATTACTAATTTTGAAGGTTTCTCATCTAATAATGTTGTTGCATGTTCTGAGAAGTTTTCTGGTATTTCTAAGATCATATAATAATCTCGGCCATCCAAACCTTTTTCAGCTTCTTCTTTTGACACTTCGATAAAGTTAAACTGCTTACTATCAACTAACTTCTCGACTAAGGTTTCCCCTAAATCAAGCTTGACGCCGTCCATTTCCGCACCACTATCTTCATTCACAATTGCTACTGGCAAGTCAGACATACCTGCATATGGGTCCCAAAATGCCCATAAAAACATCCCTGCGTACATCACTGGGATGAATAATACAGCGACAATTGAAACAAGCATTTTTCTCGTTTTAAAAATCTTCAGCCACTCTGCTTTAATCATGTTTTTCTTCACTCCTATACGTTATGACCGAAATCGTCATTTGGTCAATTTTCTGTAAAAAAATCTCAAATCCCACAGTTCGTGAAATTTGCAGATTCCTTTTTTAAAGAACAAGTCCTCGGAAGATTGTTTCCTTAAAAAGATTTAGTATCTTTTCCTCTGGAATTTTGTCGTCATGTAGCTCATGCCAATCAACAACAAAAGCTAAATACGCCTTTAATAGTAAGTAGCTAACAAGCTCAGCATCGCAATCTCGAATTTCTCCTTTATCAATACGTTTTTGAATTAATGCTGCTACATACGATAAAATTTCTGATTCGATGCGAATTAAAACTTGCTTGACTGCAGGCGTTCGAAGCTCTTTATCTTCCTCTATTAACTTAGCAAATAAAAGATGTTTTTCACGGAATTGTAGCATTTTCATTAAAGCGTTATGCGCATTGTCCATAAAGCTTGCTGATGTATCAAGTACAGCATCTGCTTCTGCGATCATTTCTCTCACAAGAGACATAGCAATTTCTTGAAATAAAATTTCTTTATTTGCAAAGAATGTATAAATCGTTCCTTTACCGACATTAGCAATTTTCGCTACCTGTTCCATCGTTGTTGCTTTATATCCAAACAATGTAAAAGATTTTGAAGCCGCTTCAAGAATTTCCTGCCTACGATCCATTACTGTCATCCTCCCTTGTTTTGTATATGGAAAATAAATATGACCAGAATACCATTTCAGTCATCCGGTCATTATTCTAATCCTATTTTTATATTAATGCAAGTATTTAATTATGATTTGATTCACTTTCTTCATGCTCCGTATCATTACCGTGGTCCATCATATTCTTATCAGTGCCTTCATCCTCTGGTAATACTTGCGTCATATCTGGAGAGCCTGCTGTAATTTGTTGTTTAGGCATTACATGAATTGAGTTAGCTGTTGTATGAGCATACATAAAATACACACCGTCATGTTCGAATGTAACATCAGCTTTATAAACACCCTCTTTATCTAAGACGCCTTCTAGCATTTGACCTTCGTCGCGTTTCCCAGATTCCCATACCTCAAATTCAATGCTTGCATCATCAATGTTTTTCTCACCTTGGATAACATGTGCTACTAGTTCGATTTTTTCATTCACCGTTACCTCTTTTGGTGTTAAAATTTCCACCTCCGGTATTTGTAATTCTTCATCTTGTGAAGATGCTACCGGTTCTTCTTTTTCTCCACATCCTACTAGTAATGCAGGTACTGCTACTAACGCTAATAACCATTTCTTCATCTCTTATTCCTCCATTAATGGCATCGTAATACTTACCTTTGTGCCTTTTTCTAGTTCACTTTCAATTACAATTTTAGCCTGTAACTGTTTTAATAATTGCTCGACAATTGACAAACCCAGCCCACTACCACCATCTGAACGACTGCGCGCCTTATTTACACGATAAAAGCGTTCTGTGACATGTGGTAAGTCCTCTTGTGGAATGCCAATACCAAAGTCCACCACCGTAATATACGCAAATCCGTCCTTTTCAACGGCTGATATTTCAACTGTGGACTGCCCGTACGAATAATTGATTGCATTTTCAATAATGTTAATGAAAACCTGCTTCAACTTCACTTCATCAGCTTCTACTATTAGTGCTTCATCGACAGTTAGCTGTAGTGAAATACCCCTCTTCTGCGCCTGATGCGTCAAAATTTGCTCCACTTCCCGCAGCGTCTCTGCTAGCGGAATCGGATACAGGACAATCTCTTTTTGCTCATTTTCCATTCGAGCTAATTGCAGCAACTCATTAGTAAGACGCTCCATTCGGTTTGCTTCACGCACGATAAGCTGAATGGTTTCTGCTTGTTGATCCTTGGCAATAAAGCCATTTTGAATCGCTTCACTATAGCCTTTCACATAGCTAATTGGTGTCCGCAACTCATGTGAGACTGTTGCTAAAAATGCTTTTCGTGCCTCATCCTCACGCTGAATTGCTTCTGCCATTTCGTTAAATGCACTCGATAGTTTCCCGATTTCATCGCTTGAACTTACCAGCACGCGTGTTTCATAATTCCCCTGAGACATATGTTCCACAGCGATTTGCAGTTGATTCAAAGGACGCATGATATGATGAATTCCTTTATAGACAAAGAAGCTCATAACAAGTAAAAACACAAAAGCACTCACAAATAATAGCACGACTTCTTGACTTGCAAGTTCGCTAATTTTAGCAAGTGGGAAGTAAATATAAATAATCCCCTCTAGCCGATTTTGGTCCACAAGTGGAAGGACAACCGAGATTAGTTGACGATCAAAACGAGGCTCATACCCAATTTTTTGTACAGACTTCCCTGCCAGTAATTGCTTTCTCTCCTCTGGGCCTATCAATGTTTCATAATCAATATCAAATGGTACACAAGCGCTAAGTTCACGTGGATTTCGTACGGCAAAAATATTCAAATTAGAATAATCATTATAGGTTTCAATATCCGTTATAAGTTCATCTGTCACCGGACCATCCACATACTTCGTTTGAAGCTTCGTCCCTACCTCAATCATCGTACTTGCCGTATCTTCTACGTATAATTGTTCATATAAGTAATCTGTCAGTACATACATAAAGACGATGGTAATCATTAAAAATGTAAAAATCAACAGCCAAATCCGTGTGGCGATTTTCTTCATTCGACTGGCTCTAAACGGTAGCCAACGCCCCATACGGTTTGAATATGCTCTGCCGCATCCTTTCCAAGCTTCAAACGTAATGTTTTAATGTGTGTATCAACTGTTCTTGTGCCACCAACATAATCAATATCCCAAACACGTTCTAGGAGCTGCTCGCGTGAGTACGCATTACCTGGATTTTTCATAAATAAATGCAATAAATCAAACTCCTTTAAAGTTAACGGAATAGGCTTTTCGTTGACTGATACTTTGCGAGCAATTTCATCAAGTTTAATCGCCCCATAGATCACATGCTTTTGTTGTAAATCGATAATAGTCATACCACTTCTTCTAAGCACTGCATGAATACGCGCCACGAGCTCATCATGCGTAAACGGCTTCACAATATAATCATCGCCACCTAGCGTTAGACCCTTCACCTTATCTTCATTGGCATCACGTGCTGTTAAAAAAATGATTGGGACATCGCACATAGCACGGATACTTTGACAAACAGCAAATCCATCTTCATGCGGCATCATTACATCTAATAACACTAAATCGATTTTTTCACGAACTATAACATCATAGGCTTCTGTGCCATTAGCAGCTGTAAATGTTTCAAATTTCGAATTTATAAGCATCATTTCGATTAAATGACGCATATCCTGCTCATCATCTACAATTAATACGGTTGTCACACTTATTCCTCCCTTACTAACAGCTGAAAAGAGCCTTTTCCTACATCAACTGCTTTTTGTACTTTACCGTCTTTTATAAAGTAAAGTGTATGGTCGTCATAACCAGCGACCACAATCAAGTCTTTAAACTTATTTACTACAAATGGATTCGCACCAACTTGTAGATGCCATTTTACAGTGCCACTAAAATCTGCTACATACAATTCATTGCGACCATGACTAACAACTAATATCTCATCATCCGCTTTCATAAGTCCAATTGGCATTAACGGCATCTCTATGACACCTAATTGCTCACCTGATAACAGATCATAGCGTTTCACTGTACTGTTAGGTTTACTACCTTCACCGTGGCCACCAATCCATAGCTCGTTTGTTTCTTCAATAATAGCAATACCATGAGAGGATTTAGTAATTGGCCATTCCTGCTCCACTGCTAAATCATCCATATTTAAAACTGACAACTTAGTATCCTTATAATTAATGACGTACAGTTTGTCCTTCGTGGCTGCCATAGACATCGGGTAATTGCCAAGTTGCTGGCTTGCTAGCTCGTTACCTTCCTCATCGAAGCTCGTTACCGTATTCGTCTTACTATTCGCAATGAAAAATTGATGTGTTGCTTCCGAATAACAAACATTTGTTGTCCCTATATCCACTTTCTTCGTAAAACGTTTTTGACCTGTTGTTAAATCATATAGATCTATGGAAGATAGCTGATTTCCATACAGTAATACATGGTCAGCACCTATTAAAACAGCGCCTGAATAAGCTTTTTCAAATAACCAGTTCGCCATAACCTCACCTTTTTCATCGATAAAATCGAGTGATGGCTCTTGAATATTTAATGACGCAACAAATGACTTTTCACGTTCAATCGGCGTAAACGATTTTTCCGTACAGCCTGCTAACCATACAATTTGAAGTAAAGAAAAAATAAACAACGCCCGTCTTTTCAACGTCATCACCTCTGTCCTTTTACTATACTTCATAAATGTGAAATATACGTGAAACTTGAAAGGTGAATTTATGACGAACATTACCATATAATGATAAAATCACCTTTCTCCAAACAAAAAATCACATACCGTACTGAGAGATACAAAATGGTTACAATTAGCTTATGTATGATTGCAAAAAACGAAGAAGGTGTAATTAGGTATAGCTTCAATTCATAAGCCTATAGTTAAAAATTCCGCACAAAAAAGTAGCACAAACTTTTGACTTGGTTTGTACTACTTAGCTTGATTTACTATGCTAATTAGAAATACTCTATTATAAAGTTTGTCACATACCTAATTCGTTTAATATTTCTTGAGCAACGGTTTTCCCTTGCTTTACGCACTCAGGAATAGAAATCCCTTCAAACGAACTTCCTGATAGCTTCACAGTTGGGAATTGTTCCTGTAATTCTTGTTTTACACGAGCAATTTTTTCTTCATGCCCAACTGTATATTGAGGCATCGCATTTTTCCAACGTGACACAATTGTCTCAACCGGCGCTCCGTTTATACCAATTGTTTTCATCAAATCTTGTAAAACTGTCTTTTCAATCTCTGAATCGGATAGTTCAACGATCGCTTCATCTCCAACACGTCCGATGTAACTACGTAAAAGCACATAATCTTCCGGCGTCGTGTTAGGCCATTTACGATTACTCCATGTGCAAGATGTAATAGAAAAATCACTATTTCGAGAGACAAAAAACGAAAGAGCATCTAAGTCACCGAGTTGCTCCTTTTTAAAGGCCATCGTCACTGTAGCGATTGTTGCAGCCTTCATTGTTTTCAACTCTGTTAATAAATTGTGTTTGCTAAAGATCTTTTGCGCTACATTAAATGGGGTAGCAACTACAACAGCATCTGCTTTTATTTGTGTGAAATTATTTAATATAATTTGCACAGTATTGTCCTTGCCATGTTCAATTTCTTCAACTTTGACACCCTTTAACACTGTCCCTGGGAGTAAGGATTCTTCTAGTTTTTCAACCAGTGTTTCAAGGCCATTCGCAAATGATTGGAAAATACCTTTATCTTTTGCAATGGGTTCGTTACTTAAAAAATTCGCCCCTGATTTTTTCATACCTACAAGTAAACTACGATGCTTCTGCTCTATTTCATACAGCTGTGGAAACGTTGAGTGCAAACTTAATTGCTCAATATCTCCAGCAAACGTTCCTGCAAGCAGAGGCTCTACAAGATTCTCAACAACCTCTGGACCAAATCTTCTTCTGAAAAATCCACCTAAAGATTGGTCGTCATTCTCTGCAGAGCGGGGAAGTATAAAATCGCCTGTTGCACGGATTTTCCCGCTAAGTGAAAACAATCCAGATGCTATAAATGGCGAGATATGCGGAGTTTCCCCTGACATCAGATTGCTTGGAATTGGATATAATCGACTACCAACAGCGACGTAAGTTGGGCCCGCATTACTTGTAATCAGCTCACTCTCAATACCTAAATCTTTTGCAAGCCCGTACATATCATTTTGACGATCAAAGAAAGATTCCGGCCCACGTTCAATGATAAATCCATTTTTTCGTTGTGTTTGGATTTTTCCGCCAAGACGTAGTGACGACTCGACAAGTACGATATCTACCGGCAATTCTTTTGCACGTGCTTCCTTTTGCATATAGAATGCAGCTGTTAGGCCCGTTATTCCGCCACCTATAACAACTACCTTTCGTCTTTTCTGAGTCACCTACATCATCACTTTCTTTTCGCTTAGCTTAATTTTTTGTGAATGGCATCCACCATTGCATCGATAAATAACGGGTGCGTATTTGGCATTGCTGGACGGTAGTATTTTGCTCCTAATTCCTCGCAAACCACTTTACATTCATAGTCGTTATCGTAAAGAACTTCTAAATGCTCTGTTACAAAGCCTACTGGTGTATAGACAAATGAACGGAAGCCCTTTTGTTCATATAGATCACGTGTTAAATCTTGTACGTCTGGCCCGAACCAAGGTTCTGGTGTTTGACCTGCTGATTGCCAGCCTACTTCTACATTTTTTACACCTGTTGCTTCTTGAATCAGACGAGCTGTTTCGATCAATTGATCTTCGTAAGGGTCGCCCATTTCTTTAATTTTCATAGGAAGAGAATGCGCTGATACGATTAAGCAAGCTTTTTCACGCTCTTCAGGTGACATTGCCTCAAATGTTTCATTCACTTTTTCTTGCCAATATTGAATGAATTTCGGTTGGTCATACCATGATTCTACAGAAGTGATCGCTAGACGCTCACCCGCTGCTTCTGCTGCACGACCGTTATACGATTTAATAGAGAAAGTCGAGAAATGAGGTGCTAATACGATTGAAACTACTTCTTTAATGCCTTCTGCCACTATCGCTTCTATAGCATCTTCAATAAATGGTTCGATATGTTTTAAACCAATAAATAATTTATATTCTACTTTGTCTTGCACTTCATTTAATCGTGCACAAAGGGCTTCAGCTTGTGCTTTTGTCGCTGCAGCAAGTGGTGATAAGCCACCGATTGCTGCGTAACGGCTACGTAAATCTTCTAAATGCTCATCTGAAGGTCTACGTCCATGACGAATATGTGTATAGTATCGTTCGATGTCTTCTTCTTTGTAGGGTGTGCCATATGCCATTACTAATAAGCCTTTAACTTCTTTCATTACCTAATCACCTCTATATAATAGTTAAACTTCGATTCGTGTGTGTATTTTGTAGATTACTGCGACAAAAACAAATTGCGCTAATTACGCGCAATTTGCTTAGTTTTTATGCTTTTGCCTTAATTTGCTGTGCACTATAGTCGTGAATAAATGTAGTTAAACGTTTCAATACGTCTGGATCCACTTCTGGGAATACACCGTGGCCTAAATTGAAAATATGTCCAGGAACTTCTAAACCTTGGTCAATAATGTCCTTAGTACGTTTTTCAATAATTGACCAATCTGCTAGTAATAATGATGGATCTAAATTACCTTGTACTGGCTTTGTAATACCTTTCGCACGTGCTTCTCTAATTGGTAAACGCCAATCTAAGCCTACAACGTCGAGTGGTAATTCATTCCATTCGTTTACTAAATGACTTGCACCCACACCAAATTGAATAAGTGGTACATTTTCTTTTCTCAGTTCCCCGAAAATACGAGTCATAACAGGTTTAATGAATACTCGGTAATCTTCCACATTTAGTGCGCCTACCCATGAGTCGAAAATTTGAATTGCCTTTGCGCCCGCTTCAACTTGTGCAGAGACATCTGCAATAATCATGTCCGCTAGCTTATCCATTAATGCAAACCATGCTTGTGGTTCTGACACCATAAATGATTTCGTTTTATTGTAGTTTTTAGAAGGGCCACCTTCAATCATGTAGCTTGCTAGTGTAAATGGTGCACCTGCAAAGCCGATTAACGGCACATTTAACTGTTCTTCTGTAAGTATTTTAATTGTCTCTAATACGAACGGTGTATGCTCTTTTGCATTGAATTCACCTAATTTTTCAACATCTGCTACTGTACGAATTGGATTTGAAATAACAGGACCAATGCCGGCTTTAATTTTTACGTCTATGCCGATGCCAGGTAGTGGTGTCACGATATCTTTATATAGAATTGCTGCGTCTACATTATAGTTTTCTACTGGTAACCGTGTGACATACGCACAAAGCTCGGGTTGGTGTGTAATTTCTTCTAAAGAGTATTTTTCTTTAATTACACGATATTCTGGTTGTGAGCGTCCTGCTTGACGCATATACCATACTGGTGTGTGTTCCGTTCGTTCTCCACGTGCAGCACGCAGAAGTGTATCATTAAATGTTGTCATGAACATTTCCTTCCCCTCAGTTAGATATTCCGATATTATTTTTCTTTTACTTCAATTATTGATATCCGCTATCAATAGTAAACACTTCCTTCGTCATTGTATAGTTTTCCAGGTGAAATGTCATAAAATTGTTCTTTCTACTGGCTTCTTTTTGACAAAGCGTTAGACATGAATTTAAATGGATATAATCATTGTATTGCGAATATTTATTAAAGGGGGCATTTTTATGTATATCTATTTAACTTCTGGTACAGCAGAATTTATGGAGCAAGTAAAAAATAAATATCCAAACGAACACATGATTTTAATCCACGGCGATGGAAATTCTGTACTCATTCATGAAACAGAAAGTAAATCTATTTTTGCGACACCGCGTAAATTCGAAGTGCTAGATTCCGTAAATGATTTAGAGGACCGCGGCTTTTTCGTGTTCAACAATATTCCTGTAACAGATGAAGGCCGCCCTGTATTTGAACATCGCTTTTTAAATCGTAAAGGTACAATTGAAAATGAACCGGGCTTTATTGCCTTTCGATTAATGCGTCCATTAAACAGTGACACCTATATCGTTCTGACACAGTGGAATGGTCAACATTCGTTCGAAGTATGGAAAAGTTCGAACGCCTTTAAAACAGCCCATTCAGAACGTAAGGAATCCACTGATGCTGGCGTACGTCAGCAAAACATCTTCTCTGCTGCTTCCTATATTTCAACTTTTACAGTTGCAAAAAAAGAGGATGAAGAAGAATAACCCGACAAGTCCCCCTTTTTTCAAGGTGGGACTTGTCTTACTAAAATGACTTAAAGGGGGACTTTACTTTGGACCAACAATTATCTAATAAGATCGAAGCACACTTTGATGAAATGCAAGAAATCCGTCGCCATCTTCATATGCATCCTGAACTTAGTTTTCAAGAAAAAGAGACAGCAAACTACATAGCAAATTATTATAAGACACTTGGTGTACCCGTAGAAGAAAATGTTAGTGGGTATGGGCTAATCGCACGTATTATAGGGAGCAAGCCTGGCAAAACAATTGCCTTACGTGCAGATTTTGACGCTTTACCAATCCAAGACGAAAAAGATGTACCTTATAAATCACAAGTACCTGGCGTTATGCATGCTTGTGGTCATGATGGCCATACAGCAACGCTATTAATCATCGGTAAACTGTTATGGGAAATGCGTGATGAATTAGTAGGAGATTATGTACTAATCCATCAACATGCAGAGGAAACTGACCCGGGTGGTGCTACTGGAATGGTGAAAGCCGGTGCTTTAAATGGTGTCGATGCCATTTTCGGCACGCATTTATCTTCAAATCATCCAACGGGTATGATTGGGTACCGTGTAGGACCAATGATGGCTGCTGTAGATAGCTTTGACATAAAAATTCAAGGGAGGGGCGGTCATGGTGCTCAGCCGCATCAAACAAAAGACGCTATTGTAATCGGGTCACAACTTGTTATGAATCTTCAACAACTTGTCGCACGCCGCGTGGCACCAACAGAATCTGCTGTGCTATCTGTCGATTCTTTTGTTGCACAAAATGCCGACAATATTATTGCTGATTCTGCGTACTTAAATGGAACTGTTCGTACATTCAATAAAGACGTACGTGTCACAATGGAACGCGAATTCAGACGTATCATTCAAGGAACTGAAATTGCTCATGATTGCACAATTGAACTAGACTATCGTTGCGGCTACCCTGCTGTTGTGAATCATGAAAAAGAAACATTATTTGTACGTGATGTTGCACAGGATATTTGTGACGTTTTTGAAATGGAAGCGACTATGGGGGGTGAGGATTTCTCTTATTATTTGGAGGAAAAACCAGGTACCTTCTTCTTCACAGGGGCTGCACCTAAAAATTATGCACCTCACCATCATCCTGAGTTTGATATCGATGAGAAAGGCATGCTCGTTGCAGCCAAAGTGTTATTAACTGCTGCGCTTAACTATCAATTAGTAGACTAAAACAAAAAAGCTCATTTTCACCAGTACATTTGGTGAAAATGAGCTTTTTTTTACTTAATGAGTGTCGGTTATAAGCCTTCATTTGGTCTACCTGAGCGCTGACATTAGCACCCGAGTAGCACTATCCTTACTTCAAGTAAGCCTATCTATTGCCTCACGACTTTGTCATCTTTGTAGTCAACTCACTCACGATAATAATTACGAAAATGGTTACAAAGAACATCGGTTGCATAATACCACACAGCCCTACAATAATAGCTTGTACAATCATCGATAGACGAACGATTTGCTGTACAGCTTTCTTCCGAGCGTCTTCTGGCTGCGGATATAGCATGTCCATACGGAAGTCTCCGCCAGATAATAATGCTTGCTTTAGTTGAATCGTTGTCGCGAAACTTAATGCGGCAGCAATAATCCATGTCACAACAGGAATATCAACGAATGCCACAATCACAGCAGAGATGGCTGTTAAGCGTACCCATAAATAAAAATGATCATCTGTACGCACAAATGTACGGAATACTAAATATTTCTGAGCATTTCCCTTTGCATATGGCACGGATTTATATAACCAATCGAGCCAACCGCGGCGACGAATGCTTCCACGTAAATGTGGTACATCTGTAAAATAATTTGCAAAACGATAAAAGCTCATCATACGATTTTGTTCAAGGTTCACAAAATGCTCATAAGGCACCGGCTCGCCAGCACATTTTTTTCGGAATACGAACACATAAGCGCAGGCAATTACTGTCAGTGCAAATGCTAACATAAGTTGTGCCTGAAGCCCCATATATACAGCCAGTCCAAATATGATGGCACGTATAAATCTGTCTCCCCATATAAGATGCCCACGCGAACTATATCGATAGCTAAATTCTCCCTGTACACTCAAATATTTCAGCACCACAATTAGGAAAAATATTGCCCAAATTTCGGATATTGTTAATGTTGTAACAGCTTTTAACAATGGAATACTAATGATATAAACGATTCCCACTAACCACACCTGAGACCAAAACGTCCAGGCAAGTGCTTTTTTAAAGTACTGTGGCATTTTCGATTCCAATGGTAGTAAATACACTTGGTCAGGCTCACGTAATAAAGTTGTTGGTCGACTAAGAGCTAAAATAATTCCAATAACTACCGCAACAATCGTCTGCGCAGGAAAATCAGTGGACACTACTTTTAGCCATTCACTATATTGATAGCCCCCTGCACCAATAAGAAACACTAGCACAATCGCAATATGCCCTGTAAAAATAAATTGCATATACTTTTGCACTTCACCTATATAATGCATGAAGCGCGAAGACCACACATCACGCAAGTTATTCATTGTCCTGCTCCTTTGTCATTGCAATATATAAGTCGTCTAATGTTGCGTTAGGCATCCCGAAAGCTGTACGTAGATCCGTCATCGTTCCTTGCGCACGTACACGCCCCTCATGCAATAAAATAATACGATCACAATGTTTTTCAGCTGTCGATAATATATGCGTCGACATTAAAATAGAAGCGCCCTCTTTTTTCTTTTCATCCATTTGATCAAGTAAAGATTGAATACCAAGTGGGTCTAACCCAACAAACGGTTCATCAATAATATAAAGACTTGGATTGACTAAAAATGCACACATAATCATCACCTTTTGACGCATCCCTTTAGAAAAATGGGCAGGAAACCAATTCAGGCGTTTCTCCATACGAAATTCTTTTAATAAGATTTCAGAACGAGCGGCAAGCGTCGCTTCATCTAAGTTATAAGCCATCGCTGTTAATTGTAAATGCTCACGCAGTGTCAATTCATCATACAATACAGGTGTTTCTGGTATATACGAAAAAGCTGTACGATACTTGTCCATATTTTCTTTTAGCGTTATTCCATTTAAACGAATGTCGCCTTCTTTTGGCAGCATTGTGCCGATAATATGCTTAATCGTCGTACTTTTCCCTGCGCCATTTAAACCAATTAACCCTACTAGTTCTCCTTTTCCAATCGTAAACGATAACTCTTTAATAACAGGCTTTCTTGTATATCCACCTGTTACATGTTGAACTTCTAATACCGACATGCCATTCACTCCTCTTCATAGTTTATATTTTATCAAAAATTAGCAAATGATTCAGTTATGAGTATGATAAAATAAAGTGAAACTTCCATTATTGGAGACACATTGCTCCTTTTAATGGTGAGCTGAACTATCCGGACCCATACAGACGCTTACCTCACATGGAAAATATAAATTTTATTTACCATCTGATTTCTAGCAACAGAACTTAGCATCTGTTAGGACGAGATAAATTTATATATAAGGGGGATTTTACTATGAGCGATTGCCTATTTTGCAAAATCATTGATGGATCTATTCCAAGTACCAAAGTTTATGAAGACGACCATGTATATGCCTTCACAGACATTTCACCTGTCGCAAAAGGTCACACATTATTAATTCCTAAACATCATTGCAAGGACCTTTTTGAAATGCCAGAGGATGTAGCGCGCAATTTATACGCGGCAGCACCAAAAGTGGCAAATGCCATTAAAGCTGCATTCAACCCAATCGGCATGAATACAATCAATAATAATGGTGAGGCAGCAGGACAAACTGTTTTCCACTATCACTTACATTTTATTCCGCGTTATGACGAAAAAGAAGGACTAGCATTAAATTGGCAAACACAAAATTATACTGCTGAACAGTTAGTAGAAGTAGCAGAGAGCATAAAAGCTCACCTTTAATTGTCAGAATAGTACATTGCCAATCTATAATTTTTAGCGTACAATCAAAAATAAGTTTCGCTAACGGTCAAGAGGACACGTTAGGAGGCAAAAAGATTAGACAGAATAGTCGAGGAGAGATGAGAAATGAATACGAAAAATTTAGTTTTAATGGCTCTTTTAGTAGGTGTCGGCACTGCACTTTACGTAGTCACACCGGGTATGGTAAATGGCATGAAGCCAGACTTTATGTTAACGATGATGTTTATCGGAATTTTGCTATTCCCTACAGTAAAAGAAACATTTTTATTGTCTTTATCAACAGGTGTGTTATCTGGTTTGTTTACAACATTCCCAGCAGGCCTGGTACCAAACATAATCGATAAAGCCGTTACTGGCTTTGTATTTTTAGTAGCTGTCATCATTCTTAAAAAAGTTGTGAGCAATATCGCAATGTCAGCTGTATTAGTTGGTTTAGGAACAGTATTATCGGGTAGTATATTCTTATCTGTTGCACTATTTGTATTTGGTGCAAACGTTGGTCAAACGTTTGCAATGTTATTTGTAGGTGTTGTACTACCAGCAGTAGCATTTAACGTTGTAGCATTCATGATTATTTATCCGATTGTCACAAAATTAGTGAAACGTTCTAAATTCAACACAGCCATTTCACAGGCATAACAAACGAAGAAGCTAACCCGTGACATAAAATCACTCGGTTAGCTTCTTTTTCGTTTTGTAAATGGATAATTCATGGTTTAATAGAAGATAATATGACAAATAAAGAAATGAGGGCATTCACAATGAAAACAAAACCATTCTTAATCGGATTAACAGCTGGAATCGTTGGTGGAACAATTGCTGTTCTTTTTTCAACGCCGCAATCAGGACAACAATTACGATCTAATTTACAAGCCAATACCGATAGCGCGAAAGAAAAAATCCAAGATGTTAAATTGCAAGTAAGCAACGTCAAACATTCTGTAAACAATCTCAGAAGCGAGGCCAAAAATAATATACCTCAAATAATAAATGATTTAAAACAGTCAATTAATACCTTTTCAACAGAAATCGAACCTACCCAAAATAAATTGCAACAAGAAATCGATGCATTACAGAATTCAATTAGCGTAATCGAGAAAAACATTGCACAATTTACCGATAGAAAGAATAATACCCTTGAAAAATAAATAGTCTTAAATACCTCATACAACCATAAAATAAATCATTTTATTATCAAAAAATATGAAAATATGAGTATTTTTCACACACGTTTCAATTTTTCAATTTTTCTAACTTTAAACTCTTTTCCTTTATTGCTATAATATTTCTAAAATGTTAAAGAAAGCAGTAGGTGATGGCTTTGTCAGAGGAATTATATACTCAAAAAGAAGCAATGCTTTATAGTCAAAGAATTGCACAATTATCAAAAGCCTTATGGAAAGCAGTTGAAAAAGATTGGCAACAATGGATTAAACCCTACGATTTAAACATTAACGAGCATCATATTTTATGGATTTCTTATCATTTAAAAGGCGCTTCTATTTCAGATGTGGCAAAGTTCGGAGTAATGCACGTTTCAACAGCATTCAACTTCTCAAAAAAATTAGAGGAACGTGAATTATTGACATTTTCTAAGCGTGATGATGACAAACGTAATACGTACGTAGAGTTAACAGAATCAGGAATTGATCTTATCCTTGAAATGAATAGCAATTATCATAATACGTATCATTCTGTACTTGAGGGTTCTTTAGCTTTAAAAGACTTATACGGTCGATTCCCAGAATTTTTAGATGTCATGGCCGTTATTCGTAACATTTACGGAGAAGACTTCATCGATATTTTCGAGCGTTCATTCCATAACTTTCGTGATTCCTTTGACAAACTCGAGCACCGTTCACCAGTAAAAGGTTAGTACTATATAAAACAGGCTGTCCAACATGTCTTAATAGACTGGACAGCCTTTCTTATGAAAAAAATCATTTTATTCTCTAATAATACTTTTGAGATATCTCCTTTTCTTGCATTTTTATATAAATCACTCTACATTAGTATAATACATTGCCTTTATGGAGTTGAATCGCAATATGCATTGCTGGAAAATTTTAAACATACAACATCATTACGGCACAACACGCATTATCTTAATGGCTGTCTGTATTTTTTTATCGGTCTTTTCGATATCTTACGTAATGCTCAACCTTACACATGAAGAGCATTTTACGGATCGCTTTTTATCGTTGTTTGCCATTACAGTACTAACACTATACCCTGTTCATAAATTTATGCACTTTATAGCATTATACGATTTACGTCATCACCTAACATTACGCGTACGTGTTCAATTTTTCTTCATCCCTGTACTCCATATGCGTCTTCGTGAACCTATATCAAAAAATCGCTATATTTTTGCTTTACTAACGCCCTTTATCTTCTTAAATGCGCTAATACTTTTAGGGACATTGCTACTCCCTGCATACACACATTACGGCACACTACTTTTAGCGTATCATAGTGGTCTATGTTTAATAGATATACTTTATGTGAAATACTTATGGAAATCACCAAAAGAAGCACAAATTGAAGAAACACCAAAAGGCTACGAAATTTTAGTCCCACCAACAATTAGTTAAGCTACTTGTTTTTTGTTTACCATTTTTGATATGCTTATAAGTACTGAAAGAGGGGAGGAATAGACTTGCTATTAACAATCGTAGTTCTATTCTCGGTATTCTATTTATTTCAAATTAATCGTATGACCTATGCACTTTGCATGCGACGTGAAATTCCCGAAGAAAACCAGCCAAAAATATTCCGAACAATAAATATACTTATTACGATTTTACTTATTTCATTCTATGTAGAAATTTTATTTGCAGTATAATTGTTCCATTAATAGGAGAAAGCTAAGGATATCGATATCCTTAGCTTTTTATCGTTTAAATTAGTACAGGAATGCTGCACCAACGATAATTAATAAGATAAATAGCACGACTAATAAAGCAAAGCTTGAGCCGTGACCGCCGCCACCATATCCACCGTTGCTCATAACCTCACCCCCCTTCTTTTCTCTATCCTATGCGTCCTGGATTTTGAAATTTAGGCGATACACAAGGGGAACCATTTTGTTTTTAAATCGTTTATGTTATAGTAAAAATTGCAAGAAAAGACAGTTAGGAGAGAATACTCAATATGAAAAAGACAGTTTTATCATTAACATTAGCAGCATCAGTTTTAGCGCTTGGTGCTTGTAGTAGCGCTGACGACAAAGCTTTAGTTACTTCAAAGGTAGGCGATATTTCGGTTGCAGACTTTCATGAAACAGCAAAAACTTTAACAGGTCCTATTGTTTTACAACAAATGGTAACAGAAAAAGTATTAGCTGATAAATATGAAGTAAAAGATGACGAAATTAAAGAAGCTTTTGATGCAGTCGCTTCACAATACGGAGATACTTTTGCACAAGCTCTTGCACAAAGTGGCTTAACAGAAGCAGGCTTTAAAGAATCTTTAAAAGTCGAGATCCTTCAAGAAAAAGCTCTAAAAGACCAAGCTATTAAAGAAGAAGATGTAAAAAAATATTATGAGCAAATGAAAACAGAATTAAATGGTCGTCACATTTTAGTAGCAGACGAAGCAACTGCTAAAGAAGCACTTGCAAAAATTAAAGGTGGCGCTTCATTTGCTGATGTAGCAAAAGAGTACTCATCAGATACTGGCTCAGCATCTAAAGGTGGCGAGCTTGGTTGGTTCTCAGTGGGTACTATGGTGGACGAGTTCAATGATGCAGCTTATGAGCTTGAACTAAACACAGTTAGCGAACCTGTAAAATCTAGCTTCGGTTATCATATTATCGAAATCACTGATAAACGTGATGTAGAAGGAGTCGGCTCATTCGAAGACGAGGAAGACAATATTCGTCAAAGCATGGTAGCTAAATTAAAACAAACTGGAGAAGCTCAAGTACTTCTTAAAGACATTATCGCGAAAATGGCTAAAGATGCAAACTTCAAAACATCTGATAAAGATTTAAAAGTTGCTTTAGATTCCCTTACAACAACAAGTGAAGAGGAAGCTGCAGCTGCTGAAAAAGCTGCTAAAGAAGCAGCAGAAAAGACTGAAAAAGAATCTGATAAAGAAGCAGATACTGAGACAGAATCTAAATAATTATAATTCTCTATAAAAAAAGGGTTACGCCAGCAAATGCTAGCGTAACCCTTTTTTTAATCGATATTTGGCTTATAAAATGAGCGATTATCCAGTGGAAATAGACGCTCTGTAAATTCTCCTGGTGATGTTTTACCGAGCGCACGAGTGAGCATATTCATCTTCGCATCGATATTATCGATATAATGCAAGATTTCTGCTTCTTGAATCATCGGCTTTTTCGGGCTGCCCCACTCTTCTTTACCGTGATGCGACAATACTAGATGTTGCAACAACATGACCTCTTCGCCTTCGATTTCTAACTCGCTGGCAATTTTGGCAATTTCGTTAACCATAATGGTAATATGGCCAAGTAAATTACCTTCTACTGTGTACATAGTTGCTACAGGACCCGATAATTCAATCACTTTACCGATATCATGCAAAATAATACCCGAATACAATAAATCACGATTTAACGTTGGATATAAATCAGCAATCGCCTTCCCTAGCTTTAACATCGATACCATATGATCAAGTAATCCGGATGCGTAATCATGATGATTTTTCGTTGCAGCTGGGAAAACTAAAATCGCATCTTGATGTTTTTTGATAGCTGCACGCGTAATGCGTGAAATGTTTGGGTTTTTAATATCGAAGAAGAATTGATTTAATTCCTCATAAAGTTGCTCTTTTGGTGTTGCTGAAGATGGTACTAAGTCATTAATAGAAATACCTTCCTCTGGCTTTGCTACACGAATTGTCTTAATGCGTAATTGGTTTTTGCCACGATAGTCATGGATTTCACCACCTACACGTACAATCGCTTCTGGATGATACATTTTTTCGTGCTCCTCATTCGTATCCCATAGCTTCGCCTCGATATCTCCGCTTTTATCTTGTAATAACAGTGACATAAACGGCTTCCCGACAGTTGTAACCCCTTTAGTCGCTTGCTTAATTAGTAAAAATTGATCAACTGGTTCTCCTGCTTGGAGCGTCGTAATTCCATTCACGTTGACGTCACTCCCCTTTCCTTTGCTAGTGCTCCTAGATCGACAATTTGCTCTTTTTGCCAAAACTCGAGCATCGTTTCATGGCAAGTAAAATATAAAATTTGACGATTATATCCTACCTCTTTTATCAATTGTACCATTTTGTTTGTACGGTTTCGATCAAAATGGACAAATGGATCATCCATTATAAACGGAAATGGCGCAGATGTTGCAAGGGTTTTTGCAAGAGCTATGCGTAACGCAATATAAGCTTGCTCTTTCGTCGCCTGCGATAATTCTGCCACATGATAACGTAAGCCTGTGATGGCCTGTGCCTCAAAATACCCTTCCTCACTGATTGAAAGCTTTTCATAGCGACCATCTGTTAGCATTTTAAAAATCGTATCTACTTGTGCAAGAACATGTGGCAATTTTTCTTCACGTAACTGGAATAACGACTGATGAATTGCTGTCGCTAAAGCCTTTTGCACAGCCCATTGCTCTACAAGTTGTTGTAGCAACGCTTTTTCCTGTTCAAATTGCTGTAGAAGCTCACCGTATTTTTCATCGTTTAATAAATGCTCTTTTTGCACTTGTAATGCCGCGCGCTCTTCTAAGCATCCATCAATTTGCTGCTGTAGCTCGCTACGTGCCAATTCCATTGCTGTAGTCTTGATATCTAGTTGTTCCTTACTAATTGGTGCAGATACATGCAGTGCGTCCAGTGAAGCTAACTGACTATCTACAGTTTGCAACTCAGCTATCAGTTGTTGATGTTGCTCAAATTTAGCATAGGCCTCATAATAAGCGGCTTCTGCTTGCACATTTGCTACTGTATATAATTGCTCGATTTCATTTTCATAGTTTGTAATTAGTGGCTGTCTTTCTTGAACCTGCTGGGCAAGGTTTGAGAGTTGCTCTGTTGTTTGTACCATTGTCTGCTGTTCTTGTTGTGCTGCAAGATACGTTGAACGAAGATGCATAAAAATTTCTTGTTCACTATAGCTCTCTTTTAGCACCTGCTGGAGTTGCTCATAAAGTTCCATTTTTTTCGTTTGTACTTCTTTGAGAAGCTTTACTGTACTTGTCCTTTTCGTTGCTAACTCCTGGACCCCTCGAATGCGCATAAACAACTCTGGCAATAAAGGCTTTGCAATAGTACCCTCTACCCTATAACGCTGTAAAAAGCTTTGTAGCAATTGTACGGCTTCAGCTATCACCTGTTCTATCTGTTGAATTTTATACTCAAGCTTTGCATATTGCCGCTCTTTTTCTTGTTGCTTCTCATTTATAAGATGCTGTTGATCTTCAAGTCGTTGTTTTTTCGAGCGCAAGGTTTGGACAATACTCTCTTGTTGCTCTAATTCACGTAATAATCGTACGTTATTTTCTTTTGGCATCTCTTCGGCATTTCTTACATTTTTTAAAAATAAAATCAGTAAAATAGCCATCACTACACCAATAACTGCAACTGCTATATTCTTTTGCGACACACCGTACATAGTAGCCAAAAGGCTCATCACTAATGCAATGAATAGAAGTAACACTGGCTGCTTTTGCTTAGATCGTTGCGACCTCGAGTGCCGCAATTGCTCTAGCTTTTTCTGTTGTTGAGGCCACTGTGCTAAAATATGTTCTTCATCCGCAGTTAATGCCTCATGCGTATATTGCTTTTTTTGCCCGGCAATTGTTTCTAATTCCTCATGAGTTTGTTCTAATGTACGAAGATGGAATTTCAGTTCTTCCTCTGCATCATTTAAAGCTACTAATTGCTTTTGATATTGCTCTTCCTGCTGTAAAGATACCGTTTTCTCAAGAAGTACTTGCTGTGACGATTTTTCCTGTATACCTAATAAACGAAACTGGGCTTCAATATCCTGCTCACATAAAAAAAGATCATCGGTTAATTTTTGTTCTTTGACAATTAGTTGATTCCATGACGCTTCCAAGTGCAAAAGTCGTGCCATCTCATCAATCGACTGCCCATTAATGGCTTGTTGTAGCTTATTTTGTAACACTTGATACTGCTCTTTTAACTGTGTGACCTGTAACGTTTCGTGCGTCAAGCGATCCTTTAATTGCTCGTATCGTCTAATCCCTTCAGCAGGGAAATGACTTTGAGTATAATTTTTCAATGTGTGTTGTAACGTCTTTTGTTTTTCGATTAGAGGCATTGCTTGCTTTATTACAGTAAGTTGTTGCCAGTCCTGTTGTTGTACTTGTTGTTGTCCATATAAATCATCAAGTCTTTGCCCGAGTTGCTGTAATTTAAGTGACTTTTCTTCAAATGTATTAATCGCAGCTTGCTCTTGCTTGATTTTCTTTTCGAGTTGTTTAATCTGCTCGATTTTTTGATTAATTTGCGGTAGCTTACCAGACTTTTTAAATAGTTCCCCCGCATCTTTTTCTAATTTCTTTTCAAGGACCGATAACCGATGAACGCCCGTCGTACCAGATGCAAGCAATAAATGTGTTAGTTCTTCCTCTGACATTTTTTCAATGCCTTGTAATTCGTGAATGGAAAACGCAAAGACTGCTTCAAACGATGCTCTTGAATAGCCGTACAATAATTTGGTTAATAGTTCATCATGTCCCTTTGTACCATCCTCACAATAAACTGTAACATCACCAGCAGCTTTTCCTTTGACACGTTCAATCGTACATTCGCCGTATATCGGGTGGCTAACTGTAAGCTGTCCTCCAAATTTCGTCGACGTTTTCGGCTCGTATTTTTGCTGTGTCTGCTGCTTGGTTGGAAAGCCAAAAAGCATCTGTAAAATAAATTGCTGAATCGTCGTTTTCCCCGCTTCATTCATGCCATAAAAAATGGTGACATTATTGTGCAAGGAAATCGTAACATCTTCATGCTTCCCAAAGCCGTAAATTTGGATTTTTTTAATTGATAGCATGTGCCTATTCACGCCCTTTGAATTTCGTCTACTAACAATGCTTGCGTGTTGATTTTTAAATGCTCAATGTCTTGTTCTGTTAATGGCTCTATAAAACGTGCACCACCCGCATGCTGATATAAATCCTTCAAAATATCTTTCCACTCAGGCATGCCCCATTGCTCTATTAAATTGATCACAGATTCTGTAGCCACCGTAGGCTCATAAGTAGTGGTGGTCGATTTAGCTACCGATAACTTTTGTACCCAGCACATCGGTTCAACACGTTCTTCCGCCTCACGAATTGTTTCAAGCCATGCTTCTACTGAAGCATGCTCAAAAAGTGTTTCTGCCTGCTCGTCAATATTATTTAATTGAAGTTCTACAACCGAGGCACCGTACTCCTGACGATTTATCGCTAAGGCCTCTTCACATTTTGTCAGTAATTCATTGGCATGTAAAACATCGCTGCAATCCACCTCTATCGTGTTATACACAACTGCTGAAGTTGGTACAAATGTTAATTCCACATCAGTTTGTGATAATGTCACATCGTAAAATCCTTTGATACCTTGTTCTTTACGATGGCGACTTTGAATATTCCCCGGATAGACTATCGGAGGACTCTGCTGTAAAAGCTGGCGTTTATGAATATGCCCTAGCGCCCAGTAATGATAATTTTTTTCGAGTAACTGCTCCTTTTTAAATGGTGCATAAACAGCATGTGTTGCATCACTCGATTCACTACCATGCAGCATGCCGATGTGAATGGCATGTGAGTCCTGTGCTACTGGATAAGTATCCATCATCGATGTTTTCACATGACGCTCCCCGTAGCTAAAGCCATATACATTTACCTGCTGCCCCCGAATTTTCAGTTGCACTATACTTGTGTCTACAGGTAATTCATACACATTACTAGGCAGTGCGAAACGTGTCCACGAACCACTTAAATGATCATGATTACCGTAGCTTAAAATAACGGGAATGTTATGATGAAACAATGTTTCCATTGCTGTCTGGAAGCGGCGTTGCGCCTGTAAACTACGATTTTCACCGTCATAAATATCCCCTACAATTAAGAGAAAATCAGGTTTTTCTTTAACTGCCTTGTGAATAATTTTGTCAAAAGCTTCAAATGTACTTTCACGAATTTTTTTCAGTTTATCCTCAGGTAAGCCAAATAAGCCCTTAAACGGACTATCTAAATGTAAATCTGCCATATGGAAAAAACGAATTGTTGACATCCAATCACCTCAAATAATTTCAAAAGCGAATATTTGTTCTTATTTTATCA
Source organism: Lysinibacillus contaminans (assembly GCF_001278945.1). Taxonomy (GTDB): domain Bacteria; phylum Bacillota; class Bacilli; order Bacillales_A; family Planococcaceae; genus Lysinibacillus; species Lysinibacillus contaminans. The sequence goes on along the minus strand of NZ_LGRV01000001.1, from coordinate 218,167 downwards.
TAGATAGTTTCAGATTAAAAATAAATTCAAGCAACATTTTCCATAGTGGTTGCAATAATATATCCTTATTTTTTATAAATTATCAAAATATTCTTTAGTTTTGCAGTGAAGTTTATAATTCTTCTATGTATAATAGAAATATCTTCAATCAAAGGGTGGGGTTTATATGGAGAATTACCGTTTTACTGCTTTTGAAAAGACTGGGGAAACCTTGTTCGACGAAACTTGGACATTTGAAAACGATGCAACCGCAAAGCAAAATGGTCAACAGCAAATCGAAGAAAAAGGTGTCGCTGAAAAAACACATCGCCTTGTGAATGCTTCAGGCAAATTAATTTTATTCCACGTTTAAAATTACTTGCGGAATAATTAAATGCGCGTACTCAATTGAGCTACGCGCATTTTTATTTACCTTATTTCCCTGAAAAAACAGGGGTTCTCTTTCCAACAAAAGCTTGAATACCTTCTAAGTGATCTGTTGTTTTACGCATCGCCGATTGCCCTGCTGCCTCCATTGCTAAAATACTTTCTAATATTGGTAAGTTCTGCGTGTGCAGAATCTTTTTTGTCGTAATCATCGCTGCAATCGGTGAAGCTAGAATTTTACCAACAAGCTGGTCCGCCATGGCAAACACTGTGCCATCTGGTGCTACATAGTCAATTAAACCCACCTCTTGTGCTTCTCTTGCTGACAGGACTTTTCCTTCCCAAATTATTTGCTTTGCCTTCACATTGCCAACCCGTTCCTTCATAAAGAAATGGCCGCCACCATCAGGAATTAAACCAATACCGATAAAATTCATCGCAAGTTTACTATTTTCACAAGCAACCACAATATCGGCACCTAGAGCTAAACTAAATCCTAAGCCCGCTGACGCACCGTGTACTGCTGCAATCACAATCATCGGTAGTTGATAATAGGCCTTCACAATACGTGTTAGACACACCATTGCCGCATTAATATCCATAGGCTGATTCGGGTCTACCATTGCCTTAATATCTCCACCTGCTGAAAAGACCTTTCCTTCTCCGCGAATAACGAGGATCTGAATGTCTGTTTCATGTTGCAATGCTTCAAAGCACTGCGCAAGTTCTTCCATCATCACCGTATCCATGGCATTCATGGACGCCGGTCGATTGAGCGTTAACGTAGCACGGCGCTCTAATTTTTCTAGTTTAATTGTAGTAAATTCCATTTCCTACACCCCCATAAATGAATAGTCATTCACTATGTACTATTCGTGCCTTTTTCGAAAATCCCTTCTTTCCTACTCAAAATAGACCTAATTATGCTATATTAAATGACGAATATTGAATTAAAGGTGGTAAATCATCGTGACACAAAAAGATTATCGTGTATTACTTTTTTATAAATATATTGCCATTGAAGATCCCGTTACCTTTGCAGCTGAGCATTATGCAGTTTGTGAAGAAATTGGGCTACTTGGCCGCATTTTAGTCGGCTCTGAAGGTATTAATGGTACGGTTTCAGGTACAACTGCTCAAACTGAAACTTACATGAACCATATGAAAGCTGATGCTCGCTTTAAGGATATCATGTGGAAAATCGACGTGGTAGAAGGGCATACCTTCAAAAAAATGCATGTACGACCACGCCATGAAATCGTGCACCTTGGTTTAGAAAATGATATTAATCCTTTAGAAATTACTGGCGATTATTTATCACCAAAGGAATTCATGACACGAATGCAAGAAGACAACACGGTTGTGATTGATGCGCGTAACGACTATGAATTCGATTTAGGTCATTTCCGTGGTGCAATACGCCCTGATATTGAAACCTTTCGTGATTTACCCGATTGGATGGAAGAACATAAAGCTGATTTCGAAGGCAAGCAAATTTTAACGTATTGCACGGGTGGGATTCGTTGTGAGAAATTCTCTGGCTGGCTAAAGCGTGAGGGATACGGTGAGAGTGTTGGTCAATTACACGGCGGTATTGCAACGTACGCGAAAGATCCAGAAGCTAAGGGTCAATTGTGGGACGGCCAAATGTTCGTCTTTGATCGTCGTCGTGCTGTGCCTATCAACCAAGTAGAACACGTAATTGTCGGCAAAGACTTTTTCACGGGTGAGCCAACAGAGCGTTACACAAACTGTGCCAACCCTGAATGTCATAAATTAATGCTGTGTGAAGAAAAACACGAAGCATTTTATATGCGTAGCTGCTCGGACGATTGCCGCCGTGCCAAACGTAACTTCTTTGTAGCGGAAAATGAATGGACTGCAGAGCAAGTAGAAGAACAAATCGCGATAATCCACGAATGTAAAAAAGCTATAGTCTAATATATTTAAAATGCGCTTGCCAAAATTAACGGCATGCGCATTTATTATTGCAGTATTAACTTCTTCCTAAATAACGTCCCACTTGTCGTCCACTAAACAAACAACCCCCAACAAAGGTTCCCTCTAAGGCACGATAGCCGTGAACTCCACCACCACCAAATCCACTTACTTCACCTGCGGCAAAAAGTCCGGGAATCGGCTCTCCGTCCGTACCTAATACTGCACCATCTAAATTCGTCTGCAAACCACCTAGCGTTTTACGTGTTAATATGTTTAATCGCACTGCAATGAGTGGCCAGTTTTTCGTATCCAAGATTTTATGTGGCTTGGCTACACGGACTATTTTATCGCCTATATAGTTTCTTGCTCCGTGAATTGCCGTTACTTGTAAATCTTTTGTGAATTTATTGTCCATTTCACGGTCACGAGCCAAAATTTGCTCCTTAATTTTCATAAAATCAAGTAACTGATTGCCTGCAAGCTTGTTCATGCCATTAACTAATTCCTTTAAATCATGCGCAATGACAAAATCCTCTCCGTGCTCTTTAAAAGCTTGAATCGGCGCAGGTGGACCCGGTAACACACGCTTTAGCACTTGACGAATACTTTTATTAGTTAAATCAGGATTTTGCTCCGATCCCGATAAAGCAAATTCTTTTTCAATAATCTTCTCAGTCAAAATAAACCACGAATAGTCATAACCTGTTTTTTGAATGGCTTCTAACGTACTTAATGTATCGAAACCAGGGAAATTTGGCGCTTCGAAGCGGTTACCTTCTGCATCAAACCATAAAGATGATGGCCCTGGTAATATGCGAATCCCGTGATTTGGCCAAATCGGATCCCAGTTTTTTAATCCTTCTGTATAGTGCCACATACGATCACGATTGACGACACGTCCACCAATGTCTTCCGTAATCTCTAACATTCGACCATCGACATAAGCCGGGACACCAGATACCATGTTTTTCGGGGGTGTTCCGAGTCGTTCTGGCCAATTTTTTCGCACTAAATCTAAATTAGCTCCAATTCCACCACTTGCCACAACGACTGCATCTGCAAAGTACAAGAATTCCCCAACACCGATACGAGAACTTTTTTCTCCGCGCTGTGCAAAGCTTTCAGCTAAAACCGTCCCACTTATCCCTGTAATACGTCCTTCTTGCTGCATAAATTCATCGACGCGGTGCCTCGGCTTAAAATCAATAAAACCCGCTTCTATCGCTTTTTTTACTTTATCTACAAATGGCTTAATAATTCCCGGACCTGTCCCCCATACAATATGAAAACGGGGAACTGAATTACCGTGGCCTCCCGCTAATGAACCTCCTCTTTCCGCCCAACCAACTACCGGAAAAAATTTAATGCCGAAAGATTTTAACCACTCGTATTTTTCACCTGCCGCAAAATCGACATATGCTCTCGCCCATTTCATCGCCCAAGAATCCTCATCTTCTAGTCGATCGAATCCAGCAGTTCCAAGCCAATCTTGCCATGCTAATTCCTTACTATCCTTAATACCTAGTCTGCGCTGTTCTGGGGAATCCACTAAAAACAAACCGCCAAATGACCAGAAAGCTTGTCCTCCGATCGAATTCTCAGATTCTTGCTCTACTAAAAGTACCCTCTTCTTAGCATCTACTAATTCACAAGCAGCAACTAAACCTGCTAGCCCTGCACCAACAATAGCAACATCGTATTTCATCAACACACCCCCAAAAATCTTCCCTACCTTATTTACATTCTGTCTGTGTCGATGCTTTCCCTTCCAGTAATACCTGAAAATTGACAAAAATAAGACAATGAAAAAACGTTCGTATTTTTCTAAAAAAAGATCAGATTATTATTTAAAACGTTTAATTTGCACTACTAGTCTACTGCATGTATTTCATGAAAAAATACGCATAGAACACCTATACTATCTGTCTTGACACTTACCGTTAGCGCTTACATTGTACCCTCCACAAAGACGAATGATTGTATTTAAAAATATGTAAATGTTCGTATTTTAACGTTTTCACAACTTTTGAAGTCAGTGTTTTTTATATTTTTCAGAAATATTGTTGACAAAGGTGAACAATAGGGATTATGATGGTATCAAATTTAATCACACGAAAATATAGTGACGGAGACACACTAGTCGCAAGGAAATCCAAAGAGAGCTGATGGTTGGTGTAAATCAGTGATTTCTACGATGTAGTTCCACTCCCGAATAGATAAGCTGAAAAATTCCCAAGTATGCTTGTCCGTCACATGCACGTTACGCATATAGCCAAGACTGTACTGAATTATTTTATTTTTCGGGCAGTGATTAAGGGTGGTACCGCGAACCAAGATTATTTAGCCTTTCGCCCCTTACGACACAATCATTGTGTTTGTAAGGCGCGAAAGGCTTTTTATTTTGTTTTAAAAATAACACAATAAGTTACTTAAAAGGGGCTAATTACTAATGACTACTATTACTGCTACAAAAACAATTAACGTATTTATCGCTGATCCACTAAGTGAAGATGGTATTTTCCCTCTTCGCCAAGAAAAAGACTTAGACTTAAATGTTATTATCGACACAGGTCTTACACCTGAAGCATTAATGGCCAAAATTGCTGACGTGGATGTACTTTTGGTACGTAGCCAAACAACAGTAACACGTGAAGTAATCGAGGCTGCAAAAAGCTTGAAATTGATTGGTCGTGCTGGTGTTGGTGTTGATAACATCGACCTTGCAGCTGCAACTGAACATGGTATTATCGTAGTAAACGCACCAGATGGTAATACAAACTCTGCTGCTGAACACACAATTGCAATGATGACTTCTCTTGCTCGTCACATTCCACAAGCGTTCAATACACTTAAAAATGGTAAATGGGACCGCAAATCTTACGTTGGCGTTGAGCTTAAAAACAAAACATTAGGTGTTGTTGGCTTCGGTCGAATCGGCGTTGAAGTAGCTTACCGTGCAAAAGGTCAACGTATGAACGTGATGGCTTATGATCCATTTTTAACGGAAGAACGCGCAAAAGAATTAGGCGTAACAAAAGCGACAGTAGAAGAAATTTGTGCAGCAGCTGATTTCATCACAGTGCATACACCGTTACTTCCTGAAACACGTAACCTGATTAACAAAGATAAATTTGCAATGATGAAAGACGGCGTACGTATCATTAACTGTGCACGCGGCGGCATCATCAATGAAGACGATTTATATGATGCAATCGTGGAAGGTAAAGTAGCAGGGGCAGCTCTTGACGTATTTATTTCTGAACCAGCAACAGATCATAAATTACTAACTTTACCACAAGTGATCGCAACACCTCACTTAGGTGCATCTACAATTGAAGCACAAGAGTCTGTAGCTGTTGACGTATCAAATGACATCATTAAATTCTACAAAACAGGTACCGTGACAAACCCAGTTAACATGCCTTCAATCCCGAAAGAACTACTTGCACAAGTAGAACCTTTCTTCGAGTTAGCTGAAAAACTTGGTTCATTCTTATCTCAAATAACAGGCGAACCTGTACAAGAAATCAACTTATCTTATGCTGGTGAAGTAGCAAACTACGATGTGCGTCCTTTAACTTCTAATGCACTGAAAGGGTTACTATCTAAAAACCACGGTAACCACGTAAATGACGTAAATGCTCGTTATTTATCTGAACGTATCGGCATGAAAATTAACGAACATAAAACAACTACTGCAAAAGGTTTCACTAGCTTAATTACAATTGAAGTGAAAACTGCTAACGAAACACATACCGTTGCAGGTACATTATTAAATGGCCTTGGCGCGCGTATCGTGAAAGTTGAAAACTATGTTGTAGACGTAGTACCTGAAGGCCACCTTCTTTACATTAAAAACACTGACAAACCAGGTGCAATCGGTCGCGTAGCAACAAAACTAGCGGAAAAAAACATCAACATCGCAACAATGCAAGTTGGCCGTGCGCAAGTAGGCGGAACAGCTGTTATGATGCTTACAGTGGATAACGTAGTGAAAGATGAAGATCTAACATTCGTTGGGCAACTTGAAAACATCGATGAAGTAAAAGCGATCAATCTATAAAAAATATAAGTAATATTTCTTTTTTGTTCAGTTTTATAATAAAAACAGCGTACTCGCCAACATTGGCAAGTACGCTATTTTATTGGAATATTATTTACAACATTTTATAGTTAAAGCTCTTTCACAAGCTTTAATAACTCTGTTAATGACTCGACTTCATACGTTGGTGTCACAACGCCATTTGGACCATTATTTTCGCGGTTAATCCACACATTACGCATCCCAACGCGAGATGACCCTAGAATATCAGTATTTAAGTTATCACCTACCATAATGGCATCCTCTGCTTGTATACCAGCTTTCTCCATGACAAACTCAAAAATTGACGCATCTGGTTTGCCTTTACCAAAATCACCAGAGATGATGATATGGTCGAAATAAGGTGCGATTTCAGGTGTAATTTCAAGCTTTAAATTTTGTAGGCTTGGTGCACCATTTGTCAGTAATACAAGTTGGTACTTGCCTTTAAGCTCATCTAACACAGCAATCGTATCTTCGTAAAGATATGGTGTCACTTTACGCTCAGCGACAAAGCGTTCACCAAGCTCTGCCCCTAAGTTAGCATCATCAATAGCAAGTGCCGCTAAGCCCTTTGTCCAAGTTGCAGTTCTATAACCTGGTACGATTTCCTTCATTTTTTGGAAGGAATCTGTTGGATCGTCAAATGTGCCCCATAAACCTTCAAACGGGTTGATACCAATTAATACTGTATAATCATATGTTTCGTAGCCTTCATAAAGTGTACGTGCTTCTTTACGCACCGCTTCTTCTAATTCAGCTGGATCTAGCGTATGTATTGTTGCAGCGTATTCGCATGTTTTTTCAAATGCTGTTTTTACTGATTGTTTATCCCATAATAGTGTATCGTCTAGGTCAAAAATAATTGTGTTAATTGACATGTCTTCATCTCCTAGTTTATGTTGGATAAAAAACGTCCATTTCTTCTATTTTAGCATACTTTCAAAATTGCTAGCATTGCTTTTTGTACATGTTCTTTTAAGTTAAACTTTCCATTCACATGAATAAAAGCCACTTCTACACTAGCAAACGCTTGTATAGAAGTGGCTGTTCATATTATTGACCCTCTAACACATAATTCATTCCTGGTGCTGCATAATAAACTAGTCCTACATCTGGTTTAAAGTAGAATGTACTTACACCATCTTTTGTCGTTTGTTCAATGACAATTAAGTTTTTCCATTCTTTTTTCTCACCATTAATAGAAACAACTTTATTCACCGCAGTTACGTCATTATAGCTAATTGGCTCTTCACTTTCGCCAATATACATACCTTCTTCATCAATATACTCTTCATAAATAGGGAAGCTTTTCTTTGTTGTTGTTTCTGCACCAACGGTAATTGGATAAGTCGCTATTACAGGAGGTGCAGTCCAATGATCCAAAATAAAACTAGTAGTAGTTTCTGACATAGTCATTGGTGTTACATAATCTGCACCCATGTATCCTTTCGATACAGTACTATCAAACGCTACTGTGAAATTACCACTTGCCTGACTACCGTTTGCCGTGATCGTATCAATCGGATCGCTGTTAAATCCATCTGCATAAATCATATAATAGTAAGATTTCCCAACAATATTACGTGGCACTAAACCTTCATAGAAATTCAATCCTGTCGCTGGTTTATGTACAACTGTCGGTCGTTTAGATGGGTCCATTGCGCGTGTTAAAAATGCTGCAAAATGAGCACGTGTTACTTCATTTTTCGGCTTAAACGTACCGTCATTATAGCCAGTAGTAATATTATTCGCTGCTAATTGTGTAACATGACTATATGCCCAATACGTTTTTGGTACGTCAGAGAAAACTATTTCCGAAGTGCCTGTTAAATTATAGGCTACTGCTAATGCTCGCGCCATTGACTCACGTGTTATATTAGCATTTGGCGAAAATTTAGATTCTTTAGGGAAGAAACCTTTTTCTGTAGCAATAGCAATTTCCTTATAGCTTGAATCTGTCGTTGGAACATCTGAGAATCCTGGATTAGTATAGCTTTCATCAAAAAGATTTAATGCACGAACTAGCATCACCGCTGCCTGACGGTTTGTCACGTAATTTTCAGGTTTAAATGTACTATCTTTATAGCCTTGAATAATCCCCTTACTCGATAAAAAATCAATATCTACATAATTACTATGTGTAGAAGGGACATCTTTAAATGTTGCAGCTTGTACTAATGGCAAACTTACGAATGACAACAATAGCACAGTAATTAAACTTATTAGTAATTTTTTCAACAACTTTCATCTCCTTTTTTCATTGGCTCATCACCAAAATATGGGGGTACTTTCCGTTTCGACTGGGGGCGTTCTGCCGGAACAAAAATCAACAGCAATCTAAAATCAATATACTTTCTAACCTAAATGCTACCCCTAAAATTTAGGTGATTTTTCCACCTTTTCTAAATATAACATTAAATACCATCGTTTTATATAGCTTTTATATTTCTAAAATAGAGAAAGCAATCTACTTCATTGAAGTTTCCACCATCTAAAAAAGAATACACAAAAAGAGGTCGTCTCTCCGCTTCCTTCGGCGACAACCTCTCCCACATATGATCCTATTTGTTTTTCTTGCGTAGTTTATCCATCAAACTCAGTATATCTGCTTTTTTCTGATCTGTTTCCTCTTTTAAAATTTCAATGTGAAAGGTGTCACCAATCTCTTCAATCATAACACGGTCACCTTCTTGAACCTCTTTATCAATCGCTGACATTGCAATGATTACATGCTCTTTTTCATTCGGATATTTCAAAAAAACAGCATAGCCATCCTCTATACGATCTAAAGTATATTTAGTCGAGCTCACTGACAATCTCTCCCTCCGAATTACGTAATTGTGCGCCATCTCCGTCATTAAGCCAAACCTGTCTACCCGTCCATTTTAAATAATTTTGTCCTTCACTTGCGGTAGTACCACTCGTTACATAAATTATTTTTCCAGGTTGTAGCGTTACATTGGGAAAGTTAAAAATTTGATTACCTTCAATTGAAACGAGCTGCCAATCCTTTAAAACAACTGCTTCTGTGGTGTTGTTTTGAATAGCGACAATTTCATTCTCTAAATCTTTACTAATAATTTCTACACCCTCTTTTTTAGCTGGTGTTGTCGCTATTATGTTATTCGACGACTCTTTTGCGCTTACATCATAGTTTACCCCGTCTGTTGACACTATAACGGTTCCAGCTTCTGCTGTTGCATAAATTTTGCTACCAACTGCCTGCAAACGCTCCACAACTTCCTCATGTGGATGACCGTATTTATTGTCTTCACCATAACTTAAAATAGTTACTTCTGGATGCACTGTTTGAATAAAGCTTTGAGAGCTACTTGTGTTTGAACCGTGATGCCCCGCTTTTAAGACTGTCGCCTTTACATCTTGTGATACCATTTCTTTTTCTAATGCCACACCTGCATCTCCTGTTAATAAAAATGATACATCCCCATAAGAAACTTTTAACACAATGGATGCATCATTATTATCCGATGCCATTTCATCTGCATTTAATACTTTCACTGACACCGCTTCATCAAATGATATGATGTCACCTGTTTTCGGGATATTATACGGGATGTTTTTCGTATCAATAAGCGTTAGCATTTCTTCAAAGGTTTGCGATGTATGTACTTTCCCAGAATCATAAAATTGTCCAATCGGCATTGAATTCAATACAGCTATTAATCCACCAATATGATCAGCATCAGGATGTGTCGCCACTACTGCATCGAGTTTTTGTACACCTTGCTCTTTCAAATAAGCGACTATCTCTTCCCCCGCTCCCTTAACTCCTCCATCAATCAGCATCGTTTTTCCATCCGGCGACTCAATAAAAATGGAATCACCTTGTCCTACATCAATAAAATGCACGTGCATTTCGTCCCCAACGTTAGTTGGTATTTTATTTGTTTCAGTATTTTCTGTACAGCCAGCAAGCATCAGTATTGTGGCAAGTACAAACATTAGTTTTTTCATAGTGTCTCCTTTAATTGTTGTGCAAGTTCTTTGGCTCTCGCAAATAATAAATCTACCGAATTGTCCATCGCAAAGGAAGTAGATATTTGTTCATCTGCAACCGGCATAATCATTGAAAAATACGAATGCAGTGCTGGTATGCTATCAACCGCAACCTTTCCTGACAATAACACAATAGGAATCCGCTTCTGCCTTGCTAATTTCGCTACGCCAAGTGGTGCTTTACCGTTCAATGTCTGGTAGTCTGAATAGCCTTCACCTGTAATGACATAGTCAGCCTGTGCCATTCTATCTGCAAGCCCTGTTGTCATACTTACAACTTCAATGCCACTTTTAAGTGTAGCCGAAAAATATGCAAGCAGTGCCATTCCAACACCCCCCGCTGCACCAGCTCCTGCCATTTCATGTACAGCATAGCCTACTTGCTTTGCTGTAACATTCGCAAGTTGGGCAAGTGCTCGCTCTAACTGCACATGCATTTCTATTGTCACACCCTTTTGTGGACCAAATACCGCAGTTGCGCCGTTTTCACCAAGCAATGGATTATCCACATCACAAGCTATGTTCCAAGTGCTTTCACCGACTCGTGCATCAAACTCTGTCATATCAATTCGCGCTAATTTCTGTAAAGCGAGTACATCGTCTGCTAGTTCCTCTCCATGTTCATCGAAAAAGCGCAGGCCTAATGCTTTAAGAAGGCCATAGCCACCATCATTTGTCGCACTACCTCCAATTCCAACAACAAATTCCCGATAACCAGCATCAAGTGCATGACGAATCACCTCACCCATACCATAACTCGTTGCCTCAAGTGGATTGCGTAATTCTTCTTTTACTAAATGTAAACCCGTTGATTGCGCCATTTCAATCACACAAATTCCATCAGGTAATACTAAATAACTTGCTTTTACCTTTTCCCTCATAGGATTATGCACTGTAACGGCTCGTAACGTGCCACCGAGACTTGTATAAAATGCATCGATGGTTCCCTCACCACCGTCTGCAATCGGCACGCATTCGACTGTTATCATTTCATCCACTTCATGAAAAGCATTAGCTATTATATTTGCAACTTGAATCGCTGATAATGACCCTTTAAATGAATCCGGACATACTACTACACGCATTCTATCACCCCCAGAGTTATGAAAAAAATGAGTAGCTCACACCACTCATTTCATCCATACCTATATATTATATAAATCATCCAGTAACTCTATCTTCTTCTCTATCGCTTCCTCAAATGTAAGGATATACGCGGCAGGATCTTTCGGATTGTGGAATTGCGTAATCTTACCCGTTTCAGGGTCAACAAATTTAGAAGATGCCCCGCAGCCCACGCCTAAAATTGTCTGCACTTCTTCCATAATTACGATATTATAAATACTTTCTTCACCAGCTTTACTATAGCCGACATTTTCTAAGTTCCCTAAAATGTTTTTTTGGCGATATAAATAATATGGTACATAGTCATTTTCCTTTGTCCACACTTCAGCCATACGCATCATTTCTGCAACTGTGTCACGATCTGCTACTTTATATTTATCCTTATTGCGGGTCATTTCAGACGCACGCTTGAACGATAACGTATGGACGGTTAACGACTCTGGCTGCATTTTTGCAGTTTCATCCAATGAATGTTGGAATTCTTCAATACCTTCATTTGGTAAGCCAATGATTAAATCCATATTGATATTGTTCATACCTGATTCACGCGCAAGCCAAAACTTATCAATTGTTTCCTGCACCGTATGATGGCGACCAATGGCTTTTAACGTTTCATCCGTATATGACTGTGGATTAACACTAATCCGATCAATACCCCATTTTTTCAACACTTCTAATTTTTCAGGCGTAATCGTATCTGGTCGCCCCGCTTCTACCGTTACTTCTCGAATTGTTTCAGGATTAGGGAAGGATTCATACATCGTTTGATACAAAGCATCCATTTCTTCCGCTTCAATCGAAGTCGGTGTCCCTCCCCCCCAATAAATCGAAGTAATCTTCATATTATTTTCTGTTAACCATTTACCCATTTCTCGTAGCTCGATGTGCAGTCCGTCTAAAAATGTCGTCACGCGCCCTTGCTTACGGTTACTTCCAATAGCGTAAGCTGGAAACGTACAATACGCACATTTTGTTGGACAAAACGGAATACCGATATATATACTAATTCCCTTGCCTATATCATCTAAATCTGGGATCGTCACTAGTTGTCGTGCCACAATCTCCTGAAGTAACGCGACCTTTTCTTCTGACAATCGAAAATCACGCTGAAGCACTTCTGCAATTTCAGTATCACTCATTCCATCCTTACGAAACTTATGATACAGCTTTGTCGGACGAACCCCCGTCAAAATACCCCACTGTTGATGCATACCAGTAAGCTGCTCTAACACATCTAAAAACACATGCGACAGTGCACGTTTAATTCGAATATTGCGCTCGCGCTCTGGCGCATCTGTTTCATACTGGATGCTATAATCATTCGTATAACGAGTACCATTCATATCTAGTACTGCACTTGTATGTACAGAAAAATCAGCATCCACACGATAATTAAATGCCACCTCCATATCGGCTTCAGTTGTATCTACTTTTAGTTTCGAATCCTCAAAAAATAAGTTAGCCATATGATTTAAAACCCGAATCCAATCTTCTGGATATTTTTGATTTATTTTAATGATTTTCATCTATTTACTCGCTCTTTTCTATCAATATTTCCTAATACTAGGCGGACATTTGCCGACGAACCTTTCAATAGTTTAACAAATATCTTCTACCAGATGCAAAACCTGAACTTTCATTCCACTTTTCAATAGTCAGAATAAACTGTCTATTGCTAGACATTTTATCTAACTCGTGTATAATGCAAATAAAAGGAGCGATAGCTTATGGTCCTCATACAAGAACGCTATTCTTCAAATTTACCAAAATTCTTTCACCTCCTAGAAATCTCGTACCATAGCTTTAATTTAGATCGGTGTGACGAGAAAACATTCTATATTTCAGTCGAGCTCAAACATAAGGCAAATAAAGTTTTGTGCGATTTTATTTATATCCTTGATCAGTCTGAAATGTACGGGGCTATTTCCATTAACGAACGCTATAAGCAAACAAAACTCTTCATTCAACAACAATTTAATCATTCATTAATGTACTCTGACGAAATGAGTCTCGCATATAGCTTTTCTAACTCTAATTTCTTTAAACAACACATAGAACAATTTGCAAAAAAGTATCCGAAATTTGTGACGAATAAAGCAAAAAGGAGCTATCTTTAAAAAGATAACTCCTTTTTTGACTATTACGCTCACTATACCTCATTGAAAACTAACTCATCATTTACTCTGTTACTATTTCACTCATAGCAGTGATATCAATCCCATTCAACGCTTGAGTTGCAAGCCGGTCTGCCTCTGTATTTGATTTTCGAGATACTAGCTCGTACTCGGGTTTGATGCCAAGTTCTTTTAGCTTCTCATCAATTTTATCTGCCCAACTCACCAAATCCTTCTCAAGTGCAGGCCAGTCTCCATTTAACTGATTGATGACCACTTGGGAATCGCCTATGATACGAATCGGCAAATGATGGACATTTAACAATTCGAGTTCCACTAAGCCCAAGTATAATGCCGCATATTCTGCCTCATTATTTGATTTGAGTTCCGCAGAAAATGCATTTTTTCGTAGCCTGTATGACTTTCCACTTTGCTCATAATAAATAACACACCCCAAACCAGACTGGCTTGTAGCGCGGTCAAAGCCTCCATCGAAATAGACTGTTATGTTATGTGGTTCAGTTTCCACTTCTTTTAAATACGCCTTCATTTCTTTGACCGTCCATGTAATGTTGTAGCTATCTATAAAGATCACGTGTTTTGCACGTCCAGTCCTCTCCATATCCTCTGCAAATAACAGTCCTTGTGCTGCAGGCATCTCCCCAGAACGAAAAGTAGTTTCCGCTCCTTTTGGTGTTTTATAAATCCATTCGATACAAACCTTCATCATCAAGCCTCCTACACCAGTAAATCTACGCGTTAATATTAGTTTCTCCAATGTATATTGGATCTATGAAAGTACATCTAAACAATCAAGAACAGGTGCCTTCTAAACCATCACTTTGGCTTATAGACACCTGTTCTTTATAATTTTTTTGTAGAACATTCAACTAAAGTGCAAACTAAATGCCTTCATACAACGCTTGCACAGGTTTTACTAAAATACGGTTCACTTCTTCAATAACTGAGCTTAACTTCATTTCTGCCTCAAGCATCGCTAAGATTTTTTCATTTTGTTGCGCAAGCTGTGCTGTTTTTTGTGCATAGACAAGTTCATCCTCTTGCAATTCTTCACCAGCCATTTGCTTTTCTTGTAAATTCATTTGTACTTTACGGAAGTTTTGGAATAGCTTTAGTGCATCTTCATCCGCTTTCACGACTGCAACCGCTTCTTGTAATGCCTCAAATTCCTCTGTTTTACGGAATGTCGCCTCTAACGCATTAATTTCATTATAAATATTAATCATAATCACATTCTCCTTTTTACATTAAATTAACGATTAAGCCTTGTACAATACCGATTAAACCACCGAGTACCGCACCAAGTACTGTAATCATTTTAAATTCACGCTGCGAAATACCGAGTACTAGCTCTTCTAGTTTCGAAACTGGGAAAGAATCGACCTGCTCACGCACAACTTCCTTTAAATTTAATCGTTTCAATACATCTTCTAGTTTCGCTTCAGCTTGTATAAATGCTTTTTCGATTAGTCGAGGCACAACGCTTTCCTTCATCCATGTGCTACCCTCTGGCCAATAATACGCAATCGGATGATTTAAACGCTCCGCTACTGCTAATTGCTCTTTTACATAGCTTTGTAAATTAACTAAAATCGGTTCAAATTGGATATCTTCTAAGAAATCTATTACTGGACGGTCCTTTAATTTATCCCATTCCTGAACGAAAATTTTTGTTAATAATTCAGTGGTACCTGGTGACTGTAAAAACTTCACAAGCTCACGTTGCACCTTACTCACCAGTGACGAGGAATCGCCTAAAAACATATTGATCATGCCACCAAGGGACCCCTTCGATGATAAGAAATCATCCATCATTGCCTTAATTGTCATTTCGCCTTCAGGGGATAAAAAATAATCCTCACCCTTTTCTAAAATATGACCAACTACTACCGGAATTTTAGCATCGATTGTTTCTTGAATATCCGCTGATAACAGTGTACGAATGGACTTCGTGGATAATGTATTTTTCAACGATTCAAATTGTCCTGCAACGATACTCTCTACTTTTTGCTCAATGGTCATCGGTACATGAGAAAACCCAGCTAAATCCAACCAATCCTGAATCGTTTTATCATTCGTAAAAATCGTTTCCTCAATTTTAACTTGTGCAAACTGTTCAACTTTTTCTTGGATATCTTTCGAGAAAAATTTCTTTCTAAATGTTTCAGGCGTTAATAAGTAATTTACAACTGTTAATCCAAGTTGGTTTGCTAATTCATCACGTCGCTTCGGAATCAGCCCAGGTGTAAATGGCACCCGCCAATTTTTAATATATATAGCTTCATGTGGACGAAATAGCATTTTAATCGCGAGGTGATTCGTTACTCCACCTATTATTGCACCGATAACTGCCATAAATAGTAATGTTACTAGAAAATTATCCATTAGCTCCCTCTCATTTCAATCGAATTCATCTTGGCACGTTCCAAAATTTCAGAATATGCTCTTTGCACTTATTATAGCAGAGCCGTGAAATTTCGTGAAAGAAATCCCCCATAATAAAATGTCTAGTTGCAAATTTACCGCTATCCTTGAATAATGATAAATAAATACATTCAAGAATGGAGTATGCAAATGATTCAACATTTTAGCTTTAAACCATTATTTGAAAATACACAATTACCTGGCTGGACAATTTCCTTCTTTTATCAACGTGAACGATACGCTGCCGAATATTTAAAAGACGGCTCTATCCAATGGATTGGTCCTATTCCATCCGATGAAGAAGATGTAAAAAAACTGATTCACGATCTCATGCTATTTCACATTTACGATTAATAAAGGTTTATCACCAAAAGTCAGGAATGACATTTGATTAAAGGATATTAATCTTAGAATGCTTGTTGATTGGAGTGGAGGCTGGGCGAGTGTAGCTGACGGCATTCGCCTTTCGCTACAAAAAACATCTGTTGCCCCGAAGCGGCTCATCGGACGCCCCCGGAAAGTGCACAGCCGGAACGGAAATCAACCTCAAGTTATAGTAAAAAGCCTCTTTTTATATTTCAAGCAAAATAATATACATATATATATTTTACTATAAATTCAAATAATTCTTTTTAAATTAAACTTATTTATATTGATATTTTTGTATTTTTCTTATACATTTAATAAATATTAACTAATATTAAATGTTTTTATGCAGGGGGCAATTTCTAAATGAATAAAGTCGTATTGTCGAGTGAGTTAAATAACTATAATTCAAAAGCTTTAATTCGGGCTAAAGTAAAAGAACATTTTTCGGAATTCTCCGATAAAATTTCCGAATTAATAGATGAATCAGGTCCTTTGACTAGTAAAGAATTTGAAATGCTTTCTGGGTTCAGTGGTAACTTTTACAACGAATACTGTAACCAATTGAAAGCACTTTTTGAAACACAAACAAGCATATCGATGGGCAAACGCTCAGGAAAGAATTTATACATATCATACAAAAGCCAAAATTATGTTTTAACACAGCAAGGCTTAACAGAAAAAGCACCAATCATCATTTCAAAATTTACAGAAGAAGTTCCACTTAAAGAAACGCTTCATGATTTAGAAAAAGCTTGCTTAAAATTACGTTTCAATCAGTAAAAAAGAAAAAAGGTTATCTCAAAATAATTTTGAGATAACCTTTATTCGTTGCATATAGAAAATAATTCATTTAAAAAAATCAGCAAGTAAAGCTCTCTTGAGATTTTTGACGTGTCGTATTATTTGAGATATAAATGCTTCTTTCTTTAAACAAACTATCCTCAATCCTTTTAAAGGTAGCATATAGTTTTTTGATTTTCAATCATTTGCCGTCTGGAAATAAATTTTTTTTAAAATGCCTTCCTTTATACGAACACGTTAATAAATGGGTTGTCAATATTTGTGTTTTCCCTATAAATAACTTATGATTGAAACATCCAACAATTTTTAAAATCATAGGAGGTGTACACTTTGTTTACTTCCCTCATTTGGGCGGGAACAGAGGAATTATTTGGACGGAGACATATTGGAGATAACCATAAGGTTGGCGGCATTCGCCCTTCTTATTATTATGACAGGATTTTTCGTTGCAACGGAGTTTGCAATAGTTAAAGTGAGAGCTACACGTATCGATCAGCTTGTTGCTGAAGGTGTTAGAAATTCAAAAAAAGCAAAAAAAGTGGTTTCAAATTTAGATGAATACTTATCTGCCTGTCAGTTAGGTATTACGATTACTGCACTTGGCCTTGGTTGGTTGGGTGAACCTACATTTGAAATTATTTTACACCCATTATTTGAGCTTTTAAATCTACCTGGTAGTGTCTCATCTATATTTTCATTTATTATTGCATTCTCACTTGTAACGTTTATGCATGTCGTTATTGGGGAATTGGCGCCAAAAACTTTAGCCATCCAAAAAGCAGAATTAGTAACATTAAAATTTTCTGGCCCATTAATTTTATTCCATACCGTTACGTATCCAATCATTAAATTATTAAATGGCTCAGCACGTGCTTTAACAGGTTTGTTCGGCTTAAAGATGATGGGAGAATCAGACGTAGCACACACAGAAGAAGAGCTACGTATGATCTTATCGGATAGTTTAAAGGGTGGAGAAATTAATAATTCAGAATATGAATACGTAAACAGTATCTTTGCGTTTTCTGATCGTCTTGCAAAAGAAATCATGGTACCACGTACTGAAATCGTTGGTATCGACAAAGAGCTAACGATTAAAGAAGTCTTCGATTTTATGGGTGTTGAGCAATATACACGCTACCCAATTATTGATGGCGACAAGGACCATATTATCGGTTTAGTGAACATGAAGCATTTATTAACTGCTTACATTAAAGACCCTGCAAACGGTGATAAACCCGTACTTGATTATATGCAGCCGATTATTCGTGTCATGGAAACAATGCAAATTAACGATCTATTACTAAAAATACAACGTGAGCGTATTCATATGGCCATTTTAATGGATGAGTATGGTGGAACATCCGGTTTAGTAACAATTGAGGATATTATCGAAGAAATCATCGGTGACATCCAAGATGAATTCGATGATGATGAAATTCCTGAAGTACAAGAAATTGCAGATAATCATTATATTTTAGATGCGAAAATGCTGTTAGAAAATGTGAATGATATGCTTGGTACTGACATAGAAGATGATGATATCGATACAATTGGCGGTTGGTTCATGACAAAACGTTTTGATGCTCTTGAAGGTGATAGCATTGAAGCACAAGGCCATGAATTTACTGTTAAAGAATCAGACGGTCACCATATTTTATACTTAGAAGTTCTGAAATTACCTGAACTTGATTTAGCGAACGAGGAATTAAAAGTCTAAATAAAATACATGCTAAAGCGACTCCCTTTCATATAAGGGGGTCGTTTTCTAATGTCCGAAAGTTTTGCGAGGAGGAAACAAAATGGAGCTGTATACAAATTTACGTCAAGGGGAAAAAGGCGCTTGGTTGTCCATTGGTACATATTTATTACTGAGCTCAACAAAGCTTACAATCGGATATATCGGTACATCAGAGGCATTAAAAGCGGATGGACTCAATAATACTACTGACATTATTGCGTCAATTGCTGTCCTCATCGGTCTTCGTATTTCGCAAAAGCCACCTGATTCTAATCACCAGTATGGGCATTTACGTGCAGAAACAGTCGCTTCTCTCGTTGCCTCGTTTATCATGCTAATCGTTGGTTTACAGGTACTTGTTAATTCCCTCAAAAGTTTATGGGAACCAACTGGCACAACACCATCGCTTCTTACAGCTTACGTTGCCATTGGCAGTGGAGCCATTATGTATGCTGTCTATCGTTACAATTTAGCATTAGCGAAAAAAATTCGCAGTGCTGCCGTCAAAGCCGCTGCTTATGATAATCGCTCGGATGCGCTCGTTAGTGTCGGTACAGCTATTGGGATTTTCGGCGCTATTTTTGGCCTCCCAATAATTGATTCACTTACTGCCTTAGTCGTCGCATTTCTTATTATGAAAACAGCCGTGGAGATATTTTGGGAAGCGGTTCAAAGCTTAACAGATGCCTTTGATATTGAAGAAGTTGAAACGTTATCTGTGTTAATCCGCAATGTTGAAGGTGTCATTGAACTTCTGGATTTCAAAGGGCGTGCACACGGCAATATGTATTTTATCGATGTTACAGTAACGGTGAATCCCTATTTAAACGTCTATGAAAGCCACCGCATTACAGAGGTAATTGAACATACCGTCATGCGAGAAAACCGATTTTGTCATGTGTTCGTGCATATCGAGCCACATGTTGGGGAAATCCCTCCAACAAGCGATTAAACCAAACGAAAACAAGCTTCCTACCAGAAAACTGACCCTATAATCTGAAACACATAAAAAAAACACTTTTCGTTGATTTTAGGTATGTAGCTATACCCGCTATTCAACGAAAGGTGTTTTTACTTATCTGATTCTATTAGGTCAATTACGCTATGCCGCTTCCCTCTGTCAACCCATGCTTCACCGCATACAAAGCAGCCTGCGTGCGATCCTGTACTTGCAACTTTGTAAAAATATTCGATATATGTGTTTTCACTGTTTTTTCAGTAACGAATAATGAAGAGGCAATCTCACGATTACTTTTGCCCTTTGTTAGTTCAGCTAATACATCCTGCTCACGAGGTGTTAACGGATTTATATTATGCGGTGCATTTTCTGCTTCCTCGCGATTTTGTTCGAGTGTCGTTGTCGCTTCAGGGTGAATTGTATTTTCGCCGCGCATAATTCGTCGGATTGATAATACAAGTTCGTCTGGTTCAATATCCTTTAGCTGATAGCCTGCTGCACCTGCCTCCATCGCTGGTACGACGTGGTCTCTATCGGAAAAACTCGTCAGCATTAATATTTCGATATGAGGAAATTTTGCTTTAATGCGCTTCGTTGCTTGAATGCCATCCATCTCTGGCATCACTAAATCCATTAAAATAATATCTGGCTGTACGCTTTCCGCTAGTTCGATTGCTTCTAAACCATTCTTCGCCTCACCAACTACCTCAATATCTTTTTGTGTTTTTAAGAAAAATAATAATCCTCGACGGACCACATGATGATCGTCTGCTATTAATACACGTATCATTTTAGTTCCCCCTTTAATACGGCAAACGGATTAATAATTCCGTTCCTTTGCCAATTTCACTTACCCAATCAGCCGTGCCTCCTACGGATTTCGCACGATCTTTAATCGACTGTAAACCCATTGATAATAGCTTGGCATTTTTATCGATGACAAACCCTCGTCCTTCATCACGAATCACGAGTAAAATATCAGTCGCTGTCACCGTAATATAAAGGGCAGCTTCCGTTACGCCTGCATGACGACGCACATTATTAAGTGCCTCCTGCGCCACGCGAAACAGTGTCTCTTCAATACGTGATGGGAATTGCAGAACACCCGAAACCGTTACCTGTAATTTCAATCCCAGCATTTCCGCGTACACTTTAATTGCTTCTAGTAAGCCATTTTCCAAGCCCTTTGGACGTAGTTGCCAAATTAACGCACGCATCTCTGTTAAGGCATCTTGCGTTAAATGCTGAATCTCTTTAAACGTTTCCTTTACATCAGGATCCTCGCTCATTTCAATACCTGCTCTAGCCGTTAACGTAACAGAAAATAGTAACTGATTCACAGAGTCATGTAAATCACGTGCTAACCGATTTCGTTCCTTAACGAGTGCCATTTCTTGTTCTTGCTTCGTTAGTAAAATACGCTTAATGGCTGATCCCATTTGAAAAGCCACCGACTCAAGTAATGCGAGCTCTTCTTCTGAAAAGCGTACGGTATCCTTCGATGCCACATTCAGCACACCAAAGCGTTCTTGCCCCGATTGCAGTGGCACTGTTGCATGATGTGTGATACCTGCATGGTCGCCAACATTCGCTGAAATCGCACTTTCGATGCGCTGGCATTCAATAATATTGGAAGCCTTTTTTAATTCCTCATTGCGATAGCGGGAAACACACCAGCAGCCACCCTTTTGCAAATAGTGACAACTTCTATGTTCAAGCGCCTCTGGCAAATTTTCATGAACAACGAGCTCAGAGCGCCCCTTTTCATCAATAAAAAAAATCCAGCCGGTTTCAAAATTCGTTCCATTTAAAAATTGCACGAGTGCCCCTTTTAGCATCGTGACAATTTCAGTTTCTTCATTTAATAGTTCAGCGATTTCTTTTAAAATACTGATATTTGAATGTTCTGCTTCTTTCACAAAAACACCTCTTCTTCGGCATCTGTTACTTCTATCATATCACTTCCCGCCTGTTTCGTAAGGAGAAAGCCATTCATACTTTTGACTGATTTGATGGACCATAATAAATCAGTCTACATAATTAATTTACTTCTAAATTTGAAACCTCTATAATCGAACAAGTAAATGCATTACTTAAGGAGAGTTGCATATGTCTAAAAAAGTAGAGAATAGCTTACTATTCATTTGGATTGTGTCTATCGTTGCAACGTTTGGATCGCTTTATTTTTCTGAAATTCGTGGCTATGAGCCTTGTAAAATGTGTTGGATTCAACGAATTTTCATGTATCCAATTGTTATTATGACAACTATTGCTTTTATTCAAAAAAATGCTCGTATTGCGCTAACAACTGCTGTATTTGCAATTATGGGTGGTTCTGTATCGCTCTATCATTACGGCATTCAAAAAATTAGCTTTTTATCAGAGTCTGCACCGTCCTGTGGTATGGTGTCATGTACTGGTCAATACATTAACTGGTTTGGCTTTATCACGATCCCATTCTTAGCACTAACTGCATTCATCTTAATCGCAGGTGCTAGCTTCTATTTAATGAAAGCTGAAAAAATGGCAAAATAATAACCAAAAATCTTAAAAAAGCCGTGTTCTACTAATGGAATACTGCTTTTTTTACGGAGGAATATCTATGTTTCAATATGAAATCATCGAAAATAAATTAACAATTGAAGAATTGTTACGTAACAATTGGCGCCTTGGTAAAAAACTTGTACACGAACTACGTATGGCAAAGGCTGTCACAACAACAGACGGCGAGCCAATTCAGTGGAATGATCCACTTCCCGCTGGAACAGTTGTTAAATTCGCATTCCCTGTCCCTGCTTCAAGCTATAAACCGACTCCGGTTTGTGCCATTGACATTGTTTACGAGGATGATCATTGTTTAATCGTGTCAAAACCTAAAGGCATGTCAACACATCCAAATGATGAACGGGACACACATACTTGTATGAATCATGTGATGGCGCATGTACAGGAAAATGGCGGTGTCTATGCCGAGCATGTACATCGTCTAGACCAAGGTACAAAGGGTTTACTACTTGTTGCTAAACACCCACTAGCAAAATCAATTTTTGACCGTATGATTGAGGAAAAATCTATTATTCGTATGTATGCTGCAGAGGTGCAGGGAAATTTACGTTCAACATCTGGTACGATTGCTGAACCTATAGGGAAAGACCGTCATCATGCTACTCGTCGTGTCGTTTCTCACACTGGGCAGCACGCTGTTACACATTATGAAGTAGTGGCACGCTATAAACATTCATGTGTCGTTCATCTTATTCTAGAAACAGGACGCACACATCAGATCCGCGTACACATGGCACATATTGGACATCCAATCATCGGAGATACGATGTATGACGCTCGCGAAACTGAAAGTGGTGACTATGAATTACATGCAATTCAATTAGAGTTTGAACATCCATTCTTAAATAAACGCATCATTGTGAAAGATACCGTTCAATAACAAACATTCAGCCGCTAACAGGACTAAGTTAGCGGTTTTTTTATATTTTAAAATATAAATATATTATTTTTATATTATTTACATAAATTTAACTAAAATATTATTATTATATTTCCATAAATGGTAATGACGACGCATTTTTTTCATGATAGAATAATATTGAATTGTCAGTCATCTGACGTAAATGAGGGAGGAATTCATTGATGAAATGGGTTAAAAGTGTTGCTGCAACTACACTCGTTGCAAGTTTACTAGCTGTACCAGGTTTCCAAACCGTACAAGCAGAGGAAACGACAACAACAACTACTGCAAAAGAAGGTTTTAAATTAACAATTCTACACTCAAATGACACACATGCGCATGTAGAAGCCGCACCACAACGAGCTACGAAAGTAAAAGAACTCCGAGAAGCAAATGAAAACTCATTACTTTTAGACGCTGGTGATGTATTCTCAGGTACTCTATACTTCAATCAATTCACTGGAGAAGTTGATATGAAGTTAATGAACTTAATGGGTTACGATGCAATGGTATTCGGTAACCATGAATTTGATTTAGGGTCAAGCCCTGAAGGACATGCAGCACTTGCGAAATTTGTAAAAGGTGCTAATTTCCCTTTACTAGGTAGTAATCTAGATTTCTCAAAAGACTCATTATTTAATGGATTACAGCTCCAAACAGTTACTAAAGATTTCGAAAACGGTAAAATCTACAACGGTATTATTAAAGATATCAATGGAGAAAAAGTTGGTATTTTCGGTTTAACAACAGAAGAAACACCATCTATTTCTAGTGTTGCTAATGTTCAATTTGCGAAATACATCGATTCTGCGAAACAAGCTGTGGCTGAATTTGAAAAACAAGGTGTAGACAAAATTATCGCACTTACACATTTGGGCTTTGATGATTCGAAAGATTTTGACAATGATCAATTATTAGCTTCAGCTGTAGAAGGTATTGACGTGATCGTAGGTGGTCACACACATACAAAATTAACAAAAGCTGTTGAAGCTAAAACTTCTTTCAAAAACCCAACAATCATCGTACAAACGGGGCAATATAGTGAAAACTTAGGTGAGCTAGACCTTACATTCAGCGATAACGGCGCTGTTGTAGAATATTTAGGTCAACTTCATGCCCTAAATGATAAAGATAAACCTGTAGAAGCTGATGCAGAAGCTGCGGCACTTCTTGCACCATACACTGAGAAAATTTCTGCAGTGAAGCTACAATCTACTGGTAACAAAGCTGTAACTACATTAGACGGTAAACGTGGCATTTGGGGCGTTCGCGCGGGTGAAACAAACCTTGGTAATGTCATTACTGATGGTATGCTAGCTGGTGCTAAAAAAATTGACCCTGAAGTACAATTTGCCTTCTCAAATGGTGGTGGTATCCGTGCTGGCATCGACGCTGGTGATATTACGGTAGGTGAAGTCATGACAGTGATGCCTTTCGGTAACGCACTAGGTATCGTGAAAATGACAGGTGCAGAAATCTATGAAATCGCTGAGCATAGCGTAAAAGACTTCCCGAAAGAATTTGGTGGCTTCTTACACTTCTCTGGTTTACAAGTACAGTTTGATGGTAAAGCAGAAGCAGGCAAACGTGTGAAATCTATTACTCTAAATGGGAAAGAACTAGATAAAGGAGCTACTTATAAAGGTGCAACAAATACATTCACTGCTAAAGGCGGCGACGGTTTCGAAACTTTAGCAAAAGTTTATGCAGATGGTCGTGTTAGTGAGCCTGGTACGATTGATTTTGAAATGTTCATTGAGCATTTAAACTCTCTTAAAAATGTAGATGCTAAAGTAGAAGGTCGCATTATTGCTACAATCCCATTCACAGATATTAAAAAAGGCTCTGAAACAGAAGGTTATGTACGTGACCTTTACTACCGTGATTTAACACAGGGTACTTCAGCAACTACTTATTCGCCAAATGCTAACTTATCACGTGCACAAGCGGCATCATTCATCGCACGTGCATTAAAACTTGAAGCAAAAGGTAATGTAGTATTCTCAGATATTACTAGTTTAGAAGAAGCTACACAAAAAGAGATTACAGCACTTGCTGAAGCTGGTATCGTAAAAGGCCAAAACGGTAAATTTGATCCTGCAGCGAAAGTAACACGCTCACAGCTAGCTCTAATGTTTGCGCGAGCATATGAGTTACAAAACGATACAAAAACTGGATTAACAGCTGACTTTAGCGATATCGCTGCTTATAATGTTGAAACACAAAATGCAATTGCTTTAGTGAAAGATCTTGGCATTGCTAGCGGTTCTAATGGTAAATTCATGCCTGGGAACAAAGCTACACGCGCACATATGGCAAAAATGCTTTCGAATTACATTCCTTTTGTAAAAGAAACGAAATAATTGCCTACTAAAAAGCCCGCTTCTCATCATAGAGAGCGGGCTTTTTTTCTTAAAAGTCGAATTTAAAGTTATCTGGATCCTGACCAAAACGCTGATTACGATTTAAAGCATGCAATTTTTCCATTTGCACTGGTGTTAATTCAAAATCAAAAATTTGTGCATTTTCCTCTATACGACTAGGTGTTACAGATTTCGGAATAATAATTGTATCATTTTGTAAATGCCAACGTAAAACAACCTGCGCCGCCGTCTTCCCTACTTCCTGAGCGATTTCAAGAATAGCAGGATCATTTAGCACTCCACCGCGGCCAAGTGGCGACCAAGCTGTTACAGCAATTTTATGTTCACGACAAAACGCCTTTAATCCGTCTTGCTGTAAATACGGATGCACTTCCACCTGATTAACCATTGGTGCAATATTCGCCTTGGCTAGTAGCTTTTCTAGATGGTGCTCATGGTGGTTAGAAACGCCGGTAGCACGAATTAGTTTTTCATCATATAAACGTTGAATAGCGCGATACGTTTCTTCAAATGTTTCCGGAACTGCCCAGTGTGTTAAATATAAATCTAGATAATCCAAGTTCAATTTTTTCAATGATACTTCAAAAGCACGTAACGTTGCATCATAGCCATGGTCACTATTCCAAACTTTTGTCGTCACGAATATATCTTCTCGCGCAACACCAGAATAACGAATTGCTTCTCCTACTTCTACCTCATTGCCATATAAAGAGGCAGTATCAATCGCGCGATACCCAACTTTTAGTGCCTTGTCGATAGCCTGAAGTGTTTCTTCTCGCTCCGTCATTTTGTATACGCCTAAGCCAAGGCGAGGCATTTCGATACCATTTGTTAATGTTTTCGTTGATTGTAAATTCACACGCTCCAACCCCTTTCTTTTCCTAGTACCATTATACAAAATATTGTATTTAAGAAAAGTGGTATAGCATCGATGATTTTAGCTTTTTTTATTATCTCGTTTTTCATCTTCATTGAGTTGGATAGGATCTGCAATGCGATTATCCTCAGCCAATTCTACACCATCGCGCATACGTTCCATTTGTTTTCCCAACTCTTTTACCTCTTCAAAATTTGCTGCCATAGTACCATTTTCGATATTCGGAACTTTTTTCTCCATTTTCATCACCTCTAGTATAGTTTTCCCTAAAACTTTATAGATGAACCATTTCTGACATATTTTATTCAGTAAGATCATTTCATTTTTATGGGAAATAGGCTATACTAAATAGAGATTTCTTTACAAACATGAGGAGGGTTCTTCCATGAGTTTATTATTAATTATTGGTGTTTCAGCTGCTTTCCTTGCTGCTATTTTCACTGCTGGTTACGAAGGCAACTACAAAGCGGACAAATAATACCTTGAGAAAGACACTAAGTATGCTGACATACTTAGTGTTTTTCTTAATTTAAGAGAAGTAGCCTAAATGGTTACTTCTCTTTTTTGGTGAGAAAATAGTATTGCTTGACATTAATCACTTTATAAAATATACTTACTTACACAAAGTAAGTTGATAATTAATAATAACTACAATTCGGAGGCAAACTATTATGCACTTTCATGAAAAACCTAATACGTACGTTACAAATGTAGAAATTAAAGTAAGGGATTTACAACGTTCTTTAAAATATTATCAAGAGGTAATTGGCTTTAAAATTTTAACTGTGGAAACAAAAAAAGCAACTTTAACAGCAGATGGCCAAACAGCGTTACTAACAATTGTCCAACCTGATGCTGTTGAAGAAAAAACAGGTTTCACAACTGGGCTATATCACTTTGCGCTGCTATTACCAACACGCCGTGACTTAGCAAACATTATCACACATTTCCGTCAAACTGGCGTCTACTTTGGTGCATCAGATCATGATGTGAGCGAAGCACTTTATTTACAGGATCCAGATGATAATGGCATTGAAATTTATATTGACCGTCCAGAAGAAAATTGGACTTGGACATCTGATCAGGTCCATATGGTGACAGATCCGTTGAATATTCCAGCTATTTTAGCCGAAGCAAATGGAGAATGGAATGGACTACCTGCTGGTACTGTTATGGGACATATTCATTTATCTGTTTCTAGCTTAAGTGCTGCAGAAGAATTTTATACGAAGGGCTTAGGTTTTGACGTCGTAACTCGCTACGGTGGGCAGGCATTATTCATCTCTACTGGTCGCTATCATCACCATATAGGCTTAAACACTTGGTATTCTGAAAATGCACCTAAACTTGGCGAAAACCAAATTGGCTTAAAAACATATTCACTAATTTTAGACAACGAAGCACAAGCAGCAAATATGAAAGAAAATCTACGAGCAATTGGTGCACCTGTCATTGAGTTTGATGGCGGATTCCAAACAGAAGACCCTGCTGGTAACGTAGTTTTACTAAAATTTTAGAAAATAATTACGAATAAAGAAAAAGCAACTCTCACTTTAAAAATGTGAGAGTTGCCTTTTTCGTTTTGTTCCGTTCGATTTTCAATTTAATCCGGGATACCCCTGCTGACGCAATGCTTCGTAGATTACGATTGCAGCTGTATTCGATAAGTTCAATGAACGCACATGCTCACTTTGCGGAATACGTAAACACATATCACGACGCTCGTAAGCAAAATCCTTTGGTAGACCAGTAGTCTCCTTACCAAACATAAAGTAAATATCACGGTCCTTATCACTAAAGTCATGCGTCGTGAAAGGCTCTTCGCTATATGTTTCGATTAAATACAAATCTCCGTTTTTAGATACTTCTAAAAAATCTTCAAGCGAATCATGATACACAACATTCACGCTATGCCAGTAATCTAAGCCGGCACGCTTTAACATTTTATCGTCTGTAGAGAAACCAAGTGGACGAATTAAATGTAGGGATGTATTGGTACCAGCACAAGTACGTGCAATATTACCTGTATTTGCTGGAATTTCTGGTTGATATAAAACGATATGCAATGGCATAACGGCACACTTCCTTAACTAAAAAATTGTAAACCTTTATCAATTTCAACGAGTACTTCCTCGTCTTGTTCCTTATCTTTCGCCGTGAGTAACGCTGCTTCTGCGACGTCTCCACCAATCTTGCCTAATGCCCACGCTGCCGTTCCTCGGATAACAGGACGACTATCCTTTTCAAGTAGCGCCACTAAATCCGGCACAGCCGCTTCTTCTTTAAAATGGGCAAGTGCAAAAATAGCATTACGTTGAATCGGCTTTTTCCCACGCCAAGATCCTGAAACATGCCCAAACTTCTCTTTAAATTCACGATTTGAAATCGTGAGCAGTGGCACAAGTAATGGCTTTGCTAGCTCTGGATCAGGCTTAAACTCCTCATGAATCCAATTAATCTTCCCTTTATTTTTCGGGCAAACGGTTTGGCATGTATCACAGCCATACAAACGATTACCAATATGTGAGCGAAACTCGTCTGGTAAACTACCCTTCGTCTGCGTCAAAAAGGCAATACAACGCTGAGAGTCAAGCTGCCCTCCTTCAATTAAGGCACCAGTTGGACAAACATCAAGGCATAAGCGACAATCACCGCATTCATCCTCCATCGGTGTATCCGGTGCAAAAGGAATATTCGTAATAAGTTCTCCTAAATACACGTAAGAACCAAATTCAGGCGTAATAATAGAGCAGTTTTTGCCACTCCAACCAATACCAGCACGCTCCGCAACAGCACGATCAACAAGTGCTCCTGTATCAACCATCGATTCAATACGCACACCCTCTATGCGCTCTTCTAGCCAATCTTTTAACAGCGTCAACCGTTCACGCAAAGCCGTGTGATAATCGATACCCCAAGAAGCACGGCAAAAAATCCCACGTCTTGCTCCCTTCTTGCCAACAGGAGCATCCTGCATACGTGACGGATAGGCTACTGCAATGGCCACGATACTTTCTGCACCGTCAAGTAGTTGCAATGGTTCTGTTCGTTTATCAATATCTGCTTCCTCAAAACCCGATTGATAGCCAAGTTCTTGCTGACGTCGCAGTCGATTTTTTAATTCAGTAAACGGAGCTGCCGTTGTGAAGCCAATTTTGTCGACCCCAATGGATTGTGCATACGCCACAAATTCACTTTGTAATTCACGTATGTTCATTTTTATTCCAACTCCTTACATGATACAATAATAGAAATATATAAAGTAGGTGATGATTCTATGGAAGTTTCACTACATCCATCTCTTTCTACACAACATCCCGAACTTAAAATCGGCATTATCCATTATACCAAAATTGTCGTAGCAGAATCGCCTCAAATGATTAAAGGGCGTATGCAATTGTATCAGGAAAATTTGTATTTAGAAATGCAAGAAACACCTGTGACAGAACGCGCAGGTATTGCAGAATGGCGCAAGTTATGGAAAAAGCTCGGTGCAGATCCAAACCGTTATCGTCACGCTGCGGAAAGCCTCATGCGTCGTGTTGGTAAACAAAACTATATTACACCGTTTCATTCGGGTGTTGATTTAAATAACTTCTTCTCATTGCAATACGAAATTCCAATCGGTATTTACGATGTCGCTCATATTAAAGGCAACGTGGAAATTGCGCTTGGGAATGAAGAAACTGGCTATGAGGGTTTAAATGGCCGCTTCAATTCGCTACAAAACATTCTATATAGTCGAGATGAAGAAAGTGCATTTGGCTCACCATTCGTCGATTCAAAGCGAACTGCTGTAACAGAAGAAACGACTGAGGCTTTGCATATCTTCTATCTTCGACCATCTTTATCAAACGAAGAAGCAGAAAAACTACTAGCTTCTGCTGGAAGAATGTTTAACCAAATCCATGGCGGTGATTATGCCACTGCCCTCTTAACAAATGTAACACCAACTACTACACTATAAAGGATGTGTTTTCATGACAATTAATCTTGCAGAAGCAGTCAAATTGAAAAGTGTTTTAGCTAAAAAGGTGCAGGAGCTGATAGGTGAGTTGCATCGTAGTGCCTTTGTGACCGTTGAAAAAGGACAAACGCCAAAAACAAGTAATCGCTCAATGACGACAATTGAGACTGAGCTTGCGCAGGTTCGACTTGATATGCGTACATTAGACCGCCTTGTATATGGAGCAAACATTCAAAATACAGTCGAATTTAAAAATGAAAAGCTAGCCCTTGTCGAAGCGATTGAGCTAGCAACACAACTCCGGGCAGAAGCTGAGCTCTGTAAGCAATTTAGCATGCACGAAAAAGAAACAGTGCGTATGGGCTATGGTGAAGGTACTATGCTTTATGAAGTCGCATTATATGAACCAGAAGAGTACCGTGAACGTGCCGCTACGCTTGAAAAAGATGCACATAAGCTCTCAAATTTAATTAATGCAAAAAACTACAGTGTCGAAATTAACTTCGACGATTCTCGCTATTTCTAAACTCGGGGCGGTGAGACTCCAATCCGAGATGGATGTGCTGTTTTCGACGCCCTACTTATAAGTAGACAACCTTACTAAACCAATAACATGTCACCTGTTACTTTATGACCGATGACCAATAACCAACTAAAGGCAACGGCCATACTCCAAACAAGCATGTAATTTAGTCGAAAATGCCATTCATAAACCTCTCTTGCACCTTGTGTGTAAGAGGGGTTTTTATGTATAAAAAGGGCACGATGTAAACCGTATTAAAAAAACTTTCTGCAGGAATTATTCTGCAGAAAGCTCTTCTATTTAATGTACGCCAGGTAAAATTCGCAATACCTTTTCCTTGGCATCTAAAATAGCTTCAACACCTAGTGGAATAGCAATATTCGTTGTTTCATGCCCAATTTTAAAACCAGCTACTACTGGTACTTCTAAATCAGCAAAGTACTCTTCCATTAGCGTTAGTAACTCAGCTTCATCCGCTTCTGTTTGTGTAAATGAGCCAATCACAACGCCTGCTAAATGATCCAATTTTCGTGCCTGCTTTAACTGTTGCAGCATAGAATCAATACGAGGAATTGTTTCTGCAATATCTTCTAAAACAAGAATTTTTCCTTCCGTCCGAATTTCAAACTTCGTACCAAGCGTACTAACAAGCCGTCTTAAATTACCGCCTGTGAGTTGGCCACGTGCCACTCCTGACGCTATTGTAGTCAGAGGCGAAATTATTTCTGTATACTGCACTTCCATAGGGGTAAACAACTGTAAAAACATCTTTTTCGAAATCTCATCCATCTTTCGCGTTGTCATAATCATCGGCCCGTGAAATGTCACTAAATCTGAAAATTCATTAATCGCTATGTGCATATATGTAAGGTCTGAAAATCCCCAGAAAATTTTCGGATTTTCTGTTAATAGCGTATAGTCGATTTTCTCTGCAATACGTGCACAACCATAGCCACCTCTCACACAAAAAATCGCCTTAACCTCAGGGTCCTCAACCATTGCATGAAAATCAGCTAGTCTCTCTTCATCCGTACCTGCTAAATACTTGTACTTTGCGCCAATAGTTGAACCAACTTTATAACGTAATCCAAGCTCATCTAAAAATGCCAACGCTTCACCTAATTCTTCTACCTCTACGGCACTCGATAATGCTACGAGTCCAACTGTGTCACCCTTCACTAAATGTGGTGCTGTACTTTTCACCGTAACCCCTCCTGTTCTTTTTATCATTCTAGCATATGCACATACGCAAAGCTTCGTCATACCACTGATTATTGCAAACAGTAACGTCAATAATTGACGGTAGTATTCTGACTATTAAAGGAGTTTTATGACCATGAAAATTCCTCCGTCCACACTATTACTACTCGCTACACTTTTATGAGGTGGTAATTTTGTTATTGGTCGTGCCGTAAGTGGGTCATATCACCACTTACACTTGCCTTCCTACGCTGGTGTGTCACCTTCATCATCTTCTTACCGAATGCTTATGGCAGCTTAAAACGTGACAGGCGCATGCTCAATGCACATTGGCCCCATCGTTCTTATTCTTTCTTTCACTGGAGTTGCTGCATTCAATGCGCTTGTTTATATCGGCTTACATTACACAACTATCCAGTAAAAATAGATAAACGCAGACTTCGTTTATTCGAAGTCTGCGCTTATTTTAATTATTTCGTACCGCCATAAATAACAGTTACATTTGGATGATTCAATAATTGGCTCGCTGGGAAATCCTCTGTCACGACACCACTACGTAACTTCTCCATCGCCTCTAACTTTTTCGCACCAAAGGCAATTAATACAATAGCCTTTGCATTCATAATGGACTGAATACCCATCGTAATTGCATGTGTTGGTACATCTGCTGGGTTATCAAAATAAATTGCATTTTCTGTACGTGTTGACTCTGTTAGCTCTACAATATTCGTTAATGAAGTAAACGGCGTGCCTGGCTCATTAAAACCGATATGCCCGTTTACGCCAATACCTAATAATTGCAAATCAATGCCTCCAGCTTCCGCAATACGTGCATCATATGCCTGACATTCAATCGCTAAATCTGCCGCCTTGCCATTTGGTAGATGAATGTTTTCTTCCTTCACATCCACATGATTAAATAAAACGTCATGCATAAATGTCCAATAACTTGCAGGGTTAGACTGCTCCAATCCAACATATTCATCTAAGTTAAACGTCTTCACATCTTTAAATGAAATTTGTCCAGCTTGCTGACGCTTTACTAATTCCTCGTACATCCCTACTGGTGAACCACCTGTTGCTAAACCTAAAACACTATCTGGTTTTGCTTGTAGTTGTGCCGTGAAAATATTGGCAGCAACCTCACTCATTTCATCATATGAATTGACTTCAACCCACTTAATGGTATTCTTCATTACACTCGTCATATATTTACCTACCTTATAAGCATTTTTATTGTTAATTTCAAATGGATAATATCCCACTACATAAAAGCTAACAAATTAATATTACAATTTATTGCTCTACATTACTATTATTTTCTTTCGCTAACTTTCGACGTGTATTCTTTGTAAATTTCGGTTATGTTAAATAGTAAGGAAGCGAGGCGACATTTCATGAATGCACACATACAACAATATTTACAGCATATTAAATTTCAAGGATCTATAGAACCGTCTATTAAACTACTAGGTCATTTACAAACATGCCATCTCCACGCAATCCCATACGAAAATTTAGATGTCTCCATGAAACGAGGCATATCATTCTCTATTCCTAATTTATTTAAAAAACTGATTGTTCAAAAACGCGGCGGGAATTGTTTTGAACTTAATATACTTTTTAGTTGGCTACTACGTGAACTTGGCTTTTCTGTAAAAAATCGCTACGCACAATTTTGGCGCAATATAGATGCAGATACACCACTAGAAAATGTACCGATGCACCAGCTACTCGTCGTGACATTTGCAGGACTTTCTTATATAACAGATGTCGGCGTTGGGGCTCTAGCTCCATGTAAGCCTGTCCCACTCCTTGCTGGGCATAAGCACCGAGAAGGTAATGAGCTCTATAAGATCGAACAAGATGATACATACGGCTGGATGCTGTACGAACAAACTTCTCACGATTGGCGTTTACTTTATAGCTTTACTGATGATGCAAGTGATGCTAAATTTGCCCCAAGACTTTCTACACAACCGAACAAAATTGCCATGATTCGAACTGCTCGTGGTCGCAATACGATGTTGAACAATGAATTCCGCATTTACGAAGGTAATACCTTAACAACCTATACCACTCACACTGAGCAAGAATGGCAACAAGCGCTAAAGCGTTATTTCCATATTTCTATTACGTAGGAAAAAGGGTGCTTCTTAACTTTACGTTAAAGATGCATCCTTTTTCATTTAATAGGCTGTGCGTTTAAGAAGCTCGTAATTATTTTTTCCGTTTTTCATCTGCTTTATTAAGCCTACGTTATCTGCATAGTAATACACATTCACATCACTGTTAAATACAGTCGTTTCTTCAAGAATAACGACATTCTTATAGGTTACTCCTCCTGCTTGATGTGTAGCATTTGTATCGTTCACCGTTATGCGGACACCGCTACTTATACCTTCATCATCTTCATGCTTAATAATGCCTATTCTTAGAGGCAGCTCTATATACAAATCATAATGAGAGCTAAAATCTTGAGCAATTGCTTGCCCATAAACGGAACCCCCATCGTATAGCAATTCATCATTAAATAGTTTATTATTCGTCGTATTGGTAATCGTCCAGATATCATTTTTATCATCATTACGGCTATACTGATAATTTAATATATACGTCTGATTATCCTCAGGTGATTTGAAGGCATAAGTGTACATATAGTTACGATCCTTCATTATTTTAAGTTTTGTAACTGTTAAGGCTCTTGCCAAAAATGCTGAAAAATGGGCCCGTTTCAGTGTTACCTTTGGCTTAAATGTACCATCCCGATAGCCCCTCGTGATACTATTATTCGCCACTGCAGAAATAGCCTGATAGCCATCTGTATTCTTCGTAACATCTTCAAAATGATACGGATCCGAACCTTTTAAATGAAATGCCCTTTGCAAAATAAGAGCCATCGTTCCTCTTGAAATCGTAGCACCTGGGTTGAAATTATGCGCAGACTGAAAAATCCCTGCACTGTGAGCGGCTGCTATTTCTTTGTAATAAATATGGGTCACGGGTATGTCTTGATAATTAGGGTTTTTTATATTAGATGTGTTCAATCCTAATGCACGTGTTAATAGTACCGCTACTTGTGCTCTCGTCACATTATTATTAGGCTTAAAAGAACCATCAGGATAACCCTTTATAATCTCTCTATCTACTAAATAATCAATTTCTGTTATTAACGTATGGTTCCTAGTCACATCATTAAAACTCGCTGCATCAACCTGTTCAATTGGCGACACCCAAACAAAAATCATAGACAGACATATCACCGCAACAATTTGTTTCATAGCTTTCACTCCTATTTAGTATTCCTTATTCTTATACTATTCACCTTCCCCTTGATTTAAAAACAATTTTTAAAAGTGATTTAAAAAACTTTCAAATAAGTCTTTTTTTTGAACCTACTTAAAAAGTTGTCCTACTTTGTAATCCTTAATAATCTCAGCAATTTCCTTTGTCTGCTTTACATACTGTAACGCTGTCACAAAACCATTTAATCTCGCCTCAGCCCTTACGAAATTTAATAAGGACACAGATGTTTGTTGGCGTTCATATTCAACATACATCGACTTTGTTTCTTCTTTATAGGATTTATACAATGTTTTCAATTCCATAACATCACCCATATTTCTTTTGAATCTACATCAAGATTTTAGACAATCTAATTTTAGGTACTGCATGATTTTGCTTGGTATCAGACTTGATGAATATGACCTTTCTATATGAATAGAAAGGCGTTTAACGGCGTACAGTATTGTTTGTTTCATATTGTATGTTCACCTTGATTTTGTTCAGGTCCCTATCAATTTTGGAAATTAGCATATGTAATTCTTCATTTTCTGAAGCGGCAAAAGTTTCGCCTCTTTGTTTGCTTAAAGAAACGGTTTGATTAATCAGCCTCAGACAAGATTTAATCAGTGCCAAGTCAGTTTTGATTGCTTCTTTGCTTAAAATGTCGACTTCTTCCACCTATACTCACCTCCTACAAATATAATTCGACATTGGAATTAATTTACCTACCAACAATAGGAATATTAAACTAAATAAACAATCACACTAGTGTTAACCAGTGCGAGCAGTACCGCATAATCCATGTGCTTGCTAAAAGTGAATATTAATATTCACAAAACAAACAAATTAAATGGAGGAAAAATAAAGTGACAAATAGAATTAGTTTGCAAAGAAATGAAACCTATTTTCAAACGGTACGCTGAGGTATATTTTGCTCTACTGTATATGAACGGAGACTTAGGCTTCGTATTTTCGTCCACATATCAAAAAGTCCAGGTTGAAGAAAAATGGGGCCATTCAGAAATAAAACAAGCTAAAGTCGAAAGATTGTTAGATGTAGTGAAAATCAACGAGGAAAATTATAAGCATGAAAATACTTATATTAAAATATTAGAAAGATGGTCAAAAAAACGATTTTTCTAAAGCTGTCGAAGACCATAATACTGTTTGGAAGCTTCAAGATGGAACAATCGGAGAAGCATATCGCTTGCTAACATCTGTTGAGGAAGAGCGATACATACAAAAGCATTTCAAAAAATAGCGCCCAGCGACGGGTGCGTTTCTCGTCTGCTTATTACACATTACCCCCGTACATTATTAGTGGTAAATCTGTAGTGTAAATGATAAAAAAAAAGCTCCACACAATTAAGTGTGAAGCTTTTAATAATAGCATTTGCTAAATAGATTGTGATACCGAAGGTGGGACTCGAACCCACACGCCTCGCGGCATCGCATTTTGAGTGCGACGTGTCTGCCATTCCACCACTTCGGCATGTTGCTAATAGATAAAAAAAATCGGATTATCCGATTAATAATTACAGTATATTATGGAGGCGGCAACCGGATTTGAACCGGTGGTAGAGGTGTTGCAGACCTGTGCCTTACCACTTGGCTATGCCGCCGTAAAAGTTAAAATGGAGCGGAAGACGAGGTTCGAACTCGCGACCCCCACCTTGGCAAGGTGGTGTTCTACCACTGAAGTACTTCCGCAATAGATGGCTGGGGTACCTGGATTCGAACCAGGGCATGACGGAATCAAAATCCGTTGCCTTACCGCTTGGCTATACACCAAAAGATAATTTTATATAAAAATGGGGCGACTGATGGCAATCGAACCCACGAATGCCTGAACCACACTCAGGTGCGTTAACCACTTCGCCACAACCGCCATATAACTATATTTTTGAAATTTAAATTAAATGAGGCGACTGATGGGAATCGAACCCACGAATGCCGGAACCACAATCAGGTGCGTTAACCACTTCGCCACAACCGCCATAAAATTAATTGGCAGGGGCAGTAGGAATCGAACCCACATCAAAGGTTTTGGAGACCTCTATTCTACCGTTAAACTATGCCCCTGTAAAACAAANTAAATTAAATGGGGCGACTGATGGGAATCGAACCCACGAATGCCTGAACCACAATCAGGTGCGTTAACCACTTCGCCACAACCGCCATAAAATTAATTGGCAGGGGCAGTAGGAATCGAACCCACATCAAAGGTTTTGGAGACCTCTATTCTACCGTTAAACTATGCCCCTGTAAAACAAAAAAACTGGTGGAGGGGGACGGATTCGAACCGCCGAACCCTAAGGAGCGGATTTACAGTCCGCCGCGTTTAGCCACTTCGCTACCCCTCCGGGAAATACATGGTGCCGGCTATAGGAATCGAACCCACGACCTACTGATTACAAGTCAGTTGCTCTACCTGC
This sequence comes from Lysinibacillus contaminans, assembly GCF_001278945.1. Lineage (GTDB taxonomy): Bacteria > Bacillota > Bacilli > Bacillales_A > Planococcaceae > Lysinibacillus > Lysinibacillus contaminans. The sequence goes on along the minus strand of NZ_LGRV01000001.1, from coordinate 180,072 downwards.
TGAGCTAAACCGGCAAAAAAACATGGTGGGTCAGGACGGAATCGAACCGCCGACACTTAGAGCTTCAATCTAATGCTCTACCAACTGAGCTACTGACCCATATTTTTTATAAAAATGGCGGTCCCGACCGGGATCGAACCGGCGATCTCCTGCGTGACAGGCAGGCATGTTAACCGCTACACCACGGGACCATTTTGGTTGCGGGGACAGGATTTGAACCTGTGACCTTCGGGTTATGAGCCCGACGAGCTACCACTGCTCCACCCCGCGACAATGCTATAAAATTAATGTGATAATGGTGGAGGATGACGGGCTCGAACCGCCGACCCTCTGCTTGTAAGGCAGATGCTCTCCCAGCTGAGCTAATCCTCCATCTGGTTGTTTGAAAATGGTGACCCCTACGGGATTCGAACCCGTGTTACCGCCGTGAAAGGGCGGTGTCTTAACCGCTTGACCAAGGGGCCAATTTGTAATTGTAATCCTAAAGTTTGCTGGCGGAGAGTAAGGGATTTGAACCCTTGAGACAGTGTTAACCGTCTACACGATTTCCAATCGTGCTCCTTCGGCCACTCGGACAACTCTCCAAGAATGGCTCCGAAGGCAGGACTCGAACCTGCGACAACCTGATTAACAGTCAGGTGCTACTACCAACTGAGCTACTTCGGAATAATTTTATGTATAGGCTAGCGACGTCCCACCCCCACCGGGGGAAGCCCCCAACTACCATCGGCGCTAAAGAGCTTAACTTCCGTGTTCGGTATGGGAACGGGTGTGACCTCTTTGCCATCATCACTAGACTATTTGAAAGACAATAATTATTATATCATATTTACTAATAAAATCAAGCGTTTTTTAAAAAAACACTCATTATTCTTTCAAAACTGGATAAACGTTTCATTGATATACAAACTATTTTTGTTTTGGTTAAGTCCTCGATCGATTAGTATTCGTCAGCTACATGTGTCGCCACACTTCCACCTCGAACCTATCTACCTCATCGTCTTTGAGGGATCTTACTTACTTGCGTAATGGGAAATCTCATCTTGAGGGGGGCTTCATGCTTAGATGCTTTCAGCACTTATCCCGTCCACACATAGCTACCCAGCGATGCCTTTGGCAAGACAACTGGTACACCAGCGGTGTGTCCATCCCGGTCCTCTCGTACTAAGGACAGCTCCTCTCAAATTTCCTACGCCCACGACGGATAGGGACCGAACTGTCTCACGACGTTCTGAACCCAGCTCGCGTACCGCTTTAATGGGCGAACAGCCCAACCCTTGGGACCGACTACAGCCCCAGGATGCGATGAGCCGACATCGAGGTGCCAAACCTCCCCGTCGATGTGGACTCTTGGGGGAGATAAGCCTGTTATCCCCGGGGTAGCTTTTATCCGTTGAGCGATGGCCCTTCCATGCGGAACCACCGGATCACTAAGCCCGTCTTTCGACCCTGCTCGACTTGTAGGTCTCGCAGTCAAGCTCCCTTATGCCTTTACACTCTACGAATGATTTCCAACCATTCTGAGGGAACCTTTGGGCGCCTCCGTTACTCTTTAGGAGGCGACCGCCCCAGTCAAACTGTCCGCCTGACACTGTCTCCTGCCCCGCTAAGGGGCATGGGTTAGAATTTCAATACAACCAGGGTAGTATCCCACCGACGCCTCCTTCGAAGCTGGCGCTCCGAGATCTCTGGCTCCTACCTATCCTGTACAAGTTGTACCAAAATTCAATATCAGGCTACAGTAAAGCTCCACGGGGTCTTTCCGTCCTGTCGCGGGTAACCTGCATCTTCACAGGTACTATAATTTCACCGAGTCTCTCGTTGAGACAGTGCCCAGATCGTTACGCCTTTCGTGCGGGTCGGAACTTACCCGACAAGGAATTTCGCTACCTTAGGACCGTTATAGTTACGGCCGCCGTTTACTGGGGCTTCAATTCGCAGCTTCGCTTGCGCTAACCACTCCTCTTAACCTTCCAGCACCGGGCAGGCGTCAGCCCCTATACGTCACCTTACGGTTTTGCAGAGACCTGTGTTTTTGCTAAACAGTCGCCTGGGCCTATTCACTGCGGCTCTCTCACGCTTGCACGCTACCAGAGCACCCCTTCTCCCGAAGTTACGGGGTCATTTTGCCGAGTTCCTTAACGAGAGTTCTCTCGCACACCTTAGGATTCTCTCCTCGACTACCTGTGTCGGTTTGCGGTACGGGCACCTCTCACCTCGATAGAGGCTTTTCTTGGCAGTGTGAAATCAGGAACTTCGTCCATACGGACTCGTCATCACAGCTCAATGTTAAAGAATGCGGATTTGCCTACATTCACACCTTACTGCTTGAACACGCGCAACCAACGGCGTGCTTACCCTATCCTACTGCGTCCCCCCATTTCTCAAACGGTGAGGAGGTGGTACAGGAATATCAACCTGTTGTCCATCGCCTACGCCTATCGGCCTCGGCTTAGGTCCCGACTAACCCTGAGCGGACGAGCCTTCCTCAGGAAACCTTAGTCATACGGTGGACGGGATTCTCACCCGTCTTTCGCTACTCATACCGGCATTCTCACTTCTAAGCGCTCCACCAGTCCTTCCGGTCTGACTTCAACGCCCTTAGAACGCTCTCCTACCACTCACATCATAGATGTGAATCCACAGCTTCGGTGAATCGTTTAGCCCCGATACATTTTCGGCGCAGCGTCACTCGACCAGTGAGCTATTACGCACTCTTTAAATGATGGCTGCTTCTAAGCCAACATCCTGGTTGTCTGTGCAACGCCACATCCTTTTCCACTTAACGATTACTTTGGGACCTTAGCTGGTGGTCTGGGCTGTTTCCCTTTTGACTACGGATCTTATCACTCGCAGTCTGACTCCCGTGTATAAATATCTGGCATTCGGAGTTTGTCTGAATTCGGTAAACCGGGATGGCCCCCTAGTCCAAACAGTGCTCTACCTCCAGTATTCTCAATCACGAGGCTAGCCCTAAAGCTATTTCGGAGAGAACCAGCTATCTCCAGGTTCGATTGGAATTTCTCCGCTACCCACACCTCATCCCCGCACTTTTCAACGTACGTGGGTTCGGGCCTCCAGTAAGTGTTACCTCACCTTCACCCTGGACATGGGTAGATCACCTGGTTTCGGGTCTACGACCACGTACTAATTCGCCCTATTCAGACTCGCTTTCGCTGCGGCTCCGTCTTCTCAACTTAACCTCGCACGTAATCGTAACTCGCCGGTTCATTCTACAAAAGGCACGCTATCACCCATTAACGGGCTCTAACTACTTGTAGGCACATGGTTTCAGGATCTATTTCACTCCCCTTCCGGGGTGCTTTTCACCTTTCCCTCACGGTACTGGTTCACTATCGGTCACTAGGTAGTATTTAGCCTTGGGAGATGGTCCTCCCAGATTCCGACGGAATTTCACGTGTTCCGCCGTACTCAGGATACACTCAGGAGGGAATGAACTTTCGACTACAGGGCTTTTACCTGCTACGGCGGACCTTTCCAAGTCGCTTCGTCTAACTCATTCTTTTGTAACTCCGTATAGAGTGTCCTACAACCCCAAGAGGCAAGCCTCTTGGTTTGGGCTCTTCCCGTTTCGCTCGCCGCTACTCAGGGAATCGATTTTTCTTTCTGTTCCTCCAGGTACTTAGATGTTTCAGTTCCCTGGGTCTGCCTCTATGACGCTATGTATTCACGTCAAAGTACTGTTCTATTAAAAACAGTGGGTTCCCCCATTCGGAAATCTCCGGATCAAAGCTCACTTACAGCTCCCCGAAGCATATCGGTGTTAGTGCCGTCCTTCTTCGGCTCCTAGTGCCAAGGCATCCGCCATGCGCCCTTAATAACTTAACCTACGTTATTAAGCCTAAAAACTTAATTAAAAAAATAAATGTGTTTGTTACTATATCAATGTCGTTTTATCCAGTTTTCAAAGAACAATGTTTTGAAGTGTTTCATCTTGCGATGAACCTTCAAAACTGAACGCAAAACGTAATCTTACAAACCCATGGTTTGTATTCCGAAAATATCCTTAGAAAGGAGGTGATCCAGCCGCACCTTCCGATACGGCTACCTTGTTACGACTTCACCCCAATCATCTATCCCACCTTCGGCGGCTGGCTCCAAAAAGGTTACCTCACCGACTTCGGGTGTTACAAACTCTCGTGGTGTGACGGGCGGTGTGTACAAGGCCCGGGAACGTATTCACCGTGGCATGCTGATCCACGATTACTAGCGATTCCGGCTTCATGTAGGCGAGTTGCAGCCTACAATCCGAACTGAGAACGACTTTATCGGATTAGCTCCCCCTCGCGGGTTGGCAACCGTTTGTATCGTCCATTGTAGCACGTGTGTAGCCCAGGTCATAAGGGGCATGATGATTTGACGTCATCCCCACCTTCCTCCGGTTTGTCACCGGCAGTCACCTTAGAGTGCCCAACTAAATGATGGCAACTAAGATCAAGGGTTGCGCTCGTTGCGGGACTTAACCCAACATCTCACGACACGAGCTGACGACAACCATGCACCACCTGTCACCGTTGTCCCCGAAGGGAAAACTGTATCTCTACAGTGGTCAATGGGATGTCAAGACCTGGTAAGGTTCTTCGCGTTGCTTCGAATTAAACCACATGCTCCACCGCTTGTGCGGGCCCCCGTCAATTCCTTTGAGTTTCAGTCTTGCGACCGTACTCCCCAGGCGGAGTGCTTAATGCGTTAGCTGCAGCACTGAGGGGCGGAAACCCCCCAACACTTAGCACTCATCGTTTACGGCGTGGACTACCAGGGTATCTAATCCTGTTTGCTCCCCACGCTTTCGCGCCTCAGTGTCAGTTACAGACCAGATAGTCGCCTTCGCCACTGGTGTTCCTCCAAATCTCTACGCATTTCACCGCTACACTTGGAATTCCACTATCCTCTTCTGCACTCAAGTTCCCCAGTTTCCAATGACCCTCCACGGTTGAGCCGTGGGCTTTCACATCAGACTTAAAGAACCACCTGCGCGCGCTTTACGCCCAATAATTCCGGACAACGCTTGCCACCTACGTATTACCGCGGCTGCTGGCACGTAGTTAGCCGTGGCTTTCTAATAAGGTACCGTCAAGGTACAGCCAGTTACTACTGTACTTGTTCTTCCCTTACAACAGAGTTTTACGAACCGAAATCCTTCTTCACTCACGCGGCGTTGCTCCATCAGGCTTTCGCCCATTGTGGAAGATTCCCTACTGCTGCCTCCCGTAGGAGTCTGGGCCGTGTCTCAGTCCCAGTGTGGCCGATCACCCTCTCAGGTCGGCTACGCATCGTTGCCTTGGTGAGCCGTTACCTCACCAACTAGCTAATGCGCCGCGGGCCCATCTTATAGCGACAGCCGAAACCGTCTTTTAGTATTTCCCCATGAGAGGAAATAGATTATTCGGTATTAGCCCCGGTTTCCCGGAGTTATCCCAAACTATAAGGTAGGTTGCCCACGTGTTACTCACCCGTCCGCCGCTAACATCAGAAGAAGCAAGCTTCTTCATCAATTCGCTCGACTTGCATGTATTAGGCACGCCGCCAGCGTTCGTCCTGAGCCAGGATCAAACTCTCCATAAAAGTAGTTTGAAAGCTCATTAGCTTTGCTAGCGTATCAACTAAAAGTTGATATCTATTTATTACTTGTGTTTTGTTCACTAACGAAGTTAGTTACTAAAAACGTTATTGATTACGTTTTGCATGTTCAGTTTTCAAGGTTCACTTTTAAGTTGTCGTTTTCAGCGACTTCTTTATATTATCATTCCACTTAGTTTATGTCAACAACTTTTTAAAAAAAGTTTTTCGTTGAGTTTTCTAAGTGTTTTTCGTGATGTCTTAGCGACAATTAATATAATACAATATTGATATATTATTCGTCAACACTTTTTTTAAAAAAAAATCGAGATATTTTTCATACCTCGATTACAAGCATACTATAGACCGGATTTAGTTTCTATAGAAGAGCATCTACATTCACTTTATAGTGTCGATGAAAAATCATTTCACTTTTCGCTATGACAGGTTCAATAAGGATAAAGCCTTTATCCACTAAGTACTCTACAAAGACTTCTAAATCGACGGAGTAATTTACAAGTTCACTGTGATCATGAAGTTCCTGAATTGTCCAAGCTTCTTTTTTCTTCATTACTTCTATAATATGCCTTGCTCCATCTTGCGTACGTGAATGGATTAAAAACTCACTTGCTAAAAACAGCAACTCTAAGCGTTTTTCAATAGGTTCGTGACTCGTCACAAGTTCTTCATACAACTTATAGATGGCGGGTTCAATTTTCTTCACTTGTCCCCAAACCGTTACTTCCGGATATAAACCACTATCAATAATCGATAATCGACCTAAATGATGAAGCGAATCTACAACATGGTTATAAGCATCTAAATAACTACCCTTATCGAAATACTCTTTCCCTTCTAAATAACGACGAATCAGCTTTGAAAATTGAATACCTGTCTTGATTTTACGACCGTTGAACGGGAACTCCTGTAATTCAATTTTTAATTTATGAAGAAACTCATTGCGATCGAATAATATCTTACCGAAGAAAATCCAATCTACAACTTTTTTATTGGAGCCGATTAATAGCCATTTTCGTAATAATTTCTCTGTGACAGTATGTAAGGCTACCTTGTTATCTTCATATAGATAGTGTTTCGTAAAAACCGGAGTATCAGCTTCTTTTACGATTATTAATAAGACCGTATCAAATGTATCAGTAACATTACTTTTCTCCTCATGTTTTTCAACTAAAATAACACCTAGTGTATTTGGCTGACTAGCTCGTTCTTGATAAATCGGGCGCAAAACTTGCTCCATGTTCAGCCCTCCTTATATATTTTTCAATACAAATTATCATGTTTTAAATTTCGACATACTCTAAAAGAATCCTTCTTTTCATTTTTTTCTAATCTAAAATACTTTATCCTTATATGGTATAGTATTCTTTAGATTGGGAGGCAAGATGATATATGAAACCTTATAAAAGCAAAATCAATAAAATCCGTTCATTTGCATTAGCCTTAATCTTTATCGGCTTTATAGTTATGTACGGTGCTATTTTCTTTAAAGACAACCAATGGCTTGTGCTTATTTTCATGTCACTTGGTTTACTATGTATTTTAGGTAGCACAGCTGTGTATGGTTGGATTGGCTTATTATCGACGCGCGCTGTACAAGTAGAGTGCCCGAATTGCCACAAACATACGAAAGTTTTAGGTCGTGTGGATATGTGTATGTATTGCAATGAACCACTTACACTTGACCCTACACTAGAAGGCAAAGATTTCGATCAATCATACAACCAAAAGCAACATAACTAAAAAATTCCTAGCCCTCACCTGAGAGCTAGGAATTTTTATTGTACTTTTGAAGATACTTCTTTACACGTTGTACATGTACCATAGATTTCAAGACGATGTGAGTGAACATCATAACCAGTTACTTGCGATGCGAAATGCTCAATTTCATCGAGACCAGGATAATGGAAGTCTACGATTTTCCCACAGCACTCACAAATCATGTGATAGTGATCGTTAGTAACAAAATCAAAACGGCTCGAAGCATCTCCATAAGTAAGCTCTTTTACTAAACCAACTTCGCGGAATACGCGGAGGTTATTGTAGACGGTCGCTACACTCATATTCGGGAATTTCCCTTCAAGTGCTTTATAGATTTCATCCGCAGTTGGATGTGCCATTGATTGAATCAAATATTCCAAAATCGCATGACGCTGAGGAGTTATACGTACACCAGTTGTTTTTAACGTGTCAAGTGCATCTTGTAAATGCGTTGCAGACATCGCCATGCACCCCTTTTCATAAGTATTCTTAATTTATAATTGTTATAAATAGTGTATCGAATGGAAGCAACATCTGTCAACATTTGCCCATTCTTCTTATGAAAAATTGTAGCTTAATACCCTCTTGACAGGTCCATTACATTTTCTAGATCCCTTTCACCTTTCATCCATTTCTCAAGACTCGGCTTAAATATCTCTAAACTGCGCTCTACATAGCGGGCAGAATGGCTCGATACGTGTGGTGACACAATCACATTCGGCAGTGTCCATAAAGGATGATTGGCAGCAAGTGGCTCTTCTTCAAATACATCAAGTACTGTGTGGCCAATCTCACCATTTTCAATCGCCTGAATCAGAACATTCTCATCCACTAAGTTTCCACGTCCGAAATTCATGAAAATCGCATTGTTTTTCATCGCTTTAAAATGCGCTTCCTTCAATAAATGTGTTGTTTCAATTGTCTTCGGTAAAACAGAGATAACAATATCTGCTTTTGGCAAAGTATCTAAAAGCCCATCAAAGCTCACCATATCATCCATATATACGGCTTCTTTCCCAGTTCTATTGCAGCCAATTGTCTTAACACCAAAGGCTTGGAGTAAACGACCAACCTCACTACCAATCGCACCCGGCCCTAAAATAAGCGCAGTGCTATCACGTAATTCCGATTGCTTCGCTTTTTTCGACCACTCACTTTTCTTCTGTTGCTCGTACATCCACGGTAGTGCACGTTTAATGGCTAGGATATGAGCTAGAATTGACTCTGCCATTGGTGTTTTATGAATACCACGTACATTGGATACAACAATACCTCGGTCAATTATCGCTTGCGCTGGCATTTTTTCTACGCCCGCAGAAGCAACGAATATCCATTTGAGTTTTTTTGCATATTGAATATTATCGTTATCTAAATCCTCTCCATATGTAACAAGTACATCGGCCTTTTGTAGCTCTTCTATAGATAAAGCATTTTCAAACACAAAATCTACCTCTGGAAACTCTGCTACTAATGGATCCTTTAAGTCGGGTCTTGGTTCAAATGTAAAATAGATTCTCATTTTCCGGCCTCCTGTTCTGCTAAAAATGTATACACTTCTTCAATATGGTTTTTCACACGTACTTTACGCCACTGCTTTATGAGGTTACCTTCACCATCTATTAAAAATGTTGAACGTTCAATACCCATATATTCACGACCATACATTTTTTTCAGTACCCATACACCATAAGCTTCTGCCACCGCGTGATCCTCATCCACTAAAAGAGAAAAAGGCAAGCCATGCTTATCAATAAACTTCGTATGCTTTTTCGCATCATCTGGACTAACACCCAACACAACGGCATTTAAATGACTGAAATCTTCGTGCTTATCACGGAAATCACAAGCCTCTGTCGTACAGCCTGGTGTCATATCTTTTGGATAAAAATATAAAATTACATATTGACCAAGGTAATCCTTTAAATGTACTGTTTCTCCTTTTTCATTGACTAGCGAGAAATCTGGTGCTTTTTTTCCTTCTATTAAAGTCATAAAAAATCTCCTCCTCTGTATCTCTTATTTTACTCCAAGTAGCAAATCAAATCATATCCCTTATTTTTTTGGATTTCTTACTCTGTTAGGTCTACAATAGGTTATGTATAAATGAATTGGAGGCAATATTTATGAATCACTCAAAATCTGAAGCAGTACACGCAGAAGCACTTCAACACATCGTTGGTGGTGTGAATAGTCCTTCGCGTTCTTATAAGGCAGTTGGTGGTGGCTCACCTATTTCTATGGCGCGTGGGAAGGGCGCTTATTTATGGGATGTTGATGGCAATCGCTATATCGATTACTTAGCAGCATACGGACCTATCGTGACAGGTCACGGTCATCCACATATTGCAAAAGCTATTACAAATGCAGCTGAAAACGGTACATTGTTCGGGACACCGACTGAATATGAAGTGACTTTTGCCAAAATGCTAAAAGAAGCGATTCCTTCAATGGATAAAGTTCGCTTCAATAACTCTGGTACAGAAGCGGTTATGACTACAATCCGTGTCGCACGTGCTTACACTGGTCGTACAAAAATCATGAAATTCGCTGGCTGCTACCACGGTCATTTCGACTTAGTATTAGTGGCGGCTGGCTCTGGTCCTGCAACACTTGGTACGCCGGACTCAGCAGGTGTGACGACAGCTACTGCTGAAGAAGTGATTACTGTTCCTTTCAATGATCCAGAAGCATTCATGGCCGCAATGGATAAGTGGGGCGACCAACTTGCTGGGATTTTAATTGAGCCAATCGTTGGGAACTTCGGTATTGTGGAGCCCAAACCTGGTTTCTTAGAATTAGTACATGCTACTGCACAACAAAAAGGTGTACTGACAATTCATGATGAAGTAATTACAGCATTCCGCTTCCATTACGGAGCTGCACAGGACCTTCTTGGTTTAACACCAGACTTAACTGCACTTGGTAAAGTAATCGGTGGCGGTCTACCAATCGGCGCTTACGGTGGTCGTAAGGAAATTATGGATACAGTTGCACCACTTGGTCCAGCCTACCAAGCTGGTACAATGGCTGGTAACCCAGCTTCTATGCAAGCTGGTATTGCTTGTTTAGAAGTACTTGCTCGTCCTGGTGTGTATGATGAGATGGATCGTCTTGGTGCTATTTTAGAAGAAGGCATTTTAGCGGCGGCGAAAAAACACAACGTAACGATTACGTTAAATCGTTTAAAAGGTGCACTAACAATTTATTTTACAGACGTAAAAGTTGAAAACTATGAGCAAGCCGAAAACACTGACGGAGAAATTTTCGGACGCTTCTTTAAGCTAATGATTGAACAAGGCATTAACCTTGCACCATCTAAATACGAAGCGTGGTTCTTAACAACGGAGCATACGGAAGCAGATATTCGCGAAACAATCGAAGCTGTAGATTATGCATTTTCAAAACTTTAATGATTTTTATTGAGCGACTTTCCGTGGAGAGTCGCTCTTTTTCAAAGATAAGTGCTTATAAAGGAATCTATGCATTCGCAATGCATCAAAGGAACAGGTAGAATCCTTTTACTCATTTACTTCCACTCGCAACTTGTTGTAGAATTATGATTATTTCTTTGTGATGGGGGAATAAGGATACAGATGCACTTTTAAATATAGAATTTAAATCCATGTATTTTTTGACACTTCATTCTATACTGTATAGAATGTAACTTTAAAATAACTGACAGAAAGGACATCCATTTTCTATGAAATTAGGTGCCCGCGTATTTAAAACTGCTGTAGCTATTGTCTTTGCGCTTTTTATTGCTGAATTGTTGAAATTGCCTTCACCCGTATTCGCTGGAATTGCAGCTATTTTTGCGATTCAACCTTCAATTTATCGGTCTTATCAAACAATTATCGAACAATTACAGGCAAATATAATTGGCGCCACTGTCGCAGTTATATTCGGTTTACTGTTTGGTCATCATATGGTGGCGATTGGAATAGCCGTCGTGGTAACGATTGGGTTAATGTTGAAATTTAAACTTGAAAAATCCTTATCGATATCACTTGTAACCGTGGTGGCGATTATGGAGATTCAAGGGGATGACTTTCTTACCTTTGGCTTTATTCGTTTTTCAACGGTTTTAGTGGGGGTACTCGCAGCTTTTGTCATCAACCTATTTTTCTTACCACCCAAATACGAAGTGAAATTATTCCGTAAAATTCACTTTTTACAGGATGATATTATTCGTTGGACACGACTAGCTGTGCGCCAAGCTTCCGAGCATACATCTACTAAGGCGGCTGTAAGCAAATTTCAATCTCGCATGTCTCGTGTAGATATTCTCTATGAATTTTACAAAGAAGAACGTAGCTATTTTAAAAATAAAAAATACGAAAAAGCACGTAAACTTGTTATCTATCGTCAAATGATTACGACGTCGAAAAAAAGCTTAGAGTTACTCCAACGTCTGCATAAGCATGAGAATGAGATAGCTCACTTACCGACACAATTCCATTTAATGATTCAAGAACGTTTAGATTTCCTACTCACTTATCACGAGCAACTTTTACTGAAGTACACAGGAAAATTAAAGCCCGAGCATTCTGAATGGAGCAAACACATCGAGTATATTCAGCGCAATCAATTAATGGATATCTTCATTAAACAAGTGAAACTTGCACAAGATGAGGGAGACGTTGAGTTTTCAAGCTATCACTTGCTGTACATTTTATCGCGTATTTTGGATTACGAAGAAAATTTAGAGCATCTTGATATGTTGATTGTTTCGTTTCAAAACTATCACGGTCATGAAATAAATTTTGATATTGATGAAGAGTTTATTTAATGATTGAAACGACAAATTGGTTTAAGCCAGTTTGTCGTTTTTTCTTTCTATTAATATATTTGTAAATAAATTGCCAGTTAGATATAATTAACTTAAAATTCGGAATAATTAGGGGTGTTTATAGTGTATGGTGAATTTAAGTAAGATTGAATTAACAAAGAAAGGGCAATCCATAAATTTAACGAAATCTCAAACTCAAGGGATTGGTGAAATTCTCGTTAACCTAAACTGGAATCAACAACCTGCGAAACCTTCAAGTGGATTTTTATCTTCCCTTTTTGGTACTAAGTCTAATGGCGGTATTGATTTAGATTTAGGCTGTTTATATGAGTTAGCTGACGGAGAAAAAAGTTGCGTTCAGGCTCTTGGCAATGCATTCGGTAGTTTGAATTATCCCCCCTTTGTTGGATTAGATGGAGATGATCGCACAGGCATGGTAAGTGGAGGCGAAAACTTACGTATTAACGGGGATAAGGTAAGTGACATTAAGCGGGTCCTTGTGTATGCCTTTATATATGAAGGCGTAGCGAATTGGGCTGAAGCTGACGGTATCGTGACAATCAACTATGGGACAGGGCCAAGTATCGAAGTTCGGTTAAATGAACATCGGAATGGGAAAAACATGTGTGCCATTGCTATGATTGAAAATGTAAATAACGAAACATTTAAAGTTGAGCGCCTTGTTGAGTATTTTAATGGTCATAAAGATATGGACAAAGCCTATAAATGGGGACTCTCTTGGCGAACAGGTCAAAAATAAAAAATCCGACACCGTTTTAATATCTATCAGACGGTGTCGGATTTTTTACGTTTCACTTCGGAGTGCCAATAATTGTTGTTCTGTCTTCTTACGTTTTGCTGTTTGTTCGTCACGCAGCTGACGATAGGTTGTAATACCTGCAATGATGGTATCCCACATTTCTTCAAGTGTTTGTGTTTTTTCAGGTTGCTGCGCCATCGCCATACTTAATTGCACAGTATCACTGTTGACCCCGCCGAATTGCTTCATGCGGTTTTCAAAAGCGGTTGCTGACTCATTATGTAGCTGTTGACGTTTTTCATTGACTGCACTCATAAGACCTATTTTAAAGACTGGAATCGTCTTGACGAATGCTCCATTAATTTGTTCGATCAACTCGCTATTACCACTACGAATCATTTCAATCTGTGGTGCCGCTAAAATCGCAACCATGCGCGATTTCTCTAGCTCATCTATTTTCCCGGCGAGTGTTTCAGCAATCGCTTGTAAACTATTTAGCTCCATTCGAGCAATTTGATTGCCTGCTTCACTTTGCTTTTCATACATCGGTATTAACGTTGATGTCACTTCATCTAACTTCATCTCTGCTGCTACAATGTATTTTTCAAGCTCCATATAATACGTTAAATCCTCATGATACAGTCGTGCCAGCATTCGATTATCATTGGCTAGAGCCTTTTCCATTAGCACAAATTGATAATGAATTTTCTCAATGTCTCTACCTAAAACATTGTACTTATCAAATAAATCCTCTTTCTTTTTCGGCGCACGCTTAAACAACTTTCCGAAAAAGCTTTGTTGCTCAATAATCTCTTTTTTATCGAACTTCAGCATTAATGATTCTAACTGCTTTAATAATTCGCCAGATTCATTCACAGGGGATTTTGCCATCATATTTAAAATTTGGTCCGAGAAACGTGATAATTTCATCGCAGGTTCTTTACCTAATGCCATTAAATCCAGTTGATTTTTCACATTGATACGACTCGCGATTCGCTGCACTTCAGTACTTTGACGTAGTTGCAGTTTTGTTGCCTCTGCTGTTTCTGGAGTCAATTGATCAAGTGTGATCGGTACATTGGACATAATGCGCCTCCTTCCCTAGCCTTCAGAAAAAGCGGTTAAATAGTTTTTTTATTATTTTATCAGGCGCGGCCTTTTGCTGTTTGGGCTCTTCATATTGTAAATCAAACACCATATGCTCTAAACGATGAACATCGAACGTATCTTCTTGCAAATGTTTTTCTAAATCAAGCTTACCTGTAGGATTATAAAAGACAATATCAACACCAAAACGATTTAGAAATGCTAGTAGTGCAATGTCTTCACGCGATAATGCTGGTTGCTGAGGCCCTTGGTATAGTACAAGTTTCGGTACCTCTTGCGAGTAATCAAAGCTTTGTAATAAACGTAAGATTTCTTTAGGAATCATCGTCGTTTGCTTAAATAAGAAAAGTTGTAAATCATATAGTGATTCATTTGGCTGTTGTTTCAACATTGGTTGTTCACACGAAGTTTTGATCGTATGGGCAATTGCCTGCTGTAACTCTAGTGCCAACTCTCCGTATTGCCACCAATCACTTTGCACAATACGTTCTTCTGATAACTCTCCATTTACTAAGCAATGCTTATAGTGGAAGTGATAATTCGCTTTACTCGTTTTTGCATAAGGGAATTCTTGCACAAATACGGTTTGCGGGCTCGCTTGTAGTTTGTGCATATTTCGCCAATACTCTTCACGCTGACTCGATACACCGCTAATTTTCGCAAATATTACTGGTATCACAACTTCATTGCCGACTACTTCAAACTTTGGTCGGACCATCGCCTTTTCATTTGCATAAATAAAAATATCATCATACGTCATCCGTAACGTTAACGAACGTGGCATATAATCTTTAAATTGCCATGGTCGATACACACCCGATTGTTGGTCATGCATTAATTGCTCAAAATGTTGGCTTGAACGATAACCAACCGTTGCCTGACGATCACGGAGTTTATCGGGGAAAGGTTGTAATGTCGTTTTATTTGTATAAGAATGCGTTATGGAAAACATGTTTGTTAGATCCACTTCGGCAAATTCATCAACTGCAGCTGGATGAAAGATCAATACATCACAACCAAGCTCCATTAATAAGAGTAGGAAATAACGCTGACTAATCGTCGTTTCACCGTACCAAACAACTTTTGGGAAATCATCTGTTGGCTTCATCGTTTTCGTCCATTGTATCCAGTGGTTTTTTAGCCACTTCACCATATCAATTAAGAAGCGACGGAAATCATTCGTAAGTAATCCGAGTGATTGCTGATCGCGGAAGCGCTCCACAACTCGAATCGTTGCAAGCTGTAAATGTCGATTCATCGAAGCGTCATCATGCTTCGGAATAAGTTGGTGGCCATACATCATGGCGATTAGTCGATTGATAGACAAGCCCTTTGGCGTTTGTTGATGTTGGTCTAAAATACCTTGTAATGCCTGAAAATCATTTTTCTCAATATGTTTATTTAATTCTTCACTTAAAATATGGACACCTTGATGTTGTGCCAATGTAAATAATGAATTGAAATAATCATCTTCTTCTATTGGTACACCTAATACACGAACAGCGATGCGACTAAAAACTACACGTTTTTCTGTCACCTCATATAGTGCACGCATCTTTGGTGAGTCTTGGAACGCCTGTAGCCAATCATAAGGATCCCGCTCCAAAACAGATTCAATTGTGATTGTTTGCATACAAACGCCACCTCCTTACATCGTACTTACACAATGGGTTGTTTTGCAGCGAGTTGCAAAACATCTTCAAGTAAATTTTTCGTAAAGGCTTCACCACTATGAGCCGAATATATTGTATTGCCCAACACTGTTGGTTGCTTATCCTTTAAATCACCATGATCTGGTGTATAGCTTATATCGGCCATCGCGAGCATACCGTAGTCCATAATAGAATCCCCCGCTGCCACGTGCACATCGTATGTACAATGCTCTTTCAAATAAGCAATCGCCGCTTCTTTCGTTAACACTTTCGGTAGAAAATATAATTTCCTTCCTTGTAAAAGGACATACCAACCAAGTGCATCGAATTCCTGAATAATTGCCTGTACTTCCTCTTGGCGTATGATTTCCAAATCAACATAATAAACATAAAATAAATCATCAACATAAAATGTACGTTGTAGCCAAGTATCCGACTTCATCGACTCAAAACGACGTAACATATCGGCTTCTGGTATAGAGGAGTCTTCAATACGTTGACGTAAAGTTTTTGCCCATTTTTCACTCGGGCGGCCCTTTTCTAATATTGTACCTCCATTACTTGTAATTGCAAAAGTCGGACATAGCTCATTTATCAAATGAATTCGTTCATATTGATGTAATGCGCGTGTCGTGACAGGTACAAAAAATGTTTGTTCATGTACTTGATGTAGCAATTTTGTTGTTGTTTCTGTCATCATGCTCATCGCTTCACCATCTATTCGTTCTGCTACAACAGGTGTTGTTGCGGGTGGAAAATTATCCATCATACGCTTTGAATAGATAAGTGTACGGTCTAAATCAGATGTAAATAGTAGCATGTATTCTCTCCTCTATACTTCTTTTATTAAGCCGCAGCATGCATACGACATATTCGGATATTCTTCAACAGGTACATTTTTTTCCTTAGCTAATAATAATATGTGCTCGAGTTCGTTCGCGTATTTAGGATTAATTAGAATTTTCCACGGTATACGGCGCAGTAACACACGCGTTGTTTCCCCTACACCAGGCTTCACGAAATGAATATTTGCAATCCCTAACTCCCGTTGAATCGCTTCGACCGATTTCATGCCTTGCCAAGTAACAGGAGATTGTGGTTGCTTACTAATTTGCTGCTCTACTTCCTTTTTCACTTGTTCAAAATAAGCACTCACACGTTCAATGTACAAGTTCGATACATCTACGTCCTCTAGCTCTTTATAATATTTCGCCCCGTGGAAGTCATGTTCCTTCATAAACTGCAAATTCAATACTGTGCGACTCACTAGCCCCGACACTGTTGAATTTAAACAAGCAGACGGAATTAAAAAATCTTCACGCGTACCATAAATCGACGTACAGTGCCCTGGATCAGCTAATACAGCTAATGTCGCATCGAGTTGTTCCTCATTATTTACATTAAAGTGCTCACACGCTTGTTGCAATTCTTTTGTGATGGCACCCTTTCCTGTCCAACCATCTATAAATTGAATACGTGCTAACGGATGCTCTGCAAATATATACTGAATAGCTGTCTCGTCAATACCGCGGCCACGCAGTATCGAAATCGTGTAATGCGGCACTTGGACGTTGTAACGCATTTCGATGTAACGCTTAATCAAAATTCCAATCGGCGTGCCTGCTCTCGCTAAACTAACAAGCACTAAATGCTCTAACCCCTGACGCGCTACAATTTGTTCCGCTACAATCCCAACGGCTAGCGCAATACGTTTGGCATAGGCATCTAATGTTTTATAAAAAAGTGCCATATATGCTTCTGAAGGCTGATACTCGACGGGTAACATTTCAGAATAATGTGTCCCTGATTGGATGAGTTGTTCACGTTTTTCATTGTTTAATTCAAGTGAGACATTACTAATATCCCGTAGTAAAAAGACGACATCCTCAGGTGCATAACTCCCCATTTTATCGGGTTGCATTACTAGCCTCATAATTCACCCTCCAATTCATGCATACAAACCACATAAATTTCCGCTTCACTTACCAATCGAAGAGCTTCCACAACCCTCGCTACGACTGTCTTATCTGCTATACGTTCCACTACTAAAAAAAGTTCCGAGTATGGGTGACTTTGTACATTATATAGATAGTTCGCAACACCGTTATTTTCAGGGCTTTCAAACGCTATTTTCTCAGTAATTGTATAGCCTACATCCTCTGTACAATATATCGGGCTACGAGTTGTCGATTGAACATAAACGTCATCACCTAAATAACTAGCTATTTGCATCGGTACATACATAAACTCACCTGTTCCAATCACAAGTGCTGGACCACCCGTTCTCCATTTTTTCAACTCCCGGGCAATTCCCTTTAGTGTATTCTTTTGTTCCACATGCTGTTCAGTCGTCAACATAAATCTTCCCGTTGCTAGCATGTATGGCGCTTTATTTTCAATACCATTTTCAGCAATCGAGCGATAGTTTTTTTGTTCAATAGGTTCTTTTATCGATAACAGTGCCATATTTCGAGCCTCTTGTGTAGTTGCTTCCACTTGTTTGCCTGATAAAAGCGGCTCCCCACTGCAGCTAAATTGGCCACCCATAATTGCTATAAAATCGACCGATACATCCCACTTTTGTTCTAATTGCTTAAAGAATGCTTGCTGTTGTTCAGAACGCCAATCTAAAATGGATAACACCGTATAGTGTTTTACAAAAGGAAACTTCTTTCTCAACGTTTCGATCATATTCACTACCGTATTTCCTGTTGTAATCTCATCATCGATTAACACAATGCGCTTTGCTTGTAGCAATTTTTCAGGTTCTTCACTGTATACACGATGGCTCGTGGCATGTGAATGTTCTTCTTCAAACGTTATAAATGGTTCAATATCAGGTAGTTGTTCACGTGTTGTATGAATATATGTGGCCTTCGATTGAAACGCATTGAAAACTGCATGGCCTAGTGCTGTCGCTGTTTCTGCAAAACCTATAAACAATGTCTCCTCAGCCAAGTCCAAACCCATATCCTCCACTTGTTGTAAAACTACTGGTGCATTTTCATGTTGCTTTAGTGCCTGTACAACAGCAGGTAAAGATACAGCTTCCTCGCCAACAAGTTTCTGATTATACATCATTGCTAGCAATGTCCCTGTAAGCATTGGCACTTGTGGACGTACAGCTATATGCTTTCCAAGAATTGTACTGACAAATAAAAATCGCCTTTTTTTATTAATACGTGTTGCCATTTTAAACAAATCTGTTAATCCAAAATCATATGGATTGTCTACTATATCAATATCAATTTCATAGTTTTGAATAATTTTTAGTCGATTCTTCAGTTGCTTCATGCCCATTTCCCCCTACATCTGTGTGCAATAAAAGAGACGCGAAATCCATGGATTCGTTGTATACACCATATAAATGTGCTTGGTGCAATATTTGCTGTGCCCATCTCGTATGCGGCTTCATTTCATTCATTTTGTTTGCATAATGACTTTTTACCACACCTTTTTGCCCGTCATTATTTTCTATTATACTAACTGCATCTAAGTATTCCTCATAAGAAACCACATAGAGTGCGTGTACGACACGAATATGACTCGGATGGATAATCGTTTTGCCCAAAATTCCATTTTGCCTGTCCATTAGCACCTCTCTCATCAATCCATCTAAACAGTCATCTAACAATGCTTTACGCGCATTCAACGCTCCCTTTTCACTAAATGGTGTCGCTCTTAGTGCAGGCTTTAATACGCGCTGATTGTTGAAATATTCCCATACAGGCCCTGAAATAACAAAGCCATCTTCCTCACGGCCAAGCACATTTATAATATCTGCAATACAATCTCGAATAACAGCAATATCGTAAATAGTCGAGTCTACACGACGACGAATGCCATAGATTCCACAAAAATCAGTCGCGCCAATGCGTACATTTAATACGCGTGATCGATATTTGTTAAGCACTTCTTTAATGGCAAATAATGCGGTCATTCGAGATTCCTTATACAAAATGTCACGACTTTCTAAAATCGGCATGCCATATAAAGTTAGTTGATGCTGCTGAATCGTTTGCTCGAGCAATTCATAATAAGTAGCACCTTGTGTCGCTGTGAATTTTGGAAATACATAACCAGTTAATACTTCTTGTCTTTTGCCCAATGTGTTAGTTAAAAATGCAAATTGCTCCACACTTCGAACACGAATAAATATTAGTGGCAAATTTTGTAGCTCAATTTGTTTATTCTCATACAGTGTAAACAGTTTACTAATATCCTCAACTAACTTTGCTTCACATGTTACCAACTCTGCATCTCCAACAGCATCCTCTAAATCAATGACAAATGACGTCAACTCTTTGTATTTATGTGATTGCACCATTTCAATAATGTTAGGCATCGATGCCGGCATATACAACGTCGCACCTAATGCATACGCTAAAATATCCGGTGCATCCCATTTTGTAAAAGGCTGCGGTTTTTTATAAAAGATTGTTTCTGTTTCAGCTAAAAAATGTTGCATCTAATCCTCTCCTCAGTAAAAGAATGACCTTTATGAAAAAAAGACACTGTATCAGCCTGTTTTACCCAGACCAATACAGTGCCTTTGTTATGCTACTTTTCTCTTATTCATCTTATGCACAACAAATGTAAGCAAGAATGCAACGATTAAAATGACAAAGAAAATTTCATGTGATATATGGAAGCCGAAAACGCCAGCAAACATTTTAAACGCAATAATGGCAATTAAAATAAACGCCGTTGTTTCAAGTTCCGGTACTCGCTCAATTAACGTCAGGAATACACCAGCGATTGTACGCATCATGATTATTCCTAACATCCCACCTAATAATAGCACCCATACTTGGTCTGAAATCGCAAAAGCTGCCAGTATTGAATCCACTGAAAAGGCGATATCCATTAATTCTACTGAGATAACTGTTGCCCAGAAAGTACCGAATACACGGACCATCCATCCACTCTTCTTAAACTCTTTTGCTTCGTCCTCATTGCCGCCTCTATTTCTAAAGTGCAAGATGACAAGCCAAAATAAATAAGTAGCACCTATAATTTTAACCATCGAGAACTTTACAAGGTATACACCGATACCTATGAAGATAAATCGGAAGAAGTAAGCACCGAACATCCCATACATCAAAGCTCTTTTTCGCTGTTTTGGTGGAAGATGTTTTACAAGTACCGCTAATACTAATGCATTATCCGCAGATAGAAGCCCCTCCATAATAACTAACGACAGAATAAGTCCCCATGATACCGGATCCGTTAAAACTTCTCCCCACATCTGCCAGTTAAAAAACTGCGCATATGTATTTAGTATCTCATTAACTATGTCCAAACGAGCTCCCCCATCATTTGAAAAATGCCTTTAATTTATTGCAAGCCGTAAGCATTTACTAAAGCACCAAGTCCACCTTGATAGCCCGAACCTACTGCAGCGAATTTCCACTCGCCATTGTGACGGTATAGCTCACAAAATACAACAGCCGTTTCAATGCTGAAATCCTCACCTAAATCATATCGAAGGACTTCTGAACCTGTATCTTCGTTCGTTAACCGAACATACGCGTTCAACACTTGCCCGAAATTTTGACGACGACCTTCTCCATCATAAATCGTCACTGTTACAACTACCTTTTCAATTTGAGGAGATACTTGTTTTAGGTTCACAAGAATTTTTTCATCATCCCCATCTCCATCACCCGTACGGTTATCGCCCGTATGTTCGACAGATTGGTCTGAACTTTTTAAATTATTGTAGAAGATAAAGTCTTGCTCATTGCGGCATTTTCCAGACGCATCTAGTAAAAATACAGATGCATCTAAGTCAAAGTCATTACCGCCATCGAATTGTTTAACATCCCAGCCTAAACCAATACCTATATTATTTAAGCCTGGATCTTGCTTCATTAAATCAATGCGTTGCCCTTTACTCAACTGAATACCCATTAGAAAATCTCCCTTCCCTGTGAAAAGATACAGTGTTAGTTTACATTTAAGCCGTAATCATTACATAGAGCAGCTAACCCACCTTGGAAACCTGCACCAATTGCATTGAATTTCCATTCGCCGTTATGACGGTATAATTCTCCCACGACAACAGCCGTTTCAATGCTGAAATCCTCGCCTAAATCATAGCGAATTACTTCTTCGTTTGTAGCTGCATTGACAATACGAATGAATGCATTCGTTACCATACCGAAGTTTTGGTTACGCGCCTCTGCATCATGAATTGTTACAGTGAATGCTATACGCTGAATATGTGCAGGTACTTCTGTTAACGCTACTTTTACGATTTCATCATCGCCAGCACCATCACCAGTTAAGTTGTCACCAGAGTGTTCTACTGAACCATTACCACCGATTGTATTGTTATAGAAGATAAAATCATTTTGATCTGCTACTTTTCCTGTATCAGCAAGCAAAAAGATAGAAGAATCTAAATCGAAATCATTTCCTCCATCATATTTGTTTGTATCCCAGCCTAAACCTACAATTACGTTTGTTAACCCTGGATTCGTTTTTGTTAAATCAACCTTTTGACCTTTTTGTAATGAAATACCCATTATTATATTCCTCCTAGTTAGTAATTATTAATTATTGATATCTTCGAGCTACGTCGCCAAGTTTCATGTCATTCGTACCGTTACCAACAGCAGCAAATTTCCACTCATTACCATGTCGATAAATTTCGCCACAGACTAACGTCGTTAAGTCCGAATAGTTATCAGTTAAATTATAGCGGATTAGTTCGTTACCTGTCTTGTCATCGTACACACGAATATATGCATTTTGAATCATCCCGAAGTGTTGTTTACGTCCAGCTGCATCATAAATATTTACGACGAAAACAAGTTTATTGAACTGTGCAGGCACTGCTCCTAACTCAATTGTAATAACTTCATCGTCACCATCGCCATCACCTGTTCTATTATCACCAGAATGCTGCACTGAACTACATTTACTTTTTAATTTTCCGAAATAAACAATGTCATCTCCCGCAACAAGCTTGTCTTCTTGTAGCATTAGTACTGAAGCATCACAGTCGACATCTTTACCGCCGCCTGCTCCGCTTCCACCAGAAAATAAACCACCTAAGAAACCGCCACTTTTTGCTTGGCCGACTGGATCCCAGCCTAGACCGACTTTGATTTTATTTAAACCTGCGTTGCCTTTTGTCAAATCGACACGTTGCCCTTTTTGTAAATTAATACCCAATATTACCATCCTCCTATAAAATGAATACGCTTTCAGCTGAATAATATTACATCCGTTAGTAATCCGTAAAAATGAAGATAGACATAATCACTTATTCCCATCTTAGTAAAACTTCTTCTACTCGCTACTCAATTAACAATAGGAAACTTATAATATTTCGAAACAAAATTAATTATTCCAGCTTTATCTTAAGTCTAAAATAATATAACAAAAAATACAATCAATGGACCCGCAAACTCAAATTAAATTATATTATATTCCACATAACATTCACTTTTAATTAGTACATAAAAAGAAACCTTCTAACTTTATAAAGTAGAAGGTTATTTACTTATTACCCTAACTTTTCATTTTCGGGTCAAGGGCATCACGTAGTCCGTCACCCATTAAGTTAAAACCGAGCACTGTTAGCATAATTGCTAACCCCGGGAAGATCATCGTCCATGGTGCTTTCAGTAAATAAATACGAGCATCCGCTAGCATTTTGCCCCATTCCGGTGCTGGCGCTTGAGCTCCAAGCCCTAGGAAACCAAGTGCTGCCGCTTCAATAATGGCTGTCGCAATCGCAAGTGTACCTTGCACAATGATTGGCGTCATTGAGTTTGGCAAAATATGCGAGAACAGAATACGTATATCACGCATTCCAATGGCCTTCGCAGCTACAATATATTCTTCTTCTTTTACGCTCAATACCTTTGAGCGTATCAATCGACCGAAGTTCGGCACATTAATAATCGCGATAGCAATTAATGCATTTTGTAGTGATGGACCAAGTACAGCTACTACTGCTATAGCGAGTAAAATACTTGGAAATGCCAACATAATATCAAATAGACGTGAAATGATTGTATCGATCCATTTGCCATAGTAGCCAGCCACAATTCCTAGTACACTACCAACAATCGCTGATAGAATAACTGAGAAAAGACCCACCCAAAGCGAAATACGGGCACCGTGCACTACACGAGAGAAAATATCTCGTCCAAAATCATCCGTTCCAAACCAATGCTGGCCTGAAGGTGCTAAAAGCCGCTTCGTAAAATCTTGTTCATTAACGCCTTGCGGGGCAATGTTCGGACCATATACTGCAAGTACAATGAAAAACAATACAATACCTGCACCTATTAGGGAGATTTTGCTTTTTTTAAAGCTACGCCATCCTTCTCTCCAAGGACCCGCCGCACGATTTTGTACTGCATCTTTTTTTAAATCTATTACTTCAGCCATAATCGCATCTCCCTCCTACTTATATTTAATCCGCGGATCAATCACCGTATACAATAAATCCACAATTAAGTTAATCATAATGAAAATAAAAGCAATGACTAAAATACCTGATTGAATAACTGGATAATCACGGAAGCCAATCGCTTCGTAAATATAGCGGCCAATACCAGGCCAACTGAAGATGGTTTCTGTTAAAATTGCACCGCCTAGTAGTAAGCCAGTTTGTAAACCGATAATCGTTAACACAGGAATGATTGCATTTTTCAAAGCATGCTTATATACAACGACAAACATTTTTTGTCCCTTGGCGCGAGCTGTACGTACATAATCTGAACGCATTACTTCTAGCATAGATGAACGTGTCATACGTGCAATTATCGCCATTGGGATTGTGGCAAGTGCCATTCCAGGTAACACTAAGCGTTTTAACACTTCGGTAAATTGATCGAAGCGGCCTTGAATGAGCGTATCAATCAAATAAAAATGTGTAATAGGGGTGATTGGATCTCTCACATTTTCTCTCCCAGACGACGGGAACCAATCAAGCTTAACGCTAAACGCCCACTGCTCCATTAATCCTAGCCAGAATACCGGTACAGAAACGCCAATAAGTGCAATAACCATCGCCGTATAATCAAACCATGAATTTTGGAACCACGCTGAAATAATTCCTGCATTTACGCCTATGATCACAGCAATAATCATCGCAAATAAAGCAAGCTCTGCAGTTGCAGCTAAATACGGGAAAATTTCCTCTGATACAGGTAACTTCGTCCGTAACGATACACCTAAATCTCCCTGTAGAACTCCGCCTAAGTATCTGAAATATTGGGTAAACCATGGTTGATCTAATCCTAAACTTGCGTTCAATGCTTCGACCGCTTCTTTCGTTGCCTGCTGCCCTAAAATAACTTGTGCAGGATTACCAGGTATCGCCCGAATTAGCATAAAAACGATAAAAGACATTCCAAGCAAAACTGGGATTAATTGTAGTAAACGTCTTCCCATATAGTGAAGCATGTTGTTCACCTCTCTATTATTTTCATATTGTACTTTTACTAAGAAAAGCATTGATGTCTATTCACATACTGTAGAAAGGGGTAGCCTTCACTAAACGGTAACCGTTTACGTGATTGTTCTTTCATACAGAAAAACAGGTTGTGACAATCATAATTGTCACAACCCGTTTCTACAGCATTAGGCAAATTCGCCAGCTGCAAAAGCTTGTTATGTCACTATGAAGTCAGTGACACTTACTAAATTCTATACAATGAATTTGCGCCCAAAGGCTTTATCTTCATTTGAACTTACTTAAAATAAACTGCATCTAAACGGTCAGAACCTGTTGGATGTGCAATGTAATTTTGTAACTCTGCACCTGCTGCTAAAATTGGAGTTGAGTGTGCTAGCGGAACCCACGGTGCATCCGCAAAGACAATTTCTTGTGCTTGTTTGTAAAGAGCATTACGTTTTTCTTCATCGATTTCAGTTTGTGCAGCTACAAGCAATTTGTGTAATTCTTGGTTGTCATAGAACGTATAGTTATTAGAACCGATATTATCCCCGTCTAATAATGCATAAATGAAATTGTCTGCGTCCCCATTATCACCTGTCCACCCAAGTAAGAACGCATCTGCTTCCCCTTTTTCAGCTTTATCTAAATAAGTAGCCCATTCATACGATACAATTTTTGATGGCATACCAACATCTGCTAAATTCTTTTGAATTGCTTCAGCTATTTTTTGACCATCTGGCATGTACGGACGTGGTACAGGCATAGCCCATAGTTCGATTTCTTTTCCATCATAGCCTGCTTCAGCTAGTAAAGCTTTTGCTTTTTCAGGATCGTATTCATAACCTGGGATATCATCATTGTAACCAGAGATTACTGGAGGCATTGGATTTTTCGCAGGCTGAGCTAATCCTTCGTAGAATGCATCTACTAACGTTTGCTTATCAATTGCATGATTCACTGCTTGACGTACTTTAACGTTATCAAACGGTGCCCGTGTAGCTGTTAAACCTAGGTAACCAACGTTCATAGATGGACGTTCGATTAATTGTAATTTATCATTTGATTCAATCGATGTTTTATCAGATGGACTTAAGCCATCCGCTACATCAATTTCACCTGCGTTCAGTGCGGTTAAGCGAGCAGAGTTTTCTGGAATAGAACGATAGATTACTTTCTCTAACTTCGGTAAACCATCGATATAATAATCTGGATTTTTCTCGATTGTAATAGAAGCAGTACGCTTCCAATCAACAAATTTGAATGGACCTGTCCCTACTGGATTAGTAGATAATCCTTCTTCATTCGCTTCAAATGCTGTTGGTGATGCGATTGCAAATGGCGACATCGCTAAATTTTTCAAGAATGGTGCTTGTGGTTGGCTAAGCTTAAAGACCACAGTATTATCACCTTCAGCTGTTACTGATTCGATGACTTGCGTATCACCAACTACAAATTGAGTGCTATAGTAAGGATGTTTTTCTCCCCCAGCCTTCCAACGCTCAAAGTTTTTCACAACCGCTTCTGCATTAAAATCAGTGCCATCATGGAATTTCACACCTTCTTGTAATTGGAAAGTGTATGTTAAACCGTCTTCTGATGGCTCCCAAGATTTCGCTAACCCTGGATTAATTGTTACATCTTGCTCACCAAAGTTAACAAGTGTTTCATATAAATTAGCCGTTACAGTAAATGATTCACCATCAGTTACTACAGCTGGGTCAAGTGCTACTGAGTCACCGCCACGGCCATATACTAATTCTGTTTTCCCACTACTGCTAGCAGTGTCGCCACCAGTTGAAGCATCTTTAGAACCTGAATCCTTGTTATCTGAGGCTCCACAAGCAGCTAAGATTGTCGAGAGAACAAGGATAAGCATTACGCCTAATGACCAAAACTTCTTTTTCTTCATTCAATTTCCCCCTAAATGTTTTATATCATTTAATGTTGCATTTCATCGTATAGATGGCAAGCAACATAATGACCTGGTTTTACTTCTTGCATTTTCGGTATAACAGTTGAACACTCTTCCTTTTTAAAAGGACATCTCGTGTGAAATGAACAGCCACTGGGCGGATTCGACGCACTCGGAATATCTCCTGATATGATAAGCTGTTCTCGCTCAAACGCTGGGTCCGGTACGGGAACAGATGATAATAGTGCTTGTGTATACGGATGAAGTGGCTCCGCATACAAGTCCTCACTTGCTGTTAACTCTACTAACTTACCTAAATACATCACACCAACACGGTTACTAATATGACGGACAACCCCTAAATCATGCGATATAAAAATATAAGTAAGCTTTAATTCTCTTTGCAGTTTTTGCATTAAGTTTAAAACTTGAGCTTGAATGGATACGTCAAGGGCTGATACCGGTTCATCCGCAATAATTAGACGCGGATTGGTCATAAGCGCTCTAGCAATACCGATACGCTGTCTTTGCCCGCCGCTAA
Organism: Lysinibacillus contaminans; assembly: GCF_001278945.1. GTDB lineage: Bacteria > Bacillota > Bacilli > Bacillales_A > Planococcaceae > Lysinibacillus > Lysinibacillus contaminans. The sequence goes on along the minus strand of NZ_LGRV01000001.1, from coordinate 152,528 downwards.
ATTGATGCGGATAGCGTTTAATATGGTATTCATTTAAACCAACAATTTGAAGAAGCTCTAACACCTTCTTCTTCCTTTCTGCAGAATTACCCATCCCGTGTACAATTAGTGGTTCTTCTAAAATCTTGCCAACCGTATGACGTGGATTCAGCGATGCATAAGGGTCCTGGAAAATCATTTGAATATCTCGACGAGCTTTACGCATTTCTTTATTTGATAATTCAGAAATCTTTTTACCTGCAAATTCTATATTTCCTTCTGTCGGCTCTAGTAAACGCATGAGTAAACGGCCCGCTGTCGATTTTCCGCAACCAGACTCACCTACAATGCCGAGTGTTTCACCTTCAAATACGTCAAAGGAAACATTATCGACTGCTTTTACATTTCCTACTTGCTTATTAAAGACTCCTTTATTAATTGGAAAATATTTCTTCAACCCTTCCACTCTCAATAACACTTTCGTCACGCTTAGCCACCTCCTGTTCATCCAGTAAAAAACATCTCGATTTATGCTGCTCCGATGCTACGTATAAAGGTGGTGTTTCCTGTGTGCAACGCTCCATTGCAAATTCACAGCGTGCTGCAAAACGGCAACCCTCCTTAATGGTTCCCGGCTTCGGTACAGTCCCAGGAATCGAGTATAAAGACTCCTTTTTAAAACGCATATCAGGTACTGATTTAATGAGCCCTTGCGTATACGGATGCAATGGCTTATTAAAAATCTCATTAATCGGCGCTTCTTCAACAATTTGTCCTGCATACATAACGATGACACGTTCACATGTCTCAGCAACGACTCCTAAGTCATGTGTAATAAGTAAAATAGCTGTGTTCAGACGCTTATTTATATCTTTCATAAGTTGTAAAATTTGCGCTTGAATCGTTACGTCTAATGCAGTTGTTGGCTCATCTGCAATCAACACTTTCGGGTCACAAACAAGTGCCATGGCAATCATGACACGCTGACGCATCCCACCAGATAATTGATGCGGATAATCTTTTAATAATTCTTCAGCACGTGGTAAACCTACTAGTTTCATAATTTCAACTGCACGTGCAAATGCCTTTTTTTTCGACCATTTCGGATTATGAATTACTATTGCTTCTTTTAGTTGATCACCAACTGTAAAAAGTGGGTTCAAGGATGTCATTGGCTCTTGGAAAATCATCGCCACATCTTTTCCTCGGATTTTTTGCATTTGTTTATCTGTTAATTTCGCCAAATTTTTTTCGCCTAATAAAATTTGTCCACCTGTAATTTTCCCAGGGGGCGATGGAATTAATCCCATAATCGATAAGGATGTCACACTTTTACCACTACCCGACTCCCCGACAATCCCTAAAATTTCTCCTTCGTGAACAGAAAAATCTATATTATCAACGGCAGGAATTTGTCCATCATCTGTGAAAAAGGTTGTTTCTAAACCTTTTACTTCTAACAGCTTGTTTCGCACGCACGCTCACCTACCTAATTTTTACTTATTTTATAGTTTATTTAATATAATACACTAATGTATATACAATTCGCTATTTTCAGATAATTCTAACTAATTTTATTCTCTCTTTCAACCTTTATTTTTCTACGATACGCAATATTTTTTCTAAAAACACAATATTTCTCAATTACTCTGTAACATTGGAATTATCTTGCTGAATAATTCCAATTTACAATTGGACTAAATGCGTTAAAGTGCTCGTCTACATAAATGAGGTATTGTCGAAATGTCTCACATCATGTGAGCCTTAGTTGCTTACGGGCGAGAAGCAGAAGTAAGTGTTCCATTACTTTTGTCTGTGAGAGCTGAACACTATGTCTAAAGTTGATGAGATTATCTAGAGGACTTATTCACTTTAGAGTCTCCATAGTTAAAAATCCATAATTTAACAATAATAAAAAAAGAGGCACTCACTTTATAGTGAGTGCCTTCTCTTATTAATCTAAATGCTGAACTTGGAACAGATTATAGTATGTGCCTTCCTGTTGCATAAGTTCTTCATGCGTACCTTCTTCTATTAATTCCCCATGATTAATGACAAGAATTTTATCTGCATGTGTAATAGTAGAAAGTCGGTGCGCAATAATGATCGTTGTCCGTTCATGAGCGAGTAATTCAAGTGACTCTTGAATTAGTGCTTCACTTTCCAAGTCTAATGCAGATGTTGCTTCATCTAATACTAAAATCGGTGGGTTTTTCAGGAACACACGTGCAATCGCAACACGTTGCTTTTGCCCTCCTGATAATTTTACGCCTCGTTCGCCGACTTTCGTGTTGTAGCCTTCCGGTAATCCCATAATGAAATCATGTGCATTCGCTGCTTTTGCCGCAGCAACCACTTCTTCATCTGAAGCGCCCGGTTTCCCCATTAAAATATTTTCTTTCACTGAATCGCTGAACAGTATATTATCTTGTAGTACAAGCCCAATTTGAGAACGTAATGAGTGTATTGTCACATCTCGCACATCCTGACCATCGATAAACACAGATCCACCTGTTGTGTCGTAAAAGCGTGGAATTAAACTTATTATAGTAGATTTCCCGCCGCCACTCATTCCTACAAATGCTACAGTTTCTCCTGCCTTAATGGTGAAGTTAATGTCTTTTAAAATTTTCGAGCCATCTTCTTCATATTGGAATTCAACATTTTGGAAGCGTACTTCTCCGTTTACACGTTGTAACTCAAGTGCATCTTCTTTATTTTGCACCTCGTAAGGCTCGTCAATTAACTCAAACATACGATCCATTGAGGCAACGGATTGCGTTAATGCCGTAGAAGAACTTACTAATCGACGAAGTGGACCATACAAACGCTCAATATACGCAATGAAGGCAACCATCGTCCCGACAGATAAAGCATCATTAATCACTTGGTAACCTGCATAGGCAATGACTAGTAATGGCGCAACGTCTGTAATCGTGTTAACGACTGCAAATGATTTCGCATTCCATTTCGTTTGATCAAGTGCCTTTTCTAAAAACTCTCCATTTGCTTCGTCGAATATTTTTTGCTCATGTTTTTCAAGCGTAAAACTTTTAATAATACTCATCCCGGCTACACGCTCATGCAAATAACTTTGTACACCTGCAAGTGCCTGTGAACGTTTACGTGTTAAATCGCGTAACTTTCCAAAGAAAAACTTCACACTAAACGCATAAAACGGGAAGGCAATTAAAGCGACAATTGTTAATTTAACATCCAAGGCTAGCATAATGATTACTGCAATAACAATAGTTGCAAGGTCTAGCCAAACATTCATTAAGCCCGTCATGATAAAGTTTTTCGTCTGTTCAACATCATTTATGACACGCGAAATAACTTCGCCTGCTCTCGTATTCGCATAATACTTTAAGCTTAGGCGTTGCAAATGCGCATAAATTTCCTTTCGAATATCAAATAACACTTTGTTACTCACGTGCTGTGCAAAGTATTGACGATAATACTCAATTGGTGGACGAATGATAAAGAACACGAAAATCGTGCCACCTAACCAGGTAAACAGCTGTTTTGTTTTTTCAACATCCGTTAAATCTTCCGCACCAATAATATCATCCAATACTATTTTAATAAGCAATGGAATAAATAAAGGAATCGCAAATTTTACTATACCAATTAAAACAGTTAAAATAATTTCCCATGTATACGGTTTTACAAATCGCATATACCGTTTCATACTACCCAAATACCATCACATCCTCTTAAAAAAGAAACAGACATTCTATTATGAATGATGAATGCCCTTACGTATTATAGCAATATTTCACATACAGTACAGTAACTGAATCCTCAGTGTGAACTATTTCAACCTGCTACTATACAAAATCTCTATCTTGGATGAAATAATTTCAAATGAGATTGTGGCTTTTTTCAAAATATGTACTTGATTGCATTTTCTACTACGAGCGGGCGTGGGTTGAGCGACTTGGGGCCGGGGTTGAGCGACTTCGTTTTTAATTTTATCGCCCTACTTTTCAAATTTATCGTTCATATTTCTGAATTTATCGACATCCACAACAACAAATAAAAAACACCTGCAAAAAATAACAGGTGCTACTCACTATCATCAGATTGCATCTCTAGCTGAAATTTATAACGGTTTGTCCATGCATCAATAAAATCTGGTGCAAATGGTCCTCTTCTTTGTTGTATCCAGCCAATCAATTTATCGACATTGCGTTTTAGAATTTTATCAATAACTTCAGGATAAGACATTTCTTTACGATGCTGCTCATATTCATCTTCATCGAGAAGCGAGTACGACATATCTGGGAAAACTTTAATGTCTAAATCATAGTCAATGTATTTAATCGCATTATTGTCGAAAACAAATGGTGAGCTTATATTGCAATAATAATACACACCGTCTTCACGTAGCATGCAAATGATGTTAAACCAGTGCTCCGCATGGAAATAGCAAATAGAAGGCTCTCTCGTCAGCCAGGTACGACCATCGGATTCTGTAACAAGTGTTCGTTCATTCGCACCGATAACGATATTTTTCGTTCCTTTTAATACCATCGTTTCTTGCCAAACACGGTGGATACGGCCATTGTGCTTATAACTATGTATTTGTATCGTTTCTCCTTCTACTGGTATTGCCATTTTTGAAGCCCACCTTTTCCTCTATGCTACCTAAAATCTAGCAGTCTCAAGTATATTATAGCAACCTGTCCATGAAACGTGTAGTTAGAAAACCATAAAGTTCATCATATCATTTCGTTCAGGTGCAAATATACGCGGATTAGTAGCAAATTTCAACACAAAAGAGGTTTATAAAAAAAATTTCAAATTAAAAAAACTGTCACATGCCATCTTATAGATTTCATGGACAGTCTTTTTGTAGGTAAACTTAATGGATTCGCATCAAAATTAAGTCATTTACAAACCAAAATTAATTGTTAGAGCTGTTGTTTTGGTTTTTCTTTGCAAATTGACCTGAAGCTTGAGATTTTTTCGCTTCAGCTTTTTGATTTTGTTGCTGAACGTCAGCAAAATCTGTTTCTGAACCAAACTCCTCAACTTGACGTTGTTGACTGTTTTGTTTTTGAGCACTTTGGTTGCTGTTGTTGTTTTGATTTCGTTTCATATTAAATTCACCTCCACGATAAGTATTGTGTACCGAAGTGATTGTTTTTATGCTAAAGAATTTTATTATTTTAATGTTTCCCAAATTTTCAGCATTGGCACTGGCATCGGTAACATCTCAATTTGCTCACGGGTAAACCAGTGACCACACTGAGATGGCTCACTTTGTAGATGATAGCTATTGAGCTGCCAAGTTAAATGTGAAAAGACATGCTTAAATTTCATTAATTCTTGTTGCTTGTTTACATGTACATGATAATTCGCTTCAAATATAGCCTGTGTAGTCAATGTTGCTTCCTCGTCATGTTCAATCATTGGGAACTGCCACATATTCGCAAGTAAGCCCTTTTCGGGACGTTGCTCCATTAATATGCGCCCTTCCGTATCCTCACAAACAAATACATCATACGATAAATGTTTCATCTTCACTTTTTTTGATTTCACCGGTAATTTTTCCGGCTCGCCTCCGTTAAATGCCTTGCAATACTCACGTACCGGACATAATAAACACTTTGGCGACGTCGGTGTACAAATAAGTGCACCTAGTTCCATTAAACCTTGATTGAAAGAAGACGTATGCTCTGGATCAATGAGTTCCTCTACAGCCGCTTCAAAAATTTTCTTCGTCTTTGGCAAAGCAATATCCTCATGAATTTCAAGCACACGGCTTAAAACACGCATGACATTCCCATCGACTGCATGCTCCGGCTTATTATAGGCAATACTTAAAATAGCACCTGCTGTATATGGACCGACACCTTTTAACTTCGATATTTCATGACGATTATCTGGCACAATTCCGCCATAATTTTCAAGTACTTCACGTACCCCTGCTTGTAGATTGCGTGCACGGGAATAATATCCTAACCCTTCCCAATGCTTTAATAAATATTCCTGCGGTGCTTCAGCTAACAATTCCAGGGTAGGAAAACTTTCCATAAAACGATTGTAGTATGGGATCACTGTATCAACACGCGTTTGTTGCAGCATCACTTCAGATACCCAAATTTTATAGGGATCCTTCGTATGCCGCCAAGGTAAATCTCTTTTTTCACTTTCAAACCATTCGACTAAAGCCCGTCGAAATTCTGCTACATATGGATAATTCACAGCTACCTCCAGTATTTTTCAGATTTAAATTTTGTTAAAAAGGGTATACAATAAAGATAAAGAAATGTAAACACATTACCATTATTGAAATATACATGTATGCAATTTACGCTTTTTCAAAGCGCATACTAGGAGTGGATACTTTTGGATTCAGGCACACATTTCGTTATGGGCATTGCCCTCAGTGGTCTTGCACTTGCTGACCCTGTTGTCGCAAGTCATTCAATGACCTATACAGCTGTTATCGCTGGCACCATTATTGGCTCGCAAGCACCCGACGTTGATACCGTATTAAAACTTCGTAATAACGCTGTTTATATACGTCACCATCGTGGGATTACGCACTCTTTACCTGCTGTTGTCTTATGGCCAATTCTCATTACAGCCGCGCTATCTTTTATTATTCCAGACGCGAACGTGCTTCATGTATGGCTTTGGACGTTTTTAGCAGTTGCACTTCACGTTTTTGTCGATATTTTTAATGCTTATGGGACACAAGCTATTCGTCCATTTTCGAAAAAATGGGTCGCACTTGGTGTCATTAACACCTTTGATCCTATTATTTTCACTTTACACTGTCTTGGCATATTATTATGGGCATTTGGCGCAAATCCAGTGTGGACATTCAGTATCATGTATTTAGTGATTTTTTGCTACTATATTTTACGCTTTGCCATACAGAGAGCCGTTAAAAAGGCTGTACACAATACAATCCAAGATGAGGAATATGTCATTGTAGCGCCTACAATGCGCTTCTTCCATTGGCGTATCGCCGCTAAGTCAAAAACGCATTATTATGTCGGCCGTGCGTACGGACGTTCCGTTAATATTTACGATAAATTCGAAATTAAACCGATACCAAAAACACCGGTTGTGGAAGCCGCACTGAAAGACATTAATCTAGATGCATTCGTGTCCTTCTCGCCGTTATATCATTGGGAAATTTCCGAGCTTGAAAATGGCCTAACCGAAGTGCGTTTAATCGACCTTCGATATCGTAGTGACAATCGTTATCCATTCGTTGCCGTTGCTCAATTAAATGACGACAATGAAATTATCACTTCATATACAGGCTGGATTTTCACCGAAGATAAACTCCAGAAAAAACTTCAAATTGGCGCGAGCAATTAAATATGTTCATCCTAGTAAATTAATGAATAAAACCGGCGTGTCTCATAATAAAAATGAGATACACCGGCTTTTTTATTGCATCATGTCGTCACTCGCATCCAGTAAATGTGCGTACTTCGGATTGCGTCCTGCGAATTCGTGGAGTTTATCGCCATAGCTAGTAATTAACTGGCGCACTAAGTTCTCTGTATAGTCCGAACCGCGGTAGGAATAGCCGGCTTTCGCTGATGTCGACTCAAAATCGCTCCATAAAAGCTCAATCCATACGCGCGCTCGTCCAGTAGACATTTGTGGATTCTTCGCTAATAACTCAGCTGTTAATGTTTCAATTTTTTCTTGCATTTATTTTCCCGCCTTTACTGGTGATAATATAGAGACTGGCAAGGCCTCTTGATATTTATCGCCACCTAAACGATGACCCCATGCAAAACGACCTTTTAAATAATCAACTTGGAAGTACTGATTATCTGAGCCATCAATACGATACATCTCACCTTGCACAATTGTATCTAGATCTACTAAATACGCTGCTGCCATTAGGGCTTTACGTTCGTATACTGCAAATTCATTAATGATCCCGAGCTGTTCTGCTTTACGCGCTTTCTCTTTTAACTTGGCTACTTCTTCGCGCAATTCATGCTCTGTCATAGCTGCATAATTTTTTTCGTTCATTGTTCATTCTCCTTCTCTTCAATAAAACGGGCTATCACTTCAACAGGAAACCCCTTTTGATAAAGTGCCTGTTTCGTTTTCACTTTTAACTCATAACCAGTATACTTCGCTGAATACTTTTTCCAAACTTTCTCGCCTTGTGCATCAAGCATCTGTTGCCAGTCATCCTCGTCTTGCTCGAAAGTAATTCCTTGAAGTACCTCATCCACTATACCGAAAGAATAGCCTTTTCTCATGAGGAAGTCTTGAATTTTTTGCTTCACCTGCGCTGGCGTCTTTTTCTTCTCAGAGCGAACTACCTTTTCGGCGAGTTGTGCGGCAAGCTTTACTTGTTCCTCATGACTATATGTTTCAAGCACTTCATCTTGCAAAGTTTTATCGATCCCTTTTTTGATGAGATCCTGACGAATTGCACGCGGCCCTTTTTTCATCGTCGCCTTTTTCGTATCAAGAAGTGCCTTAGAATATACTTCGTCATTTAAAAAGCCATATGATTTCAGCTTTTGAATAGCTTCTAAAATAACGGCTTCCCCATATTCCAAATCGAGCAACTTTTTCTTTACCTCATGCTCGCTACGCATTTGATAAGAAAGGAAGTTAAGTGCCTTGTTGAATGCTTTTCTAATTTCGTCCTCGTAAGCAATTTCTTCTATATCATATGCTTCTAATACTTTCCCTTTTGTTAGCCCAAATTGAAGTAAAATTGCTTCATCAACCGGAAAAGCGTACTCTTCGTTCAAATATATATTATAGCGTTCTGGATTGTTTTTTTGACGCGCAATTTTTGTGATAACACGCATATGGAAACACCCCTTTATCTACATCATTATAACATCTTTTTCTTTTAGCTCGTCTTTATGTATAGTGTAATCATACTGATTGGAAAAAGGAGGGATTTCTAATGAAAATCGTTATTGCTGGTGGCACTGGCTTTGTCGGTAATAAACTCGTAAAACTATTACAAAATGATGGGCATGAAATCGTTATTTTAACCCGTGGTAGTTCAAAACATGAAAGTGGCATTGACTATGTACAATGGTTACAAGATGGCTCTCGACCTGAAACAGAGCTTGGCGAGGTCGATGCATTTGTTAATTTAGCAGGCGTTTCACTAAATGCTGGTCGTTGGACGAAAAAACAGAAAAAGGCCATTTATACGAGCAGGATGGATGCCACAATTGAAATTGTACGTATAATGGAAGCACTTCAGAAGAAACCTAAAGTACTTGTAAATGCTAGTGCTGTAGGTATTTATCCAACTTCTACAATCAACACCTATACAGAAAGTTTCACGGATTATGCAACTGACTTTTTAGGATGTACGGTTCATGATTGGGAACGCCATGCAAAACGCGCTGAAAACTTAGGTGTACGCGTAGCACTTGCACGTTTTGGCGTGATTTTAGGGAGTGAAAGTGGCGCACTTCCATCGATGTTACTTCCTTATAAAATGTATGTCGGAGGCACAATTGGTTCCGGTGAACAATGGCTCTCTTGGATTCATGTTGAAGACGCTGCACGTGCACTTTATTTTGCAATAACAAATGAGGCGATCAGTGGCGCGTTTAATGTTACAGCACCAAGCCCAGAACGCATGAAAGAATTTGGACAAACAATTGCCAAAGTCATGAATCGCCCACATTAGATGCCCGTGCCAAACCTTGCGATGCAGCTAGCACTCGGTGAACAAAGTATGCTCGTCTTAGAAGGTCAGCATGTATTACCAAAAGTTTTAGAAGCACAAAACTTTGAATTTCAATTTCCACATTTAAAAGAAGCACTTGAAGATTTGTTATAAGATAAGTTCAGCAATTAATGGTTTTTTTCAGCGTTCACCTGCTATATTTCAGCACTTACTAACTTTTTTCAGCGTTCATTTTCAACGTCAATTTAGGTGGGATAATTATTATAAAACAACGCATCCTAAGGAAAAAGAAAGGATGCGTTTTTTATGTGGAAACAACATATAGTAGGTGCAGTACTTGCCACTTTTATCATTGCTGCCGCAGTGAGCATCAATCCTTATTTCGCCTCTAGTTCCGATGAATACAATTGGGGCATTAAACGAGCAAAGGACGGTAACCCAGCAGAAGCTGGTGCACCACTTGATCAATTACTCGATAAGTATGGCGCTATTTACAAAGGAAAGCCTGACCGAAAAGTGGCTTATTTAACATTTGATAATGGCTATGAGAATGGATTTACAGAAAGTATCTTGGACACTTTGCAAAAAGAGGAGGTACCTGCAACGTTCTTTTTAACGGGGCACTATTTGGAAAGTGCCAGCGATCTTGTGAAACGCATGGTAGAAGATGGGCATACAATTGGTAATCACTCCTATGGACACCCCAATATGGCGCGACTTTCGCGTGATGGTATGCGTGCGGAATGGCGCAAATTTGACGGGAAATTACGTGAATTAACAGGCATTGACCGCACCACATATGCGCGTCCACCTGAAGGAACTTTTAACGCCAAATTATTAGAGGTCGGCAATGCAGAAGGTTATCGCCATATTTTTTGGTCTGTCGCTTTTAAAGATTGGTTAAAAGATGAACGCCGTGGTGCAGATTATGCATACAATTCGCTAACGGAGCAGCTTCACCCTGGTGCCGTTATTTTAATGCACACTGTAGCACAAGATAATGCCGAGGCTCTTCCACTCTTTATTGCAGAGGCCAAAAAGCAAGGCTACACATTTTTATCCCTTGATGATCTAGTATTAGAATATGAAGACTTCCCTGTCGCTTTGCAATCGTCCACTCCTTAGTTATAATGGGGAAATGATATTAAAAAGGACGTGGAAAGTTTGACGCAACAAACAACAATGGAAGTGGGACAAAAATTCCCACTTTCAATTAAACGACTAGGGATTAACGGCGAAGGAGTAGGCTTTTACAAACGCAATGTCGTATTCGTCAAAGGCGCTATCCCAGGTGAAGAAATTACAGCGCAAGTAACTAAAACACAACATAATTTTGCAGAGGCTGAAATTGTAACGATTCGCAAAGCTTCAGAGCATCGTCAAGAAGCTCCTTGCCCCGTTTACAACGAATGTGGTGGTTGCCAGCTTCAACATATGACATATGAAAAACAACTTATTGAAAAGCGCGATATTGTGATGCAAGCATTAGAGCGTTATGCAAAACCGTTAGCAGAAACAGTTGAAGTCCGTCAAACACTTGGTATGGACAATCCATGGAACTACCGCAACAAAAGCCAGTTCCAAGTACGTAAAGAAGGCAAACGTGTATATGCCGGCCTTTTCGCGGAAGGCAGTAATAAGCTGTTAAATATTAACGACTGCTTAGTGCAACACCCTATTACGTCAAAAGTAACGGTCGCAACACGCAAAATTTTACAAAAGCTAAATATTACGATTTATGATGGTCGTACGCTAGATGGTTTAGTACGTACAATTGTTGTGCGCACGGGTATCCATACTGGCGAAACACAGGTCGTATTAGTAACAACACGTAAGGAGATTCCGCATCTTGACGAACTCATTACACGCATAAAAAAAATCGACCCAAGTATCGTATCGATTGCACAAAATATTAATCGTGACAGATCATCTCTTATTTTTGGCGATGAAACAATTATCCTCGATGGCAAAGAAACGATTCATGAAGAACTTGGCGAATTAGCATTCGACCTTTCTGCTCGCGCCTTCTTCCAATTGAACCCAACGCAAACGGTTCATTTATATGATGAAATTAAAAAAGCAGCCGCATTAACTGGCGAAGAAACAGTTGTTGATGCTTACTGTGGTGTTGGTACAATCGGTTTATGGCTAGCAGATAAAGCTAAAGAAGTGCGTGGCATGGACGTTATTCCTGAAAGTATCGAGGATGCACGCCAAAATGCACGTAATCATGGCTACGAACATACAACATACGCAGTCGGTACAGCCGAATCCGTGCTGTCACAATGGCACAAAGAAGATTTCACACCAGATGTGATTACAGTCGATCCACCTCGTACTGGCCTTGCACCAGAGTTCATTCGTACCGTGCTGAAGCTGAAACCAAAACGCTTTGTTTATACATCTTGTAACCCTTCTACATTAGCGAAGGATTTACAAGAGTTATCGAAGTTGTATGATGTGGAGTATATTCAACCAATCGATATGTTTGCACAAACGGCGCTAGTGGAGTGTGTGGCGAAGCTTGTTTTAAAAGAAGTTAAATAATCCATCAAAAGAAGACAACTACCTAATCGGGCATTGTCTTCTTTCTTTTTTTGAAATGAATTCACTAATTTATAACACATATGACTTTCCGAATTTCACTACAAGTTATCTTGTTAACTAATGAATTCAGAGTAGGTTGAAATCATGAAGTCGCAATCATTTTTCACGTGGAATACTGAACACCAATTTTCTTTCAAACGTCTAAAAGCCCATTTGTCAAAATCGATAGTTTGAATAAATTCGAGTTTGTTGAAGTCACGATTAGAATTCCCCTGTGTTAAAACGAAAATGAACTCGATACATTTCGATGAAAAAATGTGCCTTAGAAAAGATCAACAAAGAACATTTATTCATTCAAATGCGGAGATAGTTTTTTTAGCTGCTCTATTTCTTTAAAGGGATTGTAAGGAGATTCTTTATATAGACATATTTTGAAGCCTTGCTATATAAGCCTTTACGAGGAAGTACTTGATTCTGAAGTAACTTCAGAATTGAACTAATTTAACTATGATGTACTGTTGATAGCAAATTAGTTTTCTTTGCACTAGACAAATGCGATTTTTTATTATATAATAAATGTAATAAGATCGTTAACGAAGAAACAATGAATTCACATATTACAAAGAGTAATCATGTTTTATTCGATACTTTTTGTAATATGTGAATTTTTTTCTTTTGAAGAAATATGATATTATTTAATACAATTAATGGAGGTCATTTAAATGACACAACAAGGTACAGTAAAATGGTTTAACGCAGAAAAAGGTTTCGGTTTCATCGAAGTTGAAGGCGGAAACGACGTATTCGCTCACTTCTCAGCTATCCAAGGTGACGGTTTCAAATCACTTGACGAAGGTCAAAAAGTTGAATTCTCAGTAGAAGACGGCCAACGTGGACCACAAGCTACAAACATCGTAAAACTTTAATTTTTAATGATGTAAACACAAAAGAGGCATCCTTTCATTAGGATGCCTCTTTTTTTAGTTATATTATATTTGTTGCGTATTCACCCAATTTCGTCAGACCAATTAAAGAAACAAATCTTTTAAAACAGCAGGATCAAGATATGTTCATCGTTTATCCTCTTAATGGGTTCTTACAAGTGGTTTCCATCTTTATCTTTCATAACACTTGTGATATAAAATGTGTAAGTTCCATCCGCGTATTATTATTTTATGGATAGTAAATCCCCTATGCAATCTATATTTCATCTCCCACCTTCGCTGCCGTCACCCCAGGATAAATATTAGCCGTAGCCTCTTGTTCAGGTACCAGAACCGCCTAACAACAATGCTACCCAAAGGTTGCTCAACCATCTCCTTCTGTATTTCAATATAACGCTCATTATATTTCCCCACTTTTTTGTATCTGTTGAGTTGAACTAATTTTCCTCTTCTAATTGAAAGTTTATTTACCCTATATAACAGGTGTCAGATTGAGCATTCAAACCCTATATTTAGAAATTAGTACTTCTATAATTATATTTGCATTTTGTTCAATAACCTGTATAATTACAAACTAGGTGCCAAACCTACGTGGCATGGATGTAATATCCGTGTCACACCAAAAAACGCCATAACAGCACGGATTTGCTGGGCGTTTTTTGTTTTTTGAGCGGGTGGATGAGCCCCGCTCTTTTATTTTACCTACAAAAGCGACCACGACATTAAACCGTCAGTGATCGCTTATTTTTTTCCCGAATACCATTCATATCTGTACAAGTACAATATGTAAAAGAAAGCTATCGTTTTTTGCATACGCTAAGTAAAGTCCATAAAAAAGGTAAAACGACTTCTGTTGTAGTCTAAGAAATAATGCATGTATGCCCCAATAATGTTATCGTCGCCAAGACACATCAAAAAGCCTTAGCGCTCACCATATGTGAATTGACGCTAAGGCCTAACTAATACTTATATCCATTTCAGCTTGTATAAACACGAATATCGGCTTTTAATATGGCCGAGTACTTGTTTAAACTCCCTCCTTTTCGAGTTAGAGTTCATTGTTTGTTCTTCACCAGCTCCTTTACTTGTTCTTAATACAACATTAACACACGACCTCAATAATGTAAATATTCAGTTTATTTAAATTCACAAAATAATTACTAAGGCCCAATCATTTTCCAACTACTTGCATTTATCATAGACGTTGAAATTTCCGTTGAAATCCGCTACTATGAAAAGGACGAAATGAGGTGTACGCATGTCAAAGCCAATTACTGATAAAGAACAACAAGTAACTTACTTAAAAGAACGTCTTGAAATCTTTTTAGAAGTCCTAGATGCTATTGATCCTGAAACGACTGAATTAGAAGACATCGATCGCTTAATTCAAATGATGGATGATTTAGAAGACAAAATGGAGCAATTTAACGCTCGTGAACAATAATATAATAAGATATTTACGCCTGTTACTGTCGAATTGACTCACTTGGTGTGAGCCTCGTGAAATGGCGCGAATACCTAAAATATTTATGATTAAAAGCGCAAGTTAGCTAATGCTACTTGCGCTTTTATTTATATATTATTCCAAATTCGACTACAGACGCTCTTTTTTTAAATTGTCTAACAGAGTATAATATGATGTGGAAATAATCAATTTTTTTATGGGGGGCAATACCAATGAATTTACAAGCTTTGGAGAAAAGTCTTTACGATTTAGTGACTGAAACATCTACAAATTTACCGAAAGACGTACGTCGTGCAATTAAAAAAGCAAAAGAGTCAGAAAATGCTGGCACTCGCGCTGCAATGAGCTTAGACACAATCTCTAATAATATCGCAATGGCGGAAGACAATGTATCACCAATCTGTCAAGATACTGGTCTACCAACATTTAAGATTTACACTCCTGTTGGCGTAAATCAATTAGAGATTAAAGCAGCAATCAAAAAAGCAATTATTGACACATCTGCTGATGCTAAATTACGTCCAAATGCTGTTGATTCATTAACTGGCGAAAATAGCGGTAACAACATTGGTGAAGGCCTACCTGTTATGAAATTCGAACAATGGGAAAACGATTACATTACGATTAAGTTAATCCTTAAAGGTGGCGGCTGTGAAAACAAAAACATCCAATATAGCCTACCAACAGAACTTGAAGGTCTTGGACGCGCTGGCCGTGACTTAGATGGTATCCGTAAATGTATCCTTCACTCTGTCTACCAAGCACAAGGTCAAGGCTGTTCTGCTGGCTTCATCGGCGTAGGTATCGGTGGTGACCGTTCTTCTGGCTACGATTTAGCTAAAGAACAGTTATTCCGTCATGTAGAAGATACAAATCCAAATCCAGAGCTTGCACAATTAGAAGACTATGTTGTGAAAACTTCAAATACATTTGGTATTGGAACAATGGGCTTCGGCGGTGAAGCAACTTTACTTGGCTGTAAAATTGGTGTTATGCACCGTATCCCTGCTTCATTCTACGTATCTGTAGCGTATAACTGCTGGGCATACCGTCGTATGGCTATCGACATCAACCCTGAAACTGGCGAAATCATCAAGTGGCACTACCAAGATGGCGAAAAAATCACGTTCAAAGACGAGCAAGTTGCTGCAACGACAGAAGAAACTTCAACAGATGTTGTAGAACTTACTGCACCTATTACTGAAGAACAAATTCGTGCATTAAAAGTTGGTGACGTTGTATCCATCACGGGTCGTATGTTCACTGGCCGTGACGCAATCCACCATCACTTAATGAGCCACGATGCACCAGTAGATCTTAACGGACAAGTTATTTATCACTGTGGTCCAGTAATGGCAAAAGACGCAGAAGGCAACTGGACAGTAAAAGCTGCTGGTCCAACAACTTCAATTCGCGAGGAGCCATACCAAGGTGACATCATGAAAAAATTCGGTATCCGTGCTGTCATCGGTAAAGGCGGTATGGGTCCAAAAACTCTGAAAGCTCTAGGCGAACACGGTGGTGTTTACTTAAACGCTATCGGCGGTGCAGCTCAATACTACGCAGACTGCATTAAAGGCGTAGACGGCGTTGACCTAATGGAATTCGGTATTCCTGAAGCAATGTGGCACTTAAACGTGGAAGGCTTCACAGCGGTAGTAACAATGGACTCTCACGGGAACTCATTACACGCTGATGTAGACAAATCTTCATTAGATAAATTATCTAAACACGCAGAACGCGTATTCTAAAAATAAATTCTCTCTATAATCAAGAGATATTTTGAAATAAATGAAACTGATTTTGCTGTGGCGAAAGCAGAGCGACAGCCACACCACAAAACCAGTTTTCTAAAAAATCCAATTTATAAATAATGCAATTTTTTGATTAGAATAAATTATTTCTACTATATAAAACAAATAGCTATTTACTGTAAGGAATAAGCGTGCCAAATGCGTTTATTCCTTTTTTGTCGATTAAGCTAACCTCCCACTTCCATTTCTCAAAACGCTTTGTTATAATAATTCTAAATTAGAATATAAATCACAAAAGTACTGGCAAATCACACAGATATGCCAGTATTACTATTTTATAAGGTTTATGATATTGATTTTCATTATCAGGAGGGATACGAATGGAATACTCCAATCGAGAAAATGTTAGTTTAATTGAGAAAACAAAAGAACATGCAGAACTAATCGCTGCTCTTGTCGCGGGGTTATTTATCTTGCTGGCATGGCGATTAGATACGAGCGGTCAAATAACTGCTTCCGTTCTATTATATGTAATTGCTTTTTGTGTTGGTGGTTTTGCGAAAGCTAAAGAAGGTATTAAAGAAACAATTGTAGAAAAGAAATTAAATGTGGAACTACTTATGGTTTTAGCTGCAATCGGTTCTGCTGCAATTGGCTATTGGACTGAAGGTGCAATTCTTATTTTCATTTTCGCAGTAAGCGGCGCTTTAGAAACCTATGCGATGAATAAAAGTCATCGTGAAATTTCTGCACTCATGAATTTGCAACCTGAAGAAGCTTGGCTTGTACGTGGTGGATTCGAACCAATGAAAGTGGCAGTTTCTACATTAAAGATCGGTGATCATCTACTTATTAAACCAGGTGAACGTGTACCAGCTGACGGAATTATCTTCAAAGGGCAATCATCTATTGATGAAGCAGCCATTAGCGGTGAGTCATTACCTGTTGTAAAACGTGAAGGCGATGAAGTTTTCGCTGGAACAGTAAATTTAAATGGTGCCATTACGATGGAAATGACAAAACCAAACTCAGAAACATTATTCCAAAAAATTATTACACTTGTGCAAACTGCACAAAGTGAAAAATCACCATCTCAGCAATTTATCGAAAAATTTGAAGGTACTTACGTAAAATTTGTATTACTTGCTGTAGCACTCATGATGTTCCTTCCCCACTTTTTACTAGGCTGGGACTGGACAACGACATTTTACCGCGCAATGGTACTCTTGGTTGTCGCATCACCGTGCGCGCTCGTTGCTTCAATTATGCCAGCGACACTTGCTGCTATTTCGAATGGCGCAAAAAACGGTATTCTCTTTAAAGGCGGTTTACATCTAGAAAATTTAAGCGTGTTAAAAGCGTTAGCCGTGGATAAAACAGGCACACTGACACAAGGAAAGCCTGTCGTTACAGATTTTATAGTGCGTGATGGTTTAGAGAAAAAACAAACGATTGCACTACTAGCAGGCGTTGAAGCACAATCCAATCACCCACTCGCACAAGCTATTACTATGTATGCGAAAGCAGAGGGCATCACACATTTTCCACAGGCTAACATTGAAGATATTCCTGGTTGGGGTATGAAAGGCTTTGTCGATGGGACTGAATATTTAGTAGGTAAACCTGACTTCGTTGGTGAAGATGAAGCAAATTCCTTCGCTAACGGCGCAGCATCAACACTTGCCGCTGAAGGAAAAACGGTTATTTTCATTCGTGATCATACGGGCATTATCGCACTTGCCGCATTAAAAGATACCGTTCGTGATGAAGCGAAACATGCAATCGCACTGCTAAAAGAACTTCATATTGATGTGGTTATGCTGACAGGCGACAATGAAAAAACTGCGAAAGTTATTGCGAAGGAAGCAGGCGTTACTGAATACGTAGCAGAGTGCTTACCAGAAACAAAAGTCACTGAGATGAAACGTCTACTTGGTCACTACAATCATGTTGGTATGGTTGGTGATGGCATTAACGATGCCCCTGCTCTTGCAACAGCCACAACAGGTATTGCCATGGGAGAAGGAACAGACGTTGCACTTGAAACAGCCGACGTTGTATTAATGAAAAGTGACTTATCTAAAATTGCTTATGCCATTCGTTTATCACGCAAAATGCAACGTATTGTAAAACAAAATATAGTCTTTTCTATCGGAGTCATTACATTGTTAATTGCCTCTAACTTTTTACAAGTTGTCGATTTACCACTAGGTGTTATCGGTCATGAGGGCAGTACAATCCTCGTTATTTTAAATAGCTTACGCATGCTCAATAAAAATATTTAACACCAAACAGCCTTGCTATCACACAATCGTGATGCAAGGCTGTTTTAACATAGTTAAAAGGTCAAAATTCAGGTGTTCTCCGATGCTTGTTTAACTCTTTTTGTAGGGCTCTTTTTTGCATAGTAGCATTTAACACTGCTCCAAAAATCAAAACCATGCCGGTGAAATACAACCACAGCATTAAAATAATGACGCCACCAATACTGCCATATGTAGCAGAATAATTCGCAAAATTACTAATATAAAAAGAAAAGCCATATGTTAAGACTAGCCAGGCTAGTGTAGAAAAGATTGCACCGGGCCACACGCCCATTATTTTTTGACGCGGATCTGTATTAGGGATAAACCAGTAAAGTCCTAATAAGACTAAAAAAATAAGCAATAGTGGCATTGTCCAGCGTATATTTTTCCAAAACATCACAAATTGCTCTTCAACTCCGACAATTGAAAACAAAAAGTGTCCAATTTGCTGACCGAAAACAGGTAGTAATAGCGCAACACCCACAACAACTACAAGTGCAATTGTAAATACGAGCGATAATCCCCTATTCACAATTCCTACTCTACCTTCCGTATCATAGGCTTTATTTAATGCTCGGAACAGCGCATTAATTCCTTTCGAAGCAGACCATATCGTACCAATGATCCCTATTGATAATAAACTACTATTACGATTCGTTAAGATCTCATTTAGCGTACTTTCAATTAGCCTATATACTTCATCGGGCATTATATTCACTAAAGTTGAATACACGAGCTCTGTTTCTAAATTTAAATATGGCAATAACGTCACTAGGAAGATTAGCATCGGAAAGAAGGATAATAAAAAGAAATAGGCTAGCTGGGCACCAAGTGCAGATATTTCAACTCGCTGTATGCGAAGCACTATGTCTTGCACAAAACCCTTAGGAGTCGTGATATCTAAAGTTGTTTCGTTTGCTGAGACAAAGGATTTAACGAATCCTAGCGCCGCATTTGCAGACGTCTTTTTCTTTTCCATGCAGTTCTCCTCCTTTACTATCTATTTCGCCTCGGCGAAATAGCGTCCAGATTTTGAATTGTGCTTGCACAATTCGCTCCTTTCAAAATCTGTGACATCCGCCAGAGGATTTATCTTCATTCAGTCAGCGTTTGTACATTCACTGATAAAAGACTGACCCCTCATTAATCTCATCACCTATAAAGGTGGGATTTTTCTACTGAATGAAGATAGACTTATTCTTTATCTGATGAAGAGAAGGCAGATTTCGTATCACTTATCATATCTTGAATTGTGGAAGGAAACTCTTTAAACTCATCCGCTTTTTCGACTAACATATTGACGTTCTCTGATGCACTTTCATAAAATGATTGGGCTGCAGTCACTTTTTCTTGGATAAGCTCCTGCAACTCTTCACGGTTCGCTGCGTAATACGATACTGTCTCAGAAATTCTTTTCGTAGAAGCAATTGTTTTTTCACGTGTCGTACGATCAAGCATACTAAGTGCGGCACCTACTGCTGCGCCAACAACGATTGATGCTAATAATTTACTTTGTCCCATATGGAATACCTCCTACTTGTCTTAATATATTCCCTTATAAATGATAAATAAACAACTAACTTCCTTTATTCTACCCAAAATCAGGATGTTTTTAAAGCGAAGCTCGAATACAGTATTGACAATTTTTTTATTCAATGAAATGATATTGGCGAGGACTACGAAAGGTAGGTTTAAACGAATGAATTTATCAACACCATCAAAAGAAAATGTTATCTATATGGTTGAGCAAATGAAAGATAAACTTCGCATGGTCAATGTAGATGCAATGAAATCAGAGAATTTCAATGAAGCCAATTATGAGGATTTAGTCTACTTATATGAAATGGTCATGAAACGCGATTCATTTAGCCCTAGTGAAATGCAAGCAATCGTTGCAGAATTAGGCTCACTGCGCAAATAACGAAAAGCTATTAGCCCCGGCATAGAGCCTGTTGCTAATAGCTTTTTTTTATTGCGTATTCGTTGTGGATGAACCATCTTCCGCGACAAATGGCTGAATCAATACTTCTACACGGCGGTTTTTCGCCCGACCTTCAGCCGTATCATTTGGTGCAATGGCACTATCCTCACCGTAACCTCTAACGCTAATTTTCTTAGAATCTAGCTGTTCGTTACTATTTATTAGAACCATATAGAATTCTGAAGCACGCATTACTGATAACTCTATATTTGACGAGTAGTTTGGTCCTGCTGGAACATTATCTGTATGCCCTGTAATGACAATATTACGAGCAGGATCGGATACTAATACGCCCGCAAGCTCTTGAATAGTCGGAATATATTCTGGTTTAATTTCTTCTTTACCTGAGTCGAATAGTATACTATCACGAATCGTTACCAACAAACCTTCTTCTGTCATTTCTGTTGCAAACTGGCCTTCCATTTCATTGACCGCGATGAAATTATCAACACTGTCCTTAATCTCAGCTAGTTCCTGTTGATCCTTTAAATAAGCTGAAGTTTGTTGTGACACTTCGTCACTCTCTGCATTAGGCGTTTCTATAGGTGAGGATTGTTCTAAAAAGCCTGTCCCACCATCAAAAACCTGCGTGAATACTGCTGACATTCGTTCTAACTTCACTTGATCGACAGAACTTGATGCAAATAATACGATGAATAGTGCTAGTAACAGCGTTAAAACATCTGCATACGGTACTAGCCAAGACTCATCCATATGTTCTTCGTGTTTATGCTTCTTAGCTCTCTTTGCCAAGGCCGCCCTCCCCGCTTTCACCCGTAATTTTACGACGTTCTTCCATCGTTAAATAAGAAGATAATTTTTGTTCGATAACACGAGGCGCTTCCCCTTCTAAAACAGAAAGGATTCCCTCAACCATCATTCGTTTTTGTTTTACTTCAACTGAAGATTTACGCTTCAATTTATTTGCAAATGGATGCCATAATACATAACCGGTAAAAATACCAAGTAAAGTAGCAACAAAGGCTGCCGAAATTGCATGTCCTAATTTTTCAATATCATTCATATCTGCTAATGCGGCGATTAATCCTACTACCGCACCAAGTACCCCAAGTGTCGGGGCATATGTACCTGCTTGTGAGAAAATTGCAGCACCACTTGTATGGCGATCTTCCATCGCTTCTACTTCTTCCGTTAAGACATCACGAATATAGTCAGCATTTTGACCATCAATGGCTAAAGTCAGACCATTTTTCAAGAATGGGTCTTCCACTTCAGAAGCTTTACTTTCAAGTGCAAGTAAACCCTCACGACGTGCTAAATCAGCCCATTGCGAAAACATTTTAATGATTTCAATATCATCTGCTAATTTTGTTTCTTTGAAAAGAATTTTAAATAATTTTGGTACTCGTTTTAATTCCTTCATAGGGAAGGCGATGGTTACAGCAGCTAATGTACCAAAGATGATAATTAAAATAGCCGCGGGGTTTGCTAGTGCAGTTAAACTTACCCCTTTCATCACCATCCCTGTTAATAACGCGACAAACGCTATAACTACCCCTACTACTGACGATATATCCATTCCAGAACCTCCAAACCTTCCATTACTACTGGCTTCGATTTATTTTTCCATATTATTAAATATAGTATAAATGTATTTTAACAATTAATCGATGCCATAAATGCTATTTCTTTGAATTTTGACTATATTTGATTATATTGAATTAAGAATAATACACCAATTTGTACATATTCATAAGGAATTAAGAATTTGTTATTATCATTTGACAAAAATTCACTATGCCATGTCGAATTAGCTGTAAAAACAGGATTAAATACCTAAAATCGATAGTGCATCTATATGAGCGGTTAGACTGATAACTAAAAAAAACATAATTTAATTACTAAAATACTATACTGAAATGGTACAAAACCTGTTATTGTTCATTTCTCTGACAATAAATTTGTTCAAACTCGTTAAAAAATTAAAACTAAAGAACCGTGAAATTTCTACCCTTTTTAAAAAATACAGAAGCATGAATAGCTTACTGAGCAAAATTTTGCTTAATAGTTAATCTGAACCACTATTCCGCTAAGGTAATCTATAAGACCATTAAACAAACTCCTAAAAATCGGAATTTATGGATTTCATAAATTATCCTTACTTTTTTATGACAATCTATTGTATAATTGCAATAAATGAAAGTTGATTATCTAGTAGAGAGGAGTTTTTAACTATGTTCTTAACAACTGTACTTGGCTTTTCAGCCGTTCTATTAATTGCAACTGCATTCTTCATTCACTATCTACAAGTAGGATTAGATTCTAAATCTTCAGTAATTGTAGATCCAAAACCATCAGAAAAATTCTAAAAAATGTTAAAACAGCTACTTTTCGTAGCTGTTTTTTCTTTTTTTATGTATCATATATTTATTATCGTTAATTCGATATACTAATATAAATTAATTAGTGTATTATTTAGGGAAATATTTTGTTGTTATTTGTCAGGAACTTTGTTGTTTTATATTCCAAACTAACGTAAATTACTATGTTTTTTAGTTGATCGTAGCGGAAGTCAACCTATCACTTTAATAGGAATGGATAAAATCGATTAATCAACACGCCTGATAAATTACTAAACTTCTTTTTTCTTCGCAAAATTGCGTGAATATTGTCATTATTATTTGCGTATTCAAAATTTTGCTCTAAAATATTTCTGTAGGGAAGGGAGCAAATTTCATGACAATGTTAAAAGATATTCTAGAATTTAATGAAGATTTTGTTCAAGAGAAAAAATATGAACCTTTTATAACAACAAAATATCCAGATAAACATATTGTTGTATTATCTTGTATGGATACTCGCCTTGTAGAGCTTTTACCTAAAGCAATGAATTTACGAAATGGCGATGTGAAAATCGTAAAAAGTGCCGGCGCATTAATTAGCCACCCATTCGGTGCGGTGATGCGTAGTTTACTTGTTGCTGTTTACGAATTACAAGCAGATGAGGTCTATGTTGTCGGTCATTATGATTGCGGTATGAGCGCCATCGATCCGGAGCTAATGCTTGGTAAGATGGTAGATCGAGGGGTAAGCACTGAAACGATTAAAATGATGGAGTATTCTGGTATTGATTTAAAAGACTTTTTACGCGGCTTTGGTGACGTAGCGACAAGTGTTGTAAAAAGTGTCGACACAATTCGCAATCACCCTTTAATGGTAAAAAGCATTCCCGTTCACGGTCTAGTTATCGATCCAAATACAGGACGTCTTGATTTAATCGCTGACGGTTCTAAATAATAAAAAAGATGTGACTATCCGTCGAACTCTCGGATAGTCACATCTTTTTTTCAAAATCACTCATCTAAGCGTGCATACATATAGTGATCTACCCATTTGCCGTTAATATACAATAGCTTTCGCAATAAGCCCTCCTGTTGAAATCCTGCTTTTTCAAGCACTCGAATGGAAGCCTTATTTTCTGGTGCTACATATGCCTCAACACGATGTAAACCGACTTGCTCAAAAGCAAAACGGACGATTAGTTCTACGGCCTCCGTCACAATTCCCTTTCCTACATATGTCTCATCCATCGCATAGCCTACAAATGCACTCGAATAAGGCAGTCGCTTCACTGAATAAAGTGCGATGTGCCCAATTAAATCCTTTGTACCAAGCGCGTAAATACCAAATGTAAACTCCCGTTGCGAGCTCATTAAATATAAGCTTTCTTGAATTTTTTTATATTGCGTATCTACTGTATAGTATTCAGGTCGATTCAGTGGTTCATATGTAGACCAAAAGTATTTGTTGCGACTTACGAGACCTGTTAGATTCCGTGCATCTTTTTCTTGGAATGTTCGAACGTAGCATTTCTTCCCCTCAATCGATACCACATTTCCACCCTTTTTCCTTAGTAAGTTCCAAATTTTTAATACCATATCTCCACACAAACCTTCCGATAATTGTCAATATACTTTTAATTGTATGAAAAAAAAGATGCTGCTACAACTAAATCAATTTATTGTTTAGTTACAGTAACATCTCTAATATTATTTTTTCGGATCACACATTTACCAAGTTTGATGATTCTGGTGCTTCTAAAATATTTGTTAAATGCAAGCCACGTTTTTGAGCCTCACGCTCGATTTGAGCAATTGTTTCTTGTAACACTTGTACACGCGCATGTTTTTTATCGTCACCTGCTACTAAAATCC
Source organism: Lysinibacillus contaminans (assembly GCF_001278945.1). Taxonomy (GTDB): domain Bacteria; phylum Bacillota; class Bacilli; order Bacillales_A; family Planococcaceae; genus Lysinibacillus; species Lysinibacillus contaminans. The sequence goes on along the minus strand of NZ_LGRV01000001.1, from coordinate 127,716 downwards.
ATGGCGCATTTTTCTTATCTGTTTTCGCAAACATCTCATTAGCTGCTTCTACATACTGTGGCGTTTTTTCACGGTTTCGCCAGTCTTCATCCGTTAGCTTCCACGCCTTATATGGGTCTTGTTCTCTCTCTTTAAAACGCTTTAATTGTTCTTCATCTGATACGTGTAACCAGAATTTCACGACTATGTAATCTCCGTCAGTAAGTAACTTTTCAAAGTTATTTATTTCATCATACGCACGAGACCACTCTTCCTTTGCTGCAAAGCCCTCAGTGCGCTCTACAAGCACTCGTCCATACCATGAACGGTCGAAAATTGCGATTTGCCCGTGTTGTGGTAATTTACGCCAGAAACGCTGTAAATAGTTATAACGAAGTTCATGTGGCTGTGGTGCAGCAATTGGATGTACGACATAACCACGTGGGTCTACACGTTCGATTAGACGTTTAATAGCTCCCCCTTTACCTGCAGCATCCATGCCTTCAAAAACAAGAATAAGACCAATTTTATTGTTCAGTAAAAATTGTTGGGCATTTAGCATTTCATATTGAAGTACTTTTAATTTCTTTTTGTACATTTTTTTATCTAGTTCAATCGATAAATCTAAATTTTTAATAGTTTGAGCCATTTAATACCCTCCCCGTTTTTGGTTACTCTCATTGTACTAGAGAAGATTAACCTTGAATACATAAATGGTAAATTGTAGATAATTAAAGTGAATTAGCATAATACTTCAGATGCAATTTTCGCTATAATAAAATAGAAATTCTGTGACAATCATATACTTATTAGCTTTTTCCCTATACAATTTAACAGGAAGGGAGAGGACCTCATGCCTCAATTTATTTTTATGACAATTTCGTATATTGTCGTACTCACCCTAACCTTTTCATCCTATTTCATAAAAATAAACGGTCAATCTTCATTAGAAATCTCTAACCGCTTTCCGGTTATGTTTGCCCCTTTAAATGTTAGTTATGTTATTTGGATTGTGATTTTTATATTACTTGGTTATTGGTTAGTTATGAATCTGAAAAGTCAGCACTCGCAAAAGAGGCTGCCTACCAAGCAAGGTACGCTATTTGGCAGCATATGTATACTGCAAATAATGACGATTATCTTCTGGCATCAGGAACTTTTTGTCGCTTCATTAATCGTCACGTTCATGTTATTGATTTACTTATATATGCTGTATAATACGTATCCACTCAGCAATAATAAGCTTACTGGTCGTGTTCCGGTGTCTATTTTTTTTGCATGGACAACGTTTTTACTCATGACAAATTTTAGTTTTACTTTAACTTCATATAGTTGGAATGGTTTTGGCTTAAGCAATCCACTATGGGCTGTTATTTTATTAACAGTCGGTACGGCAATTGCTTTACATATCCGCTTCCATCATTTCGATATTGCGTATCCTAGTGTCTTCATCTGGGCTTATATTGGCATAGCATTGCATAATGGCTTTGATGAACTACTCGTGACAACAGCAGCACTTTTTTTATGTGGTGTTTTGCTCGTTGGAATATTATTTATCAAAAAAAATCCCGCATACCAAAAATAATTTGGTGTACGGGATTTATCTTATTCTTCATCTAATGTAGTTAAAATGATTGGTGCACCTTTTGTGACGATGATCGAATGCTCAATTTGTGCAACTAATGATTTGTCTGGCGTTACAAATGTCCAGCCATCACCAGATTCAACGATAGCCTCGGCTTTAGCAGAGATGAATGGCTCCACTGCAAGCACCATTCCCTCTTTCATAATCGTCGTATCCCACGCATCGTAATAGTTTAAAATATGGCTCGGTTCATCATGTAAAGACTTTCCTATTCCGTGACCTGTTAAGTTCATAATGACTGTTAAATCATTGGCATATGCTTCACGTTCAACAGCCTTGCCGATTTGGTTTAATTTTGAGCCTGCTTTAACTTTTGTCATTGCACGATCAAAGGCACTTTTCGCTACGCGGCAAAGTTTTTCTTTTTCTTCATAGCCTTCTCCGACTACAAATGAAATACCTGTATCTGCAAAATAACCATCTAAAGAACCCGATACGTCGATATTCACGATGTCGCCCTCTTGAATCACACGGCTACCAGGCATACCATGCGCTACTTCCTCATTGACACTAATACAAGTGTAACCTGGGAAATCATATTCTGCTTTAGGACCTGATACAGCGCCTCGCTCTGCAAACATACGACCGGCAATTTCATCTAGTTCAAGTGTTGTCACACCTGGCTTTGTAGCGGCTTTCATGGCTTCACGGATCTCAGCGCAAATACGACCTATTTTTTTAAAAGCTTCAATTTCTTCTTGTGTTTTTACAATCATTTTAAACGTCCCTTTCATCACTAATGTCTACTCTTTAATATATCACAACTACAGCATAAAGATGAGGAATCCGAGTTAATTGCGTCCAGATTTTGAATTGTGCAAGCTCAATTTAAAATCTGTGACATCCGCCGGAGGCTTTATCTTTTTAGCGGGTGTTTGTACACCCGCTAAAAAAGATAAAACGCCCGTTCCTTATTGGAGACGGGCGACATACTTGTTAAGATTTTCGTTGCATTAGTTGTGGTGCTGCTGTAAATAAAAGAACGCAAGCAACAGCTGTTAAAATTGTCGCTGGTAGCATATAAGTTCCGTTGTAAATAATTGAATAGATCCATGCATTTTGATCACCAGCATATTCTGAAAAGAACACCGCGCCCGCAGATGTATGTGCTACATAGCGTAAAAAGCCCGCTATGACAGTTCCAATGACAATAAAAATCGCCATTTTCACCTTCTCCATTTTTACAGCTGCATCAAGTACAGGCTTACGTACAATCGCCGCTAAGCCAACAACTGTAAATGCCACACCATAATCAAGGAAACCTTGTAACCAGTGCACGATATATGCACCGAACATTGTCTGCGTAACACCAATGAGCAGCCCTGTTGTTAAACCTGCACCAACTCCCCAGCGAAATGCCATTAATACAATCGGCACCATGACAAGACTAACCGAGCCACCTTGTGCCCATACTTTAAATGATAATTGGTCGAGTACAAGCCCAACCGCAGCGAAAATTGCAATTTCCACCAGCATTAATAATCTTTTTTTGTCCATAACAGTATTCTCTCCTTTGTTCCGATGTAGGATACAAGAGCAGGAATAGAAATCAGTTGTTTTATTGATTGGGCTGTCTGGCAATCTACTATAATAGGTAAAATAAAAAACGATGCCAGGACAGAGCCTCACATCGTAAACGTGTCGGTTTCTATCCACAATCCCTACGCAAGTGTTAACTTACAGGTTCAAAGAGTAAAGGCATTACGTGCCCAATCTCAGCCGACATCATCGGCACCCCTTGTGGTCGTTACATCTAGATTTTTGTTCGAACATCATCATTGTACGCAAACAATTATGTAATTACAACCGCTTGCTTATTAAATCTTTTTGAAACTTTTCAATTTTTTATGCGTAAATATTAAAAAAGGAGGGACAACTACTATGGAGAATCAAAAAATCTTATCTGCATTTAGTTATCTCAGTATTTTTTTCGCACCGTTCATAGTACCTTTAATTGTTTATTTTATCTCAAAAGATAGTGAGGTTAAGCGCCATTCTATCCGAGCACTCATGTCACATTTAATTCCAGTTGCTATTGGTATCGTCTTCTTTATCATATTCGTCTTTTCTGCACTATCATTTAGCGGCTACGATCCTAGTGCTTACGATTCTTCATTCATCATTATCTGGCTTGTTGGATTTGTCATTTACCTACTAGTATCACTTGGTATCGTTATTTGGAATATTGTGCAAGCCATGCGCGTCATTCGTTAATGTTTCATCCACACAATAGGTGGGTAAAAATAATAATAAAAGGAAGTTGGTATAAAATGAAAGTTACAAACGTTGTAAAAACTGCTGTAAAATTTGCACCCATCGTTATTCCCATCATCAAAAAAGTAATTGCCGCAAAAAAAGGAAAGACCCCTACTTCAGTAAAGACATATAGAAAATAATGTGTTCACTAAAGCTATCCCCAATTCGCGGGATGGCTCTTTTATTGTCTACATACATCCTCAAATTTAGATTACTACTCATAATGAGTAGATTTAATTTAAATATCTATCAGGTGAAGAACTATCGGTGATTTCGGTGTGCATATGATTGTCTCCACGTCGGGTTAAGCGACTTTGAGCCGAGGTTGAGCGACCTCCCACCAAAGTTGAGCGACTTGAGACTGAGGTTGAGCGACTTTGGACAGAGGTTGAGCGACTTGAGACCGAGGTTGAGCGACTTTGGCCCGAGGTTGAGCGACTTCCCACCAAAGTTGAGCTACTTGACTCCCCGTCATTATGAGAGCTTTCATTTTTGGTAATTTCCCTAAGGGTATTTACTCATTTAGAGTTACAATAAATATCAGCAATATATAAAGGGGCTGTTTACGATGAATACAGAAAAACAATTATTAAGCTTAGTCAATGCAGCGCAAGTACTTACCTCAACGCTCGACATTAATCAAGTGTTGGAAAAGCTGATGAGTGAAGTATTACATGTTATTGACGGTGCCGATGCAGGCGTATTATTTATGCTAAATACACGTACAAATCGCCTGATTGCCAAGCATGCCATTGGCTATAACCTCGCTTATTTGAAGAAAATTCATCTTGCCTCGAACGAAGGAATGACAGGTAAAGTATTTTCGCAAAAAAAAGCATTTAGGTTCCATTCTAGTGATGATGTAACAGAAAGCATGTCCGACTTATTCCCTCTCTATGAGGAAGACTATACTAAAGCAGTTGGTGACTTTGCTTATCCAAAAAGCGCCGTTTGTGCCCCACTTCTCGATAAATACAACTCATGTATCGGTGTTTTAACAATTGTTAATTTTTCAGGTGATACACAATTTGAAAATAACGATTTAATGATGCTACAAGCATTCGCCAATCAATCCTCTATTGCGATTGAAAACGCAAAACTATTCACGCAAAATGAACGATCAAAGCGAATTTACGATGCTCTAACACGTGTTTCTTTAACACGAGGTCGCCTCAGCGATATGACAGATACACTAGCCTCTTTGCTTGGACAACCAGTAGCAATTATGACAGATTTTTATGATGTACTTGTCGCATCCTCTACGACAGCAAAACACGCTGCAGAATTTTTGAGGGAGCAGCGATTAGAGGATCTTAACTCAGTAGTACAGCAATGCATGCAGCATCAAGTCCACATTTCAATAGAACAAGAAATGTATGTGAGCTACTTATTCCCTATTCATACAGAGCGTGGCGTTCTAGGTATGCTACTCATTACGATGCACGATTACTTACAGATGGACCCTCTTGACTTATTTGCTGTGGAACAAGCAAGCGCTCTATTTGCCTTACAGTTAGCCGAGCAAGAAAAGGAGCTTGAAATTTCCTTCAAATACGACGGCTATTTGTTGCAACAGCTTTTAAATTTAGATTTTAATGCCTTTTATAAGCGTCAAGAAGCACAACAAACAACGCATTTCTTATGCGCTACGTTACAGCTTCAGGAAAATGCTTACGGCGTTGTTCAAACAAAAAAACAGCAACAACAATTTAGCAAGTTACTGTATCGTGTTACACGCCTATTTTCATTTTCGATTTTCATCTCGGAGCATGATTTGCACTATCACTTTTTATTTATGAACAGTCCAGAAATACCTGTTGAACAATTTAAAGAACGTATTCAACAATTTTTCGAGCTAATTGATAAAGATGTAAAAAAATATAATTCCCTATCTTTTAATGTAGGTCTTGGAAGACTTTTTGAATCGATTGAAAATATTACAAGCTCGCACCGTGATGCGAAAAAGTGTATCGACTATTTACAAACACTTGAACAACCACCACTTATTTTGTCCTATGACAAACTTGGACCCTATACACTTTTTTTAAATAACGATCCACAGGAAACGGCTGAATATATAGAGATGAAACTTGGGTCAATTATCAAATATGACAATCAACACAAGACCGATTTGTTATACACGCTCAAACTGTACTTTGCACACAATCAAAATCGCAAACAAACTGCGGAAGCGTGTTTTGTGCACATAAACACTATTAAATATAGGCTTCAGACCATTTTTTCATTGCTAGATATTGATGAAAAAAACGGTCAAGTTATGTTCGAATTGAATTTAGCACTCTATATGCAATCGAACGTACTAAATGCCAAATTAGCCAAAACGAACAAATGATACACTCTACCTTTGTCGTTTTTTACATAGTATTTTTATAGCATTCATTGTTATACTATATCCTGCTTGTTGAATTTTCAGAATATTTAAGTTAAACACGGAGGACCTCAGAACAATGGAAATATGGAGTTTATTTACGATTATTGCTTCACTCGCACTATTAATATTTTTAGCATTACGCGGTTTCAGTATTATCATCATTGCACCAATTGCCAGCTTAGTCGTAATACTATTAAATCAAATGCCTATTTTAGATTCGCTACAAGGGAACTATATGAGCGGGTTTATGAACTTTATGAAAAATTATTATCTCATCTTCTTGTTTGCTGCAATTTTCGGCAAATTTATGGAAGACAGTGGTGCAGCACGATCAATTGCTGAAAAGCTATTAACCGTTATGGGGCGCAGTAACAAATTCAATGCACTGATGGCAATTGTGATCATTTGTTCCTTTTTAACGCTAGGTGGTATTAATACATACGTTGTTATTTTCGCTATTTTACCAATTGCTAAGCCTTTATTTAAAGAATTGAATATACCGTGGCACTTGTTTACAGGAGCATTCTTCTTTGGAATAGCAACCTTCACGATGACGATGCTTCCGGGTTCACCATCTGTACAAAATATTATCCCAACAAAATACTTAGGTACAACTACTACAGCAGCACCTGTTGTTGGAATCGTCGCAACCATTACCATCATTCTTTTAAACTGCTTCTATTTAAAACGTCAATTAGCAAAATCAGAGGCACGTGGTGAAACATATGAAAATATGAAAAATCCAGATAAACAGGATTCAAAGGCATTTGAAGCAACAGTAAAAAAATTGCCGCCATTTTTCTTAAGTATTTTCCCACCAATCTTTTTAATCATCACATTAAACGTATTTAAAGTAGATATCCTCTACACGTTAATGCTTACTGTTTTTATTGCTATGATTATCTTCTGGAAATACATAGATAACAAATTACAGGCGATAAACATCGGAGCAACGAATACCGTTTTACCAATCATCAATACTAGTGCTGATGTCGGGTATGGTACAGTCATTGCCGCTACAGCCGGCTTCGGTTTAATAACGGAAATGCTTGCAAACATTCCTGGCAGCCCGTTAATTTCCCTTTATGTAGCCATTGCGGCACTTGCAGGAATTACAGGGACGGCATCCGGTGGTCTTGGCATTGCGATGGAAACGTTCGTTCAAACGTATTTAGATTTAGGTGTTGACCCTGAGGCACTTCACCGTATTGCCGCTATTGCTTCCGGTAGTTTAGATTCATTACCTCATAACGGTGCGGTTATTACCGTGCTTGCAGTAATCGGATTAACGCATAAAGATGCCTACAAACACATATTTTTTGTATCGGTCATCGGACCATTAGTAGCTGCAATTCCAGCACTAATTGCTGCTATCTTAATTTACTCGTAATACGAATACCCCTCGCATTATAAATAGGTATTGAGGGCATTAACATTCATTAAACAGCAGGAGATGAACGCACATGAAAATCTCACTTTTCGCGACATGTATAGTCGATATGTTTCAAACAAATGTGGGCAAAGCAACTGTAGAACTTCTAGAACATCTTGGCTGTGAAGTCATTTTTCCAAACGGACAAATTTGTTGTGGACAACCAGCCTACAACTCAGGTTATGTAAAAGATGCAAAGGAAGCGATGAAAAATATGATTACAGCATTTGACGATGCTGAATATGTTGTATGCCCTTCTGGTTCTTGCGCTTATATGTTCCGTGAGTATGAAAAAGTTTTTGCAGATGATCGTCAATGGGCCGCTCGCGCAAAACGATTAGCTGAAAAAACGTATGAACTAACACAATTTATCGTCGATGTACTGGGCATTACGGATGTCGGCGCTAGCTTCAATGGCAAGGTAACCTATCACATGTCATGCCATATGACGCGTCTACTTGGTGTGAAGAGTGCGCCTTTAACATTACTAGAAAATGTTAAAGGGTTAACGTATACAGAGCTACCAAACAAAACAACTTGCTGCGGCTTCGGTGGTACATTCTCTGTGAAAATGACACCTATTTCCGAGCAAATGGTTGATGAAAAAGTACAGCATATTATCGAAACGGGTGCCAAATATATAGTTGGTGCAGATGAAGGCTGCTTAATGAATATTCGTGGACGTGCAGAGCGATTGGGCGCACACGTACAAGTACTTCATATTGCTGAAATATTAAATTCTAGAAACGCGGAGGTGCATGTATAATGCCAATGAAGGTCGGCGATGAGCCATTTAACAATCGAGTTGGAGAAGGCATTCAAAATACCTTTATGCGGAGTGCTGTTTCCGGGGCACAAGATCGTCTAGAGAAAAATCGTCAATTGGCTGTTGAGGAGCTTAGCAACTGGGAAGAGTGGCGCTCGCTTGGTGAGGAAATTCGTCAGCATGTGTTAGCAAATCTTGACTATTATTTAACACAGTTAAGTGACCAGGTTGCAGCACGAGGTGGTCATGTTTTCTTTGCTGCCTCCGCTGAGGACGCGCGAGCTTATATCGCAAATGTTGCCAAGGAAAAGCAGGCAAAAAAAATCGTCAAATCGAAGTCGATGGTAACAGAGGAAATTGACTTAAATCATTATTTAGAGAAACACGTCGGCTGTAGCGTCGTCGAAACCGATTTAGGCGAGTATATTTTACAGCTCGACGATGATTTACCTTCACACATCGTAGCCCCTGCTTTGCACCGTAAGAAAGAACAGGTACAGGAAAGCTTCCAGCGCCATCATCAATACGAAGGTTCTGAACGTCCCGAAGAATTGACAAAGCATGCGCGTAAAATGTTACGTGATGATTATTTAACGGCGGATATCGGCATTACTGGCTGTAACTTTGCAGTGGCGGAAACGGGCTCAGTTTGCATCGTAACAAACGAAGGTAATGCAGATTTATCGACAGCGTTGCCAAAAACACAAATTACAGTAATGGGTATGGAGCGGCTTGTACCAACTTTTGAAGAGCTAGAAGTGCTTGTCAATATGCTAACACGAAGTGCCGTTGGTCAAAAACTTCCAAGCTATGTAACCGTATTAAGTGGTCCCCGCCAAGAAGGCGATGTAGATGGTCCTGAAGAGTTCCACTTAGTCATTGTGGATAATGGTCGTTCTGAAATTTTAGGCAGTGAATTCCAATCGATTTTACAATGTATTCGCTGTGGCGCTTGCGCTAATATTTGCCCTGTTTATCGTCATGTTGGTGGCCATTCATATGGTTCTATTTACTCTGGTCCAATTGGCGCCGTCTTATCTCCATTACTTGGTGGCTACGATGAATATAAGGAATTACCATTCGCATCTACACTTTGTGGGGCTTGTACCGATGTATGTCCAGTGAAAATTCCATTGCATGAATTACTGCACAAGCATCGACAAACGATTGTAGAAAAAGAAGGCCGTGCGCCAATCTCAGAACGCTTCCTAATGTCTATCTTTGGCATGGGCTCTTCATCATCTGGTATGTATAAATTTGGATCCAAGGTTGCGTCAAGTGCCTTAAAGCCATTGACAAAAGGCGATCATATTTCAAAAGGCGTTGGACCATTAAAAAATTGGACGGATATTCGTGAATTCCCTGCACCGAAAAAAGAACGCTTCCGTGACTGGTTCGACAATCGACAAAAAGGAGACCACTAATCATGAAAGGCACTATCCAAAATCGCGAATCCTTTATACGCCAATTATCTTCTAGGCTACAACGTTCAGCTGCACCTAAGCATGTAGAACGTCCACAATGGGGTTATACACCGCAGCATAAAACATTACAAAATTTATCGCAGGATGAGCTATTAGCTGTTTTGCAAAAACAATGCACACGTATTAATACAAACTGCATTGTCACATCCTCTGCTGATTTAGCTACGACGATGGAAAAAGTCATTACCGATAACGGTGGTGGTCCAATTATGGCTTGGCAAGACGAACGTTTTGATGCGTACGGTCTTACATCACTATTTACACAAACATTACCTGAAAAACAAATCGAGCTACATACTTGGGACCCGGCAGTAGGGCGCGAGAATATAGCACTTGTAGAAAAGGCCAATATCGGGATTACGATAAGTGATATCACACTGGCCGAATCTGGTACAGCTGTTCTATTTAGCAACCCGAATCACGGTCGTACAGTAAGTTTCTTGCCAACAAAGTCGATTATTTTAATACCAAAAAGCTCTATCGTCCCTCGAATGACACAGGCTGCCATGCAAATTCGTGAACGATTACAAAATGGGGAAACATTAGCTTCTTGCATTAATTTCATTTCAGGTCCAAGTAACTCTGCTGATATCGAGATGATTTTAGTCGTAGGCGTACACGGTCCAATGTATATGACCTACATCATTATCGACGATTTATAAAAAAGAGGCGCTTTTTGATAAGCGCCTCTTTTCTTATTTCACTTCAAAACGGGTTTTACTATATCCACTCAATGTTTTTTCAACATGTAAAACTGCTGGCATTGCGGCTTTTAGCTCCGCCACATGCGAAATAACACCAATCATCCGACCAGAATCCTGTAAATCAATCAATGTATCAATTGCTTTATTTAATGCCTCTTCATCAAGTGAACCAAAACCTTCATCGATAAACATCGTTTCAATGCGAATATTTCCTTGGAAGCTTTGAATAACATCTGCCATACCAAGTGCAAGACTTAATGACGCATTAAACTTCTCACCACCGGACAATGTTTTGACATCACGGATTTGATCAGTATAGGCATCATAGACATCCAGTCCAAGCCCACTTTGCTTCGCATGCTTTTCTAATCGATCCGAGCGGCGAAGCTCAAATTGCCCATTCGATAAATGATACAGACGTAAATTAGCCGCTGCTGTAATTTTATCTAAATAATTGATTTGAATATAACGTTCAAAGGATATTTTTTTCGCATTTTGACCATTTAGTAATGAATGCAGTTCTTTAACGCGCCCCGCTTCTTTTTCTAGTGATTGTATTTCTTCAGATGCCTCTTTTAATTTCACGACAAAGTCCGCACAAGCTTGCGCATAGCCTTTCGTACGTTGCAGGCTATTAAACGCTTCCTCGTAAGTCGCACGTAGCGTTACGAGCTCAGCTTCCATCAAGGCTAAATCTTGCTTCTCTTTGCCCTGTAACTGTTTAGCTCCTTCAGAAATTTGCACTTGCAATGTGTGAAGCAGTTGTTCGTAGTCACTACAAGCTTTACGCAATTCGTCAATTTGCTCGATGCTTCTTTTCGCTGCATCATATGCTTGATAGCTTTCAAATCCAACATCCTTCATGCTCGTTGCAAATTGCTCGCGTTTTAGATTTAAGTTTGCTACTACTTCCTCATAAGCTTTTTTTGCTAACTCAACTGCCGTTGTTGCATTACTAGCCGCTTCTTTTGTCACCTGTAAGTTTTGCTGACTTGCCTGCCATGCTGTTTGTAGCGCAATTTTATGTTTACCTGCATCATCAATTGCACGCTTTAATGCCTGTAGTGACTGTAAATTTTCTGGAATATGTTTTTGCTGTTCCGCCACGATCGTCTGTTGCTTTGTTAGCTCCATTGACCGTTCTGCAAAAAGTCGTTCAAATTGTAATTGTTTCGCCTGCAACCTCTCTGCTACTTCAAACAGATTTTTCTGCTTTGTTCGTACTAAAGACAATTGTTCACTAACTACTTTCAAAGTGGAAATTTGTTGCTCTACATGTTGTAAGGATGCAAAAATATCAAGTTGGTCAGTTACTGAAATATTTAAAGACGCTAGCTGTTCATCGGTTTCTTTATACAGTTGTTTAGCCGATTTGAGTGCCGCTTCCTTTTCAAAATATAGGCGCTCTTCTGCATGGACCAACTCTCGAATTTCTTCTAGTCGCTCTTCATCAATCTCCTCTACTTCAGTAAAAGGTGATACTTGATGTGTCGTACTGCCACATACTGGGCAAGGATCGCCTGCTACTAATTTTGCCGCCAAAATACTCGCCTGATTGGCAATCCATTTTTGTTCTAGCTGTTGAAGTACTTGCTTTGAATTTTTATACTGGGTAACCGCTATGTTTACATCATGACTCGAAGATTCAATCGTATTCTCGTATTTCTCAACCTGTGTCAGTAACGCTACTTGCTCACGAAGCTTTGGTAGCTGTTCTAAATAGGTTTCGTATGGTTCAAGTTGTAATTCGTAGTCTGTTATTCTTTGCGCAAGTTGTTGTAATTGTACTTGCTCTTTCTCAAGCATTTCTTGATTGTCAGTTACTGCTTGCCGAGCCGTTATTACATCTTGCTCTAACGCTTGTAATTGACGGCGATTTGTTTCATACGTCTCAAATGCCGGCAGTAACTCTTGTAATTTCAGCTCTTGCTGTAAAGCTTGCTGACGTTCCTGCTCTTTCGCTTCTTCTTGTACAAACACCTCTTGGGCCACTTTAAGTTGTGCTTCAACAGTTTGCTGCTTTGTGATCGCCTGTTGATAGGTTTGTTCTTTTCGATCCTGATCAGCGCGTAAATCTGTACATTGTTGTTCAAAAATAAGTAAACTATTTGCTCGCTCTGCTGTTTTTAGTTCCAGTTCTTTTGCAGCATAAATACTTCGGTCCTTTTCAAGTGCTTGAAGTCGAATTTGACGTTTTGCTTGTTCTTCAAATTGTTCATTTAGCGCCTTTGCCATACTGTAATGCTCCTGCTCTTTTTGATGCAGTGCATATGCCTCGTCATAACGCTTTTGCTCTATTTGAATATTTTCAGTATAGAAAGTTTGTTCCGTTTCAAGTGCTGCCATGAGTTGATGCATATTGTCGGTATTATTAGCGATGCAGTCAAAAAGTGGCGATGAACGTTGAGGTAGAGCACCTGCAATTTGCCCTAATAAATGCTCTTTTAATTGCTTGGCACGCTCTAAATCTTTTTCTGCTTCCTTACGTTTTGCATCAAGCTTTTTCGTCATCTCACCAAAGCGGTCTGTTTTAAAGATTTTTCGTAAAATCGCTTCTTTATTCGTAGAATCAGACGTTAATAGTTTACGAAATTCACCTTGTGGCAACATCACAATTTGACTAAACTGATCCTTCGTTAAACCAACGATTTCCTGCAACTTTTTGTCGACCTCATTCGTTTGTTGCTTTTCAACAATGCTAAAATCGGCGACACCTGCTTTAATTTCTGCCAGCTCTATCTTCTTACCTGTGATGCTTTTGTTTTTTGCTTTAATATGACCTGGTTGACGTAAAACTTGATAGGTTTTCCCGCGCATTTCAAATATCAGCTCTACCGCTGTATATACATCATCCTCTGCAAAGCCACTGCGTAATGTCGCAGTATCCTGACGATCTTCACCACTTCCTGCACCATAAAGTGCATAGCAAATAGCATCAAATATGGTTGTTTTTCCAGCTCCGGTTTTCCCTGAAATCGCAAATAATCGATGTTCCCCTAGCTGCTCAAAATCAATGACTTCTGTATCTTTATAAGGGCCAAATGCAGTAATGGTTAATTTTAATGGTTTCATTGAGCAACCTCCCGTTCTTCATCGAGTAATTCTTGAAGCATATCAGTAAATAAACGCTCAGTTTCACTATCCGGCTGTTCGCCGACCATATCCTCATAAAAAACACGGAATAAATCAATATCCTCTACTTTTTCCGTTTCTATTGCTTGAATTTCAGGTGATAAATCAGCATGGGCCGCCATGCGTTCAATATGCAATGCATGCGGAAATACGGTACGAATTCGTTCCATTGGGGAAGAAACTGGTGTGTCGTCCGTTAAACGTACAAAGACATAATCCTCACTTGGCGTCAGCTGTAGTAAATCGTCCATCAAGCCTTCCACCACACGTAAATTGCGTCTCGGAATCAATTTGCGCTTTTCTACCGTTACTTGCCCTTCGGCATCTAACTCGACGATTAAAAATCCTTTTTCATGTAGGTGTTCCGAAAGTGAGTACTTTAACGGCGAACCTGCATAACGAATTGTTTCATTCAAGACAAAATGCGCCTTATGTAAATGGCCAAGTGCTGTATAGTTAAAATGTTCGAATAGCGCTGCATCCACGCACTCGGAACCACCGATTGATAAGGGACGCTCTGAATCACTCGTATTTTCTTCTTCTTTTCCGTACTTAGTCACAAAGGCATGTCCGATGAAAACATTACGCTTTGAGGTATCCATCGTCTCTTCAATATGCGCTATTATTTTTTTCATAGCGTCTTGATGTGACTGAATAGTATCATCTGCTAAAATCGTGCGTACCGCAGCAGGCTCTGCGAATGGAACGAGGTGAAAATGCACATCACCAAATTCATCTGACAGAACAATCGGTGCATGATCTTTCGTAAACTGCCCCGCCATATGAAGCCCACTCTTGCGCATTAAACGACTACCGAAATTCAAACGTCCAGCGCTATCATGGTTGCCCGCAATCGCTAATACGGGAATTTTTTTCTCCAACACAATTTCAGCGAACGTATCATTTAGTAAATTCACTGCCTCTACAGGTGGCATTGATCGATCATATAAATCGCCCGCCACAATTATGGCATCAGGCTTTTCCTCATCAATTGCTTGCATAAATTGATGTAAAATATAGTGTTGATCTTCGGTCATATAAACACCCTGAACCAGCTTTCCTAAATGCCAATCCGCTGTATGGAATATTTTCATTCATCGTACCTCCATTCTTTTTTCCATTTTACCACGATTCAAACAAGAATATATGTTCTTAAAATGAGATAAAGAAAAGAGATTCAAATTGCTAGAATCTCTTTCCTACGTTCTATAAATCTCTGAAAACCTAGTAATGGCAGCTTTTTTTCTACAATGACTGCTACCTCATCTGATTCAACTTCTGTTTCCGTTGTACGTTGCATGTCTAAAATTTCTTCAAACGTCTTTGGATTAGGTTCTGGCAACTCTGAAGGTTGAATAGCAAGTGCCTCATTTCCGGTATAAGCTTTCAAGAATGCATTTGCCATTTGACGATAGCCTTCAAAGTTTGGATGGACGTCTGCTATATTAGGCACATAATTGACTCCATTTAAACCAAAAGCATCATACACATTAACATAAGTCGCACCTGCTTGCTCGGCTTGTTGTTGCAAAATGGTATTCAATCGAACAAGTTGTTCATTCGTTCCCTCTTTTTGTGAGGGATGTACATTAGGATATGCAAAATAATAACCCATCACATACACATCGGCTTTTGGTGCACGCACTCGCAGTTCTTCTAAAATTTCAGCCATGTTTTTTCTTGCCACATTCAACGCATAATCTGCCTGTAGCTGCGAAAATGCTAAAGTCCCAGCATTCGGATTCACTTGTACCAATCGCAATAAATCATTCGCTCCGGCAGAAATCGTAATTAGCGTTGCATTTTTTAATAATGCACTCGCTTCCTCTGACTGCACTCGTTCTAATACATCTGCAGTTGTAAAACCAGGGAAAGCGAGTTCCTTCGTATAATAGCTTAACTGCCCTATCATACTAAGTCGCATCGCAATCAAATCGGCGTAACCAGCATCAATTTCCTGATGCGGTGTTTGACCAGCAGCTAGTGAATCACCCACTGCAATATAATTTTCAGTAGACGCAAAAGCAGATGAAACGCCTACCGTCACCGAAAGTATAGCAATACTTATTATGCTCAATAATCGTTTCATCTGCTCACCTCATAGTATCCATTATTCATGTGCGTAAAGTCGTTACGTTAAAACGCCCAGTTACCCTTACGGAAAATCGGCTCTACTGTACCATCAGGTAAAATACCGTCAATATCCATATCACTACTGCCAATCATAAAATCCTCATGTGTCATAGAAATATTGGCTCCGAGCGCTTCTAACTGACCTTTTTCTAAATCACGGCCACCCTCTAAACATGTCGGATAAGCTTCACCAATCGCTAAATGGTTGGACGCATTTTCGTCAAATAAAGTATTGAAATATAGAATTTCAGAAGCAGAAATTGGTGATTCATGCGGCACTAGAGCAACCTCACCTAAATAGCATGAACCTTCGTCGACAGTAATTAATTCCTGCAACAAATCCTGACCAACCTGCGCTTCAGCCTTCACAATTTTACCTTCTTCAAAAGTTAGCTTAAATTCATCAATAATGTTGCCTTGATACACCAGTGGTTTCGTATTACTCACATAACCATTAACACCTTGCTTTATCGGTAGTGTATAAACTTCTTCCGTAGGCATGTTCGCAATAAACACCGTCTCATCTGGTGTTTTACTACCACCAGTAAGCCATTTATGCTGTGGTGCTAGTGCAATTGTTAAATCTGTACCCGGCGCTGTGTAATGCAGTTTCGCATATTTTTTCGCATTTAATAATGCAGCGCGCGATTCTAAATCTGTGACGTGTTTACGCCATTTCTCAACCGCATCTCCATCACCAATACGCACTGTTCTGAATATTGCTTCCCAAAGAGCAGGTACTTGCTCATCAACGCTTAAATTAGGGAATACTTTCGCTGCCCATTTTGTTGATGGTACTGCCACGATAGACCAAGCGATTAAATCCTTCATGACCGCATTGCGATAGTTTTTTAATGCCTCACCAGAAACTTTTTGATGTGTTGATAAACGATCTGCTTGAATACCTGTTAATAGATCAGGATCAGCCGCATCAATCCATAAAAGTGCACCTTTACGTTCAATTAGTTCATCACGCATTTTGACAACCCACTCTGGAAAACGATTGAACTCTTCCTCTGAGGCATTTTCAAAATAAGCACGGTCAATTTGACCATCCGAAAAATTGACATGAACACGCCCTGCTCCAGCTTTATAAGCTTCTTTTACCACTAAACGTGCAAAATCTAATGCATCAACAGATGTATTTACTAATAAGTACTGCCCTGGCTGAATATTAACGCCAACTTTTACTGCTAGCTCTGCGTATTCTTGTAATTTTTCTTCAAATGTCATCTTATTTCCCTCGCTTTTTTATGACCGTTTTAGAATTCCCTTCTATTAGCTCACCATCATGCCAAATTTTTTGCACAGGCTTTCCAGGAATTTCACGTGTCCATTTTTTATACGTTTTTTCATCATTATAGGAAAGTAGTGTTAATACTTCACCGTCAGCCCCTGCACGACCCGTACGACCAGAACGATGTAGATACTGTTCGATTGTACGAGGCACATCGACATGAATAACATGTGTTAAACCTGCAATATCTAAACCTCGTGCAGCAATGTCAGTGGCAATTAATACACGTGCTTCCCCTTTACGGAATGCGTCTAAAGCCTTTTTACGTTCTTCTTTTTTCATATCTGAATGCAGTGTCACGATTGGTGCAGCACGGTATTGCAATTTCGTTTCCTTCATTAAAAGCTGGTCAATATTGTTGACGAACGCTAATGCATGTAGGCCTTCTGTATGCGATAGACGACGTAAGAGATCTGTTTTTTCACGTTCTTCGACCTTCACAAATGAATGCACAACTTTGCCGAATTTCACCATATCTTCAGGTCTAATTTTTATACGTACTGGCTCGATCATCAAACGACTTGCCACTAGCTCAATTTCTTCAGTTATTGTTGCAGATACCACAACTACCTGGCGACCAAAAGCAGCATTCTCGATAAATGATTTCACCACTACACGATACTCACGGCTTAACAATTGGTCACATTCATCTAAAATAACTGTTTCAACTTCTTTTAACTTTAATTTGCCCGCACGTACTAATTCGTTTAGACGACCAGGTGTCCCAACAACGATCGTCGGTTTTTTCTTCAATTTTTCAATTTGACGTGCTGAGTTTGCACCACCAATAAGTTGTTGCACAGTGATATCACTACCAGCTGTCCATTCACGAATAACCTCAACAATTTGCATCGCTAATTCTTGTGATGGCGCTACAATCAGGCCTTGTGTTTGTTTTTTTGCACCATTTACTTTATTTAGTAAAGGTAATACATATGCTAACGTTTTCCCTGAACCTGTTGGTGATTCAGCTACGATGTCTTTTCCTTCAATCATTGCTGGAAGCATTTCTTCTTGGATTTTCATTGGTTCTTCGAAACTCCACTTTGCTTGTAATGCTTCATTTAATAAATTTATTACTGACATTATATCTTCCCACTTTCTATCTACTTGACACTAGTTTAACACACTAACTATGCACAAGCATTTGCTGAATCATGTAAAAAACTCGCCTTTATTGAAAAGGCGAGTTCTTAATCAAATTTACAACAGCAAATGCGTGTCCAAAAACACTTGAGGCTTACACTTCGCTTTCGCGCACAAAACATCTGTGTTATCCCCTGAAGCTTTAACTTTATTCAACTTCAGGCTGTATAAAGTCAATCCACTAATTCATAACCACATGCAAGTACTGCACATTCCGCCAATACAATAAGTGAATCTATATATTTCTTTGTAAGCTTTAAATCGCGGTTGACAATAGAAAGCTCTGTACAGCCTAAAATAATACGATCACAATTAAGTGCTAGCATCGCATCCTCTATAGGTTGCCAATCTTCTTTCGTTACATCTTTGCCAGCTTTTACATAGTCGTAAATAATCGACATTACTTTTTCCTTCATGTCGGTATTCGGTACAACTGGTGTAATCCCATACTCTTGTAACGCATTTTGATACATACGAGATGTTAATGTACCTGTTGTCGCTAAAATACCTACACGTTTGGCACCTAAATCATGTGCACGTTTTGCCGTTTCACGAATCATATGCAGCACTGGCACAGGCGAACCTTCCGCTAATTCTTCGTAAAAGGTATGAGCAGTATTACACGGAATCATAATCATTTCCGCTCCAACAGATGCAAGTTTTTTCGCATCTTCGATTAATACTGGCACCGGATTTTCCTTCGTGTTATCTAAAATATATGCAGTACGATCAGGGATGTTTGTATCATTATCAATAATGGTATGCACATGTTCCTGATCTTTCGTTGCTTTCGTACGTCTTACAATCATTTCACCGATAAACATCGTTGCTAGTGGACCAACGCCACCAATTATACCTAGAGTTCGTTTTTTCATTTGTTAGTCAGACCTTTGTTGTTAAAATATTTCTTATACTTACGGTAATAGTTTAAATTATCGAGCGTCATATTCATCCAGCGCTTCATATTCATATCTTTATAATTAAAAATAGAATCCGTCGCTAAACCTTGGCGAATTAAACTTTTTGCTTCAATCACAAGGTTTTCATTAGATACATACTTAAATAATACACCGTTAGGAACAATCGTCCAAAGATGTCTCTTTTGTACGTATGTTAATGGTTGCTTGCTACCACGAATAAAATCATCCGCTACGTACTGCATTAAATTATAGCCACTTGCCGTTACATAATAATTCGAAAGCTCATTATGTAGTTCAATGCTTAACAACTTATACTGTCCGTCTCGGTCATCGTATTTCATGTCAAAAGTCGCGAAACCTTGAAATTGTATTGCCTCTAGAAACGTTTTCACACGATCCATAAGTTCCTTATCATATGTCGTCATAATAGCGACATATCGACCAATTCCGTCTGGTGAATGCTCTTCTAAAATAGGGTTTCCTACAGATAGTAACTTGGCTTTGCAATCTTGTCCAACATAAGCATTTACTACACGCATATTTGCGTCATCCCCTGGAATATATTGCTGTATCATCAAGTCATCTCGATATGCCGATTCCTTGTAAATAGCATGAAAAATCGCATTTTTCTCTTCCTCATTATACGCAATATAAACCTTTTTCTTACCTGGGAAAATACAGGCTTCATACTTCGTCATATTCATCGGCTTTATGACAACTGGATACTCAACAGGTTCATCAAACGCCTCATAATCATTGACCGTACAAATATGCATCATTGGATACTCAAAGCCGTATTCTGCACAGAGCTCATACATGTTTTTACGTGTTAATAACTGCTCAGCTAGCGGTGCATCTACATAAGGAATCTCATACAGCTCCGACAATTCCTCTTTATGTTGGATAATTTTTTTAACATAAAATTCATCACATGCTAAAAGCAATAATTTTTTCTCAGCAAATTCTTCTGCTATAGCCTTTAATGCAATTACAAATCGTTCCTCAATATGAAGTCTTTGTATCTCACGAAACGAAAGTAAATCACTCTGCTGGATTTTCGCCCTATTTGTATGATTTAACGCAAGTGGTTTTACGCCATAGGACTCGTAAAAGGCACGTGCCATGCCATAAGCATTCATTTCATCTCCCAATAAAACCGGTAAAAAAGCGTGTTCAATGACCATATTGTTCAACTCACTTTAGCTTTTATTTTTTTAGTAAGTGTATCATATTTCAAGCGTAATCTTGTTCATGCAGTCAAAAAAATCTCAGCGATTTCGATATCGCTGAGATTTTTCAATGAACGGCTACTGCTTGCGTTCCAAGTTCTAGGTAGCTTTTAAAAAACTTATCTTCATCGTATGTTACATACCCTTTTAGTGGGTCCATCACAACTACTTTCTCATCTAAATGCCCTGTTAACACAACTGCATGCAGATTACTATAACCATTTCGTTGCACACTTTCACCTTCATAAATCCACCCCTTATTAGATTTCGGTGGTGATAAATCAAGCGTTACCCACACAACGACTGGTATTCCATCTTGTACAAGCTTTAAAATTTCTTCTTTTGATTGACCACTCATATCTGTTACACGTAAAACCGACTTCTTGTCTGCAATTACGGCTTCAGCTGCTTTAACAATTGGTGCCGCAAAAACATACATTCCATCTTGCTTGTCACGCGGATTACCTGCAAAAGCATGGGCAGGATTTGGGCCAAAGCGCTGTCCATTCACCATTCTAAACCCCTGCTTCGGTAAATACTTATCCGCCATTTCTAGTTTTGTGACATCCATGCCATAATAATTTAAAACCGCAGTCAAAGACGTAATTTCACAGCCATGCGGCAACTCGGGGTTTTGCATAATAATAGGAACATCTAACTCTTGCTCACCACGTGAAAAATGTGTTTTCAGCTTATAATACGGCTTTGTTCGATCATATGTAAAAGTGTCGATTGTCGTATATCCCTCTCCACTCACACTATTTTCAAGAGTCGTCGCTGCTACAGCATATTCTCTACCTTCTACTAACTTCGAAAATGTCGCCTCCCCCTCCACAGAGCCAAGCGCATCCTCTACCTCTTTACCTGTCGCCAAATCTGTAACGGTTAAATATAAATCTGGAATTGGTGCCCCACTGTAAAATTCAACAGTTAATACTGTTAATTTATTTTTTTCTTCTTTCGTTTGCTGATTGCAGCCTGAAAGCATCAACACAATAAGACAAATGAAAAGCAAGCGTTTATATTTCGTCCACACTGCGAAATTCGCTCCTATCTCGCTCGAAGATAATAACTATCTTCAATTCTATTATTTCGATTTCTAATTGCCTTTATTATACGCCAACTTCATGTATGTTCCCATGTTATCACAGTACTTTTTCGATGATTATGAAAATTCCTTGACCATCAGTATTTTTCTAAGATGTTATGATTTTTTTCGTGTTACAAAACAACTATCTCAATATAACTCTTCGGAAATTTTAGACTAAAGTCTAGATTTCATCAATATTTTGTTAATGATTATCAATTTTCTGTCATATCAATTTTTGTCACAAAATATACTTATACATATTGCTTTTCTATAAATTTCTATTAAGTGTATGATTCTTTTATAGTTATTTTTAGAAAGGCTTGATTGCTATGATTTATGCACTTTTAGGAGATTTACATTCTAGTATGGAAGATACAAAGGCCGTACTAACACATATACAACAAACAGCAAGTGATGCTGAAATTATAGGTCTCGGTGATTTATATGAATGTACAGTGAGCAAGAAAAAAGCGAAAAACGTTACAGATTTGCCGTTACAAAAGGCAGCAGTAGTAGAAGAAGGTTTTGAAAAATTGCTAACATTCCCCTCTATTCGTGGCAATCAAGAAGAGCGTATTACGAGTGTGACAGGGATTGATCGTTTTACTACACTACCTGAGACAATTGAAATTGATGGTGCCACCCTAATGCATGGGCATCAATTTCAATGGAACATCAATTGGCAGCCTACCTTCCCTGCTTTTAAAAAGAAGCTTCTTTTCTTCGGCCATAGCCACGAATCTGGCCTTTACCATAAAAATAAAAAATTGCCCATTCACATTACATTCGGTAAACCGATTGCACTTCAAGAAAAGCAATATGGTGTAAATGTCGGTTCCGTTGTAAGCCATCGTGAATGGTGCTTATATGATAGCAACAACCAAACAATCACATTTATGTGCGCATTATAAAAAGGGGCTTCCATCATTGGAAGCCCCTTTTTCCGAACAATATATGCATTAATGCATATATTGTTTTTTCTCGTCTACAAATATTTGTTTTAATTCTTTAAGTTTTTCAATAACAATAAATGATTCATTCGTAATGTCCTTTAAATATGTTTCAGCATCATTTTTATTGCCACTATTATATGCCTGTACCGCTTTTTTTGCGATTTCATGTACGTGAATGAACGGTTTTTCTAAGTCAATATAGGCACGCTCTTTACCTAACAAGGTTTTACCCGACCCATAATACCATTCTCCTAGGCGTGAATCTTGTGGTGAGCCTACATCATTCACTGTCAATGACTCGAACCCAAGCAGTAAGTTGTAAATTTTCCAACGCCATAGTAAATGATCAGTAATCGTAAGCTCAATAATATCTTCTTGACTAATAATGAAATTTTTTGAAATAGTCGTTGAACGGTAATCATCAATCATTTTACTTAACTTATAAATTGCAGAACCCGTATCGAAGACAATTTCCTTACTTTGTTGCATATTTTCAGTAATATTGCGATTACGCTCTGTAATATCATTTGCTGAAGCAGCTTGTGCTTTAACAGTGGTAGCAATTTCTTCAAACCGAGCACCTTGCTGTTGCAGGTTTTTATTCAGATCAGCTAGTGTATCAGAAATCTGAAGAGTATCTGTAACGCCTTGGTGTAAGTCTTGCGAGAATTGATTTGTTAACGTGCTAATATTATTTGTAATTTGGAGTAATGCTTGAATATCTGTATGAATGGACTGCACTGATGTTTTGGTATCATCAGCAAGCTTACGAACTTCTTCTGCTACAACAGCGAAACCTTTACCAGCCTCACCTGCACGTGCTGCCTCAATGGATGCGTTCAATGCAAGTAAGTTTGTTTGATCGGCAATTCCTTTAATGAGTTCCATTAATTTCGCTACGCTATTTACACGCTCTACTAAACGTTCAATATCTTTTTGCATTGATTTTTGACCTTCGTCAGTCGTTTGTAAAATAGAAGATACATGCTGTAATGAATCTAAATCCTGGTTTAACTCCTTTAATGCGGTTTTCGTATGATCTGAAATGTCACCTACTGATGCAGCAATTTCATCAATACTTGCATCTAAATCGCGCATTGAATCATCCGCTGCAACAATTTCTTTTTGCTGTACATCTTGGAATTGCACTAACTCTTTAATAGAGTCAAGCTGTGTATTATACGTAATGATTTCTCCTAACCCATTTACAACAGAGCCTGCTTGAATTTCGATATACGTTTCAACAATAATTTGTTGATCAATTGTTACTAAACTATCATACGCTAACAATACATCAAGCATGGCTGACTGATTACGAGATAGCTCTTTCACGATTAACGGAATGATTAGTTGGTTAATTAACGTATAAGCAGAAATCATCCAGTTTGGTAACACGCCAATACGTGCATGTGTGTATGCTATACTCCTTCTTTTAAATACGTATTCAAGATTAAGTTCATCTACGAAAAGACTATGAAAATGCCCGTCAAATAAACCTTTTAAGCGTTCTACTGATGTGTGTTGATTTATAACACGGTTGAAATCTGGTATCTCTAATAACCGCTCATAGAAATTGTCTAAAATATATTGACGATTATCTTCGTAAATTTTACGTAAGAAGGTAACTGATTCCCTCCTTATTTGAGATAATGCCAAGAAATCTAGCTTTTCTTTAAATCGCTCATTTGCATTAATATCTGATTTTTTTGTTGAAGTAAAATAATCGTAGGTTTGATTATTTTTTTTCTTTTTAAACATCTGTTCCCGCCCTCCTAGAAGCATAAAATTACTTTTCCCATTTAATAATTTACAGTAAGCCTTACTTTCGTATAACAGATTTTAAGACAACTGTTAAATTAAGGATTTTTCACATTTATCCTCTCGGTAGAGCAGTTCCCTCCCTTCATCTCATTTATTAAAATATGTAAAATTTATTGCCGTTTTTTTAATTACATCAATAGTTTGACACGCTTACTTGAAATTTGTAACAACCTTAATAGTATGAAGTCATTTCAAACCATTCTAACTTTTATATTCTACCAATTTCACATTCAGAATAATAGAGTATTCGGAATTGTTTAATGAGTTTTTCAAGTCAAACATAAAAAACGCTAAAATCTCTCATGAATTTTAGCGTTTTTTGCATTAACAATCTGATAACCCCTCGAGCAATTTTAGCATTAGCTCTATTTGCTCGCATTGCGTTTGAATCATGCATTGCAGAATTGGGATTAATTCTTGGCAAATGCAGAATCGTAATACATTTAGCGCCAATCGCATAGCCCCTTGATGATGTGAAATCATTTCACATAAAAAGTTCACATTTACACTGTTTGAGATAGGCGCTGAGCACATCTCATAGAACATTACTTCAGCAATTTCTTTAAAAGAACACATATATTCATAGACTTCGTAATTCGAGTTATGAAAAAAACAGCATCTATTTTGGAGTGCTTTCAAATTTTCGATACTCTCTTTTTCTTCTTTTATAATACATATTGCGAGATTTTGTACGTCTAGATTTGTTGTGAATCTCAAAACGTTTTCTGACATTTCAATAGTTGCTTTATGAAGCGGAATCATTTGCTTGATAAAATTATCTGAAATGCTACATGTAATTGTTATACAGGTCATCTCATGCATCATCTTCTGCAGGATTCTTTCGTACTCCTCTAAATACACCAGCGTAACATTACTTAACTCAATGGTATTTTTCATAAGGCCATACGCTCCTTTCAGAATAATGTATGCCTTGTAGGTTGTTGTACCATAGACATTTGTACCGGAGAATCCCTAAAACCTACTCTCCTTTATATGTATCAATGCAATTTTGACAAATACATTGTTTACCCCTACTTTCAATGGGTACAGCCTCTACAATTCCTTTAGGAAATTTTGTAGTCATACACCAGCAAGTCGTTCGCTGATTTACAACTACCTTGCAATGATTATTGCCTCCACATAAAGGGCACTGATTTTCATCTATTTGTAATTTCCCCCCGCCTTCTCTAAAAGTTCTTTCGTCAAATTTAACACCTTACAAGAGGAGTACGAGAACCATCCTATTTCCGCACTCCGTCTCACTATCAATGCTTCTATATACTATTGATTTCCCTTCTTTACTTCGTTACTATTTGTATCACTGTAAACGGCAGTACCTTGTCCACCGCTTCTTGCTAGCATTTCTTTCACTTCATTATAAGATAAACCAGAAGCTGCATTTTTTCTTTTTACCTCATTAATATCGGTGCCTGCAGAAGTAAACTTTTCTTCATTATTATTCATGCGAAAACCTCCATTTCTATAGCTCGTCATGTTTGCTTCTCTATCAGTTCATCGCCTTCTCTTTTCACCTTCTTGTTAAGCTCTTCAATCGGAATGACATCCACAGTTTGCATATCTTCGTGCAAATCGAAAATACTAATGCTATCCGAGTCAACCATGTCTGGTTTATCCTTACTCGCAAGGTTCATAAATTTCTTTTTATCATTCGGTACAATTTCCTTATCCAAAACATCACGCTCCTTTACCATTAATGTGTGTAAAGGTGCTTGTATTATGTGTTGATGCTTCCGTTACTTTTTACTTTTTTCGATTCTATGGTATTCAGAAATTTGAATAACTCGAACATTCCTAGTATGCAATTCATGATAAATCCCTCTGCTATCAGTAAACGAAATGTATTGATCTCGCTCACTACGAATGAGTAGTTCTGCTTGTTTCTGAGACTCAATATGAATAAATCTTCTGATGTAATGCTCTTCATCAAAGAAATATGTTACTTTAAATTCCTTCATATACGTTAGCTCCTAATTTGCATGGCATAGACTATTGATTTTCTTTATCTTGTCCAAAGCTTGAATGCTTCATCCTCCAAAAATGATGCTGACCCTTTCTATACCATAAGCATAGAATATTGGTACAGCTAGCAACTTCGGAGGTGATACCACTGATTCATACAGTTAAAGCAGGCCAAACATTGTCGCAAATTGCAAGAGATTATCGTACGCCCTTATCCGCCATCATAAGCGCAAATCCAGGCATCAATCCAGACGTCCTTTATATCGGCCAACAAATCGTAATACCAGGCTTTCCAAATCCTAATACGATTCCCTATCAAATTCAGATTTCTACAAACCATCGATGGTTACGTTTATTCAAAGATGGCGTTCTTCAAAAGCAATACCCTATTGCAGTAGGAAGAATGTTACACGATACACCTACAGGAGAATATATTATCATCAATAAAGCACCTAACCCTGGAGGTCCATTCGGTACAATGTGGATGAGTTTATCCAAAGAACATTACGGCATTCACGGAACAAATGATCCAAGCTCCATTGGTCATGCTGTCTCACGTGGCTGCATTCGCATGCATAATAGTGATGTAGAGGAACTATCTCAAATTATTCCTATTGGAACGCAGGTTTTCATACGACCTTAATTCGAAACAGCTCGGTATGCTAAAAAGCTAACCGAGCTGTTTTTAGGTGATACTATGAATAATCACTTCCGTATAAGACAAAGCACTTCATGCAATACTACTGAATAAAATAGCAACCGAATAGTGGGAGGAAATATTTTGGCTACTAAAGAAAATTCATTATCTATCTTCGCCTTAGGGGGCATAAATGAAATCGGTAAAAATATGTATGTGGTGCAATATGCAAACGATTTGATCATCATCGATTGTGGTGCAAAATTTCCGGATGAAAGTTTGTTAGGCATTGATTTGATCATCCCCGACTTTACTTACTTGCAGGAAAATAAAGATAAAATCAGAGCTTTAGTTGTGACACATGGACACGAGGATCATATTGGTGGAATTCCATATCTCCTAAAAAAAATAAATGTTCCTATTTATGCTACTCGTTTTACGCTTGGACTCATAGAGCTAAAACTAAAAGAACACAAGCTTTTAAGAAGTACTGAGTTGGTAGAAATTCACTCAGATTCACTTTTAGATTTCAATAAAATCAGTGTTAGCTTTTTTAAAACGAGCCACAGTATACCTGATTGTCTAGGTATTGTCTTGGATACACCTGAAGGAAAAGTCGTTCATACGGGTGACTTCAAATTCGATTGGACGCCTGTGAATAACCAATATTCTGATATTCATAAGATGGCTGAAATTGGGTCACAAGGTGTCTTGGCTCTCATATCAGAAAGTACAAACGCTGAACGGCCAGGCTCTACACCATCTGAACATTTGGTAGGCGGTCATATTGTAGATGCCTTCACGCGTGCGGAACGTAAAATCGTGATCTCTACTTTTGCTTCTAACGTAAATCGTATCCAACAAATCGTTTCTGCTACATTAAAGACAAATCGCAAACTAGCGTTGCTTGGTCGTAGTATGGTGAATGTAGTATCCGTTGCAATAGAACGCGGTTACTTAACGATTCCTGAAGAGGTGCTAATTGATGCTAGTGAAGTCAAATATCTTCAGCCCGAAGAAGTGGTTGTTTTATGCACAGGAAGTCAAGGCGAGCCATTAGCTGCCCTTTCTCGACTAGCAAATGGCAATCATCGAGAAGTGAAGATTTTACCTGAAGACACCGTGATTCTAGCTGCATCACCTATACCAGGGAACGAGAATGCTGTTTCAAGAATTGTAGACAATTTATTTCAACTCGGTGCCAAGGTGATTTACGGATCTTCTAGTAACACAGGAATGCATGTATCTGGACATGGCTATCAGGAAGATTTGAAACTCATGCTTACCTTCATGAAGCCAAAATATTTTATTCCTATTCATGGTGAATATCGAATGCTACATCTACATCGTATATTGGCGGAATCCGTAGGAGTGGAAAAGGAACATACCTTTATTATGAAGAATGGGGATGTCGTCGATATTGAAAATGCGGTAGCACGTCAAACGAGGAAAATACTATCTGGTGATTCGTACGTGGACGGAGTAGGTATTGAAGAAGTTGAAGGTATTGTATTACGCGACCGGAAACAGCTTTCTGAAGATGGGATGCTCGTTATTGTTTTAACGATAAATAAAGCAGATGGAACCATCATTTCTGAGCCTGACATCATTTCTCGTGGATTTGTCTACGCAAGAGATTCTGAAACCCTCCTAAGCAAAGTGAGCATCCTTGTGACGGAAACCGTAAACGAACTACAAGAAGATACAATACAACAACCACACGTATTAAAGAAAGAAATAAAAAAAGCAGTAGGCCAATATTTATTCACACAAACGAAGATGAAGCCCATGATTCTTCCAATCATCATTGAAATTTAATCATTAGCATTTTAAGTAACTTCATTTGTTACACAATTTAAAACCAGCTCCAGTGGCCAATGCCTCTTGGAGCTGGTTTTCTAGCGAAGACCTCACATGCCAAATTTTTGTCTGAATCCACATTTTCTACATAATTCTTCGACCGCTTCTCTTCTCGAAAATCCATCAACAATATTGTTCGCTCTCTCGCCCTCTACAATCTCAGTGAAAGATTTATCATTTACGTTCCCCAAATTAATGACGCCTTCTCCATCAAGACAGCAAGGCACAACTGTACCGTCTACAAGAATCGCAGCTTGACTACGCAGCGCATGACAAAATCCTTTGCCTTCATCCTCAGGTGCAAGTAAGCTTGGCCATCTAAATTCATGATCTTGGTTTAAGTACACATTATGCGCAATTTTAACGCCTTTACCTGGCTGTACTTTTTCTTCAATCTTATAATCCAAGTTATATTCCTTCTCAAGGATATCTAATGTTTCACGATTTCGTCTCGCTGCAAGATCTGTCATATGCTCTTTTTGCAAATTCCATAAACGATACGAGATAATTGTATTAAATTCCTTGGCTTCACGGACAAAATTCAAAATATCACCTAGGTACTTTTCACGATTCTCTGAACCCTCATGTCCGTCAAAACTATGCAGTGAAAAGTTTATTTGACGTAGTGCAGGCTTTCCAAGTAACTTTTCACGATTCTTTTTAATCAGCGTACCATTTGTCGTAATATTTACTTTAAATCCTTTTGCATGGGCCGCATCTAATAGTTGGTCGATGCGTGGATGTAGCAAAGGCTCCCCCTTTACATGCAAGTAAATATATTTTGTATGTGGTCGTATTTCATCGAGGATTTTATTGAATTGCTCTACCTTAATAAGCCCTTTTGCTCGTTCAGTCGGCGGGCAAAAACTACATGCTAAATTACACACACTCGTAATTTCAATATATACTTTTTTAAATGTTTTCAAGGCGTGTTCACCATTCCAGTTCTTTTAATAAGTTTATCAACACACTATTCTATCAAATTTCATCCATGCAAGCGAAAAAAGGAGCTCCCACAAAAAGAAGATGAGACCGCTTCTTGATTTACTTATTCAGAATTCGATTATAAGATGTAATGTTTGATACAAAATAGATCAGGTATATTATGCCATAGGTAGCGACAACATAAATGAAGTTCCTGGCACGTAAACAGAATCCGTTCAATTACTCACGGTATTGAATTTACAGAATTTTCATTATATAATATCAAGAAAGGAAGGTGACTGTAAATGAGGAAATACTTCAAGGAATTTGGAACTTTTCCTGACATCACTGTGATGTTACTTATTTTATTGGTTTGTGCTTCTTTTACCGTTCCGCATTTGTTTTATTTTTGGACCTGGGTTGCTATTGGTGCGGGAATGCTGACGTATGCAACAAGTGAATATGTTGTCCATCGGTTTTTATTTCACATTAAGACTCCGGAAAATCCATTCATGCTGAAGATGATCAAACGGCTGCATTATGATCACCATGTCGATCCGGATGATTTGAAATTATTATTTTTGCCATTATGGTTCAGTATTCCGGGGTTTGTCATTTATGGACTTATTGTTTTCCTCTTAACAGGGAGCACAAGTCTGACGATCGCATTCGCAACGGGCCTGGTAGCTTACTTCCTCTATTATGAATGGAAGCATTATATCGCCCATAAGCCGATCCAACCTCGTACGAAACTAGGAAAAAACATTAAAAAACACCATCTCCTGCATCACTTTAAAAATGAGAATTACTGGTTCGGTGTCACTCATACTTCTTTCGATAAAACTTTAGGAACTTTTAAAGAAAACAAGGAAGTTGAAAAGAGTCCGACCGCACGTAATTTGGAAAATAGAATATAATCATGGCATGAAGGATACCAACTAACGTTGCATAGAATCCATTATAAATAATATATTGTGTAAGTTCTTGGTACGTAACTCAAGGAAACATATAGAAGAGGACTGACATATTATATTGTGGTCAGTCCTTGTATTATGAATTGTGTACAAACTAGCTTCATTCATTTATAAATAGCTTTAATCATCTCTTTTGCTCCTCGAAAATTTTTACAACTTAAAATTGTTAAAGTACCACCGAATGAATATTTGATTAGTAGGTTTATAATTACAATCGTAAGCGTTTTTTTAACCCCTCTTATTTCTATATTTATCTGCTTTTAAAAGTTCACCACTTATATCTTTTCAAATGACCCTTATACATTTAAGAACTATTTACGTGTATAAGAATACCTGTAGATTCTTATTGCTATCGATTGTTGCTAATAAAACATCGCTAATATCAGCATCATACGCTGACGTGATTTCATTTTTTAGCCAATCGACATTAATATTTATATTCTTTACTTCATCGTAATCAATTTTCCCCTCTTTAATAATGACTGATGGAAAAGAAAAAGGTGTAGGTGCCAATTTCATATCAGTTTGTGTCAGTGTCTGATGTAGAGGATATAAAAAGCTTGAAATAGATCCATCTGGTTCCCATAATGCGAGAGCCACCTTTTGAACATCTTCAATTTGTTCTTTTCTCAATTCTGATAACAATAAATCAACTGAAATCCTTGCCTTTTTTAAGTTTTTCGAAATGATTTGACCATCTTTTATAAGCGTTAGCGGAGAAGGATCTATAAAATGTCTAAAAGAGATCCAGTTGAGGCTCATGAATACACCTAGTAAATATAAAACAACTAATACTGTCATCGTAATCATGGAACCTTTCATCCCTAAACCTTCATCAGATAAAGGATGCGCAATAATATTCCCAATAGAAATAGCCATCACAAAATCAAGTAACCTCAGTTGGGAAATTGAACGCTGCCCCATAATTTTTGCCGCAAAGAGTAAGAAGAAAAAAGCAACTATCGCTCTTAAAATCCATTGCATGGCAGTAAGTGCTTCTTGTCCATGAAAAAATTCCACCTTCACACATCCTTTATATCTTTATATTTCCTTATTATCTCCATTCACTATACTTTTTTATAAACAACCAATTTTTCATTAGAAATCTTTCGTGAAATCTAAAAGGAATCGTCAAAAAGTCTGCTACTGACTTTTTAACGATCCCTTACTTATCAATTATCTACTATTTTCAGCTTCAGCCACGCTTTTAACACGTTCTACAAATTTAACTACTACCTTCTCGGTAGCAAATAATAAAAATAATTTTACTAACCACTTTAAAGGACGATTAGTCACTGTATATGTAAATGAAGTCTTACTTTCATTTATTTTACGTAGTTCATAAAGAGCAGTGATTTCAAATAAATTAGCGAGTGTGAAACCTACCTTCAGCCTTTTTTCATCAGGTGTATCCAAGTATTCAAAGGTTTCTACATCATACTCTTGTGTGCGTTTTCCTTCTTTATATTTTTGGCGATACACACTGCCAACCACTTCTTCTGTAATTTTAACAGGTGTATTATCCACTATTTGAGGCATAATTTTTTGCATTTCTTCTAAAGAACCATTAAAAAATTTCCAAACATGTACAATCGGGGAGTTTATTTCAATACTTTTTGTCCATGTTTTCACTAAGAAGCACCTCTATTTTCAAAAATAAATTATTCTTAAAGTAATATCCATTAAAGACAATCTTCAATCAAAATAGTTAAAGTGATTTCTAAATACAATAAAAAAGAAGAAGAGTAAGTCGGGTTTAAATACCTAAAATCCAATTAAAAAAAGACATTATCATGAGCATGTCCCGTAAAGATACGCCCGCTGATAATGCCCCCATCGAATCGTTTCATTCAGCATTAAAGTCTGAAACATTCTATTTAGACAGTTTGTTCTACGACTACAATCGTAGAACAAACTGTCTAAGACTATAAAAAGTATTATAACCATATCCAAATACAAACAAAACTACCCAACTAGTCGCCGGTACAATACCGACAACTGGTTGGGTAAATGCTCTATTGACCTCTGTCTTAAATACAACGATTGGTCCTCTTTATTTAATTGATATTTTTATCACCAAACAAATAGGCCAACCATTGCTGCGCTTAATAAAGAGACTAGTGTTCCTGAAAGTATCATCATCCAAACATTTTTGGATAAGTTATCCGCTTGCTCTTTTTTAACAATACCGTTAAAACAACCTAGTATCATACCAATAGTAGAAAAGTTTGCAAATGACACTAGGAATGTACAAAGAACCGCCATCATATGTGGGCTGAACGAATCCATAATCGGCATAATATCTGCCATTACAACGAACTCATTCGTCACTAACTTAGTACCCATGTATTGAGCCGTTTGGAATGCATCTCCGATCGGCAAACCAAGAAGGAAAGAAAAAGGAGTTATAATAACACCCAATATATTACTTAGCGATAACCAAGGAGCGAATAAATGTAAAACCTTGTCTATAAGAGCAGCAAGTGCTACAAATGAAATTAGCATTGCTGTAATGATCAAAATCAACTTACCCGCTCCGAGAATAGAATCTCCTAAGAAAGAAAAGAACGGTGGCTTTTCTTCTTTATTCATTTCAAAAATAACGTCTTCTTCCTTTGTTACAACTACTGGATTTAAAATACTTGTAATAATAATCGCATTAATGATATTTAAAGGGATCGCTGTTAATACAAATTGAGCTGGTAGCATTTGTATATATACCCCGATCATTGCTGCTGAAACACAACTCATGGACATTAAAGATACTGTCAATAATCTTTCCTGACTCATTGACTTTAATTGCCCACTTGATACTGCCAATGCTTCTGTATTACCAAGGAACATCATTTCAATTGCGTAAAAAGCTTCAAATTTAGGTTGTCCAGTCAGTTTAGAAAGTCCCCAACCTAATCCTTTAATTATTTTGGGAAGAACGCCAAAATACGTAAGGATATCAAACAGTGGAACAACAAGTAATATTGGCATTAAGGCACTAAATACCATGTCCATATTTTCGACATTGACCATGCTAGCAAAAGCAAAACCAACACCTTCAAAAGCAGTTCCTATTAACCAACTAAAACCTAGAGCAACTTGTTCAACACACCATCTACCTAACGGAAAGGCAATTAATAACCAAGCCAAGAAGGCATTGAATAACACTAAAATACCCGTAGACTTCCAATTTATCTTCTTTTTGTCCTTTGAAAACAAAAAGGCAATACCAATAAACGCGAATATACCAAGGATGTTAATAATCAGATATATGCCCATTATGTCCTCCTTCTAAAAATTCTAACTCTTAACAAACCAAACATAGCAACAAGATAATCTAGTTATCTAAATGTCTAACATCCTTTAAACTTGTCCTCCGTAAAATGAAAACGATAATTGTTTGATGTTTTTTTGAAGAGCATGTTTTTATTTTCTCCATTCGAATTATAATACTTTTTTGATAAATTAATCAACATAGCATTTAATTAAAATAGATTTTTTAAACTTTCTGAATATGGTGCGCTAATAATTCCTTTCTCTGTAATAATAGCTGTAATTAAATCATTAGGCGTCACATCAAATGCAGGGTTAAATACTTTCACACCATTTGGAGCCGTTTGATTACCGAAACCACAAGTAATTTCCTCAGCTGAGCGCTCTTCAATTGGTATATCAGCACCCGTTTCTGTTTCCATATCAATCGTTGATAATGGACTAGCCACATAAAATGGAATATTATGCTTTTGTGCTAAAACTGCTAAACCATAAGTACCAATTTTGTTTGCAGTATCTCCATTCGCTGCAATACGATCACAGCCTACAATTACGGCATCTACTTTTCCTTGTTGCATCACTATTGCAGCCATGCTATCCGTAATCAAAGTTACATCTATATCTGCTTGCATAAGCTCCCATGTTGTTAATCTTGCACCTTGTAACAATGGTCTTGTTTCATCAGCAAATACGCGAATATCCATATTTTTTTCCTTAGCAAGATAAATTGGAGCAAGAGCTGTTCCATATTTAGCTGTCGCAATTCCACCAGCGTTACAATGTGTTAATAGGGTCATGCCATCTTTTAAAAGTGTTAAGCCATGCTCTCCAATGCTTTTACAAATTTCAGCATCATCTTTCTTTATTGCATCCGCTTCATTCAATAGAATTTGCTTAATTTCAGCAACTGGCTGTTCTTTATTTGCAACAAGTGTGTTCTTCATTCGGTTTAATGCCCAGAATAAATTAACTGCAGTTGGACGTGAAGAAGCAAGATACGCTGAGATTTCTTCGTACTTAGCTGCGAATGACTCATAATCATCTTCCTTCAATTGGCTTGCTCCAAGTGCTACTCCGTACGCTGCTGCGATTCCAATTGCTGGTGCTCCACGAACTTTCAACTGAACAATAGCATCCCATACATCTTTTACAGAATCGATTTCAAGATAAACTTCCTCTAGAGGTAGTTTGGTTTGGTCAAGTAGAATTATTTTTTCTCCATTATAAGTAACAGATTCTATATTTCTCATAAAAACAACATCCTTTATTTGAATATTCAGTTAATTTAATTCCTTATTATAGTCCTAGTTTTTCCTTCATTTCATTTATCGCTGATTCATCAACAATGCGGACTTCACCTATTGATTTTGCAAAATGATAAATCTTCGCGGAATCCTCTAAATATACAGCCTTCATATACGCTTCATCCATCGTTTTACCAATTGTAAGTGCTCCATGATTAGCTAATAGACATGCAGATGTTTGTTTTTTCAATAACGTTTCAGCAGTAACATCTCCTAGCTCTTTAGATCCAGGCATTGCAAATGGAGCAAGTGGTACTTCTCCGCCAAGCAAGACCATTTCAATCAGCACTACCGGGATAGATTGATTGAGGACAGCAAAGGATGTTGCATAAGGCGAATGAGTATGAGCAACACCGCCTACATCTGATATTTTTTCG
This sequence comes from Lysinibacillus contaminans, assembly GCF_001278945.1. Taxonomy (GTDB): domain Bacteria; phylum Bacillota; class Bacilli; order Bacillales_A; family Planococcaceae; genus Lysinibacillus; species Lysinibacillus contaminans. Next base: position 92,014 of record NZ_LGRV01000001.1, on the reverse strand, counting down.
TAAATACTTAGATGCATCTGCCATTCAGAAGATGGGGGCTTAGTGCCAGATAGAATATTTCCATTAAAATCAATAACAGTAATATCCTCTGGCAACATTGTTTCATAAGCTGCACCACTTGGAGTAATTGCCATCACTTTTAAATCTCTGTCAACTGTACTGAAATTACCGCTAGTTCCAGCCATCAAGCCCGTATTATAGGCTTTCAAGGCATTCTCATGAACCGTTTGTTTTAATTTACTATACATTTTAAGGTTCTCCTTACCTTCTACGAACCAAATGAAACTTCATGATGTTATTAACTATAAGACTTTTCCCATAAAAAACGGGCTCATTCATATTTGTATAAAAGGTTTGTTCCAATACTTGAAGGGCTTCATTTTCTAGAATAGCAAGTTTATCTGCAATACTTGCCGAAGCATTCTCTGCAAAAATGTTACACTGGGAGCTAAATATAGGAGTACCTTGAACAGTACTAAAATAATTCAAAATAGAGGCATCAGCATACGTGGAGTGAAAATCTTCACATACATACTTCTCAGGAATGTAAATATAGTCCAAAGCAAATGGCTTTTTGTCTGCTGTACGAATGCGCTCGAAAAACATTAAATTATCCGTTTTATCTAAGCCTAGCAACTCACGTATTGAATCATCTGTACATTTACTAATTTCGGTTGTACCGATCGTCCCAACTGAATAATTTTGTACTTTGACAAGATCCGTCATGCTATCTAGTCTCTCAAGACCCGTTGAAAGCATAGGTGTTTTAGAAATTACAAACGTACCAACACCATGCTTTCGCATAATGTAACCTTCTATTTCCAACTTTTGAAGGGCCTCTCTCAATATCGGGCGACTTATATTTAATTTGTTTGCTAGCTTTTGTTCAGCATCTAATTTTTCGCCAACTTTAAGAACATCACTTTCAATTAATTCGATTATTTTTTTAAAAGCAATTGATGATAATGATTTTTTTTCAATTCCAATATCTTTCATTTGTATTCCCCCCTAAGACATCTATCTTACATCATACTATTGTTAAATAATACATGACAACATATGTCATAGGAGGTCAACCATTACAGGTTAGCAAATGTATCTAACGCAATATCAATTTCTGCTTGAATCGCAGCATTAACGACATCTTTATGCGGATTATAATCATTCATATCAGCAAAAGCATAACCATCAAGAGCAAAAATTCCTACTGCTGATACACCTCGTAATCTTGCAATAACATATAAAGCCGCAAGTTCCATTTCTGCACCAAGAACGCCTGATTCTTTATATAACATATGTGGTATTTTAACTGGACCAGCATAAAACGCGTCTACAGTAGCGATTGTTCCTAATCCGTATGTAACATTAGCCTTCTTCGCGCTTTCTTCTAGTTTCAGCAACATTTTAAAATCTGCAACTGCTGGTACACCTTCTGGAACAAGCTGTCTAGTTAAACCATCTGCTCGCACAGCTGAATCAGCAATAATTAAACTACCCGGTGGTAATGCTTCAGTGTATGAACCGGCCGTACCTACACGAATAATTTTTTTCGCTCCTGCTTTAATTAATTCTTCAAAGCATACCGCAGCTCCGGGAGCACCAACTCCGTGTGAGGCTACTGTAATTTTTTCACCTTTATAATAACCATTAATGATACGGTATTCCCTGGAATAAGCTATTTCCTCAGCATGATCCAATCGTTCACCAATCACCTTTGCGCGATTTGGACTTCCACAAACAATGACTTTTTCCGAAATAGATCCTTCTTCAACTTGGATATTTGGCAACATTTTCCCTGCGCTCTCCATGAATTATCACCTCGTTATTTGTTAAGAGGTTTGACCTCTTGACCACTATACTACGTATCTATGTAAACGTTGTCAATAAAAAAAATATTATAATATAGTAAATTTTTACGCGAATTAAAAACCAAAAGAAACTAATAAGGGCATTCACTAAGAAAACAAATAACAAAGCAATAACTATTTTATAAATATGGCTGTTTTCGAAAAGATTGTCACTCTTCTACTAATGGGATGGGATGGAACAGGATAGTATAATAATGATAAAAACAATTAGAGGCTATATCATTTGAAGCAGAAATATTAATTTAATGGGGTATTTAAATGCAATCTTTTTATGTGATTGAACAATATATTGTAACAAGAAACAAGTATTATAAAGTGTACAGAAAAGAAGATGAACTGTGGTTTGGAAAAATAGGTGGACAATTTTACGGTATGAAACAGTTGCATACGAAGTCATTAATAATTGAATTGATGTTTGATTTGGTGAAATTTATTTGGATTACCCCAAGAGGTCGGAAAAAAGAACTTAAATTTGATGAAATTACAGAACGTGAGCAATTTTTAGCAGAAAGAGGTTCCTACATTGTAGCTTTGGAACAGTTATCTGAAGTAGTAATAAATGAAATTGGAAATGGCTCATTGAAGTTGAGATTTTCAAATAGACAAGTTAAGGAATTTGAGTTTGAAGAAGCAACAGATTTTGAACAAGTAGCATTAACTTTTTATCCAATACAAGTGAAACGTATTGATTATTTATGGTAGTAGTGTTTCAACTAACGGGGCAGCATTCCTGTATTATTTGAAATACTAAAAAGTTTGTGAAGTATTCTTCTTAAAGTAACGGAGGCTTAGTTTAATAAGTTGGGCAACCAGAAGCAACAATCTTTGAGAAAACAGCCTTTAAAAAACAAGGTTCTTTTCTTAAGAGTTGTAGAACAAGTTCTTCCTCAAAAAAAATCAATCTAATTTTACATAAATATACTCTATTGGGTTTTTTAGGTTATTATGAATATAAGTTATTTTTAGTTAATATTATTTACTTTTTACACTTATTCATGAGGTCATGTTCAAATTCAGCGTATCGTCTTGTCGAACAAACGATTATTTAATACGGAGGTGTGGTTGTTGGAAAAATCTAATATTCTTATATTAGGCAGTCTAGCTTTAGCAACTATATTTGGAATATTCGGTCAGGGTATCGCTTATTTTATGAATGATTTTATTGCTTCAATAGCACCTGTCTATTATTTAACCGGACTAACCTTTACAAGCGTTTTCTTGTATTTAGTCAGTGCTGTAATCACCTATGTCGCTGGCAAAAAGGACATGCTAGGTAAACTAGAAACCGATATATATTTCCCTATCATTGGTTTGTTAGGCATAGGCACTTCTCTTTGGTCACTATTTGTTTTGGCCATGTGGTGGGGTTAATGAGCATGGGAGACCCTTATCCATTGGGGCTCCCTATATTTAGAAAAAACTCATTGAGTATGGACGCCAATTGTTCGGGAGCCTCCACATTGATTTCATGACCTGCCCCCCTAACTGTCCGCATTTCTGCTGTTGGTATTTGCGCTGCCAGCTTCTTGGCTGCCCGTTTATTCGCTCTATCCTTTTCCCCACATAACACCAACGTACTGCATTGAACCTTTGTTAAGTCTTTACTAAAATCTAATTCCATCATAGATTTTGTCAGTTGAATAAAATCATGTTTGCTGGAACCAAGTTTCTGAAAAAGTGATTCTGGCATAAACCGAAAAATGATATTTTGCACTTTCAGTATCAGTTTAGGCATTTTGTATTGTGGCGCCAATAAAATCAAAGATCGCACTCTTTTTGGGTGGTCAATCGTATAATTCAATGCAAGAACTGCCCCCAGGGAAAGTCCTAATAGAGTGGCTGGTTCTGAGTATTCTTCCATATATTCAGTGAACGCAAGGTATAGATTGTTGTAAGTAGTTTTGTTGTCTTTCAGAAGATCAAACACATCAGGATGCGAAATTCGAGTGGTTTCCCCCATGAAAGATATAGTGTTCTCCCAACTCGAGGAATCTTGCCCTAAACCATGAACGAAGACATATTTCATTACATTGCCCTCCAATAATTCTGATATATGTATAATAACGTAAAAACTGAAATCAAAACTATGTTCATAATAAATATACTACGCATTTCTTATTGAGTTAAACGGCTTCGTTCGTTCAATAAAGAAAAAAAGAGCTGCCTATGCAACTCAATGATTTTTAATTAACGTATCCGTTTGTTTAAGTGCAATAATTCACACTGTATCGATAAAACGTTGATGAATGACCGATACAAAATTCTTCTTTTCCACTTCGCTTTTTAAATTGAGGCTTAGCACTAAACCTCCTACAGTATCGTCTGTTTCAAAAATCCGTTGATTTTGCTGATAGTAGTGCAGTATTTCCGGATACTCTTTACTTAGTTTTTCCATTTTTGTTTCGATTTTATATTCCTTTGTCCCAAAGCCTAGTGACGTATAAAGTGTAAACAATAACTCAATAGCTAACTCAAACATAATCATGCTTCATCAAATCCTAAATTAATCGGCTCTAACGGCAATTTATCCTGTGTCAGCATGTTTGTTGATTTCACTGATAAATCGACTTCCTCAAACTTAAATCCATCAGCCCACACTTTGCCTTCTCCTATTAATAAGATCCCAAAGTGAATAGAAGCACTCTCTTTTGGCACATCTAATACAATCGAATAGAAGTTCCAGTCCGTTGTACCCTGAATCGGTCGATTATCCATATTATCAAACTGAATCACATCACCTGTACTATTATCTACTCGACACCAAACCCCACATTTTACGACTTCGTCTGTCTTTAAGAAACAAGACACTTTAATACGTTTGCCTATCCAATTTTTTATAGATGATGAATTGTAATATTAAGCGCAACACCTTTAAGTCAAAATAAAAGAAGCCCATAACGACCTCGTATAAAATGTAGTTACCACACCAACATTTAGAGGAGGAATCGTTATGAGCTATACTCATCTTACCATATCTGAACGCGCTAAAATAGAAGCCTATCTTGAATTAGGTTATTCCAAACGAGAAATTGCGAAGCAGCTAAAACGCAGCCCCTCGACCATTTCAAGAGAGCTGAATCGCCATACAAATTGGTCAGCCGAAGTAGCACACAATCACTATCAAACGAATAAATCGAACTGTGGTGCGAAGCTAAAACTAACATCAGATTTAAAAGAAGCTGTTCAAGAAAAGTTGGGCGAAACGTGGTCACCTGAACAGATTGTCGGCCGTTTGTATCAGGGAAAGCTGAGCTTTAAAAGCATTTACCGCTGGATTTATAATGGCTTATTAGAAATGCCTTTAACGGTTCTTCGTCAAAAAGGAAAACGCCAGAAACCTCGTGAAACAAGAGGGCGTTTCAACATTGGCACGCCCATTTCAAAACGTCCAAAAGAAGTCCGTAAACGGGAATCATTTGGACATTGGGAGTTAGATACAGTCGTTTCTGGACGTGGACAAGCTAAGGGCTGCGTCGCTACATTTATTGAGCGTAAAACCCGCTGGTATACAGGCATTTTGATCCCAGACCGTTCCGCAAACTCAATGGAAACAGCCGTCAAACAGTTACACCAACAATTGCCCAAAGGTGCAATTCAAACAGCGACAACCGATCGTGGAAAAGAATTTAGCTGTTACAACGTGCTTGAGAAAGAACTAAACATCCAAGTCTATTTTGCGGATGCTTATTCTTCCTGGCAACGGGGCAGTAATGAAAACGGAAACGGCTTACTGCGCGAGTTCTTCCCTAAGAAAACGAATTTCGATCACGTGACACTAGATGATATGAATCAAGCACTCCATCTCATTAACAATCGGCCAAGGAAATGCCTTGGTTGGAAAACTGCATACGAAACGTTTCGGGAAGAACTGTTGCACTTAATTTGACAAACGGTCAGATAAAAAAAGAAGAAGGAAAGATATTCAATAATCTTTCCTTCTTCTTAGAGTGTCGACAAAAGGCTATCCGTTGGTTTTCCTATTCGAGTACAGCTCAAAAAATAATTCGCCAATCTGTTGATAGCCTAATGAATTTGGATGAACCAAGTCTTCCGACCAAAATGTATTATCCTCGGCAATCGAGTGACTCCACAAATTAATGTGAAATAAATTATACTCGTTACTCAACGTTTGTATGATGTCATTTGCTTCTATTAATTGTCCTTTTATCAATTGTTTCTGTTCAGGTGGCATAGGTATTCTAACAGTAAAGTCGGGGAGATTTCCTATAATAATGAATGCTCCTGATTTACTTAACGTCTCCACCATTAGTTTCATCTCGTCCTCAAATACCTCACGATTCCAGCGTCCTTTTAATATATCGTTTGCCCCTGCAATAATACTAACTAGGGTTGGCTTCATATCTACAGCTTCATTTAGTTGTTGCTCGCGAATTTCTTTTGTTATCAAACCACGTTTAGCCAAATTGGTATATGCTAAAACGGGCGTATGTAGTTGAGCGAAGTGATCTACCCAGCTTTTTAATGCTTTCCCTTCAACTTCATCCCCTATTCCTACAGTAAAACTGTCTCCGATTGCTACAAATTGGTTTCCCATGTTTACACCCCTACTTTAGAATTATCTTCAAATTCAGTATAGAATAGGTAATTATTTTAATCAATTTCTTGCGAGCACCTTTTTCATTTCAAACAAAAAAGTCAGCCCTTATTACTTAACGTAATAGAGACTGACCCTTTATTCAATAATCACTCTAATCTCTACCTCGACAGACCAGAGCGCGTCATTTTTAGTTTTATACAGTACGTTTATAATTCTTTTTACCATCGTATGAGTATAGAACCTTTTTTTCTTCACTAAACGTTTCTACATGAACAGGGCGCCCCCATAATTGATAAATGTACTTTAAAACATTTTCTAAATAGAGAGGATCTAGTTCCATTCCTTCATAGCCATGCGCTAAATACAACTCTCCATTTCGCAAATAATCTCCGTTGACCACTTCGATATATGGAAATCCTCCATTTACACGCATCGACACAAGTTGATCACGGACATTTTCATAATCCTTATCTGAAACCTTATATTCATTACCCTTTTTCTCAAATAAATAAAGGTCTTCCTGCTTCACCAAGTCCTTCGTTAAATAATTTCGTATAAAGGAAATGTCCGATTCTACTTCTCTTACTTCAAACATCTTTTCCCGACCAGAATTCGGCTTAATCCCTAATTTCCGCATCTCTTTATTTGGCTTGTTATATCGCTCCTCAATATCTTCAAAAATTTTTAATCCAAGATAATAAGGATTAATCGAAGTTTTAGAAGGTTGCACAACACCCGCATTTAGCTTTGCATATTCAATCGTTTCAGAAGTAGTTAGCTTTAGCTCTCTCATGATACGCTGATGCCAAAAAGAGGCCCAACCTTCATTCATAATTTTCGTTTCTAGTTGCGGCCAAAAATAAAGCATTTCCTCACGCATCATCGTTAATATATCCCGTTGCCACTCTTCAAGTTCACGACTATTTTGCTCGATAAATAATAACAGATCTTTTTCTGGCTTCGGAGGAAACTTTTTTACTTTTTTCCATAATGGTTTTGGCTCTGTTTCTTTTTCATCTAATTTCCAAAGATCATCGTATAGTGTTTTTTGTTCAATAATTTCCTCTTCATCCTCTTCATAATCGCTCGCTAACATCTTTGGGCGAATAATAGAAGGATCTATATGCTCTTGAATCGCTAACACAGCATCTAAAAATTGTTCGACTTCATCCTTTCCATAGCTCATTTCATAGTGAGCAATTCGTTCAGCTGTTGCTGTCATACTCTCGACCATGTCTCGTCTTGTATTGGAAAAGCGAACATTATTTTTAAAGAAATCACAATGTGCCAATACATGTGCGATAATCAATTTATTTTGGATCAACGAATTTGTATTTAATAAAAATGCATAACAAGGGTTCGAGTTAATGACAAGCTCATAAATTTGACTTAAACCAAAGTCGTATTGCAGCTTCATCTTATGAAATTGTTTTCCGAAGCTCCAATGGGAAAAACGTGTGGGCATTCCATATGCGCCAAATGTATAGATAATATCAGCAGGGCATATTTCATAGCGCATTGGATAAAAGTCTAAACCAAATCCTCCCGCAATTTCCGTAATCTCATCAATTACTCGGTGAAGCTCTTTTTCCATTTATCTAAATCCCTCCCACGTCTATTATTAAGGAATAAGTACTTAACGATTCTTCGCTCAAGATTAAACCTCTGCTTTTTGGAAAAAGCTTTTTAATGCTTCATATACATCACTTTTTTGTTTTAAAACATAATGTCGAAACTTTGGATTCTCGATTTTTTTATAAGTATTCATTAATGTGGAGTAACGACTATGTTGATTTACTTCTCCGTATCCAAACATACTGGATATTGTCATTAACTCCTTAACTAAATTAATACACTTCTCATTGTCCATAGACATGTTTTCTCCGTCCGAAAAATGAACAGGGTAAATATTATATCGAACTGGATTATATTTTTGCTTAATAAGCTCCAGTGCTTTGACATAAGCCGACGAACAAATAGTTCCTCCGCTCTCTCCTTTCGTGAAAAATTCTTCTTCAGTCACAACTTTCGCTTCCGTATGATGTGCAATAAATTCAATTTCAACTGTTTCATACTTAGAACGCAAAAACCTTGTCATCCAAAAGAAAAAGCTCCGTGCACAATATTTCTCAAAATTCCCCATCGAGCCACTAGTATCCATCATTGCAAGGACCACTGCTCTCGATTCGGGTTTCACAACCTCATCCCATGTTTTGAAACGTAAATCGTCATTATGAATAGGTGCAATCTCCGCCTTACCTTTCATGGCATTACGTTTAATAGCGGTTAAAATCGTTCGTTTTTTATCAATATTTCCCATAAGTCCTTTTTTCCGAATATCATTAAATTCTATTTTTTCTGTTGTAATATCCGCCATTTCTTTCTGCTGCAAATTCGGTAATTCTAATTCCTTAAATAAGACGTTCTGAACTTCTTCAAGGCTTACTTCGGCTTCATAGAAATCTTCCCCGGCTTTGTCACCCGCTTCTTTCCCTTGCCCAGGCGCCTTTTTTCCTTGGCTAGGATCACGAGCTACAACATCGCCTACTTTACTATCACCTTGTCCTTGACCAACATGTTTGGATTTATCGTAGTTGTACCTTATTTTATATTCATCTAAAGAACGTATAGGGATTTTAATGACATCACGACCATTCGACATCACAATACTTTCTTCACTTATTAAATCTGGTAAATTATTTTTAATAGCATCTTTTACTTTATCCATATGACGCTGTTGATCTTGGTACCCTTTACGATGGAGGGACCAATTTTCCTGAGAGATGACAAAACGTTTATTCTGATTTTCAGTCATTTTTATCCTCACCCATCTTTAACAAAAAATTTTAAAGGCTCTACAGCAAAACCTATCCTTTACAGCATATTCCACTACAATAACGTAAAGTTGATTTCCGTTCCGGCTAGGCGCTTTCCGACGAAAGCGAAGCGACAGGAGCACTCGCCCAGCCTCCACTCCAATAAATCAGCAATCTAAAATTAATATACAATAACATTCTTCAATTTAAATGCCTTACAAGTGACCCAAACTATAAAAAACTCTGTAAAGTACGTAGTCACTTTTTCTATCCTATGCGAATCTCTCGGATTATTTAACTTCTTTTAAGAAATAAAAAAGGAGTGCCACCCAAATTAATTGGACACTCCTATTTACTAATTAACGATTCAATAAGCTGCCTACGTATTGTAATAACTCATTGGCTGAAGTTGAATTATAGCCATGCTCATCAATAAGTCTTGCGACAACATCGTTGATCTTTTTCAGTTGTGATTCATCTGGCATTTTCGAAGAAGTTGTAATTTTCACAACATCTTTTAAATCAGCAAACAGTTTCTTTTGAATCGCTTCTCTCAATCTTTCATGAGAATTATATTCAAAACGTTTTCCTTTTCTCGCATAAGCCGAAATACGGATTAAAATTTCCTCACGAAATGCCTTTTTCGCATTTTCTGAAATACCAATTTGCTCTTCAATAGAGCGCATCAGTTTTTCATCTGGGTTCATTTCTTCCCCAGTTAGCGGATCACGAATTTTATTTTTATTACAGAAAGCCTCAACATTATCTAGATAATTATTCATTAACGTTTTTGCTGACTCTTCATACGAATACACAAATGCTTTTTGTACTTCATTCTTCGCAATTTCATCATATTCTCTTCTAGCAACTGCAATATAATTCATATATTTCTCTCGGTCTTCTTGAGAAATCGAAGCATGTTGATCGAGCCCATCTTTCAACGCACGCAACACATCTAGAGCATTAATAGACGGTATTTCTTTCCGAATGATAGCTGAAGAAATCCGATTAATAATGTAACGTGGGTCAATACCGTTCATACCCTCATTCAGATACTCTTTTTTCAATTCCGCTACATCCACGGAGTTAAATCCCTCTACACTTTCTCCGTCATACAGACGCATTTTCTTTACTAAATCCACGCCTTGCTTTTTCGGTACTTCTAGCCTTGTTAGTACAGAGAAAATGGCTGCTGCTTTTAAAGCATGTGGAGCAATATGCACATGTGAAATATCACTTTCATTAATCATTTTTTTGTAAATCCGCTCTTCCTGACTGACTTTTAAGTTATACGGAATAGGCATCACTATGATCCTTGAATGCAGTGCCTCGTTCTTTTTATTGGAAATAAAGGAGCGATATTCTGTTTCATTCGTATGAGCAACAATTAACTCATCAGCACTAATTAATGCAAATCGTCCAGCTTTAAAATTCCCTTCTTGCGTTAAAGATAATAAATTCCACAAGAATTTTTCATCTAGTTTAAGCATCTCTTGGAACTCCATCATGCCTCGATTCGCCTTGTTTAACTCCCCATCAAAACGATACGCACGTGGATCAGATTCAGATCCATATTCAGCAATCGTAGAAAAATCAATACTTCCTGTTAAATCTGCAATGTCTTGTGATTTCGGATCAGAAGGTGTAAATGTCCCAATCCCAACACGTTTGTCTTCAGAAAACGTAATACGTTCAACCATGACATTTTCAATACGACCGTTGTAATCCTCTTCAAGTCGCATTGTATTTAAAGGGGATAAACTACCTTCTACTCGAATACCATACTCTTCAAGAAAATCACTACGTAAATGATGTGGAATCAAATGCAGAGGATCCTCATGCATCGGACATCCCTTAATAGCGTAAACTGCACCTTCGTCCGTTCGTGAATATTGCTCAAGCCCTCGTTTTAGCAATGTCACAATCGTCGATTTACCACCACTCACAGGCCCCATTAATAATAAGATTCTTTTTCTAACATCTAATCTTTTGGCTGCAGGATGGAAATACTCCTCCACAAGCCTTTCAATTGCTGTTTCAAGCCCAAATATTTCTTGACCAAAGAAGCGGTACATTTTCTGCTCGTCTCTTTCCCCTAATCCAGCGCTTTTAATCATATGGTACACACGAGAATGGGCTGTTTGAGCAACTTCTGGTCTTTCTCTTACAATTTCTAGATAATCCGCAAACGTGCCTTCCCACTTCAACCTATCTTCTTCTTCTCGGTAACTTCTAATCTTATTTAAAATGTCGATAGCCTTCCCTCCATTCAGGGCTTGTTTTCTATCATAGTATGAAATCAGGAAAATTATGATACCTAATACTTTTTGTATTCTTTAACAATTTCTACTCATAGATTGATGATTGCAATATCTTCAACAACACATACGTCAAAATCAGCAAATCCAAAAATCCATTTCTTAAAAATGATCAACGTTACCCCACAGTATATGCAAACACCCTTCTAAAAGAATAACGCGAAAAATTTAAAATGGATTTTTCACAATAAATGGATTTTCTAATACGACATACATAAAAGACTCAAAGTAATTTTAAAACTCATGCACAGGCTAGACTTATGAAATATAAAAATCAGGTTATTCTAAGCCTAAAGAAAGGAGGTTATGTATTGGTTCGAAATCTTATTCCCTTACTAGCATTTACCATGTTGTGGAACGCTTCTTTTTTCACCACCGCATCAGCAAATGAAGAACCTTCTAGGGAAGAGATTCTACAGCAGCGGATGACCTATTATGTACAATTTGAAGATCAACTTGTCCCATGGTACTATTTAGCTGCAATCGATCAATATGAACGAAATATTCAATCCGTTCGTTCAGATATTCCTAAACGTGATGGCATAATTGCCATACAATTTTCTGACGAGTATTGGGCGGGAGCACTAAATCCCGTGAGTCAAGATACAGTTCCAACAACAATAGACTTTTTTGGAGGACTGGGCCTTGACGGTAATGAAGATGGGATTGCCAATCCAAAAGACGACTTAGATGTAATGTTCACAATGGCAAATTATTTAAGCAGTTTCGGGTCAACTGAAGATGATTATAAATTAGCCTTATGGGAATATTACAGTAGTGAAGAAGTCGTTAATCAAATCACGACTATTTCTAAACTTTATAAGCATTTCAAAACAACTGATATAGATACTCATACATTCCCTATTCCTGTTCGCTCCGAATACAGTTACAGAGGAACTTGGGGCGCCAATAGAGGTTGGGGTGGACGAAGAATCCACGAAGGAACAGACCTATTTGCAGGCTATGGGACACAAGTTGTTTCAACATCATATGGTGTTGTCGAGGTAAAAGGCTGGAATCAGTTCGGCGGTTGGCGTATTGGCATACGTGATAACCATAATTCGTATCATTATTATGCCCATCTTGGTAGTTATAATAAGGATATAAAAGTTGGGGATATTGTAGAGCCTGGTACGTTACTCGGTTATGTCGGTAGTTCTGGTTATGGGAAGGAAGGAACATCTGGTAAGTTTCCACCCCATCTCCATTACGGCATCTATAAATTCAACGGAAGAACGGAATGGGCATTTGATCCTTATCCATCCCTTTTGCAATGGGAAAGACAAGCTAAAAAGGCTAAGCAATAAATCTAAAACGACGAGCATCTATATTGTATAGTTACTCGTCGTTTTAATTTACGATTTTTTTGTTGTAATTTCCTCTTTACTGCCCACATCGTCTAATGATGTATCTCTTTCACACAATTTATTAAATCATATCTAACCAAATTTTCTGTTACAATCGTTAGAGTTTGGATGTAGCTAGTATATTTAAACGTTTAAATCCAAAAAACTAACTTTGCAATTATTCTAATTTTATCTATAATTGGTATAATAAATACATTTTCAAATGGAGCATGGATATGATTGTGAGAACAAAACCTTTAAAGATTAAGCTTAAACAAACACAAAATCCTCTTGAAGATTTTATGCAAATACACCATTATTCCAAGAATAAAGAAGTCCTTTTTGTAAGATACATTGGTATTCCTAATTCCATCGAACTTTACAATGAAAATATTCTTAAAATAGACCAATATTTTTCTTCAAATAGATCTACTGCATCATACTTACGATTACACGGACTTGAGCCAATATCAAATAAAAATGATATTAATCGACTATCAACCATTTGGGACAGTTGGAAGGATATTGTTAACAATCCCATCACTGACCCTAACTCGCTTTATCAAACACCTCTGTGCGCTCAATTAGATAACGAGTCCCTTGAATGGACTAAAAAAATCGCCTTTACAAAAATCCTTTCAATGTATAAAAATGCAAATCCAAATTCTAATGCTACGCTGCAAAAAAACTTTGTTATTAAATTTTTACATTGGATAGAAGCCTACTTACCAAAACTTTTTAAGCCTACTAGCACATCTCCCAAAGTCGTTTTTATTGGAGATATTAAACACCATGAATTATTATTTTTGTATTTCTTATCTAGACTTGGCTGTGACATATGCTATATGAATTCAAAAGAGGATATTGTCAATTTGTATCCTGACGTAGAAACATACTCAACATTATATGAGTGCAGAAGCCTATATTCAGGCAATATCGAAATTCCTGAATTTACACCTGCACCGAACATAGATCATACTTCCATGCCTCCTACACCGAATACAATTTCTCACTCCAAGATATCTAAACCTGCCAAACAGCATCAAAATCTAACTCCAGCTAAAGAATTTAGTTATGAGCAGCTGGCTAGTCTATCAAACTCAGTTGTTTTGATTAAAGTTTATGATAATGAAAATACTATATTGTGTGGCGGCTCAGGTGTAGTTATCCATAGCTGTGGCTATATTTTAACCAATCTACATGTAGTTGCGGGTGGGCATTATTATTCAGTACTTTATGAAAATGAAACGGAAGAATATTTTACAGACAAACTCATCAAGGATCATCAGCTCTATGACTTGGCGATTATTAGAGTTGATAAAAACTGTTCCCCTCTAACTGTTAAAGCTGATGACCATTTAGTTAGAGGGCAGAAGGTGGTTGCTATAGGTAGTCCTTTAGGGTTATTTAATTCAATTTCTGATGGTATTGTTTCCGGTTTCAGAGAGATTAATGATATCCCTATGATCCAATTTACTGCGCCCATTTCCAATGGAAGCTCAGGTGGTGCACTGTTAGATATGTACGGGCGGTTAGTAGGTCTGATTACTGCAGGATTTGATAAAGGACAAAATTTAAATTTAGCAGTGCCTTCAGAAAAAATATATCCATTCGTAGAAAACTTTATTGAACACACGAACTAAATTATTGTTCTATCGGCAACTCTGCTCCTATTACAAACACATAACACAAAGAATCCCTCCAATTGTTTGAAGGCATCTAACAATTGGAGGGACTTTTCTTTACAATTCACATATTAATATTACAAATCTTAACGATCCCGATTCACTATATAATTCATAAAATGCTTTAAAAATGTGGTATTGTGCGGCACTTCTTGCAACGCTTCCATTGCCATACAGTAATGTTCCCACATCTCTTTTTTAGCACCATCTTCCCCTAAGATGGACACAAAAGTGGAGCTGTTGTTTTCTGCATCCTTGCCAATCGATTTCCCAATCAAAATAGTATCGCCTTTCACATCTAGAAGGTCATCCTTAATCTGAAACGCAATGCCAGCATGTTGTGCGAATTTTTTCAATGCTTCAATCTCTACTTCGTTTGCATGTGCGAGAATTGCAGGCATGATGAGGGAAGCTTCGAATCCAATCCCTGTTTTATAAAAGCACATCATATTCAATTGTTCTAGTGTTAATGGTTTTCCTTTTGACTCCAAATCCATCGCCTGGCCCCTACACATATCTGCGGTCATTTGAGCAGAATATTGAATTAGTTTTAGTACAGTCCTCGAATCAAACTGATCTAGGGATGTTTGCTCCTCAATAGCCTTCTGCGTCAAAAAGAGACCAGTTAATTCTGCTATGGCACTGTTATATACTTGATGTAGCGTGGAACGACCTCTACGAATGGATGCATTATCTTGGGATGGTAGATCATCAAAGATTAGAGAGGCCGTATGCATATATTCCAATGATTTTAACAGTGGTATGATTGCTGACTCATTTAACCCATAAGCTTTAACACCCATGAACCAAGTTATTATTGGACGCAATCGTTTGCTATTACCCTCTAAAATATAATTTGCCGCATCAATGATTGGTTCATCAATCACAAATACATTATCTTTTTTGGGAATACTTAAGATACTGTTCAACTGATTGCGTAAAGATTCGATGGTATCTAAAAAGTCTCTCCGCTCTTCACGTTCATTTTTCAAAATAATAATGATATGATCTCGAAGTAGCTTATCAAAAAAATCCACATTATCTGCTTTGCGAACCATACTTTGAATGACTTTGTTGAAATTGGGGTCACCAGATGAAAGTAAATCCATAATTTCGTTGTATTTTTCGTTACCCATTCGTTCTTTAAATCGTTTTAGACCATTTATTGCCCGGTCCAAAATCACCTCACATGCTTTGGCATCTGAGTGGTACACGTTATGAATCAAATTAGAGATAACTGTCCAGTACAATTCAAATGGATTTATTAGATCCGGACGCTCTCCATGATATTTCATGTAGTAGGTATAAGGTGTTACCGCGCCAACCTCCATATCGTCAAACATATCTGCAAAGTCATCCGCCAGCTGATTGTAAATGCCATATAAAAATGTTCGATTGTCAAAGCCCTCGTCTTCAGGAGCACTAATTATTGAACGGGTAATTAATCTTGATGAAGAGGATTTTAAAATGATCGGTATATATAGTTCTTCATTAGTGTAATTCGCATAAGAAAGATCCTTTACTCTGTCTACATCTTGCGCATTAAAAAACACATAAGATTGCTCGAAAAAGGTCTTTTTTGTCTCTGGTAGTTGGTGGGATTTAATATATTCAAAGGCTTCCCGTAGCTCAGAATGTACATAGCGGATAAGCTCTACATTGCCACCATTCCAATCACCCAATTCCGGCACAGATCCTGTCGTAAGCGTGAGACGTATTAAATCGGAATATAGTTTTTTCTCTTCCACAGATAAGACATTGGCATCTAGAAGATCGTCTACGAAAGGATACGTCAGACCATATGAGTACCCTAGTCGAATCGCTTCATCCAGCTTTTGAGTACGTTCTTCAGGAGATACCTCATCTCCCATTTCCTCAACGACATGTAGTATTACACCCGCGATGATTTTGATAAGTTTCCGCTGCGCATGCACTGCATCCATCCCGTCTGGAATATTAGTGGATACAGTATTTAGTTTATTCATCACCCAAATCATTGCAGACTCAACACCTTCTTTTTGAGCCAGCCTATACAATTTTGGTACACTAAACATCTCAATATCATCTTCACGATCTGCAGTAAGGTGATTTTTTAACGTATCAACTACACCCCTAATCTTGGTCTGTGTGTCAGGTGAATCCAACGCTTTTCCCAAATCTCGCATGAAAATATAGGAGATGCTACGATCCAAATAATTATCTAATTTCCCTGTGTAATTTAACCATT
Organism: Lysinibacillus contaminans; assembly: GCF_001278945.1. GTDB lineage: Bacteria > Bacillota > Bacilli > Bacillales_A > Planococcaceae > Lysinibacillus > Lysinibacillus contaminans. The sequence goes on along the minus strand of NZ_LGRV01000001.1, from coordinate 75,196 downwards.
TAATATAATTGTAATAACCTTTTGGACTAGTCTTTTTCTTGCCACGCGAAAAAAAGGAGAATAATGATGGAGGTTGAATATGTTGTTGTTTCCACCCTTGTATATCTTTTGTTAAGGTTGGACCATAGTTTTTTTGCTGGACCTGTACGTAAAGTGATGCAAAATAATGAGCAGCCCTCTGCTCAGCTTGCCGATAGCATCCATCAGCATTTATTAGTAACGTTTCATTCATTTTATAACTCACCTTTACTTGTTGGTCTCTTTTATTCAAGTCAATCTAAATAATCTAAAAGATTTATATTTTATTTTATCCTATCTGACATTTACCTACCTTATCTTTAACTTCTAACCTTACAGCCATTTATCCTCTAGTGTTACATAAAAAAAATAAAATTTCGCTCATATAGATTTTGTACATAGAAAAAGCCTTTACATTAGTAAAGGACAATTTAGGATAAACATGATTATATTTGTCATCATAAGAATTAACGCCATTGCCTTACTGGCACTCTTTCAAGGCGTTTAATAATCACACTTATCTTTTGATACCATTCATTACAGTTTTTAAATGCTTCCTCATATTCCTCCGAGTCTTTTGCAATCGCATCATCTTTTTCCATAAAAACATATTCTACAATAGGTTCTCCTAAATCATCGACGACCATTTTTAAGCTTAGCTTTTCAACTGTTTCTTCTTCTCCTTCTTCTTCGTCGTCGTCGTCTTCATCGTCTGACTCTACCATGTAAACGACCGAACTTCCCTCACTATCAGGCAAGGTACTACCTAGTAGTCCTTCCTTGGGATATAAAGATAGGATAGTTTCATCTTCTTCAATAGCAGCTTCCATTATTTGATTGAATGTATATTCTTTTATCTCAAATTGAGGTTGATCTTCTTCCATTTTCGCAATATAGAATTTCTTTGTATCTTCATTTATTAACAATGCGCTTAAATAATCAGTGGATAAAAAACATTGCGTATGTGGAATTCGTGCCAGCGCTTCTTCACTAATCCTTCTTCTTTCAGCATCTTTTCTAGCAGCTTCATTTCTTCTCTCTATATTCGCCCAGATAAACATTCCAAGTGCGATGATAATACAAATGCCAGTTACTATAGTGCTTTTCACCAAATACGCTATAACAATCCATATCATTCCTATGAAATATAAGAGTAAGATGATGTCCATTTACATTCCACCTTGTAGATCTATATTCGATTGAAAGCTCAACCATTATAGAAATACTATTCTGTAACTGCTATTTTTATTCTCTTTTCTAAAAGCGATTTGTATACCTTACCTTACGAAATATTGGAGAAGTTAAAAACACGATACGACTTAATTTCGAATAAATGTAATTACCGGATAAAAGCATTTGATTTGCACTTATTTATGGTTTATTTTTAATAATTTTTTTCATAATAAGTCAAATACCTGAGAAAAAACAAAATAAATTACTACATAGCATTTAAGTTTGTAATTCAATCAACTATTTATATTCCTTTATTATAAGGATTTATTAATTTTGGGAATCGATGTTTGACCATCATAAAACAGTATGTAGGATTAATATATACCACTTTCTAAAATGTATTAAAAACAAATCCAAGAGCATTCTAATTGCACGAGGAGGTGAGAAAGATATGGCTACAAATAACCGAAGTTCAAATAAACTTCAAGTACCAGGTGTACAAGAAGCCGTTAATCAAATGAAATACGAGATTGCACAAGAATTTGGCGTACAGCTTGGAGGAGAAGCTTCTTCTCGCTCAAACGGTTCAGTTGGTGGAGAAATCACGAAGCGACTTGTTCAAATGGCTCAAGAGCAAACAAAACAAACAAAAGGTAACTAATAAAATTAAATAAAAACGAAAGAACGAATTCCGTTAGTTGGAATCCGTTCTTTTTTGATAACAGCAATTGCACTTATTAATGACTCCAAGACTGTTTAATAAAGGGATGATTTACTCGGCCAAGGATTGATTCATTTTCATAAGGCGCAATCCGTTATGAACCGTCCCTATTTCTCACAAAAAAGAAAATTTTATTAAGTGGAGAAAATCCGCTAAACTATAATGTATTTTCTGTTTCCGCTTCCCACTTCTCAATTTCTGCTTTTACAATTGGTGCCACTTCTGTTCCTAATAACTCAATCGCCTTTAAGACATCTTCATGTGGCATTGAGCCTACGGGTACGTGGAGCATGAAACGTGTAACACCAACATTTTTACGTAAGAAAATGATTTTTTCTGCTACTGTTTTTACGTCACCAACGTAAAGAGCACCTTCTAGAGTACTTGCATTTTCAAATGTTTGTCGTGTATAAGGTCCCCAGCCACGTTCTTTACCTAACACATTCATTGCTTGTGCTGTTGGCGGGAAAAACTTTTCTTTCGCGATTTCAGTTGTTTCACCGACAAAACCGTGTGAATGAGAAGCTATTTTTAATTTAGAAACATCATGACCTGCTTGTTTCGCTGCGCGTTTATATAATTCAACAATCCCCGCAAATTGCAAAGGGCTACCACCAATAATGGCTAGCACAAGTGGCAAGCCTAAAACGCCTGCGCGTACTGCTGATTGAGGCGTTCCACCACTTGCAATCCAAACTGGTAACGATTGTTGAACCGGACGAGGATAAATGCCTAAGTTATTGATAGAGGCACGATGCTTCCCTTCCCATGTCACTTTTTCAGACTCACAGATTTTTAATAATAAATCTAATTTTTCATCGAATAGTTCATCATAATCTTCCAAGTCATAACCAAATAGAGGAAACGATTCAATAAATGAACCGCGACCTGCCATAATTTCTGCACGTCCATTCGATATTGCATCAAGCGTTGAAAATTCTTGAAATACGCGCACTGGATCATCCGAAGAAAGCACTGTAACTGCACTTGTTAGTCGAATTTGCTTCGTCTGCGATGCAGCTGCTGCTAATATAACTGCCGGCACTGAAGCAGCATAATCTACGCGGTGATGCTCCCCTACGCCAAATACATCCAACCCTACTTTATCCGCTAAAACAATTTCCTCCACTACTTCACGAATTCGCTCAGCATGACTAATGACTTTACCTGTTTTTACATCGGGTGTTGTTTCTACAAATGTCGTGATTCCAATTTCCATCATTATTTCCCCCTACTTAAATATGTACTGAACTCATCATACATTTTAAAAAAATGATTCTCAAACTTCGTGATTCATGGTGGCAAAGGTCCTTAATAAAGGTTATTTTCGTCTAGATTGTTGCTGTTAAACATAAGGACCAAGTTAATCTACAAAAAGTGTAGGATCAACCTGGTCTTTATGTTTTGATCTTTCGAAAATCCTTATTCAACTAAAGCACTCCATCTAAGAAGTAAAGTGATGCTTATTCCACAATCGCGCTCGATTGATGAACACAAGTTCTTCTTTAAAATTAAGACCAATCTTGAATCTATAAAAAACAGTCATAAATGCTACTTAGTTTTTTGATTATAAGACACAAATGGAAAAGGAAATAATAACAGAATATAAAAACACATTAGATATAACAATGTCCGCTATCTTCTGTCATACTTCCACTACTTTTAATTTTTCCTCTTTATAGTTTGAAGAAGCTTAATAAAGGTTATAAAACACTATAACGAAATATTTAAAATACAAAATAGGAGTTGGACAGTATGAGTTTTATTTGGTTCTTAATAATTGGCGGGCTTATCGGTTGGCTTGCAGCTATAATTTTGGGAAAAGATGTCCCAGGTGGAATTATTGGTAATATTATCGCAGGTATTATCGGTGCATGGATTGGTGGTATGCTTCTTGGAAGTTGGGGTCCTAAAATTTCTGATTTCTATGTCTTCCCTGCTCTCATTGGAGCAATTATACTGGTTTTCATTGTGAGCTTAATTATGAAATCATTGCGTAAAGCTTCGTAAACTAAATAAATCTTTTAGTTTATTTTTGTGAATCAGATGTAACTAACAATAAATGGTGATTGTGTTTACAGTAAAAAGGCGGCCTCCACAAACTAATGTGTGGAGGACCGTTTTTTTTATTCTTATTTACTTAACAATCCTCGGCTCCGTGAAATCAAGAAGAACAGAATGGCTTATTCAACAATAGCGTCCTATTCTTGAATAAGGTACAATCCCTAAATAGAATAGTGCCCAATTATAGAATAACAACTTACAATGTTTTCGAGTTGTTCATTAGTATTCCATTAGTTGTTAATGCCACTCTAACATAATTAAAAACTAAAAAGATGTTTTATTCATTCAATTTAGTGGAATAGACTGAATGTGAACATATATAGGAGGGATAAATAATGACAGTCAAATTGACAGTAGAAAACGTAGTACAGGCGAAACAAGAAGTGGAGAAATTAGAAGCGCAAGGATATCTTCGAGATAACATTTACATCTTTGCGCACTATGAAGAACGTGAAGATGATATTAACGAAGCACTCGGGACAGAAGAAGCTGGTATTGGCGAGCAAGGGTTCCTGACTTCTATGAAGAACCTGGTGAATTCCCGTGGAGATGAACTCCGCAATGAGTTAGCTTCTGTCGGATTAAGTGAATCGGAAGCTGCTCAATTCGAAAAGGAACTGGATACAGGTAAATTGGTCATAGTTGCCAATAAGTAAAAACAAACCCGGGAATCCAATCCCGGGTTTGTTTTTCATTTTACAAGTCCTCCTCGTATTCCTTGGACTCTGTATTCCAGATAGCCTTTCAACCAAGTCAGTATAAAAACCCATCCTTCTTTATTGTCAATGATCTGCTCGAGGAAATTTTCATCTTCTTCATTAAAGAGTCTTCTTCAACAATATGGTCCAATTTTTGAAGAAGAAGCGCAATCTCTTCTCTAGAATTGCGCCCGATTGCTGAAGATTATTATGTATGCAAAGAAGGAGATAAAAAAGCAACTTTCCGGGAACTACAAAACAGGAGTGGAATTCTAAAAGGAACGAACCTTGAAGGTGAAATGTGTCTAGAAATACTAAAAAACGGGTAAAGAATACATAGTTGAAGCAAACAGGAGGTAATTTTTAATGAAGAATCAATTTATTGGCGTATACGATAATGAACAAAGAGCGGCTGAAGTTGTTGAAGATTTAAAAGAGAAAGGCTATACAACTGAGGAAATTTCAGTTATTGCTAAAAAAGCAAAAGAACTATCTGAAAACACACAGGAAGTAAAATCCTCCACTATGGATGGAGCCCTTGCTGGAGCTGCAACTGGAGCTGCAATTGGCATAGCAGGAGTGATAGCAGGATTATCCACTGTATTAATTCCCGGATTTGGCGCTGTGTTGGCTGCAGGTCCTATTATTACAACAATTGGAGGAGCAGTCGTAGGGGCCAGCTCTGGTGCTGGCGGATTAAAGCATGCTCTTATGGAAATTGGAGTCCCAGATGATGAAGCTGAACGCTATTCTAATGACGCTCAGGATGGTAAAATCCTGGTATTTCTTCATCCTAAAGAGTGAGGGCGGATTGAATGGTCGATGTTCGCATAAATAACACGCAGTGATTTTAGCTAAAAGTCGCTAAATCACTTGATGTAATAGTTTTCCTCAGGAATTGACTCATGATGGACTACAATGGAAAGCACGTGAGATTCCGGTTCTTAAGATGCAGGTTTGATTCCTGCCAAGGGCGTACGAAAATTAGTGAGTTCCTATATTTGTATGGGTTTTGTACAAACATAGGACATTTTTTTGTTTGGGTGCTTTTCAATTGCCGATACCACACAACATAAGATTTCATCTAAAAGGAATCCCATTTAGGAAGTCCACTACTTGCCATAACCCTTCGTTTAAAGGATGAATTTACTTAATTATAATCTCTTGTTTTGGCGCCATGATTATCGTCATCAACGGTACCTTTCCCCGCCTTGTTGTCCAGCGCTCCTCCAGAAACAGCACCTGCACTTGCAACTGAACCAAATGGATCAAGAGCAGAAGCCATAGTATCCCCAGTAAAAGCACCTACTGCCTTGCCAGTATTGTTATCATCACGTTTGCGTTTGTTGATATCAGCCATCTATTTTACTCCCTCGCTTTTATAAGGAAGTGCTATTGTTTAAGCAGCACTGTCCCCTAACATATTTTGTCCAATAGCGACAAATTTACGAGGAGGGATTAATGAGCATCTGTAAATTTTTTTACCACCCAGTGTTATTCCACAATCTGGCCCGATAGTTGAACACAAGTTAAACAACACTCTTCAACTAACCTGCTTACGTTAAATAAAGAAAAAAGTGTTGCATATGCAACTGAATGATCCACAAGTAAAGCCCCTGTACAAGCTTCTTAATTCTACCATTAATATTATTTTTCACATTTTTGTAACCATTTTTCTTACTCCATCTAGTTGAAACTCTTTTTGGATAATGCTATTATATAAAAAAGTTATTTTTGACTTTACAAAGTTGCAAATCTGTGATTTTCATCTTATGTAATTGAGCAAGAATAGAAAAAAAAGCGGATTACGCAACGGAGGTTTTTTCTCATGGAAAAAGGTACAGTAAAATGGTTTAACTCAGAAAAAGGTTTTGGATTTATCGAACGTGAAGGTGGCGAAGATGTATTCGTACATTTCTCAGCTATCCAAGGCGAAGGATTCAAATCTTTAGAAGAAGGTCAACCAGTAACGTTTGAAGTTGAAGCAGGACAACGTGGTCCTCAAGCAACTAACGTTCAAAAAGGATAAGTAACTTTTTCCTAGAAAGAGGATGTAGTTCTGTAATTTACAGAGTTGCATCCTTTTCTCTTTCTCGAAAGAATTTTAATAAACCTTTTTGCGAATTTCCCAACCCTTAATAGGGTTTTGTCTCCCCATGTTGATCTAAATTCAAAAAAGTAAAATCCTTATTCAGCTATCCTGCTTACTTTAGTTGAATAACAATAAAGGCTGTCACTGACTAGCCTTGTTCCGCTAACGCACCTGTTAGTGTGAGTACAACCCATCACAATCTCATTTAGTTTTTAAAAGAGATAACTCACATACTCAGTTGAAGAAATAAGCCTTAGTTCGTAGCTACTTGTTTGTAAATTGTGTATTTTCCAATTTAGGTAAAATTATTTTTAATTCAATTAAGTCATCTATTACAATATTAGCCTGAGAAAGTTCATCTTCTTGTGCAAAATCAAAATTACATCCAATTGAAACTAATCCATTATCCTTTGCAGCATTAATATCAGATAAACGGTCTCCAACTACTGCCGCATTAGTAATACCGTATTTTTCCAGAATCATCCGAATCAAGTCTGATTTATTCAACGACTCGATTTGTTGAATACTAAATGTTTCAGTAACCCAATTATCCAAATTATAATAACTTACGATTGCTTTTAAATATTCCGTTAAACCATTACTTGCGATGTAAATTGAATAATTATTCTCTTTCAAATAACTGAAAACTTCCTTTACATTAGGATATAATTCACCTTTCCCACTTCTTATATTTTCAACTAATCTTTCCAGAAAATAAGTATCAGTTTGTTCTTTTACTTCATTAGAATGATTAGGTAACAAAGTTTCCCATACTTTTGGTAAAGGTACACCCATAATTTCACGGTATTTATCAATTGGGGTTACTGTATCCCATTTATTTAGTGACCGCAAATGGTTAAAAGTATCATCAAGTGATAATTCTAATATCTTATTTGTTTGAAATAGTGTTCCATCCATATCAAAGATTAGTGATTGAGACATTATTTTTCTCTCCCTTTTAAATAACTGATTCATTCAAAGTTTAGCAGAAAAATTAATATGAATTAACTAATTATTCTTAAACTATCCTACGACGGTAGCACAAGATGCGATTGCTCTAATTGAACAATCGCCTCTATTGAAGAAAGAATTTTAATATCTCCCTCTGTTATCTTCCCATCTAGGGTCTTCTTTCCAATTATATGTATCTTTAAAGATATTTAATTGATGGTTATTAATATCAACTGTTTCGTTATCTAGCCATTTTGTTTTTACGGTATGCTCATCATAGCTCCAATAAATTGTTTTTACTTTATTTCCAAAATCAATTTCTACTCGTATTGCCGTTCTTACTGTAGCACCACCTCTGTCAATTAAGTATGCTCTTGCTGTATACTCTCCATTTGGTGATGGATACTCTGATAAAAATTCACCTTCAGGTAATTCATCTAATTCGACAACAAGAAAATCATAAATAGCGTAAATAGGTATCCCAATAAGAAATATAATAGCTAATACAATAACCCACTTCTTCATTACCCATCTCCTTGTTTACAATGGCTTGTATCACTAATTTACTGCGTTAGTAAATTAGCATCTCTACTTATTATAGAAACGCCCTCCGTTGAATAACAACAATCTTTGAGAAAACAGCATTAATAAAACAACAAAAGCCCCATTCCGAAGAAAGAGACTTTTGCTCCAAACTAATTACTGTTCACTTACGCTCTATATTTTACTGCTAAACCTTTTAAAAACTTACGTGCAAAATTATCGCCGCACTCTTTGTAATTTCGATGCCCTGGTTTTCTTAGGATAGCGCCTAATTCACCTTTTGATACAGCAATACCGCCATCATCTAAGATGTTAAGCATATCTTCTGTCGTTAATTGTAGTGCTACTTTCAATTTCTTCAGCAGCATATTGTTTACATTGTCTGATTTTTGTTCAGTCGGTTCAGGATTTTTAGCTTGTCCTGGTTTTACTTCTTGTTTCCCTCTTTTAAACGTAATCAGACCATTTAAAAATGATTCTAACATCTTATTATTGCACTTGATTTGATCATCATTTTCCTCTACTTCAACACCATCAATTTCTTCTTTTGTTTTTGTGAGGATTTTGAGCACATCTTCTTTTGTGACTTCAATACCACCAAGTTTAAAGATTTCAATCATATCTTTATTTTTTATATCTAACGCATAGCGCACTCGTATTAAAATATCGTTATTATCCATTTATAAACCTCCTATTAATATTGCCTTTATGCATAATTGTTTTATCATTTTATTAAGCTTTTCGAAATGGTCATCTCATCATCGATTGGAATAGATATGAATTCTAATTGCATATGATTTGTAACAGTATCATTGAATTACTTCATTTTATTCAAAATTACGTGTTTGTTTAACACTCTGGTCCGTTACACTACCTCATACAAGTGTATTAGCAGTAACTATTATAGCATCCAATTCCACCAGTTCAATGTAATAACTCAGATAGTTATCATAATTATCTTTCTAGTAGAATCTTAAACGACAAGTAAAGCCCACCAAAATGAACTGGTGGGCTTTACTTGTGTAAAAAATAGATGGACGACTTTGAACATATTTTAAAGGATGCTCAAACTTGTTTCCTTTATATCTGTGATTAGCATGTGACCTGGTGCATGCGTAATCATAATTGCAGGTTTGCTTTCCATTGCCACTGCTTGAGGTGTTACGCCGCAAGCCCAGAATACAGGTATTTCTCCTGGCTTAATGGACACTGCATCACCGAAATCTGGTTTTGAAATATCCATAATCCCAATTTGTTCTGGATTACCGATATGTATCGGTGCACCATGTACATTTGGAAAGCGTGAAGTAATTTGTATTGCACGAATCGCATCTTCTGGTGTCATTGGACGCATGCTAACAACAGTTGGTCCCTCAAACATTCCTGCCTTTTCACATGGGATATTCGTTTTATACATTGGCACATTGCAGTTTTCTTGAATATGTCTAATTGGAATACCTGCTTCAAGAAGCGGTGTTTCAAATGTAAAGCTACAACCAATTGAAAATCCAACCATATCGTCTTCCCAATAATCCGTAATATCTAATACTTCCTCTGTGAAAATACCCTCACGATATATACGATATTTCGGAATGTCCTTACGAATATCAGCATCTTTCGAAATTGTAGAAGGTATAAATGATCCAGGTTCTGTCACGTCTAGTAATGGGCACTGTTTTGGATTTCGCTGACAAAACAATAGAAAATCAAAAGCATGCTCCTTCTTTAAGATTACTAAATTTGCTTGTGTAAATCCGATTGACATCCCAGAAGTCGGTCCAGTTATGTTTTGATTTCGAATAAGTTTACGTATTTCATTTGGATCTAAAGTGCTATATGTAGTCATCATCAATTCACTCCTTATAAATGAACCATCCATGATAAGTTGCTCATGGATGGTAGTAGATTAACCAAATAATTTTTGCATTTGTTCCATCAATGTAATTACGCTTAAATACCCCATAAGTACGATTACGATTACGCCAGACACCGTTAACCAACGGGGATGCTTGTATGTACCCACAATGTCTTTTTTATGTGCAGCAATCAAAATAATACTAAGTGCTAATGGTAAAATCAGCGCATTTAATGCCCCAACGATAATTAACACATTCACAGGCTTTCCGATGAAGGCAAAAGTTCCTGTTGAAACGATGATAAATGCGATAATCACCCAATTATGATATTTTTCAATCTTCGGGTGGAATGAACGAATAAAAGAAACTGATGTATAAGCCGCACCTACAACAGACGTAATTGCTGCAGCCCACATAATCATACCAAACATACGATAACCAATATTACCTGCAGCAAGTTGGAAAACAGATGCAGGCGGATTATCAGGATCAATGGCTAAACCTTGTGAAACAACGCCAAGAACTGCTAAAAATAACGCAATTCGCATCACGCCTGTAATTAAAATCCCTGTCACAGAACTTTTTGTTACTTCTGGCAAAGATTCTTGTCCTTTAATGCCCGCATCCAAAAGGCGGTGACCACCAGCAAATGTTATGTATCCTCCTACTGATCCACCAACCAAAGTTACGATTGCAAACCAGCTAATTTCTTGAGGCATAAAGGTACTCACAATCGCTTCTCCTACAGGAGGTGAAGTTTTAAAAGCAACAAATAGCATAAGTAGAATCATAATACCGCCAGCCACTTGAGCTACCTTGTCCATTGCCTTACCTGCTTCTTTATAAACAAAGATAAAAACGGCAAACAGAGCACTTACAACAGCCCCTGTGATTGGATCTAAACCAATCATTGCATTTAGCCCTAGACCCGCTCCAGCAACGTTCCCAATATTGAATGCTAAACCACCTATAACGATCATAAGGGCAAGGACAACGCCTAACCCTGGCAATACCTTATTGGCAATCTCTTGCCCACGTAATCCAGAAACAGCAATAATTCGCCAAACGTTAACCTGTGCAACAACATCTAGAATTAATGAAATTAATATAACAAACCCAAAACTTGCAGCTAATTGCTGTGTAAATATTGTTGTTTGTGTTAAAAAACCTGGTCCAATAGATGAGGTAGCCATTAAAAAGGCCGCTCCTAGTAATACACTTTTACTTGCGGTTTTCTTAACAAACTTACTTTTTTTCTTTTGCTCTATGTCTGCTGTAATAACTTCGATTTTATTAGCTCCCATTGAGGTCCTCCTTGATTGCACGTACAGATATATGCTGTTCCGTTAATTTTGTATGAATATTTTTCGCAAATTCTACAGCATGTTCTCCGTCCCCATGAATACAAACAGTATCTGCCTGTAGTGAGACTTCGATTTGTTGCTGTGATAGTACTTTTCCTTCTTTCACCATTCTTACAACCTGTTCAATAGCTTGTCCGTTATCAGTAATCAATGCATCTGGTTGTTTGCGAGATGTTAAAGAACCATCCTGCTGATAGGTACGATCTGCAAATACTTCATGTGCTGTTTGAAGCCCTAGTTTTTCTCCGGCTTTTGTTAATTCGCTACCAGAAAGACCGAATAACACAAGTGACGGTGAAATATCATAAACGGCTTGTGCTATAGCCTCAGCAATTGCAGGACTTTTAGCCGCCATATTATAAAGCGCTCCATGTGGCTTAACATGCTGCATGGTTTCATTGTGGATAGTTAAAAAACCTTGCAACGCCCCAACTTGATAAACAACCATATCATAAGCTTCCTGTGGTGTGATGTTCATCTCACGTCGCCCAAATCCATTTAAATCCGGTAATCCTGGATGTGCTCCAATTTTCACACCATTCGCAATGGCTAGCTTAACTGTTTCTCGCATAACCGTTGGATCTCCAGCATGGAACCCACAAGCGATATTAGCAGATGTTACATATTTTAAGATTTCTTCTTGCTCTCCAAGTTGATAACGACCAAAACTTTCCCCTAAATCACAGTTTAAATCAACACGAAACATCTTCTTCCCCCCACATCTTTTCATTAACGCATTATTAGTGAATGCGTTTCCAAATATTCGGTACCGATATTCGGAACTTTAGTTTTGAAATGTAAAAAAAATTTTAGCATATTTTATTATTCTAGGAAAGAAAAATTTTTAAATCTTTAGAAATAAAACAATTTTATTAAAATTCAACTTGTTTTTGGTTGCGGTTAAAATATAATATTAATAATCCGATATTTAAAACTTCTATACCGAATTATGAAACTTCAGGAGGTGGTTTTTATGAAAATAGTAAAAGAAAATGTACAAATAAGACCTTTGAGCGATTCTGCACTTGTCATTCAAGTGGGTGAGGGAATCAACGAGGCAACACATAAAAAAGTAAAAAGCATATTAAATTTATTAGAGAATCAACCATTTAGTGGCTTTGTCGAAGCTGTACCTGCCTATAATAGTGTGACAGTTTATTACAACCCGGTTGATGTATACTTCTCAAATTTAGAAAAGGGTATAAAAACGCCTTATGAAGATGTGAAAATAAGGATCCTTTCCTTAATGAACCAACCTCACATAGCTGAAACGACGACTGATCGTGTTGTAAAGGTACCTGTAGTATATGGTGGTGAAATGGGACCAGACTTAGAATTTGTAGCTTCTTATAACGGTTTAACAACTAGTGAAGTGATTAAAATCCACTCTTCCACAGAATATCTTGTCTACATGTTAGGCTTTGCTCCTGGTTTTCCTTTTATGGGCGGAATGGACCGTCAAATTGCAACACCACGTAAAGAAACGCCACGTTTAACAATTGCTCCTGGATCTGTTGGAATTGCGGGAAGTCAAACAGGGATTTACCCATTAGAAACGCCTGGTGGATGGCAGATTATCGGGCGAACACCTTCTCGTTTATTTCTACCTGAACAATCTCCTCCGACCTTATTGCAACCGGGTGATCGAATTCAATTTGTACCAATTTCATTGGATGACTATACGAGAGCTTGGGAGATGGGAACATGGGAGTAAAGGTATTACAGCCAGGTATGTTGGCAACCATTCAAGACTTAGGAAGATATGGACTACAGAAGTTTGGTGTTATCGTAGGAGGAGCGATGGATTCAAGTTCCTTAAGGATTGCAAATTTACTCGTTGGAAATTCTGAAGGAGAAGGCGCTCTTGAGGTGACACTTTTTGGAACTAGCCTCTTATTTGAAAGTGATGAACTAATTGCAATTACAGGTGGTAATCTACAACCTACAATAGATGGAAAAGAAATACCGATGTGGCAGCCTGTTTTAATTCGACAAGGATCTATTTTAAAATTTAATGCTGCGATTAGTGGAAGCCGTGCCTATGTATCGTTTAGTGGCGGCATTCAAATACCCAAAGTAATGGGCAGTAAAAGCACCTACATACGTGCTGGAATTGGTGGCTTTCAAGGTAGAAAATTGCAAAAGAATGATGTTTTTGAATGCAATAAACGAACAGAATCCGGAGAGGATCTTTTTAATCAATTAAAAAAGAAAGTCAATTACCTTTCTTGGTCAGTTTATCACACACCCTTTATTACATTTAAAAAAATTCAAACAATCCGTATCATCAGAGGCTCTGAATATGAGCGTTTTGATGAAGAAAGTTTAAAAAAATTCTTTTCTACGCCTTACACCATTTCAACACACTCAGATCGCATGGGCTATCGATTGGAAGGGGAAGAAATCCAATTAAAAGAACCGTTTGAATTATTATCCGAAGGAGTGACATTTGGAACGATTCAAGTGCCCTCTAATGGACAACCCATTATTTTAATGGCGGATCGTCAAACAACTGGTGGATATCCTAAAATTGGACAAGTGATTACTGCGGATTTACCTTCTTTAGCACAAATGCAAGCAAACGGTCAGGTATATTTTAAAGAGGTCACGCTTGAAGAAGCGCAATGGGCATTAATTCATCAAGAGAAAGAAATTAATGAGTTGGCATTTGGGCTCCATATAAAAAGATTACATCAATTGTGAGTAAAAAGAGGTTCATAAACCTAACTTGATTTCCGTTCCGACCGGGCGACTCTCTAATCAATGAGCATGCCAAAATCAATTCGTTCTTTAATCAAATGTCATCCTCCACTTTTGGTGATGAACAAAAAAGAGACAATGTATAACGGAAAAACCAAGGATTTCAGCTCAAAAAAGGTGTCTCAAATGACTATTGAGACACCTTTTTTAATACTGTTCACAACCCAATTGCTTAGAGATTTCTGTGGTAGCCTTCTTAAGTTTCTCAACCAAGATTTCAACTTTTTCTCCTTGATAATTAGTTTCTAATCCTGCAATACTCAAAGCAGCAATGACTTCTCCCTTATGATCAAAAATCGGTGCTGCAATAGCAGATGTATAGTTTTCTAATTCGGAGTGGCTGATTGTATGACCAAGTTCTCTCGCCTGTACAATCGATTCATAAAGCTTTTCCTTATCGGTAATTGTCCCCATTGCAAATGGTTTAAGCTCTATCGATTCGAGATATTCCTTTATTTCAGCATCCGGTAAAAAGGATAAGATTGCACGAGAGCATGCCCCTGCATAAAGCGGGCTTTTTCTTCCGATTGCTGTATAGAGTCGAACTTTTTGTTTTGTATCCACTTTCTCGATATACATAGCTTCGTTACCATCACGAACAATTAAATTAATCGCTTCTTTTACATCATTATGTATCTCATTCATAATTGGGTATGCAATTTTCCGCACATCCAGGCGCATGGAAACCAGATGTCCAAATTTCAAGAAAAGAGTTCCTAACCTATATTTCGCATCAGTTCCCTTTTCTAAAAATTCCATCTCCTCTAAAGACTTTAACATGCGGAAAGCGGTAGTTTTAGGGATTCCTGATAACTCAATTACTTCTTGAAATGACAGTTCTGTATGATCGATAAATAGATTTAAGATGTCCATTGAACGGACAACCGTTATATTTTTATTTGGCAATGCAGGTTTGTCTTCCTTTCGTTACTAGCTTTAATCTAAACATTATGTATCTACTACCAATTATAATTTAATGCCTTCGGTGGCTTTTTTATTCATTCTTTATCCAAATATAAAGAGCTTATAGAACCCCACATACCTTTTCTCAATGTTTAATTATACCTAACTTCTTACTGTTTTAGTATACCCTGTAAATCAGGTTGTAACAGGCATAAAAAAACAGGAGTAAAGAATGGTTGATATGCATCCATTCTCTTTACTCCTGCATGTTATTCTTACTTTATTTTCTTGATTACCATGACTGTATACTAATTAAGAGGTTTGTTTTAAATGGTAGAGGTTTATTTCTTCGCTGCAACATAACCTATAGTAATAAAAAACCATCGATTGAAACGCAAATGCATTTCAATCGATGGATAAATAAATGTATTTTTTGTTATATTTTATTTTTCATTTGGTTATAGAGCTTCACGCACATTCTCTAAGTCACCTTTTTTAAGCGTGATCATAATAATAAAGGAAATACAATATAAGCCTGCTAAATAGAGCATCGCGACTTTCATATCATAACTTTGTAGAATATAGCCGACAAAGATTGGTGAAAAACCGCCTATAGCTCTACCGAAGTTGAAAATCGTGTTTGTTGCCGTACTTCGAATCTGAACGGGATATAGACTACCAATTAACGCCCCATACCCGGCGAACATTCCATTTGAGAAGAATCCGACAATTGCACCACCTATTAATACTCCCATACTACCAGTTGCATATGAGTATAAAAACACAGCACATGCAGAGGCAATAAGGAAAACTCCAAAGGCACGCTTTGGCCCAAATCGATCCAGGAATAGTCCAAAAGTTAACATACCAATAATCATGCCAACTGCCGTACTAATTGTCCAAAGCGCTGAGCTTGAAACAGATAAACCCTGTGATTGTTGCAACATAGATGGAAGCCAAATCATTAACCCGTTATAACCGGCAATTTGAACAGTTGCCATTACTATTAAAGAGATTGTCGTAATTGCTGTTCGTGGCGTTTCAAACAATTGAACCAACTTACCCTTTTCTTTTTTGTTACTTATTTTTTTATTCTTCTGAGCAGCGAGCCACTCTGGTGATTCATCTAAATTCTTACGTACAATAAAGGCAAAAATAACAGGTACTACACCAACAAAGAACAATGCTCTCCATCCTAAAGTAGGAAGAATGATAGCACTTAACAACGCTGCTAAAATGACACCATATTGAGCACCTACACTGACATATGAAGATGCTCTTCCTTGTTTATTCTTCGGCCAGGCCTCTGCAACAAGCGCCATACCAATCCCATATTCTCCTCCAGCACCTATTCCGGCGATGAATCTAAATAAATAAACTTGTTCAATACTTGTTGCTAATCCGGTTAAAGCTGTTCCGATTGCAAACAATATCACGGTATAAGTAAAAACTTTTACCCTTCCATACTTATCCGCTAATACTCCAAAAATGATTCCTCCTAATAACATCCCTATATTCGTTATAGAAGAAATAAGTCCCCCAGTTGCTAAATCAATGTTAAATTCTGCAATAATCATTGTCATCGCAAATGAGATAAACATGATGTCCATGCCTTCTAATGTTAAACCAGCTACCGATGCGACCACGGTTTTTTTTCGATAATCCATTCCTATTTCCTCCAGTGTTTTCTAGATGCAATAATTCTCTTTTATTTCTGAATGGATGTATCTATTAAATAAAACTATTCCATTCTCCTTTTAAGCCTCACGGGACTTACTTTAAAAGAGGTACTTTAGTTGTGTAACCACAGCTATAAAAGCAAAAAAAATACCCTTCCGTCAGATAAGACAAAAGGGCATGAATAAACAAAGATATTAAAAATATTTAAAATATCACGCAGCCCTTTTCAGCCTCTCTGGACCGTATTAAAGGATCATTATTTTTATTGTTATTCTAACATATTAAAATATGCTTTTCTATAAAAAAATTAATATTAAAGTTATCTAAGTTGAACTAAAGAATTCTTCATAATATTTCCTATACATTCGGGCTGGCCGCACGTTCCGCATGAGCCTGCAAAATATGTGCGCTCTCATTCTTCACGTTCATGCGTCATGCTCCTGTCGCTGTACTTTCGGTGCAAATGTCCACGTTGTTACTTACTCGCTAGAATCTTTAGTTTAATATATTGATATTTGTTTTATCTCCTGTTTCCTGACGCTTTTCCTTATAAGAAATCACTCCAATCAAGCCAATTATGGAGAAGATAACTGGTATGATGAAACCATAGTAGTATCCATCACTCTGATTACCTGAAGTAGCTTGAAAATAATCCAATATATAGCCAAAAATGATTGGTAGCAATACAGCACTTAGAAAGCCCCCCGTATTCGCAAACCCAGAAACAATGCCAGATTCTTTTATAGGGAAAGATTGACGTACAGCTGCAAAGGTTAATGCACTTGCCCCATATCCAAAGCCAATGATAAAGAAAAGAATAATTAACATGAAAAATGACGGGTGTCCATTAAATAAAAGGAAAGAAAACCAACCGAATAAAACAGTGATATGAACGACAATATATGGTCTTTTTATTGTATCTAATCGGCTTGAAATCCAACTAGCTAGAGGGGCTCCAATAAGTGCCCCGATAAGACCGATCATAATCATTTGACTTGCATCTGAGCGTGTCATCTCGTACATATTCATCCCATATGGTACTGCCCAAGAACTGATAAACCCTACATAACCGCCAACTACGCCAAAATGACAAAAGAATAATGACCATGCTTGCCGACTTGAAAAAATCCTTCGTAGTAAAACTAATACTTTTTCACGTTGTACTTCTTCTGTTCCAGCTACCGGTTCATCCACAAAGATTCGTTTTGCTTTTTTTACTAGTACAAAATAAAGGAATAAGCCACAGAAACATAATAGTAGTCCCGCTGAGAAAAATGCTGACCTCCAACCAAGTAAATGTATCCATGCGGAGAAAGGGACTGTCGCCAATAAGAAACCTAGACTTCCTGTCATGCCCGCCAGGCCAATTAATCGAACAAATTCCTTTTTATGAAACCATTGAGCCAAAATTAACACCATATTCACCCATATGGTTGCATCCCCTATGCCAGTGAGTATTCTAGCAAAAAACAGAATCAATTCATGTGTACTAAGACTATAAATGATTGTACCTAAACCTGTAAGTGTGGCACCGATAATTAGAAAAAAGTTTGGTCCATACCGATCAGCCAATATCCCCATCGGAATTTGCAAACTCGTGTATACAAAGAATTGTATACTGGTTAATAAACCAATCGTTGATGCTGTTACATGAAAATCCCTCATCAATTGGTCTGTAATCAATCCTGGAGCAGTCCGCTGGCTCGCCATTAACAAATAAGTAAACAATACAGAAACAAATACAACCCATCTGTATCTGCTATTTTGTTTTTCCAATGATTTCTACTCCTATTAGCTTTTATCTATATATATGAATTTCAGGTGACTGTGTAAACCTGTTATTAAGAATTGTTTTATGATTTGAATTGGCTAACTCAATTTTTAATCAAGATAGTGCAAGTGTTGCACATTTACCAAAAACTTTAGCATAAAAAGGACTGAGGGAAAATAAAAAGCTAAAGATGCATTTCTTTTAGGTGCACATGCTTATCGATATGAATAGCAACCTAAAGATAGTGAGGCAGTAAGAGGTATTGAAGATACAAACGGCACAGGTACTTTTAACAATTATTTAAATAACACCAGATACAGGACAATTCAGAATTGTTCTGTACCTGGTACTTTTTTAAATAAGCGATTTAGTTTTGACGATCGCGTACATATTTCATGATTGCACCAGCACCTGCACGAACAAGTACCCCACCATCACAGTTAATTTCTTGCCCTGTAATATATTTACCTTCATCGGATACAAGGAATGATACTAAAGCAGCGATATCCTCTGGTCCACCAATAGATGGTAATAAGTTTCCTTCTTCCATTAATTCCATTAATTCTTTAGAGAACTTTCTTTTAGTTGCAGGTGTTAGAATAAGCCCTGGCAAAATAGAGTTACAACGAATGTTATCTTTTCCGTGTTGAGTAGCAACAGAACGTGTTAGAGACATTAAACCAGCTTTAGAAGCAGAATAAGCAGTACGTTCATAGTCTCCTACTTTACCATTTGCTGAAGCTGTATTAATAATGGTACCTCCACCAATTTTTATCATCTCGGGGATTGCATATTTACAACCTAACATCGGACCGCGTAAATTGATGCCCATAACCCGATCCCACATCTCCACATCCATATCAGGAATTTCCTTGTCATTAATTGGTCCCCATGCTGCATTATTATGAAGGATATCCAATCTGCCATAAGTTTTTACAGCTGCTTCAATCATATCTTTTACTTCAGCTTCTACAGAAACATCTACTTTTACAGCAATTGCTTGTCCGCCGTCTTTGGTGATGTCTTCCACAACTTGTTGTGCAGCCTCGTAGTTTACATCAGCTACAACAACGGAAGCGCCATCTTCTACCAAACGCAGTACGGTTCCTAATCCAATACCAGAAGCTCCTCCAGTAATAACTGCCACTTTTCCATCTAACCTCTTCATAAACAAGCTCCTTTTATTTCCCTTATAATAAGGTTTTTCTTGTTGCCAAATTATAGTAACATAATAATTAAAATTATTAAAGTTCTCAAAAAAGAATAATAATTAATACACTTTAATCTAAAAAATAAAATTTTCGTCACGATTGAATTGTATTAAAAAATCTAAAGCAACTTAAGAATCAAAAAAACCCCTTCTTTTTACTGTATCGGGCTCCCTCAAAGTCTTTGGCGTTACAAATTAAAAGTGGATAAAAGATTTAGAGATAGGGATATCCCCTTTTCTCTAATCCTTTATCCACATGGTATGCACAACTTTATTTGATGTAGCAGAGTTACTATTCAATTGCTCATAAAACTAAAGATACTTATTGCAGTTATTTCACTCTATCATCCAGCATCAATCAACATTGTTTGCTTCAAAAGTATCAAGTAATATACGTACTTCATCTGTTGATTTCGTGTTCATCAATTGATTTCTTAATTCACCAGCTCCACGGAATCCTTTAACATAAATTTTGAAAAAGCGATGAAGCCCTGTGATTGAACGTGGTAGTGCTTCCGCATATTGATCTTGAAGATCAAGCTGCAGTCTTAAAAGATCAAGGTACTCTTTACTGCTATGCTCTTTTGGCTCTTTTTCAAAAGCAAAAGGATTTTTAAAAATACCTCGCCCGATCATAACGCCATCAATACCATATTCTTTCGCAAGCTCTAGACCAGTCTGACGATCAGGAATGTCGCCATTGATTGTTAATAGCGTATTTGGGGCTATTTCATCACGTAATTTTTTTATGTCTGGGATCAGCTCCCAATGCGCATCTACTTGGCTCATTTCCTTTCTTGTACGTAAATGAATAGAAAGATTCGCAATATCCTGTTTTAAAATATGTGTTAGCCACTCTTTCCACTCATCGACGTCCTTATAGCCAAGTCGAGTTTTCACACTGACAGGTAGTCCGCCCACTTTAGCTGCTTGAATAAGCTCTGCCGAAACTTCAGGACGTAGGATAAGGCCGCTACCTTTCCCTCTCGTTGCTACATTCGGTACAGGGCAGCCCATATTAATATCGATGCCTTTAAATCCTAGCTCTGCCATGCCAATACTCATTTGACGGAAATATTCGGGATTATCCCCCCAAATATGTGCCACTATTGGCTGTTCATCTTCTGTAAAAATTAAACGGCCACGCACACTTTTCATGCCCTCTGGATGACAATAGCTATCCGAGTTTGTAAACTCTGTGAAAAA
This sequence comes from Lysinibacillus contaminans, assembly GCF_001278945.1. Lineage (GTDB taxonomy): Bacteria > Bacillota > Bacilli > Bacillales_A > Planococcaceae > Lysinibacillus > Lysinibacillus contaminans. The sequence goes on along the minus strand of NZ_LGRV01000001.1, from coordinate 54,186 downwards.
TACATCCGGTCGACCGGCTTCACTTACTACGTGACGAAAAACAACATCTGTCACATCTTCCATTGGTGCAAGTACAAAAAATGGTCGTGGTAAATCACGCCAAAAATTATCTATCATTTTCAAATTCAAATCCTCTCATTATGGGATACATTGTCAAACTCTCATCCCAAAATTAAAAGCAAAAAAGCTCCTATTTCTTTAACACTTAAGCCATGTTTAATAATTATTAGATTAAGTCCACTAGTACCTAATAGGGTTAGGAATATCTGTGGACATTCCATAAATGTCTGCGAGCTAAATGTATTAAATCATTTTTAAAGTATACCCTAGCTTTATTAATTTATCTTCAAACAATGTCCGCTTCAACGATATTTTCACTCTTGTTAATGACGTTGTTATTGAATGATATTTTTCGCTAAGGAAGGGTAATATAAAAAGTTACGATTTCATTTTATAATTTTGATCAATTTTCTCCAACAATAGTATCTTCATTTATATGGGAAATGTAAAAGCAAAAGCAGATTATTTAGAAGTACATTATCGTACTTCTAAACCATCTGCTTTTTCATTTAACTGTTTAATTATACTAACTCCAACCATGCACCGCTTCACAATGTATGGTGTGTATGTGGCAACACAAGAGTTGTTGGTGGTTTTATAGGAAATTAGAATAGATTCATTCTTTGTTAGACAGAAAATATCCTATTTTTAATACTAAAACTATGCGTGATTTTCTGATTCTCATTATTCTGTAATTAAACCGTAAGCAGATATTTTCTTAATTTTTAAAGATACAAGCATTGAAACAATATAAGATAAAATAAGAATCCCTACACAAACCATTGTAATAATCGGTAAATGAATGGTAAATTCCAAACGTTTAACGCCTGCACTTGAAAGTAAAATAGAAAGCATAGGATTAGTGAAGAATATCCCCAACAAACTACCGATACCAACACCTGTGATGATTATAGGTAGCAAACTGATAGATATTTGATTCATCAGTTGAATTGTTGAATAACCAATTGCTTTCATAACCCCAAACTCTTTCTTACGCTTTGTAATTATTGTTTGAATGACTAGATATAAAATCAATACAACAACTAAGACAGTAATTGTCAAAATGATTACCATAACAGCAAATACTGCATCTGTATACATACTTGTTTGGCTTTCTATCTGTTTATCGAAATCTAATGTATCAGCTATATAATTTCCGTACTGTTTTTGGACATTTTGAATAAAATCCTTATTCGATATTCCATCTAAATAAACAAAAAGTGTAGTACCTTTATAGTTTGGTTGTAATCGCTGAATACCGTCCATTGTTAATGATGCTGTCTGTCCTAAATTACCAACTGTTTGACTAAGACCCGTTATTACATAACTGTCTGTTTCAGCTCCATATTTTACTTTAACCGTATCACCAATTTCTTTATTAATTTGATTAGACACAACCCAAGATATAGAAATTTCATTTTCATATTTAGGCTGACGACCTTCGTAGACAACATTATTTTTTAACCGATTAAAATTTTCCGTAACACTCGTAAATACAGAATGATCATCAATTTTTATTGAAATAAAATCAACTATATTTACATTCCTTACTTGGTCCATTTGTTGAATATGATTTAAAAGCTCACTTGTATTTGTTTCTGTATCTGGCTTAGCATATATCATCACATTCGCCGGTTCTTCGCCAAATAAGTTAACAAATGCGGTCTTGTCAAAAGCAATATTGTAATACAGCACTACAGAAAAAACTGTAGCAAAAGTTAATGACATAATAATTAAAAGTATCATGATATTTTGTTTCACATTTGCCAACATTGACTTAATCGCAAGTGAAAAATGAAGACCACCTTTTGCTTTTTCCAAAGGTAGATAGTTTTTTCTAAAACTGTGTGTCTGAATACCTCCACGAAGTGCTGCAACAGGTAAAATTTTTCGCACTCGAAAGGCTGATAGTAATGTTACGATTACAACACAAATCGTCACAAAGAAAATACTGATTAAATTAATAATCAAATCAAAGCTATTAATCCATACTAATCCAGATAATGTTGAAATAATATTTCCGATTAGAGGCATAAGAGCATATGACAATGCAATTCCTACTACACTAGCACTAAGCGTAATTAAGAAATACTGGAGCATAATTGATGAAAGAATTTGCCTACTTGTATAACCAATGGATTTCAACACTCCCATATTTGCCATATCATCTTCAATATTATTCGAAACACGAAACTTGATGACAATTAATGAGACAATCACAATAATTGCCGAAAAAGCTATTAATATTGTAGCTATAATTTTAATAACTAATGAATCTACATTTTTAAGCAGTTCAATATCTAAACCCCAGATATAAGAAGTCGATTCCACTGTTTGAGGTTTCTTTAAATTTTGAAAAAAATCATTGTTTAACTTCGGAGATTGTTTTTTATCTTCCATTACTACAGATATCATCATACCTTTTGATTGATTGTCTAGTTCGTCTGCTAGTGATTGATAGTCAGTATCTGGTAACATGAATTTCATCACGCCGCCGTTAGTTGTACCCATCATCGTTGTTTCTAAAAAACCAGCAATTCGATAGTCATAATCTCGATCTTGATAGGTGATGGTAAAGTCATCACCTAATTTATAACCCCCATTTGTTTTAAAAATGTAAGGCACATAAATATCATTGATACTCGTGGTTGTCAGCTTTTCAATTAAATTCAACGGTCCAATAGTACGTTTTGTATCCGCATTATAAATAACAAAATTAATCTTCAATTCACCATTACCGAAAGGCACTTTAGCACTGTGCATATTGATAATCTCTTCTGTTTCAGTTTCTTTTATACCAGAATAGTTTGCTAAATATTCATTATGAGCTGGATGATAACTTGCTTGATCCATTTGAAATGTTACATGAGGATCTTTTAATTGTTCAGTTTTCTGGTCAAAAAATGCATTTAGCTGCGTATTGACCATTAACCCCATATTAAGAAGTAGCGCAGCAACCAAAATAAATACAAATAAAGACACGGTAGCAGATTTACTTTTTCTAATATTCGCCATAGCTAGGTTCATGATTTTCACCCTACCACCCCATTTCAGCTAGGAAATGTTGGAGTTTCTCGTGCCGTTCGAGATTGTTTTGTTCACTGTATCCACCTAACTGCAAATCACCACAAATGACACCATCTCGTAAATATAAAATTCGATTCCCACGTAATGCGGTTTTCATATCATGCGTGACCATGACAAGACTTTGTCCGTTTTGATTTACATTTGTTAAAACATCTAATACACTCTCACTAGATGCAGAGTTTAATGCACCGGTTGGTTCATCTGCAAAAACTATTCTCGGATTGTTAATCAATGCACGAACAATCCCAACTCGTTGCGCCTCACCACCCGAAAGTTGTGTCGGAAATTTAGACCATGCGTTATCATTGATTCCTACTTGCATTAATAATTCTTTCGCTTTTTGTACGAGTTCACTCTTTTTCTTATTTACTAAAAGACCACTTGCCAGTACATTATCAAGTACGCTCATATTGTCTAGTAAATATATTTGTTGAAATACAAAACCACAGTTGTTTCTTCTAAATACCGCAAGTTGATCGTTGTTTAATTGAGATAAACTTTTTCCAGCAAAATCGATTTCACCTAATGTTGGTTTATCCATCCCACTCATTGCGTAAAGTAAAGTGGATTTCCCGGATCCTGAACTACCCATTATGATAGTAAAATCGCCTTCGAATAAACTGATATCTAAATTTTTTAAAACATGCTGTTGAATTCCACCGCTCGAAAAAGTTTTACACAACTTCTCCGTTTTAATAATGATCTTTGTCATAATTTAATTTGCACTCTCCCCTAATTGATTTTCAACTCAAAGAAAAAAGACCGTAATGATGATTACAGTCTTAGCATACAAAATGAATTCTTATTAAGTCTTTGTGTAATTCTTAATTATTCCTTAATTAGGAAGCGAGTTTTATTTTCAAGACTACCGTAAAACCATCATCTCGATTGAAACAGTTAATTTGGCCTTGCATATTTTCCATGAAGTACTTCGATATAAAGAGACCTAGTCCTGATCCATTCTTGCCTTCGACATTTTTGCCCCGATAATATTTATTAAACAGTAGTGGCAATTCTTCTTCGCTAATTCCCGGTCCAAAATCTTGAATATATAGCTCTAGATAATCCTGAATAATTTGAGGTTTAATCGAGATTTTTGTTCCTGCATACTTATATGAATTACTTATAATATTATCGATTACCTGCTGCATTCGGACGGGATCGGTTAAAATTATACAAGGTGGAATAGAATCATAAACGATTTGATGATCGTAATTTACATTTTCAATCATTCCAACAAGTACTTCACTCGATTCTTCAGTTACTGTTAATTTTAACTGTTGAAGTTCTTCTAAAGTAGCGTGAAACATATCCGTAACAAGTAAGTTAACTTGCTCTGCTTTCGAATTGATAGTATTTACGTGTTTAATCATCTTTTCATCTTTTATTTGCATAAGCATTAACTCACTTACAGCTTTTATCGATGCAATAGGCGTCTTAATATCATGACTTAATGTAGCCACAAGCTCTTTCTTACTACGGTTGGATTCATACTCTCTTTCACGAGCAGCATAGAGTTCCTCACGTAACAAATCAAAACTTTCCGTGAATGCGCCAAAATAATTGCTCTTACCCATATTTAAAGGGATATCTAGATTACCTCTAGCGACATGTGCTGCGAAATGTTGAAGTTGCTGAAAAGGTTTCAATAACGTTCTATAAATATAGAAAAAATAAATACTACTAACAATCATTAATAAACCAACTATTAAAATGAAGGATGTAACCAGTTCCTTTTTCATTTTTCGCACTATTTCTTGTTCGTTATTATGGATAATAATCTTCCCTACAACTTCATCATTTTGCATCACATCTACAATCGACGCTCTATTTTTGATGGCATCATATGTATTGTTAAATTGAATACCAGGGGATTGATATATTACGTTTTCTACGTTATCTATAATCGTAAGTGGGGGGTTAAAACCGCTGTTGCTAAGTGTTTCTTTATTAATATGTCCCCAATTTCTTTCGACAGTTTTAACTACTTCATTAATGGCTACAATATTCACTTCTGAAATATTTTTATGGTTAATCATGATTATGGGGAAAGTAATTCCTGTAGTAAAGATAACCAAAAAGATGATAATTAACAGTTTTATTCTCATTTCTTGGTATCCTCTAACACATACCCCGTTCCCCAAACCGTTTTTATAAATTGCGGGTCCTTTGGATTCTCTTCAATTTTCTCGCGTAAATGGCGAATATGTACATTTAGGGTTCCATCCCCTACAAAGGTATCTCCCCATACATTTTGAAACAATTCATTTTTTGTGATGATACGATTTTTATTTTTCGCCAAATACGAGAGAAGTTTATATTCCATCGTTTTTAGCTGAATATCAATACCCTTAACTCGAACACGATGAAGTTGTGTATCAATTTGGATTTGACCAAACTCTAAAACCTCTTGTTGGTTGCTAGAACCACTGCCATATCTTTTAAGTACCGCTTTTACTTTTGCTAGTAAAATACTTAGTGTATATGGCTTTTGAATGTAATCGTCTCCACCGATGTTAAGCGCAATTAGAACGTCGTCATCACTAGAGCGAGCACTTATAAATAGAATGGGAATCTGCGTAGTTTTACGCAATCTTTTACATAAATCAAACCCTGATTCACTACCGAGATTGATGTCTAGAAGAATCAATGATGGTTCATGTTCCTTCAAAAAAAGCTCGCACTCCTCTGCACTTGTAACAAATGCTGTTTTGACTTCGAACATATTAAAATATTCACAAGTTGTTTCAGCTAAAGCAATCTCATCATCAACAATTAAACAATCTAATTTCATCGTAACTCTCCTAGAAAAAGACTTTCCTACTTGTTTAACAGGATATCTACAGTATACATTAAGTTCAAAAAGTATATATAAATTTATGGATTTACTTACATATTTAACAAAATAGTATTTATAAAATGTTATAAAAGCGCTATTCAACCCGTTTTAATGGATTTTTTAGTTTTGTAGAATTTCAACAGTAAGAGAGGGCGAAAGCTGTATAACGAAACAAGACAAACTACCCTGGACAAGAAACTTGGGACACGGAGGCGTTAGAAAAATGAAAGTCCCTAATACAAAAAGAACGAATCCTTTTAATAAGAATTCGTTCTTGATAAATGATTATATTAATTCCACACGTTTATTAGCAGACAGAGCCAGGTACTGTCCGCCATTAGTAATAGATAGGAAAATATGTCAGTCTCCTGTCATTCTTATTATCATTGGGCTAACGTCTAAATACGCAATAATGCGCCATTAGGCTTTGGTAAATCTTGAACTGTTATCTGATTCATTTTACAAAAATGTTTAAAAAATTGTTGTGCCAGCTCGCGTTCCTCTGGGTTACTTTTCAACGAAACTATATCAAGTAAAATTTGAGCCATCCATAAATTATCAAAGTAACGGTATTTACCTGTATTCCATGTCATTTTGTCGGGAGATTTTTCATTTACATAATATTCCCACAAAAGTAACTGCTCCGATTCCTGTTCTGTAAGTTGGAGTCTGTATTTTGAATGAGCAGGAATATTTCCATCTTCACAAAGCTTACCGATAAAATCTTCATTCACCATATAGACACCTAAGATACGTCTGTCTTTTTCAGGCATGCCGGAATCTATTGCTGTTAACAGGACAGCGCTATTTTGGTGCAAGCGGGTTGGTTTGTTTGGCTTCCCTTTGTTATTACCACTTTTTATTGCGCCTGAAAAAACCTTCCACTCTGAAAAAGAACTACTCTGTTCTTCTGCGTCACACTTAAAAACCATTTGTGATTCTGGATGAAGTTTATGATGTTTCATAAGTTTTTCGTGTTCTAAGCGAAGTTCCAGGTTTTTTCGTTGTAGTTTTTTTTCCTCTTCCTTCTTCGATTCTTCCTCTTTTCGTTCCATTTCCTTTTTTTGAATTATTTTTTCAAGTGAACTAGCATCACTTTTATCATGTAGTTTTAGGTGCTTTCCAAATACATCAGGGAAAACAAACATTTTATTTTCCGATGCGAAATTTATTTCTATACTAGAATCATTTTGTTTAACTATACTACCCATTCCAAAACGCTTGTGTGTAACTTTCTTATTGATTAGATTCATTATTCTAGTCCTCCTTATGGAATAAATACTCGGTTACAATTAGAAAATAAATTAATAATTTTATTCAACTAACTTCCTTTAAAGCTCACATAACTGTTTTAATTTTTTTCTTCGGCTTTAAAAAGGATATTAAAAAAACGTATCCAAATTCTATCTGCAAAAAAGGACAGCTGAATTCGAAATACGAGTTCAAAAAAACAATTGTAAGACTATTGTAACATTTTTTTAATAAATTCACAAATTTATTATTGACAACATATTTTATCATGAGGTAGAATGAAGAATTATTCTTTAAATAACCTTGAAATAGCTATGAAATAAAGGCCTCCAAAAAGTCGCAAAACTTCTGGAAAGCCCATATAAATAACCACTTGATTACCGGTGATAAGCATAGGATGGCTTCATGATATAAAATCAATACAAGCAATTCCTTTCCTAGAAAAGAAACAGATGGATTAATCCGTGTACTAATCATATATGCTGAACATGAGATATTTTCCAATTAAATTCCATATAAAAAGACCCCAATTTCGCAAAGGTTATTTGCAAGAAAATCAGGGTCGGGATTAAAAATGTCTACTTTTTTATGTTATATAGTATAACTTTTAAATTCTCGGAATCGTTTACCAATTACGTGTGTACCAGGTAAATTATGAAAACTCCAACCACGCGACCGCCTCACAATGTGGTGAGGGTGGTGTATGTGAAATAAAGATGTAATAGAGTCACCTTACATAAAATAAATCGCTGCTAGTTTTATATAATAAAGTTTAATCATTTTGATAATGCAAATTTTATATGAGCTAAATGATGCTCTTCGTGCCAAGCTAATTTTGCAACTTTTGTTGAAACTGTTATTTTGCCGTTTGTTTGGTGAGTAAATGCTCGATCTAATTGCTCTTCAGTTAAATTTTGTCCTAAAGATACGATACGCTCATTTATGCCTTCTAACATTTTAATAGAACTTTCTACAGGAAGCTCTGTATCGGGTTGAACAGCCCACTTTTCTTCATCAAAAGCTGGAACTATTGGATTATCATCTGTTAAAGCCAGCTTCAAACGTTGATACATATTCAACTGAGAATCTGCAATGTGATGTACAAGTTGACGAACTGTCCATGCACCTTCACGGTAAGTTTTGTTTAATTCCTCATCACTTAAAAAATCAACAGTTTCTCTTAGTCGAATTGTGTATGTTTCAATTTGCTTTAACCATTCTTGAACATTTTCAAATGTTACTTTTTCAGGAACTTGTAATTTTCCAATTGGGAATCTTACATCCATTTTCAAACCCCTTTTCCCCATTCTTTATTTACCATTTTCAGGTATTAACACTTAATATAGCAATCGGCTCAGTTGTTGTAAACTTTCAACGTAAAAACTATAAATACAGAATTAGTTTTTACTGATTTTGTAGTATTCCCTCCACATTTATTCACATATAAAGACAAGATTTTTGTTGTGGACTTTTCCTAATAATGAAATTCGACCTTGTAATTCTTTACAAATTTCAACCAAAAAGAGCGAACCTCTTTATTTGAAATTTGGACTAACCTAAATTATTGAGACAATATAAAACACCTTCGGAGTGGTACACTTGTAAAAAGTACTTACATCGGAGGTGTTTTTGCATGGGCAAGAACGTATATTCAAGCGAAGTTAAATGGGCTGTTGTTAAAGATAAACTAAGTGGTGAATTGACAACTAATGAAATTATGGAGAAACACGGAATCAAAAACAAATCACAGGTCGAAACTTGGATGAAATGGTATCGCGCGAATGAAATTTATCTATTTGATCAGCCGATTGGTAAACAATACACTTTCGGTCACGGTCCCGAGTTAGCCAGTGAAGACGATAAACGGGAACGACAATTATCACATTTGAAGATGGAGAACGAAATTCTAAAAAAGTACATGGAAATCGAAAGGGAGTTAAAAAAGAAATAGTTCTACAGATTGTAGAGAAACTTAGAAAGAAGTACACGATTACAGCTATCCTATCCGCGTTAGGAGTACCACGGGCGAACTATTATAGATGGTATCTTCACGGCATAAATAAGTCGCTTTCAGTAGTAGAGGAATCTATTATAGAACTGTGCAAAAGCACTAAGTATCGGAATGGTCATAGAAAAATAAAGGCAATGTTGAAGCAGGAACATAATATAAAATTGAATCGCAATACAGTACAGAACCTCATGCAAAAGCATAACTTACAGTGCCGTATCAAGCCAAAACGGAAGTGGAAATCCCAAGGTGAAAGCATCATAATTGCCCCTAATCTTCTTAAACGAGATTTCACGGCTAGTGAACCGAACAAGAAGTGGGTGACAGACATTACATATATTCAGTATGGCAGTACTACAAAATATCTTTCGACCATTATGGATCTATTCAATAATGAAATTGTCGCTTATAAATTATACGATCATCAACAGACACTACTCGTAATCGACACGTTAAAGGAGGCACTGTCTGTCCGTAACCACCCCGAAGGTGTGATTGTGCATTCAGATCAAGGGAGTGTTTACACGTCATATGCGTATCAGGCCTACATTAAGGAAAACGACCTTGTCAGCAGCATGTCACGTAGAGGAAACTGTTGGGACAATGCGGTGATTGAATCTTTTCATTCGAACTTAAAGTCTGAGGAATTTCAATATGTTAAATTTAATTCATTACGTAATCAAGACGTAATTGAGCGGGTAATTACCTATTTAAATTATTATAATGAAGAACGTATCCAAGAAAAATTAGGCTACCTAACACCCGTAAAATATGGTGTAACGGCAGCCTAAAAAGGTGTTTTATATGTGTCTCATATCGTTAGGTCAGTTTAATTCGCTCTTTTTTATTTCTACACTAACTCCAACCACGCAACCGATTCGAAATGTGTCGAGTGTCTAAGCAGCTCAATGATCTTCAATTAATGCCACTGTTAGTTCAATAAGGGATATTAGTATTGATAGCAAGTCTCATAGTCGTCTTTCATTAACAAACTTTTACAAGCCAAACCATTTTCGTGATAAATCTCTTTACCAATTTCTAATTCGATACTTCTATTTGAATTTGGATAATTAGGTTCGTCATTTAGAATGTACAGGACATCCTCATCCAGCCATTCCATAGAAAAATTACTTTTTGCATCACTATAATAAACAGTTTGGACTTTATTCTTCTCAATATTGTTTGTGATTTCAACCCATACATTAACACCTCCTGCTGCACCACCAAATGGTTCGTAATAAGCATTAGCAACATACTTTTCTGTAGGTGATGTTACAGGTCCAGGTCCATTTTGGATGAATTCTCTATCAATCTCTCTAAATGTAAAAAAGTACATTTCATATATATAGATTGAAGATACTAAAACAACCCCAGATAACGTAGCAATCAGCATTTTTTTAGGAAAAGGATTCTTTTTAATGAAAGAAATTATTATGTTAGCACATAAAATTAAGAATAATATAATGGTAATAAAAGAAATTAAGAAACCAAATAAAATTAAAATAATAATCCCCCTTTCTTAAATTCAATCTCAATCATTTCAAATAATGAAAATATCCGCAATATTCTTCTTCAAGTAAACTGCACTGTTAGTTTACTAATCCGTTAACATTCTAACTTGATGACGCTGAAGTTAAAAACCACACAGCTAATAAAATCAACATAATTAAACGTTTCTTAATTTACATCCCCCTATCATATCCTTCTTTTGCTATGCTGTAATGTTAGTTTAATACTACCCAAATTAATTTCATTTGGATAATTATCACCATTTACAATTACGATACTTAAAAAAGCCACCCATTACTGAGGAGGGCACTGAAAAACTTACGTTTTTAAATTTGTAGGTTCATTTAAGATAAAAATAGGCGACTTCTTGTTCATCTTGGAACAGGAAGTCGCCTATTTCTTTCGGTTATTTTACTCTTTTTCTTTCAATAACGTGAGTATCCGTTTCAAATTGACGGCGAATATAGTTGTGGCTCCTTGCATTTCCATCCCAAATAGACCCGCAGATGATGCTACATCATACCCGTGTCCGTTCTTTAACTCACTGTTTTTGGCTTCAATTTTATAACGTGAACGCGCCAGTTCTTTAAAATCATCTGTGTTCTGAAAGACTTCCTGTTCTGCGTGTTCCATCGATTTTATGGTCACCGAATAGGTCTTATTTTTAGCACCTTCTTTATAACAACCTTCGCGCAAAGGACATACTTTACATTTTTCTATGTCAAAATAATAGGTTTGACGTTGGTTCTTTCCGACGTTCTTTTTATTCGTACGTGCTGTGCGAATTGCCATATGTCCTGCTTTACACACATACATACCAGCATCTTTATTAAACTCAAATTCTTCTTCTTTCGTACGTCCACCTTGTGTAATCTGCGGATTTAGTTTTGATACAAGTTGAAATTCCTCTGTTTTAGCTAATTGGAGATTGTCTTTCTCTGAATAAGCTGCATCACCGATCACTGTGTCAATTTCTATGCCTGTTGTTTTACTTTTTTCTATTAATTCTTTTAAGTATTTCCCATCACTTTTCTCACCCGTTGTCACGACAGCGGCAGTAATGATGCGTTCATCGCTCATAGCAATATGCGTTTTAAATCCAAAGAAAGAAGAGTCCATTGATTTATGACCAATACGTGCGTCTGGGTCTGCGGAATAGCTAAGTTGTACTTCAAAATCTTCGACCACTTCTTTTAAAACATTTAATTTTTCTTTGACAGCAGGGACACACGCTATTTTTGGTTGTGCTTCCACGATTTCTACGACTTGACGGCAATAATCGAGTTCATCATTTACTTCGTTAGAAGTGGTTTTGGGCGGGAATTTTTCTTTCATTGTTTCATCAAATTGATAGACAGCTTTACGGACGTTTTTTGATTTCTCCTGTAAAAATTCCTTTGGTGATTTTTGATTGTAACGTGCTTTTGTATGTGTGGCATCAACAATAATCGTTTTACTCGAAATGATGTTTTTCTCTAACGCAATCTCAACCGTTTTTCCAATCAACAAATCTAATAAACCCACATCTTGAAGACGGAGTCGGCGAAATTTCGTTAATGAACTTGAATGAATGACATCTTCTTCAGGCGCCATATCTAAAAAGTATTTGAAGGACATATCGTATTTCGAGCGTTCAACCAGATCTTCATCGGATACATCATAAATCGCTTTTAATAATAAATATTTGAACATACGAATAGGAGGCACAGCATTACGACCATTATCGAGACAATATTTAGTTTTCAACTCATCTAAAATAAATGAGAAATCGACAAGTTCATTGATTTGGCGAAGCATATTATTTTTGGGTACGACGATATCATAGATCGCCATAAAAGGGCTAAGTTTCAGCGTTTCTTGGTTTGAAATCATTTTAAATACCACCTACATACATTGATAACCTTAGTATAAAACAAAAAGCAGTGGAAAGTTCGATGCAAACGAGCTTTCCACTGCTTAAATTAAATTTTGGACTTTTTCAGTGCCCTCTTACTGAGTAGTCTTGTTTTGTATCCTAAAAGTAAGAAACACTAGTCTTTTTGAAAGTCGGAATTTAATCGTTAGAAAACACCGTTCTTCCTCTTATATATTCCAAAGAGAATAAAACCCCACATGGCGATAATCAACAAATCAAATAGTTTAAGTCCTATTGCTTCGAAACCAAACATTAAATGCAACACGAAACTCATTATCATTAATATGATTACGACCCCAAGTAGTATCTGATCTCTTTTACTCATCTCATCACCTTCCCATATACTAAAAATAATAGTTACAAAATTGTTCCCTTAGTAAATTAAATAATACCACGTACTAATTTCGACACATAAAAAACCACCCATCATGGAGTGGTCTTATTTTGTGCTTATTCAACTAAAGCGCCTGTTGGTTGAGTAACGAAAAACATTACACAATTTTTATGAACAACGCATAACTGCATGGTCAACATCTTTATTCTTTATTAAAACATTTTTATCATCGTCGACTTGATACGTAATTTCTTCAGTATTTAAACATATGGACAGAGATTCTCTCAATTTATCATTCATATTTTCGTGGTGTGCAAATATAACAAATTTATCTTGTTCGGGATTTTGTTGATTACACGCTGTAACTACGCTTAGTAACATTGTACATACAATAATAGGTCTAAAAGTTTTCAATTTTCTTCCCTCCCAAACATCATATACTAGAAAAAGATTATTTATGCAATTGTTTTACTTATCTTCTTCAACTATCCTGCGCCGTTAGCTCAATAAGGAAAAAGCGATTTTTAAGATGGTTTCGAAACTAAGGATTACAGTCTAAATTATCTCAAACTTTTTCAATGCATATTCAATGCCGTTTTCACTGGATTTTTTGGTAACAAAATCAGCAACATTTTTCAGTGTTTCTTTTGCATTTCCCATCGCTATACCGAATCCTACTAATTCCAACATATCAATATCATTTTCTCCATCTCCAAAAGCAATAGCATCCGATTTATCAATCCCAAAAAATTCTAAAGTTTTAAGGATGGCTAATGACTTTGATACATCCTCCTTCAAAACGTTCAACACATAAGGATGCCATCTTTTAAATGTTAGATGCGGGAATTTATGAATGTACTTGTCAACCGTTTCATCATTTGCAAACAAACACAATAAAAAAACCTCTTGATTATGTAATAAATGATAAATTTCAGGATAATCATTCAGAGACAATGTTTCCTTTAAGGCTTTTAAAATTTCAGTTTCAATTACACCATTCATACTAAATTCTTCAGTATAAAATGACAATCCGTTATTCTGTAATTTGGCAAATGCCATAACTTCTTGAATTATACTTTTATCCATTGGTACTTTATGAATAACTTCTTGGTTATGTTTCACGTATCCTCCATTCGCTGTTATGAATGTTTCAATACCCAACTCCTGTAATTCCTTGCACATTGATAACGGCCTTCCTGTTGCTGCTACTACCTTAATTCCTTTCCTTTTCAATTTTTTTATAGCTTCAATAGTACTGTATGGAATGTTGCCATCTTCATGATGTGTAATAGTCCCATCAACATCAAAAAAAACAATTTTATAACCCATAAAAATCTCCCTATTAAGTTCTTTAATAATAACTGCTTATCTAATATTCGATTTCCTAACAAGAAATCCTTCTTCAACTAACCTGCTTACATTAGTTCAATAACCTCAAAATAATATCTTTAATCTTTTTTAGAACAACAAAAAAAAGAACGAATTCCACCATCGGAAATTCGTTCTTTTTCATTATACTAACTCTAACCACGCAACCGCTTCGCAATGTGTCGAGTGTATGTGGCAACACAATGGTGCTACTGGATTTACTATTCAGATCTGACTCCAGTTAGATCACGCGCTTTCGCATTGCTTATCATGGCATGGGTTTTTAGAAACTATAAAGTAGTCTCTTCAGAGGGTAGCTAGAGATGTTTGAGAAATTGTAACCTTTATATCATTGTTTTCTTTAATAACTCGAGGTACTCTAATCTCCATTCTCTCATTTTTTAAAACGAAGTGTTTATGCCCGCTCCCATATCGGGTGCCCTTTTTTATTATTTGAAAGCCCTTGATACCAAAGGGATTAGAATTGTGAATTTAACTCATACAATTGTCAGACTCTATTTTAGTCCAAAAGAACTGTGTTTTTATATTATTCGGAAATAACAAACAAATTGACTTAACACGAATTTTCTTATATTCTAAGGATTATTTCATAAAATGAAAAAGTTCTTATCATGATTATTGTGGGATAGCCATAATAATCGCTTCGCAATAAAGTAGTAGATGTCATGCTCAGCCCTACAAAAATTTTCTATATAAATAAAATGCACTTTAGCATATGTGGTGCCTCTTCTTATTGGTTTTAGAAGAGGCTCTTATTTGTATGTTAACTGATGCGCACTCTTAAAGGAGGAAGAAATGCAAAAAGGAAATCCATGGGCATTAATTCCCATTGTTGTATTTTTAATTTTGTTTATCGGCTCAGGAATTGTATTAAATAATTTTTATGCATTTCCTGTATTGGTTGCCATTTCGATTGCAAGCACTGTTGCTCTTTTCATGAACCGCAAAGAAACGATCACAAAAAAGATTGAAACCTTTACGACCGGCGCCGGGAATTCGAACGTCATGTTAATGGTGATCATTTTCTTACTTGCCGGTGCATTTTCGGAAACCGCAAAAGGAATGGGCGCTATTGAAGCAACGGTAAACTTTGCACTCTCCATTTTGCCACAAAACTTATTAGTTATTGGCTTATTCATAATTGCCTGTTTTATATCTTTAGCAATGGGCACTTCAGTTGGAACGATTGTTGCCCTCGCTCCAATAGGTTTAGCGATTGGGGAGCAAACAGGACTTTCAATACCGCTATTAATGGCAACTGTTATAGGTGGTGCTATGTTTGGAGATAATTTATCATTTATTTCGGATACAACTATAGCATCGGTCCGCTCACAAGGCGCAGAAATGAAAGACAAATTTAAAGTTAACTTTTTCATTGTGTTACCAGCAGCAATTGTCACATGTGTTATTTTAGCCTTTTTGACGCTGAATTCCACAGCTCAAGTGACACATGCAAGCTTTGATTGGTACAAATTGATTCCTTATTTATTCGTCATTGTTTTTGCTTTGATTGGAGTAAATGTCTTTACAGTATTAGCAAGTGGGATCATCCTCGCTGGAACTATTGGCTTAATTGATGGTAGTTATGAGGTGATGACATTTATCGGCGCAATTGGTGACGGTATGAGCAATATGTTTGAAATGGCGTTTTTAGCGATGTTAATTGCCGGTATGGTCGAGATCATTAAGCATAATGGCGGCATTGATTTTATCGTACATATCGCAACGCGTAAAATTAAGTCGCAAAAAGATGCCCAATTTGCAATAGCAGGTTTAGTTGGTTTAACCGATCTTTCAACCGCCAATAATACGATTGCAATTATGATTGCTGGGCCAATAGCAAAAAAAATTGCCGATCAATACGATATTGAGCCACGTAAATCAGCAAGCATCATCGATATTTTTTCATGTGTCGTTCAGGGTATAATTCCGTACGGTGCACAATTTTTAGCAGCTGCCAGTATCGCCGGCATTTCCCCTATTTTAATCATGCAATATTCGTATTACTCCATTTTAGTAGGTGTCTGCGGAGTCATTGCCATCTTCATCGGTTATCCGAAAACTAAAAATAAACCTATTCAAAAATCGTAAATGTACTATTCGCATTTACGATTTTTAGCATTACTTGCACCGGGTGCAAAAAAATTCTTATAATAAACTTCAATTCAAAAAGCTGTGCCGAAATTCCCAATGAAAACTGGATTTTCGGCACAGCTTTTTTTTCATTACATCAAACTAACTCCAACCACGCGACAGCCTCACAATGTGTTGAGTGCGGGAACATATCAACTGGCTGAATTTCCTGCGTTTTATAGCCGCCATCCTCTAGAATACGAAGATCTCGGGCAAGTGTACCTGGGTTACATGATACGTAAACAACGCGTTTTGGTCGTTGTTCTAATATCGTTGTCAGTAATGCCTCGTCACAACCTTTTCGTGGTGGGTCGACTACAAGTACATCCGCTTCTTTGCCTTCTTTGTACCAACGTGGAATGACTTCTTCTGCTGGTCCAGCCTCAAAATACGTATTCGTAAAGCCGTTTAGCTCGGCGTTTCGTTTTGCATCTTCAATTGCTTGCGGCACAATTTCCACGCCCATGACAGCTTTTGCTTTTTGCGCTAAGAACAATGAAATTGTGCCGATACCACAATAGGCATCAATGACGCGTTCATCCCCTTGTAAATCTGCGTAATCTAACGCTTGCTGATACAGTACTTCTGTTTGGATTGGGTTCACTTGGTAGAATGAACGAGCAGAAATTTCAAATCGTATATCGCCAATAGTGTCGATAATGACGTCCTTGCCCCAAAGGTTCAATGTTTCCTCACCAAAGATGACGTTTGTTTTATCGCAATTGATATTTTGCATGATTGAAGTAACATTCGGCACTAGCTTTTGAATTGTCGCAACAGCCTCTTCTGCCTTAGGGAACTTTTTCTTTTTCGTTACGAGTACGACCATGACTTCACCAGTTGCACGTGCTTTACGTACAACTACATGACGTAGCATCCCCTCATGTGTGTCTTCGTTGTATGGACTAATGCCGATTGTTGCTAATTCTTTTTTCAATTCAGCAAGAATGACGTCTGCTTCACCTGTTTGAATCAGGCAGCGTTCCATATCCACAATGGTATGAGATTTCGTTTTGTAGAAGCCGGCAATCTCTTGTCCTGCTTCATCTGTTGAAAATGGAATCTGAGCTTTGTTTCGGTACTGCCAAGGCTCTTCCATCCCTTTTACCGGTAATACAGGCGCATCGATTTTGCCGATACGTTGCATAACGTTGCGCACCATGTTCTCTTTCCATTTTAGCTGTCCTTCGTAAGACAGGTGTTGTAGTTGGCAACCACCGCATTGAGAAAAATATTCACAAGGTGCCTCTACACGGTCTGGTGATGGCTTAATGATTTCTATCATTTTGGCAAAGCCGTAGTTTTTTAATGTTTTTAAAACATGCACTTCTGCTGTCTCATCAGGAAGTGCGCCTTGAATAAATAACGGGTAGCCATCGATCTTTGCAACGCCATTGCCGTCATGCGTTAAATCTTCTATATAAACTGTTAATCGATCATTCTTTTTTACAGGTGCTGACATACGTAAATCCTCCATTTCAATTCTTCTATTGTAGCATGTGACAGCAGATGAAAAAAGAACAAGGCTGGATTTTCACAAAAATGGCTAGAGATCACACACAAAAGAAACATGTAGCATACGACGATATGAAAAGTAATGCAATTGTGCAAAACCTTTATTCTATCGTGCATCCAACCTTGTCATAAAAAAAGAGCCGCTATTCGCGACTCTTTCCCTCGTTTTTTGTTGCATGCTGATCTTTTGGCGCCCACCAGAAGGCAAAGGCAATGCCTATAATCACCACAATGAACGGTGCATAAAACATGATGAAATTATCCATTCCTACTACCTCCTATGCATGATTGTCTTCTTTACCTGTTACATAATTTTTATTGAACAAGAATAGTTTCAACAGTAAATATAAAGACGGGATTAATAGACATAATCCAAGAATAAATACGACGATTAACGCAATCGCCATTTGTTTACTTGTGAAACTATCGTAAATTGTTAAATATGGATATAGTAAATACGGATACTGTGCGAGACCATAGGCATAGAATGCGAAGCCAAATTGAGCTATTAATAGCACTACTGCCAAACCGTAATTTTTTTTCATCCATAGTAACACCATCGTAAGGACGAATAAGACTGCAGAAATACCAAATATCCACCATAACTTGACCATATTGGCATAGCTCTCTGGATTAATACCTTTCATTTCGTACATAATGCCGAGCGCGCTAATCATTAATGGTAATCCCCAAATGAGTGCATATTTTCGCATTAGATTTGTCGCTTCCTCATCATTTGCCTTATGTGCATACCAAGTCAGGAATACGGCTGAAATAAATAACACTGCTGCAATACTTAACACGACAATGCTCCATGCATATGGGCTCGTATACAACGCCCAATAATCGAGTACTGGTTGCCCATTCACCATGTCCACAAAACCACCACCCGCAATGGCGAATACAACAGAAAATGAAGCTGGAATTAATAATCCTGAAACTCCGTAAGTTAGTGTATAGCCCACATGCCCTCTTGAACCATATGATTCAAACGCATAATATGAACCGCGGATCGCAAGTAATACAAGTGAGATACTAACCGGCACTAGCAAAATTGTGCCATAGTAGAATGCTGTTTGTGGGAAGAATCCTACAATCCCTACGAAGAAGAATACTAAAAAGACGTTCGTTACTTCCCAAACTGGCGATAAATAACGTTGAATAATGTTCGTCAAAATATGATTTTTTCCTACAAGTACACTGTAAGCATTAAAGAATCCTGCCCCAAAATCAATCGATGCAACAATCACATAACCAAATAAGAAAATCCACAACACTGAAATCCCTAAAACTTCTAATGTCATACGATGTCACCGCCCTTTTCAGATTGGCGATCTTGTATTTCACGTTCAATTGGATTCTTCTTAAACATACGAGTCAGTACGACCACACTGCCAATTCCAAGTACAGTATAGACACCTGCAAATAATAACAGCATTAAATCGACATGATCGCTTGTTGTTGCTCCTTCTGGGGTGCGCATTAAGCCATATAGTATCCACGGCTGACGCCCAACCTCTGCAAGCCACCAACCAGCTTCAATGGCGATAATAGATAGTGGTCCACCTGCGACGATAATCCATTTATACCAGAGTGCATGGATAAACTGCCAGCCACGCGCTTTACCAACGACATAAAGCAATGAGACGAGTACCATGAACATCCCAATAAATACCATGATATTAAATAAATAGTGAATATAGAGTGGCGGTCGATCTTCTTCTGCAAATTGGTCTAACCCAATCACTTCTGCATTCGGATTATTATGCGCTAAAATACTTAGTGCATAAGGAATTCGAATCTCATATTTCACTTCACCATCTTGCATAATGCCAAACAATATAAGTGATGCTTTGTCTTCTGTTTCAAAATGCCATTCAGCAGCTGCTAATTTTTCAGGCTGATATTCCGCTAAATATTTTCCAGAGAAATCACCGATCACTGCCGCGGCAATGGAGAAGATCAATCCAATTTTCATTAATAACAGTAAGGCTTTTTTATGATATACATGGTCGGATCCTTTTAACATACGATATCCAGCAATTGCAGCCAACACAAACGCCGATGTCATATAGGCGGTTACGAGGACATGTGCTACTTTTGTCGGCATCGCAGGGTTAAACATTGCTAAAAATGGCTGAATGTTTACAAGCTCGCCATCTACAATATCAAAACCTTGCGGCGCATTCATAAACGCATTCACGATCGTGATAAATACCGCAGACATCGAAGCTCCTATTGCTACTGGGATGAGTAGAAGCATATGTTTTTTCTGACTGTCAAATCGATCCCATGTGTATAAATATATTCCTAAGAAGATTGCTTCAAAAAAGAATGCAAATGTTTCCATGAAAAGTGGTAATGCAATCGTTTGGCCGGCAAGCTGCATAAAGTTTGGCCACAGCAACGATAATTGCAAACCAATGGCTGTTCCTGTTACGACCCCAACAGCAACCGTAATGACGAATCCACGAGCCCATCGTCTTGCCAATAAAATGTAGTGCTCATCATTGTTTTTGTATCCTGTCCACTGTGCAATCATAATCATCAGTGGTACACCAACACCAATCGTTGCATAGATGATATGGAACGATAGGGTTAATTCAGTTAGTGCCCTACTCCAGAAGACCGCTGACTCATTGACCATTATTTTCCCCTCCTAACCTCCAAATATTTTGCCGAGTATGGAAAGTAGCATAATAATTGCAACTCCAAAGCTTAACCACATGAGCTTTTTTTCTTGCGTTTTATACAAATGCACCACTTCCTTTCCTTTCTATACCTATATTTTCCACTATTGCCACGAAAAAAACCTTTATAATGAGCCGAAAATTCGGCCTATTATAAAGGTTTCAATATTTGTTCAATTAATATACGTACATTTGTCAAACTTTTTTCTTATTTAAGGTCATAATTACTTATTTTGCAGATATTCCACGCGATCTTCTTCACGAATGTCGTTTATCGGTACGAAAATTTCAATATGGCGTTTTAAATTTTCAAACGTTGCCGGTGCATCGCCACCATATTCGCCATCTAAATTCAAATGCACTTCATCCCTAGACGTTACTTTTACATAACGAGCTTTTTTATAAATTACACGCTCATCATTTAAATGCTCGCCGCGCAATGCCATAGCTGCAAGCTGTACAAATTCTGGTAAGCTTACTTTTTTCAAAACAAGTAGAGTAAACAATCCATCGTTAATGCTTGCATCCGGAGCTAGTTTTTCAAAGCCACCAACAGAATTCGTCAAGCCACATAAAAACATCATTGTGTCGCCATCAAATACTTCATCATCGTATTCAATACGCATATGTGTCGCTTTAATCGATGGAATCATTTCAACTGCTTTGACATAGTACGCTAGTTGACCTAGCATCGTTTTCATCTTGCTCGGCACTTCATAAGTTAACTCTGTAATACGGCCACCTGCAGCGATATTGATGAAATAGCGCACACCATTTAATATTCCCACATCTACCGGTAATGTATCCCCTTTAATAATGATTTCGAGCGCTTCATCAATATTTCTTGGAATATGCACCGCACGTGCAAAGTCATTCGTCGTTCCCATTGGAATTAAACCGATTTTAGGGCGTTTTTCAAACTGACTCACACCTGAAACAACTTCGTTTAATGTACCATCTCCACCAACTGCTATGACAATATCAAATCCTCGTTCTACTGCAATTTTCGCTGCATTTGTTGCATCGCCTTCACAAGTTGTTGCATGACAAGATGTTTCATAGCCTGCTACCTCTAGTTTTTCCAACACTTCAGGCAAATGCTTTTTAAATGCTTCACGCCCAGATGTAGGGTTATAAATGATTCTTGCTCTTTTCATAACATACCTTCCTGCTTCATAAGATTCTATTCCCTAAACGCTGTTTTGCGTGGGAATGTTGCTTAACTTTTATCGCAATGCTGCTGTTACATGTTTTTTGAAATCTTCGTAGACAAATGTCCAAAATTGTTTGTTCGAAATATTTTCTTCACGAATTTCACCATACATAACTTTTTGAGCATCTTCAAATGTTGGATCTTCTTTGTCCGGCAAGCTAGCGCGTTTGTTTACAACGTTTTCTTGCAATTCAGGCGCACGAGGTCCCCACTTGCCTATAACTTGTCCTGCATTATCTAATAATACATAAATAGGAATGGCACGACCACCATTTGTTAAATAACGATCAATTAAATCCGTGTCTGCATCACGTAATACTGCACGCATATCCAAATCAGCCGCCTCTGCTACACGTCGTATAATCGGATTATTTAACATGGCATCACCGCACCAGTCTTCTGTAATCGTTAAAATCTTAGGTTGTTTTCCCTTTAATAAATCGATAAACCCATCATTAGTCGGTACTTCAAAACCCTCATAAATACGGAAACTATCCTCTTTTAGCATAGACATATTGTCCATATATTGTTGAATTGAAATCGCTTCATTGAAATATGCTTGTTCAGTTTTCATTTCACTTCATTCCCCCTAGAAATCATATAGTGTATCTATTCTATATTTTGCTATGAATACGCAATTTAGACAACTATTTAATGCTGTATCTCCGTATATTTGTTAGTATGCCCATTTCGTTGTCATCTATTTTTTGCATATGAAAAGCCAAGAAAGCAATTTTGCTCTCTTGGCTTGTTTCAATTAATAAGAAATTAGCGTTTCGCAATCTCTTGTTGTAATAATTTATTGACCATTGGTGGGTTCGCTTGACCTTTAGTTGCTTTCATAATTTGACCAACTAGGAAGCCAATAGCGCGATCTTTACCATTTTTGAAGTCTTCAATAGATTGTGGATTGTTGTCTAAAATTTCAGTAACGATTGCTAATAATGCGCCTTCGTCAGAAATTTGTACTAACCCTTTTGCTTTGACGATTTCATCAGCAGAACCACCATTTTCAACTAATTCAGCAAATACTTTTTTACCGATTTTAGATGAGATTGTGTCGTTTGCGATTAATTTCACCATACCTGCAAGGTTTTCTGGTGTTAGCGCAGTATCTTTAAGCTCTTTTTGTTCAGCATTTAAGTAAGCAGAAACATCACCCATTAACCAGTTTGCAGATAGTTTTGCATCAGCACCAGCTGCTACCATACCTTCAAAGAAGTCAGAGATTTCTTTAGAAAGAACAAGTACGCCTGCGTCATAAGCTGTTAAGCCTAACTCTTCCACATAACGTTTTTTACGAGCATCTGGAAGCTCAGGAATTTCTGCACGTACACGCTCAAGCCATTCGTCGTCAATTGAAAGACGCACTAAGTCTGGCTCTGGGAAGTAACGGTAATCATCTGTTCCTTCTTTAACACGCATAAGAACTGTTTTGCCTGTTTTTTCATCGAATCGACGTGATTCTTGCTCAATTTCGCCGCCTGAAAGTAATACGTCTGCTTGACGTAATTCTTCATGCTCTAAGCCGCGACGTACGAAGTTGAATGAATTTAGGTTTTTAAGCTCTGTTCTTGTACCGAACTGTTCTTGGCCGTATGGACGGATTGAAATGTTGGCATCACAACGTAAAGAACCCTCTTCCATTTTACAGTCAGAAACATCTGTATATTGGATGATTGATTTTATTTTTTCAAGATACGCATATGCTTCGTTTGGCGTGCGGATATCTGGCTCAGAAACGATTTCTACAAGTGGTGTACCTTGACGGTTAAAGTCAACTAATGAATGGTCACCAGCGTGTGAAAGTTTACCAGCATCTTCTTCCATATGAAGTCGTGTAATACCAATACGTTTTGTGTAACCGTCTACTTCAATATCTACCCAGCCATTTTTACCGATTGGCTTATCAAATTGTGAAATTTGGTATGCTTTCGGATTATCCGGATAGAAGTAGTTTTTACGGTCGAATTTAGTTTCTTGTTCGATTTCCATGTTAAGTGCAAGGGCAGCACGCATCGCAAAATCTACTACGTTTTTATTTAATACAGGAAGGACACCAGGGTAGCCTAGGTCGATTACTGTTGTATTTGTATTTGGCTCGGCACCGAAATGAGCAGGTGCTGAAGAGAAGATTTTCGAGTTTGTTTTTAACTCAACGTGTACTTCTAAACCAATAACTGTTTCAAAGTTCATGTTATTTTCCCTCCCAAATTTGAGGAACTTGTTTATGGAATTCAGTCGCTTGCTCAAAAGCATGCGCTGTGCGGTAAATTGTCTCTTCATCGAAGTGTTTACCGATAATTTGTAAACCTAATGGCAAACCATTTTCAAAACCGCATGGAATTGAAATTGCTGGTACACCCGCTAAGTTCATAGGAATTGTTAAAATATCATTAGCGTACATTGTCATTGGATCATTTACATTTTCACCGATTTGGAAAGCTGGTGTTGGTGTAGTTGGACCGATGATTACGTCATAGTCTTCGAAAACTTTGTCGTAGTCTGCTTTGATGAGCGTACGTGCTTGTTGGGCCTTTTTGTAGTAAGCATCGTAAGTACCAGCACTTAAAGAATAAGTACCAAGCATGATACGACGTTTTACTTCATCACCGAAACCTTGTGCACGAGTTTCTTTGTAAAGGTCTAGTAAGTTATCTACGTTTTCAGCGCGGAAGCCGTAACGGATACCGTCGAAACGAGAAAGGTTAGAAGACGCTTCAGAAGAAGAAAGAATATAGTAAGCTGCAAGTGCGTATTTAGAGTGAGGAAGAGAAACTTCTTCTACTGTTGCACCTAAAGATTTTAGTACTTCTAATGCATCTAGCACTGATTGTTTTGCTGCTTCGCCAACACCTTCACCAAGGAATTCCTTAGGTACAGCGATACGTAAGCCTTTAATATCACCAGTCAAAGCTGCTGCAAAGTTTGGTACTTCTACGTTTGCTGAAGTTGAATCGTTAGCGTCTAAACCTGAGATTGCTTCAAGTAAAAGTGCGTTATCTTCTACATTACGTGTAATTGGTCCGATTTGGTCTAAAGAAGACGCAAATGCTACTAGGCCAAAACGAGATACACGACCATATGTAGGTTTCATCCCTACAACACCGCAATATGCTGCTGGTTGACGGATTGAACCACCTGTGTCAGAACCAAGTGAGAATGGAACTTCACCAGCTGCTACTGCTGCTGCAGATGCACCTGAAGAACCACCTGGTACGTGATTTAAGTTCCATGGATTTTTCGTTGTTTTATAGTATGAGTTTTCGTTTGAAGAACCCATTGCAAATTCATCCATGTTTAATTTACCGATTGTCACCATACCCGCTGCGCGTAGTTTGTGTACAACCGTTGCATCATAAATCGGCATGAAACCTTCAAGGATTTTAGAAGCACAAGTTGTTTCTAAGCCTTCTGTTACGATATTATCTTTAACCCCGATAGGAAGACCGAAAAGTGGTCCACGTTCGTTGAATGGTACTTGATCCATTTCAGCTGCTTGTGCAGTTGCTTTTTCTTCGTTTAAAGCAAGGAATGCTTGTACATCGCCGTCAAGCTTTGCAACGCGTTCGTATGCTTCTTTTGTTAAGTCAGCGATCGTTAAGTTACCTGCTTGTATGTCAGCTTGTAGCTCTTTTGCTGAACGTTCGAATAACGTCATGAGGAATCCTCCTATATTTTAGTATTACATGATAGCTGGTACTTTTACTTGACCATCTTCTTGTTCTTTTACGTTTAACATCATTACTTCACGGTCTAAACCTTTGTGTGCTACGTCTTCACGCATAACGTTAACAAGTGGTAACACGTGTGTAGTTGGTTCAACGTTTGTCGTATCAAGCTCGTTTAATTGTTCTGCGAAGTCTGTGATTTTACCAAGTTGCTCAGCAAATTTTTCTGCCTCTTCCTCCGTAATTGCAAGACGTGCTAAATTCGCAACGTGCTTCACTTCTTCTTTTGTTAATTTCGCCATTATTTACACCTCCGAATAGGACCATAATTTTTAAATTTATCAATAAAAAAAGCGCTAGATAAAGTTAACCATGCCAACAATCATAACATTTTTCACTTTAAAAATCACAACTTTCACCAAAAATACAGAAACTTTCGCTACTATGACAGAGTGTTATCTATGAATAGACACGGTTCATTATGTGAACCGAATTTACATACTAAAAATATACTTTCTAGCATAAAAATATAGCCAGCTTGTAGCTGACTATATTTCATCATTCATAAATATGCACATAAGGATCTTTCTCATTCGCTTGTTTCACAATCAAAGCCTCTGGACCATTTATTGACGTAATGCTTACTTCGACATTTATATTATCGAATTGCTTAATGAGTGCACCTGTCAAATATTGGGTGAAACCGATAACTTCAGTAGTACCGAAAAATTGAATAGGTACTTCAATCGTTAGCTTTTGGATTTTTTTATTTTGGTAGAAGCCTGTACCAATGACACTTGTGTAGTTTGAGAAGTATTTATCAACATCTTGTTTAAAGTTTTTGAAGTTGTTGCTCACATCACGATAGACGTCCTGTGAATCGTCTGTTGGAAACAATACATACTCTTCATCGATTGCTTCCCAATCGCCTACATCATTTTGTCCCGCTTCCGCTACACCATAGGAGAAATACGTACCTGGGATTATTTTATTGCGTGCTTGTTGCTTAAATAACCCAACGACAATTGGTACATCCTTTAGCTCATCGCGTGTACGCAGACGAGTTATGATTTCTGCCGCCATTTTTTTCCCTTGCTCAACTAATTTTGCTTCGTCAATTGGCTCGTCATAATACTCACCGTATTTCTCTTTTTGGTAGTAATAAATAGAGTTCATCGCAAGACCGATTGAAATTCCGCCTAACTTCACTTTATTATCATTTGTTTTTGTTAAATAATTTTGCTCGACAATATGCGCTAAATAAACAGGTGCAGTCGTCGCACGCTCTTCAGCTGTCATTGTATCAGTTGTTGGAGGGTTTAAGCCTTCCTCTTCTTGAGAGCTACGCGCAAGCCAATCTTTCACTGTACTTTCAGCTAAATACTGACCTTCTTGAAAGTAGTAATTCTCTGTGTCAAACTCATTTTGAGAAAGACGCATTAATCCAGTTTCTGCTTCCTTAATGTCATACTTTGTGTAAATATTTGAAACAATTAATCCCCGACTAGCGCTTTCCTTATATGGGATTAACGTTTTATAAAAAGATTCATCAATCGATATATTTGGAATAATCGTTGTTTCTGCTTTTTCCTGCTGTTCTTCCTGTTCAAGCTCTGCATCTTCCTTAGCAGCAGGTACGCAACCTACTAACATTGCAGCCGCCACTATTGCCGGAATGAGTCGAAATGACTTCATTATTAAATACCCCTTTACTGTTTTACTGTGAAAGTTGTTCAATTAGGCGATTTTCGTCCCAAACCTCTATACCAAGTTGCTCCGCCTTTGTCAGTTTAGAACCCGCATCCTCACCAGCAATAACAAGGTCTGTTTTTTTGCTGACACTTCCTGTAACAATGCCACCTAACTCTTCTATTTTCGCTTTTGCTTCGTTACGTGTCAATTGCTCAAGTTTTCCAGTAAGGACAATTGTTTTACCTGCAAACGGATTTTCACCCACTGCCACTTCGACCTTTTTGCCTTTATACGTCATATTGACACCCACTTCAGCCAGGCGAGCAATCACTGCACATGCATCTTCATTTGCAAAATACTCGACAAGCGATGAAGCCATTTTATCGCCAATTTCATGAATTGCAACTAGCTGTTCTTCGGTTGCAGCCATGACTGCTTCCATCGTTTCAAATTCCTCTGAGACAATTTTTGCGGCCTTTTCACCAACATGACGAATGCCTAGTCCAATCAATAATCGTTCCATTGAATTGTCCTTTGATGCTTGAATCGCATTTACTAAATTTGTCGCTGATTTTTCACCCATGCGCTCTAATTCAATAAGCTGCTCAACCGTTAATAGATATAAATCAGAAACGTCATGGATTAGATTAGCTCGTAGTAACTGTTCAACAACCTTTTCTCCAAGACCATCAATATTCATCGCATTACGAGAGACAAAATATTTAATACTTTCTGCAATTTGTGCAAAGCATGCCGGATTCACACAACGTAGCGCCACTTCTCCTTCGATGCGGATTAGTTCGCTATCACATACCGGACAATTTGCAGGCATCTCGTAAGGCACAGAATCCTCAGGGCGTTGCTCTATTAACACACCTACAACCTGCGGAATAATATCTCCTGCTTTTCGGATAATGACAGTATCACCTATTCGAATATCTTTCTCACGAATTAAATCCTCATTATGGAGAGAAGCACGTTGCACAGTCGTTCCTGCTACCTGTACGGGTGCTAGTATCGCTGTTGGAGTCACCACACCAGTACGTCCTACTGTTAAATCAATATCTAATAATGTTGTCACAACTTCCTCTGCAGGGAACTTATACGCAATGGCCCAACGAGGACTTTTCGCAGTATATCCAAGCTCATCTTGCTGTGCAAAGCGGTCGACTTTAATAACAATCCCATCGATTTCATACGCTAAATCTGGACGTTTTTCTGTCCATTTTTCAATAAAGCCTAATACCTCTTCAATCGACGTACAATGCTGACGCTCTTTATTTGAAGGGAAGCCTAGCTCTTCTAAATAATTAAGCATCTCGCTGTGCCCGTCAATGCCGTACGCTTCACCGTCTCCACCTATAGCATAAATGAATGTTGACAGCTGACGACTTGCAGCAATTTTAGGGTCTAACTGACGTAATGATCCTGCAGCAGCATTACGTGGATTAGCAAATAGTTCTTCACCATTTTCGGCACGTTTCGCATTGAGCTTGTCAAAAGATTTTTTCGGCATATATGCCTCGCCGCGAACTTCAATTGTTAACGGCTCCTTCAAACGAAGCGGCACCGCGCGAATCGTTTTTAAATTAGCGGTAATTTCCTCGCCAACTTGACCATCCCCACGCGTTGCACCCTGTACAAAAACACCATTCTCATATTTCAATGAAATTGCTAAACCATCAATCTTCAGTTCACAAACATAAGAAAAATCGTTCCCTATTGCTTGGCGAATTTTACGGTCAAATTCACGCAAGTCTCCTTCGTTAAAGGCATTCGAAAGACTGAGCATTGGATAATCATGTGTTACTTTTTTAAAGCCATCAACGACTGCACCACCAACCCGTTGCGTCGGTGAATCAGGGTAAATAAGAGAAGGATTCGCTTCCTCTAATGCTATCAATTCATGCAGTAATTGATCATAAACGCTATCTGCTACAATTGGCTTATCAAGTACATAGTACGCATGTCCGTACTCATGTAATAATTTATTCAGCTCCGCAATGCGTTGTTCAATCTCGTTCATTTAGTTTCCTCCGCTTACGCTTTTTCGATTGGTGCAAATTGTGCTAGTAATCGTTTAATACCAATTGGTTGTGGGAATGCAATATCTAGCTCTGTTCCATCACCCTCACCCTTTACACTAACGACCATGCCGGTGCCCCATTTTTTATGGACTGCTTTATCGCCAGCCTTCCAGCCAAACTGGTCGCCCCCTGTTGATTGTAGACGCGCTGACGCTGGCTTAGTTTGCTGTACCTCACCAAGTGACCGTTTTTTATAACCATTCGAACGATTGCTAGATGCAAACGGCACATCAAGATTACTACCACTTTTAGAAATTGATTCTGTAATATCCGCTGAAATCTCACGTAAAAAACGTGAAGCATTATTATAGCTCGTACGCCCAAAAATCGTACGTGAACCGGCACACGTTAAATATAATCGTTCTTCTGCGCGCGTCACGCCAACATACATTAAGCGCCGTTCTTCTTCCATCTCATCGTTATCATCAAGGGAACGCGAATGCGGGAAAATATTTTCCTCCATTCCGATAATAAATACAACAGGGAATTCTAAACCTTTAGCGGCATGCATCGTCATTAAAATAATACTTCCTTTAGACGTGTCCTCTTTGTCAAGCGCATCAATATCTGCCACCAGCGCAAGATCAGTTAAGAAGCTAATGAGTGTCTTATCCTCACTACGCTCTTCGAAAGCTTTTGTAACAGATAAAAACTCTTCAATATTTTCTAAGCGACTTTCTGCTTCAATTGTTTTTTCATTTTGCAGCATTGCACGATAGCCAGACTTCTCAATCACTTGCTCCACTAGCTCGGTTACTGATAAATATTCCTGCATTTCTGTGAAACCTTTGATCATCGCATAAAAATGCTCTGCGGATGCTGCCGCCTTCCCTGTTAGTCCCATAAAAAATAAATCATTCATCGCGTCGAAAATGGAGCGATCTTGATCAATTGCATAACGTGCCATCTTTTCAAAAGAAGTTGCCCCAATACTACGCTTTGGCTCATTGATAATACGCGCTAGCGATAAATCATCATCGTTATTAGCGATTAAACGTAAATAAGCCAGTAAATCCTTAATCTCTTTCCGATCATAGAACTTCGTACCACCGACGATTTGATAACTCATATTGGACTTAACGAGCACTTCCTCCATAACACGCGACTGCGCATTCGTTCGATAAAGAATAGCAAAATCGTCAAGTGTACGATTTTCTTTGTCGATTAACTGTTGAATGGTTTGCACGACAAACTGCGCTTCTTCTTGTTCATTGTACGCTTTGTACATCGCTATTTTTTCGCCTTCAGCATTATCCGTACGCAACTCTTTTGGATAGCGCGTCGTATTATTTTGAATGACGTCATTTGCCGCTTGCAGGATGCGTTTTGTTGAACGATAATTTTGCTCTAGCATGATAGCCTTTGCATTCGGATAATCCTTTTCAAACGATAAAATATTTCCAATGTCCGCTCCACGCCAGCGATAGATGGATTGGTCAGAATCCCCTACAACACAAATATTTTGGAATTTCTTCGCTAATAGTTTCACAAGTAAATACTGTGATTTGTTCGTATCTTGGTATTCATCGACATGAATATATTGAAACTTGTTTTGGTAGTATTCCAATACTTCTGGAACACGCTTAAATAAAGTAATCGTCGTCATGATTAAATCATCAAAATCAAGTGATTGATTGCGACGCAGGCGTTTTTCATAGCCTTTGTATACCGTAGCTACTGTTTTTTCATACGGATTATGTTCATTCATATTTGCGGCGAATTCATCTGCTGTAATACATTCATTTTTTGCTGAGCTAATGGCATTTAAAATTGCGCGAGGCTCAAAACGTTTTGAATCAATATTTTCTTCCTTTAAGACATTTTTTACAACTGACAACTGATCAGTTGAATCTAAAATTGAGAAGTTTTTTGACATGCCGATTTGATCGATATTACGGCGTAAAATACGCACACACATTGAGTGGAAAGTCGATACCCACATGCTATCACCTGTCCCATTCCCAAGGATAGCATCAATACGTTCACGCATTTCACGTGCTGCTTTATTCGTGAATGTAATGGCTAAAATTTTAGATGGATAAACTTCTTTTTCCACAACTAAATATGCAATACGATGCGTTAGCACGCGCGTTTTTCCCGATCCAGCGCCTGCCATAATAAGTAGCGGCCCTTCTGTCGTTTTCACCGCTTTTTCTTGCTCAGGATTCATTCCTACTAATAAATTTTTCGTTAACTGTTCCATTTCGCACCACCTATTAAAATCGCCTCAGCACATTTTCCGCTTTTACGCAGAAAAAATGCATTCTGAGAGTTTAACTTCATTTAGCAAGCGTACTAACGCCAGCTGAACGAAGATGTACAAACGTTTGTTCTTAATTATATCGTACTTTTTACAGCCTTAACAGTGGCAAGTGCAGCTTTTAAATCGTCGTAAATAATATTGCCGACAACCACCGTGTCTGCATACTTAGCCATCTCCTCTGCTTGTTTTGCAGACGTAATACCTCCACCGTAAAAGAGCTTTGTATGATTCAATTCATTTTTCACAGCACGTACAATTTCAATATCGCCATACATGCCGCTATATTCTACATAAAATACCGGGAGTTTAAAGAAATTTTCAGCCAAACGCGCATATGCAATAACGTCATCAACAGATAAATCAGTGTTTGCACCTGTTTCTTTAGCCACTTTACAATCAGGATTTAAAATACAATATCCTTCAGCTACAAGCTCTTCCCACACCATAATATCACCGTACTCTTTAATGGCCTCATGATGTAAGTTTTTAATCCATTTTGGGTCATCACTGTTTAATACTGTTGGAATAAAATAATAATCATATCCTGGTGTAACTGATTCAACCGTTGAAATTTCCAATGCGACAGGGACTGTAAAACGACGTACACGCACTAATAAATCGAGCACATTATCAAGGGTAATACCATCTGTGCCACCGACTAGGATGACATCCGTGCCTGATTCACAAATTTTTTCTAATGCCTCATCAGAAATTTCTTTTGCTGGGTCTAGCTTGAACACATGTCTCCACTCTAAATACTCCATCCATATACCACCTATCTAGCTTTTCTATTTATATATATTCATCTATAAGTATAGCCGAAGCAACACGACAAAAAAATGAAAAGACTGAGCAGAAGTTCTACCCAGTCTCTCTATTGACACATTTATGAAGCTACTATTTCGGTGCTTGGAATGGTTTTTCTTCCGGATACAGACGACCTAGCATTTCATCATATGTATCATTCCCATAATCAAAACAACGGCGTACACGGGAAATGGTTGCAGTACTTGCGCCCGTTTCTTTTTTAATGGATTCATATGTTTTCTTCAAACGTAATAAATGCGCAACTTCAAAACGTTGTGCCAGCGATTGAATCTCACTAATCGTACATAAGTCATCAAAGAACTTATAGCATTCTTCAATATCTTTAAGTTCTAACACTGCTTTAAATAATTGCTCCGTTTGATGACCCCGAATTTTTTCGATTTGCATGTAGCTTTCCTCCCTTTAAGGTTGTGTTTTCACTATTGCTTGTAACCCCGGTGAGGCTGGTACGAAATGAACCCAAGACTTCCCTGGCATTAGCTTTACTAGCTCTCCAGACTCTTCAACAGCCATTGGAATTCCATCGACATTTGCCCATTTGACTTCTCTTAAATAGCCATTCTGAAATACGTAAGCATTTCCACCAGATGTTAGATCAATATCTTGGCGACCTACATCATCAATTGTTTGATGCTTCATTTCGAAAAATAATACATTCGCAAATGTTAATGCTTCACCTGTCAGCATATCTTGTGTGGTTACGCCACCCGATTGTCGTTCATAAAGATTGTTTTGATGATCGTACACATACGTATTATGGAAGGACTTATTATTCCCATAGTAAACGTCAACTTGACTAGTTTCAATGCCTATCTTACCATGTTCACCTTGTTCATAAAAAGCCTGAACTACTTTTTCACTGTAATTCATTGAAGCGCCTACTTTTTCCGCTCCTTTTAATATGTTTTCTGAAGAAATATAAGAATTATGTGGTGCCACACGATCCTTCGAGCGTTTAAATAAAGTACCGTCATAATTCATTCCATTAATATTATCGACTACGTTGTTGGTAAGCATCGATTTCGCCTCAGGGCTATAACCATGTGCAATGTAAAATGCATCATATGCTTTGGCAATATCGACGAAATAATTACGTGCACTTCGCACTGGCCCTACTGTTTCAGGTAATGCACTTTGATAGACTGCTAAAAAGCGAGTTACATTACCTTCAGCAAGCATTTCATAGATAACATCCGCTTCAGCTAGGCCAGACTGTGGGCGTGCTTGAGGATGATTATTCACTGTCACGATAATCGGACGCTGCGTTACTTCTTCTTCAACGACTTCTCCTGTCAGCGGTGCTAAATGTACCTCTTCTTCAACAGTTTCCTCAACAGCCTGTTCTTCTTCTTTCGGTGTTACATCCTCTTCTTTTTCCTTTGAACATCCCCCGATGAACAAAGCGCTAAATGCTAATGCCATAAATATTTTATTTGATTTCAACACAGACAATTTCCTCCCTCAAATCAATTACGTTCAAATTATGTATAATGATTAATTACGCCACAGCGTAATTGTAGTTGCCATTTTATAGATTGCATTCATCCCACTATTTATGAAATCTGGGGGATGAATGCTGAATCATGTTAAAGCATAACCGCTGGCAATAATAACTTATTTTTCATAACATCAAAAATGCCCTTTTGGGTAATACGTATATAAGGCAAGTGAGTCGATTGTAAAAATGCTAGCGAGTAAATAGCGTCTCCAAGATGATAGCCTCGGTCTGTTAAAGCTCGTTTTAAAGCAATCTCTTTCTCTATTAATTCTTCAACATTACCATCATATAACAACCCACCAATCGTAAGTGGCAGGGTAGCTACAACTTCACCTTTTTCAATGAGTACAATTCCACCTCGCATTGCTTTCATTTCTTCAAATGCCTTCTCCATGTCGTCTATATTTTTACCGATGAGTAAAATATCACCTGTATACGAATAAGAAGATGCGAGTCCTTGAACATCTGTAGCAAAGCCTTTAATCATCGTATTAACATGCCATTTACCTTTTCGATCGATGAGCATTAAATAGCATTCATCATGATTTGAAAGTTGTCTTTCCTTTGAAATCGTTGAGTTGTACGGCTTTGTAATGACATCATTCACCATTTCAATTCCAAATGGCATTGAAAACTGGAAATTTTCTGCTGAAAGGCTAAAATCCAAATTAAATTCCGGAATCGCCGAGTAATCAACCTTCCTTAGCCTTAGTACACGCTCTCCATTACGCTTTAACCAAACGCCTTTCGATAGCACGCTTTCCGGAACAGGATGCCACTCATCTTGTAAAATATTTAGCGAAGCAAAGCGCCCAGTTGCGATAAAGCCATGTAAATTCGACATATTATAATAGCGCGCTACATTATATGAGGCCATTTGGTACGCATCAATTGCTGGTACGCCAGCATCTAATGCCACCTGAATACATTTATCCATGACACCATCTTGATGGAACATGGGAGTAGAGCCATCTGTTGTCATCATTAAATGATCGAAAATAGGAAGTTCTTTTTCCACAATCCCCTTTAATAGATCGGGTAAATCTGGACGAATCGATGAATGTCGAAGCGTTACCGCAAATCCTTGCACTATTCTTCGTTCCACTTCCTCTACTGTCATTGCTTCATGGTCGCCGTCTGCACCGAGTAACTTCATGCGTGCTAATGTACGTTCTGATGCCCCTGGAAAGTGCCCTTCAATCTTCTTACCCATGCACTTTGCCATCTGCATACGGTATAGCATTTGGTCATCGCCATGTAATAAACGTGGCCAACCCGTTAATTCACCACCAAGTACAACATCATCACGCTCTAACCATTCTAAAATCGATGTATTCGAGAAAATTTCCTCCTCTTGCTCCATCTCCGTCTGCGAATCAAATCGCGTCCACCAATAAAACGAAAAAGGTAACTTTTTCAAATCATCTAATATTGAAAACGCTTTCTTATTTTTTAAAGATAAAGCAAAGCTTAAATTATCTGCTATAAATGTTGTTGTTCCAAACTGGCCACAAAAATCTGCAAATGACTGCGGGTGATAAAGCTGAGACGGATGAACATGCGGCTCAATATAACCTGGCACAATTGTTTTTCCAGTGCAATCTACTACTTCAGTTCCTTCTATTAAAGGAGGCATTTTGTCGCCTGCATAGACAATGCGATCACCCAAAATCCAAATATTACCTTCAATCCACTGTTTTAACATGCTGTGCAAATAACGTGCATTTTTTAAAACAATATCCGGTGCTTGCTTTCCATCTATTACGGCTAACTGTTGACGAAGTTCTGTAATTTTCCATACCGGGTTCATCAAAAACGCTCCTTCCTATATTACGTAAAATTTCATTGTGTAAATCACTCTAAATAACACATACTACTATCGCATAAGCGCGTTATATTTTTTGCTTTTGCAGTTATCTTGCTTCAATCGTAACACAGCACTTTCGTAAAGCAAAGTGTACTCTTATCATTTTTCACTAAAACTAAAGGAGGTAATTTAGAATGCAACAGTCCAATTTAAGTGATAGAAATGCTTTTTGTCGTTTTATGGTCGGCACAAGTATGACCGCGTTTGGAATCGCCAAAGTTTCACGAAATTCTGACTGTCTATCAGGAAAATTAATGATTACTCTTGGTGCCATGAAAATGGCAGAAGGTATTTTCAAATATTGCCCTACAAAGGCAATGCTTAATACCAATATGCAAAGTGCCATGACGACTACTATGCAAAGTATGTTCAGTGGTCAAAATTCTATAACACCCGAGAACATCAGCAAATTAATGCAAGATTTCTCATCTGCTTTTTCAAGTAGTAACACTGATACTAAATCAGGGTCTACACAAACAAGCGACACCGACGCCGAAACAAATAAGCAAAATTCCTCGGACACTAAAAAGAATAATAACACTGAAACAAATAAGCAAAACTCCTCAGACACTAAAAATTCTACAAATAACTCACAGAATCCTTCTTAGCAAAAAAGCATGTCTCATAAGTATTCGAGACATGCCTTTTTTTGAAGCGAAGTTAAAGCGTTGGCTACAAAAAACATTAGAACTGGCTTCAATTAATGCAGTTACGTATAAATTATTTAAATGTTCGCCAGCCGATATCTTTACGGAAGAAGAAGTTTGTCCATTCTTCAGTCGCAATACCTGCATACACTTTTTCTTGCGCTTCTTTTAATGTTGCTGCTTTTGCACCCACTAATAGCACACGCCCGCCGTTACCGACAAACTTATCGTCTACTAATTTTGTCCCTGCATGGAACACATCGTGCGAAGTAGAAAGCGCAGCTAGATTTGGTAATGCATTGCCCTTTTCAACATCTCCAGGATATCCTGCAGCTGCAATAACTACACCCAGCATTGCTTCATCTGACCATTGTAAATCGAATGGTTTTTCATCCATTAAGGCTGTCATGAATGCACCAAAATCAGATGCCATACGCGGTAACACCACTTGTGTTTCAGGATCACCGAAACGTGCGTTGAACTCAATTACTTTCGGACCGTTTTTCGTTAAAATTAAGCCTGCATATAAAATCCCAGTGAACGACACGCCTTCTTGTTCCATTGCGGCTACTGTTGGCTCAACAATTTCTTTGTAAGATTGGTCTACAACGTCCTGTGAAATTTGTGGAACTGGCGAATAGGCGCCCATACCACCAGTGTTGGGACCTAGATCGCCGTCATATGCACGTTTGTGGTCCTGTGCAATCACCATCGGATAAATTTGACCTTTATGAACAAACGACATAAATGAGAATTCTTCGCCGTCTAAGAATTCTTCCACAACAACGCGAGATGATGATTCTCCGAAGCGTTGATTTCCAATCATATCTTGCACGGCTTCAATCGCTTCTTCTTCCGTCATCGCCACGATAACACCCTTACCAGCTGCTAATCCGTCCGCTTTAATAACAATTGGTGCACCTTGCTCTTTAATATATGCTACTGCTTGATCAGCTTCTGTAAATGTTTCGTGTGCAGCAGTTGGGATATTGTATTTATTCATAATTTCTTTTGCGTATGATTTACTACCTTCAATTTGAGCTGCTGCTTTCGTCGGACCAAATGCACGTAAGCCACGCTCTGTGAAGAAGTCTATGATACCAGCTGCAAGTGGTTGCTCTGGGCCAACGAAGGTTAAAACTACTGCGTTTTCTTTTGCAAATTGTGCAAGTCCTGCAAAATCCATTGCATCAATTGCTACTACTTCCGCGTCACCACGCATCCCGTCATTACCTGGTGCTACGAATACTTTTTCTACGGATGGAGAAATGCTAAATTGTTTGGCAATTGCATGCTCACGACCACCGCTTCCAATTACTAATACGTTCATGTGGAAAAACCCTCCCTTTGTAAGTAAAACCGAGATGTACCACCATCTCGGTTAAAGTGTCTGTATATTAATTGATTGATGAATTTTTTAATTAATGTTTGAAATGACGTACGCCAGTAAATACCATCGCGATGCCGTATTCATTTGCTTTATCGATCGAATCTTGGTCTTTAATAGAGCCACCTGGTTGGATAATTGCTGTAATACCAGCTGCTGCAGCTGCCTCGACAGTATCGCCCATTGGGAAGAACGCATCAGAGGCAAGTGCTGCACCCTTTGCTTTTTCACCCGCTTGTTCAAACGCAATTTTCGCTGCGCCGACACGATTCATTTGACCAGCACCAACTCCTAATGTCATTTGTGCGTCTGTTACAACTATTGCATTCGATTTCACATGTTTCACAACTGACCAGCCAAGTTGTAATGCTTCCCACTCTTGTTCAGTTGGTTCACGGTCTGTTACTACTTTAATATCCGCATCTACAAAGCAGTGGCGGTCTGGCTCTTGTACTAGTAAACCACCTTCAACAGAAACAACATTGAATTTATCTTGTTTTTCTTGCGCAAATGGAATTGTTAATAAGCGAATATTTTTCTTTTGCGTTAAAATATCAAGCGCTTCTTGTGAGAATGATGGCGCAATAATAATTTCTAAGAAAATATGGCTTAGTTTTTCAGCAGTTGCTACGTCTACTTCCATGTTAAGTGCGATAATACCGCCGAAAATTGATGTTGGATCTGCTGCATATGCTTTATCAAATGCCTCTTCTAATGTTGCGCCAGTACCAACACCGCAAGGATTCATATGTTTCACTGCTACTGCAGCTGCCATTTCGAATTCCTTTACGATTTGAAGTGCTGCATTACCATCTTGGATGTTATTGTATGATAATTCTTTCCCATGTAATTGTGTAGCATAAGCTAACGAGAAATCAGAACCAAGATGTTTTTGATAAAACGCTGCTTTTTGGTGAGGATTTTCACCATAGCGAAGGTTTTGTTTTAACTCATAAGTTAGTGTTAAGCTTTCAGGAAACTCTTCTTCTGTTAGGTAATTAGAGATGTATGAATCATAAGCCGCTGTATGACGGAATACTTTTGCAGCTAATTTTTTTCGTGTTTCAATAGTTGTCTTACCGTCAGTCTTTAACTCCTCTAATACATGAGCATAGTCATTCGAATCAACAATGACTGTAACGTATTGGTGGTTTTTCGCTGCTGAACGTAGCATTGTTGGTCCACCGATATCGATATTTTCGATTGCATCGTCCCATGTAACATTAGGCTTTGAAATTGTTTCAACGAATGGGTAAAGGTTTACACACACGATTTCGATTGGCTCGATGCCATGCTCGTTCATTTGAGCTTGGTGGCTCGCATCGTCAAACTTCCCTAATAATCCACCGTGAATCATTGGGTTTAATGTTTTCACTCGGCCATCTAAAATTTCTGGGAACTTTGTTACTTCATCAACAGCTGTTACTGCTACATTGTTGTCTTGTAGCATTTTTTTCGTACCGCCAGTTGATAAAATTTCATAACCTAATGCGACTAATTCCTTCGCAAATTCTAAAATACCTGCTTTATCTGAAACACTAATTAATGCACGTTTTGTCACAACAAAATCCTCCTAATTTGTCTCTTTCGAATGTATGATTGAGCGGGTTTAGGTCATTGTAGAGCGAACTACCCACTTCAATCTTAGTTATTTAAATAATTGCTGCAATGCCGTTGTATACAACGAATGTTCTTCTTTATGAATCGCCGTTTCTGTCGCTACGCGATCACCAACAACAACTGGTACAGCAGCCTGTGCGATAATTGGACCCGTATCCATACCTTCATCGACAAAGTGAACTGTTACTCCAGTTACTTTGACACCGTGGTCCATTGCTTGTCCGATGGCATCTTTACCTGGAAAAGAAGGTAATAATGAAGGATGGATATTGACGATACGCTGCGGATAAGCCGCTAACAACACTTCGCCAATTAAGCGCATGTAGCCAGCTAGAACTACCCACTCGACGCCACATTCGCGTAACGCTTCAATAATAGCAGTCTCGTAATCTACTTTCGACGCAAACTCTTTCGGACTTAACGCTAATACTGGTATATCAAAGCTTTCAGCACGTGTTACGACAAATGCGCCAGGCTTGTCTGTGACAACAAGCGCGACTTTCGCATTTAACTCTCCATGTTCTATTGCTTCTTGAATCGCTTGAAAATTACTGCCGCTGCCTGAAGCAAACACGGCAATTTTGGTTGGTGCAGTCATTACACTAAGCTCCCATCATGTGAGCCGTTAAATACAACACCTTCACCTTTCACAACGCGGCCGATTTTGAACGCTTTTTCACCGTTTGTTTCAGCTGTAGCAATAACTTTATCCGCTTCTTCTGCTGGTACAGCTATTACGAATCCAATACCCATGTTAAAGACATTATAAAGATCCTTATCTTCTAATTGCCCTTTTTCTTTTAAGAATTCAAAAATACGAAGTACTGGCCAAGAACCTAGATCAATTTCAGTTGCCAATCCCTCAGGCATCATACGAGGTAGATTTTCATAGAAACCGCCACCTGTTACGTGTGCACAGCCATGAACGTCCGCTGCTTTTAATGCTGCAAGAACTGGTTTTGCATATAATTTAGTTGGTACTAGAAGTGCTTCACCAATTGGACCTAAATCCTCGAAGCCTTCTACAACTGCATCTACTGCATAATCGTTGTCAGCGAAGACAATTTTACGTACTAATGAATAGCCGTTTGAATGCACGCCACTTGAAGCAAGACCAACAAGCACGTCACCTTCTACAATTTTTTCACCTGTCACGATTGCAGATTTTTCACAAGCACCTACTGCAAAGCCTGCTAAATCGTACTCATCTTCCTCGTAAAGACCTGGCATTTCAGCTGTTTCTCCACCAATTAGGGCTGCTCCAGATTGTACACAACCATCTGCTACACCTTTAACGATTTGCTCGATTTTTTCAGGTACTGCTTTACCTAGTGCTACGTAATCTAAAAAGTAAAGTGGCTCTGCGCCTTGTGCGACAATATCATTGACACACATAGCAACACAGTCAACACCGATTGTATCGTGCTTGTCCACCATAAATGCTAATTTCAGTTTTGTCCCAACACCATCAGTCCCTGAAATAAGAACAGGTTCTTTTAGATTTAGTTCTGACAAGTCAAACATACCACCAAAGCCACCGAACGTACCCATCACACCTAGACGGTTTGTACGCTCAACGTGAGACTTCATTCGTTTAACGGCTTCATAGCCTGCTTCAATATTTACACCTGCTTGTTCATATGCTTTTGACATGCAAGACTTCCTCCTTTAATGAAATACGCTTAGCGTAACAGTTCTTTTTCGTGCGGTAAGATTGTATCTGGGAAAATTTCAGTTGGATACTTACTTGTGAAACATGCTAAGCAAAGTCCACGATTTTCATCATCGTATGGACGTGCGATTGTCTCGACCGTACCCTCTACAGAAAGGAATGTCAGCGAATCAGCACCGATTGCCTCACGAATTTCATCGACACTATGACTAGAAGCAATTAGCTCTTCATGTGTAGATGTGTCAATGCCGTAATAACAAGGATCTGTCATTGGTGGTGACGAAATCACAACATGTACTTCTGCTGCGCCCGCCTCTTTTAGCATGTTCACGATACGGCGAGAAGTAGTCCCACGTACGATTGAATCATCGACCATAATAACGCGCTTATCTTTTACAACTTGGACAACTGGAGAAAGCTTCATTTTTACGCCGCGCTCACGTAATTCCTGCGTCGGCTGAATAAATGTACGACCTACATAACGGTTTTTAATTAACCCTAACTCGTAAGGAATTCCGCTTTCCTCTGCAAATCCAATAGCTGCAGAAATACTTGAATCAGGAACCCCTGTTACAACATCAGCTTCAATATGTGCACATTCACGAGCTAGCTGTTTCCCCATACGTTTACGTGCCATATGTACATTAATGCCATCGATATCTGAATCGGGACGCGCTAAGTACACATACTCCATCGCACACATCGCACGATTTTGCATAGGCGCAAAACGATCAGACTTTATGCCTTCATCGTTAATAATTAATAACTCACCTGGTTCAACAGAACGAACAAACTCTGCACCAATCAAATCAAATGCACAAGTTTCTGAAGCAACAACCCAACCATCCCCTAACTTACCTAGAGATAGCGGACGTAAACCATGTGGATCACGTGCCACAAGCATTTCATCCTTCGTCATAATTAAGAACGAGTAAGCGCCTTTCAATAATGACAAGGCATTTTTCACCTTCGCACGAAATGGTGAATGTGAACTTTTCTTAATTAAATGCGCAAGCACCTCTGTATCAGAGCTAGAGTGGAAAATACTGCCCTGACGCTCTAGATATTGTTTTAAATGATTAGCATTGACTAAGTTACCGTTGTGAGCAATAGAAAGGCTACCAGTTGATGAGTGGAATAAAAGCGGTTGCACGTTTTCGATACCACCACCGCCAGCTGTTGTATAGCGTACGTGCGCAATTGCCGCATTGCCGCTTACTGCTTTTAGTTTATCCTCATTAAATACATCATTTACTAGACCCTCTCCTTTTACCGCACGAAGGTGCTGGCCGTCAGATACGACGATACCAGCTCCTTCTTGTCCTCGGTGTTGAAGAGCGTGTAGCCCGTAATAACTAAGGTGTGCTGAACTTGGGTTACCCCAAATACCAAACACCCCACATTCTTCGTTTAAGCCTCTGAGTTCAGCAAGCATGGGATTGCTCCTTTCCAATTAGAACGGAATTCCTCCACTGTACCTTCTACAAGCACACCGTTATCACCGCTGATTTTAACAAGCGCATCGTTTGTTACGACACCGATTTTTTGTGCATCTTTTACAGTCTCTAAAAATGCTGATGCATTTTCTTCTTTAACTGTTACAACAAAACGAGATTGTGTTTCACTGAATAAAGCAGTTACAGCCGATCCGGCAAGTGATACATCAACGCCTAAACCGTTTGCACCAAATGTTTTTTCAGCAAGCGCCACTGAAAGTCCACCTTCTGCTACGTCATGGGCAGAAGCTACAAGTCCAGCTTTAATAGCTGTTAATAAATCATTTTGACGAGCCGCTTCAACAGTTAAGTCAATAGCAGGTGCTTTACCAGAAATCACACCATCGTTTAGTAATTTTTGAAGCTCTGAACCACCAAACTCAGTTTTTGTTTCACCGATTACGAATACAATATCGCCAGCCGCTTTCACA
This sequence comes from Lysinibacillus contaminans, assembly GCF_001278945.1. Lineage (GTDB taxonomy): Bacteria > Bacillota > Bacilli > Bacillales_A > Planococcaceae > Lysinibacillus > Lysinibacillus contaminans. The sequence goes on along the minus strand of NZ_LGRV01000001.1, from coordinate 11,084 downwards.
TCTTGAGTTGTTACGTGTGCTAAGTCTTCAATAAGACCTACCATACCGATTGTTGGTGTTGGGTAAACTGCTACACCCGAACGCTCATTATAAAGGGATACGTTACCACCAATAACAGGTGCGTTTAATGCTGTACAAGCTGCAGAAATACCGTCAGCTGATTTTTCGATTTGCCAGAAGATTTCTGGTTTCTCTGGGTTACCGAAGTTTAAGCAGTCTGTAATGGCAAGTGGTGTACCACCAGTTGCTACGATGTTACGAGCCGCTTCTGCTACTGCAATTGCACCGCCCACTTCTGGGTCAAGGTAGATGTAGCGAGAGTTACAGTCAGTTGTCATCGCAAGACCTTTATTTGTACCACGTACACGAATAACTGCCGCATCAGAACCCGGTGCAACAACTGTTGACGTACGTACTTGGTAATCGTATTGATCGTAAACCCATTCTTTAGAAGCAATAGTTGGTGCTTTTAAAAGTGCGTTTAATGTTTCTTTATAATCTGTTACAACTGGTTCAGCATTTTCGATAGCTTGGAACTCAGCATAGTAAGCAGGCTCAGCAGATGGCTTATAGTAAACTGGTGCATCTTCTGCAAGTGCATCAGCTGGTACATTCGCCACCACTTCGCCGTTGTGTACTAGGCGTAGCATTTTATCGTCAGTTACAACACCGATTGCTACTGCATCTAAATCATATTTATCGAAAATCACTTTTATTTCATCTTCGCGACCTTTTTTCACAACTAATAACATACGCTCTTGAGATTCAGAAAGCATCATTTCATAAGCTGTCATGCCTGTTTCACGTTGAGGCACTAGGTCTAAGTTCATTTCCACACCAGAGCCAGCTTTTGAAGCCATTTCCGCTGAAGATGACGTAAGACCAGCAGCACCCATATCTTGAATACCTACTAATGCATCTGATTTCACAACTTCTAAGCATGCTTCAAGTAAAAGTTTCTCCATAAATGGATCCCCTACTTGCACTGCTGGGCGTTTGTCTTCTGAGTCTTCTGTTAACTCTTCAGAGGCAAATGTCGCACCGTGGATACCATCGCGACCTGTTTTAGCGCCTACGTACATTACTGTATTACCAACACCAGCAGCGATACCTCGTTGAATATCCTTATGATCAATTAACCCAACGCACATTGCGTTAACCAGTGGATTTCCTTCGTAACAAGGGTCGAATTGAATTTCGCCACCTACAGTTGGAATACCGATACAGTTACCGTAGCCAGCGATACCAGCCACTACTTCTTCAAATAAGTATTTACCGCGTGCTGATTTTAACTCACCGAAACGTAGCGAGTTCAGCATTGCGATTGGACGTGCCCCCATTGAGAATACGTCACGGATGATCCCACCAACTCCTGTTGCCGCACCTTGGTAAGGCTCGATTGCCGATGGATGATTATGTGATTCCATTTTGAAAACAACGGCTTGTTCATCACCAATGTCGACAATCCCTGCACCTTCACCAGGACCTTGTAATACTCGAGGGCCTTTGGTTGGGAATTTACTTAACACTGGTTTTGAGTTTTTGTAAGAGCAATGCTCCGACCACATTACCGAGAAAAGACCTGTCTCTGTCCAATTTGGTAGACGACCTAAAATTCCTTCTACCATTGCGAATTCTTCGTCTGACATACCCATTTCAGCGTATAGCTTTTTCTCTTTAATTTGCTCTGCTGTTGGCTCAAACTTAGTTATTGACATGATTTTCCCTCCACTGCTTTACAATTGATTTAAATACAGCTAGTCCGTCTGCTCCACCAACAAGAGTATCTACTGCACGCTCTGGGTGTGGCATCATACCTAGTACATTTCCGCGCTCGTTAACAATCCCTGCGATATCTTCTAAAGAACCATTTGGATTTTCTCCTGAGTATGTGAATACGATTTGATTATTATCTTTTAGCTTTTGTAATGTTTCCTCGTCACAATAGTAGTTACCCTCACCATGTGCGATCGGAATATCAATTACTTGACCTTGCTCATATTGATTTGTGAATAATGTATTGTTGTTTTCTACTTTTAGTTGTACTGTACGGCACATGAATTTTAAGTTTTTGTTACGAAGTAAGGCACCTGGTAGTAATCCTGCTTCCGTTAAGATTTGGAATCCGTTACATACACCTAGCACTGGCTTACCAGCATCAGCTGCTTTTTTTACTTCAGCCATAATGTTTGATTGATTCGCCATTGCACCACAGCGAAGGTAATCTCCATAAGAGAAGCCTCCTGGTACTAGAATCCCATCAAAACTACTTAAATCTGTTTGAGAATGCCAGACATAATCTACTTCTTCACCTAGTTCATCTTTAATGGCGTGATACATATCGATGTCACAGTTTGACCCAGGGAATACGAGGACTGCGAATTTCATGATTAGTTAGCCTCCTCGACTTCATAGCGGTAATCTTCAATCACAACGTTCGTTAATACTTTTTCGCACATTTCTTTTACAAGTGTATCGATGTCGCGAGCTGAGTCAGCGATCGTTAATTCTAAATATTTTCCGATACGTAAATCTTCAACTTCACCGTATCCCATTTTTGTTAATGAACCTTTTACTGCTGAACCTTGTGGGTCTAAGATACTCTCACGTAATGTTACGTAAATTTTAACTTTTTTCATTTTTATTTGCCTCCGAGTCTAGTAAGGATAATAGTATATACTTCAGTTAAATTGCCAAGGTCACGACGAAAGACGTCCTTATCTAACTTTTGCTTTGTTTTCGCATCCCATAGTCTGCATGTGTCTGGTGAAATTTCATCAGCCAGTAATACCGATCCATCCGTGTCACGCCCAAACTCTAATTTAAAATCTATTAAAGTTACGTCCACATCTTCGAAGATTGGTAGCAGTACTTTGTTGACAGCAAGTGCGCCGTCATAGATTGCTGTTACTTCATCAGGTGTTGCAAGGTCTAGTACATCAATATGCTCCGTCGTAATGAACGGATCACCTAACTCGTCGTCTTTATAATAAAATTCAACGATCGGGCGTTTTAAAGGTGTGCCTTCTTCAAAGCCAAGGCGTTTCGCTAAGCTACCAGCCGCTATGTTACGTACTACGACTTCAATTGGAATAATGTCGACCTTTTTCACAAGTTGTTCAGTATCTGACAATTGTTTTAAGAAATGTGACGCAATTCCGTTTGCTTGTAATTTTTCGAAAATTAAAGAGGTAATGCGGTTATTTAACACGCCTTTTCCAACAATCTCTTCTTTTTTCTCACCGTTAAATGCTGTTGCACTATCCTTGTACGCAACAAGAAGCACATTTGGCTCCTCCGTTGCATACAGTTTTTTTGCCTTACCTTCATACAAAAGTTGATCTTTAATCATTTCGTCATTCCCCCTATTTTCAAATACGCCGGAATCATTAACTTTACTCAATCAACCGACAGAATAAAGTTAATTTAGTCCAAGACGTTCAAAAATCATGTCTACATGCTGTAAGTGGTAGTTGTAGTCAAAGCAATCATCTAGCTCTTCCTTTGTTAAGAATGATGTGATTTTTTCACTCGCATCAACTAATGTACGGAATTGCACTTGCTCGTCCCATGCCTGCATCGCAAGTGGCTGTACTGTGTCATACGCTTCTTCACGCACTAAACCTTTATCGATTAGTGCAAGTAAAATGCGTTGAGAGTATATTAGCCCAAAGGTGCGACCCATATTACGTTTCATGTTTTCAGGGAATACTGTTAAGTTTTTAACGATATTACCGAAGCGATTTAACATATAATTTAATGTAATCGTCGCATCTGGTAAAATCACACGCTCTGCAGATGAATGTGAAATATCACGCTCATGCCATAACGCAACGTTTTCATACGCTGTTACCATATAACCACGCATTAAACGTGACAGACCAACCATATTTTCAGAGCCGATTGGATTACGCTTATGTGGCATTGCTGATGAACCTTTTTGTCCTTTTGCAAAGGCTTCTTCTACTTCTCTTGTTTCTGACTTTTGCAAACCGCGAATCTCAGTTGCGAACTTTTCAATTGACGTTGCTACTAAAGCTAAGGCACCTAAATACTGTGCATGGCGATCACGCTGTAGCGTTTGTGTTGAAATAGGCGACGCTGCAAGTCCAAGTTTATCGCATACATATTGTTCTACACGTGGATCAATATTTGCATACGTCCCAACAGCACCAGACATCTTTCCAGTTTCAATTACTTGAGCAGCTGCATCGAAACGTTCTAAGTTACGTTTCATTTCTTCGTACCATAAACCTAGTTTCAAGCCGAAAGTCGTTGGCTCTGCATGGACACCATGTGTACGTCCCATCATCACCGTATATTTATGTTCTTTCGCTTTCGCAGCAATAATATCAATGAAGTTCACAATGTCTTTACGTAAAATATCATTTGCTTGTTTAATCAAATAAGAAAGGGCCGTATCGACAACGTCCGTTGATGTTAAGCCATAATGCACCCATTTACGTTCCTCACCCAGTGTTTCAGATACGGCACGTGTAAAGGCTACAACGTCATGTCGAGTTTCTTTTTCAATTTCTAAAATACGATCCACATCAAAAGATGCATTTGCACGAATTTTTGCGACATCTTCTTTTGGAATATCGCCGATTTCTGCCCAAGCTTCACACGCTAAGATTTCTACTTCTAACCATGCTTGGTATTTGTTCTGTTCCGTCCAAATTGCTCCCATTTCGGGTCTGGTGTAGCGTTCAATCATCGCGTATCTCCTTCTATTCTGACCAAATGCCAGAATGTTCGATTTCTTGTAAAGTTTGTTCCAAATCTTTTGTCATAATCGTTACATGCCCCATTTTACGGTTTACCTTAGCTTCAGCTTTGCCGTAAAGATGTAAAGACCAATCAGGATATTTTGCAATTAAATTACTAAGTGGCATTACATGCTGTCCTAGAACATTCACCATAATAGATGGTGCCCATAGCTGCGGCTTTCGTAAAGGCCAACCACAAACAGCTCGAATATGTTGATGGAATTGCGATACGTTACATGCTTCAATTGAATAGTGGCCTGAATTATGTGGTCTTGGCGCTAACTCATTAATGACAATGTCGCCATTTTCTAAGACGAACATTTCCACTGCTAGTGTACCCACAAGATCCAAATAATCTGCAATTTTCATTGCTTCACTTTCAACAGCCTGAGCTGTCTCTTCTGTAATACGTGCAGGTACAATTGTTTCATGCAAAATATGATGCACATGAATATTTTCACCTACTGGTTGGCAATAGGATTCACCGTCACCATTACGTTGTACAATAACGGAAACTTCCTTCACGAAAGGTACAAAACCTTCTGCAATACATTGTGAATGTGTGAAAAGCTCTTCCGCCAACGTAAGGTCAGCCGCTGATTTTAATAGTTGTTGCCCTTTACCATCATAGCCACCTCTTGCTGTTTTCACGATGCACGGATAACCGATTGTTTCAATATTTTCTACTAATTTCTCATATGTACTTGCCACAACATAAGGTGCAACAGGACAGCCAGCTTCTACAATTGCTGCTTTCTCCGTCACACGATCTTGTGTAATACGCACTAATTCAGCACCTTGTGGTACATACGCCATCTCCGTTAATCGTTTTAGGCCTTCATAATCAATATTTTCAAACTCGTACGTAATAACATCACTTACTTCTGCTAGCTCTTCTAAAGCCGCCTCATCATTGTATGGCGCTAGAATGCGAATGTCTGCTACTTGTCCACATGGTGAATCCATTGTAGGCTCTAGCACAGCAATTTTAAAACCAGCTTCTTTTGCTGCAAGTGCCATCATACGTCCAAGTTGCCCACCACCGATAATGCCGATTGTTTGTCCAGGATATATAATCTTCCTCACACTAGGTCACCCGTGCTTTCTAATACTTGCTGCTTTGTCATCTCGCGTCTAGCATCTAGTATGTTAGCAAGCTCTGCATCTGTTATCGACAAAATTTGCGCCGCAAGCAAGCCTGCATTTGTCGCTCCAGCTTTACCAATCGCAACCGTTGCTACAGGCACGCCACCTGGCATCTGTACAATCGACAATAATGAATCAAGACCATTCAGTGCACGAGACTGCACTGGTACTCCAATAACCGGCAACGTCGTTTTCGCTGCCACCATACCTGGTAAATGCGCGGCACCACCAGCCCCTGCAATAATCACTTGAATGCCGCGTCCTCGCGCTGCTTCTGCATATTCGAACATTAAGTCAGGTGTTCGATGTGCAGATACTACCTTTTTCTCGTACGGTACTTGTAATTCATCTAAAATATCACATGCATGTTTCATTGTTTCCCAGTCACTTGAACTACCCATAATAACACCGATTTTCGGATTCATGAATTGTCGCTCCTTTTAAACGATAGAAAAATGATCGATTGTTGTGCTAGCTACTATTATTCAATAGCCACTGCATTTTTTACTTTTTTACACAAAAAAACCCTCAAATAAACTACTCTCTACAGTACACGTGAAAGCAGCTTACTTAAGGACCATTGATGAAAAGAATATGCAGATTTACTCATCTGTAAACACACCTTCCCGAAACATGCCAAAAGTTGCTTTCCCGCATAGTCCAGCATTTACGGTGCCGGGTAGAGACACTAGAGCCGATCCTCTAGCATATATGTGGGATTTAATTGTATTTCCTAATCACATTTTATCAATTGTATTCACTATCGTCAATGTAAAAATGCGAACGTTTTAAATTAGTAAAAAGACATTGTTCGGTTTTCAGTCATATCTATTCAAATTCTTGACATAACATCGCTTTAAATTGTATTTTTTGACGTAAATACGTCGGTTCTCCATTTACTATTTGAAAGACAGGTTCTTCTTTTCTCCCCATAGCTATATAACCATCCTTTTGCATTCGTGCCAAACATTCTTCTATAGTTTCATTTTCTTCTACTTCATACCAAATTTGCTTTTTTCCCAAATTGCCCTTCCTTTCACTACTCTTATCTTTTTAGACTTCCTCACTTAAACCCAATTATACATTGTTATCCTTAATAAGGAAGGCAAGATTTTATAACAATTATTTTTACTATAAACTATCATTAGAGGATAACTTAGTCGAAGATATAACTGAAGAAAACACTGAGGAAGAGATTCATAACTAACTCTTTTGGCAAAGGTACTATTAATAACTAGATAAGTTGAACTTAAGAATCCTTCATACTGTTATCTATACAATTTATACTATTTTTATGTGAAACCTACATAACATGTGGTTAGATAATATCTCAATACAGAAAAAAACAGCCAACATATAGTTGACTGTTTCATGTGCCTAGCGACGTCCTACTCTCACAGGGGGAAGCCCCCAACTACCATCGGCGCTAAAGAGCTTAACTTCCGTGTTCGGTATGGGAACGGGTGTGACCTCTTTGCCATCATCACTAGACCTTATTTAATTGAAAGAATTATTCTTACAAAACTGGATAAACGTTTCATTGATATACAAACTATTTTGTTTTGGTTAAGTCCTCGATCGATTAGTATTCGTCAGCTACATGTGTCGCCACACTTCCACCTCGAACCTATCTACCTCATCGTCTTTGAGGGATCTTACTTACTTGCGTAATGGGAAATCTCATCTTGAGGGGGGCTTCATGCTTAGATGCTTTCAGCACTTATCCCGTCCACACATAGCTACCCAGCGATGCCTTTGGCAAGACAACTGGTACACCAGCGGTGTGTCCATCCCGGTCCTCTCGTACTAAGGACAGCTCCTCTCAAATTTCCTACGCCCACGACGGATAGGGACCGAACTGTCTCACGACGTTCTGAACCCAGCTCGCGTACCGCTTTCATGGGCGAACAGCCCAACCCTTGGGACCGACTACAGCCCCAGGCTGCGATGAGCCGACATCGAGGTGCCAAACCTCCCCGTCGATGTGGACTCTTGGGGGAGATAAGCCTGTTATCCCCGGGGTAGCTTTTATCCGTTGAGCGATGGCCCTTCCATGCGGAACCACCGGATCACTAAGCCCGTCTTTCGACCCTGCTCGACTTGTAGGTCTCGCAGTCAAGCTCCCTTATGCCTTTACACTCTACGAATGATTTCCAACCATTCTGAGGGAACCTTTGGGCGCCTCCGTTACTCTTTAGGAGGCGACCGCCCCAGTCAAACTGTCCGCCTGACACTGTCTCCTGCCCCGCTAAGGGGCATGGGTTAGAATTTCAATACAACCAGGGTAGTATCCCACCGACGCCTCCTTCGAAGCTGGCGCTCCGAGATCTCTGGCTCCTACCTATCCTGTACAAGTTGTACCAAAATTCAATATCAGGCTACAGTAAAGCTCCACGGGGTCTTTCCGTCCTGTCGCGGGTAACCTGCATCTTCACAGGTACTATAATTTCACCGAGTCTCTCGTTGAGACAGTGCCCAGATCGTTACGCCTTTCGTGCGGGGCGGAACTTACCCGACAAGGAATTTCGCTACCTTAGGACCGTTATAGTTACGGCCGCCGTTTACTGGGGCTTCAATTCGCAGCTTCGCTTGCGCTAACCACTCCTCTTAACCTTCCAGCACCGGGCAGGCGTCAGCCCCTATACGTCACCTTACGGTTTTGCAGAGACCTGTGTTTTTGCTAAACAGTCGCCTGGGCCTATTCACTGCGGCTCTCTCACGCTTGCACGCTACCAGAGCACCCCTTCTCCCGAAGTTACGGGGTCATTTTGCCGCGTTCCTTAACGAGAGTTCTCTCGCACACCTTAGGATTCTCTCCTCGACTACCTGAGTCGGTTTGCGGTACGGGCACCTCTCACCTCGATAGAGGCTTTTCTTGGCAGTGTGAAATCAGGAACTTCGTCCATACGGACTCGTCATCACAGCTCAATGTTAAAGAATGCGGATTTGCCTACATTCACACCTTACTGCTTGAACACGCGCAACCAACGGCGTGCTTACCCTATCCTACTGCGTCCCCCCATTTCTCAAACGGTGAGGAGGTGGTACAGGAATATCAACCTGTTGTCCATCGCCTACGCCTATCGGCCTCGGCTTAGGTCCCGACTAACCCTGAGCGGACGAGCCTTCCTCAGGAAACCTTAGTCATACGGTGGACGGGATTCTCACCCGTCTTTCGCTACTCATACCGGCATTCTCACTTCTAAGCGCTCCACCAGTCCTTCCGGTCTGACTTCAACGCCCTTAGAACGCTCTCCTACCACTCACATCATAGATGTGAATCCACAGCTTCGGTGAATCGTTTAGCCCCGATACATTTTCGGCGCAGCGTCACTCGACCAGTGAGCTATTACGCACTCTTTAAATGATGGCTGCTTCTAAGCCAACATCCTGGTTGTCTGTGCAACGCCACATCCTTTTCCACTTAACGATTACTTTGGGACCTTAGCTGGGGGTCTGGGCTGTTTCCCTTTTGACTACGGATCTTATCACTCGCAGTCTGACTCCCGTGTATAAATATCTGGCATTCGGAGTTTGTCTGAATTCGGTAAACCGGGATGGCCCCCTAGTCCAAACAGTGCTCTACCTCCAGTATTCTCAATCACGAGGCTAGCCCTAAAGCTATTTCGGAGAGAACCAGCTATCTCCAGGTTCGATTGGAATTTCTCCGCTACCCACACCTCATCCCCGCACTTTTCAACGTACGTGGGTTCGGGCCTCCAGTAAGTGTTACCTCACCTTCACCCTGGACATGGGTAGATCACCTGGTTTCGGGTCTACGACCACGTACTAATTCGCCCTATTCAGACTCGCTTTCGCTGCGGCTCCGTCTTCTCAACTTAACCTCGCACGTAATCGTAACTCGCCGGTTCATTTCTACAAAAGGCACGCTATCACCCATTAACGGGCTCTAACTACTTGTAGGCACATGGTTTCAGGATCTATTTCACTCCCCTTCCGGGGTGCTTTTCACCTTTCCCTCACGGTACTGGTTCACTATCGGTCACTAGGTAGTATTTAGCCTTGGGAGATGGTCCTCCCAGATTCCGCCGGAATTTCACGTGTTCCGCCGTACTCCGGATACACTCAGGAGGGAATGAACTTTCGACTACAGGGCTTTTACCTGCTACGGCGGACCTTTCCAAGTCGCTTCGTCTAACTCATTCTTTTGTAACTCCGTATAGAGTGTCCTACAACCCCAAGAGGCAAGCCTCTTGGTTTGGGCTCTTCCCGTTTCGCTCGCCGCTACTCAGGGAATCGATTTTTCTTTCTGTTCCTCCAGGTACTTAGATGTTTCAGTTCCCTGGGTCTGCCTCTATGACGCTATGTATTCACGTCAAAGTACTGTTCTATTAAAAACAGTGGGTTCCCCCATTCGGAAATCTCCGGATCAAAGCTCACTTACGGCTCCCCGAAGCATATCGGTGTTAGTGCCGTCCTTCTTCGGCTCCTAGTGCCAAGGCATCCGCCATGCTATAGAGTGTCCTACAACCCCAAGAGGCAAGCCTCTTGGTTTGGGCTCTTCCCGTTTCGCTCGCCGCTACTCAGGGAATCGATTTTTCTTTCTGTTCCTCCAGGTACTTAGATGTTTCAGTTCCCTGGGTCTGCCTCTATGACGCTATGTATTCACGTCACAGTACTGTTCTATTAAAAACAGTGGGTTCCCCCCTTCGGAAATCTCCGGTTCAAAGCTCACTTACCGCTCCCCGAAGCATACCGGTGTTAGTGCCGTGCTTCTTCGGCTCCTAGGGCCAAGGCATCCGCCATGCGCCCTTAATAACTTAACCTACGTTATTAAGCCTAAAAACTTAATTAAAAAAATAAATGTGTTTGTTACTATATCAATGTCGTTTTATCCAGTTTTCAAAGAACAATAAAATTGGTGGAGCCTAGCGGGATCGAACCGCTGACCTCCTGCGTGCAAGGCAGGCGCTCTCCCAGCTGAGCTAAGGCCCCAAGAGGTATTTATGGTGGGCCTAAATGGACTCGAACCATCGACCTCACGCTTATCAGGCGTGCGCTCTAACCAGCTGAGCTATAGGCCCTCTTGGAAGTTTTATAAAGTTATTATAAACCTTCAAAACTGAACGCAAAACGCAATCTTACAAACCCATGGTTTGTATTCCGAATATATCCTTAGAAAGGAGGTGATCCAGCCGCACCTTCCGA
>NZ_LGRV01000007.1:52841-517302 GCF_001278945.1 Lysinibacillus contaminans | reverse complement strand
TGTGACCACATTTCATTTGAACCAGGAACGTTTCGCACCCACTAATGCACCCATTAGCCATCAATGTCGTATAAAATCAACGCTACACCACAGAAAATGAAAGATTATTACATTCTCTCATGGGAGTTGAATAGCAACAACCTTTTCGAAAACAGCTTATATAAAAAACGAACAAGAACATGCGCTCTTGTTCGTTTTTATAATTCAAAATATATTAAAATCTATTGCTTAGCTGGAATAAACCCAGCTGCCTCTGCTTCTTCTTTAGTACAGAACATTTCTTCTGCTACTGTATTTTCATAATCACGCTGACCAGGCGTATGATAGATTTTATTACCCTTTGAATTGATATTACCTTTAATTACACAACTGTTATTATCGTTAGCAGTATTAGATTTGTCATTTTCCGTACTAGACGCATCATTACTTTCTTTTGTAGCAGCATAATAAACCTCTTTGTCATAGCCACGATTCGTTACATAATCTTCAACTGACCAAATACCTGTTGCTGAATTTTGTGCAGTTTTTTGAATTGAATTGAACCAATCTACATGCTTCGTATTTGGCTCATAAATATAAGCGACACGTGCTAATCCGTTTTTCAATAATTGCTCTTGAATACTGATACCATCTTTCGTGTAAACATAAGCTAATAATCTTTTATATTTATCACGATAAGAAACGTCAAATTCTAAATAGACCGAATCTTGACCGGCTAATAGTTGCTTAGCAAACTCTTTAGCTTCTGGTCCATATGGTTGCTCCCCTAACGTCTCATGATTAGTTTCAGGGGTATCTACAAGAAGCAGACGAACCTTTTCTGAGCTACCATTATATTTTATTCTTATTGTGTCGCCGTCAATTATATCTTGTAATTCATACTCTTCAAACTTACTCACGTCGTATTTTTCAGCATTTTCTTTTGTTGAAGATACGAGACTTTCTATATTTTCAGTCTCAATAATATTCGTACTAGTTTCTCCCGTACATGCACTCAAAACCAGTGCAGAAAAGACTAAAGCAAAAAAGATTTTTTTCAAATGAATACCCTACTTTCTAATTTACACCTTTTCATAAAACTAAAAATCCTCAGTTAAATAAAACTGAAGATCTTAAATTTATTTGAATATCAAATATAATACAAAAGCAAAAATAACTGTTCCACTCGTAATTAATGTCTTAATATCTTTTTCCTTCATTTTCAGTACCTCTCTCCTAGTTAGCATTTATTACTGGACTAATAAAATCTATTATCAATAAAGTTCTCTAATATCACAATTAATTTGATTGATTTTCTTTTAAAGAATTTCTCTTTAATTGAATTAGCGTTTTCAATTAAAAAATCTTCAGTTTCAAAAACCGAAGATCCTAATAAATATAATATTAAGTGATATTTGTTCATCATTACTATGTCCGTTATTATTTTACACCAGTTATTATGTACATATTTTTATGAATAAAATCCAATCAGATATAGGGAAATTCTATAACTAATAAATTTTTAACATGTACATACTTATTTTTATATTTCGTTCGTAATCATTGTTAAATCAATATTTCTTTAAATTAATGTGTACATAATTTTTGTGTACAGTTTTATAGTGATAACCCGTCATAGGCTTTCCTATAGTCACCAGGAAAACGTTCATTGCCTGTTCTCTCTTCAACGTTCGCAATAGAAATAATACTTTGCTGATTGGAGATCGTAATTTCATTTTCTTCCGTAGGTGTTCTACCAAAAATCATATACAGCGCAACAGCCAGAATAACCGTTCCGCTTGTTATCAATGTTTTTATATCTTACATTTTCATATGACTTGTCCCTCATAAACTTTAGCATTTACTACAATAATAGTACCATAATATCTCTTAATTTATCAATTTCACCTCGGCTTAATTGTATAGGTCCCTTTGTTTTTACGCAAAAAAACATCTATGACACGAGCCTGAATTCCACTAATTTTTCAACTTTTGGCATCCCTGAATAAATTACTATACAGGCTTTCATCCTGACACTTAAAGAAATTGGGACTTATCCTTAATTTTGATAAAAATAAAACTGTCTACTCAGTATTGTAATATACTCAGCAGACAGCATCTTATCGATATAATCTTAAATTTCATTATGGGGTTTCTGTTTTGGTCCAAGTTCCTCTGGCTCAATATCCGCAAACGTTACTCCTTCTTCTTCTAAATCGCGCATACGATGTGCGATACGAGAAGCAGCAGAAGCAGCAATACTTGCAACTAAATCATCTAAGAATGTATTTACATGAAGACCTGGCTCTGTATCAAGTTTCTTAATGATACCTATTTTTTGTTTGTCTAAATGACCGAAAGTTGTTACTGCAATGCTACCGTATGTAAAAACAGATCCAAGTGCAATCGTTTCATCTACACCAAATAGCCCTTCGTCAGATTCAATAATTTGTTGAAGTGGAGCAGATAATAATTTTTTCTCTGCTAGTTCATCTAATTCAATTCCTACTAGAACCGCATGTTGTACTTCACGTTTACGCAGTACACGCTCAACAGAATGAACACAATGCTCTAGTGTTAATCCATCATTATAAGGATTTTGCATTTCATAAACAATTTCAGCAATATCTTCTTTTGTTACACCACGACGAAGTAATGCAGCTTTGGTAGCTTTAGCAACTTCATCAGAATGCACGCGAATGCTTTTATCATGCATAACTAAACCTCATTCCTATTTTTATTGCTAGTGAATTTCTAGCGGTCAAACGTCAAAACTTATTATACCCTGACTTTTGTAATATGATACAATTTTGTTACATATCATTATGAAGGAGTGTCATCGTTGGACAAGGGTACTGTACAGGATTTAAAGTTTTATAGTGAAGCATTGCAGGAGACATTAGATTTATATATTTACATACCTGCTAACTATTCTCCACTATATAAATATAATATTTTAATCGCATCAGATGGCAAGGATTACTTTCAATTAGGCGGAATTACAAAACTTGCAGATGAACTAATTGATGACTACGAAATCGAAAATTTAATTATCGCATTTGTACCATATAAAGATATTAAGGATCGCCGTCATAAATATATACCGAGCGGCGAACAGCATGAAGCTTATTTACGCTTTTTAGCACATGAACTTGTTCCATATTTAGACCGAGAATATTCAACATATCAGATGGGAATGGGCCGTGGGGTAATTGGTGACTCTTTGGCTGCAACCGCTTCCTTAATGGCTGCACTAAAGTATCCAAATATTTTCGGTAAGGTAATTTTACAATCCCCCTATGTGGATGAAGACGTGCTAAAAGCGGTAGAGCAATTTAAAAACCCTGCTGATATTTCGATTTATCACATTATTGGTAAAGATGAAAACAAAGTCATTACAATGGATAAAACGATTAAAGACTTTTTAACGCCGAATCGTAAGCTTCACAACTTGATGCTTAGTAAAGGTTTCTCTACATTTTATGATGAATTTGATGGTAATCATACATGGAAATATTGGAAACCTGATTTAAGACGCGCGTTAATTGAAAATTTCAATTAATAATGGTCGATTCAAATTACGTGTAACGTAATTTCTGATATACTTAAATAGAAAAACTGTTTATTTTCGGGAGGTAATGGACTATGAAGTACGGTATTGTTGCGTTTCCATCAAAAAAACTGCAAGACTTGGCAAATACGTATCGCAAGCGTTATGACCCGCATTTTGCACTGATTACACCGCATATGACGTTAAAGGACAGTTTTGATGCAAGTGACGATGATATTAAAAAGATTGTTCAACAATTAGATGAGCTCACGTCAAAACATGCACCACTGAAAATCCATGCGTCACGCATTAGTTCGTTTTTCCCAGCAACAAATGCAATTTATTTCCGCATTGAGCTAACGGAGCAATTAGCATTATTCCATAAAGAGATAAGTGAAAAAATCCCTTTTGGATCGGAAAAACATACTTACGTTCCACATATTACAATTGCTCAAAAAATGACAGATTCTGAACACGACGACATCTTCGCCCAATTGCGTATGATCGGTGTTGACGAGCAAGATATCATTGATCGGATTCACCTGGTGTACCAATTGGAAGACGGTTCATGGACAACATACGAAACGTTCCGATTGACTGGAGCTGAATGACCTTTGTATTTAGTAAAGGTTGTTGATACAAAAAAAGAACATGATGATGCTTTTGCTGTTCGTACAAAAGTTTTTGTAGAAGAACAGGGCATCCCTCTCCATCTAGAATATGATGAGTACGATGCAATGGCGACGCATTTTATAATGTATGAAGGGAAAAAAGCCGTTGGTGCTGCTCGCCTTCGTATTATAGAAGACAATATTGCTAAAATTGAACGAGTAAGTATTTTACAATCACAGCGTGGCAAAAAACTAGGTGCCCTAATCATGAAAGAAATAGAGAAATACGCCATTACCATCCAAATAAAAAAATTAATACTGCATGCACAAAGCTACGCAATTCCTTTTTATGAAAAGCTCGGCTATAATGTAACGTCGCCAGAATTTATGGATGCTGATATTCCGCATCGTGCAATGGAGAAATTAATTTAACAAAAAAGGTGTTACGAAGATGCTTTTGCATCAACGTAACACCTTTTAATTATTTCATCATTTTTGTGATTTTATCTAAATCTAATGAATCGCCATCTTGTAAAATAGAATTCACTATTTTATCTTCAAGCTCCTTGCTTATATCTCTATTCGAAATTTTACCAACTCGACGCACGATTTTTCTTACCTGTTTTTCATTTTTAAAATCCGCATGTTGTATAGCATTTGCTAGTGCGAAAATTTCTTCCATCGATACACCAGTTTTTTTTTCGATTGAATTAAAAAATGAGCGTTGCATATCCTCCCTCCTTAATATACGAAAGTAGCACCGACAATAATAAGTAAAATAAATAGCACAACGATTAATACAAATGTTGAACCGTAGCCAGTATTATTGTAATTGCCTCCGCAATAGTTATTGTTCCAGCTGTTAGTACCACCAACATTTCCACCGTATTGTTGTGAACCCCAACCTTGATATCCTCCCATAAAAGTACCCCTCCCTTCTTTAACCTATAATATGAACAGGCAAAGAATTGAGAGGGGCTATTCGTCTAATCAACATTTCCTTTTGGTTTGAAAAATAATGCACCGATAAAGCCAAAAACAATTGCTGCACTAATACCTGAACTTGTAACTTCAAACATTCCAGAAAGCACGCCAACTAATCCGTGCTTTTCAGCCTCTGCCATTGCTCCGTGTGTTAAGGCATTGCCGAATGATGTAATCGGAACTGTTGCACCGGCACCTGCGAAATGTATGAGTGGTTCATACAAGCCCATACCATCTAAAACGGCTCCTGCAACGACTAAAAAACTTAATGTATGTGCAGGTGTTAGATTTCCTACATCCATTAATAACTGACCAATTACACAAATAATGCCCCCAACAATAAATGCGAATACAAATGACATCATCATAACTCTTACCTCATTTCATTGTAATTTCAATTGCATGTGCTGTACATGGAATGGTCTCTCCTTGTTGATAAGACAGAGGCGAAAGCAATGCACCCGTTGCAACAAGCAACACCCTTTTATAGCGCCCTGCCCGCATCATTTGGTCTATATAGCTGTAGAAGACAGCGGCCGAACATCCAGCACCACTTGCCCCTGATTGAAAAGCCTCATCTTGTCCATAGAACTCTGTACCAGCATCTCGTATAAGAGTTAGCTCCTCTTGTTTCACTCCACTTTCAGCGAACATTCCTTTTAACAGCTTTAAACCAAGCTGTCCTAAATCACCAGTTAGTATCAAATCATAATTGTAAAACTTCTGTTTTCTTTTCTCTAAATGTGATTGAATCGTCTGAAAAGCGGCTGGAGCCATTGCTGCCCCCATATGAAATGGATCATCCATACCAAAATCAATTACTTTTCCAATAGTTGCTGCTTCAATACTTGGTAAATTATCATTATGCTTGCCAATTAGCGCAAAACCAGCAGCTGTTACTGTCCATTGCGCTGTCGCCGGCTTCTGCGCTCCGTAATTAACCGGATATCGAAATTGCCGTTCAACCGCATTATGTTGGCTGGAAGCGCCCGCTATCGAGAAATTCGACGCACCAAGCTCTGTTAAAAGGCTTGCAATAATAACGGAAGAAACCGAAGTAGCACATGCTGAAAATAAGCCAATAAAAGAGATAGCTAACTCTCGTGCCGCAAAATTTGTTGGTGTCATTTGATTGATCAAATCGCCACCTAAAAAGAAGTCGACTTCTAAATTTTTAACGCCCGCTTTCTTCATTGCAATTTCGCAGGCTTCTTGAATCATTTTTCGGTGACCCTGCTCATTCGTTTTCATTTGCCAGCGTTCATCCTCCGAAATCGCATCAAAATATTGACTAAATGTACTACGTTTTTCGAGTGGGCCTGCGACAACACCTCCCGCTAATATAGAGGGCTTTGTTTGAAAAATAATTACCATGAGACCACTCCTAACGTCACGAGAATATACTTAATGAGGGCGACGAAAAATGCCGAGACAACACCGAATAACACAACTGATCCTGCTAATTTAAATAAATTTCCTCCAACGCCAAGTACATAACCTTCTGATTTATGTTCAATAGCGGCTGAAATCACTGCATTTCCAAATCCTGTGACAGGCACCGCAGAACCTGCACCTCCAAATTGGCCAATCTTTTTATATAGTCCTAGCCCTGTCAAGATCATTGCAAAAAACACCATTGTTGCCACAGTTGGATTACCAGCCGTTTGTTCCGTAAAATTAAAAAAAGTCATATAAAAAAGAGAGACAGCCTGTCCGATTGTGCAAATAATTCCACCCACAAAAAATGCCTTCACTATATTTTTTAAGTATGGTGGCTTAGGTGTCACCTGTTGTTCTAATTGTTGATATTGCTCTTTTTCCATTAGGCTTCCTCCTTTGCGAGTTTCTTCAATTCCTTTATTTTGTCGCTAATTTCCTCATCTTCAAGCCCATCTTTTTTCACTTTATTAGCCTCATAGTAAATTTTATAGTCGGCTGAGACGAACACTTCTTTATCTGGATACAGCTCATCAAATTTCTTTTGAAGTTTCTTTTCTAACTTAGCCTTCTTCCACTTATCCCAAGGTTTAATCTGCACAGTAACGAGCATTTTATCATCATGCTGAATAACTGTTGTTTTTTCAACGTAATCTTCTTCTTTTAATACGGCTTTTAATTCTTCCTCATTTTGTGGCGAACCATATACAATGAATTTTTCTTTATCCGTACAACCACTAATAATAGAAATACTTAATAATAGAAGTAGTACTGTTTGTAATTTCTTCACACGCTCACCCTCCTTTTCTTCACAGTTTCACCATACATAAAAAAAACTATTCATTCGTCCATATACGCAAAAGCCCGATTCCCGATTTGAAAAACACATATTGTAGAAGTAGTAACAAGGAGAGGTGGTGAAAAAAAATGGGTTGTGGTAAAACAACAAACCCTAATGGGTCAAGAAATTCAGGTTGCGTTTGTGACGTAGTTCGTGCCATTCTTGACATTCAAAATCAAGCCGTACGTGATGAGTGTTCACCATGTACAGCTAACTGTTTCTTAGAGCCACTTGGTGGGATAATGAGTCCGTCTCGAAATCATGCAGATACTCGTGTATTTATGTTGCTCACAAATGATGGCTCTCCGTTCAAAGCATTCTTTAAAACAAAACACGGAGAATCAGATTTTTGTACTTCAGTATTTTTCAGAGTAGAGGATATGTTTGATGATTGCTGCGCTACTCTACGTGTTTTAGAACCAGAGGATCATCATCACAAAACTGTGGATTTATTAGGCGATGATGGTTGCTGTATCGATATGGGCAAACTCTGCGACGTTAAACATTGGCAGTCTACAGAAAGTTGCATTACGGTCGATTTATCTTGCTTCTGCGCAGTACAATGTATCGCAGACGTTGATTTAAATATTTGTAATTAATCACTTTCTCCTTTGACACACTACAAAAAACAAAAAGAAAAACGTACAGCATCTTCTGCTGTACGCTTTTTTTATCATGAAAGAAATTATAGTTTTTCTAGTTGTAGATAAACTAGGGCATAGTTGTAGAATAGGTAAAAGTTCTACTTCCTCGAGGTCAAGGTCTGCTCCATCAGGCAAAAGTAGTGGATGACAGAGCACTTTAACGTTTGTTCTCATATTGGCAATTTTTTTCCTCGCCATAAGATTTGTTGAACATCTTCAATATGAATAGTTTCCTGTGTTTGTAATTCTACAGAAGTAAGCAATAATGAATCATTCTGTACATCTGATGCAGTTCCCGCTAACTTTCTTCCATCTTTTAAACATACTAATAATGGTTGATACACTCTTTGTCGAAATGGCTTCTCTAAAAATTGTAGCTGTTTCAGTAAATACTCATTTATTGGCTCATCACTCTGTTCATGTATTTGCACATTTTTCGACTCATTTACATAACTGTCTTTTACAAATACAGATGTACTTTCTTCCATATCATCCTCTTCTAATGACTTAGGAATATCTAAATAATAAGACGGTGATTTAATAAATAATAGAGGCTCATGCTCCACAATTTTCACTCCCTTTTTCCCTACGATATGCAAAAGAGAGAATTATGGTGCTCAACCTATTTGGCTAAGAAATATAGTTGCCAAGCCTAAATAAATTAAAATACTCGTAATATCGTTTAATGTCGTAATAAAAGGGCCAGATGCTACAGCAGGGTCAATTTTCAAACGGTGCATAAGTAATGGAATGAATGAGCCCGCAAGTGTTGCCACTAAAATAGAACCACAGATAGCAGCACCTACAAGCATGCCAAGAATAAGCTCATGTTTCCAAACATAAACAATGCCAATCACTATGATGCCACACACAATACCTGTCATTAGGCCAGTGCCCGCTTCGCGAATGAGTAACTTAACCTTGCTATGCTCTTCGACATCCCCCGTTGCAAGCCCACGAATGGCTACGGCTAGCGCCTGTGTACCACTATTTCCTGAAGTACCTGAAATGAGTGGTATAAATACTGCAAGTAATGCCACTTTATCTAGCGTATCCTCAAATTGCCCCATTAAATTCGCTGTAAGCATTCCTAAAAACAATAAAATCACGAGCCACGGCAAACGTTTTTTAGCTGCTTGCCACGGACTTGTATCAAATGTATCCATATCGGAAATACCCGCTAATTTTGAGTAGTCCTCCGATGCCTCGTCGTCAATAACGTCGATAATATCATCGACCGTTATAATCCCTAGTAATTCACCTGTGTTATCGATTACTGGTGTTGCCAAGAAGTTATAGTCTTTCATAATTTGTGCGACTTCTTCTTGGTCATCGCCCGCATGGACCATAACAACACGTTCATTCATAATTGAACGAATGAGCGTATCCTCATCGGCAATAATTAAATCACGTAATGAAATAACACCTGTTAGACGATGTTTTTCATCGACCACGAAAATATAATAAATTGTTTCAGCATTGGGTGCTTCCTTACGTAAAATCGCCATTGCTGAGCGCACTGTAGAATTTTCTGGAATGGCAACATATTCCGTCGTCATAATCGAACCTGCAGTGTACTCAGCATAACTTAACAGCTCATTAATTTCGTCAGCTGTTTCAACGTCCATCATTTCTAAATAACTTTCACGTTGTTCTGTATCTAATTCATTTAAAACATCAGCAGCATCATCGGCATACATTTGTGATAACATTTCTGCCCCATAAGCTGTATCCATCTCATTTAAAAATTCTTTATACTCACTATCGTCTATTTCAATTGCCTCGAAAATGTCAGCCATTTCTGTTGGAGACAAGAACGTATAGATTATTTTCCTTATGTCAGGCTCCACCTTTTCATAAAACGTTGCCTGATCATATGGATGGAGCTCTAAAAACTCATTGCGAAATGCGTCAATATCATGTGCTACGAGCATCTCTCGTAAATGTGCCTCGTCGAATTGTACTTCATCCTTTTCATTTCTTTCCTCTATCATGCTTGTCCCCTCCTTCCGAGCATTAAATTAAAATTTACGTACTACCGCGTAAATCTACCTTTTATATAATAGTGCGCACCTACTGTTTCTGCAAACTCTTTTTATTTTCATTCAGCAAATATTCTCTGCGCGAAAGCGACGAAGCAGCTAAAGGCTCGCCCCCTGGAAAGCGTCCACCTGCAACGGAAATCAACAGGTTCTTTGAACAAACTCTCATAAAAGTTCACATAAAATTAATCGACATAATTGATTAGACACACCTTTTACTTTACTATACCCTACACTCGTCTAATTTTCCGTTAAAACACTATTGAAAACAATAAAGAGATGCTCGGTTTACACGAACATCTCTCCTTCAATTGTTTAATAAACGTTGCATATCATCCATTAACGGACTTGAAAATTGTAAATATTCACCACTTAATGGATGAAGCATTTGCAAAGATACACAGTGTAGTGCTTGTCGATTGATGTACATCCGGCTACCGCCATATAATTCATCCCCAACAAGTGAATGCCCTAGATGTACCATATGTACACGAATTTGATGTGTGCGCCCTGTATATAGCTTCAAGCGAACATGTGACATTGGCTCACCTTGAATGTTAAAACGACTAAGTACCTTGACATCAGTATGTGCAAATTGTCCATCTTCCCGAACCTCTCGCTCAATTATACTCGTTTCCTTACGTCCGATAGGTGCAATGATCGATTGTTTATCCAAAACAACATGTCCATGAACAATTGCTTCATATTCCCGAGAAATTTCTCCGCCGCGCTGTGCGAGTCCTGTTAAATGATGAATATGTGCATGCTTGGCAATACAAAGTAATCCCGATGTATCACGATCTAGTCTTGTCACCACATGAACAGTCGAAGCTAAACCTTGCTGCTCAAAATAGCCACATACATTATTTGCAATACTTTGTGTTGGATGCTCACGTGAAGGGATCGTGCTTTGATGAGCTGGCTTATCAAGCACTAAAATCGCTTCATCCTCGTATATAATACGAAGCAAGCCATATTCGACAACAAGTCCTTCACTTTTTTCTTCAGGTGGAAATTTGACTTCGACTATATCACCGATTTGTAATGGATGCCGCACATTTCGTTCCAGACCATTAACTGTCAGTAAACCACCTTCGAATTTAATAGCTGTTAAGGCACGCTTGGATATACGCCATTCACTTAATGCCTCACGTAGCAATTGCCCTTCTTTCGTTGCCGTAAATCGTAGTGTAAACCGTTGATCCATTTTACTCATTTGCTACGAAGGATTCATGCACGCGTTCCCAGAACGGGAATGGCCGGAAACGTGCAAAACGTACCTTTTCATTAGCTACATTAAAGGAAATAGATTTCACATTTTTTTCTGTTACTTGAAGATGGTCGACAGTCATAGTAAAGTTTTGATCGTTTACTGGTCGTAGCACACAGTGATGATGTGCAGGCAAGATAAGTGGCGATCCAACTGTTCGAAACACACGGTTATTGATCGAAGCTATTTCCGTTATTTGCAATGCAGCTAAAGTTGGGTGAATAATGGCACCACCAAGTGCTTTGTTATATGCAGTACTGCCAGATGGCGTTGATACACAAAGTCCATCACCGCGGAAGCGTTCGAACTGATTGCCGTTTAATTCAACATCCATTACAAGCGTTACATCTGGCGATTTTACAGTTGCTTCGTTTAAAGCGAGATACGTATTGGATTCGGTATTATGATGCTCTACCTTTACTTCTAATAGTGGGTATTCCACAACATTAAAGTCTTTTTTTGCAATCGACAAAACAAGCTTTTCCAATTCCGAAGGCTTCCAGTCCGCATAAAACCCTAAATGCCCGGTATGAATACCAACAAAGGCAACTTGGTCAAGGAGATGTAAATAGCGGTGGAAGGCATGTAGTAACGTACCATCTCCTCCTATCGATACGACGATTTCTGGACATTCTTCATCATATGTTAACCCAAAATCCTGTAAATACGTTTTTGCTAGCTCCATTAATTCGTTCGATTGTTCATCTCTACGTGATTGAATGGAAAATTTCATTGTGCGTCACGCTCCTTCTCTGATAATAAATTAGGATTCGAGGCTTCTTTAAATTCATTGAAATACGCTTGCGCTTCCTGGATTTCACTGCGAATTGAAGACATTTCTTCATCTAAACGAAAGGCTGCCTCTGCTGCACTTTGCAGACGATTTTTAATCTCTTCTGGGAACATCCCTTTATATTTATAGTTTAATGAATGCTCAATTGACGCCCAGAAATTCATTGCTAATGTACGAATTTGAATTTCTGCTAGTACCATCTTTTTACCTTGAATCGTTTCAACTGGGTATTCCACAATCATATGATGCGAACGGTAACCACTCGGCTTGCTATGTGTAATATAGTCACGTTCTTCAACGACACGCATATCTTTTCGTTGCCTTATTAGCTCAGAAACTGTGGCAATATCATCCACAAATTGGCACATAATACGTAAGCCCGCAATATCTCCAAGTTCGTCACCTAATTGCTTTGAAGGCTCAAACGCTAAACCCTTTTCTAATGTTTTATCGTAAATGCTTGCAAGCGGCTTTACTCGACCTGTAACAAATTCAATTGGTGAGTTTGCATTGACAATGCCAAATTGCGAACGCATTCCTTTTAATTTTATTTTTAATTCATCCACAGCTTGTTTGTATGGACTTAAAAAAATCTCCCATTGTCCCATCGTTAAAACCTCCCGACATCGGCGTACAAATAAAACGGAGGGCTTCCGTTACTGTACTAATTAGTCAGCTAGAACCGCCTTAAAGTGTTTTTCCACTGCTTGGACAAATTCCGACCCATAGTTATAATTCCCTTCAATATTATACACGAGCATTTCCAATTCTTCGTAGAAATTTGTAAGTTCAAGTACCACTGTTCCTACTTGTAACATTGGATTTTGCTTTGTTTGTAAAATATGTACAAGTTCAGTCCAAATTGTTGGTGGGAATCGTAAATATTGATAAAATTCCCCTGTATCTAGTAAGTAGATAAATGAAAAATCATCCGAATCTGCAATTAATTGTGCAGCAGGTTTTAGCTGTAAATTCAACTCATTGTCGTTTAAACTGAAATAAAGTTGCTGATTTTCATAACTGAATGATTCTATTGTATAGATTTTACGCACATGCGAGTCCCCTTTTCGTTCATACTCTTCCTCCTATTTTAGCATATGGGATAGCTTGTTGCAGTCAGTAAATATTAAAAGCATAGCGCAAGTAAATTGAAAAAAAATTATAAAAAAGGTGGTAACCATGGCACAACAACTTGAAATCGAATTTAAAAATCTCATAACTAAACATCAATACGAACAGTTACTTCAAGAATTTCAAATCCCAAGAGATGCTATTCATCGTCAAACAAATCATTATTTCGACACGCCTGAAAACTCACTCAAATCTTTAAAAAGTGGTTTACGTATTCGACAAATTGGAAGCTATTTCGAATGTACATTAAAAGAAAAATCTGCCGAGCATGCTCATTTAGAAACCACAGATGAAATTACAGCTGAGCAAGCGGAGCAAATGTTACAAGGTAAAGGTTTCTTTGCACCAGAAGTAGCGAAAAGACTGGATTCACATAACATCGCTATCGATAAACTAGCTTTGTTTGGTTCACTGACTACCGACCGTGTCGAAATTCCTTATAAAGAGGGGCTTCTTGTCTTTGACCATTCTTACTATTTGCAGTGCGACGATTATGAGGTAGAATATGAATCAAATGATGTAAAAAAAGGAAATATCATATTCGACGAATTTCTACATCAATATGGTATCGAAAAACAAAAAACTGATAAAAAAATTGCTCGCTTCATGAAAGCGCTGCAAGCAAAGAAAGGGTGACTCATCACTTGGATATCCAATCACTCAGAACTTTACTAGAAATACAAGCACTTCAAACGCTTGGTTCATCAAGCGATTCATCAACGAACTCTCTAACAGACAATAGTAACTCAATTTTTTCTGATATGATTGGAGAATTACTCAGCGACGCTACAACATCTAGCAATGCAAAAATGTCTAGCTTATTAGGGCTTTCTTCATCCTCAGATCTTTCTAGTTATTTTGCAGGACTAACAAATAGTTTAAATCAGCTTGGTGATTCCAAAACAGCTAATAATGAAACTTTGCAATCTTTACTATACAACGGCACTAATGCTGTCTATGTACCGTCGTCGGTTTATGATACACTTTCACAATTTAATGATTCTTCAAGTACAAAGCTAGATTCATATGTTTCAGGCGATGTAATCGGCACAACCGCTTATGAAAAATCACTTGCTGGTGCAGACAAGTACGCAGCAATCATCAAACAAGCATCGATTACTCATAATGTCCCTGAAAAATTAATAGCCGCAGTCATGAAACAAGAATCCAATTTCAATCCAACAGTTGTCAGCCATGCCGGTGCCCAAGGCTTAATGCAACTAATGCCGAAAACTGCCCAATATTTGGGGGTATCCAATGCTTTTGATCCTGAGCAAAACATTATGGCCGGTGCCAAGTATTTACGACAAATGCTCGATAAATTCGATAATGAACCTACACTTGCGCTCGCTGCTTACAATGCAGGTCCATCTCGCGTTACAAAGTACGGAGGAATTCCACCATTTAAAGAAACACAAAATTATGTACAAAAAGTGATGAATTACTATACAGCTTAATCTGCTAATGCCTTTACTCACAGCTTTTTCTAAAAAAATATACCTCTGTTGGTAAATTTTATTAATTTACAGTAAAAGCTAATTGCGAGCTCTTTGTTTGTGTAAACGAAAAGACGTTGATAGAATGAAGACAGTCACAAGAAATACACATTCTATTTTTAAAATAAATTCAAAGTATACATAAAGCCATTTAGGTTTTATACCTTGTTGTACAGCTTTTCGATATACTTCATATAAAGAGATAAAGGAGCTTCCTAATTATGAGTAGAAACTATACTGTTCCATATGATGAGCTTGGTGCTGAGAAGCTTTCTGAACTCATACATGCGTTTTATAAAAGAGTTGCTCTTCACCCTGATCTTATTCCGATTTTTCCAAAAGATTTGACAGAAACAGCCCGAAAACAAATTCAATTTCAAACACAGTATCTAGGTGGTCCAAATCTTTTTACTGAAGAGCATGGACATCCTATGATGCGCGCACGTCATATGAATTTCGCTATTACCCCTGACCGTGCTCAAGCATGGCTTGAATGCATGGCAGAAGCCATGGACGAAATTGGCCTAGACGGTAAGTTCCGTGAAATTTATTATCAACGATTAGTATTAACAGCTCATCACATGATTAATAGTTCAAATGACGATGAGGGGGAATTATTGCGTGAATAATGTTCAAATGCTACAAGAGCCTATGACAGCTATTTCAACTGCCATTAAGCCAATTGAATTGTATATTTTCGTAGATCCACTTTGTCCAGAAGCTTTCGGTATGCAAGCGGTGCTTCGTAAGTTACAGCTTGAATATAATCACTATTTTACTTGGAGGTTCGTACTTAGCACAGAGCTTACTTCTTTAAACTCCTTGAGTACGCGTACAAAGGGCTGCATATCAGGTATAGAGCTTGATATCAACCACCCAGTGTTACCTTCGATTGCCATTAAAGCTGCTGAACTACAAGGCAAACGCGCAGGTGCTCGTTATTTAAATAAGTTGCAAGAATATGTATTACTAAATTACCAAGATGTAAACTCCTATGCTACACTACTAAAAATTGCAGAAGAAGTGCAGTTAGATATGGCTGAATTCACAGTTGATTTTGGCTCAAAAGAAGCTGCTCGCGCCTTTCAATGCGATTTATATATTAAACGTGAGATGGAAGTAGATGAAGTGCCCAGCATCGTATTTTTCAATGAATGCATAGAAGATGAAGGGTTAAAAGTAGGTGGCAATTATGCCTATGAAGTGTACGAAGAAATATTACAGGAAATGTTAGATATTCAGCTTATAAGTCAACCACTGCCAAGCATCGAAGAATTATTTGCGAAGTATCAGACACTTTCAACTAATGAAGTAGCTTTTATTTACTCTATGACGGAGCAAGCTGCTGAACGCGAGTTAAAAAAACGTATGTTGCTACAAAAAATTGAACGTATTCAAACCGATCATGCCACACTTTGGCGTGCTAAATAATGCTATTATTCTTTCATAATACTAGAAGCGGTAATGACTCCCTACTACAGGTGAGCATTCCCGTTTTTTTTTTGAAAATAATATGTTAATCCATACCAAAATATGTGATTACTGACCAATCCCTCTTCCTATCCACGGGCAAGTAGCATGCTCGCTATGAGGTCTTGCTTGACTTACTTTCCCGCAGGAGTGTCCCGGGATTCGTCTAAGCCTAACAACACTTATATTAGAGTCAAGTACAGATTACGGTTAAGAACCTATTTTTTAATAGTGTATTTTAGTCATTCATAAAATTTGCTGATTTTCGGTGCATTTTATAGAAGAACAAATACATTAAGGTGCTTCTAACTTTCCCCTAGATAACTAAGAAATCCTATAAGCTCATTCCTTTAAACAAAAGAGGCGCCGCTATCCTCGACAGATAGTGACGCCTCTTTTTTCACAAAGGGGATGGGAGAAATGTTCACGTTCAAACAAAGGGGTGTATGTTTGTTTTGTGATTTATTTCACAGGAATTACTTTATCACGGAATAATAAATTTAGCAACGGAACCGGACGTAGATTCACAAATTTGTCAAATAGAAAGCGATTACAACAAGGTGTTCTTAAACTAGATACTCATAAATCATTGCAAATTTTTTTGAAAAAATATTATACTTGGCATTATTTCAGGCTCTTTTTCAAAATATGTGCTTGACCGTACATTTCACTACTAGCAGCCGCTTATTGCGAGCTTTGGCTGAGCCTCCTCATCACTCGCACCTCACTCTTGCTGGTCTAAGCTCTCACCCTTGTCCCACAGAAATCGCCACGCCTCTCATTCCAAATAATTTATATCAATAGATAATCATTCAAGAACAGATTTTGGTGTTGTACCTTATTTCATAACGATAACTTCTTCATTTTATAAAAAAAAGCTGTAGCACTTGCACTACAGCCTTCCACTTTAATTATTCAACAATAATTTTTCTAACTCATTTAATCTTTCTTCAAATACTTTACATGCTTCATCAATTGGTTTTGCATCATTCATATCTACACCTGCAGCTTTTAACACTTCAATTGGGAAATCTGAACAGCCGGCTTTCAAGAAGTTATTGATATAACGTTCCACAGCTGGTGCACCTTCTTCTAAAATTTGTTTACTTAAGGCAGTTGCAGCAGATTTACCAGTTGCATATTGATACACATAATAATTGTAATAGAAGTGTGGGATACGTGCCCATTCCAGGCCAATTTCTTCATCGACAACAATGTCTTCTCCGAAATATTGCTTATTTAAGCCATAGTATACTTCTATTAAACGTTCTGCTGTTAATGACTCACCATTTTGATCCATTTCGTGAATCATGTGCTCAAATTCTGCGAACATTGTTTGACGGAAAACCGTGCTTCGGAATCCATCTAACCAATGATTTAATAAATAAATTTTTTGCTGTGGATCCTCAATTGTTTTTAA
The DNA here is from genome assembly GCF_001278945.1 of Lysinibacillus contaminans. Classification (GTDB taxonomy): domain Bacteria; phylum Bacillota; class Bacilli; order Bacillales_A; family Planococcaceae; genus Lysinibacillus; species Lysinibacillus contaminans. The sequence goes on along the minus strand of NZ_LGRV01000007.1, from coordinate 499,634 downwards.
TAAATAGTCATTTAATAGTTCCTCATTACATGTTGAGGCTACTTCCGCTACGAAAATTGAGTAGTCTCCGTATACAAATGGTTGATTTTTACGTGTGTAGTAACTGTGGACACTGTGACCAAACTCATGCGCTAGTGTAAATAAGTTATCGACATTATCTTGCCAATTCATCAGTATATACGGATTTGTCCCATATGTGCCCGAAGAATATGCACCACTTCGTTTTCCTTTGTTTTCTTTTACGTCCACCCAACGATTGTCAAAACCACTTTGTACGATATCTTGATATTCTTCACCAAGTGGGGCTAAGGCCTTCACTAAAATATCTTTCGCTTCGTCGTAGGGCATCTTCATTTCAACTTCTTTAACTAGCGGTGTGAATAAGTCCCACATATGCAATTTGTCCACGCCAAGCACCTTTTTACGTAATGCAATATAACGGTGTAATACCGGTAGATGATTGTGAATTGTTTCGACTAGCTGATCATACACATTTTCAGGAATAAAGTTATTCGCCATTGCTGCGTGACGAGCTGAACTATAGTTACGAATACGTGCATTAACATTGTGTTTTTTCACATTACCCGTTAACGTTGAAGCAAACGTATTTTTAAAACTTCCATATGTTGCATACATTGCTTTAAACGCGGCTTCACGTACGCTACTGTCTTTACTTTCTAAAAATTTAATGTAGTTACCGTGTGTTAGCTGAATTTCCTCGCCGTCCTCATTTTTCACTTTTGGAAACACGATATCCGCATTATTTAACATACCAAATGTGTTCGATGCTGTGCCTGTTACCTCTGACATTTGTGCCAATAGAGCTTCTTGGTCAGCTGGTAAAACGTGCGGGCGGCCCATCGTAATTTCTTTCAAAGATTGTCTATATAATTGTAAATCTTTATTGTCTGCTAAATAACTCTCAATTGTATCTTCACTTAATGCTAAAATTTCAGGTGTGATAAATGATAATGCCGTTGAAATATTTGTTGCTAACGTCTGAATACGACTGTTCATATCTTGATAAAAGTTATTCGTTGTATCCTGATCATAACGCATATGTGCGTACGTATATAATTTCATTGCACGTCCATAAATTTCATCGTAATACGTTAAAACTTCTAGTAAGGCATCTGCACCGTTTCCTAAGGTACCTGCATAACTAGACGCCTTTTTTGCAAGTGCCGCAACTTCTTTAAACTCTTCTTCCCAAAGTGCGTCTGTTGCAAAAATGTCCTCCAAGCGCCAAGTTAATTCTTCTGGTACTTCGTTTCTCATTAAAACCTGATTGCTGTTACTAGCCATGTGCCAGCCCCCTCTATATAAGTTTTCCTTTACTCTCATATTTTCTCAGCATACTGTGTCAATTGCAAATAAATGTACGTACACTTGCTCACAAATAGCCGAAATACTATCTGTACTACTAAAAGCCTTTTCAAGAACCACGCTATAATCTTCCACAGCTTGTACGGATGCAGCTGTCGGTTCTACTCCCAACTGATGAAGAAATAGCTGGATATCTCCTTTACATAATTCATGAGGTTGCAATTGTAGTTGCCTACAGAAATAATGCAGCATCGTTTGCCATTCAATCGAAAAACAAGGAATCGCTTCAGAATTTTTCACGGGTAATCCTACGTATGGTGGCATTGATTCAAGTGAGAAGCTCATTTCATAACAGCTCCTTAAAAATGGGTCTTGTACACCTTTTTTACTTCGAAGTAGCCGTTGATATACGTATTGCTCACCTGTTTTTTTATATAATTGCCAGTAACGATTAAATTCATCTTTTGATATAGATTTCGGTTCAAAAAATGGGTATCCTTGCTTTTCACTAGGTAAGCATTGCACTTTCGTTATAAAAGTATGCCCTTGAAGGTGAAGAAGATTCGACCAGTATATAAATTGTGAGGTATTCGCATCGAAAGTCACTATATATGGTAAGCCTTGCAGTGGACGGGTAATTACTTGTTGCATTAGAGGAGTAATTGAAATTTTGTGTATACCTAGGGAACTTTTTTTCGGCGGTGTTTGAAAGAGCCATAATGCTTCTATTCGCTCTTTTTTGTAGCCATCTGTACGTGCTCTCCATTTTTCATATGATATGGAGCTACATTGAAATTCAACTGCAACTAACTGATCCTGCTTTGTCAAAAGTATATCTGGTCTTTGCGCCAATTTAGATAAATAAGGCTCTAGCTCTACTGTATGCCCAAGCTTTTTGAGCCATTCAAATAACTGTATTTTGCCTTTCAAATGAAGGACCGATTCTCCTTCGGCAAACAATCGATCACATGCTTGATTGGCGATATGTGCAAAATGCGGGATATTAATTGTGCCTATTTTCAATTGAACAGGTTGTTGACATTGCGGACAATAAAATTTCCCCTGTTGCCGCAATTGTTGTAATACATTTCTTGTATATTCATAAGAAATAAATCGTTGGCTCTTCTCAGTAATGGCAATAAGCATGGGATCTCCACCTTTTTAGCCCATTGTAAAAATAAACAAATAGCATATCAATAAAAACGCGGCTTTTTCTTCAAGATTGATTTTTGCATAGTTTTTTTGCAAGATAAAAAGAAAAAGCCCCCAGATTTCGGGAGCTTCTACACTAAGCAAAATATTTTCGAATTGTTTCAAAGCAGTCAAATTCCATAATTTTTTCTGCATATTCCTCTAAACGATGAATCGTGAAATTTGATGGTCTTAAAAATTCTTTTATGACTGCATTTTTATCATGACGATTTAAATCTTCATCTGCATTTGCATAATCAACTACTAAATAATAATGCTCTTCATATTTGAATAATGAGGATGCCACTGCATCTACTGTCATACGTTTCGCCACAGGGATTAACTCATCTATATCTTTAAATTTATATACGTAAATATCGGTATCCATGAACAATTCTGATTCATCCAAATCACCGAATTGGCTTAGTTGACTGAGCAACTCGTCGCCAACCTCATCAAAAGGACCATACATATCCTTATGTTCATCATAATTCGAATGACCATCTAATGTTTCACCGTCTTTTAAAATATGAGCACGTGTGACAATGATCTCCAAGCCTACTTCAGACGCATTAATATGAATCCAAATAGGACCCTCTACATCAAAATAATCATCCGTGTTTACTTCATCAATCATATCCCAAAAAAGTTGTTCACCCTTTGCTCGATTGTACCAAATTTCTTCACGACTATAGCCGCGGTCCTCTATATCATTGTACGTAATAAAGAGCTTGAGCGTGTTTTCATTTACACGTTCGATGTCCATTAGACCTCATCTCCCTTCACTGTCATTTGTCGAAAAACAGTTTCTTTCATTTAGTATGCTATGAATCATTGTTTTTAATCTTTAATTAATTTTGTTTTTCAACCTTTGACCACACTACAACAAAATTTTTGAGCAACTGAATCCTTGATATTGCTGGTTACAGGTGTCTCTAATTCTATTGTATGCTGTTCTTTCATAAAATGAAAAGGATATACACCTTTTCGCAAAAGATATTTGAATATTAAAATTGTAGTAAACTATTTTGTTTAAATCAAGTTTAACATACTTTCACGGAAATATATGACTTTCACCTACCAATTATTATTTGATTCGTATATTGATTTCACCTTATTAAGGCATAAAAAAATAGATGTCACAGTATGCATTTTGCATTTGTGTAACATCTAGGTCGATTTAATTATACACTTGTGCTTAGTTCACCATTCGTTGTGCTTCTTGTAATTGATAAGCACGCACTTTACGCGGTAAAAAACGTCGTATTTCATCTTCATTGTACCCAACTTGCAAACGTTTTTCATCCAAAATAATAGGACGACGTAATAAGCCTGGATATTCTTGAATTAATTCGTATAAACGTTGTAACGGTAAGCTTTCAACGTCGACATTTAATTTTTGGAAAATTTTTGATCTAGTTGAAATAATTTCGTCCGTTCCATCTTCAGTCATGCGTAAAATTTCTTTTATTTCACTAATACTTAAAGGTTCAGAAAAAATATTACGCTCGGTATAAGGAATTTCGTGTTCCTCCAACCATGCTTTAGCTTTTCGACAAGAAGTACAACTTGGTGATGTAAATAAAGTTACTAACATATTTACACATCCTTTCCTGTTAAATTTCGGTATCTATAAATTGGTGTATTAATTAGAATTAGTTTAATTTGAAACCACCTCTTCATTATACAACAATCTGATGAGTTTGAATATAGTCCCAATGAAAAAAGAAAGACGATATAATGAATTATTATGTCGATTAGTGCGCTTTCAAAGCACCTATTTTCTCATTGTGATAAAGGAGCTAGTAATAATATTCCCATTTTTAAGCAATATTAAACGTTAATTTTTTAATTTTTTTTATTCTCATTTAAATTATTCAAACGAGAATAATGTCATTTACATGTGTACAAATTAAACGTATCCTTATTAATAAAGGTTTCTTTTTTGATAAAAAAAGAAACTAACTATATCATAATTTTTTCTTGCTAACAAAAACACCGCCAAAAGTCTGACTTTTATCTTCATTCAATGGGCGTCCTTACGCTGACTTAATAACGAAACTCTTGCTAAAGTCATTTCGTCGTACCGTAACGGCTAACTGAGTTGCACCACGCACATCTCAGCACAATTTAAAATCTGGACTCTATTACGCCAAGGCGTAATAGATATGCTTGCTTTTAGACGAATCTTTATAATATAATTTCAGCAATACTAAAAACGCTGACGAAGAATAGTACAAATGCAACCTGCCTGTATAGAGAGTCTGTGGTCGCTGTAAACAGATCATGCACGCATTTGGAATGGACTTCTGAGTTGGCTTTGTGAACGTTCATGTATTCTCATGAAACCCATTAGCAAAGCTCGTTCCTTCACGTTACGAAGAAGAGTGGCCTTTTAGGCAAGCTGGGTGGTACCGCGGATACAAACATCATTCGTCCCTTCATTAGAAAAACTAATGAGGACGCATGATGTTTTTTTATTTATTCAGTTGTTGCTCTAACACTAACTGAATAAATGGAAACACTCTGGACTTTATTACGCAGAGATGAAATTGATTTATAGGAGGAAAAACAAATGAAAACAATTTTTTCAGGTGTACAGCCAACAGGCATCGTGACATTAGGGAACTACCTTGGTGCATTTAAACAATTCCCTGCACTACAAGAGGAAGGAAATGCTGTATACTGTATCGTTGACCAACACGCCATTACAGTCGCGCAGGACCCAAAAGAGTTACATCAAAATATTAGAAACTTAGCTGCGACGTATATCGCTACAGGGGTTGATCCGAAAAAATCGACTTTGTTCATCCAATCAGAAGTACCCGCCCATGCACAGGCAGGTTGGATTTTACAATGTATCGCTTCAATTGGAGAATTAGAGCGTATGACGCAATTCAAAGATAAATCACATGGTAAAGAAACAGTATCCGCTGCACTATTAACATATCCACCATTAATGGCTGCTGATATTCTTTTATACAATACCAACATCGTGCCTGTAGGTGATGACCAAAAGCAACATATCGAGTTAACACGTGACCTTGCAGAGCGTTTCAACAAACGCTACGGTGACGTATTATCTATTCCAGAAATCCAGTTACCAAAAGCAGGAGCACGTATCAAATCATTGCAAGAACCAACGAGAAAAATGAGTAAATCAGATCCAAATACGAAGGCGACGATTAAGCTTTTAGATTCTGCTAAGGATATTGAGAAAAAAATCAAATCAGCCGTTACTGACTCTGATGGTATTGTGGCCTTTGATGTTGAAAATAAACCTGGTGTTTCTAATTTATTATCCATTGAATCAGCTATTTCTGGTGTTTCAATTGAAGATTTAGTGAAAAAATATGATGGTATCGGTTACGGCGGCTTCAAGCAAGGTGTAGCAACAGCTGTAATCGATCACCTAGCACCAATTCAAGAGAGATTTTACAACCTTGTAGAGTCATCTGAATTAGATGTGATTTTAGATGAAGGTGCAGAAAAAGCAAGTGCAATTGCAAGTGCTACACTAAAACGTATGGAAGCAGCAATGGGCTTAGGCCGTACACGTCGCTAAGAGGTATTATATGCACTGCGAAAATTGTAAGAAAGCTCTCACAACATTTATTATAGAAGGCGATTTTGGCGCAGACCCGCTTTGGTGTGGCCAATGCCTCGCTAATTTAGAATTAGAAGAGATGCCGCTAAGTGAAGCTTTAGTCACTGAATTAACGACATGGATGTGTGACTTTGGTGAATGGATTGATATCGAAAACGATTCATTTATTGAAGGAGCCGAACATCTAGCACAAGCACACGACGGACAAGGAACACAGCTTGCCCAAAAAGTTGCAGCTGAGTTGGGCACTGGAGTTACGGTAAAATTCAGTCCTTATCTCACAAATTAGGTTGTGCGGTCAAAGCCAAAATCAAGCACGACACTACACAAGATAATACATGCACCGATTGCTAAGTAAAATTCGGTTGTGTGTAGCATGAATTTGAAAACGACCGACCACGAGTAGCCAAGTGTACGATAGTTTAGATATAAAATCAGATTGCCTATAGATAGAATCAATAAACCATAACTAAGTAAAAATAAAAATAAACGAAACAAATAAGCGCATCCTTTCTATTTCTTCTTACTTATCATTTATTCGAAAAGACAATAAAAAAGACGTCAGCCATAGAAATTATGGCTGACGTTTTCTATTAATCTTCATATTTCTTAAATAATAAACTTGCGTTATGTCCGCCGAAGCCTAGCGAATTACTCATTGCATATTCAATGTTTGCTTTGCGTGCTTCATTCGGCACATAATCTAAGTCACATTCTGGGTCTGGCTCTGTCAAGTTCATTGTCGGTGGTAAAATACCTTCTTTTAAAGCTAATGCTGTAAAGATTGCTTCTACACCGCCAGCTGCGCCTAGTAAGTGACCTGTCATTGATTTTGTCGAGCTCATCGCTAGTTTATAAGCATGTTCGCCAAAAGTTGTTTTAACTGCTTGTGTTTCGAATAAATCATTATATGGCGTACTTGTACCGTGTGCATTAATATAGTCTACCTGTGATGGTTCTACGCCACCATCTGCTAATGCTTGCTTCATCGCACGTGCAGCACCTTCGCCTTCAGGTGCTGGAGCAGTAATATGATGTGCATCACCTGTAGACCCATAGCCAAGGACTTCAGCATAGATTTTCGCACCGCGAGCTTTTGCATGTTCATATTCTTCTAAAATCACAATACCTGCACCTTCAGCGATAATAAAGCCGTCACGGTTTTTATCAAATGGACGAGAAGCTGTTGTTGGATCTGTATTTAAAGATAATGCAGTATTTGCACAGAAACCAGCCACTGCCATTGTCACGATTGGAGACTCTGCGCCACCTGTAATCATAACATCCGCATCATTACGTTCAATAACTTTAAACGCATCACCAATTGAATTCGTGCCAGATGCACAAGCCGTTACAGAACAAGAATTAATGCCCTTTGCGCCAAAATGAATAGATACTTGACCTGATGCCATATCTGGAATCATCATTGGAACAAAAAATGGACTCACACGTCTTGCACCGCGCTCTTGGAACGTTAAAAATTGTTGCTCGTATGTTTCCATACCACCAATTCCTGAACCTATCCATACACCTGCGCGCGGAGCTAATTCTTCATCGATTGTAAGTTGTGCGTCTTTCATCGCCATGATAGACGCGGCAAGTGCATAATGCGTGAAGCGGTCCATTTTACGGGCTTCCTTACGCTCAATATACTTTTCAATATCAAAGTCTTTTACTTCTGCCGCAATTTTAGCAGCAAATAGATCTTTATTTAAGCGTGTTAGTTCACCTACACCTGACTTACCTGCTTTTATGTTTTCCCACGTTTCTTCAATGCTATTCCCCAGTGGTGTTACTGCGCCAATTCCTGTTATCACTACACGTCGTTTACTCATTGTCTTACTCCCCTCAAGCGATTTTTTATTGTTATTTTCCCCATCTCATCGTAAGAGCGCCCCATGTCAAGCCGCCACCAAATCCTATAAGGACTAATAAATCATCATCTTTTATTTTCCCCGCTTCTAACTCCTCCACCAAAGAAATACCAATAGATGCGGCTGATGTATTGCCATATTTGTGAATCGTTTTTGACATTTTTTCAGGAGGCAACTCTAAACGTTCGCGCGCTGATTCCATAATGCGCATATTCGCTTGATGTGGTACTAACAGGTCCACATCTTCTTTTGATAACCCTGCCTTGTCTAGTACATTTATAGCCGATTCACCCATTTGACGAACAGCAAACTTAAACACTTCGCGACCATTCATCGCAATCGTCTGTTGTTGCGTTAAATAAAGATGTTTTCCACCGGAGCCATCTGATCCAAGCTCGAACGATAGAATCCCTCTACCTTCAGATACTTGCCCCAAAACCGCTGCACTCGCCCCATCTCCAAATAAAACAGCTGTATTACGATCTTCCCAATCGATTACTTTGGACAGTTTTTCAACACCTACTACTAAGACATATTTATAAGCATTTGATTCTACAAATTGTTTTGCTGTCACCATTCCATATATAAAACCCGCACACGCTGCACCAACATCCATCGCAGCTGCATTTACTGCACCAATCTGATCTTGCACCATACATGCCACGCTGGGAAACGCTTGGTCTTGCGTCACTGTTGCCACTAGTACCAAACCAATTTCCTCAGCAGCAATCCCTGCGTTATTTAATGCATCTTTTGCAGCGGCTACTGCTAAATCTGAAGTCTCTTGTGTGTCTGCAGCAAATCTACGTTCTTCAATTCCTGTACGAGTACGAATCCACTCATCCGACGTATCCATCATTTTTTCTAAATCAAAATTCGTCATTACTTTTTCCGGAACGTATCTTCCTATCCCTATAATACCTGCGTTCATACAGCAACCCCTCTGCTTTCTTACTATCAATTATTAGTAACTGGTCTTAATTATAACTCATAATTTTTCTGAAAACAACAGTTGAAATCGTGTGACAATTTCGCCATGTTTATTGAAAAAGGTTCTTTTTTTTTCGTCTTATGTTATGATATGATAATGTATATGTAGTAAAATTTAGTGATTTTCAAAAAGTTCGGTAGAGGTGAATTTAATGCAATATATCGTAACATTCATATGGTCATTCATACTTGTTTCAATGTTAAACTACGTAGTAAGTTCTGTACTAAACGTAGACTTTAACTTCCAAACAGGCGCTATCCTTTCTGTTGTGTTCACAGTACTAATTTTCGTAATTGGCGCTATCATTCCAAACGAACCAACTCCAGATGCAGCAGACCATCATTAATAACAAAAAAGGGACACCTCAAAAATGAGGTGTCCTTTTTTTTGATTCATTACTAAAATATTCTACAGTTCAATAAGCACTTGGAATGGAGGGCAGCTATGGGGCGGCGACTCCAGCGGAAAAAGCGTCCGCCCGGTGTGTAATGTGCTCTCAAGTACAGATTTCATTCCAGGGTTCATCTACTATGCAAAAATTTACATTTTCATTCGTCACAATTGTTGGTTTACTTTATTTTTCTACAACACATTTACCGTCACGTATTGTAACGCGAAGTGCTTCACCAGGTAAAACTTCACCACGTAGCAATTCTTTTGCAACAGCTGTCTCAATATATCGTTGTACATATCGTTTTAATGGACGCGCACCAAATTGTGGATCCGCGCCTTGTTCAACTACCCAATGAATAACTTCTTCGTCCACTTCTAATGTAATTTCTTGCTCTGCTACACGCTTCACAAGTTGCCCAACATATTTCCAAGCAATCGCTGTAAAGTGTTCATCCGTTAATGCATGGAACATGATAATATCATCCATACGGTTTAACAATTCTGGTTTGAAGTGCTGACGTAATGCCGACATTACTAAATCCTCTACCGTTGGATCGTCTTTTTTGGCTTCCATTAAATAGCTAGAACCAATATTAGACGTTAAGATCACAACTGTATTCGTAAAATTCACCATACGTCCTTGGCTATCCGTAATACGACCATCATCTAAAATTTGCAGTAAAATATTTGCGACATCGGGATGTGCTTTTTCGATTTCATCCAGCAATACAACAGAATAAGGATTACGACGAACAGCTTCAGTTAATTGACCACCTTCCTCATAGCCAACATAGCCAGGAGGTGCACCAACAAGCCGTGAAACACTGTGCTTTTCCATATACTCACTCATATCAATTCGGATGAAGTGATCTTCTGAATCAAACAATTGAGCAGCAAGTGCTTTGGCTAGCTCTGTCTTACCAACCCCAGTTGGACCTAAGAACAAGAAGCTACCAATCGGACGTTGCGGATCTTTAATCCCTGCACGCGCACGCCACACCGCTTCCGTTACGAGTTGAACGGCATTATCTTGCCCAACAACGCGTTCATGTAGCGTATCTTTTAAACGTAATAATTTTTCACGTTCTCCTTCTACTAATTTTGTAACAGGAATACCCGTCCAACGAGAAACGATGGATGCTATTTCATCTGCTGTTACTTCTTCGCGCAAAATACGCGTCTCAGTACCGTTTTCTAATTGTTGTTCCATTACTTGAATTTCTTTTTCGAGTGTTGGAATTTTACCATGACGTAATTCAGCAGCTTTGTTTAAATCATATTTACTTTCTGCTTCATCTAAGTCACGACGGTATTTATCAAGCGTTTCACGTTTTTTCTGAATACCCTGCAGTGCTTCTTTCTCAGTTTCCCATTGAGTGCGCATGCCTTCTGAGGATTCTTTCAGTTTTATAAGCTCTTCACGAAGCTGTTCTAAACGTTTTTTACTCGCATCATCTTTTTCTTTTCGCAATGCTTGTTCTTCAATTTCAAGTTGCATAATACGTCGTGTCACAGCATCTAGCTCTTGAGGCATCGAGTCGATTTCCGTACGAATCATCGCACACGCCTCGTCGATTAAATCAATCGCTTTGTCTGGTAAGAAACGTTCTGTAATATATCGATTTGAAAGTTCTGCTGCTGCCACAATGGCACGATCATGAATACGTACCGCGTGATGTAGCTCAAAACGCTCTTTTAAACCACGTAAAATCGATACTGTATCTTCAATAGAAGGTTCGCGTACTAAGACTTGTTGGAATCGACGTTCTAATGCTGGGTCCTTTTCAATATACATACGATATTCATCTAACGTTGTTGCTCCGATACAATGCAATTCACCACGAGCAAGCATTGGTTTCAACATATTCCCAGCATCCATCGCACCATCAGTTTTACCAGCACCTACGATTGTATGGATTTCATCGATAAATAAAATGATACGTCCTTCTGCATCTTTCACTTCTTTTAGAACACCTTTTAAACGTTCTTCAAATTGACCTCGATAGCTTGCACCGGCGATTAACGCACTCATATCCAGTTCATACAATATACGATCTTTTAATCCTTCTGGGACATCACCTTTGACAATACGTTGCGCTAAGCCTTCGACGATAGCCGTTTTACCAACACCTGGTTCCCCAATTAATACCGGATTATTTTTTGTTTTACGCGTTAAAATGCGAATGACATTACGAATTTCTTCATCACGACCAATAACTGGATCCATTTTACCGTTTTTCACTTCTTCAATTAAATTACGACCAAATTGCTCTAATGGTTTTTTATCATCAGTTTGTTGAAATTGCATAGTCAGCATCTCCTTTAAAATGTTTGACCTTCTTTGACTAACTTTATTTTACAACATCCGACAGGGCCATGCAAAAAATAAGCTTTCAAAAAATAATACCTATAAATGGAAGATTATGTTATAATAATTGTGTGTTTCGTTGTTTTAGTATATCGAAAAGATTAATCATCATCCTTTTGTAATATTATCGCTAATTGCACGAAGAAAGGGATGGGTTTGATGTATGGTCATAATGGATAACACGCAAGAGAAAATTCACACTCTTTTTAAAAATCACGGTATTTTTATAAAAGTGGACAAAGATAGTAAGATTTTTTTAGAAGGCGAACGTGCTGAGGAAGTTTTTTATATTAAATCCGGCGCCATTCAAATCAGTCAAGAAACCGAAAGTGGTAAAGAATTAACGATGCGTATTTGTGGACCTGATAGCATCATTGGTGAAAACTCATTATTTTGTCACCTTACTTATAACTCTATGACTGCAAAAGTATTAGAACCTTCCATATTATATGTGCTTAGTCGTAAATCAATGGAACAATTATTAACAGAACAACCGATGATGATGGTGGAATACATGAAGTGGCTCCAAATTGAAAATTATAAACACCAAAGTCGTTTACGTGATTTAGTACTAAACGGAAAAAAAGGTGCTTTGTTTTCTACACTGATTCGACTAACAAACACATATGGAAAGCCTTTAGAAGATGGTACTATTATCATTAATTTTCCGTTTACAAATTTAGAGATTGCCAACCTTTGCGGAACTAGCCGGGAAATGATTAATCGTATGCTGAATGATTTAAAGAAACATCATATCTTATCATTTGATAAAGGCTACATTACTATCCATGATTTAAAATTTTTAAAAGACGAAATCTCCTGTGAAAATTGTCCTCTACAAATTTGTCGTATAGATTAGTCTTTTTACGATAAAAATCCCCGCCTGCTGTTATTGCAGACGGGGATTTTTTTAAGTGACTATAAATATGTGATTTAGCGCAAGAAATCGTGAAGATTTTACCGTTGCACTTGTCCACAGGCATTTTCACTATTACTATTAACGTACGCCTAAAGCTATTTTTGCATAGCGTGACATTTTGTCTTTTGACCATGGTGGATTCCATACAATGTTAACGTTTACGCTCTTCACTTCCGGTAATTCACTAAGTGCTGTCTGGACTTGATCTACAATAACTGGTCCCATTGGACACCCCATTGATGTTAAAGTCATTGTGACAGTCGCCGCACCCTCATCATCTAAATCTACATCATATACTAAACCTAAGTTGACAATATCAATGCCCAGCTCAGGGTCAATTACATTTTCTAATGCGCCTAACATGCTATCTTTCATATCTTGATCCATTTTATTTCTCCTCTCCACACAGTGTTAACCTCATCATAGCAGATGAGACTTATTATGCCAAATGCTCCGTTAGCCAATCTGTTGCCGCTAGCAAGCCATCGCGTGTAATAGCATGTCCTGCTTGATTGTCTACCACAAAATTTAAATTTTCTGGGTGTTCATCATAATATGCACGTAATTTCAAATAGAATGTATATGTATTTTTAAATGGTACCGTTCCATCCTTTTTTCCATGCCAGAAGAAAACAGGACGTCCAGCAAACTTTTCAGGCGTTAAAGTTATATCATAGCTAGCTAATAAATCATTACTTTTAGCAATTTCCTCGTCTGTCATTGGCCAATTAAGTCCATTCGCTGCAAGTTGTTTTAATTGGTGTTTTCCTAACTCTACAAAACCAGGAGCGCCCATACAAATAGCTGCAGTAGTTATCCATTTATAGCGCTTTAAGCAACCTGATGTCGTAATTGCTCCCATTGAAGAACCTGCAACGCCAATTTTATTACTTTCTAGCAAATGATTATTCTTCAAATAATTAAATAATCCCTCTACTTCATGAATAGAATTTAAGACAATCTCCCAAAAGCGCAAATTCATCTGCATTTCAGTTAAACCTTCACTGCGGTCCCCGTGCAATTTTGCATCTGGTAATAGGACTCGCACCCCTTTATGTACTAACTGATAAGCATAATGTAGATTATGTTCTTTCGCACTCATAAAACCATGCAGGAAGATTACAACAGGTGTTTCTTCGTTCATTTCGACCGTATGTACGTGTAATAAAGGAATACCTTCCCACGTCTCTTTCGCTACAATCATTTTTATCACTCCCAAATTTTCTTACTCTATTATGTTAGCAAACTTTTTTCTACGTGACAAAGTTTTGACGGATTAAGGACTAAAGGATACTATTCATACATAGAGGAAAGGGGCAACAAGATATGAAACCGCATTTAATCGTTTTAGATTTAGACGGCACATTACTAACAGACCAACAACAAATTTCAGCAAAAACAAAAAACGTATTATTACTGGCAAAAGCCCAAGGACATCAAGTAATGATTGCAACAGGGCGTCCATATCGTGCAAGTAATGTTTATTATCACGAACTCGGCCTGACAACACCAATTGTTAATTTTAACGGAGCGTATATTCATCATCCTAAAAATGCAGCGTGGCAAACTATGCATACACCAATCGACTTAAACGTTGTGCATAACGTTTTAGAGTCTGTGAATGCCTATGAATATGAAAATATTATTGCAGAAGTAAAAGACGATATTTATGTCCATACTGAGGACAATCGTATTTTAAATATTTTTAATATGGGTAACCCCAAAATTACGCTAGGTGATATATCTACGTACCTACAAGAAAATCCCACGAGCCTACTCATTCAAGCAAACGAACAAAATTCGATGATTATTCGTGACCATTTACAAGATGTGCATGCTGAGGTGATTGAGCATCGTCGTTGGGGAGCACCACTGCATATTATTGAAATCGTACGTCGTGGCTTGAATAAAGCTGTCGGTCTCTCATATGTCGCAAAAGATTTAGGTATTCCACGCGAGCGTATCATTGCCTTTGGCGATGAAGACAATGACCTTGAAATGATTGACTATGCTGGTGTCGGTGTTGCAATGGGCAACGGCATTTCATCGTTAAAAAACATCGCAAATGAGATTACAGCAACGAATAATGAAGACGGCATTGCTAAAATACTCATTGAACGCTTGAAATTGTCATAAGTAACTAGTAAGACAATTGACTTTCAATTGTTTTTTCGTTTAAATTTTGAAAATGAAGCATTTTATGAAGGAGGAAGTTTACATGAAAATTTTCACAGATAGCGGATGTGATTTACCAAAGTCTTACTATGAAGATCACGATGTAGTGTTATTACCATTACGTGTTCAGTTGAATGGTAATGAATACGATGATGTACTTTCGATTGACTCGAAAGAAATTTATGAAGCCATACGAAATGGTGCACATCCCAAAACATCTCAAGTGTCACCGGAACTTTTTCTATCCCATTTTGAACAATTAGCTAAAAGTGGTGAGGAAGGTATTTATATCGCCTTTTCTTCAGAATTATCAGGTACATATGGCACTGCAATGATGATCCGCAACCAAGTACTAGAACAATATCCAACACTAAGACTAGCGATCATTGATTCGAAATGTGCATCTTTAGGACATGGCTTCCTCATTGAAGAAGCTGTTCAATTACGTGATGCTGGTTCTTCTGTTGATGAAATCGAGGCAAAAATTAAAGCTCTAGCGCCTCAAATGGAACACTTATTTACAGTAGAGGACTTAGATTACTTAGCAAAAGGCGGTCGCTTATCAAAAACTAGTGCCTTTTTAGGTGGCCTACTAAGCATTAAACCTATTTTAAATGTTGAAGATGGAAAACTTGTTCCTATCGAAAAATTACGTGGTCGTAAAAAAGCAATTGCGCGTATGCTTGAGTTGATGCAGGAGCGCGGCGGTAATTTTTCCGATAAAATTGTCGGCATTAGCCATAGTGATGACTCTGCCTTCGCTAATGAAGTAAAGGCAGCCATTCAAGAAAAACTAGCACCAAAAGCGATTCAAACAACGATGATTGGATCTGTTATTGGCTCCCATGTCGGGCCAGGTACCATCGCCATTTTCTTCGCCAACAAAAGTTATCAGGCATAAAAATACCCCCTACACATTCGCTTGAATTGTGTAGGGGGTATTTGTTTTTATTTTTCCATATCTTGCTCTTGACGACGTTTTTTACCACGTTTAATAATGACAATAACAAAGCCAATAAATAATACGTAAACTAAGCCAAGTGCCACCATATACGGAATATTTAATCCTTCATCGTCTTTTACTTGATAGATTTCAACCATTTCACGGTCTAAAATAACAGGAAAGACGTTTTTTTCATTCAAGCGGACCTTTTCTTCATTTAAAATACCATTCAACGCTTTATCGTCACCTAATTGCTCTGGTGTTAAATTGACGCGCTGTGTTTTACTTGTGTTATTAACCATGATAACCCATTTTTCTTCATCCGATGTACGGGTAAAGACAAGTAAGCCGTTTTCATTCGTAATTACTTCAAAATCTCCGTTACGAAGGGTTGCAGATTGATTACGTAAGGTCTGCACGTCTTCGATATAGTCGATTAATTCTTCATCCGTTTTAAAGTTATAAAATTGATGTGTATCGGGTGCTGTTTCACCATTCATCGCAATTTCCGTACCGTATTGCACAACAGGTATCCCTGGTAACATAAACAATGTACCCATCGCCATTTTTAAACGGGTTGGTGGAAACATGTTTTCATTTGCAGAGTCAAATGTAAATCGATGTGTATTGAGTGTATCTACCATAATCTGCGCTGGCTGGTCACCTGAAACAGGCTCCATTAGCTTTGTTGAATCCATATCAACATTTTTTAAAATATTTCGGTAAATATCAGCAGTTGCTAGAGAAAAAGTTGCGTCAAAGTTCGCATCACTTTCTTCATTAGCAATCACATACAACGATTTTTTGGTACCTTTTAAAGCTTCAATCATTGCATTCACAAATTCTGTATCAGCATCCGCTAGATTTGTTAAACGAATACCGCCAATATCGTATGTAGAAACAAATTCAGTTGCCGCTTCAATAAGTGCGGCTTGTACATCTTTATTTGCTAAGTCCCACTGTACTTGCCCGTTATTTTTTGAGACAATCCAGCTTTGTTTCGCTGAATCCTTCGCCCACTCATGATTTGGACTTACATTACTTAATGGGAAATCAATCATAATCGACATATTTTTTGCTTTATACGCTTCAATGACACTTTCAAACTCTTTGGCTGTTCCAAAATGCTCTTCTAACGTTGTATAGCTTGTTGGCATCGAGCCATCGTATTTCTCAGTATCAAAAACAGTTCCAATAGAAACGATACTAAAGCCCATATCGCCGATAAATGTTATTTTATCTTGTAAACCAGTAAAGTCTCCTCCTGCAAATTTAGAAGGATCTTTCGTATTTGTATCAAAATCGTTATCACCCGTACCATTAAAGAAACGGTCAACGAGTAAATCATAGATGCTTTCCTCAGCCATCGTTCTTTTTTGTACTTCATCTGCTTGTGCTAATGGCGTAGCCCCAAATAATGAAGTAGCGATTAATAGCGCTGCTGCTGTCCCACTTACCCACTTCTTAAATTTCAATTATATTCCCTCTCTTTCAAACCAATCCATTGTCATTTTACCAAATAAAGCATAGACGTCGCTATCTTTTCGAGATATTTTCCCGAAATGAAAAAAAATTGCGACAAAAAGGTGTCATTCTAATGACTAAAAATAATTATGAGCATACAAAAAGTCGTGAAGCAAACACTTCACGACTTTTAAATAAATCATTATGCTAAGAAATTAATATTCATTGGTAGCTTGAATCCTAAGAAGAATGTGATGAATAAGAACACCGCAAATAATCCCCAGAACATACCAGTTGGTTTGTTTTTCTTTTGACGAACTAATACCATTTCCATCATACCGATTACTAAAATACCAAATAGGAACTTCATGCCGTAAAGCATAGCGTCTGCACTAGAGTATTTAAAGAATAATGCAGCACCTGTAATGATGATTAAAATGTAAAATAGACGCAATGCCATATGTAGACCTTTTGATTGCTTGCCACTAAGTGCTGCAATTAAAAAGAGTACGATACCGACTACCCATGTAGTAATGTGTAGATGCACTGAACTTGTTAAAAAATCCATTTGTTTCCCCACCTCATAATTTTTCTATCAGATTCTATCCTATCATGTGGTGGAAATGGTTTCAAATATTACAGATTTTTATTCGAAATGGTTCACTAATGTGCCGATGCCTTGAATCGAAACCTTTACAGTATCACCAGCTTTTAAAAATTGTGGTGGCGTCATACCTTTACCAACACCCGCCGGCGTACCTGTTAAAATAACGTCTCCAGGCTCTAGTGTCACATGTTTTGATAGAGTTGCTACTAATTCTTCCACTGTAAACATCATATCTTTTGTCGAACCATTTTGACGCACTTCATCATTTACTTTTGTCACAACCGTTAACTCTTGTGGGTTTGGAATTTCATCTTTTGTGACAAGGTATGGACCAAGTGGGCAAGTACCTTCTAGACTTTTACCTAAGAAATATTGTTTATGCTGATCTTGCAAGTCGCGTGCTGTAATATCGTTACCAATCGTATAACCAAATACATAATCAAATGCTAAGTTTTTAGGAATATTTTTACCGCGCTTCCCAATCACGACTGCAAGCTCACCTTCATAATCCATTTTAGAAGAAAGGTCTGCGTGAATAGATAGCGTCTGACCATCCGCTGCGATGGCAGTTGGTGATTTTGTAAATACCATTAAATCTGTTGGTGCTGCTTCTGCACCCATTTCCTTTGCATGCTCATCATAGTTTTTACCAATGCACAATATATTTTTGGGCGTGCGTGGAATTGGTGATAGCCATTCGATGACTGTGAATTCACGCTTGAAGCTTTCTGCACGGTCTGATTTTTTAGCTGCTTCTACTAATTTACGAATCTGTTCAACAAAATCGAAGCCTAGTGCAATTCCATCAACGATTGAATTTGAAAAAGAAGGGAGAACTTGAAGTTCATTTTGAATAGCGAGTACATCCCATACTGCTTCTTCTTTTTTTACTTTTGGTCCGAAACTTACATGTCCACCTAATTTAAATGATAAAATTTTCATGATTTAAAAGCTCCTTCTTTTTTCTACATGATACAACAATACGTTGCAAATTACCTTACTTTTCAGATAACATTTTTTTGTACGTAAATTTTCGCCAAATCAACTCTAATGGCCCTTGCTTAAATTTCGATAGCCAAATTTCAGCGATGACCATTTGTACCACAATAATTCCTACAGCGATCAACACACCCGTAGCAACACTTACCTTACCATACCAGCCTAGTCCAAATTGGTAAAATAAACATGTTCCGATAATAGACTGCATGATGTACATCGTCATTGACATACGCCCCATCTTTGCAAAAGGACTTAACAACTTAGGCACAATTGGCAGTAAACAAAGTAAAACAATAAGTGCAATATAACCCACTGATAAAATGGGTCCACCTACATACACTTTTAAATAATCGAGTAAGTACGTTCTAGTTTGCATAATAGGTAAACTTTTCACAAAAATACCTACTGCTAGTCCAATTACCGCTAGCGCTACCCAAAGCCACTTTAATTCTTTTGCTCGTTCCACTATTTTCCATTTTGATGCAGCTGCTCCTATTAACATATACGGTAGGATTGTAAATAATGACAAAATCCACATAAGTACACTTGCCTGTAAGGTCAGATCATCTAACCGTTGCATAAAAGCATCCACCCAGTTACCAGAACCATACGCAGTAATGGCCTTCTCTACTGCTACAATGTCTATGTAAGTATCTTCCACAACTGCATTAAAATTAATGAACCCCATAACAAACAGCATTAAAATCTGCATAAAACCATTAATAATAATTCCTGTTAACAATAGCCAAATCGGTTTCATACGTAGAAGTAGCAATAAAAAAACGCCACAAAACGCATACGTCATTAAAATATCGCCCCACCAAATCAATACAGCATGCACTAGACCAAAAACAAACAATACAGTTAAGCGACGGAAACCAGTTCCGTAAAAACTCACTTCACGGCTTTGTGCCTTTTGCCACTGCATCGCTAATCCGTAGCCAAACAGCATAGCGAATAACGGATAAAAACTACTTTGTACATAAATGTCTAAGTTTTGCTGCCATACAATATCGGATGGTGTTGTAAACCATGTCGCTAAATCGATATAAGGCATTGGCAAATAAAAGGCATACATATTGACTAGTAAAATTCCAAATAAACTAAATCCTCGTAAAATATCTAATGTTACAATACGTTCCTGCAACATCGTCGGCTTAAAATTCAAAAAAACCCTCCTCTAACAAACGTTCCCCTTTATATTACTCTAAAGTGGAAAATCAGCCCAATTCTTTTTTTATAATGGTTCATCACCAAAAGTCGGGGATGACATTTGATTTAATAATGCTTATTGATTGGAGTGGAGGCTTTGCTCTGTAGCTGACGGCATTCGCCTTTCGCTACAGAGCAAAGCTTCCTGGGGGATTAGCGTCCTAGATGAGACCCTGGAGCTAGCACTAGGGGAACGAAGGCTAAAAACGTCACGTCCTGTGACAACGCCTTCGTGACCAACATCCTGTAGCTGTCGCTACAAAAAACATCTGTTGCCCCGAAGCGGCTCATCAGACGCCCCCCCGAAAGCGCCCAGCCGGAAAGGAAATCAACTCCTAGTTATGGTGATGAACCTTAATAATGGACTGATTTTCCCTCTTTAAGGTTGCCTTATTCCGCATAAAGCTCTCTTCCAATATCGAATAAGTACAATACTTTTTCACTGACTTTAATATGCAATATTGATTCAATGGCTTCACTATAAACACGTAATTGCACAGCGTAGCGCCCCAGTATTTCTTTAGATAAAGCAGGTTCTTCTGCAAAATGCGCTTGAATATGGTCGGTTTTATAATCGAGTAACACCCAGTTACCTTGTGCATCTTCAAATAAGCAGTCCACAATCCCTTGTATGATTTGTGCGTCGCCATCCTCATCCACATGACTAATTGTAAACGGCATTTCTCGACGAATTTGCTTTGCTTCTTTAAAACGCTGGCCAATGTCTGTTGTAAAGAAATGCACAATTTTTTCATTGGGCACAACTTTTGCTTCAGCCTCTGTTAATAATTGTTTTGCTACTAAATCCTCAACGAATGTTTTAACCTCTTGCACAGTTGCAAATCCCCACTTTGGCACATGTTGCATAATTGTATGGACAACTGTACCGATTTCAGCACCTGTCATGCGTTTTTCCTGTAAAAATGTTGGTCTTGGTGCAATTGTAGAAGCCTGTTTTTTGGGGGCAGTGAAGAAATATTCAGGTTCTTCCTGACGCTGTAAATTTTCGATGCGTTTAATTTCGCTAACCGATGTTTTCGAGCGTTTTAATGTTGATTTTTGGAACTTATACTGCGCTTGGAAGCGGCGATTAATTTCATCGAATAACTCCTGATCTTCTATTGTTGCTAATTCTTTTTGTAGTTCTTCGTGATCTATCGGCGTTTCGTAATCGAATGCTAATGTCGACATGGCTTGTACAAACCACCTAGATGGATTGTCTACCGTTTTATATGGTTCGTCTGCTAATGGCGCGAAATCAATATGCCTTGCAACAGCTGGCCCTACCCAGTCAAAATAGCTATTCGCACGCGCACGTAAATATTCTTGTAACGGCGCATCCAGTGGTAAGCTTTGTGCATCCTGCCATTTTTCGCGTGTTTTCTCCCAATTTTTTACCGAACCGACTAAAACAAGTCGCTCCTTCGCACGTGTCATTGCTACATAGAGCACGCGCATTTCCTCAGCACGCATTTCTAATTCCTTTTTCTCCTTCATTGCTAAAAATGGCAGTGAAGTATACGTAATACGATCTTCAGGATCAATTGCCTTCACGGCCAACCCGTAATCCTGGTCAAATAAATACGGATTATGGAAATCCATTTTGTTGAACGGACGCCCCATACCTGCGACAAAGACAACAGGGAATTCCAATCCTTTTGATGAGTGAATAGTCACAAGACGCACAACATCATCTTTTTCACCAATAGATTTAGCTGTTCCTAAATCATCTCCGCGCGTACGCATACGGTCGATAAAACGGAGGAATCGGAATAAGCCACGAAATGCTGTTTTTTCATACATCAAGGCACGATCATGCAAGACACGCAAATTCGCCTGACGCTGCCTACCATTTGGCATTGCCCCTACCATTTCGTAATAATGCGTATCTAAATAAATCTTCCAAATCAAATCCGACAGTGAGCCACGACGTGCTAAATCACGCCAATTTTCAAACTGCAGCATAAAACGTTGTAGCTTTTCAAATGTTACCGATTGTACACCACGCCCCTCGCTACGTACGAACTGCTTTAAAGCATCGTAAAATGGCGCTTTCGGCTCTGCTAGACGAATTTTAGCCAATTCATTTTCCGTTAATCCAACAAACGGTGCACGCAATACAGAAGCTAGAGGGATATCTTGGTATGGGTTATCAATGACCTTTAAAGTATTTAGCATAATCATCACTTCAAGTGCATCAAAATAACCTTTTGATGACTCAGCATAGAGCGGAATGCCGGCAAGCTTAAATTCCTCTACTAAATCTGCTGACCATGTCATCGAGCGCATTAAAATCACAATATCACGGTACTTTAACGGACGTTCTGTCCCAGATTTCGTATCATAAACAGTCGTTCCTTCTGCCATTAACTGCTGAATCCGTTCAATAATAAAACGCGCCTCATATTGAGATTTTTTCAATTCTTCTAACTCAGATGCTTCACTAGCAACTGACTCAGCTTGTTCTTCTTCATCTAGAGCTTCCTCTTGCGGTGGATGTAAAATCGTTAACTCTACTGGTACTTCCTTGTCATCATATGGTGCGGCCGGTTTCAACGATGCATTATCATCATAGTCAATTTCCCCAACTCGCTCGCCCATAATTTGTGCAAATACATAGTTCGTCCCATGTAAAACTTCTTTTCGACTTCGGAAATTCGCATTCAAATCTATACGCATCCCTGTCTCTTCTGGCTCCTCCACGAAGTTTCCATATTTACGCATAAAGAGTTTTGGTTCTGCTAAACGGAAGCGGTAAATGCTTTGCTTAACGTCCCCCACCATAAAGAGATTACCGTCTTGTTCATCTCCACTTTTCACAAGTTGCAAAATCGTTTCTTGAAGCATATTCGTATCTTGGTATTCATCAACAAGTACTTCTTTAAAACGTTTTTTAAAATCCAATGCTATTGGTGATGGCTGTAAACCCCCATCCACTTCCACCGTTAAAATTTGCAAGGCAAAATGCTCTAAATCTGAAAAGTCAATAATGCCACGTTCTAATTTAGCCATACTAAACTGTTCACTAAATCGTTCAGTCAGCTCCACTAATGTTTCGATCGCCGGTGCCATTAAGCGAATTTCTTCTAGTAGGCGGGCTGGTGTTCGAACAAAATATGTCTCTTTCATCTTGTTGACAATTTTCTTGGCCGCTTCACGCTTTTTCTTCGCCAAATCTTGCAAATCAGGGTTGGCCAAAGAATCCTTCTTTACACTTTTTAACTTCGTCCATTTCACTGTCCCAAAATAATCATATAGCTCTTGCCAAGATCCTTCACGACTAATTCGAATGCCCTCTTGTATCATGGCAAAATCAATTTCAGCTGTTTCTGCATAAGGAGCTGGTCCATCAGGTTTTAACGTAATCTCTCGCATTTCTGAAATAAGGACAAATGCTTCCTCTAAACTGTGTTTAACAGTCAACTTTACATATTGAGACAACTCTAAATCATCAATCGTCACTTCATCAGCTAGCTTGTACCCCTCTGGTAAACTTCTTAGCCATTTGAAAGGCTCTGCATGGACACGCGATGTATCGTAGAGTTTACTCATCAATATTTCAATCGCTTGGTCATCACGGTCTGACGTAAAGCTATCAATAAGTCGATACAAAGCATGTGCCTTTGCCTCATCCGGCGTGTCATAGGCGGCTTCTAAAACGTCAGCAAGCACATCATCGCGTAATAACGCCACTTCCGCCTCGTTTGCAATACGAAAACCTGGATCGATTTCTAACATATACGCATACTGCTTGACGATTGCTAAGCAGAAGGAATGCAATGTTGAAATTTGTGCCTTATTAATAAGACTTAATTGACGTCGCAAGTGCGAAGATGTTGGATTTTCTACGATAGCTTTTTCAAGAGCTTCCGCCATTCGATGTCGCATTTCGGCAGCAGAAGCATTCGTAAAGGTTACAACCAAAAGTTCATCTACATTAATAGGATTTTCTGTTGCCACTACTTTTTCAATCATTCGATTGATGAGCACCGCTGTTTTTCCGGAACCGGCCGCTGCCGACACAAGTGTATCCTGTCCACTTGCATAAATAGCTTTCCACTGGTCATCTGTCCATGTGACATTTGCTGGCTTCACGGGTATTGTTTGCACCATATTACTTCAACTCCTCACGAATTTTCTCAACGACTTCCACAGGCTTTGCTTGTGGTAATTGGCGATAGCTTTGCTTGCCGTCGGATGGGTCAAATTGACAAACAGACGTGAATTGGCAATAATCACACGCTGTTTTTGATTTTAATTTATAGGGGCTTATCGCAGTATCGCCTGCTAAAATACCATTCCCTGCTTCTTTGTGCTTTTGGCGCACAAAATGTTGAATGTTCTTCATATCATTGACAGGTACGATGCGAGACTGCGATTCAGATGGTGTGCCGTCTTTTTTCATGTAAACAGGCACAATTTGTGAATAGCCTCCACCTTCCTCAAGTTGTTCATCCATCGACAAAATCACCTCTGGATTTTCTGTCAGTAGCCCCTTCATTTTGTATTGCTTAAGTCGGTCCGTTTCAATCTCACTTTCCGCCATATCCTTATCGAGTTTCAACATTGGATTGTGCACATGGACATATAAAACGCCTGCTGGCTCCGCATCTCCTGGTAGCCAATACGAAGAATTTTCCATCGCAACATCTAAATATGTCAATACCTGTAGTGAAAGCCCATGATACACCTCATTTAAGTCTAAATCCCGACTTGATGATTTATAATCGACAACTCTCAGATATGAACGATCAGCTATGGTCGCACTATCCACTCGGTCAATACGCCCACGCATATACATTTTCTTACCACCTTCTAAATCAATTTCAAGTGGAGGCAACTGCTCATCACGCCCTGGACCGAATGATGCCTCAATTGCAATCGGTTTAAAATGTGAGACATTGGCATGCTGGGACAACGCCATCATCGTACGTTCAACGATTCGCATAAGCTTGCGCTGTATATAGCGATAACGCGCACTCGACAATAAAATCTGATGTGAAAATACCGGCACAATTTGTTCAACAGCCTGACGTGACAATTGCTGAATTTGCTGTTTCGTTAGACGAACCCACGAAATTTGCAGGCGCTGTGTTTCCTCCGTAATCCATTTCAATGCCTCATGAAATAAATCACCCATCGCAAATGATTCCAGACGATACTCAGCACGCTCCTCTAAACGTAAGCCATACGTCGTAAAATGTGAGAATGGACAGCGGAAGTATTTTTCCACGCGCGATACACTCGACGTTAATTTTGAACCATATAATTCTTGCGTAATATACGGTTCCAGTGCCTCCGCTTCATTTTTATGCGTTACTGGGTGCATGACACGTTGCAAAATAAGCGCCCAGTACGGATCCTGCTCATAAAATTTCTTCAATGCCAACCACTCGGGCGCAAGCTCTCGACTATGTTCCGCTTGACGCAGTTGCACCATTAAGTAAGAAAGTGCCGTTCTAGGATGACGTAAATAAGTAAGTGCCGTTTTTTCTGTTAGCTCCTCAATTGGATCAATCACCATACGTTGCACCGTTACACCACTTAATAATCCAGCTGTTTTGTCATCACCGATTATTTTTTTAATATAGAGAGATGCGAGTAATGCTTTTCCTTCTTCATCTGCAGTAGGATAGGTCATGTATAATTTTTCAGATGGCGTCGTTAAGGCACGATATACTAAAAAGTTTTCCTGTAATAGTCTATTTTTTGAAGTTGGTGCGAGCTCATAGCCAATTTGCGTAAACCATTCACGCTCCGTATCCGACAGTAACCCTTCATAATCCAAACGTGTTGGATAAACACCATCATTCATTCCTAATACAAAAGCTACCTTAATGTCTGACAAACGTGCCAATTCCACTGTCGCCACCGTGACTTCATCTAAAGTAGGTGGAATACGTGAAAATTCTAACGTATCGAAACCTTCATCTAAAATTTTCGCAGCTTCCTCGGCTGTCATTTCTTGCTCACCAAACATATATACAAACTGGTCAAGCACCGCAACCCACTGATTCCAAGCTTGGTCATGCTCACTAGCCGCAAGTACATCCCCTTTATCAATCTCTCGATCTTTCATCGCTTGAAGCTTTTCAAATACCTGAGCATCTTCTACTATTTCGAATAAGGCAATCGCAACATCACGACCTGTTTTCGCCATCTCTAGCTTGTCTTGAAATAGTTTAAGAGGAATCAGAATAATATCACGGATAGCTTCAATTTCTGCTTGCATCGCCCGTTCTTCGTCCGTTTGCACACGAGAATGGAACTCTAGCCCACGATATTTTTTATAAAACCAGCGTGACTCCTCAAACCAACGTTCACCGTAAATACCTTGTGCTAGACAGTAGTTTTCTAGACGATCAGCGCGCTCACGCCAAACACTTAGTTCCGACTGTACTGGGAAAAACAAATCTGTTTTCACACTTCGAAAGACTGGTTCATACTTCCAGTTAGACGTCACCACTTCCAAAACTGAACGACTAAACTCAATAAGTGGATGGTGTAGCATTGGTTTTTTGGAATTTAAAAACACTGGAATATCATATTGTGGGAAAATCGTTGCAATAAGTGGGTCATAGACGTCTACCTGACGGTAAAGTAATACGATATCTTTAAAACGGTATTGTCCTTGTCGCGTAAGTTTCGTTATTTCCCGGGCAATCGCATGAATTTCCGCACGACGGTTCGATGCCTCTATAACCGCTAAATCTCCCGAAGACGGTTTCGATTCTGGAATAATTTCAGAAAAAGACGCCTCTATATGACGTAAATCACCCGTCAGATAGCGATGTGTCGTCACAAAATGAAGCGGAGCATCGACCTCAATGCCTTCTTCCTGTGCAATATCATGTAATCGTTGATTTGTTGTCGCCGCTTCATTAAACAGTGACTGTTCATCATTTGCTTCGTCTGTGCGGTCAAATGGCAACACAACTGTAACTTGCTTTGTCACCTTTAGTAGCTCTTTCACAAGCTCTAATTCTCTCACTGTAAACGCAGTAAAACCATCAATGTAAACCGTCGCTTGTTTCATTATATTAGAATTTTTCAATTGCTCAGTTAAAATCGGATAATAGCCCTCACTATCCACATAGGTTGTACCTAGTCGTTCCTCTAATGCTTGTAATACAATTTGTAAATCATTCGTTTTTGCCTGCAATGTATTCGGTGCATCAATTGCCTTTAATGACTCCGAAACTTCCGCTAATACAGCACTATTAACGCTGTAACGACTGAATTCACGTAATAATGCTTCAATTTCTTCTGTAAAGCCACGTTTACCGGCAGCTTGTCGGAATAACGAGAAATCACTTTTTTGTTCCTCAAGTAGTTTGCGAATAAGCATGCGATAGCCGTAGCCATTCACTTCCTCACGAGCAATACCACCCGTTTCCTGTAACACTAACCAGGCCAAACGCTTAAAAGTCATTACTTGCGCTCGAATTAATCCATTCAAGCCATGACCATTCGTGAGCTCATACTCGGTTGAATATGACATTTGGTCTGGCACGATAATGAAAATCGGATTTCCTAAAGGGTCACTTTTTAACTGTTCAACAATCTCTTCATGGATAAATGCCGATTTCCCTGTTCCTGCACGGCCAGATATAATTCGTAATGACATCCACTTCGCCCCTATCTTTACTGTGTTTATTCATAAGAACAGGCTCACTTTGATAACTTACCTGTCCAACTCTAAAAAATATCCTTTCTACCATTTTACATGATACAAAGGACATTAAGTGTACAACTAAACTATTCATTTTTATCCAATTTTCGAGCATGCTTCAAATCCTTTTCCACTCGTGCATTTAATCGCTTCTCCATCAATTTCCCAATCCACCACAATATTAAAATGGCAACAGCGGCACTCACTAGCCGAACTGGGCTCGTCAGCAATGCTTTTAAATCATAACCGAGCACACTCATCCCTAAAATCATCACGAATTTACCAGCTAAAAGCACGATTAAATAAAATTCCTTACGAATATGTGAAAGCCCAGCCACAATGTTCACAAGTACCGATGGTGTAAATGGAAAGCACAGTAGCACAAATAATGGGCTAATTCCATTCATGTCCACCCATTGAATGAGCCTTTGTATCTTTTTTCCACCAGTTAAAAATCGTAGCTTTGGATGTTTGCCAAAATGGCGGACGATTAAAAACACCACATACGACCCTGCCACAGAACCTAGCCATGACAGTAAAAAGCCAAGCCATAAACCAAACGCACTTGCATTTGCCACAACGAATACAACCAGTGGTAAAAACGGTAGAAATGCCTCTAAAAATGGCAATAACAAACCTATAAGTGGCCCCCCAAGTGACCGATATTGCGTCGCAAGATTTTCTATATTTTCGACAGTAAACCATTCACTCAAGTGTCAACACCTCTATTTATATTGCAAAATTAAATGTAAAATCGTTAACGATTCCGATGTATTTTTATATTCATGATCTTGATGACCTGAAAATACTAGTGTATCTCCTTCAACCAATAGTTCATGCATATCACCAGCAGAAATTAAAGCTTGCCCTTGGATAACAGTTACGGTTTCTTCTACTCCTTCCGTATGCGCGTCACTTTTACTCCATGACCCAGGCTCCATCTCAATTTTATAAAACTCCCAGCCACGCTCTGGATCGTAAGGAATAATTGAATATACACGATAACGCCCCTCATCCTCATCAACATGCGGTGCATCCTTACTGCTAAATTTCATAAAGTGTGCCGTTGGTGGCTGTAACAATGACGAAAAAGAAATACGTAAACCTGCAGCTATTTTCCAAATGGTTGATACAGTTGGATTGGACTCACCTTTTTCAATTTGTGCGAGCTGTGCCTTACTAACACTTGTTAACTTCGCCATATCATCTAAGCTAAAACTACGTTGCTGTCTGATTTTTTTTAATTGAAAGGCTAAATTACGACTCATTTGCTCCATCTTTACTCACCAATTTCTATTGTATATTTTAAAAGACATATGTATACTTTAATAAACATATCAGAACTATCAAACTATTCCATCATTATTATACATGGATTTTTTTCGAAAGGATGACCTATTTATGACAAGTATGACTGAACTCCAAGATAGACCAGCTACCTCATACGACGATAGCTTTCTGCAAGGAGTCAAAGATTGTATTCCTACTTTACTAGGCTATATTAGCATAGGACTTGCTTTCGGGGTTGTAGGTTCCGCTTCCGGTTTATCTATACTCGAAATTGCTCTTTTAACTATTCTTGTCTATGCAGGGTCTGCACAATTTATTTTTTGTGCGCTACTTTTAACAAGCAGTCCTGCCTCTGCTATCATTGTAACCATTTTTGTCGTAAATCTACGCCATTTATTAATGAGTTTAACATTGGCCCCACATTTTACTCGTCATTCGATGCTACGGAATGTCGGCTTTGGCACACTTTTAACAGATGAAACATTTGGTGTTGCTGTGACGAAGCAAATGCAAAATGGCAAACTGTATGGCAAATGGATGGATGGGCTCAATATTACGGCGTATTTATTTTGGATATTATCTTGTGTTGCAGGAGCCTTTTTAGGAAAGTGGGTAGCTACCCCTGAGAAATGGGGCTTAGATTTTGCACTCATTGCTATGTTTGTTGCGCTCCTTGTATTACAACTCGGAAGTGTCGGAAAAAGCAAAGTCATGCATTATTTGAAGTTAATCGGCTATATGGCTGTCATTATGTATGGCTTATCCTATATTGTACCCTCACACGTAGCAGTACTTGTTGCAACAATGATCGTTGCGACAATTGGGGTGGTGACGGACAAATGACAACAACAGCTTCTATGATTTGGCTTATTATTGGCTGTGCACTAGTAACCTGGTTGCCGCGTATTATTCCATTCATGTTCGTGCGCAGTGTTAAGTTACCTGATGTCGTATTGAAATGGCTTAGCTTCATACCTGTATGTATTTTAAGTGCACTTGTCATTGAAAATTTATTGGATACAGAGAGTCAAAGCTATGTCACACTCGATTGGCCAGTATTTATTACCTTCGTGCCAACGCTACTAATTGCACTGGTGACAAAAAGTTTGTCCATTACAGTTGTTGCAGGGGTTATCATTATGGCAGGTGTACGTTTCTTCATGTAAAAAGGTGCTTTGCAGAAATAACGCTGCAAGGCACCTTTTAGTTTTCTTTTTTATTCATCTTTTGGCTCGCAAACCAAAATCCAACTGTTAATGAAAAAGCATCGACAACAAATATAATAGGTGGTGTGGTGTAGCCAGCATAGACTGACGCCGCGATAAGCGCAATCGCTAATACAAGGGCTACAAAACGATTATAGGTAATGCGTGTAAATAAGATGACTAATACTGCTGGTAAAAATAGTGCAAGAATTACCTTCCCAGTAACATCCATTATGAATCCCTCTGCTCAGCTAATAGTAAACCGATACGGTAGTGGTCCGTACTATAAATTACTTGCTGTGTTAAACGAACTTCATTGTTACGATCTAGCACTTCTAAACGACAATGCGCCGCATTAATTTGTAATGCCTCATATAATTCACTTTCCGTATATACAGGTTGACC
Organism: Lysinibacillus contaminans; assembly: GCF_001278945.1. Lineage (GTDB taxonomy): Bacteria > Bacillota > Bacilli > Bacillales_A > Planococcaceae > Lysinibacillus > Lysinibacillus contaminans. Next base: position 468,993 of record NZ_LGRV01000007.1, on the reverse strand, counting down.
ATTGACCTTACGAATACATTCGCCTACTAGTAACCCCATTTTTTCAGCTGGTGAGTCAGGCAACACCGCCGCTATTACAGCACCTCTTGTACTCGGCGCCACTGCATATACATCCGTTTGATCTTGTAATGCATAATAGATTGATATAACAAGACGTATAATAACCCCTACTGCTAGCGTAATAAAGCCAACAATTGGCTCGAAATACGCCCCAAGGCCCCCCGCTACAATTAACTGCCCTAATAACAAGACGGCGCGACCCATTTGTGGAAGCTGAATAACCGGTACTTGTTTTCTCGTTTTTTTGGAAAAGCCAATCACTATAGGAAATAACACCAGTGCAAATGTAGTTTCTCCTAATGAAAAATGTGGCCAGAAGGGAAGATATGAGGGTATCGCCCCCCCAGGTATAATAAAGACGATCGGTAATACCCACAATTTCCTAGTTATATAAACGATTGCCTGCATGCCACGTTTTGTTTTTTCAATCCGCGGTGATGATACTGTCGTAGCTACACGACGAATAAGCATGCCCTCTGCAATAACACTAAGTCCGGTTAAAATCGTAATCGTAACAATCGCACCGTTTAGCAAATCCATACCTTCTAATGAAATCTTCCACCATGAAAATGACCAATCATACGTATACATTCCCCATACGGCGAGTGTTGCAAGTCCCATCGTATAAATCGGTGATAGCGCGTTGAAAAAGAAAAACACTAGTGCCACAACAGATATTGCTAACAACACAAGTAAAAATGTTTTCGGTACTACCAGGCCAGCCACTATGCTAATTAGTGAAATAATCAGCGCAAACAACCAACCGTTTTTCCATTGACCAATGAGCTCTGTCCAGCCCCATACGATGCGTCGATTAAAAAACTTTCGCTCCTGCTTTACACGGCTATATCCTAAAAATATAGCGAATACAATTGCTATATACACTACTGGATTCAATAAAAAGCGGCCAATCGCTGTTACAATTTCTATGAAAATATCACTAGCCATACGAACACCCGCCATTTCTGTTTCAAATACTATGTTTTCATTGTATCAAACGACTACTCGCTTGCGTAGTACAAACTCGTAGGAAGTATTACACTTCTACTATTTTCACAATGAATGCTATGACTATTGTTCAATATTGTGCATTAAAAAACTCGAAGCCATTTGGAATTGTGCGTCATTTTTGCGATCTTCCTTATAGACTTTTAATGTTTCGTTTAAGCTACTAAAGAATGTTGTATCCACATAAACGTCACCTTCTGCGCTTACTAACTTCTTCTGCTTTCTATATAGCTTAACAGCTTCTTCTGTCGCTTCATCTAGGTAACCATCTAAACGAACGATTTGATAACCAAGTTTTTTCAGGGCATTTTGAGTATAAGCAATTTCCTCGCTCATATCACCCGTTTTAAATTGTCCTGTTAACGGATGCAATTGTATTGCAAATAATTCATTTTGTTCAATTTTCAAACTTGCTTCAATACCCTTCCCATGAATCCATTCTTTTTTCGGTGTAAGCCATTTTTTTGTCGATAATTTCATCTCGCCACCATTTGGTAGTTCCCACGATTCCTGCACTGTTCCTTTTCCAAAGCTTGTCACGCCCACAATTGAAGCACGTCCCCAACTCTTCAACGCGCCACCCAATACTTCACTCGCCGATGCACTCCCTTCGTTTTGTAAGAGGACAATCGGAATTTTCTTCATGGTACGTAAATATTTTTCATCAAAACTTTCTGTGCTCGTCTTTAATGGCTCCATAGCGCCCTCGCCATTTTGCATGTATGCAAATACCTTGCCATTATCTACCAAACTACTCACTAGCGCCGCTACGCTATGTAAATACCCACCTGGATTGTCACGTACATCAACCACAAGCCCCTCTATATCTTTTCGTAATAATTTGCTCGTTTCTGCAACCCATTCCTCTGCAGTTTTCTCACCGAAAAGTGAGATTTCTACATAGCCAATTGCGGTATCTTCTACCATTACAACTTCACTTGTTACTGTCTTATTGGAAATTGCTGCTCGTTCCATCGTCATTTTTATATGCTTATCTTCACTTGGTCGATAAACAACAACTGTAAGAGATGTCCCCTTTTCACCTTGAATTAAATGCATTAATTCGTTCATCGTTTTACCGTCTATTCGTACATCATCAACTTGTACAATTTCGTCAAGTGAACGCATTCCGGCCTTTTCTGCAGGCGATGAACGAACAGGTGACACAACAATAAATTTCCCGTTATTTTCCGTCAATTCAATACCGATACCTACTCTTTCTTCTGCCAACATTTGTCGATGTTGTGCTGCTTCTTCCTTCGAGTAATATGTACTATACGGATCTTTAATGGCATCCGCCATCCCTCGAAGAGCCCCTTCAACGAGTACGTCTTTTTCTGTACTATAAACTGATTGATCTTGAATTAAATCTAAAGCCTTATTAATCGATTCGACCTGCGTTACACTTTGTTTGTTGTTCCCAATACTAAACCAACCAAAGAAAATCCCACTACCTATCAACAACCCAATGACAAGTATGCCGACAATTGCGGTAATCTTGCGCAAGCTTCCCCTCCTTCGTTTCTTTACTGTATGACAAGCTTTTTTCAAACATACAAAAAAAAAATTTACCTCAAATGTTTTTGAGACAAATTTATTTTCTGTAGCAAAGTAACTCGATTTAATCTAGAGATCTCACATAACTTTCAAGCATATCCTTATTCATCGGACCTTGAATCGTGTGTTGAATAGTACCGTTCGAATCAATAAAATACGTTGTTGGAATCGTTATTATTTGATAATCCATCCAAACTTCCTTTTTAGTATCGAGTAAAATAGGAAATGTTAATTCATAGCTATTTTTAAATGTCATAACGGTATTAACCCTCGCATCTGCTGTTACATCACGTTCACCAGCAGTTAAATTGACCGCTAAAATTTCTACATTTTCATCTTTTGCATATTGCTCGTAATAATTTTGCATATGCGGCATTTCTGCTTTACATGGCGGACACCAAGTATTCCAAAAGTTCAGAATGACCTTTTTCCCTCGTAATTCACTTAATGTTACCTTTTCACCTTCAAGTGATGTTAACGTGAAATCAGGAGGTGTATCTCCCTTTTCCAGTCCAATCACTCGGTCTTCTACTTCTTTTCCAAGTGAAGCGGCATCGATTTCTTGATCCTTATCAATTTGTTGTTTAACATATGTACTAATCATCACCGCTACTAATAGTACGATGACAAGTAAACCAATATTCTTTTTCATTTCCTTCCCCCCACTTGTTGAATCAATATGTAGCCAAGTATAAAGAGCGCCATACTTACCCCTACAGCCGTTTGCCATAAGCTTTGTGGTTGAAACGCTGCCACAATCATTAGACCCACTGTGTATATCAATAATGCTTTTGTATGTACTGTTATTTTCCATAGTATGAAAATGGTTAGTATACTTAGCACTATTAAGGTAATTATTTCACTTTTTACCGGATTATCATTTAATAATACCACGAACCATTGGTAAATTGATTGCGTTAAAAGTATTGCCCAAACGCTTGCTGTTACACCTTCTGTATCGAACTGTATCTTTTGTTTTTTCCAGACAAATTGCAACAACACCGCTATCACACCCAAGTAGACACCTATTGTCCCCCCATTAAAATAGAGAAGTGCTAATGGTTGTTCAATTACTGACCAAAAATCAGTCACAATTAGGCTAAATTTCCACACAAAGATAAACGTAAATACTGCATCGCCATATACCCCCGCCCATTGTTTGGAAAATTGCATGCGTAAAATAAACCACACGATAAAAAACGCCAATAACAATGCTATAGCTGTCGCTGGTAGCGTTAATGTACGTATTGAAAACCACTCTGTATTATCCACACGTCACTTCCTCCGCCATTATTGATGTCATTAGCATAGCATATAATCATTTTTCATTATTATCATTTCACAAGGTGTTCAAGAAAACGCCGTAAATACCTAACATACCAATATTTTGTACGAAATGGGCTTGCAAAAATACCCCGTCAAGTATTAAAAGAAAACTCAAGCCGCTATCTGATGCTTGTTCCAATAGATAACAAGTGAAATTGGCAAAGACTCTTTTCTTGTGTTAGAGACCCCCAATAGTAAAAATTATAAGTAAAACATGCCAATTGTCCTTAGTATTATTGGATTATCGACATGTTTTCAGATTTATCGCCCCAATATCTATATTTATCACCCAACTTTTCATTTTTATCGGATACATTCCCGAATTTATCGACATCCACCTTACATCCGACAAAAAGAGCTATAAACTAGAAATCTCCTAGTCTATAGCTCTTTTATGTTAATCAACTACACCTCGGCGTAATTGCGTCCAGTAGGCGTTTGGACACCTACTGAATCATATTATATTGGAATATAAAGTAGTGGGTTCACGCTACCTACAGCTTGTCCTTGCCAAGTACCGTTATGTAGCTCAAAGTGTAAATGAGGACCTGTTGAACGTCCCGTACTACCCATTGCTGCAATTTGATCGCCCTGAGTAACAACTGAACCGGTGCTTACGTTGAACGCACTTAAATGCGCATAAACTGTTGTATAAATTTGCCCATTGATGGAATGCGTCAGTATTACCACATTTCCATATGAGCTTAGTGGAGCTGCATAAGAAACAACCCCGTCTGCAGCAGCCCAGATTGGGGTACCTGTCTTATTTGCTAGGTCGACACCATAATGGAACTCTGGACCAGCACCAAGATTACGCCAGCCGTATGGAGACGTTAATCGTCCATTTGTTGGCTTTATCCATGTACCATTTGATTCTGGTGCATTAACATTTGAAGAAGAAGAACCTCCATTTGCATTGCCAGCTGCTGCGGCAGCTTTACGTCTTGCTTCTTCTTGACGAGCAATTTCAGCTAAACGGTTTTGTTCGGAAATTATTTTCTTTTGCAACTCTTCACTAATTTCAAGTGCCTCTGAGTATTCTTTTTCAAGTAAAACCTTTTCAGATTTAAGCTTTTCTTGCTCTTTTTCTAATTCGTCTACTAATTTATTTTTCTCAGATTTTTGACCATCTAAAGATGATTTCAAATTCTGTAACTCAGTCTTTTTTCCTTCAAGATTTTGACGTTTATCTTCAAGTACTTGCTTCTGCTCTTCTAACTTTTGTTTGTCTTCCTTTTGATCACGCATAATTTGACGATCTGCTTCAAGTAATGCATTTACTGCGGAGAAACGGTCGATGAAATCTACAAAGCTATTAGAACCCAGTAATACATCTAAATAGCTAACCGAGCCTCCAGCCTGAATCGCACGTGCACGCTCTTGTAATAGTTCATCACGTTCTTCAATTTTTCGCATTAGTTCTTCAATTGAACCTTTTAATGCTTCAATTTCATTATTCGCAACATCAATTTCCGCTAAAACTGCTTTGATATTACTATTTGTTTTATCAATTTCAGCATTTAACGTTTGGATTTGATCTACTAAATTTTGTTGTTTTTCTTCAATTGAACTAATAGCATTTGACTTTGCATTAATAGACGAATTCAATTCGTTCTTTTTCGTTTCTACTTGTTTCTTCTCATCTTTTAAATCCGATATATTAGTTGCATACGCTGATGGAGTTTGGATAAAAAGGAATAGTGCAGCTACTGCTACAAAAAATTTTGTTGATTTATGTTGCGTACTTTTCACCGAATGAACTCCCTTCGACTGTTTCATAATATTTTTCAACTATATTAAACTCAAGCTTCAAGTGTGTTACGAAATTAAGTTAAATTTTTAAAAACTTTCGTACGGACATGAAGCTTCCCCAAACACCAATTAGAACACCGATTAGTAACAGTAGACCGCTTACTTGGTACACAAGTGGTGAGAATTCGAGTAATTGGATAAATTCACCCTGTAATCGTGGAGCAATATTTTTATATACATTGTGATAAAGGGTTATGACAACCGCAATCGGGATAATTGAACCCAAAACACCGAGCCACATACCTTCCAGTACGAATGGGATACGCACGAAAGAGTTCGACGCACCTACAAGTTTCATAATTTCAATTTCATCGCGACGAGCAATAATCGTTATACGAATCGTATTCGAAATTAAGAAGATCGCTGTAAATAATAACCCTAAAATAAGTACAAGCCCTACATTACGACTAATATTTAACACGCTAAATAGCTTTTCAACTTTACCTTCGCCATACTTAACGTCATATGTGAAGTCGAATTTATCAATTTTTTTCGCCAAATTCACTGTTTGCTGTGGATCTGATGCCTTCACATAAACAACATTGCGTAACGGGTTACTTTGCTCAAATAATTTAAAATCATCACCGAAATCTTTTACTAAGTCTGTTAACTCTTCTTCTTTCGTCGAATAGGTCATTTCTGCAACTTCTGGTAATTTTTCAATTTTGGCAAGCAATGCTTTTTCAGCTGTTTCATCAGCTGTTTCATCAATTAACACTTTAATTTCTACATCATTTTCTAAATCCGATGCTGCCTTATTTAAGTTCATCATTATAAGAGCAAAAACTCCTACTAAGATAAGCGTCACTGTAACAGCACTAACCGAAGCAATCGTCATCCAACTATTTCGACCAAGTGATTTAAAACTTTCTCTAAAATGACGTTTTATTGTATTAAATTTCATAGCCGTAGTCACCTCCGTGCTCATCACGGACAATCATACCGCCTTCAATTGCAATAACGCGTCGACGAATTGTATTTACAATTTCACGGTTATGCGTTGCCATCACAATTGTTGTTCCACGTGCATTAATTTCTTCAAACAAATTCATAATATCCCATGACGTTTCAGGATCAAGATTCCCCGTTGGTTCGTCGGCAATAACCACTTTCGGGACATTCACAATTGAACGTGCAATTGATACACGTTGTTGTTCCCCACCAGAAAGCTCATTTGGGAACATACGGGCTTTATGTTTTAACCCTACAAGGTCTAAAACTTCCATCACACGACGACGGATTTCCTTTGGCTCTTCTTCAATTACTTCTAAAGCAAAAGCTACATTTTCATACACATTTAAACGAGGTAATAATTTAAAATCTTGGAAAACTATACCAAGTTGTCTGCGTAAAAATGGTACTTTTTTATTTTTTAATGTCCCTAAATCGATACCGTTTACTGTAATCTCTCCTGATGTTGGTTTTTCCTCACGGTACATCAATTTGATAAATGTTGATTTACCAGCACCACTTGGACCCACGACATAGACAAATTCGCCTTGTTTTATATTGACGGAAATCCCATTTGTCGCAACGACTCCATTTGGATATTTTTTTGTCACATTTTTCATCTCTATCATTTTTCAAACCACCTAAATCTATTAAACATAAGTTATATTTCACCTTACTATTATAACACTCAATCTATGTTTTTTTATTACAATTTCATTTCATTCTGTGTAAGTTTTTGTCATTTTCCATTCGTATTGCCAATATTCAAACAAGCATAATCGAGAAAACGACAAAAAAAAATGCATTCAAGCTATACTTATGCGTAGCTTGAATGCTGAAGTACTATTTAAACTTGCTGCTCATCCGTTGTCGTATAACGTACTAAAACCGTACCTGTTTTCGATTCACCTTCGATAAACAAACGGTTCGCTCCTTCTACTTCTTTATCGAAACGTACTAATTTTGATAAAAATTGATCCTGTGTTTCAATCTTCGATACATCCTGAATACCTACATCTACTTTACCAAAGTTCGTCACAATTTTCCCACTAAGTGAAATCGTACTTGGAACGTATAATTCTACTGTTCCTGCAACAGTCTGAGCTTTAATTTTGGACGAATTACTCGAACATGTTGTCACAACGACATGTCCATTCACTGATTTGGCCTCAACTTCATCGAGTGCACCGTCTACATAAACGCGCCCATTCAAAGTTTCAGCTTCTAGATCTTTGCCATGTACGCCTATTAATTCAATTGAACCGTTAGAAGAATCAACTTTTGCTTTATTAAATGTAAGAGATGCCCCTTTAATTGGACCATTTAATGTTTTTAATTTCAATTCTTCAAACACTGAATCACGTAATGTAACGCTCCCATTCATTAGTCGAACAGATAATTTTTCAAACTTTTGCTCTGGTACAAGCACCTTCACATTCACTTGCGCTATTTTTAAATGACTTAAAATACGCAAAGTACCTTCGTCATTTTTCACAACAAATTGATTTAAGAAATTTGTACGTGTTTCCTCATCATTTTCATTGATAAACGGGGCTTTTACTTTGCACATTACCTGGATGTTATCGCCTTCACTTGGCTCGAATGAAAAACTCCCATTCGGTAAATCCACAAAAATATTTTGCACGTCAGAAGCTACTAGTTCCTCTGTATGTGCAAATTCCAATCTATCACCAAAAGGTGTGGATACATCAAATTCTTTTACTTTTTTCACAGCTGTATTCATCATGTCCATAAAAATCGAACCGATTTGTGATAAATCTTTACGGAAATCATGCATTTCTTCTTGGAAGTATTTCTTATAGTCAGCATCACTTTTGTCATGCTGTTCTTCTTTCTTGGCTTCATTGAAGAAAGAATCCTCTTTTTTCGAAAATGTCTCTTCTTCTGCCGTCTTCTCTATAACACGTTGAGCGGTATTGCTAGGTTTCTCTAATGATTCTAATAATGTAATCGCCTCTTTCGCTGAAATTGTTCCTTTTTCCACCAGCTCTAAAATTCGTTGACGTTCATTTTGCATAAATCAAAAGCCTCCCTCAGTTCGTTATACTATTATTACGCTTCGTACTACCAAAAGTTTCACTTTGATTAAAGAAAATGTCCGCATAGTACATATGCCTGCACAATACGGACACTAATACATTTATTTTGTAGCTTTTTCTAAAACTGTATCCATACGCTTACGGTCGCGTTCTAAAATAGGTTTTAAGTATTTCCCTGTATAGGAACCTTCCACTTCTGCTACTTTCTCAGGTGTACCTGTTGCAATAATTGTACCGCCTTTGTCGCCACCTTCAGGTCCAAGATCAATAATATAATCGGCTGTTTTAATAACATCTAGGTTATGCTCAATAACTAACACAGAATCTCCGTTTTCTACAAGACGCTGCAATACAACAAGTAATCGTGCAATATCATCCGTGTGAAGACCTGTTGTTGGTTCATCTAAAATATAAAACGATTTGCCTGTTGATCGACGATGCAATTCAGAGGCTAACTTTACTCGTTGCGCCTCCCCACCGGATAGCGTAGTTGCAGGTTGCCCTAATTTAATATATCCTAATCCAACATCGACAATGGTCTGTAATTTCCGCTGGATTTTCGGAATATTTTCGAAAAATACGACTGCATTTTCAACTGTCATATCTAAAATATCGGCAATGCTTTTATCTTTATATTTTACTTCTAGCGTTTCACGGTTATAGCGTTTGCCATGACAAACCTCACATGGCACATACACGTCTGGCAAGAAATGCATTTCGATTTTAATAATGCCGTCGCCACGACAAGCTTCACAGCGTCCACCTTTAACGTTGAAGCTAAAGCGACCTTTTTTATAACCGCGCACCTTCGCTTCATTCGTGGTTGCAAAGACATCTCGAACATCATCAAATACACCTGTATATGTCGCTGGGTTTGAACGCGGTGTACGGCCAATTGGCGATTGGTCAATATCAATTACCTTTTCTAATGCCTCGATGCCAGCTACTTCTTTATGCGCACCTGGTTTCACCTTTGAACGATTCAACTTTTGTGCCAGTGATTTATATAAGATTTCATTGATCAATGTAGATTTCCCTGAACCAGAAACACCTGTTACAGCAACGAATAATCCTAATGGTATATCAACTTTGACATTTTGAAGATTATTCTCAGTTGCCCCTTTAATTGACAACATGCGACCATCTGGCTTACGGCGTTCAATTGGCAATGGTATGAATTTTTTTCCGCTTAAATACTGTCCAGTTAACGATGCCGGATTTTCCATCACTTCCTGCGGCGTTCCAGCTGCGACAATTTCACCACCATGCACACCAGCACCTGGCCCAACATCGATTAAATAATCAGCTGCTAGCATCGTATCCTCATCATGTTCAACTACAATTAACGTATTACCAATATCACGCATATTTTGCAGCGTACTAATTAAACGATCATTATCACGTTGATGTAGACCAATCGATGGCTCATCCAAAATATATAGTACTCCAGTTAAGCGCGAGCCGATTTGCGTTGCTAGTCGAATTCGCTGTGCTTCCCCACCTGAAAGTGTCCCAGCTGCACGACTGAGTGTTAAATAATCTAAGCCAACATTTATTAAGAAACCAAGACGCTCCGCAATTTCACGAAATACAAGGCGTGCAATTTGCATATCCTTTTCAGATAAAGATAAATTTTTAAAAAATGCATCTGCATCTTGAATCGAATACTCTGTCACTTCACCAATATGCTTATCAGCTATTTTTACCGCCAACGTTTCTGGCTTTAAGCGATAGCCTTTACACGAAGGGCATGCTTGCTGTGCCATATACTTTTCCATTTGCTCACGCACATAATCCGAAGTTGTCTCTTTAAAACGACGCTCAACATTATGTACTACGCCTTCAAATTCAATCATTTGGTCACGTACATTCCCAAATTCATTTTCATAATGGAAGTGAATTTTATCTTTTCCCGAACCGAATAAAATTTTATCCATCTTTTCTTTTGGAAGTTCTTTCACTGGAACATCCATTGGAATTTCATAATGATCACAAACTGCCTTTAATAACTGTGGATAATATTGTGAGCTAGTCGGTTCCCACGGTGCAATGGCATGCTCCAACAGTGAACGTTCCCAATCAGGCACAACTAGCTCTAGGTCTACTTCTTGTGTAGTTCCTAGTCCATCACAGCTCGTACAAGCCCCAAAAGGACTGTTGAATGAAAACATACGAGGCTCTAATTCACCAATTGAAAAGCCGCATATTGGACATGCATGATGCTCACTAAATAATAATTCCTCATGCTCCATCACATCAACTAGCACACGTCCTTCTGCTAAACGTAGCGCTGTTTCTAACGAATCACTGAGACGCCCTGCAATACCTTCTTTCAAAACTATGCGGTCTACAACGACTTCAATGGAGTGCTTTTTATTTTTATCGAGGTCAATCGCATCATCTAAATCACGTAATTCACCATCGATACGAACACGTACAAAGCCTTGCTTTTTTATATCTTCTAATACCTTCACATGCGTTCCTTTACGTCCAGAAATCATTGGCGCTAATAGCTGCATTTTTGTACGTTCTGGATACGTGACTAGGCGATCCACCATTTGTTCAATTGTTTGCGATGTGATTTCGATTCCGTGATTTGGACAAATTGGTTTACCGACACGTGCATACAATAAGCGCAGATAATCATAAATTTCTGTTACTGTACCGACTGTAGAACGTGGGTTACGACTCGTCGTCTTTTGGTCAATTGAAATGGCTGGTGAAAGTCCTTCAATCGCATCAACATCTGGCTTGTCCATTTGCCCAAGAAATTGACGTGCGTAAGCGGACAGTGACTCCACATATCGACGCTGCCCCTCCGCATAAATCGTATCAAATGCAAGTGAAGATTTTCCTGAACCAGATAAGCCCGTTAAAACAACGAGCTGATCACGAGGAATTGTGACATCGATATTTTTTAAATTATGTGCACGTGCACCTTGTACAACGATTTCTGTATTTTTCACAAAATCACCCTTCTGCCTTCAATTCAAAGATGGTATCACGAAGTTCAGCCGCACGTTCAAAATCAAGTGCCTTCGCCGCTTCCTTCATTTCTATTTCAAGAGAAGCAAGTAATTTCTCCTTCTCAGCCTTTGTTAATTTCTTACCTTTTGTCACTTTTGTAACGTACGTTTCATCTTCCTCCGCTACTTGTGTTGCACGAATAATATCTGGAATCTTCTTCACAATTGTTGTAGGCGTAATACCATGTTCTTCGTTATACGCTATTTGCAATGTACGACGACGCTGGGTTTCATCAATCGCCTTTTTCATCGAATCAGTCATCTTGTCGGCATACATAATCACACGTCCATTAGAATTACGCGCCGCACGTCCAATTGTTTGAATCAGTGCACGTTCAGAACGTAGGAAGCCTTCCTTATCCGCATCTAATATCGCCACCAGTGATACCTCAGGAATATCCAGCCCTTCACGCAATAAATTAATCCCAATCAATACATCATACGTGCCTTTACGCAGTTCCCGAATAATTTCAATACGTTCAAGTGTTTTAATCTCCGAATGTAAGTATTCCACTTTCAAGCCCATTTCCTTCAAATAAGCACTTAAATCTTCCGACATTTTTTTCGTTAATGTCGTCACAAGAACTCGCTCATTACGCGTAATCCGCTCTTGAATTTCATCAATTAAATTATCAATTTGTCCTTCAATTGGGCGTACTTCAATAATTGGATCAAGTAAGCCTGTCGGACGAATAATTTGTTCTACCATTTCAGGTGTATGCTCTAGTTCATATGGTCCTGGTGTTGCTGATACAAATATCGCTTGATGTATACGTTTCTCAAATTCCTCAAAACGTAGTGGACGGTTATCAAGTGCGGACGGTAAGCGGAAACCATGCTCTACAAGGACACCCTTACGCGCCTGGTCACCATTGTACATACCGCGTACTTGGGGCAGCGTCACATGACTTTCATCTACAACAAGTAGAAAATCATCCGGGAAATAATCAATTAATGTGTATGGTGTCGCACCTGCTTCACGTAATGTTAAATGACGTGAATAGTTTTCTATACCCGAACAAAAACCCATTTCACGCATCATTTCTAAATCATAGCGTGTACGTTGCTCTAAACGCTGAGCCTCTAATAACTTATCTTCTGCACGAAGATAAGCGAGTCTTTCTTCTAATTCTATTTCAATATTTTCAATGGCTTTCAACATTTTTTCTTCACGGGTAACGAAGTGAGATGCAGGGAAAATAGCGACATGGTCACGTTCTGCCAAAATTTCACCCGTTAACGCATTGACCTCACGAATACGATCCACTTCATCACCAAAAAACTCAATACGTACACAATGTTCATCACGTGAGGCTGGGAAAATTTCTACAACATCTCCTCGAACACGAAATGTCCCTCGGGTGAAGTTCACATCATTTCGTTCGTATTGTACATCCACTAGCTTACGTAATAACTGATTGCGCTCAATTTCCATGCCCGTACGTATAGATACGACCATTTCACGATATTCTTCCGGCGAACCTAAGCCATAGATACACGAAACTGAGGCAATAATAATGACATCCTCACGCTCAAAAAGGGCAGAAGTTGCAGAGTGGCGCAGTTTATCAATTTCATCATTAATGCTCGAATCCTTTTCGATATACGTATCCGTTTGCGGTACATAGGCCTCTGGTTGAAAGTAATCATAGTAACTAACAAAATATTCAACTGCATTATTAGGGAAAAATTCTTTAAACTCACTATATAGTTGACCCGCAAGTGTTTTGTTATGTGCCATAATCAGTGTTGGCTTTTTCACTTGCTGAATAACATTTGAAATCGTAAAAGTTTTACCAGTACCTGTTGCACCAAGTAAAGTTTGATGGCGTTTACCAGCATTTACGCCAGCCACAAGCTCTGCAATAGCTTGCGGCTGATCACCATTGGGCTGATACGATGATTGTAAATCAAATTGCTCCACCTTTTCCCATCCTTTCCGTTTAACACGATTCAGTAGAAATCCCCCACTTCCATAAGTGGCAGGAAAAATGCAAGTATAATATCTGATTCAATAGGTGTCCAAACGCTCACTGAATCAGGTTAAATCCTCCGGCGGATGTCATAGTTTTTGAAAGGCAGAGAGGATGTTATCCTAATTTCGTCGCATCCATGCGACAACGGCTAACTAACCTGCATCACGCAGGCCTAACCACAATTCAAAATCTAGACGCAATAACGCAAAGGCGTAATTGATCACTTACATATATTTTAGCATAGCAGTATTAAAATATCTAACATTTAACGAACATACGTTTCAGTTAACTATAAGAAAGTGCTAGAGCCCTTTTTTATACTAGTCTTGGCAAATTCGAAACATCTTATAGCGTTACCAATATGAAATTAATATTTACCCCACACAACATTGAAAAAACCCGCTCTCCTTCTGTAGAAGAGCGGGTTTGTCATATTATTCACTTGCATCACGGTGTAGCATCTCAAGTTCACTCGCATATAGATGAAAAGCGCATTCATCCTTCTCATCGAGTGCTTGATCTATTAGGACAACCAGTTGTTCTTCACGATACGTACGCTGGATACGATTTAAAAATAAATCTAAATAAATCTCGTTCAATAATTTTTCAGCCTCATTAACCTTCTTCGATTGACCGACAGCTTTTAAAAAATCTGTGTACGAATAATATTTATCCAACGATCTCACCTCGATCCTTTTCTAAATTATAAGAAAATTGAAACTAAAATGCAATGTGTAATAATGTAAAAAATACTCTATTCATCAAATTTTCTGAAAATAAAACGCTTTTATTCTCTATAAATTTGGCGAATTCTTTTAGAGAATTTCGTTAAATAGGTTATTTTCCAATTTTGCATTTTAGCATTAACCTAAGTATTACATTCAGAAATAAGGAGGAAATGCAATGTCAAACAAATATGTTAATGCATACTTAATGTCTTTTAATACGTATTTATTGCAACCAGTAAAACACGAATCGAAAATTTTCACATGTGTAATTGACAAGCACAATGAGTTAATAGTGACACGCAAGCCGATGCATGTCATTCGGAAATCCTGCCTTTCTCTTGGTACAACCTATGAAGCTGCTAGAAATTCTGCAAGACGTTTTTTTGGAAACCAGCACAAATTACCAATTGTTGTTGCCTATGATTTTGGACTTCCTTGTATTTTTCTACCTACGTATTCGCCAAACTCGGAACATAATATCTGGATTGGTTTACATGCTATTAAAAATATTACTCCTAGCCAATCCGGTAGCTTACTAACATTGATTAACGGTGTGCGAATCGAGCTTCCAGTCAAATATGCATCCATCAGTAAGCAATTTGTCAATGCTTCAATGCTCTATAAACATTATGTCGAGGAACGAGAACGACTAACTCATCATTCTCCATTTCAAGAGTTTACTTGAATATAAAAAACCTCAGGAATTCTCTAACTCCTGAGGTTTACTATTATCCGATACGTGAACGTAAATAGGCATTAATGAACGGATCTACATCGCCATCCATTACTGCACTAACATTTCCCGTCTCTTCATTTGTACGATGATCTTTTACCATTGAATAAGGGTGGAATACGTAAGAACGAATTTGTGAGCCCCATCCAATTTCTTTTTGCTCACCACGAATTTCATCGAGTTGTGCTTGTTGTTTATCGATTTCTAATTGATATAGTTTACCTTTTAACATCGTCATACATTTTTCACGGTTTTTAATTTGTGAACGTTCTGCCTGACATTGTACAACTGTCCCTGTTGGAATATGGGTAATACGTACAGCTGAATCCGTCGTATTAATATGCTGACCACCAGCACCAGTTGCACGGTACGTATCAATTTTTAAATCCTCTGTTCGAATATCAACTTCGATATTATCATCAAATTCCGGCATTACATCACAAGATACGAACGATGTATGACGACGACCTGAAGAATCAAACGGTGAAATACGCACTAAACGGTGTACACCTTTTTCAGCTTGTAAATAACCATAAGCATTATGTCCTTTAATGGATAATGTAACCGACTTAATACCCGCTTCATCACCAGGCAGATAATCCACTGTTTCTACTTTGAAACCGCGTTTTTCAGCCCAACGTGTATACATACGTAACAGCATAGAACCCCAGTCCTGAGACTCCGTACCACCCGCACCTGGATGTAACTCTAAAATTGCATTATTTTGATCATACGGTCCACTTAGTAATAGTTGCAACTCAAAATCAGCAATCTTTTGTTTAAATTCAACAAGCTCATTGCCAAGCTCTTCTTGCAATTCCTCATCTGGCTCTTCACGCAATAACTCTAACGTCATATCTAAATTTTCATGCGTATCCACTAACTCTTTATACTCATTAACGATTGCCTTTAAGCCGTTGCCCTCATTGATGACCACTTGTGCTCCATTTTGGTCATCCCAGAAACCTGGCTCTAACATCATTTCATCTAATTCCTGAATACGTGCCTCTTTGTTTTCTAAGTCAAAGAGACCCCCTAAAGTCAGCCAATTTCTTGGCTGTTGTGTCTAACGCATTACGTACATCTGATAATTCAATCATGTATAAATCCCCCGAACATTTTTTATGGATTTCTTCAAAATAAAATCCGTATCGCTTTATTATAGCTTTTTTATTGTAGAAAACATACTTTTTTCAACTATACAGCATAATTTGTAAACTAAAATAGCACGTGCTATTTCATGTCCATCAACATGAAGAGCACGTGCAATATCCATTTCCTAAGTATCTTCTTGATTTAAACCTAAATCCATTCGTTAAAGTATTTTTATATTGTCATTTTGCACCAGCATAAGCTTTGTTCTTTTTTCTAACCTATACTTTAGTACATACGCACGTTGAATACGATGCTCAAATGCTTTTATACTTACATCAACAATAGTTTCACTACCATTAAAAAAAATTACTCTTGTCCTCTTTTTATCAACGGCTTGATAATCATCAATATGATGCACTGCAAACCAAGTACATTCAGGGCTTAAAGGTGATCTACTTGGAAACCACAAGATATTTAATCTTTCTTGCACAATGATTGGGTTCTTATTTAATTTACCTAAAATCATCTTTGAACCATCAAACGCCCCTCTTAAGCTAGAACCAAAATATCGCAAATTAAAATCCATTAATTGAGTCGGTGCTAAATTCGCTACTAACTGACCGTTCTTTTCAATAACACGCGTACATAAATTTCCAAATGAATCATACTCAGGCTTAAACAGCATTGTTTCGTAATTCATAATGTACTTGCTTTCCTTAAACATGTATTTACCTCCTCTAATTTTTTGTCACACTTTCAAAAAAGGAGTATACTAAGTATGTTGGTATACTCCAACGTTTTTCCTCGAGTATGTCTAACTAGGACTTCATTACTCGAGGATTTTTTTATGACACCACAATAAATCACCTCCTTTGTTCAAAGAAAGCTACTTTGTTCACTATTCAACGATAAAATTCATTTGCTGTAACTAAGTGACCAGTCTCATTTTCTTTTAAACAATCTATTCTCCCTACTTTAATTTTTAAGTAAATCCTATTTCGCCTCTATCTAATTTTTACTGACATCTCAGGTTTGGCCTTTAGCATGTGCGCTGCAAGCTCAAGCCTTTTTCTCATGAATAAGAGGTACTTAGTCCTCCACAACTTTCAAAATCTATTCTTTAAGCACGGTTTTCGGCAGTAGAACTATGTATCAAATCCAACTAAATTCCTATTGTTACCATTATTGTATACTGTAAACATTCAATTGTCTATCAATTCTGAATTTTGTTTGTGAACTACGTATATATTCACATTAATTTATAATGAAATCATTTGCACCTTTTACTATAGACAAAAAACAGCCACTTTCAACAATATGTTAAAAGTGGCTGTTTCTATAAAATTACATTTATTGAACTGTACCGTGGCAGTTTTTAAATTTCTTGCCGCTACCACAAGGACATAAGTCATTACGACCAATATTTTCAGCTTTACGTACTGGTCGCTTTTTAGGTGCAGGTGCGCCGTCCTCTTTAGGATTCACAGCCTGTCCTTTCGCAACTTCTTCACGTTCTAAATTACTGCGAATTTCTGCTTTCATTGCATATTTCGCAACGTCTTCACGGATAGAGGCTACCATTTCCTCGAACATCGCAAAACCTTCTGACTGATACTCACGTAGTGGATCATTTTGTCCGTATGCACGAAGGTGGATACCTTGACGTAATTGATCCATTGCATCAATATGATCTATCCATTTCGTATCGATTGAACGAAGTAAAATAACTTTTTCGAACTCACGCATACGCTCTGGTGTCAATTCAGCTTCTTTTTCATCATAACGTCTTTGGACTGCATCTGAAATCAGCTTTGTAATTTCCTCTACAGATTTCCCTTGTAAGTCAGCCGCCTTTAAAACACCTTCATCTAGTAGGTTTCCAGCGACATAATCTTCAATTGCTTTTAGATTCCACTCACTTTGTTCACCTTGCGTATAAAGACCAACAACATGTTCGATTGCTTCTGTAATCATTGACTCAACAAGATCACGCATGTTATCTGTTTCAATAACTTCATAACGCTCTTTGTAAATGATTTCACGTTGCTGACGTAATACATCATCATATTGAAGTAATCGTTTACGTGAATCGAAGTTATTACCTTCTACACGTTTTTGCGCGGATTCAACCGCCTTTGAAACAACTTTCGATTGAAGCGGCTGTGTATCGTCCATACCAAGCTTCATCATCATTGCTTTCATATTGTCAGAACCAAAGCGGCGCATTAATTCATCTTCGAGTGATAAATAGAACTGCGTTACCCCAGGGTTCCCTTGTCGACCAGAACGGCCACGTAGCTGATTATCAATACGGCGAGATTCATGACGCTCTGTACCAATAACCGCTAAACCACCGAGTTCTAATACACCTTCACCTGGTTTAATATCTGTACCACGACCAGCCATGTTTGTAGCAATCGTTACCGCACCTTTTTCACCAGCAGTTGCGATAATTTCAGCCTCACGCTCATGGTTTTTCGCATTCAATACGTTATGTGGTATTTTATGTTTATTTAATAAATCCGAAATAATTTCAGACGTTTCAATCGCAACCGTACCAACAAGCACTGGTTGTCCAGCTTTGTGGCGCTCGGCGATATCTGCCGCCACCGCCTTATATTTTCCTTCCATCGAAGCAAAAATTAAATCTGGACGGTCATCACGTGCAATCGGCTTATTCGTCGGAATCGCAATAACATTCATATTGTAGATATTACGGAATTCTTCTTCCTCTGTTTTCGCTGTACCCGTCATACCGGCAAGCTTTTCATACATACGGAAGTAGTTTTGGAATGTAATTGTTGCCATTGTCATGGATTCATTTTGAATATCCACGCCTTCTTTGGCCTCAATTGCTTGGTGAAGACCATCAGAATAACGACGACCTTTCATTAAACGACCAGTGAAACCATCAACAATAACGATTTCGCCGTCTTGCACCACATAATCGACATCATTATGCATACTGACGTGTGCCTTTAATGATTGGTTAATGGCATGGTTTAAACGCACATGGGTCAAATCGAACAAATTATCGATACCGAATGCTTTTTCAGCTTTTTCGACACCAGCATCTGTTAACGTAACACCCTTTGTCGATTCTTCATACGTGTAATCTGTTTCTGCACTTAACATACGCACAAATGCATTCGACTGCTTATACAGTTGAGCTGATTTCCCAGCTTGTCCTGAAATAATTAACGGCGTACGTGCTTCATCGATTAAAATCGAGTCAACCTCATCGATAACTGCATAATGTAGCGGACGTTGTACACGCTCTTCTTTATAAAGCACCATATTATCGCGTAAATAGTCAAAACCTAACTCATTGTTTGTACTGTACGTAATATCCGCTTCATAGGCAGCTCGTTTTTCTTCTTTAGATAGGCTATTTAAGTTTAGTCCTACTGATAATCCTAAGAAATTATACAGTTGCCCCATTTCCTCAGCATCACGTCCAGCAAGGTATTCATTGACTGTAACAACATGTACACCCTTACCAGTAATCGCGTTTAAATAAACCGCCATTGTGGACGTTAGTGTTTTACCTTCACCCGTTTTCATCTCTGAAATATTACCCTCGTCTAGCGAAGCC
Source organism: Lysinibacillus contaminans (assembly GCF_001278945.1). Classification (GTDB taxonomy): domain Bacteria; phylum Bacillota; class Bacilli; order Bacillales_A; family Planococcaceae; genus Lysinibacillus; species Lysinibacillus contaminans. The sequence continues at coordinate 449,066 of NZ_LGRV01000007.1, read as the reverse complement.
GCACCCATAACTTGCACACGGAATGGATACATCCCAAGAACACGCTTTGACGCTTCTCGACAGACTGCAAAGGCTTCAGGTCGAATAGATTCTAAACTCTCGCCATCTGCATAGCGTTTTTTAAATTCTTCTGTCTTTGCTTGTAATTGTTCATCTGAAAGCTGTTCCATCTGAGGAGCAAATGCCTCTACTTGGTCAGCGATTTTTTCTAATCGTTTTAACTCACGTTTGTTGAAATCGAATAATTTATTTAATAGGTTTGCCATGAATTTTTTCACTTCCTATATAGTCTCAACTTTCATTTTACCATTGTCTAACAACTTCATGCAAACTGTCCCTCTTTCGAAAAAAAAGACACAAAAAAACTCCCGCATCAGCGGGAGCTTTATAAGCACATTAAGTTGTTTCAATTAACCCGTACTTGCCGTCGCTACGTTTGTAAACGATGTTCGTACCGTTTGAATCAGCATCAGTAAAGATGTAGAAGTTATGTCCTAACATATTCATCTGTAAAACAGCTTCTTCTTGGTCCATCGGTTTTAAATCGAATTGCTTCGTACGTACAATTGCGTATTCTTCTTCCTCTTGAGACGCATCTCCCACAGCCTGCGTTGTCGCAAAGTAATGACCTACGCCTTCACGCTCACGGAATTTACGATTCACCTTTGTTTTATGTTTACGAATTTGACGTTCTAATTTATCGACAATTAAGTCAACCGCTGCGTACATATCATTGTGACGTTCTTCTGCACGAAGCGTCAAATTTTTTAGTGGAATTGTCACTTCTACTTTTGTTTGTTTGTCATTATAAATTCTTAAATTTACATTAGCATTTGCATTAATATCTTCATTGAAGTAACGTTCAATTTTTTCGATTTTGTTCTCAACGTATTCTCGAATTGCTGGAGTTACCTCAATGTTTTCACCGCGAATGTTAAAGTTTAGCATGTAAACTCCTCCTTTATAAATGCCTATACTATATATTTCAACACGAGTGTGCGAAATCCTTCTGAAAAAGAAAATTATTTTAAAAAAACTTACGCATTGCTCTTTAGCTTTTTCGTCGCCATTATTTCCTTTTTTCGACGAATTTTCAGCTCTTCGACAATTAAACCCTCTATTAGTACTTGATTATTAAAGAAAATGCCATATTGCTTCCCGTTCATATAAGGGCGACTCCACATCACTTCACCATAGGCCACAATTATTTGGGAATCAATAATAAAACGTATTTCCAATTGAGGACTTAGCGCTTTTCCAGCATTAAGATCTACTGTTGAAAACATTTTAATCCCTTTAGGACTAATGTCAAGTATTCCTCCTATTGCCGCTTCATCTTTGACTGCTCTTCCATTCTCAACAATTGTAAATGTTGTTTGTAGTGGTTCTTCAAATTTATATCGGAACCCCTCTGTACGTTTGAAAAACATAAACTACACCCCCACACAATAAATTACCTTTTTTTACTTAATCATTATTATCCAGAAACACAGGGTATTAAACTAGAGTAGGAAGTAGCAGTTTTGATGACCATTTTGTGCCTATTTTAAACATAATTACGAAACCATAATATTCATTTTTCTTCTTAGCTCAATTCATCTTACATAAATAATAATACCCAATCATTTTTTAATGAAACATTGTAAAAGATTTCATTAATTATATTTCTCCTATGAATTTAAATCTAATTAAACGAAAACAAATCATCTTGTTATTAACAAGATGATTTGTTTTAATCATGTATTTTATACGTGTGCTTCATTTCCACTACCATACTGTTGTTGACGGTTAATGCGAAGAACTTCCTTCCACGTATCGCGGAATTCCGTCACTAATCCTTCAACCTCTTCAATAAGAGTAACATCATTTTGAATGTTAGCCTCTACAAGACGATGGTTCATATATTCATATAATGGTAACATCTGTTTAGAAATCTCAATATCCATATTTAATGTAGACATTAGTTCAGCAATGATGGCCTGTGATTTCAAAAGGTTTGTATTCTTTTCTTGAACATTTTTCTCATGAATAGCTGTTTTTGCTTTATTTAAGAACTTCAAACAGCCATTGTATAGCATTAGCGTTAGTTCACCGGGTGAAGCTGTTGTTACACTATTTTGTTTGTACGCGTTGTAAGCCGATGTTTGTGCTGTCAATCAAAACACTCCTTTTGAAGCTATTGTTAATTCTTTTTGTCATAATAACGTCCATCCATCACTTGCACACTTGCATAAGGATTCATATACTGCTGTTCATTTTTCTTCGCATTTTGTAAATCCTTCATATCCGCCTGAATAGACTTCATCACTTTATCTAAGCGTCCTTGAATGCCTTTATCCAACTCTGCTAATGTCGCGTGGGCCTTACTCATTAAATCCACCTGAAAGCCCTCGTGCTGTAGCTGATCTATTAATTGACCACGTTCATCTAAATACAGATGAATCTTTTCGATAAAATTATCACGTTCGTCTTCTGATGGCAAGACAGTTAAATGCTGATATAATTTTGCAGACACCTGTAATACAGCTTGTACGGTATTCATATTTGCACCCACCTATTTCCTATCCTTGCTGCGCGAACATTGACGATTGTGAATTCGCCTTGTTAATTGCCGATTCCATTGCCGAGAATTGTTTCCAGTAGCGTGCTTCGATGTTTTTAAGCTTAGCTTGCCATGTGTCAATGCGCTTCCCTGCATCAATTAGACTTTTTCCGATGGAGTACTCTGCATCCGTCATTGTCGAACGACCCGCTTTTTTCTCGATAGTAATTTCAAATGATTTCATTGATTCACGTAATTTTTCTAAATAGCCACGTGTATCTGCTGTTTTAGTTGATACTACACCTGTTTCAGGATCTGTAACTTGGATTGTATCATCTTTTTTACCCTCACTATTTTTTAATAACTTTTCAACTGCATCTGGATCTTCTTCCAATGCTTTACGTAATTTAACTTCATCAATTTCCAGTGTGCCGCCTTCGTTATAATTTTTCGATGTCGTAATACCGATGTTAAATAACGTATTAAATTTAGAATCTGCCATACCTGGATTCGATTGATAAACTAAAGAGCGCATATCAGACAATCCACTACGAATAAGCGCATCACTTCGTAATAAGCCACTCTTTGCTTTCTCTTCCCATAACTTAATTTCATTTTCTGACATATCTTCTTTTTGCTCAGCTGTCAATGGAGTATAATCACGGTATTTTGATTCGCCTGTTTGATTCTTTAAGTCTTTTATTAACCCGTTATACGTGTTCACAAATTCTTTAATTTTAGTCATCATATCGTCTACGTTTGTTGTAGAAGTCATAGTGACAGGAGGGGCTGTGCCAGCTGGAATATCCTTTTCTTCAATTAAACCTGGATCATATGGTTTATTTGGGTCATCGCCCGCTACATAATCTTTATTAAATTGTTGTTTATATGCATCTTTGAAATTTGCAAGACCTGTTACTTGGCGGTCTACTAACGCTTGATGATCTTTTTCTTTTGCTGTTTTGTCTGCCAACTTAGCTTGAGCGTCAATTTGTTTTTCAGCTAATCCACTTAGATTTGTTAATTGTGTGCTGTCCATATCACGAAGTACACTTTTTTGTGAATCCGATAATTTGGATAGCTTTTCACCTAATGCCTTTTCTTCTTCATTGGCAGAATTTTTCCATGCATCGATTTGCGCATTGAACTCTTCAGCCGTTCCTTTTTTTGTTGAATCCTTTAAAAGACCTTGTTCTGCAGCGCTTAAACCACTTAGGAAGCCTGCACCAAGCGTATAATATTTCGATTCATTTTGCATTGCTTGAAGTTCAGTATCTTTTACAGATTTCAATGAATTGAATTGCTCTAAAGTAACATTACCTTCTTTTAGCTTTGCTTTTAAATCTGCATCCGCTGTATCATCCTTTAACCAAGTTTGATAAGCAGCATCATCACTGAATCCTTTTAATTTCAGTGTAGATAAATCTGCTGAACTTAACTGATTCATTGTTTTGCTACCAATTGAATCATAAATCGATTGAGCAGATAGCTTTTGCAATTTGTCGTAATCTAATGCTTGTACACCCTGTGCTTGGGATAATGTAATATTTTCATCTTTTAATTTCGCTTTCAATTTTGCATCCGCTGTATCATCATTTAACCAAGTTTGGTAGGCAGCATCATCAGCAAAGTTTTGTGCCTTTAACGTTTCAACCTCAGCTGAAGTTAAGTTACGTGCAAATTCTGTATTATTAATTTTTGTAAAGTTAGACCAATCTGTTGATGAAACAGCTACGCCAAATAAATTTGCTTTTGCTGCAATAAATGCCTCATTAGCATCTCTATAAGCTGTTGACGCTTTTTCAGAAGCTGTAAAAGCATCTGAAATTTTTATATCAAAATCACCTGAAGATGTATTTTTCCATTCTATATAGGCAGAATTATATTTATCAGCTGTAGTTTTCGCGCCATTAAATGTATCTTTTAACGTCACATTATAGCCATTAATTGTGAATGAGTTTGATGTACGCTCAGTTGCAATTCCGTTTACTTGGAATATCGCATTTTTGCCTTCTTCTGTTACAAGATTCGACATGCCCAGCTTTGAGAAAATATCACTGCCCGCAGCATCTGTAGAAATTGCTGGTTTTCCATTTATTTCTTTACCTGTATTTTTCGCCGTAATTGATAAACGACCGCCTTCGAAAATTGCACTTACACCGGCATTGCTAGAGTTAATTTTGCTAACTAAATCATCAACCGTCATATTTGCATCTAATTTAATTCCCGCTGACTCTACAAGCTTACCTTGTGAATCAATAGCGCTAATTTTAAATTCAGAAGAAGTATCAATTTTCAATGCGCTTAATTTCGTAGAACCAGCTGCATTAATCTGATTTCCTAGACCACGAGCTGCCGAAGCAAGTTGAGAAACCCCTTCAATAGACAATGTTCCTGTGGCTTTACCAGTAGCAATAGCAGAAACTAAATTTGAATTTGAGCTTGTTGCTGTTTTAGAATTTAAAGTCTTTAAAATCAAATTATCCGAAATATAAGTATCCAATGCTTTTAATTTTGTATTAACACCTCGATAGGCATCACGCTGCCATTCGTATGTTTGTTTCTTTTGAGTTAATTTATCTAGGGGTGCACGCTCAGCCTTCATTAATTTTTTTACTAACTCATCGATATCCATTCCGGACGCTAATCCACCAATTCGCATTACCATACAATTTTCCTCCTTGTTTTAAACCGTTTTAAATTTTTTCATCTACAACCATGCCTAGCATTTTTTGCATTTCGTAAAATGCATCTAAAAGCTTTTTCGGCGGGATTTCTTTGACTACTTCATCTGTATCTTTATTGACTACGGTTACATAATAACGTTCTAAACCTTCATGATAAATGAACTTTGAAGCACTATGGTTTACTTCAAGCATTTCGTTCATCTTTTTGACTGCCTCTTGAACTTTCGCCTTCGTTTCTTCGCTATTATCAGTCGGTTTTATTTGCATTGTTACTGTTGGGTCTACCTTCTGTTCTTTAGCAGTTTCGCTTCCTTGCTTCACTGCTTTTTCTGCTGTAGGTACATTATTAGAAACTGGTTTACTTCCTCGTACTGAATCCATATCTACATTTCCTGAAATACGCATGTTTTCCATCCTCCTTGAATCTAACACAGGCGCTACTATTTGTAATATCGGATAAAAAAAAGAGAATTTCAGTTTTTCTTTGATTGAGCTAGAAAAAACTGAAATTCTTGAAATTAATTTTTAATTAAGATAAACATATGCGCCATTGTAATATATCCTGATTCCTCCATGCCTTTACGTACCCCTTGTAAATAGACAGGATTATGTTCAATAGTTTTTCCCTATTGTTGCACACATTCAATCACCATTTCTTCATTTAAATGCTTTTGTTTTGCGGCCATACCAATAAGGTGCAATTTAATAAGATTAAAATGAATAATAAGCATCATATAGCTTTCAAACAGTGAATTATAATCATTTGGGAATAGATTTTTAAACACATAGTTGAATATATAATTTTCTAGCATATACTGTTGTTTTTTTATGAATGGTTCATAGAAGCTCTCAAAGGAATCTCTATATTTTAATATAGTCTTTTCAATTTCAAACTCTTCTTTATCCTCATCTAATTCTAATCCTTCTACTAACTGATTTAATATTACTCCATATTTTTTTGAAGTTATTCCATCTGATATACGATAACGAATTAAATCTCGTGCTAAATTTATTTGGAATTTTAGATTACCTTCAATATTTTTTAACGACTCGATGAATTCCTGATTATCTAAACGACTTAAATAATCCTGCATAATTACAGGTAATTCCAGCTCCAATTCTCTTAGGTTTAGTTGCTCAATTTTTTGAATAAATAATCCTAAAATAATTAAACGAATTTCAATGGAATGTTGTCGATTTTGCATAAGCTGAATTGTAAATATGCGTAAATTCCAAAAATGTGAATGTTTTTCTAAATTGAGAACATTACTGATTAATCCACGAGTATTTTTAGGTTCCTCTGTCTCAATAAAACCTAAACCTTCTTCACGTAATAGAACAACCCTTGCTGCTTCAGGCAAGATAAAGTTAAACTTTTTTCTTTAATACCACCAACCTGTGTCAAGCTTCTTGGATAAATAGCACATGTATTACATAAAAATTCTTCCCCTAATTCCTTATGTATACTGCAAAGTCCATCTTCTAACATCATGTGGCAATTTTTATTTTCATCAAAGTAAATTTTGCATAATTCGATTCATCGTTATTTTTCCGATCTCTTTTTACATATTTTTGTAGTTTCTCCACCATGCTAAACTTGATTTACTTAAAAGTAATTAAGTAGGAGGTACTGATTAATTCCCTTAACGTATTTTTTGGCCAGCTAGCTTTGTAAATTAAACAAAATTTTTTGAATCTATTTTCAAAATATATCCCCTAAAGATACCCTTAGAATCATTTCTATATTCATTATGAGTATATGAAGTGAAATGACAGTTTCTCCCGTCTGTTTCGGGGTTTTAAACGTACTTGAATAAAGTTTAGCCCACACTTGCGCTTACCTTCGCCTATTTCCCTTTGATTGATATTCAATAAAGAATATATTTTAAGTAACGAGTCACTTATAACACACTTTTTTATAAAGAACAACAGTAAATAACCAGTATGTAATGCATCCCGTTTTGACAATTCTAGTTTAAGCATAGACACTTTACCTACTTCATATGCACTTCACTTTCGCAAAATAACCGCTTCCACCATTCATGAAGCTTATCAATAAGCCATCCTTGTAGTTTAATTGGACTCTGGAAGCTAAAATTTAAAAAATCCATACAATTATTAATTTCTCTTTCAAATGTCCTAGCTACAGGTACCATTTTAGATTACTTTTATGAAAAATATTTTTTTATTAATCCACAAACAATTTCAATTTGGCTTTCTGTTATATGTGGCCATATTGGTAAACTTAATACTTGTTTAGATGCCAATTCACTTACAGGGAAACTTAAATTAGAATATAATTCATTATAAACTGGAAGCTTATGTATAGGTTTAGAATAATAAATCATAGACTGAACTCCGTTATCAAGTAAATATTGATATAAATCATCTCTATTTTCTTCTAAAACTCTAATAGTAAATTGATGATAAACATGATTACAATTTGCTTTTTCAATAGGTAACTTTATTGAAGAAATGTCCTTTAACTTCTTGCAATATAAATCAGCAACATTTTTTCTTTTACTATTCCATTCATCTAAATACTTTAATTTTATATTTAATATTGCTGCTTGAATTTCATCTAATCTAGAATTATATCCAAATAGTTCATTAGAATATTTATCTTTGCCGCCATGAACTCTTAGTTTTTTTGCCACTTCAGCAACTTCAAATTCATTAGTAACAATTAAGCCTCCATCTCCATATGCTCCTAAATTTTTAGTAGGAAAGAATGAAAAGCATCCTACATTTCCGAAAGTACCGACTTTCCTCTCTGCAATCTTGGCACCAAATGCTTGCGCAACATCTTCCACTATTTTTAAATTATATTTATTTGCAATAGCAATAATTTCATCCATATTAGCCGGGTGTCCAAAAATATGTACTGGTAAAATTGCAGTAGTTTTAGCAGTAATCGACTTTTCAATTTCTACTACATCTATATTAAAATCATTTATATCAATATCTACCAAAATTGGAGTTGCACCAATTAATTCAATCGCCTCTACAGTTGCAAAAAACGTGAATGGAGTAGTAATTACTTCATCACCTTTTTTTACACCAATAGCTCTCAAAGCAATTATTAATGCATCTGTTCCAGAATTTACGCCAACTGCATATTTTACACCTAAGTATTCAGCTACTTGTTGTTCAAACCTTTGCACTTCATCTCCAAGTATAAATTTACCGGAATCTAAAACATTTGAAATACTAGTTAAAAAATCACTTTTTAATAACTCTATTTCTCCTTTTAAATCAAAAATCGGAATATTACTCATATTTCCTCCTTGAATTTTCTTATAATTTTATATTAATTTCTCAGCAAATTGAATTGCCCTTAAACCATCTTCACCAGAAATAAAAACTTTTTTATCACTAACAACTGCATCAATAAAATCTGAATCTTGATCAAATAAAGGTTCATAATTAGGCACATATACTTTCTCAACTATATTTTCCTGCCTATAAGTAGCTTCACCAATGATTTTCTGTAAATTAGTCCTCTTACATATTTGAATATTCTTTGTTAGATAATCCGCAAAAATATAAGAATGTAAAGTTGTTATAGCTATTGATCGGATTTTTTCCTCTGTAACTCTACTTGCGGTTACATTAAGAAGTATACCTGAAGATGTTTCCGCAACCATTGCAACATGATCTGATCTAGATTCTGAATATATACTTTTTTTTACAACACCTTTAATATCAATTTCATCATTTAATAAATAAAATAAAACATCTATATCATGAATCATTAAATCAAAAATAACATCAGTGTCGTGAATCCTTGGATCAAAACTACTTAATCTTTTTATATCAACGGATATAATTTCCTCATCCACCAGTATTCTCTTCAATTCTCTAACTATTGGATTGTATCTTTCTATATGTCCTATTTGGATTTTCACTCCATTTTTATTCGCTAAACTAATCAAATCTTTAGCTTCTAAACTACTTAATGTGAACGGTTTTTCGATAAAAATATCTTTTCCTTTTTGTATAATTTTTTTGGCTATCGAATAGTGAGAAGAAGTAGGCGTTATTACAAATAAAACATCTGATAAGTCTATAATCTCATCTAATATATATATAGGGCTCACATTATATTTAAGTGCTGTACTTTCAGTCACTTCTCTAGAAATATCGAAAACATTAAATAAAACGCCCAGCTGTGATAAAACCCTAACATGATTTTGCCCCATATTACCTAATCCAATTACTCCTACTTTCAGTTCTTTGGATTTTCTTAACATATTTTCTCTCCATCAAAAAAAATTCCACAAACTTCACATTTTTTGTTTTCATTTATTTTCACACCGCATTTACAAACATATCCAATAATTATTGAAGGATTTCCTACGACTAGAGCATAATTAGGTACATCAGTTGTTACAACTGCACCTGCACCCACCATTGCATATTCGCCTATAACATTGCCACAAATTATCGTAGCATTAGCTCCTATAGAAGCTCCTTTACACACTTTAGTTTCAACTTTTTTCCAGTCTCTATTAAATGATCTTGGAAATAAGTCATTAGTAAATGTCATATGTGGTCCTAAAAATACGTCATCTTCAATTTGAACTCCTTCAAAAATTGAAACACCATTTTGAATCTTTACCGAAGTTCCGATTTTTACATTTTTATCTATATAAACATCTTTACCTATGTTACAATTCTCACCTATTTCTGCATTCTCCCTTACTTGAACACCTTTCCAAATATTCGTTCCCTTTCCTATTTTAGAATCTCCAGACACCTCTGCTGTTGCATGAATAATAATTTGTTTTTCCTGCATCATATTCACTCCCAAACTATGCAAAATTTATTATAAGTCAATTACTTTTTCTTTATGAAACATAAAAATCTCCAATATATGTTTCGCTCGCTTTTCAAATGTATGGTTGTTATAAATATCATCTAGTAATGCTTTGTCATAGAATTCTTCATTATTTTTGCTAAGAATTTTATCTATTTCACTATAAATAGTATTTAATTCTTTTAGATTATAAAAAAGTATTTTCGGATTATTTAATTCATCTAAATATGCGGAATAATTAGAAAGTACATATGTGTTATTAGCAATTCCTGCAAATGCTCTTTCGTGAGATCCATCTCTTAAAAATGGAGCGGCATTAATTAAAATTTTTGCTTTTGAAATTAACTTCTGTGATTCGTAATAATTAACTGATTCATTAATATTTACATTGGATAACTCAGTTAATTGAGAACTTCCCCATCCGTTACCGAAAATTTCTATATTATAACCTTTCCTAGCTAATTCTAGTAATAGTTGTTCTCTTTCTTTAGAGTAAATATATCTTCCAATGTTAATAAAATGACTAATTAAAAAATGGCTATTTTCTGTATTTAAACTCACTCCCTTATTTTCAAGGAAATTCAATCCATCATACAAATAATGTACATTTCTATCTTCTAAACATACTTTTAATATTTGATTATAGTATTCAAATAAAATTGGTGAAGAACTCTCTAAGGTTTTTAATGATTCTAAATAATCCCGACCACTAGAGTAACTTCCTAAAAACACCAAATCATATTCTTTTTCATTTTCAAGATAATTAACTTCTAAAGCTGCATGTGGTAAAAAATAGGCATTTCTATTTACCCCTAAACCTTCTAATATTTTAAAATCAAACCTATCAACAACCGTTAATATATCATGACTTCTTAACGATAATATCCGTTCAATATGATCATTCGCATGGTCGGCTAAATACATAATTATCGGTTGTTGAATTATTTTAGTTAAATCAGGCAACCCCCATCCATTAACCGAAACATAAAAATCTATATCATCAGCAAATCTAAGCTGGTGATGATATTTAAGATCATATACAGTTACTTCTATTCCAAGTTTATTAAATCCCTTTTCTAATTCTAGCGTCCAACTACGCATAACATCATATTGAGACATCCCACGTATAATCCCGACTTTTTTCACTGAAAAATCCATAACTTTTCTCCCTTTTTAAATATTGATATATCAGTAGCTCAAAAAACTATTGTTCAACACGTGCATCAGTCTTTATTAGATAATTTTTGACTCAATATTCGGATATTGAAATACTTAATGACCCCTTGAGATTTTACAAAGAATCTAACAATTACATTAATTGATTCACTATGAATTGTATTAATGAACTCGTATATTTTTTAAGATTTTCTCCGTAGACTTTAGACGAAATATCACAGCGAACTTGTAGGAGAGCACCTCCTTAAAACTGACTACGCTAATTTATGGTAATGTAATCGCCTGCTATAGAAACATTATACTAGTAACATATTTCTTTCTTTTCCAAAATAATATTAGCAAATAGCAAATCTAACTCTGTATCTATGTCTAATGAATTACTGAATTTCATAACATATGCCTTTGTACTAGCATCAATAAATGACTTCCTTTGTACTAATTTTTTTACCTTCCCTACATAAACTGCCCCATTAAGTGCATAAACTTTCGGTAGTTCTTGACGTCTTACGATTCGCTTTTCCTGTTTTAATAATGGCACCATTTTGTCATTTTCGATTTTATACATCCAATAAGGCGACTTATCTGATTCTGTAACAGAAACACAAAAATCTTCACCGCTAGTAAGTAGTTTTTCAATACACCCATCTATATCCCCAACAGTTCGTAGGGGGGAGGTAGGCTGTAGTAATACAACATAATCATATCCTGGACATTGCTCTAATGCATGAAGGACTGGTTCTATTCCAGGTGTATCATCCTGTGCTAATTCTAATGGACGTTTAAATGGTACTTCGCATCCATATTTTTTGGCCACTTCAATAATTTCATCATCCTCTGAAGACAAAATGACACGATCAATATATTTTGATTTTTTTGCTTCTTCAATTGTCCATGCGATTAATGGTTTTCCAGCCAGGTCTTTAATATTTTTTCGCGGAACCGCTTTCGAACCACCACGAGCTGGAATTACTGCTAGTATTTTAGGTTTCATATGAGAGAGAGCTCCTTATATTTTTGATTAGCACGATGAAAATCATCTACCTGCCCAATATCTAACCAATACTCATGAATTGGAAATACAGAAGTTTTCATACCATACTCAATCAAGGTTTCAAATAATGTAGGCATATCATAATATGTATCATTAGGTATGTAATCGAATACTTCCGGACTTAATACATAAATTCCAGCATTCACAAAGCTGCGATGGACAGGTTTTTCTTTAATCGATATTAAATCTGTTCCCTTTGTTTCAATTACACCATAAGGAATTTGAAATTCATATTCTCGTACACACATCGTTGCAACTGAATTTTGTTCTGAGTGAAATTGCATAAGTTGATCAAAATTCACCTGTGTTAATAGATCTCCATTCATCACAAAAAATGGCTCTGACGGGCGATGCTCTATTAATGATAAAGCTCCGGCAGTTCCCATTCTTTTTTGTTCTTCAATATAATCAATTGTAATTCCTAACGCTTCACCACTTTGAAAATAGTTCTGAATTACTTCTTTTTTATAATTTACAGAAAAAATGAAATTCGAATAGCCATATTGCTTGAAACCATCGACAATTGTTTCAACAATTGGCTTATTACCTACACGTAACATTGGCTTTGGGATGTCATTTGTTAGTGGACGTAATCTTGTACCTAAACCACCTAACATTAAAATCACTTGGTTTTCATTCGTATTTATTGATAAGTCATCAATAAATAGCACATCAACAATTTGATTGTGTTCATTTGTAATTGGTAGTTGCTTCAGCTTTTTTATTTTCATCAATTGCTTATATTTGCTAGCATTTTGACCACTTTTAGCACTTATTGGATTTTCATTCATAATTGAACGGATTGGTACATCAAGTCCTTCACCACGCAAAATTCCACGGCGAATATCACCATCCGTTACTGTCCCAAGTAAATGATTTTGTTCATCTACAACAACTGCAAATTGAAGGGCTGTTTTATTGATTATTTCCATTGTTTCAAATAAAGTTGTGCTTATTAAAACTATTATTTTCTTCCAATTCACAAAAAAACCTCCCCTAAATATTCAGCATAATCTTGCTACTAATATCAGACTTGATATAATAATAACTTCATTTCGTTAATATCTTTTGTTTTATTAGTAACTCTATAACCGGCCTTTTCATGAATTTTAATAGAAGCCAAATTATCATCTAAAATCCACGCTTGAATTGGCTTAGCCAAATAATTTTCCTGGCAATAATGAACTGTTCTACTAACAATTTGGCTTCCATATCCTAGTCCACTAAATTTGTTTGATACCGCAACTGCAGTTTCTATACTTTGATATGCATCAATAAAATCTACATACGCATATCCTACAGCATTATTATCCACTTCCAAAATTAATATTTCTCTCACATTACTTTCAAGTTGTTTAAAAAACCACACTTTTAACTGTTCATAATTAGGTTCTTTTTCATGACCTGTCCAATACATATTTTCAGGCTCACTTTTAATATAAAAAAAGAAATCATAATCAGCATCTATAGCTTTTCTTAATAACATGTTTCTTTTCACCCAACCTTTATCTATAAAACAATATTCTATCTTTTCTATTATCGGTATTATTCAAATAAATTCGATTAAACTCTTCATATTTCAATGTATTAAATATTTTATAGCCTATTAGAAATGGATGGATATCTTTTGAAAAGCCTTGTTTAAAGAAAAGAAGGGAATTAGCTGGGTCATTATTTGTCCCTCCACCTAAGTAAAGTTTCTGCACATTTTGTGTCTTGGCAAATTCAGAAAATTTATAAAGTAACAAATGACTTATATTTAATGTTCTACCCGCACTTGTTGTTGCAGATAAATGATAATCAGCTAGTTCGTCACATATCATAAAAATAGCCCCCCCCAATATTTCACCCTTTTCTGTAAGGGCATTAAATAAATAGACATCCTTATGCTCTAATAAACTTTTTATATATTTTTTACTAAAAAAGTATTCTTCTGAAGCTTGTTTCTGATTCATTAAGCTAGTATATATTTCATAAAATTTATCGATATAATATTCATCTTTAGATGCTATCACTTGAATAGAGTTTTTTTCTGTTGCTCGTAAGGCTGTTTTTACTCTTGTACTAAAGCTTTTGAATATGTTCTCAATATTTAAATTTATAGATACTGTATTACGATTATTTAATATATCTCCATAATAGTATTTTTCATTTTTTATAAGTGGATGGAAACGAACGAATTCAACAAGTATTCTATATTCATTGCACAAAGAATTATACTCATCTATTACTCTTGCTTTAAATACTTCATCTCCTAAAATCAAAGGCCCCCCATATCCATAGGGCGTTTGCAAATCTTTATAATTCTCAAAACCTATATCCCCAATTAAAGCTGCATGATAAAAAATTTGCCCCTGCTCTTCTTTTACAAAATAAATAGGTTCCAAATCATTTGATTCCTGACTACTGGCCTCTACAAATAGCGGATGATAATAAAATGACTTCTTGTGATTATCTATTTTATTAAAGAATGCTAATGCTTGTTCGAAATCTACAATCATTGCAAATGTATCTCCTCATCTTTATCAAAATTCTTACCTGCTTTAAATTTTTGGACTTCCCAATAATGCATTGGTGAAATTCCCGAACCTGGTCTTTTAATGGTGATATTTTCCTCCGTTAGTGAAGCTCCTTTTTCGATCAATATTTTAGCAACAATGCTTTTTCTAGCAATTGGGATATTTTTGACCTCAGATGGTGAAGGTATCTTTATTCCATGTCCCATGGCTTTTTCTACTAATCGAATTGCACACACTAATTGTGAAAATTCTTCTGGTTCTGAAGAAGCTTTGTGATCTGGTCCATTTGCTGTTTTATCATAGGTAATATGTTTTTCTATAATGGTTGCACCCTTCGCAACTGCCGCTATAGATACAGTATTACCCTCAGTATGATCTGAATAGCCTACAGGTAGATGAAATGCATTTACCATTGTTTCCATTGCTCTTAAATTCACGTCTTCTATTGGAGCTGGATATTCAGTAGTACAGTGCAATAATGTTACATATTTCTTTAACATTCTTTGCCCCTCTATGCTATTAAAAGCAATTTTAAAGTTTTCTATAGAGGGTTTGTCTAAACCTAACAAGCCGAATGCTATTACACTCAGAGCCTCCTGAATATCTGCTAATGTTGACATTCCTGTTGATAAAATAATTTTGGGTTTGTACTGAGCGATTTTCAAAAGATAAGGTGCATTTGTAATTTCACCCGATGGTATTTTTATTGTTTTTAGCTGTAATTCCTTTAATAAAAAATCTACACTCGGTAAGTCAAACGGTGTTGACAAAAACTCAATATTCTTCACTTCACAGTACATTTTCAATTCTTTAAAGTCTTCAAATGTTAATTCCAATTTTTTTACCATTTCTAACTGACTTTCATCATTCCCTGTATTAGAAATTTGATATTCAGCTTTTGGTGCATATGTACTTATAACTTCTTCACTAATGTACGTCTGAAATTTCACTGCATTAGCTCCGGTATTTTTCGCGATATCAATTAATTTTTTTGCAGTACTTATATCACCATTATGATTTACTCCTGCTTCTGCAATAATATATGTGTCCATAACTTAACCTCCGTAATATAGCCCTAAACATTCAACTATATAATCTATTTCCTTCATTCCTAATCGTTGATCTATAGGAATAGTTAATACACTGTTACTCAGTTGCTCATCTTCTTTATCTAATGTAAAACTTAATTTCCAATGAATGGGACAAAAAATATTTTTTTCAATTAAGAAAAACCTTAAATTATCTCTTTCCTGCTCAATTTGAACTGCAAAACCTAATGGAACTTCATCTTCAGCAAGCTGATTAAATAGGGGTACTATTTTATAATTAAAAAATAATTTCTCTTCTAATTTCTCATATAAATACCTCCAATTTGCGATGCGTTGCTTTTTAATTAATTCAAAATCTAGACGCTCCATTACATATTTTGAAAGAGATGAAATTGATTTTGGAATAACTACATTATTTAAAGAAGCCTCACTGTCTTTCAATTCATTTATAAAATACTCACTTTTTTCTGTCCAGCTTCTAATTATTTTCCCTTTAAGCTGATTTTCTAGAAATAAAGTATCAGGATTTTCTAAATTTAATTTAATTGGCAAATTACTCACTAATAACGCACCGTCTATTTGTGGTGTGAACTTACGAAAACTAAATATTTGATAATCACTAATCTCATTTTTAAACTCACTTAAAGATGATTGTACATAATCTTCTATCACAAAAAATTTCCTATTTGGTAAAGAATTTAACCAATTAACAACCGTAAAATTTTGATGACCAAAATAGTGTGCAAATAAAAAAATCTCTCCTTCTTGCACAAATGGTTTTTGCGCCAGATTATTTATTGTTTTTCCTAGTGAATAATATTTAATTTCATAATCTCGTTCATAAAATGGTTGTTTTACTGCATCACATATATAAGTTGGTAGATGAACAATCTTCTTGTCAGATTTTCTTTCAATATCTATGAGAGCTAATAAAATAGCAGATCGACCTATATCAGTCCAAATATAATTCCTTATCTTAAATGAAAACATTTCCGATACAATTCTTTCAAATGAAGAAATCGGTTCCTCTACTAATAGCTTAGTTGATAATTCAAAATCTCCTCCAACACGAATACTCACATTACTCACCTTATTTATCATAAAATTTTTTTTGAATAATATTTTCTAAATTTACATCTTTTAAAATACGAATGATATCCTCTGATGTAGATTCACCATCATACTGTAGCCCCAATTCTTTGAAACTTTCAACAAACTCTGGTTGAATTGCACGCTCAATAGCATTTTTGATGCTTTCAAAATCATTTCCACAATCTATAATTGTATTACTTTTAGCACGACCTAACTGACGATTACCAATATTTACTGTTGGTATTTTTAATATCGGAGCTTCCACTATACCGCTTGATGAATTTCCAATAACAACTTTTGCATACTTTAGTGTACTTAAATAGCGTAAGCTGCCTAGTGAAGTATATACTTTCACACGATTAGAATTTAAATGTGCATATTCATCAATTATCTTATTTAAAATTCTACCTTCAGTATCAGCATTTCCTTTTGTAATAATTATATTATAGTCTTCAAATTCATCTAATGCTGTTAATACTTCCTTAATTTGTCTACTAGCATCATCAGATTCTAACGTTGTTGGATGGTATGTTATAAGAAACACTTTTTCTAAGGACATTCCAAAGAATTGTTCTAATTCTTCCCTTGTTAAAAAATCCATTTTCCTTATATTTTCTACCCCTGGGTCTCCTACATTAAAAACAAATTTAGGTTGTTCTCCTAACTGAATGACTCTATTTCGATATTCTTCATTTGCAGGAAAATGAAGGTGGCTCATCTTTGTAATAGCATGTCTTATTGAATCATCGATGGCACCTTCTGTTATTTCTCCACCAGAAATATGGGCAAGAGGAATTTTTAAAAATAAAGCTGTTTGTGCAACAGCTAACATTTCAAATCTATCACCCAAAATAACAATGATATCTGGTTTTAATCGTTCAAATGCAGGTGAAAATTCTAAGATTGCCAATGCAACTGACTTAGCCATCCCTATAGAAGTATCACTTGAAAGTAAAATTTCTATTTTTTCAACGGTTTTAAATCCATCATCAACTATTTCATTAACAGTGTAACCAAATTCAGGTGACAGATGCATACCTGTTACTACTAGTTGCAATTCTAAATCGTTGTCAAATTCAATCTTTTTAATAATTCTTTTTAATAAACCGTATTCTGCTCTTGTACCTGTAACAACACATATTTTTTTAGGACAATGCATATGAACATCTCCTTTTAATTCATAAAATGAAATAGCCATATCCAAGATATGACTATTTTGTCTATAGATTGGTTTCTAATGGCGTACTCGGAATATTAACAATACGTTTTTTTAAGATATTTGTAACACCCAAATCCATAGCTGGGCATTTTTCAAACATCACAAGCTCATGCATCGGTTGCCAAATCGGACGACTCATTACCCCTTGGTCATTTAAAAACCCTAAAACTTCATCTCGATTTAAGGATTCATCTAAAATTAAAGTTTGCAACCAATAATTACCATTGCTATGTGCAGGTCCCTTAAACAATGCGGCTCCTTCTAAATTGACAACTAGCTCTTCATATTTTCGAACGAGTGCTTTCTTCTGAACTAAAAAGTGTTCTAACTTTTCCAACTGTGCACAACCAAGTGCCGCATTAATATTCGGCATACGGTAATTATAACCGATTTCATCATGCACATATTCCCACTTATGAGGAACCTTTGCTGTCGTTGTTAAATGCTTTGCATAATCTGCTAGCGTCTCATCGTTGGTTAAGATTGCACCACCGCCACCAGTTGTAAGTATTTTATTGCCATTGAAACTCATTGCGTTTACTTTACCGAAGCTACCTGTATGCTTACCTTTGTAGTAAGTCCCCAAAGATTCTGCTGCATCCTCAACAAACTCTAAATGATATTTCTCTGCTAGTGCTATCAGCTCATCCATATGTACAGCATGACCAAATGTATGCATCGGCACAAATGCTTTAATTCGACGGTTTGTTTGCTTGTTAAATAGTTCGCCATTACGAATTTCTGAAATTTGCTGTAAATAACTATCTAATTTAAACGGATCAACACCTAATGTTTCCTTATGTACATCAATAAAATGAGGCACTGCTCCGCAATAGTTCACCGCATTAGCCGTAGCAATAAAAGTAAGCGAAGGCATCAGCACCTCGTCATCTGCCTCAACCCCCGCTACCTTTAATGCAATATGCAATGCCGCTGTCCCATTGACAACAGCAACCGCGCGTTTTACCCCAACAAATTTCGCTAGTTCTTCCTCAAATTTTGTTACGTAAGCACCGACAGAAGATACCCACCCTGTTTTGACACAGTCTGTTACATATTCAACTTCCTTGTCATCAAACGTTGGTTCATGTAGAGGTACAAAATCTTTTTTATATATCGCCTTTACTCCATCTGCAAATTGCTTCCATTGTTTATTCATATATTATATACATCTGCCTTATATTGAGATAAATTTTTGGGATTTGTAAACCATTCAATTGTTTCTTCTAGACCATTACGGAAACCTTCCTTGTCACCATATTGTGGTTCCCAACCTAATAGTTCTTTTGCTTTTTTATTTTCAGCCCAAAGACGTTCGACTTCGCTTTTTTCAGGACGAAGACGTTGCTCATCTGTTTCAATTGTTAAATTGACACCCATAATGTCGGCAATTATTTCAGCAGTTTCACCAATTGACACTTCATAATTAGAGCCAATATTAATCACTTCACCAATCGATTTTTCTGAATTCATAACAGAAATAAAACCTTGAACAGTATCTTTTACATAGTTAAAGTCACGTGTCGGACTCACTGCCCCTAATTTAATTGTATCTTTGCCACTAGCTAACTGACTTATTATCGTCGGAATCACCGCACGCGCTGATTGACGTGGACCATATGTATTGAATGGACGAATAATAGACACTGGTGTATCAAATGAACGGTAAAACGATAATGCCATTTGATCTGCCCCAATTTTTGAAGCAGAGTATGGTGATTGTCCTTGTAATGGGTGCTCTTCATCAATTGGCACATATATCGCTGTCCCATAAACCTCACTTGTCGATGTATGTACAACCTTTTCTACACCCAGCTCACGTGCAGATTGCACAACGTTTAGTGTACCGTTAATATTTGTATCCACATAAGTCGCTGGTGAATGATATGAATATGGAATGGCAATAAGTGCTGCTAAGTTAAGAACATGTGTACAGCCCTTCATTGCTTCTTTAACACCATAAGGATCACGGATATCCCCTGTAAATACGTCTAACTGTGATTTAATGTCCTGAGGTGAGTTATCTAGCCAGCCCCATGAATTAAATGAGTTATAATAACAGAAGGCACGAACATCATGTCCTTCACGTACTAGCTGCTCTGTTAAGTGAGAGCCGATGAAGCCATCTGCACCCGTAATCAAAACTTTAGTCATATAAAATCTCCATTTTCTTCAATGTTTTCTTTGATTAATCTATTGAATATATCTTCATTAATTAATTCGACATTTGAAACTTTAGCTCCCTGAACAGCTGTATTATAAACTTTCAAGTTGCCTTGTTTACACTTTTCCTCATACCAATTCCAAAATGAGTACAACATTAAATTAGTGTTAATCATACTTCCATCATTAGCTTTGATTTTTCGTTTAATATTATTTGCATTCATTTTCACATTAGAACTAGACATTTCTGAATGAGTCTGGTTATTTGGAAAACCTAAATCTTGCCCAAATAAAACAATTTTACGATAGCCCAATTTCTCCATTAAACTGAATGTAACAGTTCCCACCGATCCGCCAGTATCAAGTAATGGTGAGTTTCTCTTAATCGCTTCATTTTCAGCTGGTATAAAGCCTCTTTGATACAAAATATACTTTGGCCCATTTAAAAATTTTACTGTTGCATTATTTGCTGTACTTAAATAATAAAGTGGTCCTTCATAATTTAAGCCTTCAAATTGCTTTTGAATTAAATCGCTAGCATCACTAATTACTACACCAGTTGGTAATATTCCGTATGTTAGAACTGTTTTAAGTGCTGCTCCTACAACAAAAATATCCACTACACCTTGGTGTTCTTTCAACCATAAAATTGTCAGATCTAAGGATGGCCCAGCCGCTATCAAACACCCAATCTTGCGAGAATTACTGTATTGGATAATTTCACTTTCATTTAAAATATTTAACTGAAAATTACTATACATTAGCTTTTTCGAACGATTATACGACATCTGATTAATTTTTATAATCTCTAAAATATTGTTTAAAGGATGATTTTCACCTATCGCTTTAATCCATGCGTTAGGTATTAATATTTGAATATTTTCATCCATTCTAATACCTGTAACTTTTTTTATTAGCTTAACATTTTCAAGTTGAATTAATTCACTATTTCCTTTTTCCTCAAAAAGCCTTAGCTCAATTTCATCAAAATAATAAACATAAATTTTTTTGTTACCAGCATACTTCAACAAATATTCTAAGTGATAGCCTAAACCTAAGCCTATTAAAATATACTCTTCTGCATTTTCATCAAATTCAGATTGAATCCAGTTAAATGCGCTTTCTTTTGGTTTATATTTACTATAAAGTTGATAGCCGTTGAGCATTAATGCAAGTTCACCATTTTTAGCTTTATAGCTTTCCCACTTTAATTGCAGCATAATTAATTTAATTCCGTAAAGAACGGTGCAATTTCATATTCAAAGATATCCGCCACTAATAAATAATCCTGCTTTTCTAATCCTTCATTTATTTCTATCAAATACTCTTTAATTCGAGCAAAATCAATGAAAATATTATCACCATGTTCATTTAAAAGACGCATTGCATCATTTAACCATGTCATACCTTCTGAAAAATCATATATACTGTTTAAAGCTTCACTTAATTTATCCTCCTTAAAACAATTTGCTATATACAATACCCCACCCGATAAATTATGCAAATAATCATTAAAACTCTCTTTTAATTCTAATACTTCATTTGAACTTTTCATTTATTAACCTCCAGTTGTTTTACTTCTTCAATAGACTCCCTTACAAAATTCATGCTCGTATGAGTAGCCTCTAATAATTTAGCATATAAATCGGCATTTTGTTGGAATACTCTTTTATATTTTTCTAAATGTGTTTCTTCGCCTTCTGCCTTATATTTGGTCATGATATCTAATGTAATTGGATCTATAATTCTTTCCATTGTCACTTTTCTTAATAATAGCTCTACATTTTCATCTACACTATCCAATGTTTTTAGTGTTTTATCTGTAAAATGATTATTAGGTCGATTTTTTTCAAGTATTTTATTCGCTCTTTTATATTCAAATCCTATTTGAGTATAAATTTTTAAATCTTCTTCTAATAAAGCGATATATTTTGAATACTCTATTTCATTTTTACTAGGGAAAACAATTTCAACTTCGTTATGTTTTTCAACAAAATCATAAATAAATTTAGAAAAGGGAAGTTGTTGCATCCCTATAATTTTCACACCGCCTTCAGTGCAGTTAAATATAGTATCTTTATCTTCTATCGAAAGCATAATATTTTCAAAGCTCGTTTTCATGGAGTAAAAAGGATAATCCGTAACTACTTTGTCACCGAAATAACCTTCCACTTTAAATGTATTATTTTCTTTTAAATAAGTATCATCAATTGTTTTAGCCAATTTATTATGATCCGCATGAGTTTTATTATCTGTGAAGGATAAATCTTGACCAATTACCGCAATTGGTCCACTCGAAATATACCTTGCAATACTTAATGCAAAATTCGCAACAGATCCGCCACCTTCAATTGAGGGCAAATCAATATTTAAAAGTCTCTTTATATGCTGCTGGTATTTTTCTTCTCTTGGTTCTATAAAAGCAAATTTATGATTTTTAAAATCTTTTTGAATTTTAAAATGACTAGTAGCAGAAAAAATTAAAGAAGTCTTCTTTAAATTCAAATTTTTAAAATGAGCTGTATAGTTAATTAAAGAACCATCAATTGATACAACATAATCAGGCTCAATATTTGACGCTAATAATGTACCTATCGTAGAACCCGCCGCTATTAATATAACATTATCTCTTATATTTCGTAACAATGGCAGTTGTTTCGTTAATGAGGGACCACCTGAAGCGACAACTACAGGGGAATGATAATATTTTGTCAACTTCCCTAACGAATTCCCCTCATATATATAGAACATATTTCTAACACTATTTTCTTGCCACTGTAAACTCAATTTATGTGTGGTGTTATAATAAATGATATTTAAATTTTGAACATCTTTTATTTCTTTTAATAACCCAGCATAGAGATTTGGAAATAATTTATCATAATTAGGTGCACAGATAATATTAATTTCTTTGCTATAAAAACTTACTTTTTTCTGAATACAATCATTCATGACTCTTAAATCAGAAGTAAAAATTACATCATAGCCTTTCAGTGAATGTTCACTAAATTGTTCTATTGGATCAAAAAACAATACTTTTTCATAATCAAAATTTAACTCCTTTAACGCCCCTTCTATATAACCTAAACCGTATCCAAATATTATATTAAAAACATCCTGCTTTATATGTCTCTTTATAAAATTTATTGCTTCTTTTTTAGGATTGTATTTACTATGTAATAAAAATCCATTTACCTTAACTGATTTTAAACTATTATCTTTAATTTCATATTGTATGTCTAAGTTTGTCATAAAAGTATTTCACCTCTGTTCTATTATCGTCTCTTTGCTCAAAAAATTTAGATTTTTAGTTAAATCCTCAGAGAGCTTATATTAATTCAAACAAAAAACTAGCCTCTGAATGATTTATTCAGAGGCTAGTTTTGTAATTAATTAATTAATTAACCTAATAATTGTAATACACCTTGTGGCTGTTGGTTAGCTTGAGCTAACATAGATTGTGCAGCTTGCGTTAAGATGTTGTTCTTCGTGAAGGCCATCATCTCTTTCGCCATATCTGTATCACGGATACGTGATTCAGCAGCTGTTAAGTTTTCAGAAGTGGCACCTAAGTTATTAATTGTGTGCTCTAAACGGTTTTGAACTGCACCTAATTTAGCACGTTCTGTTGAAACTGTTTCAAGAGCTTTGTTGAATGTTGAAATTGCCGCATTTGCTTGAACTTGTGTAGAAATAGATGTAGCATCTACGCCAAGTGCAGCTGCACGCATGTCTCCAACTGTTAATGATGTATTTTGACCCGAGTTAGCACCGATATGGAACTTTTGAGCTGAGAAGCCACCGCTTAATAATTTCTTCGTGTTGAACTCAGTATCCGTTGCAATACGTGTAATTTCTTTTGCTAATTGATCAATTTCTTTTTGAATGTGTCCACGGTCAGAAGATACGTTTGTATCGTTCGCAGATTGTACTGATAATTCACGCATACGTTGTAAGATAGAGTGTGTTTCGTTAAGTGCACCCTCAGCAGTTTGGATTAAAGAAATTGAATCTTGCGCGTTTTTCGTAGCCATATCAAGACCACGGATTTGTCCACGCATTTTTTCAGAGATTGCTAAACCGGCAGCGTCATCGCCAGCACGGTTTACTTTGTAACCTGAAGATAATTTCTCAAGGTTTTTTGCAGATTCTGCGTTGTTAAAGCCAAGGTTACGGTGTGTGTTTAAAGCTGAAATGTTATGTTGAATTCTCATTTGGAATTCCTCCTTGAATGTTTTTTGTCATTCCACATCCTTGTGGAATGCTGTTGGCCTTGGTCGTATTATGTACTTCCATTGCCTTACACTATCTATATCGTACCTTTGTTGAAATGTTTAATAGTTTTTATCGAAATTTTTTATTTATTTTTCAAAAATTTCCTCACTATGCTTTATGATAATATTTCGTTAAAAGAAAAGAATTTAACTCCTACAAAAACAAAAACCTATCACCCTACTTTGGCGATAGGCAAATTGAAGAACACTATTTTTTTTTAAATTGTTCTAAGAAGCTTGGTGCTACACTTAACGCTTCCTTATTTTGTGCTTGAATCGCCTCAAATACCTCTGAACGATGAACAGTTACTGATTTCGGAGCCACAATCCCTAACTTAACTTGATCGCCATCAACAGAAAGAATTTTCACTTCTATATGGTCACCTATCATTATAGATTCATTCTTTTTCCTTGAAAGTACGAGCATTATTTAACACTTCCTTCAAGGGCACTTAGCGAAAAGCGTAACGGATAAGCCTTAATGTCACTTAACACTAGTTGCTTACCTACTTTTTTCTTCATGTTGATAACAACTGGTGCAAGTAGGTTCATTGTAGAGTCACTTAACTTTTCTTTTAATGTCACGATCGCATATGTAACAAGGTCTTCTTCTCGTTCCGCAACAAGCACTTCATTATCTTCCATTGAAAGGTCAAATACATAATCAGCTTTGAAGACAAATGGATAAGCGACAACAAAACCAAGTTCAGCATTTTCAGTTGCTTGTAACAACGCAAGCGGTAAGTCCTGATCAAGTGGTAATAATACAAACTTTGTCACCTCTGAAAAACCTGGAATCCCTTCTGGAAATGTTAAAACATCCTCATTTAGTATTTCTACTTCTCCTAAAAATTTTGTTGCGATTTTCATATAATCATTGCACTCCTTATCCAATTACATCAATTTGAACATCTGGTCTTTGAATCATTGTACCTGTTACTTTTCCTGGTGTGTAGTCATGTATCGGTTTGTTCACTTGTGCGTCAATTTCCGGATTTTGTCTCGTAATATTAACGTCAGTTGCACCCGGTGTATAATTAATTTTTACTGAGCCGATGGATGGCACGAATTTTATATTGAAAGGGATGCGCTTCGGACCATGATTTTGCTGGGCAATGCCTTGGATTATCGCTCTCCCCTGATCTTTTCCTGCACTCTCCATCATTTGACGTCCTTCTCTTGCTCTACGGGCCATCCCTTGTAATGCTTCTTGTTTACCTTCTTGTGCAAAATTATCGATAGATTCGAGCGGTCCTATTAAACCTAAATCTCTTCTTGCTTGTGAAGAGTCGATACGAAGCACACCACGTTTTGTGTTAATTTCTAGAATGGCTGCGGGCTGCTCGATTGTTTGTGTTGCATTCGGTTGCTTTATGATTTGCTGTGGCTTGCTAATATGTAAATCCATTTGCGCATCGGTTGTTCGTATTTGGATTTGTGGGAGTCTCATAAAAGTACATGCTCCTTTCAAGAAAAGCGTCTGAACAATTTTGTCCAAACGCCTCTTTCTTTTTATCGAATAAAGTCTACCAATGTTTGTTGGATAATTTTAGCACCTACTGAAAGTGCAGCTTGGTGAATCGATTCATTTGTTACTAATTCTGTAATAGCTTTTGAATAATCAACATCTTCATTTTCTGAAAGTTGTTTAGTAACACTTACTTCACGAAGAGAAAGACGATCTTCCATCATCTCCACACGGTTTTGACGAGCACCTACATCTGCTTGAGCTGCAAGAACTTTATTGTGTATTGCTGTTATATCATCACCCGTACTTTGATTGGCAACTCCACCTAATGCATCTCCAATTTCTGCACCTGATTTAGTAGGATCCCCTAGCAAACCTGAAATTTTCCCCATCATGTCATCAATATCCTTAAAAAGTGTTTTCCCTGGTGTATTTACTGGCAGTCGAATACCATCAAAAATTTCTATTTCTACGCTCTCTTCGTTAACTGTAACTGGTGGTGTCGCTTCTGGATAGAGAGGTTGACTTGTATTCGTACCGCTAAAAATATAACTATCTGCAACTTTTGTATTTGCTACATCTTGAAGTTGTTGACGAATTTGGTCAATTTCCATTTTCATTTTATCTCGATCTTCCGGTGTATTCGTATCATTGGCAGCTTGAATGACTAATTCACGAACACGCTTCAATTGTTCGCCAACCTGATTAAGTGACTCATCCGTTGTATCTAACCAACTATTTGCCGTAATCATATTCCGATTATATTGTTCAACCTTCGCTAAATCACGTCGGTAGCCCATTCCTTTAACTGCAGTCACAGGATCATCGGATGGACGATTGATTTTTGAGCCCGATTGGATTTGTTCCTGTAGTTTTGACATTTTGCCGTAGCTATTACTTAAATTGCGTATCATATTATTAGAAAGCATCGATTGTGTCACGCGCATAATTATAAAAACTCCCTTCTTTTAAGACGGAGGGCTATAGCTCCGTTTCTTTCTATAATGGAAATATAACACCTGAAACAGTAGATTTAATTTTTACAAACCTACGCGTCCCATGCCATTAATAATTTTGTCTAATATCTCATCAACAACGGTAATCATACGCGCATTAGCATTATAAGCTTGTTGGAACGTTATCATATTTGTCATTTCTTCATCTAAAGACACGGCACTCACGGAGTCACGGTTATTTGAAATCATCAGGAGTTGAGATCCAGAACTGCCATAGAGCGTCAGTGCTTCCTCTCCGTCTACACCGAGCTTACCAATCATACCTTTGTAAAATGTTTGCATTGTTGAATTATCAATAGTTCCAAAAGTTTTGTGTTGCATATTAGCTAAATCAATCGCATGTTTACCGTTACCTTCTTCACCTGGTTTTGAAGATGCTGCTAGAAGGTTATGATTAGCTTTAATATCATCCGTCACCTTAATACCCGCTGCACCCGTACCTTCAAAGAACTTACCACCCGCAACTGACGGATCTGTTCCCTTAAGCGTATACCCTTTAGCATGCAATTCATTAAACTCTTTAATGAATGCATTGGCAAGCTGATCTAATTTCGCTAATGTTTCTGGGTAGTATCCTTTAATATCACCACCGGCACTTTGGTAACCATACGAATTAATTAAAGATAATATTTTTCCTTTTGAAGCTTCAAAATCCTTTTGCTCGATGGCTGTTTGAGTGCTTGTTACAGTACCCGCTTCATGGGCCTCTATTGATTCTAAATCTGTTAACTGCATTTCAGAAAAAACATTTGATGGGTCATCACCATTTACAACCGTCCCCTTTGAACCCATTGCTGTAAATTGTGCGAAGTCTTTTCCATCAACTAAGTCTCTTACAACACCATCTGCACCTTTAAATGTGATTTTCAAACTCCCCTCAGCTACTTGAGATGCGTTCCCGCCTGAAGGAACACGTTCAATAGAAACAGGTAGATAGCTATTTAACTCATCAACTAATACATCGCGTGTATCATACAAGTCATTCGGTACATGTCCACTTGGTTCCACCTCTTGAATTTGTTTATTCATCGCTGCAATTTGTTTAAGAAGTGTGTTAATTTTCTTAGTAGAAACATCAATCTCACTACCAATATTACCCTGTATGGTTTTTAATTGTGTATCCATATAATTAAATGATCCTGCTAAATGTTCCGCACGTCCAATGGCCACTCTACGTGCCGCAGCATCCTCAGGTTTTGCACTGACGTCTTCTAGTGATTTCCAAAAATTTTCGAATGCTTTATCTATACCGAATTCAGTCGGCTCGTTCATGATATCTTCCATTTGAGAAATTGACTTTGTACGTGATTCCCAGTAACCAAGTTTGTTCGTTTCTTGACGGAATTGACGATCCACGAATTCATCACGAATACGTTGAATCGAACCTGTTTCAACCCCCGTACCAAGATGACCAGGATATGTAGGTGAATTCAGACCAGGTGTTGGAAAACCAGGTGTTGCTTGCATATTTACTCGTTGGCGAGAGTAGCCGAGCGTATTAGCATTAGAAATATTATGTCCTGTCGTATATAAAGCAGTTTGCTGTGTGAATAAACCACGTTTACTTGCCTCTAAACCCATAAATGTAGAACGCATAAGAAATTTCCTCCTTCTGTTTGTTCATGAAAAAAATAAGCAAGCATAGGTTTTGCCCAGGCGCAAAACCTATGCTTGTGAGTCAAAGTATGTTTTTTTAGAAATTATATTTGTGCCTCTCACTTCGCCCCCGGAATAATTGATTTGTTCGGGTTGTGGGCGTAGCATATCAAGAGTCAAATTGACGAATTGTAATGATTGGAAAACGAGCTTTTGATTGAGATCGTTTTGCTTCCGTAAATCGTCAATTATGAGTAATAAACGACTACGAACTTTTTCTAATTTTTGCTTATCAGCATCATTGTCAGCAACTTTGATGACATCGGCGACAGTCGTTTTGTCAGAAGGGGCAAATCCTTTTGCTCCAAGGTATTCCGTTACCGTTTTCTGACGCTGTTGCTCAAGCTTATCAATCGCTGCTACGTGCGCCTGCTCATCCTTGAGCATTTGGTCGATTGCTTCCATATTGTTCGTTTTAATAAGCTCTGTTTTTTTAAAAGCGAGCTCCAGCAAGCTTTTATGCATTCTTTCTAGTTTTTCAAGTGTGGCATAGATAACCTCTATAGACATCCTGTCATGCACCCTTTCTGTCGTTCTTTAGAAACGATAATATTTCAGCATATCCTCTGCTACTTTACGTGCATCTACTTTATATTCACCTGAATCAATATCTGCTTTAAGCTTTTGCACCCGCTCTGCACGTTCTGCACTATAAGTAGTTACGCCCTGCATATCTTGTGCCGCTTTTGAAATTTCAATTTTATCGGCAAATGAAGTTTTATTATCTGCTGACTTCACGTTACGAACTTGATTTTTGTAAGCATTGACCGCGTTAACACCATAAGTTGTAATTTTCATTGGTATTCTACCCCCTATCTAAAAAGCTTATCTATCTATTATTTCGGATTGTACTAAACAATGTTAAGTTTTTCAAAATAAAAAAAGTGTGCTAATCCTTTTCAATTAGCACACCAGCATATTAAGGTCGTTTACGTTCTGAATGATACGTTGCGCGATCACGTTGCTGTACACTGTCACGAAATTCCTTGGCCGCATCAAATGTACGAAGTTCCGACTTCAATTCATCCTGACATTTTGTACATAGTTTACCGGTTGTCGTTAAGTGACCGCAATTGTCACACGGATAGCCTAAATTCGGGAACATCGCTGGCTGTAAACGCCCTTTACGTACCCATCGGTGTAATAAATCTTCATCGGCTCCAGTTGCTTCTACGATTCGCTCAATTGTTGCCGCACGATTTTCTCGTTTACGTAAGAAACGATAAACAATTTGATATAAGTCCTCTTCAGATTGAGCGCATTTATGGCACACTTCTCTTAACCCTGTATAGTTAAAAAATTCATTACACTTTGGACAATTACGAACCTCTGCCATTTAAATTTCTCCCCTTGCCTTTTAAATATTATATCAATCTATTCGGTACTATCTTCACTTGCATTTATTATACATGATACCTCCGTATTTTCACCCGCTAATTAGTGTGAATATACGAACATTTTCGGCACCCGCTCCTAGTAATAGCTGTGTGGCGTGCTGTAGTGTTGTCCCTGTAGTTTGTATATCGTCGAAAAGGAGATATTCTTTATACTCCACGCGAATATCTGGTAGCAGTCGAAAAAGCGGTGGTGTTTGCAATCGTTCTTCTCGATTTTTTGAGCTTTGCGTTTCTGTCGTCGTTTTTTCTAAAAGTTGTATATAGGGAATTTTTGCTGACTTTAGTAACTCATCCATATGTGAAAAGGTGCGTTCCTTTTGTTTTTCAGGGTGCATCGGAATTGGAATAATGGTAGCTTTTTCGTGCTTTAAATGTGTATGGAGCTCCTGCCGGAATACTTTCGCGAGTGCAACATCTTGAAGAAATTTGTATTGATGAAGGAAGTCTTTCATGGCTTCATTATAACGATAGAGTGACGTACTTTCATGTGAGGTATTTCGTTCAAAGCGCGCTAAACATTTTTCGCAAATACTCGGAGGGAATTGCTTGGTTAAGAGCGCCTTCCAAGAAGTAATTAGTTGTAACGGCTGTGTGCATAATAAGCAATGTGTCTCATTTTTATTCATCTTGGAAATCCTTCCTTGTTACTGCGTTCAATCGTCGCTCTTGCCTCGTCCATTTCTACTGTAATGCCATGATGAAAAAATACAACATCTCCGTCTGCATATGCCTGATTTCGACCGACTCTTCCTGCAATTTGTATAAGTGCGCTAGCCGTAAAAATAGAAGATTCTGCTCCTACAACCGCAACTTGCACATTTTTAATCGTAATACCCCTTTCTAAAATAGTCGTCGTAAGTAACCCTGGAATTTCTTCATTTCGGAGTTTAAGAACTTTTTCTTTCCGGTCAGTATCCTCAGCGTGTACAGCTAGAATATCAGGATGGATAATTTGAAAAAGCGGTGTAACGATATCCATTAAAGCCACTTTCGGTAAAAAAATTAGAAAGGGTTCTTGTCGAGTAAGTCGATCTTCTATCCAACGTTGAAGTTTCAAAGGAATCTTTCCTTTGTTCAAGCTATTTTCATAGCGCCACAATGAACTGTAACGTGGCACAGGTAATGGATGATTATGATAACGTTTGGGAATAAAGGAATAACCGCTTCTTTTATGTTGCTGCAGTAGCTTCTGTGAAGGCGTCGCGGTTACAAAGATAATAGGTGATTCTGGCTTTTTTGCTTTCTGCACAGCCGTTTGAAGTGTTTGGTCGAAGGTGTAAGGAAAAGCATCTGCCTCATCTACAATGATAAGGTCAAAAGCATGTTGAAATCGGTATAATTGGTGGGTCGTCGCCATGACAAGCCGCGCGTAGCCTTCTTGCTTAGGTGCCCCTCCGTACAATGCATGGATATTGGTTTTTGGAAAAACAGCCTGAAAACGCGGAAATAGTTCGAGTACAACATCTGTTCTCGGCGTTGCAATGCAGACACGCAGACCTTTTTCTAGCGCATAATGGACGGATTGAAAAAGAATTTCAGTTTTCCCTGCTCCGCATACCGCATGTACTAAGTGATTACGCTGTCGCTTCACACTTTCTAACATTTCATCTGAAGCTTGTTGTTGCAAAGGCGTAAATTGCCCTGCCCATTCGAATTGATGTTGCTTTTGTTTGTATGTTTGTGGTCCTCGCCAAATTAGTAATGTTGTACAACAGCTTATTCGCCCCATATTTAGGCAGTGCCGACAATAGACGCACGTTTTTTGGCATTTCGAACACTCAAAATGGGTAAATTGCTGTGGTTCTTCATTTTGACAACGATTGCATTTTATCTGCGGTATTGTTTGAATACCTTCCTTAATATAAAAATAGTTTCGTTCTATCGCCCTTTTAATGTCGTCTTCATGGAACGGTGTATGATTCTTTAGCCAAATACGCCCCTCATGAAAATCTCTCAATGCCGGCGGTAATAGCCATCCTTTATATTTCATCTATTTTGCTCCTTCCTTCGTATGGATGGATATCTTTCTATTAGCGATTGTAGTGGTTCTATCAGCTATGTTTAACGCTTTATCAGCGATTTCCTCACTTCTATCAGCTATGTTCTCCGCTCTATCAGCGATTTCCTCATTTCTATCAGCTATATTCTCCGCTCTATCAGCAATTTCTCCACAATCCACAAAAAAACAGCCTCTACACTAGTTGTAGAGACTGCGACAAAATCATTATTTATTTTTTCGTCCAACCAAGACCCATTGCACCTTCACCTAAGTGAGTACCAATCACTGGTCCAAAATAACTCAGTTTAAAATGTACATTGGGGTAGCTCGCTGCAAGTTGTGCCATCCACGCTTCTGCTTCTGCTTCACAGTTGCCATGAATCACAACAGCATCCATCGCCTCAAATTTACTAGCATCTGCTGCTAATAATTCTTCAGCGCGCTTCAATGCCTTTTTGCGTGTGCGAATTTTTTCAAACGGCACAATGACCTTATCTACAAAATGTAATACAGGCTTTACCTGTAATAAGCCGCCAATCAGTGCTGCTGCTGAAGACAAACGACCACCACGTTGCAAGTGAGCCAAGTCATCTACAATGAAGTAAGCACGAACGTATTGCTTCATATCCGCTAAAGCATCCATAATTTCTTTCGCCGATGCGCCTTCAGCTGCCATTTCTGCAGCTCGTAATACATAAAAACCTTGCACGGCGCAAGAAATTTCACTATCAAATGTGTACACATCAATGCCTTCGACCATTTCGCTGGCTTGGACCGCTCCTTGGTATGTACCGCTTATCCCACTCGATAAATGAATGGATACCACCTCATCATAGTCCTTTGCCAACTCCTCGAAAAGGGCAGCAAACTCGCCGATAGGTGGCTGCGTTGTTTTTGGAAACTCCTTGGCACCTCGTACTTTATCGTAAAATTCAGATGCTGTAATGTCTACTTCTTCTGCAAATAATTCTCCTGCTATGTTTACACTTAAAGGAATCATGCTAATATTTAAGCGTGATCGTTCTTCTGGTGTTGTATATGCGGTACTGTCTGTGACGACTGCCGTTCTCATGAATCTCCACTCTCCTATGTCTCATAGTTTACCGTATAAAGAAATGAATGTGAAACGAAATCTGACTTTCATCTCACATTCATTCACTATGTATTAAGAAAAGCACTGGAGAGCCCAAAGTGAAGCGATTTTTCAACTTTCACTAGAAAATCGAAGCTACCTCGAGGGAATGGCGCTTTAGCCTAGGCTTCGATAAAACTTTTGCTTATTTTCTTTAATTAATTGCTCGTACTAGATTTTGAATCGTCCCCTAAATAGAAGACACTCGTTACTTTCCAAGCATTATCTTCCTTTACGAAAACCGTCACTTGACGACCAGCACTTTCATGCTCAACGTTCGTTTCTAACTGCCTTGTATGCAATGTCATGTTTGCATAAACCTGCGCTTCTTTTTCACTATATTTCGTAATTACTATATTTTCAACATCACGTTTAATATCAAATTTCTCAAAAACCTCAGCAGCATAAGCTTCTTCTTCTTCATACTTAAAGCCTTTTGGATTCTTTGATACGGTTTGCATATAACGTTCGATTTCTTCAGCATTTAATGCCGCAATATATTCGTCAAATGCTGCTAAAATTGCTTGTTGGTCCTTAGCCGGTACATTTTTTGCTTTTTCTACCTCGCCGCCGTTCATTTCAAAACCAGCCGTACCATCATCAATCACGCTTTGCCTTTCTTCGGCACTTAAATCTTCCTCTTTATTACCACAGGCAGTTAGCATAAATAACGTTAAAACCGCCAGTATACTTTTTTTCAACATATCAAAACCTCCCGCGCAATATTGTAGCACATTATCAAGCAATAAGCTTTAGTAGGAATTTAGTTGCGCATTTTTAATTTTTTGTCATTACATATGTCTTTATGACGCCATAAAAAAAAAATTGTTGCACAGTAATATCAAGATAAATATAGGCGTAATAAAAAACTGCTTTAAAAGTAACTCTATTGCTAGAGTAGCTTTTAAAAACAGCTTTTATTCATGCAGTATGCAATTTATCTTACTTCAACCCAACCATTTTTGATGGCTGTCACAACAGCCTGTGTACGGTCATTTACGTTCATTTTTTGTAAAATACTTGAAACGTGGTTTTTCACAGTTTTTTCAGAGATGAAAAGTGTTTCACCGATTGTACGATTTGATTGGCCATCTGTTAATAACTGTAATACTTCACATTCGCGCTTTGTTAATAAATGGAATGGTCGGCGGATTTCTGTTTGATGGAAGTTCCCTTTGTTTTCATGTTCAGAAAGACGACGGAACTCTGCCACTAAATTTTTCGTTACTTTTGGATGTAAATACGAACCGCCGTTAGCTACGACTTTAATTGCTTCTACGATTTCATCTGCATCCATTTCTTTTAGCATATAACCTAATGCACCTGATTTTAATGCGTGCGTTACATACGTTTCATCATCATGAATCGATAACATAATGACTTTCGCATCTGGAAATTCAGCTACTAAATCCGCTGTTGCTTCCACACCATTTTTTCTTGGCATATTAATATCCATTAACACAACATCAGGTCGATTCTCCGCATATAAATTAACTACATCCGTGCCATCATCACCCTCTGCTACTACATCGAACGTGTCTTCAAAATCTAAAATGCGTTTTACACCTTCACGGAATAGCTGGTGGTCGTCTACAATAATAATTTTAGTCATAAGTCTTTACCCCCTAAATTTCTGCAACAATTTCGTTCACTCTGTTTCTAACGGAATTTTAAATAATACCGTCGTACCTCTGTTAACTTCACTTTGAATAGACATCTTACCATGTAATAATTCAATACGCTCTCGCATTCCAATAATACCAAAAGAGTGGTCTTTGACTATTTGGGGATCAAATCCAACACCATCATCTTTAATAACAATGTTAACAGCATCCCTTAACCATTCAAGCTTTACCCAAATATCTTTTGATTTTCCATGCTTCATCGCATTCGTCACACATTCCTGTACAAGTCGGAAAATGGATACCTCATAGTTCGATGGAATACGCTTTTCTGTACTTCTCGATTGAAAATGAATCGACACTTCCGGGTTATATTCAGTCACTGTCGATAAATATTTTTTCAATGTTGGCACAATGCCTAAATCATCGAGTGCCATTGGACGTAAATCATAAATAATGCGGCGTACCTCAGATAGTGCATTTCGCACCGTTTTCTTCAAATCAGCAATTTCTGCAATTGCTTGTTCAATTCCTTTTTCACGATATGTTCTTTCGATTAAATCCGTGCGCATCAAAACATTCGCCATCATTTGCGCAGGTCCATCATGTATTTCTCGTGACAATCGTTTACGTTCTTCCTCTTGTGCTGTAATAATACGAATGCTAAAATCCTGTTTTAACTTTGCTTGTTCTAGCGCTTGACCTACGTGTTTCAAATCTGAGGTTAAATAATTTAAAATGACGTTTACTTGATTGACAATGTGATCAGCACGCTCAATCGTATCGAGCAAACCTTTTAATCTTCTTTCCAGATCATCTCTCTTATCACGCAATTGCTTTTCCTGCGTTTTATTTACCGAGAGCTTTACTTGAAAATCATTGGCAGTTTCATATGCATCTTTAACTTGTTCTTCGGTATAATTATTAAAAGCTTTACTCACTAAGACAAGCCTTTGTTTAGCAAGCTGCATGTTTTTCTCTAAAGCATCGCCTTCATCAATTACAACAGAGATTTGTTTCCGAACAATTTCTAACTCTTTTTGCATATCTTCGAAGCTTCTTCGGCTTTGTTCACTTATAATGAAGATATCATCTTTTGAGCTCATAATTGTTTCTAACATTCGATTGAATACGCCATCAAGCGACCCTATATCGAAAGTTTCATTTGAAAACATAATGTACTCCCCAGTCTTTTTACCTTATTCGTTAAAAAATAAATAGCTAATGGCTTTTAATTCTATGTAAAATAGATAGTCTATTGCTATTATATCACCTCAATCATAAAAAATAATATTTTTTCTTTACTTAAATATCGAATTCCAACTTATGTCATAGGAGGCTTACACATATGAGAGAAAATTATTTAACCGTTAAAGGGTACGGAGAAAGTGAAATCGTTATTTCTAAGTCACGCTTCCTTACCTATATAGAACGTGCAGAAACAGAAGAGGATGCACTCATTTTCATTGAACGCATTAAAAAGATGCACCGTCAGGCAACACATAATTGCTCCGCTTATATAATTGGTGAACACGATCATATTCAAAAAGCAAATGATGACGGGGAACCTAGTGGTACAGCAGGCGTCCCTATGCTAGAAGTGTTAAAAAAACAAGGCTTGAAGGATACGGTCGTTGTTGTCACACGTTACTTCGGTGGCATTAAACTTGGCGGCGGTGGTCTTATTCGTGCATATGGCAAAGCAACGACTGAAGGCCTACTCGCAGCACAAGTTGTCGAACGGAAATTGCATCACTCTATGAAAGTTGCCATTGACTATACATGGCTTGGGAAAGTAGAAAATGAAATTCGAAGTTCAGTCTATACATTAGAAGAAATTCGCTATTTAGACGGGGTTGAAGTCATTGTGTCGGTATTAAAGGAGGATGAAGAGGTGTTCCGGAACTGGATCACTGAAATAACAAATGGCCAAGCAATCATCTCCTTTGAGCATGCACATTTTATCGAATTTAATGTAAAATAAATAGTTTTAATTGTCGAATATAGAGCTAACATAGTATAATTTTAATATTGAGCTATTTTTATCTTCATTCAACTTTTTTTTAGTACCGAAAGTGTGTCGGCAGGTACTAATGTTTTGAGCGTGAAAGCGCAGCAACAGCAGCACTTTTTTAGTGTTGAAAACGAAGTGTCAGCCAAAAGTGTTTCAGTCCCGACAGACTGAAGATAAAGCCTCTGACGGATGTCACAGATGTCACAGAGGCGTAATTTATAGTAATATCGCATTAGTATCACAAAACCTAGAGGAGAATAACTACTAATATGAAAAAATTGCAATATAATAAAAAGAAGAGGAAATCTTCTAGATTCTCTTTAATAATAAAAATTACGCTATTACTTGCTGCTAGTTTACTAATCTGCGCCACAGCTTATGGAGTCTACATAACAAAACAAGCAGAATATGCGGCAAAAGAAGCACATGAAGTTTTAGAAGGTCGAGAAGTTTCAACTTTACGTGATGAAAAGGTAAAGCCAGTTAATGATAATGTGTCAATTTTATTTGTTGGAGTTGATGATAGCGAAAATCGCGGACAAGGTTCTGAAAACTCTCGTTCAGACGCACTAATTTTAGCCACTTTAAACAATACAACAAAAACAATTAAAATGCTTAGTATCCCTCGTGATTCTTATGTATATATCCCACAGGTTGGATATGAAGATAAAATTACGCATGCACACGCTTTAGGTGGGACACTTGCAACTATTGAAACAGTAGAAAATTTGTTTGATATACCAATTGACTATTATGTACGAATGAATTTTAATGCCTTTATAGATGTTGTCGATGCTCTCGGAGGTATCGAAGTGGAGGTTCCGTATGCACTGCGTGAAATAGACGAGTTTGATCGTAGAACAATTAATCTTCAGCCAGGATTACAGCGCTTGAATGGTAGCCAAGCACTTGCACTTGCTCGTACACGTAAACAAGATAGTGACATTGAACGAGGTAAACGCCAACAAGAAATTTTAACTGCTATCATTAAACAGGTTGCTTCTGTCGGCTCGATTTCGAAATACGACGATGTTATCAAGGCGGTCGGTAATAATATGAAAACGGATATGACCTTCGATGAAATGAAATCATTCCTTTCATACTTATCACAAGGGATGCCACGTATTGATTCTTTAACATTAGACGGTAGTGATGACATGTCTACAGGTGTATACTACTATCAACTAGACGAAAATTCAGTCGATGAAGCAAAAAATACGTTAAAAAACCACCTTGGCTTACCTGAATCATCTTCCAGTTTAACAAATGGGAAATCAAATATTGATGACATCGCATCTGATGATGAATCTTTAACTAAAGAAACAGTACAATAAATTAAAAACACCTCACCTACGACTTGTAGGTGAGGTGTTTTTATAGTCAATGATAAAGCTATTTATACCGATACTCTACCGGCGAATGCTGATAAATAGCTATGAAAGCTGAATTGCACACTGTGAACGCTGATAAAAACCTTCGACTGCTGTATTTCTCGCTGTGAACGCTGAACTTACCGCCCGTGCAATAAAAAAAAGTTACCATGCACACGCAGGATAACTTCTTTTGGTTCTATTTACTAAAAATACGTACAAAATTCAACAGTGGTTTGTAGTTTTTACCTGCCAAACCTATGATCTCAACAAAAATCTCTACTGCAACTAGGATGACAGTAATTAGTAACATTGCTCCCCAGAATTTTGCCATCGAGAAGATGATTGCTGCTAAACCAAACATCATAGCAATTCCATAAATAATAAGTACCGTTTGTCGATGTGTAAAGCCCATATCTAGTAAACGGTGGTGTAAATGTGATTTATCTGGATCCGACCATTTTTTCTTCATGCGCACACGACGCACAATAGCAAAGAATGTATCAGAAATAGGCACACCTAGCATAATAACTGGGATAATTAATGCAATAACTGTGATATTTTTAAAGCCCAGTAATGCTAATACGGAAATCATAAACCCTAGGAATAATGCACCCGTATCTCCCATAAAAATCTTCGCTGGGTGAAAATTATAAAATAAGAAACCGATTGTCGCTGCAGCTAAAATCCCAGCAATAGCTAGTACAAACACATTGCCCATAATAAATGCCATTCCGGCTAATGTAATAAGTGCAATCGATGAAACACCTGCTGCTAAACCATCTAGCCCATCAATTAAATTAATGGCATTTGTAATACCTACAATCCATAGCAGCGTTAAAGGAATACTCAAAAACCCAAAATTTAATTCGCCGACAAATGGTAAATTGATGAAGTCAATTTGAATTCCACCAACAAATATAACGATTAATGCAGCCAAAAGTTGACCAAGCATTTTCGCCTTTGCTGATATTTCACGCATATCATCCACAACACCTGTTGCAACGATGATACATGCGCCAATAATAACTGCCGGTAAAAGATATTTACCAGTATTCAGCGGCTGCTGTATACTTTGTAAAAAAGGATATAAAATTCCTATACCTATTAAAAACGCAAGAAAAATCGCCAGACCTCCAAGTCGTGGCATGATTCGTGCATGGACTTTTCGATAGTTTGGCGCGTCAACGGCACCTATTCTGAACGCTAAGCGTTTTACTAGCGGAGTTAACAAAATGGAAGCAACGAATGCTGCTATTAAAGACACGTAAATCATGTCTCTCCTCCTCAAAAAAAATAATATACATTTCAATCCACCTTGATTATAGCACGAATAATTACTGAAATATACTTTTTCCGTCCAATTCCAACATTTTTACTGGTGGAGTATTTACCTATATTATATATCCTTTATCTAGCAAGAAATGTAGTCATTATTCGTAAAATTTGATAGAATAATATAGTGTCTAACCACTAGACCACATTAAAGGAGCGTAAATTCATGTTCTCAATTTTTAAACGTAATAGTGAGCAAACAAGTGCTCGTCAATTAAAACGCTACTACAAAATAGTAGATCAAATTAACAATCTCGAAGAAAATTATGTAAATAAGTCAGATGCTGAATTAAAAGATATGACTTACGTTTTCAAGGATCGAATAGAACAAGGTGAATCAATCACTTCTATCATCCCAGACGCATTTGCTGTTGTACGTGAAGCTTCAAAACGTGTATTAGGTATGCGTCATTTTGATGTACAACTAATTGGTGGTCTTGTATTAACAGAAGGAAACATCGCTGAAATGCCTACAGGTGAAGGTAAAACGCTAGTTGCTTCACTGCCATCATATGTACGGGCACTTGAAGGTAAAGGTGTTCACGTTATTACAGTGAATGACTATCTTGCAAAACGTGACTTTGAGCTAGTCGGACAAATTCACCGTTTCCTTGGCTTATCAGTTGGTCTAAACATACCCATGATGGAACCAAATGCAAAAAAAGAAGCTTATAATGCAGATATTACATACGGTGTTGGTACTGAATTTGGTTTCGACTACTTACGTGACAATATGGCGCACAGCATGGGAGATAAAGTGCAACGTGCCTATCACTTCGCTATTATCGATGAAGTCGATAGCGTGTTAATCGATGAAGCGAAAACGCCACTTATCATCGCTGGTAAAATGGCTGCAAATGAAGAACTACATCGCATTGCAGCCATGTTAGCAAAACGGTTTAAAGAGGATGAAGATTATGATTTCGACGATGAGACTAAAGCCACTTCTCTAACTGATCAAGGTATTGAAAAAGTAGAAGCCGCTTTCAACGTTGAAAACTTATATGATCTTGAGCACCAAACGCTGTATCATTACGTCATCCAAGCTGTACGTGCGCATGTTATGTTCCAACGCGACGTGGATTACATCGTAAAAGAAGATAAAATAGAGCTTGTAGATATGTTCACAGGTCGTATTTTAGAAGGTCGTTCCCTTTCTGATGGTTTACACCAAGCAATTGAAGCAAAAGAAGGTGTAACGATTACCGAAGAAAACAAAGCACAAGCACAAATTACAATTCAGAACTACTTCCGTATGTATCCGAAGCTTTCTGGGATGACAGGTACTGCGAAAACACAAGAAAAAGAAATTCGAGAAGTATATGGTATGGATGTTATCCAAATACCGACGAATCGTCTACGCCAGCGTACAGATGAACCAGATTTAGTTTTCAAAACACAAGAAGCGAAATACAAACATGTTGCTGCTGAGGTAAAAAAACGTCATGAAAAAGGCCAACCTGTATTAGTGGGTACAACTTCAATCCTACAATCAGAAACGGTGGCTGACCATCTGAAAAAAGAAGGCCTGAAATTCCAATTATTAAATGCCAAAACAGTAGAACAAGAAGTAGAGCTTATTTCCCAAGCGGGTCAAAAAGGGCGTATAACAGTTGCGACAAATATGGCTGGACGTGGTACAGATATCGTTTTAGGCGATGACGTTCACGCGCTTGGTGGTCTTTACGTTATCGGAACAGAAAAACATGAAAGTCGTCGTGTTGATAATCAACTACGTGGTCGTTCTGGTCGTCAAGGAGATATTGGTGAAAGCCGTTTCATCTTGTCTATTGAAGATGATATGTTCCGTCGCTATGCAAAAGAAGACGTAGAAAAATTTACAACAAAAATGATTGTCGATGAAAATGACATTATTCAAAATAAAGAAGTACAAGAATTAATTGATCGTACACAACGTATTGTCGAAGGCTCACAATATGGCATGCGTGAATACAATTTAAAATTAGATGATGTCATCAATGATCAGCGTACTGTTATTTACGGTCTACGCGATAAAATTTTGTTAGGTGAAAATTTAATGGACCATTTGAAGCAAATGTTCTATGAAACAGTTGATTTTGCAGTTCGTGATGCAGCACCAGACGAATTACCTACCAACGAGTGGGATTATGATGGAATGGAGCAAACTTTAAATAGTCTCTTCCTATCTCCTGTAACTGTAGATAGAGAAGTTGGTAAAGTAACTGCCATATTAGACTCTCTACAAGATGCAGTCGATGATTTAACAACAAAAATGGAAAAATTCGCAGAGAACGATCGTGTCATGGCGATAATTCCCCAAGTAATGCTAAGCTACTTGGATAGTGGCTGGGTCAAGCACTTAGAGTCTATGGCTCATTTAAAAGAGGGTATCGGCTTACGTCATTACCAACAAGAAGATCCAATGCGTATTTACCAACGCGAAGGACTTGAGTTATTCGGAAAAAATTTCCAAGAATTGCGACGTGCAATTATTATCGAAATTACAGGCTTCATGAAAATAGTTGAAGCTGAACAGGAGGAACAATAATAATGGGTTTATTTTCATTTTTTAAAAAATCAGACAAAGTTGGACAAGAAAATACAATTGATTCTAAAGACTTGCTAGGCAACGTGACTTCAGATTCTAAAAATGATGACCGTGACGTTGTAACAAAACTTTCATTCCACCCTGAGTGGGATGTGCCTCAAGAGCAAAAATATATTTTTAACTTTCTTGCCAATGAGTTAGAGCCATTAAAACCAAATCAATTATCCCTTTCTTCTATTAGTATTGAAGAAGATGCACGTTTAGGTAAATGGTTAGTACGTGCTTTCTTCCGTTCTTCATTAGCTGAAGCGATTGAGCTAGGTGAAATTGAACTTTTCATCATGGATAAAAATGATGAGCTTGTCGCTTCGAAAAAATTCGACTTTAAAGCACTTGGCACAATTCCTGCTGAAAGTGCACGCCCTTGGGTATTTGAATTTGAAAAATCAACTTTAAAAACAGATGAAATTCCTGAAGACGGTTGGAAAATTGCTTTTAACCTCGTATCATTACGTGGTCACCAGTTAGAATTGGATGCTACATGGGAAGATCAATTACCAGCAGAGCAAAAAGAAGAACTTGCAAAGATCGTAAAAACTTTACCGGAATTAAGTGAAACAGAAGTAAACTTTACAGGTCTACAAGCTAAATTCGCGAATGATGGTAGTTTAAATGTTTCTATTTTCATTCGTAACGGTCATAACAAAGCAATTAATCTTGAACAATTACCTTTAGAAATTATTGATGCTACAGGAAAACAAATTGCGAAGGGCTCATTTAAAATGGAACCTATTTTAACCGTTCAGCCTAATTCTACTAAACCATGGACATTTATATTCCCTCCTCAATTAGTAAATCCAAAAGGTGCAGACCTTTCACGTTGGACAGCACGCGTTACACAATAATAATCTAAACAAAAACATCCCCTCTTTTTTAGTGGGGATGTTTTTGTTTAGATATTAAACTTTACGTCAATTTGCTAGATTCATTCAAGTTTCCCTTATAGAAAACTATAAACTAGATTTATCTTTTTATTATATTATTTATAGGAAGGAATTCCATCAAAACGTTTGTAAGCTACTAATCTCGATGACCAGTAAGAGGTTGTTACATCAGAAATCTCAACTCCAACAGTCCCTGCATGGATAAATTTATTGTTTCCTATATAAATACCCATATGTGAAATGCCGGCTTTATACGTATTCTCGAAGAAAACAAGGTCACCCGCCAAAGGCTCTTTCACCTTTGTTGTGTTGCCATAAAAATAGCCTTCACTACTATCTCGTCCAATTGTCAGACCACCTTGATTGAATGCATAGAAAATAAGTCCACTGCAATCTAAACCATCCGGTGTATTTCCTGCGTATAAATATGGTGTTCCGATTAAAGTATTAGCCACCTTAATCGTTTTGTTATATATTGCTTGTCCATCTACAGTAGGTGTTTTCGATATTACGTTCGACAGAGCATCCTCATAAGGTGGCTGATTTGTATGTATCTCGTCATCTTCAGTTTCAACAGCTACTGGAGTAACCTTTAACGCTTGTCCAATATAAATTGTATTTGATTCCAGTCCATTCCAGGCTTTAATCTCTTTTAACGTCACACTATATTGGCGCGCAACTTTTGTTAATGTATCACCCTTCACAACCGTATGTGTGATTACGATTGGCTTTGGTTCTTCAACAATAGCCTGATTAGCGACCTGTAACTTTTGGGCCACATAAATCGTATCTTTCGATAGATTATTCCACTTTTTTATGTCGTCAATCGTCACTTGATGAATATGGGCGATTTTGGATAAGGTAT
The DNA here is from genome assembly GCF_001278945.1 of Lysinibacillus contaminans. GTDB lineage: Bacteria > Bacillota > Bacilli > Bacillales_A > Planococcaceae > Lysinibacillus > Lysinibacillus contaminans. The sequence continues at coordinate 405,127 of NZ_LGRV01000007.1, read as the reverse complement.
CACCTTTCTGCACTGTGTATGTTGCTGCATCTGCTGACTGGGTTGCGAAAAATGAAATTGCAATAGTACTCAAAGCGAAAATTCTCCATTTTTTTGACTTTTGCATATCCAATTGCCTCCGTTCATGTTAGAATAATTCCTTGTATGTCTATCATACTAAATTTTTATACAATGATATATCGGAAATACTGACTATTTTCTGAACAAATAGTAACTTATATAAAGTACTAAGTTTTTCTACTAGATTACCATAGTAATTTAATTGTATAATTAATAATAATATGATAGTTCACAGATTTGTTTTTACAATTTTTTGAAAGTTTAATTTTTTTAACTTAAAGGAGTTTCTATTTTTTATGAAAAACATCATGGGCTTCATCAAAGAGAATCTTGCGGTTGGCTTATTGCTATTTGCCTTGTTCCTTGGAGCAGGGAATATCATCTTCCCACCACTACTCGGCCAACAAGCTGGAGAGAATATGATCCCAGCAATGATTGGTTTCTTAATAACGGGTGTAGGTTTACCGCTACTTGCAATCGTCGCCGTTGCAAAAGCAGGAGGCGATTTACAACTTCTTGCAAATCGAGTTGGGCCTATTTTCGGTGTAGTTTTTACTTCAATTGTATATTTAGCTATTGGGCCATTTTTCGCAGTACCTCGTACAGGCTCTGTGTCCTATGAAATTGGCATTGCACCTTTCCTACCTGAAGCCGCAGCCAATCACTGGGCACCATTACTTATTACTTCTGTACTATTTTATATGTTAATACTCTACTTAGCTCTCAACCCTACAAAACTGGTCGATCGTGTTGGTAAAATTTTGACACCAATACTATTACTTGTGATTTTAGTATTAGCTATTAAGAGCTTCGTGACTCCTATGGGAAATCCTGGTGATGCGATTGGTAAGTATGTTGGATCACCACTATCAGAGGGCTTTATCCAAGGTTATTTAACAATGGATGTATTAGGGGCACTTGTTTTTGGGATTGTTATTTTACAAGCATTACGCGGCATGGGCATGCATGATCCTAAAAAACAAGTGAAAACAACCATTTTTGCAGGTTTTGTAGCAGCAATTGGATTGGCGTTTGTTTATATTTCTCTTGGGCAAATCGGTAATACTAGTATAAATGTTATTGGTGCTTCTGATAATGGTGGTATTATAATTGCTAAATCAGCAGATGTGCTATTTGGAAATATTGGTAGCATTATTTTATCAGTTACTATTTTACTCGCTTGTATTTCTACAGCAGTAGGACTATTAAGTGCCAATGCACAGTATTTTAACCGATTATTCCCTAAAGTTTCTTATAAAACATATATTATAATTTTCACTATTTTCAGTTTGATTATTACGAATTTTGGACTATCAACAATTATTAATACATCTCTTCCAATATTATTAATCATCTATCCACTTGCCATGGTATTAATGGTATTATCTCTAGCAGATAACTTATTTAAAGGTGGACGTATTGTCTATATTTTAGCGTTAATCCCTACATTCTTAGTTAGTCTCTATGATGGCTTAAAAGAATTGAATGTTAAAATTCCGTTTTATGAAGATTTATTGAATACATTACCATTTCATGATCAAAGTCTCGGATGGCTCATTCCAGCAATTGTGGGTGCAGCAATCGGCATTGTAATTCATAAATTGTCTAAATAAAGGTCATTATAAAAGACACGCATTCCTTCATTGGTAGCGTGTCTTTTTGTATTAGCTGTAATACGAAAATTCAGATATAATGAAGGTATTTAGAAAAGAGGTGCAGTCATTGAAAAAGGCATTAGGGTCTTTACTTTTTATCATTAGTTTATTTTTCTTACCATTAGATCAGTCCTCTGCTGCTACAAACGAGCAACTGGTACAAGAAATAAAAGAAATCATTACAGAAAATTATGTTGGTACAATTGACGGGAATTTAAATACAGCAAAGACAATACCTGAAATTATGGACATGCTAGACCCTTATTCAACGTACTTTACGAAAGATGAGTATTATGAATACACAAATAGCATAAACCTTTCTACAACTGGAATTGGCGTTGTTATTGAAGAACATGAAGACGGCATTCATATTTTACAAGTCATTGAGGGGAGTGGCTCATCTTCCGCTGGTGTTGTACCTGGCGATATTATTATCGCAGTAAATGGTCAATCGATTATTGGAAGCTCTGTACAAGAAGTCGCTACACTTCTAACGGGCAAAGAAGACACTCAAGTACAAGTTACACTTTTACACGAAGACGGCCTTACTTCGGTAAAGACAATTACCCGCAAACAATTTACATTACCAAATGTAGAATCTGAATTATTATTTGGGGATGTCGGTTATATTTCAATGTCTTCCTTTTCTCAGGATGGCGCAAAATTAGTAAAAAATTCACTTACTCAACTTAAACAGCGAGGAGCTTCTTCCTTTATTTTAGATTTACAAAATAACGGTGGAGGTTATGTGACTGCTGCCGAAGAATTATCCGGATTATTTCCGAAAGCAAAAATTGCATACTTACTTGAAGAAGCGCACGCTTCTTATGAAGTAAAAGCTGTACAGCAAAACATCAAGTTTCCTATTAATACTCGTGTACTTGTAAATCGCTATAGCGCTAGTGCCTCAGAGATGGTGGCTGCCTCGCTGAAAGATCAAAACGCAGCTATTTTATACGGTGAAACAACTTACGGAAAAGGCGCAATGCAAGGCTTTTATGAACTACAGGATGGTAGCTACTTAAAATTAACAGTTGGAAAATTCACAGGTCCTAAGGGCAAAACGATCCATGAAAAAGGTGTTACACCTGGTATTCAAACAACTTCGGCACCTATTTATAAGGCGCATTATGATGCTATAAAGGCACAATATACAAATTACCATGAACAAAAAAGCTTTAAAAATGTGTCACCCACTAAAACTTTTACAGTGAAATTTTCACAAAAGTTGGCTACGTCAATTCCAAAGGGAAGTGTCCAATTAGTATCTCTTGGTGGTGATGAAGTCGCATCAACTGCTAAAGTTGAAAAAGACAATTCATTAGTTATTACGCCAACCATACTGTTAGAAAAAGGACAAGAATATATGTTACTCGTACACCCTACACTTTTAACACCAACAGGCACAAAACTAAAACAAGGTATATACCTTCACATTGCTGTTGCAGATTAAATTATGAGGCTGTCCAATAAGTTCCTTAAAGCATAACATCATGCTTTCTATATCGTAAAAACCTACACTATTTTTACTTTTAGGACAGCCACAGTCCCCTTTCTATTTATAATTTCTAGCCATTTTAGAAAATAAAAAACAGCGGTTTCCTTCGATGAGGAATCGCTGTTTTTTACAATTTTTTGTTAATGTTTTAAAAACTTTCGTTTTAATTTATCCGTTAATTCTTTGACTTCTTTTACACCAAACAATAAATACGAACCGAATACTGCAGCACTAAAGATGACAAGACCTACAATAAAGGTCACCCATTTATAGTCAAACACTAAGTAATGACTTGAGAAATATACGACTATAAAAATGATAATCATTGGTGGAATTGCTCTAAAGAACTGTAACTCTTTACTGAAAACACCCATTTTTAGGTCATACTTGAAAATTGCGTACCCAACTAACATTACAAAGTTAACAATAGAACTAATTAGAGTACCCCATGCAATCGCCGCAGCACCTAAGGTATCAATATACATCATAATAACCACGATGTTCACGCCAAATACATTGAGTAAGCTAAAGATAACTGGTGCCATTGAGTCACCCTTCGCATAGTAAAAGCGTGTAATGTAGGTGTTCGCTGCAAGGAAATACATAGAAAGTACGAAAATTGCGAGCACTGGCCATGTCATTGCTGTTGATTGTGCATCAAAGTTGCGGTATTCGAAGATAACCTGCACAAGGTTTTTTGAATAAAAGTAAGAATAAATCGTTACCGGGACCAGCAACAAGAATAAATAATGTAGCCCTTTAGAATATAATTTTTTTATAGAAACATGGTCATGATCGGCTTCCTTTTGACTCAAAATCGGATAAATCACTGTCGTAACAGCCGTAATTAAAATCGCTTGTGGGAACTGCATTAACTTAGAAGCATAATTAACTGAAGCAACTGCCCCTTCTGATAACATTCCCGCAAATAAACGATGTAGTAATGCATACAGCTGAATTGTGGCACCACCAAGCATAAGTGGTAAGACCAAAATCCATAACTGTTTCGATGAGACATTATGCTTAAATGAAATGCCTACTGGAAACGAATCTAATTTACGGTAACCAATTATTAAGAAATACACCATTACTATCGCACTTAGTAATGCACTAATACCATATCCAATTGCTCCGAGAGAAGTTAATGACAAAGCTACGGCGATGACTAAGAAAATGGCGTTATATACTAATATTGCAAAACTAGACAAATGGAATTTTTGATTTACATTCAATAAACCACTATACCAAGAAGATAGTACAAGTAGAATAGACGACGGCATCATCCAGTAGTATAGATACTTCGTTAAATCTAAATCACTTTGGCTAATAAGACCCTGCTCTATTTTTTCTCTGTTAAAAACCTCTAAAATAGGATTTGCAAAGACCATCATTATAACTGTCATAAGTGTTACTGTCACCATAACTATTGTAAATGACTGTTTAACGAATAAAGCACGGTCTGTTGTTTCCCGATTATAAATAGAGATGACCGCAGTCGTAAATGCACCACCTACAACTAAATATAAAAAGTTTGGGATCGTATATGCTGTGAAAATACTGTCGGAAATATGGGTACTACCATATTGAAAACCAATGATTACCTCACGTAAAAAGCCAAATACACGTGCCACAATATTGATAATCGCTACAGCGCCAATGATTTTGAAAAAATTGTTCATAAGCCTTCCCCACCTTTGATGGCCGACTTATAAATTTCAATACATTGTGCAGTAATATTTTTTTCATCATGAATGGCTAATACTTTTTCAACCGCTTCATGATTCATATATTGATTTTTCGATGTGTTTACTGCAAGAAGCATTTCTTCAGATAAAGCTATGGCATTTACAGGTGCAACTAAATGCCCCGCTCCCTCGCCAAGAAGTGATACAAGTCCACCTACTTCTGAAGCAATGACAGGTGTATCCGTCGCTAATGCTTCTAAGGCAACAAGACCAAAGCCTTCTAAGTGGGATGGTAAGACAAAGACATCACTTGCCTGGAACCACTTCACTAGTTCTGCTTGCTTTAACGGATCTACAAAGTGCACCTCTTCACTGATGAACGGACGCAATGACTCCACAAAATTCCCATCTCTTCTAGAACCAATAATCACAAGCTCTACTGGGCGACTAACTTTTGTTTTCATCATTTGAAATGCTTGCAATAGTTCCTCTACCCCTTTTTGTTTAATCACATTACCGACAAAAAGGAAAATAAATGGGTCTGATGCTAATTGCAATTCCTTCCGTACAGCAGCTTGTTCACCCTTTTTAAATATTTCACGATTCACACCCATACTGACAATTGAAATTTTGTCTTTGGAAATATCGAAATCCTGTTCAATTTGCTGTGCTAATACGGGTCCAACTGCGATAATATGCTCACTTTCACGTAAGATACTCGCTGTCCAATTACGTATTCTTGGGCTCTTTTTGGCCATACGCTCAATATCTCCACCATGCGCTGTCACGATGAACGGAATACCAAATAGTTTCTTTAAAAGTAACGATAACATGCCAGATGGAAAGACATAATGTGCATGTGTTACATCAAAAGTTTTTCGACCTTTAAAGCCCTTCATCAATGTAGAAAAACCCCATTTTACATATTTCGTAATAGTATTTTTCTTGCCCGTCGCAGGATTTGTATTAACAGCTATTTCTACATCTAGTCCTGCTTTTTTTAATGCAGTCACTTGATTTTTTACAAAAATACCAAATGATAAATGATCGGATGTTGGATACATATTACTTATGACGAGAATTTTTTTCATAGACGTGTCACTGCCTTTTTCATTAATTCCTGGCCATGCATAGCCTCTTTATGAATCTGTGTAGCAATTTGCTTCGTCTCTGCAATTGATTGCTGCCAATTACTACTTAGTTTTCCAACTACATTTGATAAGGCTCCATCATCATCCTGTAAATCTTGCATTTGTAAGCAACGATTTGATGCCCCAACAAAGGACATAAAATCTTGCACTTTCGTATGGTATGACACAGCAACAATAGGTGTCTCTGAATTTGTTGCAAGTATTAAGGAATGTAATCTTGTCCCAATCACAATATCTACTTCGCCTGTTACTTCTAACAAACGTTCAGGTACAAGATTTTCATCAATAATTTTTGTTCTCTGACTATATTGCATTTTCTTTTGAATGTCTTTCGTAACGGTTACATCCTGCGGAAACTTCGTTGCAAAAAATGTAATATTTGAATTTTGATTGGCAATTACGTTATCAAGATTTTTTGCCATGCTTGTGATATAAGCATCATATTTCACTACATCACCTTCTGGCCAATAGTTTGCATTATAGTATGGAACTGCTGAAACACCAATATTCATCGGCTTTTCAGAATAGTTTTCTCGGTCCATTTTTAGCGTAAACGCTGGGTCACCGATAATTTCAATTGGCTTTTTCACGCCGATGCTCTGAAGTAGTTTCTTTGACTGTGGGTCACGGACAGAAATATTTGCTGCATAACGACACATTAAACGAATACTAATTTTCCCTGATATCGTATCAAGTGGTCCTGCACCACATCCATAAATAATATACGGAATATTACTTTGCTTTGCCATCATTGCATACGTTAAATAAAGATGGGCCTCACGTCTATAAAAATCCATTAAAATACCGCCACCACCAATAATAAGGAGGTCAAAATTCGATACATATTGCTTATTGTTTCTAAACGTATGGATAAACGTTTTATATAAATTACCCTTTTTATAATACAATGGATAGCTATGTACCCCGTAGCGTTCGGATGTTTGTTGTGTGTTATTACTAAAAACGGTAATATCCTCACTCGTTACCGAAAATGTTTGTTTTACTTGTTGGAGAATGCCGTATAATATGGATTCATCACCATTATTATCATTGCCGTAATTCCCCACAATACCTATTTTCATTCAACTACATCCTTTTACTTTTTAATACAGCGATTATACCACAAATGTGCATTCTCTTTCTTTATCAATTACTCATTTTCGTAACTGATAAAAATTTCTAACTGCATTTGTACAATTGTAATTTTTTAACATCTCCGGGAGTTTCAACATGATTTATTGGGCATATGAGTGCCCAATAAATCATGTTGAAACTAGTAAAAAAGCAATTTCACATATTATTTTATGTGAAATTGCCTTTTTTTATCGTTGCACATGCACCACTATTTTCGATTCGGCTAGCGTGCAGACGTGCATAAATATTCTATTCCTAGCGATGTATAGCTCTGTATAGGAACAGGCCAAAGTGTACACGACTTATCGACTCATTCGGTTTATACAAATTACCATTATAGCCTGTTGTAATATTATTAGCAGCTAACTGCTGAATATATGTGTACGCCCAATCATTCTTAGGAACGTCCTTGAACGTGATATTGCTTGTACCTTTTAAATCGTAAGCTATTGCCACAATTTTCGCCATCTGTGCTCGTGTTAACGTTGCATCTGGGTCGAATTTATTGTTTTCTCGTCCACTCATTATACCTGCCTCAGCGACTGCTGCAATTTGCTTATAGTAAATATGATTAGCTGGTATATCTTTAAAGCTTGGATTTTTCACATTTTCCGTATTTAATCCTAATGCACGACTAATAATAACTGCTGCATGTGCACGGGTAAGCTTGTTATTTGGTTTAAATGTACCATCAGAATACCCTGTAATAATATTATTCGACGTTAAATACTCAACTTCTTTAAAGTACGAATAGTTGTTTGGAATATCTTTGAACAATGCTGGTTTTGCCACAGTCACAGTTGCTTCTTGACTTTTTGTACCTAGTGTACCAACTATCTTTCCAGTAGCACCCGCATTTTGTGCCGTAAATTTACCACTACTTGTAATCGTACCAATGTCACCTTCAACTGACCACTTTACTTGAGAAGCATCGTAAACTATCGGCTTCCCACTATCATCCTTTGCATCTACTGTAAAGGCTATAGTTTCACCAGCACTTATTGTTTTCGAGCGCGGTGAAATCTCTAAAGTAGTAGGTGCGTCTACAACCTTAACAGGAAACGATTGAACAGCTGAGCCGTCATGCCCAATATAAATACGATCATCACCAGCTTGTGTTGCTGTGTAGCTTAGACCATTGATTGATAATGTTTCATTTTGTGAAGCTAATGATAAATGCCCATCTAATGGCAGTGCATTAAAGTTTTCATCTAATACATATTGAACAGCTACACTAGAAGAAGCACCTACTAAAAGCGTTGCATTGTTTGTACTGTTAGTGAACTTAATTTGCGTACCCTTACCAGTTGGTGCGTTACTAACAGCCTGTAGTGTCGCTGAAACAAGACGTTGCGTATTACCTGTATTCGAAGGTAGGTTTGCTAACACAACATTATTACTTCCGTGATTACGAATACCCATTGTTGTAGAACCGCCACCATCAAGGTTTATTGCTTTTTCGACACCTAGTGCTACTAAATAGTTTGCTAGCTGTACCATGTTCATTCCTTTACTATGACTTTGACGGCCATCTACCGTAATGAGATGCACAGTTTGTCCATTATTACTTGTTGCAACCACTGTACGTGGTGCTACTTCTTTCGCACGTGAACTAGTTGTACTCATCATAATATAAGGTTTATTATCTCTTACTAGATACGGCCCACTTGCTAATATAAATTGTGCATTTTGCCAAAGTTGATCGATTGAGAAGTTTACACTCATTTCATCACCAATCGCTACATGACTTAGCTTATTATGCCAATCTCCACCTTGTAATGATACGACAAAACCTGTAGATGGAATCGCTAATTTTTCTTTTGAACCGTACGCTTTAATTTGCGTAACTGTTCCTGTTAATGTTTGACCAAATGTATTTTCAGTAATCGGCGCCCCAGTATCTACGACAATTTCAAAGCCAAATTCATTTGTATCTGTTGTTTTACTATAAAACTGTGGTGTATAAACCACGGACTCATGAATATTTCGAGTACGATTTAAGCCGGACATATCATAATTCGACCCTTTATGTGAAAGTGTTACATCAAAATCAAAATAGTCAATCATTCCGCGACCATCTGCAGTCATCCCGAAAGCAGTAGGAACGTTCATATATTGGTCAGCACCGTCCGAGACAGCTCCACCATTTAAAATCACATTGTTTTTTGCAAGTAAAAACAATGGATAACCCTCTGACATATTGTAAAAGCTGGCATTAATCGCACCAACTACACGATTGCCCTCACGTGAATGACGGTTTGCATTAGCCACAGTAGATTCTTTCCCATTAATAGCTGCAGGCATCCCTAGCTGCACTTCTGTCGTTGGATCACCTACATTAATGGCCAAATGATTAATCGAATTTGTATAGGTATTGCTGTATGTATATTGCTTATACTGAACACCTTTTGAAAGTGGATAATCCTTTTTTACTGTTTGAAATGCATAGACACTTGATGGACTATAAACCATTGACACCATTACGACTAAAACTAGTAAAATTTTCGCTATTCTTTTCATTATTTTTGCGCTCCTCTAACTTCAATCAGCACGCTTCTAAACGCCGATTAAATGAAGTTAAAGCCTCTGATGAATTTAACAGATTTTGAATATTTGTTGTTAACATAGAAATTAGATTACTCGAAAGTATAGCCACAATGGCAACGACTGAACTGCATCGATATCTGCAACTGGTTTTAATCGACCAACATGATTTAGACAACTACCTAGGCCTCAACAAAATTTAAAATCTGACATTTAATACACCGAGGCGTATTTGATAGAGTAGAGCTCTCACCTTCCTTTCGACATTTTACTTCTATAACACTATCAAAAATATGACAGAATAGCTATAAAACATTCATGTTATTTTCCTATCTTTCATATTATTGGAGAACTATTATCATTGCATAAAAATAATAAGATTCGGAAAATTGACTCTTATAATTCCTTTCAATCTTTGTTAAAATAAAGTAGAAATATAGGAGGTTAGAATATGAAAAACACATTAATCATCACACTACTTTTCGCTCTATTAACTTCATTATTATGGAATCCCGATATAGTATCCGCTGATGAGCTATCTGGACATGCCCATGAAAATGGCCTACGCTATTTAATTTCTAAAAATGCATTAGAGAAGGATGCAAGCGGTAGCTATAATGCAAATAATAACGTCACACGTGGTGAATTTGCTTCTTACCTATCAAAAGTGTTAAATTTCACTGAAAATAACGAGATACAATTCAATGATGTCCCTGATACATATGCTTTTGTGCTAGATATTCAGCGTGCAGCAACTGCTGGTATCATTACTGGCTATACGGATGGTTCTTTTAAACCAGATGCCGCAATTTCAAGACAACATATGGCGGTTATGCTTGAGAGAGCTATTGATTATTTAAAAATCCCTAAAGGTACTTCTTCTATTACTTTTAAAGACAATTCTTCGATTATCGCAGAGTATCGCCCAGCAGTTGCAGTTGGAGCTCATTTAGGAATTATTAACGGCTCTAATGGTAACTTTATGCCCGAAAAAAATGCGACTATTGGACAAGCAGCTACGTTTATTCAGCGCTTAATGAAACTTTCAGGTGATCAGGATGCCGATTTCGCTACTTATGTAATTAAAGAAATTTCAAACAGTGCGCTCGTTGGCAATCAAAGTTACACAACCTTTGAAGATGCTGAAAAAGCTATGACGAAAAGCAATCAAGTTATTGTACAAAATGATAAAATTGTCAAAATGTCTTCTGGATATGTAGTGACAAACAAATATGTAGCGCTCTACTCAGAAACGATTAAAGATCAAATTTCTGTTGCTGGTAACACAGAGATGGAATACTTAAGTAGTGATGCGACGCAAGTAAAGGTACGATTTGCTGACCAAGTAGGATATTTAAAACAGGCTGACGTTACGTTAATCCCATTCTCTTTAAGTAAAGGTCGTTCATATTATTCAAATGAAAATGGCGAGATTCAACATAGACTTTACGATTACGCAACAAATAAATATTCTGCTAGCTATATTTACGGAAAAGCACCTGCTTTCATGAAACCGAACGAAGAATACTATAGTTGGAATGGTATTTACTTTACAAATGCTAATGGATCATCAAAAGGTACTGCTTATAACTATTATCAATTCTTACCTGCACGTGCTACTACACAGTATACAGCACAGGAAATTGACGATTATATTATGTCGAAACTTTCAGAAATGGAGAGTACAGGGTTAACTATTTACAAAGATGCTACAACGAAGAGTAAATTAATTGGTTTAGGTACTGCCTTAAAAGAAGTTGAAGCAAATTACCAAATTAATGCGATGCTTATTTTGTCACTTGCACAACATGAAAGTGCTTATGGTATGAGTGATCATGCACAAAAACTAAATAATTTATTCGGATTGTATGTTTACGATACAAATCCTCTCAATAAAAACTTCGAGAGTGTTGCAGTAAATATAAATGAGCTCGTGGAGAAGTTTTTACAACCGAACTATATTACACCTGGCGGCACTCCCGGTAAAAATTATGCCAATGGTGCTGTTGTTGGCTCAAAAGCATTAGGCTTTAATGTCAAATACGCATCTGATCCATATTGGGGAGCTAAAATTGCGGGTCACTATTACCGCGCTGAAAAAGCAATGGGCTTTAAGGATGCAGGTAATCCATATACTATTGGCTTAACAACATCAACAGGGTTAAATGTACGTACAGAACCGTCCACTGGTAATAGCCCACTCTACACATACGCACGTAGTGGTATGCCTGTCATTGTGACAAGCTCAGACACAGATGGTTGGTACGAGGTTATTTCCGATAAGCTCTATACGGGACCAGCTTATATTAGTAAGGAATACATTCAATTCATTGATACGGTTAAATAACAAAAAGGTGTTATCCACGCTGCAAAGAGCAACGGTGGATAACACCTTTTTTTAATAACGAACTTTATTTTCAGTTTTAATAATGGACGACGCAATGATAACGAAGCCAAGCATTAATATGAAGATTAAATCAAGTAAACCAGTATGCATCGACACTGTAAATAATGTAATCACAAATGCGTAGGCTACTGAATGGAAGCTACGAATGCCACCTTGTTTTACTTTATTGTAAATAAGTGATATCAGTACTCCATATAACAGGAATCCAATTGCTACCAGTAAATAACCGCCGTCTAAGAACAATTGTCCAATAAATGTCGGTGTTGTCGTTCTTGTTGGTCGCGTAATGTATTTACCTTCCTCAACACTTAACGAGTTTACAACCTCGGTTACCTTCATACGTGGCGAAATTTGCTCACCTGGTAAAACGGTACTGAAGATCCCGCGATGAATTTCACCATTTAAGTAACCTTCTTCTTTTGTATACTCCATAATTTTACTCAACACGATATGTCCAGTTACCATTTCACCATTTAATGCTCGCATCCATTTTGGTGTTAAGTTAACCTTTTGTTCAACCGTCAATAGTTTTTCTTCTTCCTCTACTGACAATTCCACATCAGGCTGGCTCCGGTCATTAAATTCTTTCGTTGTATCCTCTGTCATAACACGCATGAACCCAAACATGGTGAAAGCCACACCAATAACAACTAATGTTGAAAGGAACCAAGTCAATTTCACACGTTTTACTACGTAATGGAAAATAATAATACCTGTAAACAACATAATAACTAACGGAGTACGATAGCCCATTAATAGGAACAAGAACATCACGACTGCGAAAATCGAACCATACACTAATGCCTTTTTCCACGTCATTGTCTTTTCTAAAATCATTTTATACGACAATAACAATAAAATCCCGAACCATAATAATTGGCTAAAGAAATTTAATTTCGGATCAAGATTTCGACGAGTTGATTCATCGGAAATACCTAAGCCACCGCCAAAAATCATCATTAAATAAGAAGCTAATCCGATTAATGTTAATAGTACAACAAAGTGAATCACATATTTCCCTAAGAAAGACAGTCCGAATGACGGAATTGTCCACTGCAATTTATCAATGATGTACACCCCGATGTAATAGCATACAAGTGCTAAAATCACTGCAGGCCAAATCGATACGCGTACATTAAATAAATCGAATCGATGGAAATCAAATAAGCTTATAAAGAAATACAGTACTAATATAAAAGGCAAGAAGAAATACGGTGAAAACGTATCAATCTTATTGACCTTTGTTAAAAATGGCTTCAGTTTATTCATATGTGTAATACATCTAATAAGATGTTATTGCCCTCCTCTATCTTGAGTTTTGCATTGTTTCTCACAATGCTGTTTTTTTATTTTCCCCAACAAAACAAATGTTATTATATCATAAAAACTTATAGACTTATAGAAAGGATTCGACTATTTTCGCAGGGGAAATCAACAATTACATTTTTCTACAATTTTCAAAAAATTAACTATTATTCCATAAACTTTGTGCTATATTTTAATTTAGACTGAAAAAATACTAAATAAGGCGGGAAAATTTGAAAAAACTATATACTTTACTTATCTTAACTTGCGGTTTCATATTATTAGCTGCATTATCCCCTGCTCAAGCTGAGGCAGCTACAAAAAAAATTGGCGTCATTTTCTCGGAAAGCAGTGAGAAATATGCCAATACAATACATCCTGGCGGGAAACATGAAGGGCAAACCGTATCTCCAAAAGTAGATTACAGCTCAACGTATAACAAAGAGTTAAAGGCATTTCTTCTCTATCAACAACAAGGCTTTAATGTCGAAAAAATTTACGAAAAGGACTTAAATAACTTAGATTCATTAAGTCAATACGACGCCATCGTTTTTGCTTATACAGTGATGATGAATCACCAGCAACGCGAAAACGTAAAAATGTATGTACGTAATGGTGGAGGTGCTATTTTTGCTTTTCAAACAGCACGTAACGAGTCCGCTAAATTTCCAAAGACAAATCAAATGGATTTATCACCATTAATTTATGATGTTGACTCTTGGGTAATGGAATGGGACAACCTAACAGAAGTATTTAATGCTCGGTTTATAGATGATGTCATGTTAGCTAACTCCACTGTCAGCAACAAAAACACGGCACATCCTATTATTCAAAATGCTACAAAGGATCTTGGGAAAAACACATTAAAGCTACAGAAATCTGACTCCGAATGGATAGAGGTTATTAAGCCTTGGCAAGGTGGAAACGCTACACCAATCCTATTTTTCTCAAACTATGATTCTACAGATAAGCCACAAACAATGAAGAAAAATGAATTTGGTGCTGCACATGCTATTCAATATGGTAAAGGTCGTGTAGTACAAATTGGCTTTAAGATTTACGACTACATTAACATTACGACAAAAGAAGATTGGCAGGATGGAGAAAACGGCTTTGCCTTCTCTACAACACAAGGCGATGAGGATGCACAAGCGTTCATGAAGCACTCACTAAACTGGGTTGTAGAAAACCATAAAGACTATGCACCAAGAAAATATAACCTTTCTTTAAATACTGATGGTGTACAAAGCTATATTGCACCATCTGGTCAATTTGTCTTCTATTCTAATGTCACAATAAAAAACAACGGTAATGTACCTGCACGCGGAACATTAAAAGTAGAAATTCTAGATGCAAATGGCAATGTTGTCGGTAAAGGGCATGAACGCTATATCCCTGGCCTAGCTGCTGACACTACAACTGATAATGCAGATAAAAAAGATATTAGTACGCATTCTGAGAAATACCAAATTTTCATGCCAGGTAATTTAGCAATAGGCACTTATACCATCCGAACTTCATTTATAGAAGGCCGTGATGATCGTAAAAATGCCGATGAAAAATTTGCAACGGTTGCAGAAATTAAAACGCTATCCCGCGTAAAAGGTTCCAATAAAGCCGTAATTGGTATAGCACCACTATTTCCAGATGTAACTATTTCAGGCGGTGCCTATTACGATATTAAAAATTTACAGGCACTTGGCATTATTAAAGGTAGTAGTGGGAAGTTCAATCCACAAGCTAACTTAACACGTGTACAAGCAACTGAAATGATATTACGTGCATTAGGTATCGCTGCTTCAGAATCAGCTACACTAAACGCAAGTGACATTAAAGCTGGTGACTACGGCTACGCTGTATTAGCAACTGGAGCTCGCTATGGAATCCTCGCCTTAGAGAATGACAAGATTAATGCACATCAGCCTATGACGCGTGCTGACATGGCCCGTGCACTAGTTAGCGGCTTTAAGCTTCAGGGCTTCACGTCAAATACATTTACAGACGTACCAACTACACATACTTACTATAAAGATATTCAGGCGCTTTACGCTCTAGGTATTACAACAGGCTACTCGGATAATACATTCAAGCCAACTAACACTGTAACACGTCAAAACTTTGCACAATTCGTCAATCGTACACTTTACGCAAACTCTAAATAAAATAAATCTATTACGCCTCAGCGTAATAGTAGGGGTTTCTACTGAATAATGAAGATAAAACAGCGATTTCCGATAGCAGGAAATCGCTGTTTTATTTATTACTATAGAACGGGGTGCCTCAAGA
Organism: Lysinibacillus contaminans; assembly: GCF_001278945.1. GTDB lineage: Bacteria > Bacillota > Bacilli > Bacillales_A > Planococcaceae > Lysinibacillus > Lysinibacillus contaminans. The sequence continues at coordinate 389,402 of NZ_LGRV01000007.1, read as the reverse complement.
TTATAAAGGGAGACATCCCATTCTATCAATCTATTATTTTTTCGTATAGTATTGCAAAATCCCTTTATAAATAGATTCAGCATACAACTCCATATAACGTTCATTCGTCAGCTTATTGCGATCCGAATCATTCGTTAAAAAGCCAAGCTCCACTAAAATCGAAGGAATCAATTGATTACGAATAACATAATATTGTTGCTCTTTAACACCACGGTTTTTCATATCTAAATTCGTGACAATTTGATTATTTACAAATGTAGCTAAATCAATATCCTCTTGATGCATATCACCTGTTGTCACAGCATAATATGTCTCAGTGCCTTGTGCAGAGGTATTTGCAGCGGAGTTTACATGAATACTCACGAAAACTTCACCATAGTTTGCATTTGTAAAATCTACACGATCCTGTAAAGAGGGATATGTATCACCAGTACGCGTCATCAATACATTAGCACCAGCAGCTTCAAGCTTCTGCTTCACAAGTGTACTGACTTTTAATGTAATAGCTTTTTCAGAATAAGAACCGTTAACAGTACCTGGGTCTTTTCCGCCATGACCTGGATCAATAACAATGATACGATTTTGCAATGCATTTCCAGTTTGATTCAATAGTTTTAAATAGGATTTATGAACATAACCTGTTTGACCGCTATATGTGATTTCTGCCCAATAGCCATTTATTTTGCCAACTTGGACAGACTCTCCTTTTTTAAGCTTACCTAACACAGTAGAAGTATTATCTGCTGAACTTCGAACATTTAGGTTGTCAACCGTTACTCTCCCTAAAACATTTCCTGAAACAGGAGGTGTAATAGGTGGTGGATTCGGTGCAACAGGCTCTTCTGTTTCAACATCGACAGTGCTATCTGCGACAATATATCCAGGTAGGCCGTTAACAATTGTTAAATAATAACCACCAACAGTCTTATACACTGGTAATGTCACATCTTTTTTTATAGTAGAAATGACCTTTGAAGAAGAAGTTGCTTTTACATATAAATTAATAGCAGCTGTCGTTGTCACTTCTTTCTGAACAGATCCTAATGCTTGTCCATCAGCGTCTAAAAATTGTGCGGATTTTTTCTGAATATATGCGTATGCGCCCTTATAGGTCACTTTCAACCAGTCACCCTCTACCGCATAAACAGATAATTTACCACCTTTATTGACAGTCCCGACAACATTATTAGATGAAGAAGAATCCTTCGATTTACGAATAGTTACACCATCCGCTGTTACTTGTACTAACCCAATAACTTGCGATGTATCTGGTACTGATTCACCCTTTACAGGAAGCTCTAAACGATATTTTTCACTCTTTGCACGTGCGACAAATAGTGCAAACTGTGCGCGTGTTACTTGACTATCTGGTTTATAGTATTGTCCGCTACCTCTTGTAATCCCGTTATAATAAATCGTATTCACATATTTAACATAACTATGTGTAATTCCTACGTCTAAAAACGGCGAATCTATATTTTCATATGCACTGGCATCTAAATTAAATGCCTTTGTCAAAACATGACTCATTTCATCACGTGTTAAAGGCTTATTCGGTAAAAATTGCCCTTTTGTATTTGTGACAAAATACCCTAATTGTATGGCACGCTCCACATATCCTGATAACTCTGTTCCGACTGTAACATCTGTAAAGCTAGACTTTTTTACGACTAATGGCTTGTTCCCAGAGGCAACAACGACCATTTTTGCTACTTGTCCACGTGTCACATTATTATAAGGTTTGTAGTATTGTTTTCCTTTTTCTGTATATCCTTTGATAACACCTAAACTAACTAAATAATTGATCTCTTCATAAGCTTCATGCTTTTGAGGTACATCTTCAAACCCTCCACTGGCATTTGCACTATGTATAGTAAACATAGAAGCTGAAATGAATAAGACGCATAAGATAAGACTGATTTTTTTAATGTTCAATGTCTTATTTCCTCCCTTCTTGTTCTAATCACGTGTCTATTCTATCAAAATTCACTAGACAAAACATCATACAATATTACTGTTCGATTCTCTTTTCGCTTTCACCCCGTTTCCTAAGAATTTTCATAAAAAGAAGAGAGCTTGCAATTGCAAACCCTCTTCAAATTATACATTATTTAAAAGAACTTTCCCTGCAATTATTCAATTTAAATATAGCCCTTATTCAAATCGAAAATAAAACCATTTATTTACTATTTTTGGATTCTATTAATAAATGTTTCTAGTTGTTTGATTTTTAACATTTCGTTATAACCAAAGCTTCCGTCATCGTTACCAGATGTAATGCCGTTAGAAGCTAGAATTGAAATATACTTAGTAGCCCAATGATTTTCTGGAACATCATTAAATGTTATTTCTTCGCCTTGGTTCTCAATTCCAAAGGCAACTACTAAAACTTTTGCAATTTGAGCTCTTGTCATTGGTGATGCTGGGTTAAATTTACCATTGCTATCGCCTTCGAAAATACCTAGTTTCGCAACAGCTGCAATCGCACCTGCATGCTCATATGTTGGTTTTACATCAACAAAGCCTGTTTCATTATTTGATGTATCAAGGTTTAATTTTTTTGCAATTTGAACTGCTACTTCAGCACGAGAAGCATAAACTGAAAAATCAATAGTTGCTTCTTTTACTTCCGCCACTTTTTCAACTTGCTCTTGCTGCTCGCTATCTAATGTTGTAACACGTTTAGCACCCACATAGCGTGAACCCCAATAATAAGGGTCATTCATATCTGAATAACTAACACCCTTACCAGTTTGTGAGTGTATCATTTTACTGTCACCTATGTATATCGCAACATGTGAAATACCACTACCACTTGTATTAAAGAATAGTAAGTCTCCTACTTCAAGATCGCTTTTCGAAACCGCAGTACCTTGCTGATATTGTGAACTAGATGTACGGTTAAGTTTAACACCTAAGTCTGAAAATACTTTAGAAGTAAAACCAGAACAATCAAAACCACTTGTTGTTGTACCACCATATACATATGGAGTATTTAAATATTTAGTCGCTGTTGCAGTTAAATCAGATGCTGTTGCTGCTTCAGCGTTATCTATTGGAGTTGCTGTAAAAAACATAAATGATGCAAAAATCGGTAATAACCATTTCTTATTCATACTTTTGTTATACCCCTCTCGACTGCTCTTTTTTGCCTATTCATAGACTAACACAATTTTTGCCGTTTAAATTTTTCAATTGTGTAACGGTTTAGAAAATAAAAAAAAACACTGATATAACAACGTTTTCACGTCTATCAGCGTTTATAAAACGACATTCTCTTCACTTTTTTCAAATCTTTGTAACATTCCTGTAATATATGACACGCTTTGTTACACAACGACTTATTGACTAGAAAACATTTGAACCCAGTAGTAATTTCCTTTATTATCCTTCTCGACAGCTACACCAGTATTCGTATAATTAGTTTTCATAATGTTATCACGATGTGTTGGTGAAGCCATCCATGCCTTCACAGCAGCCTCGGGTGACGGAATATTTCTTGCAATATTTTCACCAAAACTTGTATACGAATAATCAAACAAAGTCGCTAAATCCCACGGTGCTCCGTAATAAGGTGAGACGTGCTCAAAATAATTCAAATTCACCATATCCTGCGCTTTTATGATGGCGATTTGTGTCAATGGCGTATCATTTGTAAGTAGATTTAGCTTATTCTTCTGTCGTTCGACATTTATTAATCGAATCACGTCCTGTGACCAAACTGTCGAAAAATTCACAGTAGGGATATAATCTTTTGATAGATAATCGTAAGCTACTTCAAATTTCTTAACCTTTTGATTGAAGTCAATACTACGCTCCACTAATACCGCTAATTGTGCACGTGTCACCAATCTATTCGGCGCAAAATGTTTCGGGTCTATACCTTGAATAACACCCACATCAGCTAAAGATTCAATATAATCTTTGGCCCAATGCGTACCTAGAACATCAGTAAATTTACTTTTATTTTTGGTATCTACTTCAATTTCGTAAGCAAGTGTTAACATTTTTGCGATATGCATTCGTTTTAATGGCTCTTCTGGATGGAAGACATCATTGTTTTGCAAAACGCCAATTTCTACTAATTTACATATTTCTTTGTAGTATGGGTGCGTTATAGATAAATCATTAAAGTTAGGTAAAAAAGAACTTTCTAGATTTACCTGCATAGATCGGGCAATAGCGCTCGCTGCCTCAGCACGCGTAATTACTTGCTCCGGTTTAAAGGTTCCATCCGCATATGTAGGCATATATCGTTTTGTTAACATATGTTGAATAGAAGAATTTGCCCAGTGCGATACTGGTACATCTTTTACTAGATTAGGTGCAGCAACAGCTGTACTCACGCTAGTTAAACTTCCTAAACAGGATGTAACTTGTAAAATAAGAAATAGTACGACAATGCCCAAAATTTTTTTAAACATAGATACCTCCTATAAGCATTACTTGTATAAAAAGCCCAAATTAATATCCATCAATTTTAACCATATCCCTCTATTTATTGACTCCTATTAATCAGGCTTCACGCAGCCTACAATCTACATAATTCTAAGATACCATTATTACCTTAATTTTCCTATATTAGTTTTTTAAAAAATCACTCTATTAATTACATTAGAGTGATTAATTATTTATTCAATTTCCGTAATATAAAAATCTTCTTCAAACTTTTCAAGCGTACGATAAATGAATAAAGACATTTGCCCTCGTTTTACATTTGTATAAGGAGAAAATTGCGTAGTTGTAATCCCTTGTGTAATTGAGTAGTTTACCAATGTTTGAATGTACTCATTTGTTTCAGTGTCACTTGTGAAATCCGAAAATGGCGCCGAAAGCTTTGTCGCCTGTTCTAATTGAAAACCAAGTGTCAAAATTTTAGCCATTTGACTACGTGTAATAGGGCTATTTGGATTATAGTTTTCTCCTTTTTGAATAATGTTGTTCGCCGCAAGTGCCGCAATAGGTCCATAATAGTTATGAGACGTTGGAACATCTTCGAACCCTGGATTTTCTATATTTCTCGTATCTAACTGTAGTGCTTCAGCTAAAAAGGTCGCTGCTTCTCCACGAGTTAAGTTCTCATATGGACTAAATGTTGTGGAAGTCGTACCAAAGACAACTCCCCTACTGTATAAGTCACTAACTGCCTTATATAACTCCACTTCACTACCTTCATTTTTAACATCTGTAAATGGCATGCTAGTTGCTGTTGCTGGAACTGCATATACAAAAGACCCTACTAAAACTGAAGCCGATAAAGACATTATAAACTTCGATTGATTTCTTTTATTCATGAATGTACTTCCTCCCTAGATAATAAAGGAGCTATCCCAAAATAACTTTTAGGACAGCCCCTCTCATCATAGCTTATTTATTGCATGTCCAGATACTCTTGCAGTACGCGGAAATTATACACAAGACCCTGTTGTTCAATTGTTAGTGCACTATATAATTTTTGCGCAGCTAACACTTTTTTCTCAAAACTTCTGTCATCCGGGTCAAGTATCGCAATTGCATTCACCACTTTTAACACTACCGCTACATCTTTTTCTGCCTTTTTCAGTACATCCTCATTAAGTACTTGTCCCCTTACCTTTGAATTTAAAGCTTTATAGGCTGCTGATGCATTCGCTACATCTTGTACATATGTGCTAGAGGTTGTCGATAAGCCCGCGATAAGCGCAACTACTTTCTTCACTTCACTCATATTTTGCTCAGCTTCTAATAAGACTGAGTAGTTTGCAACCTTTTGCTTATCTGTGGAACTTAAGCTGTCATAATCTCTACGCACCAATTCAAGCATACCAAAGTACATTTTGTCGTTTGGTTTTAACTCCGCAATGCTCTTATACACTTTAATAACACTATCTAGTGATAATAAAACTTGCTCGTTATAAACATATCTTCGTTGAGTGGCCGTTAATTTATCATAAGCCTTTAAAATCTTTTGATATTGGCTTTCCATGTCTCTCGCCGTCATCAGTTTTTCAATCTCTGCAACAACGCTCATAACTGGCTTCACAATCTTCTCCTGATCTTGCAGTACTTTATAGTTTTCAACCGCTTTTTGTTGATCTTTCGGCAATGCATTATATGCGGCTCTAATTTCTTCTATTCGTTTAATATATTGCTTTGGATCGACTGATGATAAATCATTTATCATTTGTACTACATTCCCACCGCCTAAAATACTTGTTTCAGCTGCTTGTAGTAAGTGGTAGTTCGCTACATATTGCTTCAAGTCTGCTGAAAGTGCATCATAGAGTGCTCGTGCCTTTGTCGTATCCTCATGGAATGTTTTACTTGATGATTTTAATTTACTAATTAACTCGATTACTGTTGATACTGGCTCATAGTTTTGTAATGTGGCAATGTTATTTACATATTTTTTCTGATCTTTTGTTAATTTATCATAAGCTTTACGTGCTGAATTTACCTTACTTACAAAGTTACTTTGTTCAGGCTCTAAATTTTCAATTTGTACCATAACACTTAAAATTGGCTTTACTTCTCTTTCACGGTTTGTTAAATCTTTAATGTTAGAGACTAATTTCTTTTGTCCAGACGGTAACTTATCGTACGCTATACGCGCATTCATCAGCTTCGTTAAATAATCTTCTTCTCCTGGTAAAGCTACTTCAATAAGAGCTATGACCGTATGTGCAGATGCTAGTTCTGTTTCTGCTTTCACAAGCACTTCGTAGTTAATAATGGCCTCCTTTTTTTCTTCAGGAAGTGCATCATAATTCGTACGCGCTGTTTGTAAATCTTTTAGGAAGGTCTTACTTGTTGGCTTCAATGTGGCAATTAAGCCGATAAGTGAAGCAACATCTTCAACAGCTGTCAAGTTCGCATAGTTTGTGACACGTTTTTGTGACACTTCATCCAAAGCATTATATGCTTTACGCGCTGCAAGTACTTTTTTCGTGTAATCTTTACTATTCGGATTTAATGCTGTGATTAAATTAATGACCTTAACGACAGCACTATTATTTTTTTCGTATGTTGTTAATGTTTTTGCTTGTTCTACTAGCTTTTTCGCATTTTTGTCCATAATTTTATATTCTGCAACAAGTGCCGCTACCTTCGCTACAATTGTTTCAGCAGGCTCATTTACTAGTGCTAGTACGCGATCATCAAATACTTTTGCAGTCGTAATATATCCTTCCGCTGTCAAAAGAGCACCGTGGTTTGTCACAAGGGCTAATGCTGATGGCGACAATGCGCCATACGCATCTTTTGCAGCTTGAACATTTGCTTTATATGTTTTTTGGGTTGTCTTTAACGCATCGATTTGCGTAATCACGCCCATTGCAGCAACTCTATCACTTATTAAAGTGCTATAGTTTTTTACATACGTACGCTTTGCTTCATCAAGCTTTAGATAAGCAGTATTTGCTGACTTTGCTTTTTTAATATAGTCCTTACTTGCTGGATCTAGTTTTTCCACAAGCGAAACTACACTTATCACGGCTTTATGAGACTTCTCTAAATCCGTTAACACTTTTAGGTTTGTCACACGCTTTTTAGTAGGTGCATCTAGTGCCTCGTATAATTTTCGTGCATCCAGCATATCTTGCACAAGATTTTGAGAATTTTTTAATGCCTCAATTTTTGTTAGAACCGTTTCTAGATCCGTTTCTACTTTTGAAAGATCAGCCAGCTTTTCACTTAGCTTCGTTTTAATTGCATCTAGTGCTACTACTGCATCAACCTCAGCAGTTGATGAGTTTAATTTACCCACCTCTATTTGTAGAGCTTTAGTTTGTGCTTGATAGTCTGCTTGTGTCGACTTTAGTGCATTCACTTTTCTCGATAAATCCGCATATATAAAATAAAGTTCAAGCTTTTTAAAATCTTTCACTAAACTTTTTTCTGTAGCTCCTAATTTGTCAAATGCTGCTTGAGCTGCGATTGTTAGACTTTCAAATGTAGTTGCCGTTGGATTTAATGCAGCGATTAACTTATCAACATTTAAAGAATCACTATATTTCTTTTCCCAATCTGTTAATTCAGTTAGGTTATTGATAATTTTTTTCACATTTGCTGTTGTTGAAGGACTGTCGTAAGCTCCACGTGCAGCATTAATTTTTGTCATTATATCTGCGGGTGCCGTACCCTTTATATCCTTAATAAGTACTTCTATTGCCACAGCAGATTTAATATTCTCTTCTGCTTCTGTTAAATCTATAGCATTTTTCACGAACTCCTTTTTTAATAGGGCTGTGTATCCTTGCATTAGATTACTTACAGCTGTACGATACGAATCGTCACTAGATATTTGCAATGCTGTAATTTGTTTAGACACATCCGCCGCAGCTTTAAAAGGTGCAAGATCAATAAAGTTCGACACAAACTTCTTCACATTTTCGTTTAATTTTCCGTAAGCTGTTTCAATAGCAGCTACTTCGCTAATAAAGTTAGTAGCCTTCGCAAAGTTTGCTGGTGTCTTTGCCTTTAATTGCGTAATACTATCTTCAACTTTTTGCGCAGTAGTGATATTTGTCAACGCTTCCGTATAAATTTTATAAGGAGCAACTGTTTTTCCCTTAGGGATGTACGCGACTACAATTTTCTTGTTATCCGCTGATAAAGTATTGTATGCAGTTGTCACCTCAGCCACAATCGTTTTAATGTTTGCATAATCTGGCGTAGGGTTCTCAACTTCCTTCATCAAGTTGTCTAAATTTTTAATAGCATCACCTATAGTAGCGACAGCAAATTTCATTGTCTCTAGCTTGTCAATATCTGCTCCATTAGTTTTAAAGTATGCCTTTCGAGCTGTTTCGTCATGGCCATATTGAACGGCTAATCCAAGCATAGAAGTGATTGCCGTTTGTGGAGCTACAGTTACTGCATCTTTAAACGTCTTTTGAACCTTTGCATATGAATTTTCTATTTCCTCGTTCATAAAATCAAGGTATACGTTATATTCTACTTCCACATCTCGTACTAGCGAGCTACTTGTATACGTTAACTTATTAATATTTGTACCGAGTGATTTAATTTTTGTCAGTAGTGTCTTTTGTGCTCGAACATACTTTAATTTTGCTTCTACGAAAGTTATTTCATCTGCAGTAAAACCTTCAGATATTAACCCACCAACACGACTTTCTGCAATCGTAATCTCATCAAGAGAAGATTTATCCGTTAAATTTTTATACATTAATTGTAGCTGGTCTTTACTTTCTATCGCAGCTATCGCATGATTGTATATCGATTGTGTTATATTTTGAGTTGTTGCCTCTTGTTCTTGTGCATTGACAATCGCCGCTGGGGCTAATAAAAGGCTCGTTATTATGCCTACTCTTAATTTACTCTTCAAAAGACCCACCCTTTCATTTTTTTATTTATATAGGAAAATGGTTATGTACATTTTCATTTTAGTTTACTTACTTTAGTATCGGTTTTGTATATTTGATTTTAAGCTATTCTATTAAACTAAGAATAATATGTAATTTCTGATGTTAATAGATTGTAAAAACAGGAAGTTATTTTCATATTACTATATAATTGTTTTTGTATGACGTTTTATTTGAAATTATTGAGGGAATCTTCATAAGGAATCGACTATTTTTATATGTCATTATGATCTAACTAGGTGTATACTACATCTTTGATATTTACTAATTTAATAGAAAGGAAGCTGTGTATGTTCTACCATTATAAATTTTGGCATAGCTTGACACATCCAACCTACTTTACACAAATCGTAGAAAAAGGCGAAATAACCGGATACAAAAAACGTGCATTCACTGTTTTCATTTTCTGCATACTTTTATTCTCAGCACGTGAATTTTGGGGTATGGGTACAGAAGGTTTAACTACATTATTTGCGATGGATTCTCAAGTTGAATACTATCTGGCTCGACTACTCTCAATGGTTGGCGTGATTTTGTGGGCTATTTTATATTTTTGCTTTCACTACTACGGTGTTACATACTTCTTGCATATCTTTACCGAAATTCCGTATAAATGGATTCAAAAGGTCCAACTCTATGTCGTGGTATTTTTACTAATTGAGAAAGCAATTTTATTTGCTGTTTTCTACGCAGTTGGCTATTCAACTACATTTTCATTCTTTTCGCTAGCTCCACTGGCACAGCAGATTATTGACACTGATTTCGTGTTATTCGCCATCAATCAATTGACTGTCGCTACTATGCTAACAATCCTTGTCCAATACACGTTCCTATCAAAATGGGATGAAGAGACAAGTAAAAAAGTATTACTAGCAAAAATCATACTCTTACAAGTGATCATGGCTATATTCGTTGGTATGGTTAGTGTTTTACCTCTTCAAGAATGGCTAATAAGGGGGTTAGGTTGATGCGTTTTATAAAATCTAGACCTTGGACGAGCATTAGCATCGTCGTTATGGCTATCTTAATCGGCTTAAATGCTTATTATGTTTTTAAAAATGACAGTAAAGTTGCACGATCTTACTTTATCGATGAATATCAAAAAGCGTATATAGGTGACAATGTGGAGCGTATCAATAAGGAGACAATTGTAGCACCCGCAAAAACGTACACGATATCCGCTGATGCGAAAAGCTTATCGGCCATTACTGTGAAGCGTGGTCAGGAAGTAGCAGCAACAGATCTACTTGCTACATATAAAACAGAAGAAGTAGATGATGAATTAACGAAGCTTGATGCCGAACGTTCGGCATATGAAACTGAGCTGAGTGATTTAGAATCTGCACTTTCTCAAATCGAAGTGGACTCTGATCCGACAAGTTCCATCAATACAGACCAAATTAGCGACAAATTGACGGTTACTGTCGAAATGGAGCTAGCTGGTCAAAATTCGACATCGACAGCAACCGCCATTTTAAATCGACATATCGCTGAAACAAATCGACATATTGCATTAATAGAAGCCCAAATTGCACAAATACAGGCTCGTCAGGGTGTTATCAGTCCAGTTGATGGCGTAATTTCGGATATTACAGAGGAAGCTGGGGCAGTAACATTTGAAATTTATTCTTCTGAAAAAGCGATGCTTGCGTATTTATCTGAGGATGAGTGGCAAAAGGTCATAGATGGACAAACCGTCGATTTTGAATTGCAGCATTTCGAGGATGCGTTATCTGGTGTAGTACTTGAAAAACAAATGATTGCCACAGCCAAGGATTCGACTTGGGCAAACGAGCTTGCAAAAACCGTGAAGCTACCACAGCCTTCAAACTATGAAGTAATGTTACAACAAGACGAATTACTTGAATCAATTCCTTTTTCAACAATCGGCAAAGCTTCCATTATTGTAAATGAGGCCATTGATTCTTATAAGGTAGATAAAAATTGGGTAAAACCTTCAAAGGATGGTGTACACAGCCTTTATATTGTTGGCCATGATGGTAAAATTCGTCTTGAAGAAATTCAAGTTGCATTCGAAACAACAAAATCTACTATTTTCACTGGCTATTTAGATGAAGGAACGCCAATGCTATCAAATGAAAAACGAAATATTATGGCACGTTCTTTCCGCACAATGCCTGTTAGAAAAATTGAATGGCAACAGTTTAAAGAATTAGACTGGAAAGAGTACGTAAAATATATTGTCTTTTAAAATGAAAAACTCCCTGAACTGCTCGAGGGCACTGAAAAACTTACGTTTTTAAATTTGTAGGTTCATTTAAGATAAAAATAGGCGACTTCTTGTTCATCTTGGAACAGGAAGTCGCCTATTTCTTTCGGTTATTTTACTCTTTTTCTTTCAATAACGTGAGTATCCGTTTCAAATTGACGGCGAATATAGTTGTGGCTCCTTGCATTTCCATCCCAAATAGACCCGCAGATGATGCTACATCATACCCGTGTCCGTTCTTTAACTCACTGTTTTTGGCTTCAATTTTATAACGTGAACGCGCCAGTTCTTTAAAATCATCTGTGTTCTGAAAGACTTCCTGTTCTGCGTGTTCCATCGATTTTATGGTCACCGAATAGGTCTTATTTTTAGCACCTTCTTTATAACAACCTTCGCGCAAAGGACATACTTTACATTTTTCTATGTCAAAATAATAGGTTTGACGTTGGTTCTTTCCGACGTTCTTTTTATTCGTACGTGCTGTGCGAATTGCCATATGTCCTGCTTTACACACATACATACCAGCATCTTTATTAAACTCAAATTCTTCTTCTTTCGTACGTCCACCTTGTGTAATCTGCGGATTTAGTTTTGATACAAGTTGAAATTCCTCTGTTTTAGCTAATTGGAGATTGTCTTTCTCTGAATAAGCTGCATCACCGATCACTGTGTCAATTTCTATGCCTGTTGTTTTACTTTTTTCTATTAATTCTTTTAAGTATTTCCCATCACTTTTCTCACCCGTTGTCACGACAGCGGCAGTAATGATGCGTTCATCGCTCATAGCAATATGCGTTTTAAATCCAAAGAAAGAAGAGTCCATTGATTTATGACCAATACGTGCGTCTGGGTCTGCGGAATAGCTAAGTTGTACTTCAAAATCTTCGACCACTTCTTTTAAAACATTTAATTTTTCTTTGACAGCAGGGACACACGCTATTTTTGGTTGTGCTTCCACGATTTCTACGACTTGACGGCAATAATCGAGTTCATCATTTACTTCGTTAGAAGTGGTTTTGGGCGGGAATTTTTCTTTCATTGTTTCATCAAATTGATAGACAGCTTTACGGACGTTTTTTGATTTCTCCTGTAAAAATTCCTTTGGTGATTTTTGATTGTAACGTGCTTTTGTATGTGTGGCATCAACAATAATCGTTTTACTCGAAATGATGTTTTTCTCTAACGCAATCTCAACCGTTTTTCCAATCAACAAATCTAATAAACCCACATCTTGAAGACGGAGTCGGCGAAATTTCGTTAATGAACTTGAATGAATGACATCTTCTTCAGGCGCCATATCTAAAAAGTATTTGAAGGACATATCGTATTTCGAGCGTTCAACCAGATCTTCATCGGATACATCATAAATCGCTTTTAATAATAAATATTTGAACATACGAATAGGAGGCACAGCATTACGACCATTATCGAGACAATATTTAGTTTTCAACTCATCTAAAATAAATGAGAAATCGACAAGTTCATTGATTTGGCGAAGCATATTATTTTTGGGTACGACGATATCATAGATCGCCATAAAAGGGCTAAGTTTCAGCGTTTCTTGGTTTGAAATCATTTTAAATACCACCTACATACATTGATAACCTTAGTATAAAACAAAAAGCAGTGGAAAGTTCGATGCAAACGAGCTTTCCACTGCTTAAATTAAATTTTGGACTTTTTCAGTGCCCTCGAACTGCTCAGGGAGTTTTCTTTCTATCATTAATAAGACGGTTCTTCCATTTCCTTTTGTGTAGATAGCTCGTAGTACATTGCTGTCACACCACTAACTGAGTAAACCGATCCATGTAAGTACATTTTCTTCCCATTTTCGCCCATTAAACGAACTGAAAACACCGCATTGCCCGCGCCAATTCGCTTCACAGTCACGCCATCCTTTGAGAATTCAACATCAACAATTTTGTCATCAATTAAAGCACCTGTATACTGCTCAACTTTATAACTTTGTACTTCAAAACCAATTTCTTTTGTTGGTACAAACAGTTCTTTTCTCTCTGTCGCTTCTGATAAATAGATGTCATAGCCATCTACTGCCGCATGAATGCCAACACGTACAGACTTTCCTGCATCATCTGAAAATGTTGCAACATACTCACCAGCTTCTAATAATGTTAATTCATAGGCTGTTCCCTTTGGAATACTTTCCCCTTCCCAGCCATCAAAACGATAAGGCTTGTACGCGTATGCTTTCGGGCTCACCGTATGGCCATCCTTCGTTTCTAGCTTTAGATTTTTGGCATTAATGCCGTGATCCTCCTCAAAAAATAACACAGTACCTGGTGTCAATTCGTCAGTTTCCTCACAAACCATCTGCAGTTTGCCATCAACATTAGTTACCGTTACGCGGTACTTATTCAAGCCAATATACTCATAATTCTCTTTTCCATCTACTTTATAGGACGCTACTACAAAAGAACCCGTTCCTTCTTGTAAAGCCTCGATATCAACGCTATCCTTTTGAAAACGAACATTGAAAAATTCTTGCTCTGTCTCCGCTATCCAGTTGTTAGCAGCTATAACTTCAATGACATCTGCCCCAAAATCCTTCGCTTTAAATGATTGCATTACTCGATTTTTTTCCAAATTCTCAATACGCTGAATGAACAATGCTAGCTGCGAACGCTTCACTGTTTCTTTCAAGCCAAACGTATCAGCCGTCACACCTTTTGTAATGTTGTTTTCATAGAGAGGTCCAACCGTATAATAAGCATTTGAATATTTCACAATATCTTTAAATGGCAAAGCCTTGTCATATTCATACTCATATAAATTATAAGCAGCCGTTAGCATACTCGCCATCTGCTCACGTGTAATTGCTCGATTGGCGCCAAATGAACCATCTGCCAATCCTGAGACAATATTTGCATTTTGCAGAGCAGCAATTGCCCCGTAGTACTCATCATTAGGCAATACATCAGTAAACTTTGGATCTTCAACTTTTTTGGTATCTAGCTTCAGCAGTCCAGCTAAAATTTTCGCTACTTGTCCACGTGTCACATCAGCAAAGGGCTTAAATGTCCCGTCTGAGTAACCACTAATAATGCCTCTCTCTACTAGGCTTTGAACAGCAACTCCGTATTCCTTCGTATAATCTACGTCAGTAAACCTCTCTGCTGCTTGTACATTTGGCACGACAACAATTGCACTCGTCATTAGTGCTGTTATTAGTGCTCCTTGAAATAGTTTTTGTTTCTTCACTGTTCCATCCCCTTAATGTTTCAATGTTCTACTACTTAGTTATACGTTTAAACAATCTCTTAAGTTTCAAAATTTTCCATAACTCATTTTCATTACATAGGTTGACAATAAAATATTATTATAGATACCTTGAAGCAGAAAATTATAGCTAGTAACTATTAACCCTTATTTTATTTACAAATTCTCCCTTAACTATATTTATTTCTGTTCTCTCCATTATATTCCTCACTTTCATGTAGCCATTCAATGTAGTTTTATATTTAAATCCTGTCATTTTAGGCAAGCAAAAGAGCACATGCCTTGTGTCGCATGCGCTTCCCAATTTCTATGTCATTAGTATTTACTATAATCGTCTGTTTCTCATTAGAAAAAATGAAGTAGTTTGTAATTATTAATCCTTTTGAAATAACAGAATACCCAGCATTATAAGAGTAAGGATAGTAGGAATTAACTATATTTGCATTCATTACTCCCCATTTTGCTCATCGCCAAAGAAGAAAACATTTTTACTTACCATCGAAAAAAATAAATTTTCCGATTTCACTACAAAAAAGAGAAGGCTTAGGTTTCCCTAAGCCTTCTCTTTTATTAGTTATTATTAAGGTTTTACAACGTTAACTTTAACTTCTTTTTTGTGCTCGTTTTTCGCTTTTGAGTTATCTGTAACTACTTTTAAGGTTGGGTTAAGTGTTTCGATTGTAATATCTTTCGTTAAGTCTAATGTTGTAGCAGTAGACCCAGAACCTTTAACCACTTTAAGTACTAATTTGTTCTCGAAACCAGATGCTACTGTTGCAATTAATTCACCAGTTGCTAATGCTAAAGTATCTGTTCCTTGTACAATTTTGAATGAATCAAATACATTGTCGCCTGTTAAATTCATTGCTTCGCTGTATGTTAATTCAATTGTTTTGTTGTCAAGAATTTTAGCACTTTGTAAAACTGGTGCAGTGTTATCTTCTACAGACACAGTACCTGTGAAAGATTTAACCGTTTTAGTACCAGCAATGTTCTTAACGTTAGCTACTGTGAATACAGATGCTTGATCGTCTTTAGCAATTGATTCTACTGGTAATGTAATTGTAGCAACTTTTTGAGTTGAATCAAGTGTAATTGTAGTTGCAGCAGGAAGTGGCTTACCACCTAATGTGTAGTTTACAAGATCTGTTGCTGAACCTTCAACCGCGCCACCTTTTACTGCTTCTGGGAATGTTACTGTAATAACATCGCCTGTAGCAGTTGGTAAGTTAGTTTTTATTTCAAACTCAGAAACTAGGTCACCTTGACCGAAATCGATAGTGTAGTTGAACGCATCTGATTTGTTACCTGCTTCAGATAAATCTTTTACAAGATCCTTAGCAAATGAAATAGCAAATTTGCCTGTGATCGTTTTTGCTGTTGATAAAGTATAAACTACTTTCTTACCGTCAGCTGATACAACTCCTGTTAATCCTGCAAATGTTGTAGTATCAATTACACCATTTTCGTTAACTACTGAACCAAAGTCAGGAGTAGTAGTAACAGTAACTTTTTCGCTGAAGTTCACTTCGATTGCTTCAACTTTACCAGCAGAATCCTTAACTACGTTATAACCTGTAGCTACTGGTTTAGCTACATCTTTTACTAATGTAACATTTTGTACTGAATCAGTAGTTTTGTTACCTAGTTTATCTTCCATATCTTTAGGTAATACAACGCTAAATGTACGGCTATCTTTGTTTGTGTAAACAGTATCTGTTATAGCAATAGTAAATTGTGTACCCTTTGTATCAGCTACTGGAGTAATTGCTCCGATATTAATGTTTGAAAGTGTTTCATCTTTAACTGTAATACCAGCAACTTTAGAAACGTTCATAGATTTGTTGAATGTTACTAAAATTTCTTTGTCGCTTCCACCAGCTGTTACTGTCGCTACTGGAGTAGCTGCATCAACTGCCACTGTGAAGTCTGCTGACATTGTTACTACTTTGTTACCAGCAGTATCTTCTGCATTGATTACTTCTACAGTATGTGTTTTACCAGCTTCAAGGCTTAAACCAGTTAATTCAATTGTATCTGAAGTACTTGTGAATGGAGTTACTGTAGCATATGCACCATTAACTTTCACTAATGCTCCAGCTTTTACTGGCTCAGAAAATTTGATTGTTGCTGTTTTAGCTACGTTACCATTCGTTAAAGCTTCAACGCTTACGATTGATGGTGCTAATTTATCTTCATATGTCATTTTACCAACATATTTTTCTAACTTAACTTCTTTATCAGCTTTTGTTTTGATAGCTTCAACTACTACAGTTGCATCTTCAACTTTAATAGCGCCGCCACCTGTTGTCATTGCTGCAGTTAGTGTTAATGTTTTACCATCTTCTGATAATACTGGAGCTGTTAAAGTAACACCTTGAATGCTTACTTTATTAGCTACGTCTGCTTTATCAACAGCTTGAGTGAATTTAACTTCAACTGTTACACCGTTAATCGCATTTACTGATTCTACTTTATATTCTGCTACTACATAAGTAACAACAGCCGAATATGTTTTACCATCAATTACAAACTCTACTTTTGTTTCTTTGTTTGCTGGAAGAGCTGTTGGTAATGTTACTGTGTGCGTTTTATCATCCGATAATGTTACTTCTAAAGTAGTTGCATCTTTAACTGTTACTGTTTTAACAGTTAGTGCTTCTTCTTTAACAATAGTAGTAATCGTACGGTTTAAGAATGACGCGAATTGGCCACGTGTTAATGAATTTTTCGGGTTAAACGCTTTTACGTTTGTAAGTTCAGCGTATTCTAAAGCAATAATAGCTTCACGGTTTTCGTCAGCTGATGCTTTCTCTAAATCTGTGATTTTAGATTCGAATTTTTCTGCTTTATAGTCAGCTACTAAATCAACACCATAAACTGTGTTAATAGCACGTACTAATACTACTGCCATTTGCTCACGAGACATATTGTTTGTGTGCATTAATTTGTTGTTAGAACCTTTGAATACGCCTGCATCCTTAACAAGTGCTGCAAATTTTACTAACTCTTGGTCTTTAGATGTTGTTGGTAAGTCAGTGAAGCGAGCTTCTTTGTCGAAATCAGCTGGAATTTCATAGCCTTCTGATACTAACCATTTCCCTAAGAACTTTGTTACGTTACCACGTGTAACAACCGCGTTAGGTCTGAATGTACCGTCAGTATAACCACCTACGATATTTAATTCTGCTAATGCTAAGATTGCCTCTTTATGATCACTTTTTTCGATATCTGAAAAGCTTGCTGCGCTTGCTACAGGTACTATTGCTGCTGCTACTAATGCTGCTGAAGTTGCGCCTACAACCCATTTATTTTTGTTTACTTTCATTGTTAAAACCCCCAAAACAAATTTAGCCATCCAAGTGACTACCACCACATTATAGAAGAATAATCCAAGATTTATCAAAGGTAACATATGGAATGAAAAATATGGTAACTGAAAATAACTCATTTTTAATGTCTTTGGTCTTATTTTTTATAAACACTATAGGTAAAAGTGATTATTTTTTCGGAATATACTGTGTACCAATAATAATAATCCATAAATTCCATTCTATTTTTTGGATTTTTATAATAAATATTTGTGGAATGTATTGGATATAATTAGTGAACATTTAATAGATTTACGTTACAATAAGATTTATTAGTTTTGGTATTTTCTGAGCTTATTGACTATATTTTTTACTTTTTCAATAGAGATGAGGATTTTAAGGGATGGTTTTTAGTAGCCTTATTTTTTTATATGTATTTTTGCCATTAGTACTCATTCTGTACTTCCTATCCCCTAGGTTGTTACGAAATACAATTTTACTGTTGGCTAGTTTATTCTTCTATGCGTGGGGGGAACCGAAGTATGTTTTTTTAATGATACTATCCATCTTACTGAACTATGTGATGGGGATTATTATTGAAAATACAGTATCTCAGTCTAAGCGAAAAACACTGCTGTGGCTTGTCGTTGCCAGTAACTTAGCGATTTTGGGTTATTACAAATATGCAGGATTTTTTGTAGACTTGTTGAACAATTTTCTAAGTCAGCCGCTTGAATGGCAGGCTGTTCCACTTCCAATCGGGATTTCATTTTATACATTTCAGGCACTGAGTTATGTCATTGATGTATACCGAAAGGACGTCAAGGCTCAGCGCAATTTTTTAGATTTATCATTGTTTATTACATTATTTCCACAGCTTGTCGCTGGACCTATTGTGCGCTATCAAACCGTTGCCGAGCAGATCAAAAAACGCCTATCTACTGCAGAGGACTGGATGATCGGTTCACGTCGCTTCGTACAGGGCTTAGCAAAAAAAGTGCTCATTGCAAATCCAATGGGCGAGGTAGCTGACCATGTCTTTAGCCTTTCAGGTGGGGATTTAACAACTGGAACAGCATGGCTCGGAATTTTAGCGTACTCGTTGCAAATTTACTTTGATTTTTCAGGTTATAGTGATATGGCAATTGGGCTTGCGCGCATTTTCGGTTTCAAATTTGAGGAGAACTTCAATTATCCGTATATCGCACAATCTGTGACGGACTTTTGGCGTCGCTGGCATATTTCACTGAGTAGCTGGTTTAGAGATTACGTTTATTTCCCACTCGGTGGTAGTCGCGTTAGTCATCAATGGAAGCTTTATCGTAATTTACTCGTCGTTTGGACGTTAACTGGTTTTTGGCACGGGGCAAGTTGGACGTTTATGGCATGGGGCTTTTACTATGGAATTTTAATTTGCTTAGAAAAATGGGTACTTCTGAAATGGCTGGATCGTATTCCACGATTCTTACGTCATGTTTATATGCTGCTGATTGTGATGATTGGCTGGGTATTCTTTAGAGCGAACGACTTTACATATGCTTTTACGTTTATTAAAACATTGTTCGGGCTAACAAATGCTAGCCTCTATAATTATGAAACAATTTTATTAGCAAAGGATTATATGATTTACTTTATCGTCGCCCTTATTTTTGCGTTACCAATTTATATGGTCTATCAAAGTTGGAGTGAGAAAAAGGCTACAAATTCTATCTCTTTTGACTGGGGACTACGCCTTGGGCAAACAATTTATTACGGTGCGCTTTTATTATTCATTACCATGTTTTTAGTGAACGCAACACATAATCCATTCATTTACTTTAGATTCTAGGTGGTACATTATGCGAAAAATTCAATATTTCCTTTTACCTATTACCTTTTTTTGCATTGTTTTTGGCGGCTTCTTGGTTCATGTATTAACAGTGGATCGCCCGCAATCTGAAATGGAAAATCGACCACTCGAATCAGCAAACATTTCTCCAAGCTTGAAAGAAGTTTTTTCTGGTGAATGGTCGAAGCAGGTTGAAGCATATATATCCGATCAGTTCCCTGCACGCGATTGGTGGATGCGCGACTATGTCTTTTTTCAGCGTGCTATGGGGAATACGTATTTAAACGATAAATACGCAGTTGATGAAGCAAGCGGTTGGATTATATCTAAGCCTGCACCTGCGAAGACTGAACATGAGCTGGCTTCTTTTGCTAGTGAATTACAAAAACTTAGTGTAGGGTTGGCTAGGAAAAATATTCCGTTTACATTTTATTCTTTTCCTGCAAAAGCTACATACTCACGTGAGCCAAGTCCGAACTTTATGCCTGAGGATGCTGGTACTGAGAACAACGCCAAGCTTCATAAGCTATTAACAGCAGCTGGTGTGGATAATATTAAGTTGCGTGATAACATGACTGGCGACTTTTCAGCAGAAAGAAATTTCTTTAAAACTGATCATCACTGGACGATGCAAGGTGCTTACTCTGGATACGAAGCACTACTAACAACGCTAAGCGATAGAATCGGTAAAGAAGTGCATCCGATTCCATATACGGAAGCCAATACAAAGTGCTTACCGAATGACTTTGCTGGCTCATGGAACAAAATACTGTACATGACAGTCGAAAATAGCGATCAGATTTGCTACAATGAGCCCGCTTCCTTTGCTACACAATTTACGATTTACGACGGAACAATTGAGGAAGACGTAACCGCTCCATATGAGGCAGTTTACGGTCGCGCGAAACAAATGGATGCTGGAACACTTGTAAACTATGCAGACGCATATAGCCGTGACTTCGCAGAGCTGACAATTGTGAACGAAAATTATGACAGTGACAAACATCTCGTTGTCATTAAAGACTCTTACTTTAACGCTATCCAGTTCCATGTCGCGAGTCATTTTAAAACACTAACTATCTTAGATTTACGTTATTTAGAAAAAGATGTGATTTCCTATTTACAAAACATGCAACCAGACCATGTCGTGCTTGCTTACAATGATCGAAACTTACGGCTGATGCCTGAATAACATTGGTTGGTGTGGGTGATTATCGATGATCTATCAGCTATGATTACTGTCCTATCGTAAGCCCGTATTCAAATGACGCATATAAACATGCAGCACTTCCCGGTACTATAAACGTATCAATCCAGGTAGGTGCTTAGCAAAAATTAACTATGGATTATTAGACAAATTAAAAGAAATAAACGAGGCTGAAAAAGCCCCATTTACTTCTTGTTCCATTTTAAGTGCATTAAATTGTGATAGTGGCTCAACTTGCAAGCCATTATCACTTGTGACATAAAGCAAGTTATCACCCATTCTAAATTAAACTAAAATCGTTTTGAATCGAACGAATTTACCTAATTCGATATCTTCAAATTCCCATTGTACATCTAACCATGATTTAGCTTGAACATGACTTTCAGAGTTAGCCCACCAAGCACTATGATTATAAGCCGATGGAGGAAGTGAGTGAGTCAGATAGAATTATATTAATTTGCTCATACGTTAAAACTACTTCATCATCTCTATTGTTTTTTTAATATGTACCTAAGAATTCATATTTCCCCATATCATCATCTCCTAAAATTAGTTATTATACTGAATTATGTTTAAATCAATATAATCCTTTAAATTTAACAAAGTTAGATTAATGTAATTTATCATTTTAACAATCATTTGATAATGAGATTAATTGAATTTACTGCACAATATGAAACAATTGTTAAAATACTAGATAATATTCCAAAACCTACATATTAACTATATAATATTCCTATTAATATATAAGGAGTTTAATATTTTGATAAATACACTAACGTCTTTACGATTTTTTGCAGCATTAGCAGTATTCTTTTCTCACTTAGCTATATTAACTACTTTTGATGAAACCAAATGGTTATTCGAAAGAATTTTATATCAAGGCTACTTAGGTGTTACATTTTTCTTTGTATTGTCAGGTTTTATTCTAACATTTAATTATTTTGATAAATTCAAGACAATAAGCAAAGCTAAATTAAAGACATTCTTAATAAATAGGGTAGCACGTATATATCCTGTATACGTACTAACTTTTTTATTATCAATAACTTTATTTTATTTTAATGGATTGCCATTTGATATTAAAACTCTGTCCTCAGTAGCATTAGCAAATTTAACTTTGACACAAAGTTTTATACCTGATATGAAATATTATTTTTCTTTTAATTCTCCTGGATGGAGTATCTCTGATGAAATGTTTTTCTATTTATTATTCCCGTTTGTAATATTCTTAATGCACAAATTTAAATTTTTAAAAAACATTAAATCTCTTGTTATTATCTGTGTTTTATTTTACATTTCATGTTTTTTATTTGTTTGGTTTACTAAAGACTCACCGTTGGATCATTGGAAATTTTACGTATTCCCAGTTTTTCGATTTGGCGATTTTTTGATCGGTGTTCTTCTTGGAGTAGCGTTTAAACAATTAAATAGCATTTCTAAAAAAGGTAATTTCGCTTTATTTACATTCCTTGAAGGGCTATCAATTGTATGCTTTGTAATAGCTCTATATTTTGCTCCACATGTTCATGTTTCGCTTACATATGGTGTTTATTATTTACCATCATTAGCTTTAATTATTTGGGTATTCGCCCAACAGAGAGGCTTTTTTTCAAGGTTGTTAGTACATAGAAAACTAATTTATTTAGGTGAAATAAGTTTTTCTTTCTACTTGTTGCATAGAACTGTTTTTAAATATACAGAAAAAGTTCCTCTTTTTACATCTAATGCTTTAATCTATATATTAATAACATTAGGAATAACTTTGGCTCTCAGTCATTTAGTCTATAAATATTTTGAAATACCTATGAAAAACAGAATTAAGTACAAGTTTTCTAGATATTAATAAGCTAATAAGTCGGTTATTGCTAATGTGGTAACTGACTTTTAAAATGACTTACCTGGGGTACATAATCCTCCGTTTTTCAGACTACTCGGATAAACCTTATATAATAAATAAACCCAATCAAAGTTAATTCCACTGATTACAACACTTCGTTATAATCATCCCCACTATAGTTATGCACAAACTGAAACAATGGTTTATTAATAATAAATATATATTCCTATCTTTGCTTTTAATCCAAAAATGGTAAATCGCTATTATTTGTACTATAATTTCCAATATGAATCTGAAAGGAGAAAAAACATTTGAACTCAAATTTACTGATAAATTCTTTAAATGGACTGAGAGGTATTGCTGTCTTAATTGTTGTATTCAGTCATACTGGGAATTCAGGACTATATTTGTTACCCGGTCTGAATTTAACAGGTATAGGTCAATTCGGCGTCATATTATTTTTCTTTCTTAGTGCATTTTTGTTATCTCGCCCCTTTTTTCACAAGCCTGAACTAGTTTACGATACACAGAAATGGTTGAATTATTTTATACGAAGATTTTTGAGAATAATACCTCTTTATTACATAGTTGTCTTGTTAGATTTCTATTTTCACAATACACAAATCTTACCAACAGATAAACAAGAACTAATAGACCACTTACTTTTTATCAAAGGTAATGGTGTTTACTGGAGTGTACCTGTAGAATTAAAATTCTATTTGATGCTACCTATTTTCATATTCTTGTTTATCGTTTGCTCTAAAAATAAAATGGCTTTTCGATTTTTATTGATAGGGATTTTATCTTTGTTTATAAGCAATGCAGTATTTGCTTATACAAATTCTTTTTTAGAAAATTTATTTATACATCGTTACATCATTGCTTTTATAGCTGGTGTTTTAACTAGCTATATTTACGTACAAACAGAGAAAAATAAACTTTCACTTTTCAATAAGAAAACTTTTGAAATAATCGCTTTCGCTTGTATTGCTTTGATGATTACACAGATACCTTCTATTCGGTACTATTTCCAAGGAGGTCAAAATTTCAATTACTCTAGTATGGACTGGAGTGAATACTATAAATATAGACATCTATTTGCAGTTGCTTGCTTCTCAGTATTTACATACTGTTACCTTAACGGAACAGGGCTAATCAATAATTTCTTATCAACGAAAATTCTAAGTTTTATCGGTGAACTAAGTTTCAGCATGTATCTTTTACATATGCCTGTTTTATATTTTGTAGTTGCTAATTTTAATATAAACTCTAACCTACAAACTCTATTAGTCTTCATCATTACTATTCTAATTTCTACCTTAACCTACAATCTTATTGAAAAACCTTTTATGAACTTATCAAAGAAACGATCTTCGGTAAATAAAACTCAAATTAATATTGAACAAACTTAATTATTATTAAAACCGCTAAACGTTTAAAAGAAGTTTAGCGGTTTTATAATGAAAATATTATTTTTGCCTTACATTTCCGCATCAGCTTCCCAATGAAAGATAACTGCGTTTCTTGAATTAGTCAATGTTTGCTCAGAAGTATTGTGTACATTAAATCCGTTAGTGCCAATGTAATTAGGTACTCCGCTGTTATTAATTAAAACAACTCCATCATCTGAAGATACAATCTGTGATTTTGAAGCGTCCGTAAATGGTATTACTGTTATAACTGGAAGTTTTCGTTTTGTCGCCTTGAAATTTACGTTTCCATAAGACTGATTCGTATTTATTGTATTCCCTGGTAGTACTTTCACCTCTATTCCGCCACTTACATTGTTGGTTTTTGGAGGGACATTATAGTCATAACTTTTTTCGTAAAATCTTAAGCAATCTTGTAATTCTTCATTAAATGTTGGGATTTTGTACTCAACCACATCTGGATTTATTACTATTTGAGTTCTACGAATATTAATACAACTTCCATTCGGTGGATGGTTTGATTGCCCAAAAGCTTCAGCTAACCTAATTGCACAAAACATATTTTCTACGTCAAATTCTACCGAAGTAGTTACTGAAAATCTTCGCCATTGTCTTTTTTTGTAATCTTTTAATCTAATTCCTTACCTTGTCTAGCTGTTAAAGTGGATGCTGCTGAAGTAGAATTTAAATCACCACAAACTCTAAAATTTGGAATTTTAATTTCCACATTTCCATTTATATTTAGTTCAATACCATTTACACCTGATACAGCTCCTTTACCATCAACACCTTTTTGAGCTACTAATCGCCAATTTACACCGTCATCGATAGTTGTAAGATTTGTTACTTGCTGTAATGCAACGTAAGCCAGTATTAAAATAACGCATATAAACATGCAGCACTTCCCGGTACTATGAACGTATCAATCAAGGGAGGTACTCTTCATATGCCCTAGCAAAAATTAACGATTATCTAAGTCTCATTACATCCTGAATATAAAAATTCATTTGTAGCCACCTCAAAATAAGATCCCCGTATTAGCACATGCACAATTAAAACGACGGAAATCTCCTTCTGTAATGGTGTAGATGATCACATCCTCCAAAAAATATAATGTGGGACTGTTTTCATGAACAAATGATTGCAATTGGCACGACAATCGCACGTGAAGTTGCGAAATTCATTCCTGCAAAAATAGTGACCGTGCAACACATTGAACATGCTTACGAATATGTTGCAAAAGCGATTCATACAAAAAAACTCAGATTAAACGTGGGAAATCGCCACTGCCTACCATTTAACGGAGCATCGCAAGTCCTAGTGTTCTAGCGAAACTTAGAAA
The DNA here is from genome assembly GCF_001278945.1 of Lysinibacillus contaminans. Lineage (GTDB taxonomy): Bacteria > Bacillota > Bacilli > Bacillales_A > Planococcaceae > Lysinibacillus > Lysinibacillus contaminans. Next base: position 363,615 of record NZ_LGRV01000007.1, on the reverse strand, counting down.
TTTCAAATCAGTACACGCCTTGGTGAAAAAACATCTAAGTTGCATACGGAAAATAAAATAGCCGAATATCTTATAAAAAAAATCAATGATATATGGCTATTCGTAATGAGTACCGAAAAGGTGCGCTTTTTTTATAATTCGGCCTTACTTCTCATCAGCCATACTATATACTTCATCCTACGATATAAACAAAAGCAGCGATTTCTGTTATTCAGAAATCGCTGCTTTTGTTTTACTTATTTTTTTATTTTCCCTACGATCAATCGACCGAATGGTAACATCGAAAGAAGCTTTGTCAGTATGATACAAACTATAAGTGTCCAAAGAAATAGTAACGGTACTCGGACAAGCGTACTGTCAAAATGCTCTACAAACCAGCCTGTCGAAAATCGTAGTACTTCCCAGTGCATCAAATAAATCATAAAAGCATACTTGCTAATTACACGAATTGGTGCAAAATATGGTATAGACTGCCCCCAAGCTATAACAAGCAGCGCTATACTTATCACAAGCGGCACTAAATCAATACGTCTCGAATGAACCTCCGTATATCCAAGTTGCAAGCGAATGTATAGAAATATACCCGATAACAGTACGAGCACAATTGTTGCCACGCGATATCTTTTTGCAAGCTGCGCTATTTGTGTATAGTACATGCCCATCAAATAAGCCAACGCAAAATAACCAAGCCAGCCTGTAAATAGTAAACGCATAGTATGTCTATTTTCTTCGAAGAACGGATAAGGTAGCGCAATCACCGCATGATGCACCAGCGCGATGATTACACACATCGGTAAAAACCATGCTGGCGACCACTTAAACCGCTTCATTAACGCAAATATCGCATACAGTTGCAAAATCACCACAACAAACCAGCCTACAAACTCACCATATACTACATTATTCACAAAAGTTTCCCATAACATGCCATTTCGATAAATCGACTCCACTATTAGCGCGTCCACAAACCCCCACACTAAAAAGGGCACTAATATAAATTGCAAACGACTCGACCAAAAGCCAGTCGATAACTGTTCAGGATAGCGATTTGCCAATATTAAAATTGACAATACAATAAACGTTGGTGTTGCATAACACAACGCAATTCGTAAAAACTCATACATCTCTTGCTCGGGTGCCACCCCTACCGTCATTATAATCCATGACGATACATGTAATAACAAGACTGATAGACACGCTACCCCTCTTAGCATATCCCACTCTCTAATCACAAGCATTCTCCTAAAACTATTATATTATAATACTAGGATTTCATATTTTACTATAGAATGCAATAGATATACCTATTACTCGGACTATAAATTTTTCTCAATATAGTTAGTAGAATACCTAAAATAGATGTATTTACAAAAGTATAAATAGACGAGAACCCAAAGTATCTGAAAAAACAATCAAAAAAACGTCCATTTTCAAAATCAACTGAAAGTGAACGCTTTATTCTTAGAATTATATACTTATCTGTTAAAAGCAACTTGCAAGCGCTCTAGCTTCTCACTAGCCGCTTCTACTGTGTCTCCAACAACACCAAAATAGAACTTACATTTTGGTTCTGTACCAGATGGACGAATAGCAATCCAAGTTCCGTCGGCTAGCACAAACTTCAGTACATTTTCTTTTGGCAATACAATCTCTTCGGTTGTGCCGTCTGCTAATGTTGTTATACCTGCTAAATAGTCTTCAAAACGTTCTACCGCTATACCTGCAATCGATTCTGGTGCTTCCTGACGCAGGTTATCTAAAATAGCCTTCATTTCTTCTTGGCCGTTTTTCCCTTCAAACACCTGCGATACTAACGCTTCTCGATAGAAACCATATTGACGATATAAATCTTGCAAGGCATCTAATAATGATTGTCCACCCTTTTCATAATGCGCAGCCATCTCCGCTACCTTTAACGCAACTTGCACTGCATCCTTATCACGCACAAATGTTTCGATTAAATAGCCGTAGCTTTCCTCATAACCGAATAGATATGTATATGCACCACTTCTATCATACTCCGCAATTTTTTCAGCAATGTATTTAAATCCTGTTAACGTATTAACCGTAATCACATCAAACTCTTTAGCAATCGCTGTTCCTAACTCAGACGTTACAATTGTTTTCAATAACACACCGTTATCAGGAAGCGTACCATTTACCTGTTTTGTAGATAGTAAATAGTGAAGTAATAATGCACCAAGCTGATTACCTGTTAACAACTCATACCCTTCACCACTTTTCACTGCTACGCCAAGACGATCGGCATCTGGATCGGTTGCTAGTAAAAGGTCTGCACCTACTTCCTGCCCAAGTGCCATCGCTAACGCAAAGGCAGCTGGTTCTTCAGGATTTGGATAAGAGACAGTCGGAAACGCACCATCTTGTATGGCTTGTTGTTCCACAATATGTACATTGTTAAAGCCAAATGCTTGAAGTCCCTCACGAACAGGCACTAGCCCTGCTCCATGTAAAGGTGTATACACAAGCTTCATATCTAGCTCAATATTTTCATTCTCTTTTAAAGTTAAAAGTTTTGTTAAATACGCATGATCAAAATCAGTCGACAACCAAGAAAGAAGACCTCGCTGCTCTAACTGCACAAGTTCCTCAACCTCAATTGCAAAAATATCCTCAATTGCATTCATATGTTGGACAATTTCATTTGCATATTCAGGCGTTAGCTGTGCACCATCTTCTCCGTATACCTTAAAGCCATTGTATTGCTTTGGATTATGGCTAGCTGTAATGACAACACCTGCATACGCATTTAGCTCACGCACAGTAAATGACAGCTGTGGTGTTGGTCTTGCTTCCTTATATACGTAAGAACGGATATTATGCGCTCCTAGCACGCGTGCTGTTTCACAAGCAAATTCATAAGAAAAATGACGTGTATCATAAGCAATGACAACACCGCGCTGTTTCGCCGCTTCACCATTTGAAGAAATATAGCGAGCTAGCCCCTCTGATACACGACGAATCGTAAAGATGTTCATACGATTTGTCCCAGCACCTAACACACCACGCATGCCACCTGTACCAAATGATACATATTGGTAAAAACGATCTTCGATAGCATCGCCATTCCCTACAATCGCTTCTAGCTCCTCTGATAAATTACTTGGTAATTCAACATCCTGCCACTGATGATACAACTCTTTCACAACCATTATTTTGCCACCTTCTCTTCTTTCAGCAACTCTAGCATTTTACGTTTATATGCCTCGACACCAGGTTGGTCAAATGGATTGACCTCCAGTAAGCATGCACTCATCGCACAAGCCTTCATAAAGAAATAAATCAAATACCCGAGATGATATGCATCCAACTTCGGTAGTTCTAACTGAATAACAGGCACTTTACCCTCTGCATGTGCAAGCGCCGTCCCTTGCTTCGAAATCGCATTTATTTCATTAAATGTACGATTAGATAGATAATTCAAGCCATCCTCATTACGAGCATCAAAAGGCACCGCTAAATCCCCTTCTATGTCGTGGAAATGTAGTAATGTCTCAAACATCACACGACTACCTTCTTGGATAAACTGCCCAATCGCATGTAAATCTGTAGAAAAATTAACTGTCGAAGGGTACAGACCTTTATACTCTTTCCCTTCACTCTCACCAAATAGCTGCTTCCACCACTCATGAAATTTGTTCAAGCCCGGCTCAAAAGAAGCCAACAATTCAATAGTATAGCCCTTTTCATACAGCATATGACGCATCACTGCATACTTGTAAGCATCATTGTAAGCCAAATCCGACTCTGCAAGCTCCGTTGCTGCATGCCTAGCGCCATCCATTAACGAACGAATATCCACCCCCGCAACGGCCACTGGCAACAAACCAACAGGCGTCAACACCGAATACCGTCCGCCAATATCACTCGGAATCACAAATTGACGATAACCAGCTTCATCCGCAATCCCCTTTAAAATTCCTTTTTCAGCATCCGTCGTCACAACGATACGTTCCGTCACTTTTTCGCCATAACGCTCTTCCATATAAAGACGCATCACACGAAACGCTAACGCTGGCTCCATCGTGCCACCTGATTTCGAAATGACATTGACGTACACCTGCTTCGTATCTAAATACGCCAGAAGCTCCTTAATATACGCCCCGCTCATATTAAGACCAACGTAAACAACCTCAATACCACCCTTAGCCAAACCAAAGTATGGCATTAATGCCTCTTGAATCGCACGTGCCCCTAAAAAGGATCCACCAACTCCAACAACAACAAGCACGTCCGCACAAGCACGAATCTCACTCGATACACGCTCGATAGAAGTCAGTAGTGCATCATGGTCTTGTAATGGTGAATCTACCCAACCTGTTAATGCATATTGTGGCAACGTTTCATGAATCGCCTGAACACGTTTCTTATATTTTAAAATGTCACTATCATCTAGCGAACAATTCAGTAATGTTGTTTTCACAATTTCTGTAATCACTATAGCATCCTCGCTTTTTAAGGAAAAATTTGATAAGTACATTATGGCATACAATGAAAAGAAAACCAACTCGAATTATATCGAGTTGGTTAGTTGTTAACATTGTTTTAGATGCCAAGCCCAAGCACTTTTCACAATACCTTTAATATCGATTTTTGCCTTCCATCCTAAATCCTCGTAAATCTTCTGAGCGTTTGCTACTAGCTTAGCAGGATCACCTGCACGTCGTTCTACATAATTCACTGTAGCCTGCTTTCCTGTAACATCCTCACAAGTTCCAATAATCTCTTTTACAGAATATCCGTTGCCATTCCCTAAATTATAAGTTGCAGTTTCAATAGTGCCATTTAACAATCCTTGAAGTGAAAGTAAATGAGCTTTAGCTAAATCTGTTACATGAATATAATCACGAATACAGGTACCATCTGGTGTGTCATAGTCAGTTCCAAATACTGAAATAGACTCTCTTTGGCCCAATAAATGTTGAAGTATAATCGGAATAAGATGTGTTTCTGGATTATGACTTTCACCAATCTCTGCAGTTTCATAAGCACCTGCCGCATTGAAATAACGTAATACAACATAATTCATTTGATAACTCTCAGCAAAATCTGAAAGCATCTGTTCAATCATTAATTTAGAACGCCCATAAGGATTAATCGGATTTGTAAGTGTTTTCTCATCAATTAGATCATCAGACGGCATCCCATATGTTGCAGCTGTTGAAGAAAAGATAAACTTATCAATGTTATTATTCTTCATCACTTTTAGCAAACTCAATGTTGCAGCTACGTTATTTTCATAATATTTCATAGGATCTATAACTGATTCTCCTACTAAACTATATGCTGCAAAATGCAACACGGCATCAATGCTATATGTATTAAAGACGTCTTGGACCGTAGCAGTATCTCCCAAATCACCTTGTACAAAAATTGCTCTTGAATCCACCGCCCAATGGTGCCCTGTACTCAGATTATCTAATACCAAAACATCATGTTCTTTAACTAATTCTTTAACAAAATGACTACCAATATAACCAGCTCCACCCACAACTAAAATCATACGGTTTCACCACTTAACTGTTTAGCTTTTCTCATTATTAGTTCCTTGACGCCTTCGCTTAAATCCTCACGATCAAGTGCAAAATCAATAGTTGTTTCGATAAACCCCAGTTGCTCACCCACATCATAACGACGCCCTTCAAACTCATAAGCAAAAACTCTCTGTATACCATTGAGAGATTCAATTGCATCAGTAAGTTGGATTTCGCCACCTTTTCCTTTTTTCTTTTCGTCTAAAAAACGGAAAATTTCAGGTGTTAACACATAGCGCCCAATAATGGCATAGTTTGATGGTGCATCTTCAAGAGCAGGCTTTTCTACAAATTGTGTTACTTGCATTAATCGCTCATCTGTATTAACGGGATCAATTACACCATAACGGTGCACATCCTCATCTGGCACTTTCTGCACGCCAATCACACTTGATAAGGTTTTATTATATTGTTCCATTAGTTGCAATAAGCATGGTGAATCACTCTTCACAACATCATCCCCTAAAAGAACGGCAAAGGGCTCATCACCAATAAATTTACGCGCACACCAAATCGCATGTCCTAGACCAAGTGGTTCTTTTTGGCGAATGTAATGTATCTCTACATCAGCAGATTCCTGAACCTTTTCAAGCATATCAAACTTACCTGTTTCGATTAAGTTTGTCTCAAGTTCAAATGCATTATCAAAGTGATCCTCAATTGCACGCTTACCTTTACCCGTAACAATGATAATGTCTTCAATACCAGAGGCGATTGCTTCTTCTACTATATATTGAATGGTCGGCTTGTCTACTATTGGTAGCATTTCCTTTGGCATTGCTTTTGTAGCAGGAAGGAAACGTGTTCCAAGACCAGCTGCTGGAATAATAGCTTTTCGTATTTTTTTCATAAAGTGTCACTTCCTAATAAAAATGGACAAAATTAATTTTCGAATCAATCATCATTATTAAATTATTTATTGTGGAACTTACTCCAATAAGAAAACGGAAATTGATAAAACTAATTGTTAGAACTAAATAGAATCTTCTCTGTTTGACTCCAGTTAATATGCATTTTTATTTACAAACCCATTGATAATCGTCTTAAAAATAATTCTAATATCAAACAACAATGTCCAGTTTTCAATGTACTGAATATCATGCTCTATTCGTTCTACAATTGAAGTATCTCCACGCAATCCGCATACTTGAGCCCATCCAGTAATCCCTGGTCTCACATGATGTTTTATCATATATTTGGGTATATCCTCTTTAAATTGATCGACGAAATACGGTCGCTCAGGTCTTGGTCCTACAATACTCATATCACCTTTGAGTACATTAAAAAATTGGGGGAACTCATCAAGACTTGTTTTTCGCAGAAAAGTGCCAAACTTAGTTCTTCTTGGGTCATTTTCTACAGTCCATTGCGTATTAGAAGCCTCGACTGCCATATGCTTCATAGATCTAAATTTATACATATAGAACGTTCTACGATTCAGCCCTACACGCTCTTGTTTAAATAAAATAGGACCTGGAGAAGTTAACTTCACACCAATTGCGATTAACAATAGCATAGGTGATATAAAAATAATCGCACAAAATGCAAAGACAATATCAAATATACGTTTAAGTACTCTATTTACATATTCATCTAAAGGTATATCTCTCACATTGATAACTGGTAAATCCCCAAAACGTTCAAAATGCGGGGTAGCTGGGAGTATGTCATAAAAGTCCGGAACGATAGATACTCGAACACCAGCTTTCTCGCAAGCTAAAATAATTTGATGGTATTTAGAAAAAACATTTAAAGGTAATGCAATAACTACTTCATCAATTATTTTATTTTCAAGTATTGTTGGTAACTCCTCAATTCTACCTAATATTTTCTGTTTACTATTAATTTTTTTAAAATCATCCAAAAAACCGATTACACTAAGCCCATATTCAGGATGGTTCTCCAAGTTTTCAATATATCTTTTTCCGATAGAGCCCGCTCCTAAAATTAAAACAAACTGTTGATTAAAGCCTTTTTTTCTCATTGCTCTTAAAAAAAACTTAACTAAAAAACGATATGTAACGATAATTAAAAACCCTGCAAGTAGATATATCACTATGAACATCCTCGATATATCAATTGTTTTAGCGATAAATAAAACACTTAACAAAACAAACATACTATAAATTTGCACTTGAACTATTTTTGAAATTTCCTGTGCAAACTTCATTTTCCTTTTCGGAACATATAAGCCAATCAAAAATCCTATAGCTAGGAACGCTACAGAGTAAACAATGTTCCAAATAAAATAATCTGTTAGTGGTAAATATGATCCTTGTTGCTCTTTATTAATGACAAATCGAAAATACCATGCAACAAAAAATGAGATTTGAATAAAAACAAAATCTGTTGCCATGTATAATTGTGTAATAAAACGTTCTTTCCCTCTTATCACTTAATTCACCTATTTATTTTTTTATTTTAACGAACTCTTTTTAGAAAGTTATTTATTGTAGCAAATGTCAGTTTTGAAATAATTCCCATATAGACTAAACTATTTACGAAAAAATTATATTTTGTTGCAAAATGCTTTTTATGGAATAAATACATTGCCCTATGAAACTCATACACAATTTTAAATGGTTTTCTTCTGCTACTTGCGCCTTTATAATGGGTAATTGATACAGTAGGATTATAAACAATTCGCCAGCCAAACTCTTTGATTCTATAACACCAGTCTATATCTTCTCCATACATAAAAAATTCTTCATCTAAAAGACCCACTTGCTCAAATGCTTCCCTTCTAACCATCATAAATGCGCCGACTAAACAATCAATGTCATGTACTTCGCTCATATTCATGTAACTTTTATGATAGCTATTATATTTTGGGCTATTAGGAAATTTTTTGGCCAAGCCTATCATATAATAGAAGGATGCTTCTGGAGTAGGAAAACCTCTATGACAAGCCTTATCCAAGGTACCATCTGGTAAATTCACTTCACAACCAACAGCTCCAACATTCATTTCTCCATCCATAAAACGTATCATTTCATCTAATGTATCTTTATTAACAATAGTGTCGGAATTTAACAATAATACATATCGACCATTACATTCTTTTATCGCTTGATTATTCGCCTTGGAAAATCCTGCATTTTCCTTATTAGATATAACATACACATGGGGGAATATCTTTTTTATTTTTTCTACAGAGCCATCTGAAGAAGCATTATCTACTACAAAAATCTCATATTGAAAATTCAATTTTGAGTTTAGTACAGATTGAATACAATCAATTGTTAGCTTTTTTGTATTATAATTAACGATTACTATACTTAAATCCATTTTTTATGCTTTTACCATATTCCTTTAAAATATTGATAAATTTTTTTAGAAGGAACCTTTCTATATGATTGTATAAACTCTTTTTTAATTTTCAAACCTTTGTATTCTTTAAAAAGAAGTTTATATGCGCTAAAAAGCTTTGGTTCTTTGAAAAGCATATAGACTAAACAAGCTGTTTCATATATAAAGATAAAAGGGAAATGCATTAAAAAGTATAATAAACTATCGTTTTTGAACATATAATAATGCCTATTAATGTAGGAATGTTTTCTTGTTTTAAGAGAAATATTTTTCCTCGATTTATTGTCCTTCCAACCGCGTTCATGTTTCGCTATTGCTTTAGGGATGAAACATATTTCCCAACCTACTAATCTAGCTCTCCAACTGACATCTACATCTTCTTTATAGGCAAAAAAACTTTCATCAAAAAATTGCCCTTCAAAGGAAATCATATGAATCATTTCCCTTCTATAAATCGCAGCTGCCCCAGAAACCCCAAAAACACTTATATATGAATCATACTGCCCATTATCCACTTCGCCACTACCTCGATCAATGGCACGGCGATTTTTCTTAATATTAATTCCCGTACTATCAATAATACGTTTATCTAAGTCTCTATATAATTTACCAGTTGCAGCACCAGTATTTTCATTTTTTTTCATATATTCCATAATATACTCAATATAATGTTTATCTAATATCACATCTGGATTTAATACTAAAACGTAATCTGTGTCAGCATAACCTAAGGCTTGATTATGTCCACCTACAAATCCATTATTCACGCTATTTTGAACAAAGTAGACATTCGAATAATGGGAAACACTATCTTTAATACAATCAATGGAATTATTATCGACTACTATTATTTTCTCAACTGGATATGATTGTGAAATTACTGAATCTAAACATGCTTTTATATAATTTGTACTGTTATATGTAACAATTTGAACAGCTATACTAGCCAAATTACCCCTCTATTCCATTTATAATACATTTTAATTATAACTTTATAAACAAAAATAACAATCTATAGGAGATTGTTATTTTTGTTTATATATTCATATAAAGCATCTTTCCAATGCCTTCTAGGAGTAAAACCATTAATACGTAATGATAAATCCCCTAATACAGAATATGCAGGTCGTTTTGCTGGTCTTGGGAATTGCTCTGAAGTTAAAGGATTGACCACGATGTCCTTATTTGTCACCTTAAATATCTCCTTAGCAAACTCGTACCAAGAGCATGTCCCGCTATTCGTACTATGGTAGATACCATACTTTTCGGTTTGCACTAATTCAATTAAAAACTCTGCTAAATCAACCGTGTAGGTAGGAGAACCAATTTGGTCATGAACAACACCGATTTCTGTTTTCTCTTCTGCTAACTTTAACATTGTTTTAACAAAATTCGGACCAAATTCACCATAAACCCACGCCGTTCTTACAATAAAATATTTAGTACTCAAGGTTTTTGTTAAAAACTCCCCTGCATATTTGGATTGTCCATATACACCTAAGGGATCTACATTCATATATTCAGTATACGGGGAACTTGCTTGACCATTAAAAACATAATCTGTACTAATGTAACAGATTTTTGCTCCGATTTTTTCGGCTGCCACAGCTAAATTACGCTGTCCTATTTCATTTACTTGAAAAGCAAGCTCTTGGTTTGTTTCCGCTCCGTCTACATTGGTATAAGCAGCAGCATTAATAATAATATTTGGTCGGATATCATTACACACAGCATCTACTTGCTCTATATCCGTGATATCTAACTCCGTTTTAGTAAATGCAAACAAATCATGTCCGCTACTGGATAATTGCTTAACTAGCTCCTGACCTAGTTGTCCGTTAGCACCTGTTACCATAATCTTCATTACAATTTACCACCATATTGTTGTTGATAATAGTTTTGATAATCTCCTGAAATGATATTTTCCCACCAAGATTGATTTTCTAAATACCATTGCACAGTTTCTTTTAAGCCTGTTTCAAATGTGTACTTTGGCTCCCAGCCTAACTCTTGCTGAAGCTTTGTCGGATCAATCGCATAACGGCGGTCATGACCTAAACGATCTTCTACATATTGGATTAATGTTTCTGGTTTATCAAGCTGCTTTAAAATTTCTTTGACAACTTCTAAGTTCGTTTTTTCATTATGACCACCTACATTATAAACCTCACCATTAATGCCTTTATGTAAAACTAAATCAATCGCACTACAATGATCTGTTACATGTAACCAGTCTCGAACATTCTTACCATCACCGTATACTGGAAGTGGCTTATCATTTAATGCATTAATAATCATTAAAGGAATTAACTTCTCTGGAAAATGGAATGGTCCATAGTTGTTTGAGCAACGTGTAATATTCACAGGTAAACCGAATGTTTCATGATAAGCAAGTACTAAAAGATCTGCCCCCGCCTTACTCGCACTATAAGGGCTATTTGGACAAAGTGGCGTTTGTTCAGTAAAATAACCTTCTGCTCCTAGAGAACCATACACTTCATCAGTCGATACTTGTAAATATTTTTTTACATTGTATTTCTTAGCTGCATCTAATAATACTTGTGTTCCTTGAATATTCGTTTGCACAAAGATTCCAGGGTTTGTAATACTACGATCTACATGCGATTCTGCAGCAAAGTTGATTACAGCATCTACACCATCGCCAATTAGTTGATCCATCATTTGAACATCTGTTATGTCAGCCTTTACAAACTGATAATTGGTTTTTCCTTCAGATTGCTTTAAATTCTCTAAATTTCCTGCATACGTTAAAGCATCAACATTAACAATTGAGTACTTAGGATACTTATCTACCATGTAATTTACAAAATTACTGCCAATAAATCCAGCTCCACCTGTTACTAGAATTTTCATACTTATCATTCCTTACCTTTATAAATAAATTGACTTTCTAAATCCTTTAGATTAGGGTGCTTTGTATCTTTATCAGATAAAACTGGACTTGACGTAGGCCAGTCTATATTTAAATCTGGATCATTCCATGCAATACCACGGTCATGCACTGGTGAATAGTAATTATCTACCTTATAAACAAACTCTGTATTCTCAACTAATGTACAATAACCATGTGCAAAACCTTGAGGTACTAGTAGTTGTCTTTTATTATCCTCGCTCAAAATAAACCCTTCCCACTGTCCGTATGTGGGAGAACCTTCACGAATATCAAGAATTACATCATATACAGCGCCTTTTGTTACCCTTACTATCTTCGTTTGAGCAAAAGGTTCTAGCTGATAATGTAATCCTCTTAACACACCACTCTCTTTTGATAATGCATGATTATCTTGTACGAAATTAAAAGAAAAACCTTGTTCATCCAATAATTTAGCATTATAAGTTTCCATAAAATAACCACGATGATCCCCAAAAACTTTTGGTTCTAAAATATAGGCATCTTTTAGTTTTGTTTTAATAAAATTCACTTTATAGGACCCCTTATATCTTTTTATTTGCGAGTGAAATTATATACTGACCATAACCATTTTTCTTTAAAGGCTCTGCAAGCTCCAATAGCTGTTCCTTAGAAATATAACCTTTACGAAAAGCAATTTCCTCTAAACATGCTACTTTTAAGCTTTGACGTCTTTCAATTGTTTCAATAAATGTTGAAGCTTCTAATAGTGATTCATGTGTTCCTGTATCAAGCCATGCAAAACCGCGACCTAATAATTCTACATGAAGATTTCCAGCTTCTAAATATGCTTTATTTATATCAGTAATTTCAAGCTCTCCACGTGGAGATGGTTTGATTGATTTTGCGATTTCTACAACACTATTATCATAGAAATATAGACCTGTTACAGCATAAGTAGATTTTGGCTCTTGTGGTTTCTCTTCAATAGAAATAGCCTTGCCATTGCCATCAAACTCTACTACACCGAAACGTTCAGGATCTTTTACATTATAACCAAAAACAGTCGCTCCATTTCTTCTAGTAGCAGCTCTTTCTAACATTGATGTAAATTTGTGTCCATAGAAAATATTATCTCCTAAAATTAATGCTACAGAATCATCTCCTATAAATTCTTCACCTATAATAAAAGCTTGCGCTAAACCATCTGGAGAAGGCTGTACTGCATATTCCAACCGAATTCCTAAATCCTGACCATTACCTAGTAATTGCTCAAAACGTGGTGTATCCTCTAGTGTTGAGATAATAAGGATTTCCTTAATTCCTGCTAGCATCAATACTGATAGTGGGTAATAAATCATTGGTTTATCGTATATCGGTAATAACTGTTTGGATACTGATCGAGTAAGCGGATATAGACGTGTACCACTACCTCCAGCTAAAATTATTCCTTTCAAGAAATTCACTCCTAAGCTGATTTTTTTCCCAAAATATATTTGGATAAGATATATGTTACAGGTAATGAAATTATTATAACTAAAATGGGTGCGATCATTTCATTGACAATATTATTTTTTACTAACAAATTCAGAACAATAACATTAATGATATATTGAACAACATATACAAAAGGGTATTTGATTGCTTTACTAAATGTAAACTTAACTTTAAATACATATTTACTATTCAGTAAAAAAGAAATAACAATTCCACTTATGTATGAAATAGAATAAGAAATATTATAGCTAAAAAATAAAAGTAGCATTAAATAAATACCATAGGTTGCTATAGTGTTAAATCCACCTACAAATAGAAATCGAATAATCTCTTTATTCATATACTTCGTCCACAATATAACCTGGTTTTTTACGCGTTTCATCAAGAATACGCCATAGATATTCTCCTATTATTCCTAGCATCATCATTATAATTCCTTGTAATAATGTCACTAAAGCTATAATTGTCGTCCAGCCTTGTATAACTACATAGCCAGCTAAATAAGCTCCTATTGTAAAAAAAGCATATATAAAACTTAATACCGCTACCATAAATCCTACCATCGTCATGAAACGAATTGGGGCATATGAAAAACTCACAAACGAATCTACAAACAACTTTATTTTTTTCGAGAGTGTCCAACGTGATTTACCATGTTCTCTTTCTTTTCGGACATATGGAATAAATTCTTGATCATAACCTAGTGAAAAAATTAAACTCATAATATTCGTATTCTTTTCACTAATCAAAACTAACTCTTGAACAACTTGTCTGTCAATTAAGACAAAATCGAAACCGCCTTTCGGATATCCTTTAATAGCAAACTTGTCCATCAAATAGTAATACGTATTAGAGAATAATTTTTGAGAAAAACTTTCTTCTCGGTCAGTTCTTGTTGCCATCACTACTTTTTTACCTTGCTCCCAGCTTACCACCATTTTCTCAAATAACTCTGGTGGATCTTGAAGATCAGCAGAAATAATTCCAACACAGTCTCCCGAAACGTAATTTAGCCCTGCCTGAATCGCCTGCATTGACCCATAGTTTTTACTTAATTTTATTACCTTAATTCGAGAATCTTTTTTCTTTTCTTCAAGTAACAATTGTAAAGAATTATCCTTAGAACCATCATCAACAAAAACAAATTCTAGTTCATAATTCGGGAACAAATCTGTTAATGATTGAAGTTTTGGTATTGTATGCGGTATGTTCAACTCATTAAAATAAATAGGTACTAAAATCGAAAAAACTTTCTTACTCATAGTTATTTATAACCTCTACAACTTTTTTTACTTCATCCATCGTCATTACAGGGCTAATCGGTAAACTTAAAATTTCATTATGAATTTTTTCAGATATTTCAAAACTTAAATGGTTCCATTCCTCATAAGCAATTTGTTTATGAGGTGGAATTGGATAATGAATAATCGTTTGAATAGCGTTATCTAACAAATATTTTTGAAGCTTATCACGATTTTCTGTACGTACTACAAACACATGCCATACGTGCTGACTTTCACTTTCAACTTTCGGAAGTGTAATTTTGTCATTTTTAATATTTTCTAAATAGTAATTAGCTATTGTACGTCTATGATTATTTTCGTTATCAAGGGAATCTAACTTTACAGATAGGACAGCGGCTTGAATTTCATCTAATCTACTATTAACTCCCTTATAAAGATTTTCATATTTTTTATGAGAACCATAATTTCTATAGGCCACTAATTTAGTATATAGTGCTTCATCATTTGTTGTTATAGCTCCACCATCACCAAGCGCCCCTAAATTTTTTCCTGGGTAAAAACTAAAACCCGCTGCATCTCCAAGATTACCTACTTTTTTGCCTTCATAAATAGCACCATGAGCTTGAGCACAATCTTCTATAACTTTTAAATTATATTTTTTTGCAATTTCATTAATGGGGCCCATATCACAACTTTGTCCATATAAATGGACAACCATTATAGCCTTTGTTTTATCGGTAATATGCTTTTCAATATTAGCAGGATCAATATTATATGTACCTAGAGCTGGCTCTACTAAAACAGGTGTAGCGCCATTAGAAGAAACAGCTAAAATTGAAGCAATATATGTATTTGAAGGTACTAAAACTTCATCCCCTTCGCCAATATAATATGCTTTCACTATTAGAGAAAGTGCATCTAATCCATTCGCTACACCAATACAATATTTTGACCCACAATAAGCTGCAAATTTCTTTTCAAACTCATTTACAGATTCACCAAGAATATACCATCCAGATTTTAGAACCTTATCTAATGCGGCACTAATTGAATCATAATGCTTTTCATTCAGTTTTTTCAAATCTAAAAATTGAATCATTTATAGTTCACCCCTATTATAATTGAGCCACTTCTCCAGTAGGAGATTTTATATATTCCTTGCCGCAACTACATTCAGCTTTTTCAGAGCTAAAATGCAATTTTTCTGTACATTCACAAATATGATATTTAAACTTTGCAGGATTCCCAAATACTACTGAGTACGCTGGAACGTCTTTTGTTACAACTGAACCTGCACCCACCATGGCAAACTTACCAATGGTATTTCCAGCTATAATTACACTATTTGCCCCTATACTTGCTCCTTCTTCAACTAAGGTTTTTAGAAATGATTCAGGATATTGCTTACTTCTTGGCATTAGATCATTAGTAAATACCACATTAGGTCCTAAAAAGGCGTTATTTTCGATTTTCACGCCATTCCAAATGTAAATTCCAGATTTTATTGTTACATTATTACCTATTTCCACATCATTTTCGATAAAACAATGATCACAGACATTACAGTTAGACCCAATTTTAGCTCCATTCAAAATGTGAACAAAAGCCCAAATACGTGTATCAGCACCTATATTTTCGGTTTCTACAAGTGCATGAGTATGCTTAAAATAATTCGTCATTCTTATACCTCCGAGGTACTTTTACTATATACTTTTAAAAACTCCTCATAGTCTCTAATATAGTCTTTACTATCATATAACTCAGATGCTAACACTAATAGGACACAATCATTAGAGAAGTCATACATTTCATGCCAATCGTTCGGTTCTAAAATTAAAATTTTATTTGGTGAGTCTAATGTTACTTCTTCTTTTCTACTAGTATTGTCAAGATGGACTTTACATTTACCCGCAACACTAACTAATGCTTGTCTTGTCTTATGATGTGCATGAAAACCCCTGCGAATATCTTCTTTAGTAGAATAAATATAGAAGACTCTTTTTATTTCAAAAGGTATATTACTTTGAGTTTCTAATACTGCCAAGAAACCCCTTTCATCTCCTAATGAACTAGTTTCAATTATTGAACTTTTTTTCACATTCATTTGACTACCCCTTTATAAATTTTAATAGAACTGCTAAAGTAGGTGGATTTTCACATAAATGTTTACTACTAAAGTCGTCATTAAAGGCTAAAGTTCTTCTCAAAGCTCTTATGCTTAAACACACTTAATACTGACTAAACTCATTCTTCAATTTTGAAGATTTTATTTTTCCCTTATCAAATTAGTTCGCAATATCATTTCTTATGATTTCCTCTGTGTTAGTACTAATAGATCATTACTATCATATAATTCAGATGCCCAGTAGCAAAACGCTATCTAGATGAACTTTGCACGAACCAGCAACACTAATTAATGCTTGTCTTGTTTTATGATGAACATGGAAACCTCTCCTTATTCCATTCTTCGTACCATAAATAAAAAAGACTCTCTTTACAACAAATGGAATTTGCCCGTTACTTTCAACGACATTTAAAAGCCCTCTGTCATCCCTAGAGAAAGTATATGAATTAAATCACTTTTCTTAATCATCCATCACCTATATTACACCTTTATTTTTGTTCTTCTCTTCATTTTATACAATAAATATAAACCATATCCTATTAAAATAATCCAAGTAACTACGCTAATAACGATTGAAATTATTGTTCCAACTGGTTTAAATTCAAAAACAAACTTTGTATTCTCTGGATTTACCTTTACCGCAATTGCTCCACTATCTGTATGGACAATTTCTCTATTAAATTCATCAATATCTACTTTCCATCCATTAAAATATGTTTGTTCAAGGATTAAATAACTAGATGTATCCAACTCTAAATTCCCAGATATTTCATTAGGAGTATAATTAATCACTTCAGACGCACTAGTTTTAATAACTCCTGCTGTCTTTAATTTTGATTCGTTAAACTGAGCTTTTTCTTCTTCAATTAACCAAACTATAGGCTCTCCTTCTTTTGGCAACAATTCATTTTCAAAAGCTTCGTTAAATGTTTTTAGTTTAAAACTACCCACATAACCGCCATTTTGAAAGTTTTGAGTAAAAACTGTTCGTGCCATAGCTAAAGGAATACTTTCTGCTGATGTATTTGAGATCCAGTTTTCTTCTGGCAAATTATACAGTTTTTTAATTTCTTCACTATATGACTCAGGTCTCTCTGCAACCCCTATTGTATATTCATCATTTCTCCAAACTCCTAAGGTTGCAAAAATAACTATTAATAATGAAAGATTTGTAAAAAACAATACATTATTTTTTTTATAATTCATTGTAAATACAAACATCCCAATAATAGCTGCACTCCAAAATAGTTCTTTTATAATAGAATTATAAATCAAACTTTCAAACGAACCTATAGACCCAATTAAAATCACTACTGTAGTTAATATTAATAGTATATAAGCCCCTTTTGAAAAAATTTTATCGATTTTATAAAAATTGCTCTTATCTTTTATAATATTATCTAAATTCTTTATAGCTAATAACGTAATATAATAAAAGTAAATATATCTTATTCCACTAGGAAATTTAAATGTATCCATACCTGGAATGTAGTTGTATAAAATTTGATATACAATGGAATTTTGACCCATTGACAATAATAAAGCCAAAACACATCCAGCCAGTAATACTAAATCTTTACTAGTTTTAGGTACTCTAGAAAATGCCAGTAACAATATTGGCATTGCTATATACATATTACTCATTGATAAATCTAATCCCATGTTAAGTCTATCACTTAATTGGACTAAAACAGGTGAAAACACACCCAAAAGATTCCATATATTTAATGACGATGCTGTAGCACTTTCCCATGGAACGTGTGATCTAGTTATTTCATTCATTACAGTTAAGTTTGTATATACACTCACAAAACCAACTAAAATAGCTACAATAAGAACTATACTAGTAGAATAAAAGAAAACTTTTAATACATTTAAATTATTTGAGTCCTTTTTAATTTTTTTAAATGAAAACACTAATTCCATAACAATGAATAATGCTGTAAGTATTAAAAATGGTGGGTAATTATTTAATAAGAGTAGTCCTGTACTTACTCCTATTAAAATTAACCAACTATTCTTTCTCTCATCTATCCATTTTCTTGTAGCGTAATGAATAAGAGGAAATAACATTGCTGCTATAAGAAAAGTTATATGTTGTGCATTACTTACAAATTGTCCACTTGTGGCATACACAATCCCACCTAAAGCACATAGCCAGGGATTATTTACATAATTCCCTAACGAAAGGTACATAAACCACGCTGCAAGTAATATAATTACTAAATACTGAAATTGCATCATTTCTTGAGTGTAACCAACTATCCCTAGAATAATTGTTAATGGGAACCATATAGGTATCCCCATCAAATTACTTATGGGCACTCCCCTATATTGAAATGGTTCCCAAAATGGTAGTGTTCCACTCTTTAATGCTTCTGATATTGTTACAAAAGCCGGAAATATAGCGTCGTACATATCCCATTTCATCCATATTTCCCCTGATATTACAGGGGAATATATTATAATAAGACTAAAAAACATAAAGAAAATGGGTAAATACTTATTGTTTTTAACCCAATTTAAATATCTCATTTAACACTTTTCACCTACCAAATTTCGTTAAAATAAAATTCATTCCACAGAATTAAATTATTCCTACAACTCACTATATAATTGCTCTAAATCTATTAATACATTGTCCTATTCATACTTAACAATTCAATTTACATTATTCTTGTGAATTGTTGTATCAAGAATTAATTTCTCTACACAATGTCTAATACTCTACACTGAAGTAGGAACTAAAATAAATGGCACTATTTATAGCGTACTCTTTAACCGTTTATATATTATTTAAAAACCTTTTTCGCAGCTTTATACAAAAGAACTTTGAAACTCGTATTTTTTAATTGATACACAATATTAGTTTTTTGAGCAATGCCTTCTACTTCTTCTCGCAATTCACCCACAGTTAATTTCATCTCTGTATCTTTATGTTTATTTTTTACAATCTTTAAATACTCATCTAGCTTTTGTTGTCTTTCATGATTAACAGTTCGTTCAGCGGGCACTCTATATATTGATGTAACTTTTTCTACAAATAAGAACTTACTATTCATCGTATATCTAATCCACAAATCCCAATCTTCTAAATACTCTAACTCCAAATCAAATCCACCATATATATCATATAGTTTCCTTGAGAAGAGCACTGTTTGAATAGGGAAATAATTCTGATTAAGTATTAATAACTTATTGAATTTTTGTCTATATTGTATGTTATGGAAAAGTTCATCATAAATATAAGGATTTAAAGAATGTATACGTATCGGGGTTTCAAAAGCTAAAGAATATGCTGCATCATATTGAGGATTATTTAATATGGTATTAATTAAAACTTCAATATGGTCTGCATAAAATACATCGTCATCATCTAAAAAGTTAAAATATTCTCCGTCAGCTAAGCTTAAAGCTATGTTACCAACTTCACATCTCCCAACTTTATCTACTGTTGATTGATATATGTAATTTAATGATAAGAATTCTTTTTCAATCATTTCCTTCGAAATATCTGGTCCATCTTCTACAATAACAACTTGAATATTGTTATATGTTTGGTTTTCCAAGCTTTTCAATGTCTCTCTCAAAACATTCGGTCTACCACAAGTTCTTACAATTACTGAAATTAAAGGATTTTCTTTAGGTCCTTCATTAACGTAAAAGGCACCATCTCGAATTAATTCATAATCCCAACCTCTAAAGTTCGGTTTAAAACCTAATTTTTTATTTTTCCGATTCCATCTTCCAAATTTCAGACCTAGTGGAATACTTTTGAAAAAACCTTTTAATAATCGACTTTTATGCTTATCACTTGGCCCCTTAATTCCATACAACGTGTTATACATTAAGTATCCTTTTAATATATCTTTAGTAGTACCGAATTTGTATCTTAACATCAAATTATTAAATGTACTATTATAAAATTGATTCGGTTTTACTTCTCCTGCTGATTGGTAGGTATAGTGATACACTACACTTTTCGGTACATACTGTAATTTGTATCCATGTGCTCTAAAGCGCCAACTCAAATCTACATCTTCAGCGTACATAAAAATATTTTGATCAAACCCACCTACTTCAGTGAAATATTCCCTTTTAACTAGACACGCAGCAGCGCTTGCCCAACTTGTTTCTAAAGTAACTGGATTATAGAACTTAGGATGCTCATAAGGGAACTGTCTGCACTCCCAAAGTGCAACGTCAGAATCACTATTTAAAGCGGCATTCATTAGTTCAGAAATTGTATTAGGTAATACTTCTGTATCTACATTTAGAAAGAATGCAAATGGTTGCTTCGTATTCTTAAAGCCAAAGTTATTACCTCTCCCAAACCCTATGTTTTCTTTTAAATCATGGACATTAAAAGATCCTAGCTTACTATTTTTTTGGAAATTTAATAACTTGCTTACAGAATCATCGGATGAGGCATTATCCACAAAAGTAAGATGAATATCTTTCAGAGGGTATTCAGATTTTTCTAAACTTTGAATGAGACCCTTCAACCACTTACTAGAGTTATAGACTACAACCACAATATCAATACCTGACATTATTCTTTCTCCTTCTTATTTAAAAAATTTCTTTATCTTTCTTAATGGTTCTGTAATCTTCCAAGAAAGCGAATTTTTCATACCATTATTTTCATTAATTATTTTTTCGTTATTTTTTAAATACTCATCCAATAATTGGTCTTTTTTAACTAATATTTCTTTATGATTTTTTTCTAGTTCATTTAAGGTTTCATTATAATTTAATGCTAGTTTCTCATTCATCTCTAATTGAAAGTTTATTTTTTTTTGTAAATTATTTTCAATTAATTCAACTAACATATTCTCTTGATATTCATCATAAATTCTTGAATATTGCATTACAATTCTCACATTTAAATCTTTAATTTCCGAATTTTCATTTAAATAATAAATGAATTGAGGGTCAGTATTAATACTTAAAAAGATATTGTCATTTTCAGCAGAATTAATACAAATCTTTTTCAAACCATTATTAACTTGTAAATTCTCAATCATATTACCTACCAATGAACCTGTTTCATTTACTAAAACAACTTCATGAATAGTAATTATCCCTATACTATTTACTGGGTCAATTCTAATGGCCTTTAGACTTAGATCAGGAATTTTAAAAACAAACTCCTGCATCTCTTTTGTTTTTCCGACTAAATATTTTATAGATTCTTTTTCATTAAATCCATTACCAGAATCCCAAAATAATTGAATATAATCTTCAGAATTGTTTAAGGCAGAAGAATAATCCTGAAGATATTCCGAAAATACGCTTGTATTATTTTGTTTTAGATAATTAGATTTAAAGTTATTTAAACCAACCATAGTCATAAATTTTTTTTCCATCTCGTTATAAATATGGATTTCAGAATTTGTAATTTCTAACTCATTAAAAATCTCTTCTTTTTTCATGAAATTTTCAAAGTACAAGGAATACTTGTTAATAAATACAAGGATGGATCTGTACAAAATAAAATTGATTGGTAATGGGAAATTAAAAACCCACTCATAATCAATAACAATTATTTCTTCATTTGTAATCAACAAATTATCAAAATTCAAATCGATATTAGGGATTTTAATTGCCTTTTTGACAGAAAGTGAAGAATGATTACCGAAAATATTAATAAAATTTTCAGACTGAACAAAATCAACTACTTCTTCCTTTTCAAGCAAAGTCTTATACCAATAGATTTTATTAAAGAATTCATCTCTATTTTTCTCTATAACGTCTTTTAATAAAATTGAATCGAAACTTACGCCATCTATAAAAGGAAAGATAATAGTATCTTTTTCTAAAATTGGTTCTACTAATTTAAACGAAGAATGTTCTAATAATTTATAATTAAGATACATATTTTTTATATGACTTTTAGCTGCTTCATTTAAAGCTTCCTTCTTTACAGCCTTTTTCTTATTCTCTTCAAATATTATTGTTTTTATTTGAAATTTTTTGTTACGTTTTGTATTGTATCGAACACTTAAAATATCCAATTCGATAACTCTCCCCTTTATTATTCACTAATGACTAAAAAAGAATTAGCGAAAAAACCAAATTTTTCATTTTCTATTAATGTATCAAATATCTTTTCTTCATTAAACAGTTGAACCCTATCCTGATCAAAATTATGAATTAAATTTCTTAGTTCCCCTATTTGAGGTAATCTAGTATCTGAAAAAATTTGATATGGTAATTTGTAATCCGGTATTGGATAATAAAATTTTGATTTCTCTAACCCTACATCTTTTAATATATTTAATAATTCATTCTTAGAAAATGTGCGTACCCTATTACTATCATAATACCCTTCTAATGAATCGAAAAATTTCCCTGTATGATCTTCACGTGCTCCTGCCCAATACTTTAAACCAAATCTATTTTCAATAGCTATAAATAATTTTCCATTTGGTTTCAATAAACTTTTTACATAAGTAAGTAATTCATGAAATGGTTTATTTGACTCTGAAAATGAAGGGGCATATTCCAAAACACCAATTAGTGTAATATAGTCGAATTTATGTTCGAATTCTATTTGGTTAAAATCACCAACAATAATTTCTACATTATCACAATCTTGATTTCGATATGAATTAATTAAAGAACGTCTTTTAGATAATTCTACACATGTTACATGTCCCGTTAATTTTGCTAATGTACTAGTTATTGCACCACATCCAGCCCCTATTTCTAAAACCTTACTATTTTTATCGAATGGGTACCATTCTATTATATTTCCTCGGTCTTTAGATAAATGATATAAAATTGGCCATCTCGAGTCATTCTCTAATATTTCATTATAATCTTGATTATTTTTAACTATCTCTAAAAGTTCATTTTCAATGTCTCCATCACTATAAAGATCTTGACCACTATAATAATTTAAATTTAATTTTACTTTTCCAATTTCCTCAATCACAATATCACCTATTTATTTAGTAGTAATTTCGACTTTCGAGTTAGGGTCAAAAAAACCTACTGTATTTTTCGATGAAACAACTTGAAATGCAATAACATCATACAATCTGTGATACACAACAAATTCTCCCTTTTGAAAACCTGTACATCCAAATGAAAGTAAATAATTCCCTCCCTGTAACGTTACTTGCTGTTCGAAACTTACTTCAATAATTTGTCCAGCTTTAACTTCTTTTGATGAAGCATTTTCTATCATTGTATTAGTTCCTGTGATTTCTGTTCCTTTTAAATCTTTAATTGTATAGGCAAAAATAGGATTTTCAATCGTTTCTTTAAATTGAACTCTCATTTTTATCGTACAACTTACATCTTTATTAATTGCAGATGTAAGTTCCTTGTAATCATCAAAGATGCCATAATCTATGATTTCAGCAGAATCATTACCATAATTCAACATTTCTGCATTTAGTGGATAAAAATCTTTCCACTCTTTATGTGAAGTAGAAGTTGTCTCTATAATACCTTCTTTTCCTTTATGCAAATTCACTACAACTTTTTTATAAATATCAACAGCTTCTTTAGCAGGATATATACCTAGCGAATTTCCTTGGTTTAAAACTAGAACATTATCACAATATTTAATTACACTACCTAAATCATGAGTTACTAACAATATTGTCTTTCCTTGATTACGGAACTCATCAATTTTTTTGTAACATTTAATTTGGAAAAACATATCGCCTACAGCAAGCGCTTCATCAACAATTAATATGTCAGCATCGACATTAATAGCCACAGCAAAAGCTAGTCGAACATACATACCACTTGAATAGGTTTTTACCGGTTGGTCAATAAAATCGCCAATATCTGCAAATTGTTCGATTTCAGCAAATCTTATATCCATTTCTTCTTTTGAAACCCCTAAAATTGAACCATTTAAATATACATTTTCTCGACCTGTATATTCTGGGTTGAATCCGCTCCCTAATTCTAATAAGGCTGCGACACGACCATTTACTATTACTTCACCCTCAGTTGGAGTTAAAGTATCTGCTAGCATTTGTAGTAATGTACTTTTACCTGAACCATTTTGACCTACTATGCCAAAAGTTTGACCTTTCTTTACATCGAAACTAATATCATTTAATGCATTAAACTCCCGATAATATTTTTTTTCACCAAAAGATAAGCTTTGTTTTAATCGATCTATCGGTTTTCCATATATTTGATATTCTTTAGATATTTTTCTTACGCTAATTGCAATATTATTATTACTAGAGGACATCTGCAAAACCCTTTCTTGTCTTTTTAAACCAAATATATCCACTTAATGCAAAGAGAATACCTAAAATGGTTCCAATAATTACCCAATCCCAATGAGGGAATTGTCCCCAAATTATCGTACGTCTTGCATCTTCTACAACATATGTAATTGGGTTTAACAAATAAACAAAATGAAATTCTTTTGGAATTACTGAAATAGGATAAAATATTGGACTCATAAACATTAAGGCAGGAAGTACCAATGCAATTAGTTGACCTACATCCTTTATATAAACTCCTAATGAAGAAAGAAACCAAGATAAGCCTAATGTAAATAAAATTAAAGGTAAAATAACTATAGGAAATAACAAAGCTGTAAAGTTAAAAGTCCCCATTAATACAAATAATGCAACAATTAATACTAAATAACTAATAAACGCTTGAAATAGTGCAGACCCTACCGCAACAATCGGCATGATTTCTAAAGGAAAAACAACCTTTTTCACATAATTCGGATTAGAAGTAATTAAAAAAGGCGATTTAGATATTACCTCTGAAAAAATATTAAAAACTAATAACCCAGCAAGTAACAATAAAGCAAATTCTACTTTACTTGTTTCTTCACCAGTTCCCCATTTCGCTTGGAAAACTACACTAAAAACAAATGTATAAATCACTAACATCATTAACGGAGTTATAAGAGACCATAAGATTCCTAAATAAGAGCCTTTATATCTATTTGATATCTCTCTTCTAGTAAATTGATTTATTAAAGACCTTTGAGTAAACATATATTTAATTTGTGATATAACAGACTTTATCATCTTTTGAACTCCTTGATAACATATCATTAGATTTGGCATATATAGAAATAAAGAATATATAGGAATCCCATTACAACACTATTTTATAGCATTTTTCATACTCCTTAATAATCTCTTCCATTACTGAAATATATTATTTAAAATGGGTAGACGCTTTAACGTTCTACCCATTAAAAATAATTTTCAAATTATTTTTAAACTATTTTTTCTTTTTCATTAATTGTTGAAATTCCAATTAAAAGACCGGCAACTATCCACAGTGGGGCTGCTGTACCAGGTAATGTATCATTAAATAGTGCTTGGAATAAAAATGCTAACCATGTAACACACAAAATGACACCAAAATCATATGTTGATTTATACCGAATAATAGCCTTCAAACTTCCAAAAACAGTAAACGAAATAATACTCATAAAACCAATAAACCCTAAAAAGCCCGTTCCATAAAGAGTACCTACATACATATTATGCGGCTTGTCTACTATAACTGTCTCTGTTTCTAAATTTGCCCTAGCATCAATGTTGTAATGAGGGAAATTATAAATAAGGGTATCTAATCCATATCCAAACAGGGGACGATCCATCGTTAAATTTAAAACATTCTCCCAAATATATACACGTCCAGAACCAGCACCGACACCCGTTTCAGGAATCACCGGCAATTCAAACTGTTTCTCCGCTGCATATGCTGTTGTGCCTGATAGTATTGAATTATTCCAATCATAATTTTGTGATGTAGAGGAAACTACATTTTCTACAGAGTATGGATTTTCAGAAATAAAGAAGCCTAATGTTTCATCCCAAATTTTCGGGTTTTTCACCGCTAAAGCATGCAAACTTATTGCACTAACTATACAAAAAACGGCTAATAATGAAATTGCCATTGTTTTCTTTTTCGATTTAACTAAAAGCCATAAAACAAATGGTATACAGCATAAAATTGTTAAAAAACCACTAGTAGATAACGCCATAAATACAATTAAAATCGCAGAAAAAGCGAATAATAGATTTACTATTCTACGTGTAGTATTTGTGTCTATTACAACCCAAGTAAGGTACATCATAACAAGAATTGCAAACGTTCCACTCATATAATTCCCGTGGTTTAACGTTCCCAGCAATACCGATCCTTCACTTAAATTTGCTCCTTCAGGTAAAAATAATGTAACTAACTTTTTTGCCCATGCATTTTGCAGCAAATCTTTACCGAAAAAGTTTAAAGTTATAATACATAAATTAATAAAAACAAAAGGATAAGTTGCGTATACTACATATTGAACAGCTTTCTTCGGATACTCAATATTCATCGCAATGAAGAATATTGCTAGATAGCATAACCAACTAATTGCACCATCTGAACGGTTGTATAAACCATTTAGTGCGATTGAAATATTCGGTGAAAAAATTGTCGACAATACAATCGCTACAGCAAATGCACCAATCGCATAATTCAATTTTGTTTTACGAATTTCACCATTCATAAACAAAATTTTCGATAAGAACATTAAACCTGCTATTACAGTAATAGTTAGTAATATTAGTGCCTTATAATATGTAAAGAGATCCCCTTTTACTCCACCAGTTAAGGCACCTAAATTTGTAATAAGCGGTGATTGTACTTCAATAACACTTGCCATCACGATTAATGGCACAAAGCCTATTACAATAAGAAGCAATCCAAAAATCCACTTATCCACGGATTTTTGTGATTGTAAATCTTCCTCTACATCATGATAAGCTACCTTTTCGTAGAACTTGCTCATTATTATGTACCTTCCTTTATTGCGGATTTTCGATTTGCGCTAGTAATGAAGCAACATGCTCTTGATAATTTGGCATTTCCTCTAATGTCCATGCCGATTCTTGACATCTCAGGAGTACAGTTTTTGCATCCTCATATCTTTCAGCAGCTACAAATACCTCGCCTAATTGGATCATGAACATCGCATCTTCAGCCTTATAAGGATTAATATCTAGCGTTTTTTGCATATATATTGCTGCCTGCTTTGCATCACCCTTATTAACAGAAATGATCGCCGCTAAATAATTTGCAATCTCCGAACTCGGCTCAGCCTTTAAAACCTGAGAAATGGCTTCCCATGCCCCTTCATAATTACCATCTGTTTGTAATTGTACGGCCTGACTATATAGTGCCTCATTCGTTGCAAATTCTTGGTCCTGCTTGCTAGCCATAACATTCGCCACAATCAGACCAACTACGACAAATGCCACCACGCCGGACAATATATATTTTCGTATTGGTTCAGTAAATGTCATCTAACTCTACCTTCCTTAATTTACGTCTTTTTTTCACATATGGTTATTATACTATAAATCGGCAAATACATGTAGGGTGACTTCTATATTAAGGATGGAAACATTACATATATAACACCAATCATTACATTCTATTCATAATATAGTTAATTGGCAACAAAAAAACTCGCAAAGAATATCTCCCCACGAGTAATATTTCATTCAGTTCATAACGAATCTTTAATATCAACAACTTCATAACATCCACGATTATTCTAATTCCTTGCTTAAAATCTATTACCAATGACCACCTACAATATTAAAAGTTCCTAAACGAATGATGTGCTGCTCACTTTGAATGGCTATGCTTGAGTAATGTCATCTCCCACACCAAATTCAGCTGTTTAACCCGATTCATCTCTGTAGTCTAATGACAAAGAAATAGAGTTTGAAGTATGCTCTTTTGAAATTATATTTCTAGGTAAACCTAAGTTCATACTATAAATATGGTGTAAGAGCGAGCTTATACATATGCACTGAAACATTTCAATTACTCTCCTTAGAATGCCCTGTCTTTCATCAAATGTCATGGCAATGAACTATTTGTAGGTATACAAAAAAACTAATCTGCACATCCATGCAAATCAGCTAAGCTATAATCAATCTATAAACAATCCACAACACCTGCTCCCCGTCACCTCACGCTTCGAACGCTACTAATCTTCCTTTAATAACACGGCAATTTGTTACAAAATAGGTTCCCATTCACATCTTACTCCCTTTGTATCAATTACACACTCCAATTTTGCAAGTTGACCTTCAATTGGATCTAAACCAATTGCTACAAAGAAACGATACGTTCTTATAGGATGCACATTCACAGCATACAAAATTTCTCCGTTTCAGTCCGAATATCCTCCCGCCACATCTTCCGTTCTTGCACAATATATTGAAGCATATAATTTTTATCCTCATTTTTCTTCATAACAAATGCCGTAATCATTGTCCCTAAATATGTAGAACTAAATACATTTCCAACGATTTTCAAATACATCCCAAACATTATATAAGCTCCCCTATATTACATACTATCAACTATATATACGTAGAGTTTTCAAATAAGAATTTCATTTACACTATATATCACTAAGCAATTACCGATATTGAGGCAGTAAACATATACTTCTCCAATATTTCGAACATGCAATATTCAAGTTGAAATTTCTGCGCTAGTATAACTAAAAAAGACTGTGACAAACCTAGTTAAACTAGATTTGTCAACAGTCAATATTAAATCGGTCGTTTTATAATCTATAAGATTAGTATTTACGAGCAAATGTTAAGCTTGAAGTTGTAGTAGGTGCATAAGTAGCTGTGTACTCACGACCGTCAACAACTAAAGTAACTACTTTGCCAGCTGTTAATGCTGGTGATAAAGTGAATGTTACAGTATCAGTAGATGTAACAGTTCCTGTTGTACCATTTACTGTAGCTAGGTTGATATTATTAGTACCAGCAGTAAATGTAATTGCAACCGTGTCACCAGAAGTTGTTGTTACTGTTGCAGCTTTTACTTGTGCGTTTTCAACAACTGCTGTTGGTACTGTGTAACCAGAAATTTGAGAAACTGGTTGAATTACTGATGCAGTAGCAATAGTAACACGAGTGATGATTGGAGCCACTCCAGCTGCATATTTAACAGTATTATCAGAATTTAAAATTTGGTTATTAGAAACAACTACGCCAGATACATACGCAACTAATTCCCCGATACGAGATTGAGCACCTGCAAAGTTAATGCGTTCATTTTTAAATAAATGAACATTCGCATTAGAGAAGTCTGAACCTACTAAATTAAATGTTTGTTGTGCATTTGTGTGAACATACGCATTACCATTTAATGTTAGATTATCAGCTGTGAATTTTTGTACGTTGATTTGACCTTGGTAGTTAGCGTTAGTACCGCCACCGCCAACATCAATTGAACCGTGTAACACTAAGTCTTTAAGAGTCACGTTGTCGTTGTTTACAACAACTTTTACTGGTAACTCTGATCCTGGTGTTGATGAACCAATTGTTTTACCATGGAAATTATAAGTTGCATTTAAATTAGTTAGGTAAATAGCTGCACCTGATTTAAATCCAATATGAGATTGACCTGCAGCTACACCCATTCTTACTGTTGTTGGGTTAGAGTCTTTAGCAAGAGTAAACGTTACTTCTGTATCAACTAAATTCGAACCTTGTACAGCATTATTGTGGCCTTCAAATGTTGACTCAGAAATAATAGTTCCTGCTTGGTTAAAGAATTGTGAATTTGATTCATAAGGTACATCTTTAACAGTTACACCATCATTTAATAATAATAATAAACGGTTATTAACTGTGTCTGTTGCAATTACGCGACCAGTGTATGGTACACCTGGTTGGATACCTTCAACGTTATTTAAGTTGAATACCGCAGAAGCTGTTAAGTTTTGTGGTAATGATGGAACATTAGCAGCACTAGCAGTTGCTGTTACTGTTGTACCACGAGTTGCTTTTACATATAATGTTGCGCGACCGTTAATGTCTGCATCAACAGTTAATAGACCAGTATTTGAGCTACCCATGTTGATATAACCACCTGGGATTGGTGTTGCACCCGGAAGTAATTTACCATCAGCACCTACTGAACTTGCTGCATATACTTCTGCACCAGCAAATGTAGATTGGAACTGGAATACTACACGTAAGTTAGATTGGTTGTAAGTGTTATATGGTTTTTTGTTTTGATCCACTGTTTGATATGTGAATGCAGCTAAGTCACCAACACTTACATTTTGAGCATCTTTACCATCTACAGTTAAGATAGCTGATTGTACAACTGCGTCACCGAAGTATGCGATGCCACCAACTTGTTGTAAATCATTTTTATCTAAACCAGCTTTGTCACCCGTTTCAGAGAATACAGTTGGTGTTGCGTATGCATCTTTTGCACCGATTAATGTAAATGCTACTTCACCTTTTGAATCTGTTGCAAGGTTTACAACATATTTTTCAGATTTGCTAGCATCATTTGTTAGAAGGTGAATTGAGTTAGCGTTTTTATCCACTAAGTACACAGCACTACCAGCTGCTCTTAAACCAGAACCGACATCTACAGAAACACGTACTTGTGTACCAGTTGGTGCAAGGTTACCCTTCTCATCTTTTAATACTGCTTTATAGTCACGACCACCAGTATTTACTAATGCATCCGCTAATTGAGCAGAAGCTGATTTTCCATTAGCAATATTGTAATAAGTGTGTACTGATTTTGTACCAGAGAATGCAGGGAAGTCACCAGTTGGGTTTCCTACTGTACCACGTACAAGAACGAAGCCAGTTGGCACTGTTTCACCAGTACGTAATGGGTTAGCTTGGTTGATGTAGCTTGCACCTGTTGGAAGTGTTGTACCTCTAGTAATCCAAGTAAGATTGTTTGCTGCATCACGAATTAAAATGCTATTAGATGTTGCATTTTCATATGTGTATGATGTAGCTGAACCTGCTGTAGCATATGCAGCTGCAAATTCAGTTCCAATAGAATCTAAAGCTAATTGTAAGTTTTGGATTTTACCGAATGCTAATTTTGGAGCTTCTGCAAATAATTCAGTTGTATTGAAGCGACCACGGTTACCTGTTGCATTTTGTGGATTTTCTTTGTTATCTACAAATACAACCGGTGTTACTTCAGCATTGTTACCTGTTAATGTAACGATTGCTTCACCGTTTTTATCAACTGCAACTTTTACAACTTTGATGCCTTGGCTTTGATCACCTAAAGAAGTTGTGAATTGTCCTGGGTAACCTAAGTTTCTGCCATTACCATCAATTACATCTACAGTTTTTACTGCTTTATCAGGTGTTACATCAATATTTTCTTTAAAAGCAATATTTACGTAATTACCTGCTGGGTATACTTGACCATTTTCAGTGAATGCAGCAGTATAGCCTTCTGTATGGTATAGAGCAGCTTTGATTTTATATTGCTTTTTAGCACCATTATTTACTGAGTTACCTGTAGTTACTTCAGAAATCGTTAATGGTTTAATAGATGCCCAGTATACTTTTGCAAATGAACGTACTGATGCTTTACCAGTTGCGTATGCTTGCACTTCATCAGATGAAGCGATTTGTTGGCTAGTTTGTGCATAACGAGTGTAAGAGTAAGTAGCGATACCCTCTTCATTAGTTGTTGCTTCAGCAATGATTGGTGCGTTTAATGTACCAGTGCTATTATCATTATAGTTATTGATAATGTTAAATGTAACTGGAATACCAGCTTTAGATTGACCTTCAGCTACAGTAACTTTTGCTTGTACAGTTACTTGGTTACCAACAACATCTTGTTGAGATTTTTGAACTACATCAATAGCAGTTGGGATTACAGCTGCTAAACCTTTGAACGAACCGATTTTTTCGTCATTTAAAGTTACAGTGTATTCTACATCAGCTGTTTGAGCAGATGTTGTTAATACAACAACTTTTTTGTTTGATTGTTTTACAGCTGCGTTGCTGATTTCTAAACCTTCAATAGCGAAGTCAAGAGCTTTAATATCAGTAACCTCTTCGTCAAATGTTACTTCAACAGTTGTGTTATTGATAGCTTTAACTGCAGCATCAACTTCAGCATTAATTACGTTTTCGATTGTACGGTGTAAGAATGAAGCGAATTGACCGCGAGTTACGCTGTCAGCTGGACGGAAGTTAGATACGTTAGTAATTTCAGCGTATTCTAATGCTACGATCGCGTTACGTTGCTCTGCAGAGAAAGCTTTGTCAAGGTCAGAAATTTCAGTAACGTGACCTGCTTCTTTGTATTCTGCTACTAGATCTACACCTGCGATTTCTTCAATAGCACGTACAATAACAACTGCCATTTGTTGACGTTGCATGTTTTGTGTGTAGTTTAATTTACCGTTTGAACCATTGAATACGCCTGCATCTTTAGCAAGTGCAGCATATTGCACTAGTTCTTCTTCAGCTGTTAGAGCTAAATCACTGAAGCGTTGTTCAGTTTTCCAGTCAGCTGGGATTTCTTGGCCTTGTGCTTCTAACCAACGACCTAACATTTTTACCACTTGTCCGCGGTTGATTGTTTGGTTTGGTTTGAATGTGCCGTCAGAGTATCCGTTAATGATACCTGCTTCAGATAGTGCGTTGATTGCTACTGCGTGGTCGCTGCCAGCAACGTCCTTGAATTCAGCTGCAGATGCAACTGGTACGATTGCAGATGCTACTAAAGTAGCTGTTGCAGCCGTTGCTACGAATTTTTTGTATTTCTTTGGTTGGTTAGCCATTGAAAAATTTCCTCCTCTTAAGTTCAAAAATTATGTTTACTCTACATAGTCATGCAGTAAATAAACAACTACACATAAAAGTATAGTTGTATCTCCAAAAGTTGTCAATCACATTTTAGGAAACTTCCATAAAATTTTCCGGAAAATATAGGATATCAACTCTCTTAATCTATTGTCGGCTATATATGAGTTTTTTTCAAGTATATTCATGTATTTTCTTTAACAAATTTTAGTTTACATTATTTTCTTTAATTATTTTTTCTCTTTACACACGAAAAAAGCTCAAGCATATATATGCTTGAGCTTTTTTCGCTTGGGCTACCAACCGTTTTTTCCTTGCAGGGAATTCTATTATTTCATAGAGGAAATTCCTATACACCTACAGTCTAACACTTTCCATTTCAAACAACAATACAATTTTTTAACTTTATTGCCGTTTTTTTCTTGATACTTCAAGTAAAAATAGTGGTAGTGCCATTTGACGCTTGATACGCTTAGGTTCTTTCAATAATCGATAAAACCATTCGAGGCCAAACTTTTGGAAAATTTCTGGTGCGCGTTTAACTGTTCCTGCTAATACATCAAACGATCCGCCGACACCTTGGTAAATTGTTGGGTGCAAATGATCGCGATTTGCGTTAATCCAGTTCTCTTGCTTTGGACTCCCCATTGCAACAAACAGTAAATCAGGCTTTGCTTCGTTAATACGATTAATGACCACCTGCTCGTCCTTTTCATAGCCGTCCTGTGTGCCGACTATTTTAATAGAAGGAAATAATGATTCAAGCTTTGCTTTTGCCGCATCTGCTACACCCGGCTTCCCTCCGTAAAGGAAAATCGGTTTACCTCGTTTGGCTGCTTCCTCGCAAAGTTTCATCATCATATCGACGCCCGTCACGCGTTCACGAATTTGCCCTTTTTGAATTTTTGAAGCGAGGATGACACCGATACCATCTGGAATTTGAAATTCCGCTTCGTTTAAGAGCTTTTTCAACGCTGGGTCTTCTTTTGCTTTAATGATTTTTTCAGGATTGATGGCCACAACGAGTGCTTTTTCTTTTTTCTCTATGCGCTCAAATGCCATGTCCATTAATTCGTCATAGCCTTCCGTGTTGACGTTGATGCCAAGTACTGTTTCTTTCATCCGTTTTTCGCATCCCCAAGTAAGTGGAACTCGAAGCCAGCTTGCTCCCAGTTTTCACGGCTTAGGCAGTTTTTCGTATCGAAGACGATTTTTGACTTCGTTTGGATTTCTGTTGCGTTAAGCGTTTTGAATTCATTATGATCCGTTAACACGACAATGATATCCGCATCTTTAGTTGCTTCCTCTAAGCTTTGCGTTTGTGTTACGTGTTTGTTTTCTTTTATGTGTGGATCGTAAGAAATCACATCTAAGCCTAGATTTTGTAGTTCATCTATGACAATTGTAGATGGACTTTCACGCATATCATCAACGTTCCCTTTGAAAGCTAGTCCAAGAACAGCAACCTTGCCACCTGCAATTTTGTTTTGATTTAAGATGGCTTGCGTTTTTTGTGCTGTGTAACTTGGCATACTGTCATTTGTATTACGGGCCATATGAATAATTTGTGCTTGCTCACCACCAAGTTCAACTAGGAACCAAGGGTCAACAGCGATACAGTGACCACCTACACCCGGTCCTGGGAAATGTACATTCACACGTGGGTGATAGTTTGCAAATTTAATGGCTTCCCAAATGTTAACGTCTAGTTTCTCAGCCATTTTTGCAAGCTCATTGGCAAATGCAATATTGACATCACGGTATGTGTTTTCCATTACTTTAACAAGTTCAGCAGTTGTCGCATCTGTTAAGTGAATTGTCCCTTTTACAAACGTTTCATATAGTTCCTTTGTTAACTCTGATGATTTTGCATCAATACCACCGACAATACGGTCGTTGTTCACCAATTCTTCAAAAACGCGACCTGGGATAACACGTTCTGGTGAATGTGATACAAACAGGTCAACACCGAATTCAAGGTTTGCTTTAATAAGCTCTGGTAGCATTACGTGCTCGACTGTTTTCGGTGGTACTGTTGATTCAAGAATCACGAGGTTTCCTTTTTTTACATAAGGTACGATTGATGCAGTCGCTTGACGTACATATTCTAAGTTCGCTGTATTGTCGGGATTGATCGGTGATGGTACAGCAACAATAAATACGTCCGCTTCTTGCGGTGTCGTTGATGCTGTTAGAAATCCTTCATCTACTGCTTTATTTAAACGCTCTTGCAAGCCTGTCTCTTCAATATGAAGCTTTTTCTCTTGAATACTTCTCACTGCTGCAGGGTTTACATCCACGCCGTGTACCTTTAGGCCATGATTGGCGAACATTACTGCCGTTGGTAAACCGATATAGCCAAGCCCAATAACACAAATTGATTTAGTCATCATCTATACTTCCTTTCGTTTCAAAAACGAGTTGATATTTTATGTGAGTGTTTCGAATGCAATCGCATTTGTTCTGCATTATAGTATACCTCTTTCAGGTGAAACTGTGAATAAATTTGTTGTTTCGTGGATTTAATCAGCGATTTTTTGGGGTCTATCGGCTATATTCGGACTTCTATCAGCGATTCTCCGGGGGCTATCAGCTATGTTTGGAGTTCTATCAGCGATTCTCCGGGGGCTATCAGCTATGTTTAGACTTCTATCAGCGATTCTCCGGTGGCCATCGGCTATCTTCACACTTCCTGTATAGACCCGATAAATTGTACTGCGTGTATTTGCCTGAGCCGCTTCGTGTCACACAAGATTTTTGCAAAATACGCTTCGCCACATCCTGACTGTCGATGTTCAAAAAGTAGCGACAGTCTTTATTCGTTATCGTATCACCAACGAGCATATAGTAATCCCGCAGTGCTCGCACATGCGCGTGTGAGCATACATACTGACATCGAGTGCAAATCCATCCCCTTTTCAGCTTTTGCATACCGTATTGACCACAATTTTCGCAGTAAATCCCTTTTTGCAGGTTCGCCACTTCGATATCATAGTATTCACAAAGTGGAAAAGGCGCCCGATCCCTTATATGTGACAAAATCATGTGCGTGATGTCGTTTACCGATTGCTGATATCTTCCCACAGAAAGTTTATGAAAATACAGCGGCAATTCCTTTGCCATCAAAATCGGTAAACCCTCACCCTCCCGATGAATAGTTACATTATTAAAAGGAAAAACAATAGCGCCATATATCGGCATTGAGATATGGTGTGCATCAAGAAACTGTTGCATTGCCAGTATATACTGCTCAAGTTGCACTTCTGGATGAGTAAACACAGCCGTGTCCCCTTTTTCCGTTGTGCGAATTACCTGGCGAGGATTGTTTTTGAAACGAACTTGCCCTCGAATGTTTTTGATTTCTAATAGGATGACTCCATTTGGTGTAATAACGAGAATATCGATTTGCATAGGGAGCGCTGTGGGAAGTATGACATTGTGAAGTACGTGGAAGTCATGAAGCGTTGAGAATTTTTGTAGCTCTTGCATGATGTAACGTTCGCCGAAATCACCCGCTTCTTTTATTTTCAATTCTTTCTGAAGTCTTTCGAACTGCGGATGTGTTGGGTGTAAACGCGCGATAAGTGCTTGTAGCCCTAGTATGAATGGTGATGAAGTGAACGGTTTGTCAATCAATATCATTTCTCCTTTTTCATTAACTATAGCAAGGATTGACATTGAATAAAACAGGTTGATTAATATTAAAAATTTGTCCATTTTCTCTATTACTTATGATAGAGATATTTCTAAATCATCAGCAATTATACACCTCTCGTTAGCAAAAAAAGAGGAAACTCCAAATAATATTGGGCTTCCTCACCTTCTTCCACTATCCAGTAACTTTAAAATGGCCTGTGCCTGTTGCATGTGCATTGCTAGTACATATTGACTCGCCTGCATTAAAATTTGTGCCTTCACCATACTCATCATTTCCTTCGCGATGTCGGCATCACGAATACGGGATTCCGCCTCCGTTAAATTTTCTGCGGTATTCATAGTTGCATTGTATGCATGCTCCAAACGATTTTGATAAGCACCTAGTCGCGATCGTTCTGTGGATACAAGCCCTAATGCCTTGTCCATTGTACCAATTGCTTTGTCTGCATCTTCTCGTGTAGCAATAGATATAGTATCATCAAGACCGAGTGCCCCTGCCCCCATATCATTAATGTACATCTCAATTGTCTGTCCAGCATTTGCACCAGCTTGAATTTTAAGTCCATCCGTTCCATAATCACCATTCAACAATTTCTTTGTGTTGAACTCCGTATCTCTTGATGTACGTTGGATTTCTTTTTTTAACTCCTGGAATTCAAGATTTAGCAGTTCACGGTCACTATCTGTTAACGTATCATTTGAAGCTTGAATCGCCAACTCACGCATCCGCTGTATCATGGCATGTGTTTCGTTGAGAGCACCTTCTGCTGTTTGCATAAGTGAAATGCCATCTTGAATATTTTTTGCCGCCATATTCAGCCCGCGAATCTGCGCTCGCATCTTTTCAGAAATAGCAAGACCTGCTGGATCATCCGCTGCACTATTAATACGGTAGCCTGACGAAATTCGTAGTAGCGACTTATTCATCGTATTGTAATGCCGATTCATATTACTTAAAATAGACATCCCT
Source organism: Lysinibacillus contaminans (assembly GCF_001278945.1). Taxonomy (GTDB): domain Bacteria; phylum Bacillota; class Bacilli; order Bacillales_A; family Planococcaceae; genus Lysinibacillus; species Lysinibacillus contaminans. Next base: position 325,758 of record NZ_LGRV01000007.1, on the reverse strand, counting down.
GTTGCCGACCATTTCCCAAGCATCTTCCCACTTCCTTAGACTTTATTATTTTTGTTTATATCGGCGCTCTCGATAACTATTACATACTTTTTTATCAATTTTTAACAGTTTTCCCGCACTTATAACTGATATTTCAACGTTCGTCAGCTTTTTTCAGCTCTCATTATCGCGATTTCAGCGTTCAACTGCTTTTTTCAGCTCTCATAACCGCCATTTCAGCGTTCAATTGCTTTTTTCAGCTCTCATATCTGTTTTTCTCCTAATCTATCTAAAAAAACAACTAAGAAGTTAAATAAAAGCACCCTATTTTTCTAATTAGAAAATGGGTGCTTGTTAGATTTGGTGTGTATTCAATTTTAGAATCCTCCGAGTTGCATGTTCTTTTGTGTTAGTATCTCGTAAAATAGTGCTTCATCATAATTCGATAGTGCTCGGTCAATCAGATAGTCAAAGTTTTTTTCTTCAATTTCCGCCAGAAGCTGGTCAATTTCGTACACAGGTACAGAGGACAGGACCGGTTCAGGTAGCTTTGGTGTAGCACTTTCAAGTATTGGTAATAGGTGTTCATGAACGTTTGTAATCAGTAATAGTTGGTAGAGAGGCAATCGAATAAACCGATTTCCTTTTTGAAATACGAATACTTCCGATAGGTTTTCGATTTGTTGCGAATGTAAATTGATGATCATCTCCTTCCCTTCAATCGGAATAAAGTGAAAAATTTCATCATCTTTTAATATGGAAAAGTATTGATAGGCAAAGACTAGACGCAACTTATCTCCTGTTACTTTTGTATAGAACGGTTTCATATATTGGACATGCATCATTTTTCATCCCTCCTAGTAATCTGATTATTCAGATTTTAACACATAAAAAAATATTTGTTAACTAGCTTTTCCCCTATTTACATCTTTCTAATCATTCGGCTTATCATGCGCGGGTTTTAAACGTATAATGGAGAGACAGTCTTTTTTTTGGAGGAGAGGTTTTGGCTTTGTCTATTTCACAATTGGCTAAGGAACATCAACAATTTATATTTACAAAATTGAAGGAGGCTGAGCAGCATCTACATCCCTCCTCTACGGAAGACGAGGAGCTCGTGCGTCGTGCTGTTTTTTCAGTACGTAATAAATCAGTTGCATTTGAGCGATTTAATCCTACAACTTCTACATTATATGCAGTCGTGCAGGATGTAAGACCAGCTTCGTTAGAAATTGATTTTGCTCGTGAAACTTTAACTTGTAGCTGCCCGCAGACAAATTGGTGTCGACACAAACTCGGTACATTGCTGGCACTTTATCAATATCTCGATTCTGTGCAAAATTGGTCAGGGGCATGGCGAGCACAAAAATCTGTACAATTGAAAACTCTTGCAGATGAACGTAGTCCTGAGAGTTGGCAAAGAATGGCGGATGAAGTGATGAAACGTTTGCTTCCGCCTGGTCGTGTACTTGAAGGGTACGGATTATCTGCTATTCGAACAGATGCATTAGAACGTCTTCGCCGGCACATGCCATTTGAGCGGGAATGGCAACCACTTTATAAATTATTTATGGAATTGACAATACTTAATACGATTTGGCGTCATTTAAATGAAACAGCCGGTCATTCTTTGGATACACCTTATATGAAATATTTTATAGAACAATGCATACACGGAATAGAGGATACATTTAGTGAATTCAATGCCCGCTCTCGGCTCTTTGCAACGGATCCTTTTTATGATGCACTGCAACAAATTGTACGTTCCCTACTAGTGGAGCGACAAGGGCTTTTTGCAAACCGTCTACAAATTTATATGCTCCTTTGGGCGGTGCTTTTTTACGAAAAACCGCGCCGTGAACAAGAACTAGCAGCAATACTAGCGTTAGAGGATGAAAATGCTGATGTATCTTTTCATGCGATTAAGCTCATGTTTTATGTATTGTTGCAAAAAGAAAATTTATTAATAGAAAGTATAACGAATTCATCTGTTGAAAATATGTATGACCTGTTTGAGCTTGCTACTTTTGCAAAACGTGCGGGTGAATCCTCTTCGCTTACAACGATTTTACGTGCGATGCTACCATTACTCGGTCCCTTTTTACAAGAGGTTGTACCAGTTACACAGCGGGCTCAATATGTACGAAATTTGCAGATGCTTTATGAAGAAATCGTATTAAATGAAGACGAAGAAGCTTCATTGTACAGTGCATTTGGTATGTATGGGCTACAGCCATTTTCGTTCTTCCTTATAAAAAAGGAACGTTATGAGGAATGGGCTGCCTTGCATCAAGTAAATTTATCTTCACTTTCTTATTTAGAAATGTGCGGGTTAAAAGATGTCATTAAAGAAGCCCCGAATACAGTCCTCCCCCTTTATCACGTATATGCGATGGCAGAGGTGGAACAAAAATCGCGCATGAATTATAAACAAGCAGTACGTATTTGGAAAAGTATGCGCAATGCTGCAAAACGTGCTGGTAAAACGTCTTATTTTGAAACATATATGCAAGCAATTCGTGGAGAATTTAAACGACTACGTGCTCTACAGGAAGAAATCGAGAAAGGAAATTTAGTATGACAACTTTAAGTAATGCCCCATCCTCGTTTATGAAAAAAATCAAACTCCATATCGAGGCAGTACGTGATGGCTATTTTGCGGTGCAGGGCTTTACAGCTGGTGGCGTACCGCTTGAGGCTGGTTCACTCATTTCTTCGCTTTTTTTCAAATACGAAGCGAATATTTACGGCTTGCTCGCTAATCGTACGGACTTATCTGTAGAAGTATCTACTGCTGAATTACTCGATATCTTTTCGATTCGCTATCAACATCCATTTATCGAATGGGCTGGTATGGATGAGAACAGTAACGCGTTATTAGAGCGTGTTGCGACATTGCAACAGCATTGGCAAGAGCCATCGCTTTGGGATCACGCTGTTATTGCTGATGATTTTTCATCACTATCATTTGATATTGAAAACATTGATAATGACTTACTTGAAACGGCCGTGTCACAAAAGTTCATGTCTGCAGGACTTTTCATATCAGATATACCGAAGCTACTGCCATTTTTCAAGCGCGGTGGTTGGCCGCTAGAGCAAGATAGACAGTCTGGGAACGTTAACGTATCACTTCGCTTAAGTGAGCCCGAGCCGGATTCTGACGTTTGGCTTCTTGAAACGGTACTCAGCTCTGCGACGACCAAAACCTATTGGACTCCTGCTGTACGGAAACGTATGTTACCGATACAAGAGGTATTACCTGCGAAATGGCAGGATGCCGCTCCAGACATCGAAATGCAACAGGCTCAAATTGTAGAATTACTGTCCATAGAGGATGTCCGTAGTGATCAGTTTATTTACCTGACGCTTGAAGATTTAGAAGTACGCGCATTTTTGCGTGAAGATTTAGCCAGACTTCAAGCACTTGGCTATGATGTTGTACTACCTGCTTGGTTAAAAGATTTGAAGCAGTCCAAGATGCATGTGCGTGTAAGTACTGGCAATGTTTCGACCAAAAAAGTGGCTGGACTCGATGATATTTTGACTTTTAAATGGCAATTTTCAATGAATGGCGAAACCATTTCAGCCGAGCAATTTAAAAAGCTGGTCGATGAAAAGCGTGAATTTATCCGTATTGGTACGGAGTGGTTCCGTGTCGATGCCAATTGGATGCAGGAAATGCGTGCGCTCATGCAAGAAGCTGAGGATGAGAGCTGGACGGTGCGCGAATTATTATTCCGTGAACTACCAGAGGATTTATCGCTTCCACTTGAAGAGGAAGATGCGGATGATGCAATGCGCGATGATCCTCTATTTGCCTTTGAATTACAAAAATCACTAAAATCTTATCTGGATCAATTACAAGAGAAAAAAGGCTTACCAACTGTTCCAACGCCCGCTTCTCTACAAGCGGAACTGCGACCTTACCAGCAGGAGGGATTTGAGTGGCTTGTCTTTATGCGTGAACAAAGCTTTGGTGCCTGCTTAGCCGATGATATGGGACTTGGCAAAACAGTGCAGCTTATTTCGTATTTACTTCATGTATATGAGACATCTGATGCAACACAGCCAACAATCATTATTTGCCCAACATCTGTACTTGGCAACTGGCAGAAGGAATTAGCTCGTTTTGCACCATCTTTATCGGTTTATACACATTATCAAGCAAATCGAGCAAAGGGTGCGGATTTCACACAGGTTATCGAGCGAAAGATGCCACAGGTCATACTCTCAACATATGGAACCGTGTCACAAGATACTGAGTTTTTGCAGGAGATTGACTGGACGGCAGTTGTACTCGATGAAGCTCAAAACATAAAAAATATGCAAACATTACAATCTCGTGCGATTCGCAAATTACAAGGTACACATCATATTGCTTTAACAGGTACACCTGTTGAAAATCGTTTATCTGAGTTATGGGCCATTTTTGATTTTATTCATAAAGGCTATTTAGGCAGCTTCGGACGCTTTAACGAAGAATTTATTTTGCCAATCGAACGCGATGAATCTGAAAACCATAAGCAAAAATTACGTGCTAAGATTCAGCCATTTTTACTACGCCGAACGAAGCGAGATCCGCATTTACAGCTTAATTTACCAGATAAACAGGAATCTAATGCGTACTGTCCATTAACAGCAGAGCAAGCATCATTATATGAAGGTTATATTTTAGAAACACTCGACCAATTAGAGACATTAACAGGCTTTCAGAAAAAAGGTCGTGTGCTAAAAATGCTAAGTAAGCTTAAACAATTATGTAATCACCCGGCCTTATATTTAAAGGAGCCGTTTGAGGATGCTGCTTCTATGCTCACACGCTCTGTAAAATTAGAGCGTATTGTACAGATGGCAGCTGAAATTGTGGACAATGGCGAACAGTGTCTGATTTTCACCCAATATATCGGGATGGGGCAACTGCTACAACATTGCTTTAGTGAATTGTACAATGTGGATGCGCCGTTTTTAACCGGTGCGATGCCAAAAGCACAGCGTGACCGATTGGTGGAGGCTTTTCAGGCGGGTGAGTTTCCAATTTTCATCTTGTCGTTAAAAGCTGGTGGTACTGGTCTTAACTTAACTGCTGCAAACCATGTATTACACGCCGATCGTTGGTGGAATCCTGCTGTCGAAAATCAAGCGACAGATAGAGCCTATCGAATCGGGCAAACCCAATTTGTACAAGTGCATAAATTCGTAACAATTGGCACAATTGAAGAAAAAATCGATAAAATGCTGGCGCAGAAATCTTTATTGTCAGAAGAATTGATTCAATCAAGCCAGTGGTTAACCGAACTCAATGATCATGAGCTTCGCGATTTAATGACTCTCGATTACAATGTAACAACTTAAAGGATATGCGCCAAGATATGAACAATCTTGGCGCTCTTTTAGTTGGCAATTTTTTGGAACAATGCTTCTTCTTCCTACTTACTTCATTTTAATATTTAGTTGTGAGAAATGCTCATCGCTGTGCGGTCTTCAGCAATGATGATGTTATTTTTGAAGCATCATTCCCTTCATTTAGTGTCATTACGGTTCAAGTTTCATCATCTACAATAGGAGAGTGGCGGATCAGAAAATTGTAATACTTGCTCCGTATGTATAGCATAGACAGCTATACTACTGGTAAATTAACTTCCTCCTGTGGCAGTACAAAGTCCTTTAAGTAATCGTGATCATTTCGCACTGATTGTGGCGGCAATACTGCATTGTCACTATCACGTGGCTTTAACTTGTAAAATCGGACATCTTCTACAACGACTTCGGTAATGTATACTTTTGCACTTTCTTCGTTGACAAATGATCGAGATTGGATCCTTCCATTTACACCAATTAACGACCCTTTTCCACAATATTTTACGATATGCTCTGCCAGTCTTCCCCATACTGTACAAAGAATAAAATCAGCTTCAATTTCGCCTCGGCTGTTTTTAAAATTGCGGTTAATGGCTAACGAAAAATGTGATTGTACACGTTTGCCGGAAAGTTCCCGTAACACAGGATCTTTCGTTAATCTCCCAACTAGTCCAACTTGATTTATACTATTCACCTCCCTTGCTTCTGATTAATCTCATCGTACAAGATAACCTTAAGATATGGCAAAAGTCGATTTTTAAAAATTCCCTACTTTTTCCTCAAGTAAAATATCAATTTGATGCATTTTATTTTTTAAAATTACGACAATAAGTTAATCAAACTTCATTCAACTGTAGGATGCAAAGCACTTTTGCGAAATATTAAATTTCGTATTTTTGGGTAATTACCCAAACATGTGCTTAACTTAAAAGAAAACTTACTATAAGTATAAGCACATGGAACGGAAGGCGGCGACTCCTGCGGGATAAGCGTGAATCTTGAGACCCCGCACGAAGCGCAGCGAAGGAGGAGGCTCAAGCCACGCCCGCGGAAAGCGTCCGCCTGAAGTGGAATGTGCTGCCAAGTACAGATTTTGGTGTAGAGCCTATTTTTTTATATGTTATACTTAAATGAATGAGCAACTCAGGAGGACTCTTAATGAAAACATTTAAAATGCTTTCCTTTGACCTTGTTACTGAGGATGGTATGCAAAACGTTCCACTTGTTGATGGCATTGTGATTAACCAGGAAAACAGCCATCAATCTTGGATTCTCGAGCTGTTTATCGAACAAAAATACCATTCTACTTTTAGTGATTTACTTGATAAAAATGCTGTTTTTGATGTACGCGCTGTTATTTCATTCCCTGAAAATGAACCCGCTCCCTTTCATGTTGCAGTCTATGCTGTTCAAGAAATTGGTGATCATTTGTCAGTACTTTTGAAAGGTACATTAAAGGCCAAACGTTCAAAATATGCTGAACAATTATTGGCCGAGCTACTCTCTGAAGGTGTCTCAGTAGAGGATTTGCTTAATCGCTTCGCGCGCGATATGAAAATTCGCCCTAAACTTAAAAATGATTGATTTATGCTTGTAACGACACGCTATAATTACGTGTCGTTATTTTTTTGTGAATTACTTTCACTCCAAGTACATTTTAGGGGCAATCCCCAATAACAAAAAAGAGCGACTCCAAATTACGGAATCACTCTCTTCAATCTCTAACGATTTATATTTTCGCCATCACGAACTTCTACGTTGTCTTCTCTAACCGCACCATTTGTACCATTCATATTTCCATTTGTGCCGTTGACATCAACATTAGAGTTCGGATTTGTTACTTCCGGAACTACTTCATTATTATTAATAGTACCATCATTGTTATCATTAACAGTGCCATTATTATTATCATTAACAGTACCGTTATTGTCATTTGGTGTTACAGCATCTTCCACATCATTGACACCATTTTCAATGTCATTTTTTACGTCCTCCATTGGGGTTTCCTCATTTGCATTATCATTACCCCAGTTGCAGCCGCCCAAGAACATGGTAGCAAGCATCATTGTGAACACTGGAATTTTCCACATAAAAAAACCTCCTTTCTCCTTTAGGTTCTATGTCACGCCCTACACGTATTGATGTGTATTTGTGATCCTACATAGATTGCCCGAGAAAAGAGGGAACTATCCGATTTTCTTTAAAACTATTTTTGTTTTTCTTTTAAAAGCTGTTCGATATAAGCTGCCTCTGCTTTACAATCGTAGCTATAGTTTGTACCTAGTTCTTTTTGTAGTGTTTCAATTTTTTCGATTTGTTTCGCTGTTGGTTCTTCATTTAAAATTTTCGCGATTACCTCGTCAATTTTTTTCGCCATTTCTTCATGAAATTCTGAATTCATCAAAATATCTGCTGGAATTTTATCCACCCAAGCTGCATTTTCGCGAAAATACGTTTGCCAACTTGCTATAAAATCCTCCATTGAGAAGTGGTCACCATTCCAATCAATACTTGCTAAATATGATTCAAAAGATGTAGAAATCGAACGTGTAATACTAATTTTAACTCCAGAAGACAATTGCTTATACATCTATTATAATCCTCCTACATTTTAAAGCCTCTTATTACATGTAATTTTAAATATCTAAATTATTCAACCTTTTTATTCTATAACCTTTACCCTATAAAAGCAAATTAGCCTAGTTTTGGTTGCTCTGGTCCAATTGCAAATAAAATATCTACTTCACATACAAGTTCGCCGTCTACTGTCGCAATACCGTGACCTTTTCCCATAGAACCTCGTAATTTGATAAATTCTACTTCCAATCGGAGCTGATCTCCAGGTACAACTTGACGCTTAATGCGGCAATTATCGATACCTGTTAAAAAGGCTAAACGTCCTTTAAACTGTTCGGCATTTAGTAATGCAACACCACCAACTTGAGCCAACGCTTCCACGATTAATACACCCGGCATCACAGGATAGCCTGGAAAATGTCCATTAAAAAAATCTTCGTTTATCGATACATTTTTTAAGCCAACTGCACGTTTACCTTCCTCTAATTCCACAATACGATCTACAAATAAAAATGGATTGCGATGTGGTAAAATTGCTTGGATTTGTTCTACTGTTAACATTCTTTTTCCCCCTAAAAAGTATGTATTTATGTGAAACGAAAAGTATGGTAAAGAATATAATTATTCTTTACCATTCATTATGTCAAAAATATGTTGCCATGTTCCTGGTTTTAAGACATCCATTGCTTTTCCTTCGCCAATCACGCTATAACCAACCATCGCACCTACTACAGCAGTACCCACGACTAAAAGTAGCACAAGTACAACACGTAACCAAATCGGTATTAATCGTATTTGTACCCATCGAACTTCTTGTTGCTCTTGATTCGAACGGTCCTTCTTTTCTTCTAGTGGCATATCAGTTGTAGATGTAGATGTCGGCGTTGAACGGCGACGTGAAACGTTTGTCATAAATTGTACTCCTTCATACTTAATAAACGTGAAAAAATGAGCACAGCTCTATCGGATACCATTTATAAGCCCTAACATTTGGTCTGCTAGTGTTACAGATCTAGCATTAAACTGATAAGAACGCTGTGTTTGAATTAAGTCTGTCATTTCTTTCGATACGTCCACGTTAGACATTTCAAGCATACCACTTTGCATGCCAATTTGCTGACGATTTGCTCCCTGTAACTCCGTTAACACTTCTGCTTGTGTATATCCAAGCTCTGCTAAATTATTCGGTAAGCCCACATATGTACCGGAAATATGCTCCATCAGCTGCGGCTTTTGGAATTCTGTTACTGCTAAGTCTGTCCGAATAACATCTCCGTTTGCATATGTTGCTTCTAATGTACCACCTTCACGTACAGCAAATCCAGTTACATTTTCTGGTAGAGTAATTGCTTGTCCCGTTGAATCAGCCACTGGATAACCATCCGCATTAACAACCATCACCGTACCATTATTTAGTGGTGATACGTAAAAATCACCCTGACGTGTATACACCGTTTGTGTACCATTTTCACCGGTTGGCATTAAAATATTAAAATACTGCTTTGGCTTATTGAAAGCGAAATCCAGATCACGATCTGTCTTTTGTAAAGATCCTTGTTTATGGTTCGTTTGAATTTGACCAAGCTTAGCACCGGCACCGTAACGGATACCTACAGGCGTTTGACGCTCAGCTGGGTCCAGTTTATCATTGCTGAATTGCTGATATAGCAACTCATTAAAAGTCGATTCCTGTGTTTTATAGCCATGCGTATTACTGTTAGCTATATTATTACTAATCATATCGAGTTTACTTTGAAGTTGTCCCATTGTATTTGTTGCGGTAATCATTGTACGTAGCATTCGAAAACGCCTCCCTATTGCTTATTATACTTTACCGATTTCGTTAACAGCCTTTTCCATGCTACGATCATAAGCCTGCAAGACTTTCTGGTTCGCCTCAAATGCTCGGTATGCCGTCATTAAATCCGTCATCGTACGTGAAGAATCTACATTGGATCCTTCTAAATAGTTTTGACGTAGTGTAAAGTTTACACCATCTGTACCATAAGCAGTCGGTAAATCCCCACCATCCTGCATGCGAAGTAAGCCGTTATCCTGTTTTTGTAGTATGTTTGGGTTCGCTGCATATGATACGCCAACACGTGCTACTTGCTGATTATTCACATAAATAGATCCATTTTCATCTAATTGGAAATCATCATTTTGCAATTGAATACGTTGCCCTGCATCTGATAACACATATAACCCTTGTGGATTTACTAAATAACCTTGGCCATCTAATGTAAAGTTCCCATTTCGTGTGTAGGCCTCGCCGCCCTCAGGATGTTCTAAGCGGAAGAAAATCGAACCTGTTACGCCGTCTTCATTTTGCGGTAAATAGCCATCAATTAATGCCATATCCGTTGTTAAATTTGTGCTATAAATTTGCCCCTGGACATAGTTGGGTGATGTTTCTTGCATATAAACACCTGTATTTAGCGCACCGACTTGACTCATATATTGCGAACCGGCTTGTTGACTTGCAGATGCGTTCGTTTTACCAACACTTGATAACAACATATCTGGGAATGAACGGATTGAGGACTGATCTGCTTTAAAGCCTGGTGTATTAGCATTTGCTAAGTTATTTGATAGTAATTCAGTTCTTCTTTGCTGAGCAATCATACCTGTTGCTACTGTATAAAACCCTTTAAACATAGGAATCACCTCGTCTTATTTTATCTCATATTTAGGCTAAAGCGCCAACCTTTCAAGTTCACTTCAATTCTTCAAGTGACAAGCGCTTGGCAAGGCTAGATGGGCTCAAGTAGGCTGCTTCTTAAAAACCTGCAGGTGGACGGTCAAAATTTTCAAGCATAATGCCTGTACCGATTGCTACACAATCCATTGGGTGCTCTGCAATAAACACAGGTACCTTTAACTCTTCAATTAGTAATTGATCTATACCGTGAAGTAACGCGCCACCACCGGTAATGATAACACCGCGATCGATAATATCTGCCGATAATTCTGGTGGTGTTTTTTCTAACACGTTTTTTGCAGATTGCACAATCAAAGCAACCGATTCATGTAGAGCGCGCTCAATTTCATCGGAATGAATGCTAATTGTACGCGGTAGACCTGACACCATATCACGACCCCGAATATCCATAGAATCGCTGCGACTACCTTTAAATACTGTACCGATTGTCATTTTAATCGCTTCAGCAGTACGCTCACCAATAAGCAATTTATATTCTTTTTTAATGTATTGTAAAATATCATTGTCAAACTCGTCACCAGCTACTTTAATAGACTCACTTGTGACAATATCGCCCATCGACAGCACTGCAATATCCGTCGTACCTCCACCAATATCAACAACCATATTGCCGCTCGGTTGAAAGATATCCATGCCTGCACCAATCGCAGCAACTTTTGGTTCTTCTTCTAAGTATACTTTTTTACCACCAGACTTTTCAGCAGCTTCACGAATAGCCTTTTGCTCGACACTCGTAATATTCGTTGGACAACATATTAAAATACGTGGCTTCGAAAAAAAGCCCTTTAAATCTAATTTATTTATAAAGTGTCTTAACATTGCTTCTGTTACGTCAAAATCAGCAATGACCCCATCACGTAATGGACGAATAGCTACAATATTACCAGGAGTACGTCCTACCATTTGGCGAGCCTCTTCCCCCACAGCTAGTACTTTATTTGTTTTTTTATCGATTGCCACCACAGATGGTTCATTTAGGACAATCCCTTTACCTTTTACGTGAATTAATACGTTCGCAGTTCCTAAGTCAATGCCAATATCTTTTGAAAACATTCAATTTTCTCCTTCCCACCAGTTCCAACTACATTACGTTCGATTTTATCTATTTATCTAGAATATTTTATCATAATCTACTGGTAATTTCACCTAAATTTCAAGGAAGATAATGTATACGAATAAAGTTACATACCCTTTTTCCTAAATTATGTACAAAGTGAGATGAAATGCTTCAGAAAAAGCAAAAAAAGAACGAATCATTCTTGACTCGCTCTTTCTTTCCATTTGTTCTTAGTTGCCTCTCCTCCACGAATATGGCGTACGGCCTTGTGGTAGGCAAGAATCTCTTTTACTTGCTCAGCTAATCCTTCGTGAATTGTTGGTAATCTTTCCGTCAGATCTTTGTGTACCGTACTTTTCGAATAACCTGTCATTTTCGCGAGGACACGCACAGTTTCACGCGTCTCAATCAATAATTCACCGAGGCGAATGCAGCGCTTCCGAATGTGCTCGTGCACGTTCTTCGTCCTTTCCACAAAATTTCACAAAATGGCTTGGGCATCTGAAGCTCGCCTGCGCATTTCTTCACCTTATGTAAGGATAAAGCCATTCAGAACAAAAATTGCATTTTACGAGTAAATTCGCCTTGGTGTATTTGGAGCTTTTAGCTTTATTCAGAGGGCGTAATGCCCTCTGAAACTTAGAAAGCTAAAAATGTTTTAGGATTAACATAGACTTCGTTTTCTAGCACTTCAAAATGCATATGAACACCAGCAGCCTGATTCCATTCATTTTCTGTTGCAGTAGCAATTGATTGTCCTTGTGTCACCTGATCGCCCTGCTTAACTAAAATGTCCTTCACAGAACTATAGTGCGTTTGCTGGCCATTTGGATGCTCCAGGATAATTTTATTGCCCGTAAATTCATCAAGCTTTACTTCTAGTACTTTCCCACTCAAAGCTGCAACAACTTCAAACTCTTCACCGTTCATCGCAAGTGAAACACCAGTAGATGTCGTAAATGTTTGGTTAAATACCATTAAAGCTTTTTCACGTACTTTTGCATCAGCTTTTACTTCATAAAACTCTTGTGAAATTTGCACTTTATCGAGATTTTCTTCCTTGAATGGATACTTCATTTTCTCAGTTCGTGCATTTGTTTCTACAACCGGGTTTGGCTCTACTTGTGCTAAATCTGGTAATGGTGCCTCTTCTACTTTTGTAACGAGTGCATTATAACCAAATAACATCACAGCTAGCATTATAGCTCCTCCAGCATATATAGCTGGCCAAAACCAAGGTTTTTTCTGCCATTGTCCTTTTTGAGAAGGTTGACTATTTTTGTCTTCTCTCATTTTCATCACCTCTAGTTGCAGTGTAAACAACTAGTAACTATTTTAAACATGCATCCACTTTTTTTATTTCTATTTGTTGGTAGTAGTGCTGTAAAATTTCCGTGGATGTACTACCATTACTTGCCATAGCTTCTGCGCCGTACTGACTCATACCAACTCCGTGACCATATCCTTTTGTACTTACATATACTTTCTGGGTACTTATATCAAACGAAAATTCAAAATCTGTTGAAGGAAGTTGCAATAGTGTCCTTACCTCTCGACCAGTCCATACATCATTCCCTAATTGAAGCTTCTCTACACGACCTGAAGCATTTAAAGTAAGTTGAACGCGTTTGAAGTCATTAGACTGCCATTTTACTTTCCATAATGCATTCCATTCATCTAATGAAAATTCTCGCATTGCAGCAAATTTCGGAGATGACTGATCAGACATACTTGCGACACTTTGCAAATAGGCTAACTCATTGCCGCTATACCCATAAGCACTTTCTGTTTTACCATTACTTGTTGAATGAAACATGGCAGTAATTAATTCACTATTATATAGGAGAACTTGTCCTTTCGTTTCTTCAATAGCTTCGACAATTTTCTTCTCATTTCCCAGGAAATCTGAATTCCAGTTGCTCTTTCTCTTCGTTTCATCATAGTAAACCTGCCTAGCTACAGTTGGAGCAATTGCCCTTTCGCCATAATTTGTCGTTTTCAATGCGTACGTTCGAGCAGCAATGGCCTGTGCCTTTAACGCCTCCTTATGAAAGGAAGCTGGCATTTCAGCTGCTACAACACCCGTAATGTATGTTTCAAGGGGAATCTTTTCAGATTGGCCTTCTACCTCAATAAAAATCTTGCAATCAGCATCTTCAGCCTTTTGAGGGCTCTCTTCTACTCGTCTCTCACCAAATGCCACTGGAAGTGCATATAATGCACCAACCATACAAAAAACGCCAATTGTCATTAACCATTTTTTCATAAGAAATAATATGCTATTTTCTCATGACATATGCGTAAGAATCTAGAAAATATAAAAAACCTCTACTATTATATATGTAGAGGTTTCCGTTTCAGCATAACTAAATTGCTATTTAAATAGTTGTTTGCGTAGATTTCCCCGGCACAACTTCAAGTGTTGTCACACGTTCAATATCTGCGCCTAATGCAGCTAACTTGCCATGGAAATCAACGTAGCCACGGTCTAAGTGATGAAGCTTCGTCACGCGTGTAATCCCTTCAGATACAAGACCTGCTAATACAAGTGCTGCTGCTGCACGTAAATCTGTAGCTGCCACTTCAGCACCTTGTAGCTTTGTTGGTCCTTCGATAAACACAGAGCGTCCTTCAATCTTCGACCCGGCATTCATACGTCTAAATTCTTCTACATGCATAAAACGATTTTCAAAAACAGTTTCTGTAATAATGCCAGTACCTTCAGCTGTTAGCAATAGTGCCATCATTTGAGACTGCATATCCGTAGGGAATCCAGGATGTGGCATCGTTTTAATGTCTACAGCTTTTAAGGGTTTTGTTACTCTTACTCGTAATCCTTCGTCTAATTCTATAATTTCAACGCCCATTTCACGCATTTTAGCAATTAATGCTGTCATATGCTCTGGTATAGCATTTTCAATCGTCACATCGCCCTTTGTAATTGCTGCTGCCACCATAAATGTACCAGCTTCAATACGGTCAGGAATAATGTAATGCTCCGTACCATACAATGTTTCAACGCCTTCAATTCGAACCGTATTTGTCCCCGCGCCAATGACACGACCACCCATACTATTAATAAAATTAGCAAGATCTACAATCTCAGGCTCTTTCGCCGCATTTTCAATAACTGTTGTACCTTTTGCTAAGGCTGCTGCTGTCATAATGTTTTCAGTTGCACCTACACTTGGGAAATCTAGATAAACATTTGCCCCTTGTAAACGGTCTTCTACCTTTGCCTCTACATAGCCATGTCCAAATGATATCTTCGCACCCATTGCTTCAAAACCTTTTAAATGTAATTCAATCGGTCGAGAACCAATTGCACAACCACCTGGCAATGCTACGCGTGCATACCCATTACGTGCAAGTAGTGAGCCCATGACTAAAATAGATGCGCGCATCTTACTTACATATTCAAACTGTGCTTCACTTGAAAGTTCTTTCGTTGCATCAATATATACTTCATTTGATTCAGGAATATATGTTACATCTGCATTTAAACTTTTAAGTACTTCATTAATTGTATAGACATCTGCTAAATTAGGGACTTCTTTAATTACATTCTCTCCCTTAGAAGCAAGTAACGCTGCTGCTAGGATCGGTAAAACTGCATTTTTAGCGCCTTCTACACGCACTGTTCCGTGTAACTTTTGACCGCCAGTCACTATTATTTTATCCACCGTACGTCCCTCCGAATTCAATCTCTCAACCTATGAAAATCTTATTTATCATAAGATGTATAATGTCATTTTTATAAACAAACAATTATATAGTACAATTTTTTTCACGCTCGTTCAAGCGCCCAAATCACTATTTTAAGTCATTTTTTGATATTTTGCTATTTATTTATTGTACGCACGTACTCTTTTTTTTGTGAATGTGAAAATAAAAGTAACAAATGGTTTATTTATTATATTTATCCAATAATTATTTGGTTGAAACGTGATTTTATTGATTTATTACTATATCTTTCCGTTAATCTAAATTTCTTACCGTTTTTATCACAATATTACTATTTGCTTTCTAGGGCCACACAGTTTTTTGTGTAGCCCTACAAAACATGTAATACTTTTATCCATTATACCAAGGTGTAATTGTATCTGCGGCTAACGCTTTCGGTACAAAAAACATCTGCTACTGTCGCATCAATTTCGTGCAAAAAACTGTGACAGACGCCAAAGGATTTAACATGATTCATGTCTGAACTTCTCCTGTGCTTTCGATACAAAAACGTTTAACGAATCATGTTAAAACAAGTACTGAAGTTGCCCTGACCAACCAGAAAATTGCAAGAAAAAATTCGACACGAGCGTGCCAATCGCAATGCTAAGTAAAATGTAGATCAACTGTATTTGGAATACTTTATTTTTTTTAAATAATTTCTCTACCATGAAGGCTTGCAAAGCGTAAAAAGTAATAGCAATAAAAAATAAATGTGACAAAATGCCAATTAAGGCCTCCTGCCCTACTGCTTCATAAATTTCCACGTAGTTTCCTCCATTTCAACCTATATTAAATTTCCCCAGGCTTTAACGTGATTCAGTAGTTTCTACATATCCACTGAACTGAACACTCAACTTGTATTCACCCCACCACTAATAGGGAAGAATTTTTATTGAATCATATTAAAAAACGGGCAGAACGAATCTGCCCGTTAAAAATTGAATTACATATTACCCTCACGAACGTTGATACGATTCAACGCACGTTTTAGAGCTAGCTCAGCACGTTGGAAATCAATGGAATCTTGTTTCTTTTGAATACGTCCTTCAGCGCGAGTTAACGCTTCTTTTGCACGAGTAAGATCGATGTCAGTTGCTGCTTCAGCAGAAGGAGCTAAAATCGAAATCTTCTCAGGACGAACTTCAATGAAACCACCGCTTACAGCTACAAGTTCAGTAGAACCGTCTTCTTTTTTAAGCTTCACTGCTCCAATAGCAAGTGGAGCTACCATAGGAATATGGCCTGCAAGAACACCAATTTCACCTGAAGTTGTTTTAGCGATAACCATTGTAACTTCAGAATCGTATACCGGGCCGTCGGGAGTGACAATATTGACTGTTACTGTCTTCATATTTTTTCCTCCTCGTCCCTAGTATTAAACCTCTACGCCCATGCTTTTCGCTTTTTCAACTACTTCATCAATAGATCCAACTAGACGGAAAGCATCTTCTGGTAAGTGATCCCATTTGCCATCAAGGATTTCCTTGAATGAACGAACAGTTTCTTTAACAGGTACATAAGAACCTTTTTGACCAGTGAATTGCTCCGCAACGTGGAAGTTTTGAGATAAGAAGAATTGAATACGACGAGCACGTTCTACTGTTTGTTTATCTTCATCAGATAACTCATCCATACCTAAGATTGCAATGATATCTTGTAATTCACGGTAACGTTGGATTGTACGTTGTACACTAGTAGCTACTGCGTAGTGCTCTACGCCTACGATTTCAGGTGATAATGCACGAGAAGTCGAAGCTAATGGGTCAACCGCAGGATAGATACCCATTTCAGATAATTTACGCTCAAGGTTAGTTGTTGCATCTAAGTGGGCGAAAGTTGTAGCCGGAGCCGGGTCAGTATAGTCATCGGCTGGTACGTAAATCGCTTGGATAGAAGTTACAGAACCTTTGTTAGTAGATGTGATACGCTCTTGTAATTTACCCATTTCAGTAGCAAGTGTTGGTTGGTAACCTACCGCAGAAGGCATACGACCTAATAGGGCAGAAACCTCAGAACCTGCTTGTGTGAAACGGAAGATATTGTCGATGAATAAAAGTACGTCTGCACCTTGCTCATCACGGAAGTATTCCGCCATTGTAAGACCAGTTAATGCTACACGCATACGTGCGCCTGGTGGCTCGTTCATTTGGCCGAATACCATCGCAGTTTGCTTAATAACGCCTGAATCGCTCATCTCGAAGAATAAGTCGTTCCCTTCACGAGTACGCTCACCTACACCAGCGAATACAGAGATACCTGAGTGCTCTTGTGCGATGTTATTGATTAGTTCTTGGATTAATACAGTTTTACCTACACCGGCACCACCGAATAGACCGATTTTACCACCTTTGATGTAAGGTGCTAATAAGTCTACTACTTTAATACCTGTTTCAAGGATTTCAACTGTAGTTGAAAGTTCGTCGAAAGTTGGTGCTTCGCGGTGAATTGAATCACGACGAGCATCTACAGGAATCTCTTCGCCTAAGTCGATTACTTCTCCTAGTACGTTAAATACGCGTCCTAGAGTTGCTTCACCAACTGGTACTGAGATAGCTTTTCCTGAGTCTGTTACTTCTGCTCCACGTTGTAAGCCATCAGTAGATGACATTGCAATTGTACGAACAGAATCATCTCCTAAATGAAGTGCAACTTCTAATGTTAGAGTTGTTGCTTCTTCATTCGGACGTTCAATCTTAACAGTTAATGCGTTATAGATTGCTGGTAATTGACCGTTGCTGAATTTTACGTCAACAACTGGACCCATTACTTGTTGAACGTGTCCTTTATTCATTACTGTGTACCCTCCTATCGTATTCTTATACGACATTGGGAAGCTTTAGCCTATTCTAAGGCTGCAGCTCCACCAACGATTTCTGTAATTTCTTGTGTAATAGCCGCTTGACGTGCACGGTTGTATTGCAATGATAAGTCTGAAATAAGATCAGAAGCATTATCTGTTGCACTTTTCATAGCCGTCATACGAGAAGCATGTTCACTTGCTTTTCCGTCTAAGATTGCGCCGTATACTAAGCTTTCCGCATATTGTGGAAGTAGTACTTCAAGAATTGCTTCACCAGATGGCTCAAATTCATAAGAAGCACTTGTGTTAGCAGGTGCGATATCCGTTAATGGAAGAAGTTTTTTCTCTGTCACATCGTTTTGAATAGCACTTACGAAGTGATTGTAGTACATATAAAGTTCATCATACGTACCATCAATGAACATACCAACAGCATTACGAGCGATTTCTTTAATATCAGCAAATGTAGGTTGGTCAGGAAGAGCAACAACACTGCTGACAACATTATGATCACGTTTTACAAAGTAATCACGAACAACACGACCTACTGCTAAAATCACGTATTCGTCTTTTGATTTATGACGCTCGTTAATTGTACGTTGTACTTGGCGAAGGATGCTTGAGTTATAAGCCCCTGCTAGACCACGGTCAGAACCAATAACTAAGTAAGCTGTTTTCTTTACAGGACGAGCAGTTAACATTGGATGCCCACTGTCTTTCGTACCTGTTGCGATAGCGCCAACTACGTCTTGGATTTTTTCCATGTAAGGAACGTACGCTTTAGCGTTTTGCTCTGCACGACGTAGTTTCGAAGAAGAAACCATCTGCATCGCTTTCGTAATTTGTCTCGTACTCTTTGTAGAATTAATACGACCTTTTATTTCGCGTAAGTTTACCACTGGTATTTCACCACCTTTTGTTTTTTAATCGAGATTCAACTAGCTTCGAACTTATTCAGATTTAGCGAAAGTTTTTTTGAATGCAGTTATTGCTGCTTCGTACTCAGCGTCTGATGCAAGTTCTTTAGTAGTACGAACATGATCTAAAACGTTAGTGTGGTTTGTATCTAACCAGCTTAAGAATTCTCTTTCGAAACGAACGATATCTTGTACTGGAATATCATCTAAATAGCCTTTAGTTAGTGCATAAAGGATTGCAACTTGTTTTTCAACTTTAAGTGGTTTGTTTAGGTCTTGTTTAAGAACTTCAACCGTACGTTTACCACGCTCAAGTTTAGCAAGTGTGATTTTATCTAAATCTGAACCAAATTGAGCAAATGATTCAAGCTCACGGAATGCAGCTAAGTCAAGACGTAGTGTACCCGCAACTTTTTTCATTGCTTTAATTTGAGCAGATCCACCAACACGTGATACAGAAAGACCGGCGTTAATCGCTGGACGTACACCTGAGTTGAATAAGTCAGATTGTAAGAAAATTTGTCCATCAGTGATTGAGATTACGTTAGTTGGGATGTATGCAGAGATATCCCCAGCTTGTGTCTCAACGAATGGAAGAGCTGTAATTGAACCGTTTTGATACGTTTCATTTAACTTAGCAGCACGTTCAAGTAAGCGGCTGTGTAAGTAGAATACGTCACCAGGATAAGCTTCACGACCTGGAGGACGCTTAAGAAGAAGTGAAAGTTCACGGTAAGCTGATGCTTGTTTAGAAAGATCATCATACACGATTAATACGTGTTTACCTTGTAACATGAATTCTTCTGCCATTGATACACCTGCAAATGGCGCTAAGTATAATAATGGAGCTGGTTGAGATGCAGCTGCAGTTACAACGATTGTGTAATCTAATGCACCGTTCTTACGGAAAGTTTCAACTACATTACGTACAGTTGATTCTTTTTGACCGATAGCAACGTAGATACAAATCATGTTTTCGCCAGCTTGGTTTAAGATAGTATCGATCGCTACAGAAGTTTTACCTACTTGGCGGTCACCAATGATTAACTCACGTTGACCACGACCGATTGGCACTAGAGCGTCAATCGCTTTGATACCTGTTTGTAATGGTTCGTGTACTGATTTACGAGCCATTACACCGAAAGCAGGGCTTTCGATTGGACGAGTTTTTGTAGTGTTGATAGGACCTAGTCCATCCACTGGTTGACCAAGTGGGTTTACAACACGGCCAATTAGTTCTTCACCAACTGGTACTTCCATAATACGACCTGTACGACGAACTTCATCGCCTTCTTTGATGTCTGTGTATGGACCTAGAATAACGATACCTACGTTACCTTCTTCTAAGTTTTGAGCCATACCCATAACACCGTTAGAGAACTCTAAAAGTTCTCCAGCCATGGCGTTGTCGAGGCCATGAGCAAGGGCGATACCGTCACCAATACGGATAACTGTACCAACTTCGCTTACTTTAAGCTCAGATTCGTAATTTTCAATCTGTTGTTTGATCAGCACGCTGATTTCTTCAGCTTTGATGCCCATGTAGTGTCACCTCTCACATTTCTAAGATATTAACCGATTAATTCACGTTTTAGACGTTCAAGTTTACTTACAACAGAGCTGTCATAAATGTGGTTACCGATTTGAATACGAATACCACCAATTAATGATGGGTCAATTTCGTTTGTAATTGTTAATGATTGTTTACCCACACGTTTTGCAAATGCAGCTGAGATGCTTTCGCTTTCTTCAGCTGAAAGAGCACGTGTTGAATAAACAGTAGCTTCTGCTGTGCCTTGAGCTTTAGCTGCAAGATCTACATACGCCTCTGTTAGGTTTTTCACTTCGTTAATACGTTTTTTCTCAACAAGAAGTTGGATTGTGTGTATAAACTCAGCTGTGCTACCTGCAAAGATTTCTGCTACCATTTGTTTTTTGCGTTCGATAGAGAACTTAGGGGCGCCTAAAAGTGTAAGAAGCTCTGGTGAACTTTCTAATACTTTTGTTAACTCCTTTAAGTCTGCTCCAACTTCAGCAAGAAGGTTTTTTTCTTGCGCTAGTTCGAAAAGCGCTAGAGCGTAACGTTTTGCTACAGTTGAATTACTCATTGAGCTTCCCCTGCCTTCGCAATCGTCTCTTCAATAAGAGCACGGTTGTCTGCCTCAGAAATTTCTTTGCTAAGGACTTTAGATGCTGCAAGTACAGATAATGAAACGACTTCTTCACGTACTGCTGCGATAGCTTTCTCTTTTTCATTCTCGATTTCACGTACAGCCGATTCTTTTAAGCGGTTAGCTTCATTGCGAGCTGTTGTAAGAATTTCTTCTTTTTGCAATTCGCCTTGTTTCTTAGCGCCTTCAACAATCGATTGTGCTTCAGTACGAGCTTCTTTAAGAAGGCTCTTTTGTTCTTCTAAATATTGATGAGAATCTTTGCGAGCTTTTTCAGCTGCTTCGATTTCACTAGCCACTAATTCTTCACGTTGTTGCATGATACCCATAAGTGGACCCCAAGCGAACTTTTTAAGTAGAACCATTAACGCTAGGAAGATGATTAACGTAGCAGCGATGTCGCCACTGTTAAATTTAGGTTCCACAGCGCTTGCACCTAGTACAAGATAATCTAAAAACACGATTGTTTCACTCCCTTCAAGAGCTTTGACTTCAACATAGTAATTTGTGAATATTGCTAGGAAATTTACCTATTTTAAAAAGCTATATATACACATAGCTTTTATCTGTTCCAAAATGAAGGGCGAAGTTTCATCAGGTGAATCCTACTTCGCCACTAACTAAAACTCAGTTTGCACTGAATTATTTGTTCATTACGATGAAAGCTACTACTACTGCGATGATCGGTAATGCTTCAACTAAAGCTACCCCGATGAACATTGTAGTTTGAAGAACGCCACGTGCTTCTGGTTGACGAGCGATACCTTCTACTGTTTTTGAAACGATAAGACCGTTACCAATACCTGCACCTAGTGCACCTAAACCGATTGCTATTGCTGCTGCTAATAAACCTAATGAACCTGTCATTGAATTATTTCCTCCTTGGAATTGTTTATTGTTTTTTGTTTTTCAAGCATTAAAATAGAGATTCTATCAATGCTTTATATTAATGGTCATCGCTCACTTTATGAGAAATATAAACCATTGTTAACATAGTGAAGATAAAGGCTTGGATTAAGCCGATAAAGATAGAGAAACCTTGCCATGCCATCATAGGAACGATTGCCCCTACAAAGCCAAGTGCACTAGATGTTGCTAAACCTGCAATTAACGTCAGTAAAATCTCACCTGCATAAATGTTACCGTAAAGACGTAGACCTAACGTTAACGTATTCGCAAATTCTTCAACAATTTTTAGTGGGAACATAAACGACATTGGTTTGAAGAATGTACCAACATAATGTCCTGTCCCTTTCATCTTAATACCGTAGTAATGAGACAGTACTAAAATCATAGTAGCTAACGTCATCGTAACTGTTGGGTCAGCTGTTGGTGATTTCCACCAAAGCGTATGTCCATAAACAATAGAGAATGGAAGACCTAATAAGTTAGATACGGCGATGAACATAATAAGCGTGATACCTAAAATGTGGAATCGGCCACCAGTTTTCCAGTCCATGTTGCTTTGAATGATATTCTTTACGAAATCCATAATCCATTCCATAAAGTTTTGCATACCAGTCGGCTTTAGCTTCAAGTTTCTAGTTGAGATAAAGGCAATTAAGAAAACGACAATCGCTGCAACTAGTAACATCATAACCGTTGATAAGTTAAAAGTTAAGAAACTGACTGGTGTCCATAACGGAGCTTCGTGATTCATTGTTATTTTTCACCTCTCTTTCTAATAATGCACATTAGTGGTTCCTTACATGAGATACAAATCTCTCGATAAAGAGAAAAACGTACGGAATCATTAGCCCTATGACCGTGCTAATTAAGTGAAAATAGTTTGGCAACGAAATGGCTATAGCGACTGCCGCTACACCTGATCCAAAGCGAAGCATTGTACCAAGAGAGCCTATTTTCTTCCCTTCACTAATGGAACGATCAAACTTGTCCATACGTCGAACTAAAATCCAAAAATTATACGTACCAAAGAATGCACCGATTGCGATGCCTGCAAATATAGTCTGATAGGACGTGAAGCCCCAGCCTAATGCGCAAAGTGCGAGCAAAAAAAATAACGCTCTCTTCTGCACAGCAAAAATGTGATGCAAATCTAGCATTGGTTTGTAGTCTCCTGAATCATTTTTTCGAGTAAAGAAACGTTTGCTGACCACTTTGTGAAATCAGAAAAGAGCAGTGAACAAACTACTCACAGCGTAAAAGTAATCGCAGTGTTACCTCGAAGTTACATCAGTAAAGTCCAAGAAAATATCTTACTACTCTTACTTATATCGGTGTTTAACCGAAACGCACAAAACGTTGCAAATCGACAATTTCGTTTCAACTGTCAATTTAGTAGAAACTTGATATAACAAGCGTTCCAACTGTACTATTAACGAATAGAAACCCTTGTCATTCTTACCCTTTGTAAGCATACAATAGGTGATATTTGAAGTCAATTAGTAAAGGAGAAAAACTTCACAACCACTATCTCCTTGTCAAATTCTTGACAAATTTGTGTATGAATTATTAAATTTAACATTTTCATTTTCGATATTTTGCAAAAAAAAGCTAACTTACGACATTATTTCGCTCGTAAATTAGCTTCATTATTAAAAAAAGTACTTTTGGTTCATTTTCAACCTTCGAACTAGTATATTACTTGCCTTTTTGTAAAAATTCTATTAGTGCACTTACAATACGTTCTGATGCATGCCCGTCCCCATAAGGATTCGAAGCTTTTGCCATTTCATCATATGCTTCTGTATCATTTAACAACTGCTTTGTTAATGTATAGATCGTTTCTTCTTCAGTACCCGCTAGTTTTAAAGTTCCCGCTGCAATACCTTCAGGACGTTCTGTTGTGTCGCGCAATACAAGTACTGGCTTACCTAGTGATGGTGCTTCTTCCTGCACGCCTCCAGAATCCGTTAAGATCATATACGAATTTGCCGCAAAGTTATGGAAATCAAATACTTCAAGTGGCTCAATTAAATGTACGCGCGTATTATCTCCTAAAATTTCATTGGCAATTTCACGTACAGCTGGATTCATATGTACCGGATATACCACTTGTACATCATCATGTTCAGCTAAAATACGTGTAATCGCCCGGAACATATGGCGCATCGGCTCACCTAAGTTTTCACGGCGATGTGCTGTCAATAAAATCATACGATCGCTACCCATTTCCTCAAGCACAGGGTGAGTGTAATTTTCACTGACAGTCGTTGCTAGAGCATCAATTGCCGTATTGCCAGTCACTATAATTGTGTCGGCATTTTTGTTTTCATCCAGTAAATTTTTCTTCGAGACTTCTGTAGGTGCAAAATGAAGATCTGCCATAACACCTGTTAGCTGACGGTTCATTTCCTCTGGGTATGGTGAATATTTATTCCAAGTACGAAGACCTGCTTCCACGTGTCCAATCGCAATTTGATTGTAAAACGCCGCTAAACTTGCGATAAAAGTTGTTGCAGTATCACCATGAACTAATACAATATCAGGCTGTGCCTCTTTCATAACTTTGTCGAGACCCTGTAATGCATTTGTTGTCACATCGATTAAAGTTTGACGGTCCTTCATGATATTTAAATCATAGTCTGGTGTAATGTTAAATGTATCTAACACTTGGTCAAGCATTTGGCGATGTTGCGCTGTTACGGTTACGATAGATTCAATTTGTTCAGGATGTTTTTGTAGTTCGAGCACAAGTGGCGCCATTTTAATAGCTTCTGGTCTCGTACCAAAAATCGTCATCACTTTCCACTTTTTCATCAAAACAATTTGCACCGTCCTTTGTTTTTCTATACTATGAAACGCCCTTCTAAATCGAAGGACGTTTCTTAAGATTATTTTGTTGCAAGTTTCTAAAGTTGGCCATCACAATAACGTTAGGAGGATTTCCGTTTTGGCTAGGCACTTTCCAAGGTACGCCCAGCCTCCACTACAATCACCAACATTGAAATATCAATATGCTCTTGTCCCGACTTTAGGTTAATGCTCTTATTATTTTGTACCGAATAAACGGTCCCCAGCATCGCCTAAACCTGGTACGATGTAGCCATGGTCATCTAGTTTTTCGTCAAGTGCAGCGATGTAAATATCTACATCTGGATGCTCTTCTTGAATAACTTTTACGCCTTCTGGAGCTGCGATTAAGCACATGAATTTAATGCTTTTCGCGCCACGTTTTTTCAGTGAGTTAATAGCTTCTATTGCAGAACCACCAGTTGCAAGCATTGGGTCAACAATAATGAAGTCGCGTTCTTCAACGTCTGCTGGAAGTTTTGCGTAGTATTCAACTGGTTTTAATGTTGCTGGATCACGGTAAAGACCAATATGACCCACTTTTGCAGCTGGAATTAACTTT
This sequence comes from Lysinibacillus contaminans, assembly GCF_001278945.1. GTDB lineage: Bacteria > Bacillota > Bacilli > Bacillales_A > Planococcaceae > Lysinibacillus > Lysinibacillus contaminans. The sequence goes on along the minus strand of NZ_LGRV01000007.1, from coordinate 300,130 downwards.
AGTACACCATCAACCATGCCGATACCAGCACGTAAAATTGGTACGATGGCAAGTTTTTTACCCGAAAGTACTTTTGTTTTCGCTGTTGTAACTGGCGTTTCTATTTCGATTTCTTCTAATGGCATGTCGCGTGTTATTTCAAATGCCATTAGTGTTGCCACTTCGTCTACTAGCTCTCGGAACTCTTTTGTTCCTGTTTTCTTATCACGAATATAAGTTAACTTATGTTGGATTAATGGATGATCAAATACATATACTTTGCTCAAAGGGATTCGCTCCTAACAGTTCGGATTTCATTTTATCTAACCTAGTATAACAGAAAAAAGGAGGTGTCTCAAAAATTAATTCGAGATACTTCCTTATATATTTAGACAGCTATATTAAGTTAGATTTTATGCAATTTTCATATAATATTAAGCATCTAATATATCATTAAGCTGTTCTATCGACATCGGTTTATAATAGTAATAACCTTGTCCAATCTTACAGCCAAGTGTACGTAAAATTTCTACTTGCTCCTCTGATTCAATGCCTTCCGCTACAGACGTCATACCTAAATTTAAAGCAAGCTGAATAATTGAGCGGACAATAGCTAACGTTCCCGCATCGTGAATACCATTAATAAAACTACGATCAATTTTCAACTCCGCAAACGGTAACTTTTGTAAATAACTTAACGATGAAAAGCCTATCCCGAAATCATCGACCGACGTTTCAAATCCATAATTATTTAGTTCTCGAATAATCGTTAGGGCTGTTTGGAAATCCACTAATCCTATATTTTCGGTTACCTCTAATATTATATAATTCGGATCTATATCATATTTTCGTAGTAACTCGACAACGGACTTTACGAAATACGGATGGTAAAAATGATCTGGTGAAATATTTACGGCTACCTTTACTAAAGTTTTGCCTGAACTCTTTCTTTGCGAGAGCCACTGCAAAACAAGTTCTAATATTTGCAAATCGATTTCTCTCACTTTCCCTGCATTTTCTGCAACAGGGATAAAAACTTCCGGTGAGACAAATCCAAGTGTTGGCGAAATCCAACGAGCAAGTGCTTCTATACTTTGAATTTCACCTGTTTTCAAGTCTACTTTCGGCTGTAAATTAACGGAAATCTCTCTATTTTTAAGTGCATAAGATAAATGATTTAACACAGTCATTTGCTGTTCTAATTGATCATTTCGTTCTTTTGTAAAAATCTCTGTACGCGTACCTGGCTTTTTGCATGCATAGGATAAGGCACTATCCGCAAAACGAATCGCATCAGCGACTTTAATATCTTTACTAAATGGAGCAATACCCGTTTTCAAGGTAATGTATATTTGCTTATCACCTATGATAAAAGGTTTTTGAATTAGATCTCGAATACGAGCATCATAGTACATCATATTTTCTCGTGAGATTGTTCTCGAAATAATAAGACTGGAACTTGTAAAACGAGCGATATATTCATTTCTTTCATTTTTATTTTCGACGAAACGGCGTGCGATTTGGCGAAGCAGTTCATCTCCTGCTTCTCGTCCATATAACTCAACGATTTGATGAAATTCACTAGGCTTAATAATTTTAATGAATCCCTCTCGTCCTTGAGATTCAAATTTATCTAGTATATTTAAAAAACTATGTCGATTTGGCAAGCCTGTTGTTATATCTGTGTAGGCTAAATCCAAAATTTGCTTTTGCGTTTTCTCGTAAGTGTGCGCCAATGCCACAAGCGCAGCGATTTTATGGAACAACCCTACAAAGAAATCACGACTACTAGGATACGCATTGTAAAATATCGCAAACAACCCAATACAGTGCTGTTGCTGATTACGAATAGGCATAAACCATCCCGACTGTTTTTCCGTTAATATCGCATACTCTTTATGTGCATCAGGAATGTCTACAGTAGTTAAATCCTCTGCTATGATAAATTCATTGGCCTGCATAACCGTAATATAAAAATTTGTACGGTCACATACGGTAGGAATCTTATCTAGATTAGCATTCGAGGTGAATACTTGTAATTGACTTGTATCTCCCCTTGTTAATACCATACTAGAAACATTCGGCAAAAAAAATTCATCAAGGCCATTGCAAATAATACGCATCTTTTTCTCAAGCGAATTATCTTTCTCAATGGCTTCAAACATTGCCTTTCCAAGACGCGTTAAAAATTCCTCAGTATGATAGTAGGTAACATCTTTTACGAGTAGTAATACATATTCTGTTTCACACTCTTCATTTTGAAAAGGGAGCGCTTGTATCTCAGCCCAGAAAGGTGGTCTATTGTGGCTATTGTGATGTAACTTTGCTTGTATCATTGTACCGCAATCTAACTTCTCTTTAATTGTATCGACATCTGTTGTTTGCCCCTCGTTAGAAAGCAACGAAAAATAATCCATACCTTTTAATTTCGTAGCTGAAAAATTTGTCAGCTCACAAAAAGAGTCATTGCAGTGTAGAATACTATGATTAGCTTTGACATCGAAGACTACGTAACTTTTTTTAGAGTTCTCTCCTAATCTATAAATAGAAGCCAGTAAATAGTCATTTCGCTGAGTTATTTGTTGCATCATAACCCCCCCTTTCACAAATTCAAAAGTGTTTCTCTCTATTTTACATAAAAGTTCAGAATATTGTCTATATTTTTAAAAAATCTAACTTTTGAAGGACATATTTTGTCCTAATCATATTAAACTAATAAGATTCCCTACTATTTTTGTATAGCTAATAACACAATTCCCCTTAAAATTTAAGAAAAAATACTTCTGACAGTTATCAGAAGTATCTTTTCAATTCTATTAAATTATGCGTAAAGTGGATGTTTATCAGTTAAAGCTTTTACACGCTCTGATGCTTCTTTTTTCACTGCTTCATCTTCTGGATTTTTCAGAACTGATGCAATAATTTGGCCGACTTCTTTCATGTCTTCTTCCTTGAATCCACGAGAAGTAACAGCTGGAGTACCGATACGGACACCACTTGTTACGAATGGTGATTCTGTATCGTAAGGAATTGTGTTTTTGTTTGTAGTAATCCCTACTTCATCAAGTGCATGCTCTGCTACTTTACCAGTTAGACCAAGAGATTTAGCGTTTACTAATACTAAGTGGTTATCAGTACCACCCGAAACGATTTCAACACCTTCAGCGATTAACGTTTCTGCTAATACTTTGGCATTCGCTTTAATCTGTTTTGCATATTCTTTGAATTCAGGTTGTAATGCTTCTCCAAATGCTACAGCTTTTGCAGCGATTACGTGCATTAATGGACCACCTTGAATACCAGGGAATACTGATTTGTTTAATTTTTGTTCCCATTCTTTAGAAGCAAGAATTAAACCACCACGAGGGCCACGTAAAGTTTTATGTGTAGTTGATGTTACAAAATCAGCGTATGGTACTGGAGATTGATGTTCTCCAGCAGCTACTAAACCTGCGATATGTGCCATATCTACCATGAAGTATGCGCCTACTTCATCAGCGATTTCACGGAACTTAGAAAAGTCGATTGCACGTGGGTATGCAGATGCACCCGCAACGATTAATTTTGGTTTATGTTCTAATGCTTTTTGACGAACATCTTCATAGTCGATTACTTGTGTATCTTTTGTTACGCCGTATTCAACGAAGTTGTAAAGAATCCCTGAAAAGTTTACTGGTGAACCATGAGTTAAGTGACCACCGTGTGAAAGGTTCATACCTAGAACTGTATCACCTGGTTCTAAAATTGTATGGTACACAGCCATGTTTGCTTGTGCGCCTGAGTGAGGTTGAACATTCGCGTATTCTGCGCCAAAAATTTCTTTTACACGATCGCGTGCGATATCTTCTACAACATCTACATACTCACAGCCACCATAGTAACGTTTACCTGGGTAACCTTCAGCATATTTATTTGTAAGAACAGAACCTTGTGCTTCCATTACTGCTTCAGATACAAAGTTTTCAGATGCGATTAACTCGATATTTGCTTGTTGACGTTTCTTCTCCGCTAAAATCCCATCTAATACTGCTTTGTCTTGTACTGCTAAATTTTCGAATGCCATAATTATAAATCCTCCTAAGTAAATAGTTATTTAAATGTACTTCACAAGAATGTAGAAATTTCCTTACTTATATAATGCACGTTCGCCACCGATTAGTTTTGGACGTGTTGTTGCAATTGTGACAATCGCTTCTCCAATCGTATGTACAGATGTACGAACAGGAACAGCTACCGCTTTTAAATGCATTCCAATTAATGTCTGACCAATATCAATGCCTGCATGTGCACGTATTTCTTCTACAACAACTGGTTGTGAGAATTGTGTATACGCATATGCTGACATTGAACCACCTGCTGTGCGTACTGGTACAACAGCAACAGGTTCAAAACCAAAACTTTGTGCTGTTTTTGCTTCCATTGTAATAGCACGATTAATGTGCTCGCATCCTTGAAAGGCTAAATGTAGCTGATGTTTCTTTGCAAAAGTTTGTAGCGGTTCGAAAATAGCTTGTGCAGTTTCAATCGCGCCCGCTGTGCCAATTTTCTGACCAATCACTTCAGACGTAGAGCATCCCACGATAAAAATAGTATTTGATTGTAAAGTTACCTGCTCTTCGAATTCACTGAGTAACTGAGTCAATTGCGTTTGTATTTGCTGTACACTCACTAAACTCAGCTCCTTATTTTCACATTTATGTAGGCATTCACACCCTCATTCAAGGGCGTGAATGCACTTTTTTTACTTTTCTAATTCAGTTATTTTTTCTATGCGGCGTGTATGACGGCCACCTTCAAAATTTGTTTCAAGCCATGTTTGTGCGATTTCGCGCGCAAGACCTGGACCAATGACGCGTTCACCCATTGCTAAAACATTTGAATCATTATGGCAACGCGTTGCCTTTGCGCTAAATAAATCATGAACTAATGCACAACGAATACCTTTAATTTTGTTTGCAGCGATGGACATGCCAATCCCTGTTCCACAAATTAAAATACCCTTATCAAATTCCCCGCTTGCTACACCTTCAGTAACCGGCTTTGCATAGTCAGGATAGTCTACTGAATCATCAGATTGTGGACCAAAGTCTTCGTAGCTAATATTTAGCTCCTCTAACAGTTGCATAATCTCTCGACGTAAATTGTTGCCTCCGTGATCAGATGAAATTGCTATTCTCACTTGGTTCCCTCATTTCGAATTATAGTCAACATTAGTTTACCACTTTTCCTTAAATAATAACACGATTTTTCTTGCATATTTATGCTGTTTTCTCCTGAAAGACGAACGATTATTGTTTAATAGTTTAATAACGTTCATTTTTAACGTTATTTCGTGTAGATAATTTGGATATCTTATTGATAAAATTGCATTATGTATTTTTATCTGAGTATTCTACCATCTCTGTTTTTCTCAATTTTTTTGTTCTATTGGACTTATTATTGCAAAAAAATAATCGAATTCACTAGTATTTCTAATGAACTCGATCCTAATTTATGTTTCACGATCAAATTGCTGAATTACTTTAAATAACTCTTCTGATTGCTTTTTCAAACCATTTGCTAACTTTTCAACCTGTTCAATGGAATAGGCTTGTTCCTCAGTGGCACTTCGTACTTCTTGCGCTCCAGCAGACGTCTCCTCTGCAATCGCTGCGACCTCTTGTGATTGACGAGCCGTCGTTTCAATATTATTCATTTGTTTTTCAATTAACGTAGAAATTTCTACCACAGATGTAGCCATTTCATGGACACTAGAAGACATGTTCTCGACTGCTGCCGTTGTTTCAGAAACACGTTCAACTTCTTTAGTTGCAAAAGTTACTTGATGATTCATTTGCTGCACAACAACTTCCACATTTTGTTGCATGGATTGAATAAGCGATGTAATCCCCTTCACTGCCTTTGCACTTTCATCGGCTAGCCCTCTTACTTCTTCTGCTACAACAGCAAATCCCTTCCCATGATCACCTGCTCGCGCTGCTTCGATGGACGCATTTAATGCTAGTAAATTTGTTTGAGCTGCAATATCTCCAACTAGTCCAATAATTTTTTCAACTTGTCCAGCATTTTCTTCTAGTGTACGGATGCTTTTTAATGCTTCATTATTACCATCAGCAATTTGTCGAATGCTATTTACTAATATTTCAATTGCATTTGTTGTTGTCTTTAAATTATGTAAAATCTCTTTCGTCTGCGTAGCTGATTGTACCGCCCTTGAATTCACTTTTGTAGCAAGTTCTCTCACATCTTCAATAGCTTCTGCTGTTTCCTGTACTGCAACGGCTGAAGCCTCTGCACCAGCCGAAATGTGTTTGACTGTACGTGCAATCCCATCAGCTTTTTTAGAAGCAACTGCTGTTTCATCCGATAAATGGACAATAGATCGATTGGTTTCTTGGAAATTATGGTCAATACTTTCAATCATTTGACGCAAATTCAATACCATTAGCTGAAAAGCTTCAGCAACTGAACGAATCTCATCGTTTGTTCTTGGCATTGGTACATCTTTCCCTATTTTCCCTTCAGCTACTCTTGAAGCGGCATTTTCAAGCTGTTGCAGTGGTTTTACTAAAATGACACTGAAAATCGCCGCTAAAATCCCAGACCAAATAATTCCTAAAAGGTAAGTCACCACTTCAAATGATCTACGACTAATCTCGGGGAAAAAAGTTGGTTGTACAAATTCAATGAAAATAAAACTAACTGTATATGTTATTAAGGCAAGTATACTAACGAATAGTACGAGTTTACGTCTTAAACCAAATTGTTTTTTCATATAGCCTTCAATTCCCTTCGATTTTTTTAACCAACCTATCGATTAATTCATTTAGCTCTTGGAATGTTTGTTCATACATTATTTTAGTGCCACCATACGGATCGACAACATCTTGTAATTCAGTAGTTGATGTATATTCTTTTAACGTAAATACCTTTTGCTCTTCTGAAGGGAAATTAGCAATAATACTTTCTCGATGACTAGTTGTCATCGTTAATATTAAGTCTGCCCATTCAATTTCTGCACTTGATAATTGTGTTGCTTGATGTTGATGCATAATATTTGCTTCATCTAATACTAGCTTTGTATATGCGGACATTTCTGCATATGGAATCGCATATATACCTGCCGAGCGCACATTAATATTATCTATTTGTTTACCTTTCAAAATCGCTTCTGCCATCGGACTGCGACAAGTATTGCCGGTACAAACGAATAGTATATTCACACTTATCACCCTCCTGATTCAATTGATGTTATGTTACTGTCAAAATACTCATAATGATAAATACGATACCTGCAATGATTTGTAGATTTTTACCTAATATTCGTTGATTTTTTCTTGCAATTATTAATGCACCATACGAACAGATAAATGCACTGGCTCCAGCACTTATTATAAATATCATTTTTTCTACATTAAGCATACCAAAAGAAACACTTACTGAAAAGGTATCTAGGCTTGCAGTGATTGCTAATAATATCGGAGAAATCGGTCTTTTTTCATTATTATTAGAGAATAATAGTAATTGTAAGCCAATACAAAATAATAAAATGCTAGAAATCCATTGTCCCCAATCCAGTAGGAAACGAACGATGTAATTACCTAATTCAAATCCTAACAGCGGGAAAAGCATGTGTAGTGAAGCTGTCCACACTGATAATAATAAACGATATCTTACAGTCGGTAATAATACATATAGCCCAATCACATCAACGGACGTTAAAACTCCCGCAAGAATCCCCTGCAATAACGCACCCCTTCACTCCCTAATATTTTATCATTTTATGCTCAGTAATTCACGATTATCCTATAACGAGTCTGAAATAAGCACTACCTCCTCGGCAAATGACTTATAGACTGTCTAGACACAAAAATATCTTTTTTAAACAAAGGGACTACACCAAAACACGTACTTGCATTCTTTTAGCAATCAAGAAGCACCTTATGACATTCTACTAAAATATCTTCATTTATAAGTTTGCGCCAAATAATATTGCATTCACCTGACAAAAACAGCTGAAAAAGTATAAAAACAACTCAAAACAAAGCCATTTTCGCTCCTCTTATCACGCTGCAAAATAAAAAAACGGGACAATAAGCTCATACTCTTTTTGATAAAACAGGCTATAAAGATGCCGAATCCGCTTAATAAAATACATTTTTGATTCCTTTTCGCTTCCGAATGGATCATCTTGAAAGCACATGGCTCTTATAATATTGTTCCAACGACTCGATTGGCTGGTCTAAAAAATGATGCAAAAAAAAGAGGCACAAAAAAAGTAATTTCTTCATAAACATTCTAATACTTATTTGTTACTAGGATTTAGCGCTCTGGCATTCGCTTTCCGCGGGCAAGCGACGAGCCTGCTCCTACGCTTCGCTGAGGGCACTGAAAAAGTAATTTTCAATAAATTCTTTAACAAAAATATGACCTTAATGATTTTGCGCTCTAGCGTTCGCTTTCCGCAAGCACAGTGTAAGACGCAACCCTCGCTTCGCGCGGGAAGACATTCGCCGCCGCGCTAAATCCTTTCATACTATAGTAATGCTTCTGCAAAAAGTTACTATAAAAATTTTCTATTTAAGAGTTTTTCAGTGCCCTCGAAAAAGAGTAAAGAAGTTTTTCAGAAACACTTTATAACACATATATAATAAGGCGTTTATACGAAGTGTTGCCTCAGTATTCTTTTTAAAAATCAAGCAGTTTAAAAATCACATTTCTGAATTTAGATTACCAAACGGTCTTCGTTGATCTTTCTCAACCCGCATTTTTACATCAAAAATGCATCGAGGTCATTCTCGTTTTAACAGAGGAAATTCTGAAAGCAACTTAAACAAACTCGAATTTATTCAAACTATCGATTTTGATATACAACTTATTTTTAAATAAGCGCCAACTTAGGTCTTTAATCCCTTTTTGACACATATTTATTAATATGTTGTATATCAATTTTATCAAATAGACTTTTTAACGTTTGAAAAATATTCTACAAAAATTTGTTGTTCAGTATTTGCCTGTAGAAAAACAAATGCGACCTCACGATTTAGACCTCCTCGTTATCTACAGCCTGAAAATCTATAATTTCCTAACAATAAAATAAAAACTAGCCTATTCCAACAATGTGAAATAGGCTAGTTCTTATTTTATATGGTATACCATTTTCCAGCAGCAGCTTTTTCAAGTCTATTCATGATTGCTGCACCGACACCTTCTATTGATGTTGCGGTTGCTAAAATAATGGTTGCCTTCGTTTTATCACAAGCTCGCAATGCATGATAAAGCGCTGCACCCATTTCTTCTTTTACACCTTCTTCACCAATTGAAAAGAAATAATCGGCTTTGATTTGCGCAAAGTTATCGGGTGCTAAAAGCGCAACTTGTTGACCTTCAGTTTGTAGCTTTTGTATAGCTTGTGAAACTTTTTTCTCATTACACTCAATTAAGTAAACAGGAGCATTCGGTGCATAATGTGTATATTTCATACCAGGGGCTTTTGGTGTCGACGCCATGTTTTGTTCAACGTTTGTTGGCTGAATAACTGGTCCAATTGCTACTTCCAACATTTCCTTCGTAATACCACCTGGTCGTAAAATAACAGGAGGCTCATGTGTAACATCCAGTACCGTCGATTCAAAACCGATGCCTGTTGAACCACCGTCTAAAATGTATGGAATACGCCCTTGTAAATCTTCCTCTACATGAATGGCCTCCGTTGGACTTGGTTTCCCACTACGATTTGCACTCGGCGCAGCGAGTGGTTTTTTTATTTGCTGCAGCAACTGAAGCGCCACAGGATGGTCTGGCATGCGAATACCTACTGTATGTAGTCCGGCAGTCACACTTTTTGCCAATACATTTGGTTTTACTTTCATAACCAGAGTTAGAGGACCTGGCCAAAATAAATCCATGCATTTTTTTGCGACTTCCGGAATTTCTTCAATATAAAGCTCGACTTCTTCTTTCTCTCCAATATGGACAATGAGTGGATTATCTGAAGGACGCCCTTTTGCTTCAAAGATTTTTTTCACTGCCACGTCATCTGTTGCAACTGCACCTAAACCGTAAACCGTTTCCGTGGGGAAAGCTACGACCTCTCCAGTATTTAAGATATCCACAGCCTGTGTATAATTTATCTGACTATTCACATTACTATCCACAATTTTACGAATTGTTTTCACGATAATCCTCCCCTCTTTACTTCATTTTCATTGACTTACTCACACATTGTTAGTAACTTTCAGAAAATTGTGTATAAGTATTCTGTATTTGTATATAACTCAGTCGAAAAATCCTTTAATCCATTCCCAAATAAAAAAGGTAACAGGCTCTTCTTTTTCTTCTTCTTTCTCTTTTTCCGGCTCACAAACTGATGGGAAAATGCTACACCACCAGTTATCACCACGTCCATCGCCAATTTTCACAACAATAGATTGATAGACATTTTGTGGATAGATACTTGCATTTTGACGCTTCGGCGGAAATAAGTTATCCCCAATTGCAACTTGTGTATATAATTGAGGATAATTTTCCTTTATTTCTTTCTCAATTTGCTGTTTTAACACAACAAATTGCTCATTATCCACAGATTGTGCATTGGCTACCTGAAGAAAATAAGGTTTTAGACCTTCCACTAACTTCTCTTTCTCTAATTGATCAGCAGCCGTATTGCTATTGGCAATAACCCGAACACGAAAGTCACTTTCTTGTTCACTATCGCTAGTTTCCTTTGCTAACCCTACTAACTCTGGAATATATAGTATACATAGCTGTAACACTAACGCCAACAACACTAGTTTTACAAACGCTAGAAAAATATTTATTTTTGGAAATCTAACAATCTTATATTCATTTAACATAAAAATCCCTCCTTGCTCGACATTGTCGTCAAGAAAGAGATTTTTTATGCATCGATTTCACAAAAAACCATACGAGATTTTCCATTAATATCTTTTTCCACAGTCACTGTAGCTTGTGGAAAACTATCTTTGAAAAATTTTGCTACTTCCATACCTTGTGTATAACCAATTTCAAGACCGATAAGCCCCGGCTTATTCATCAAGGCTGGTAACTGCTCAGCTAATCTTCGATATAAAATTAGCCCATCCTCTTCCGCAAAAAGGGCACTATGTGGCTCATGTTCCAGTACCACACTAGACATTGCTTTTGCTTCATCAAAAGCAATGTATGGTGGGTTTGACAACACAATATCGAATTTTTCACCAGCAAGCGGTGCAGCTAAATCTCCAAGTCGAAAGTCAATATCAGCGTCTAATGCTTGTGCATTTTTTTTCGCTGTTACTAAAGCTGATGTTGATAAATCAGTCGCTACTACTGTCAGTTTTGGACATTCAAGTTTCATCGAAATGGCAATTGCCCCACTACCAGTCCCAATATCCGCAAGCTTAAGTTGTTGCTGACCAAATAATTTATTCATACGATTTATCGTACCTAGCACTAATTCCTCCGTTTCAGGACGAGGAATTAACACCGATTCATCAACTAAAAACGTACGTCCATAAAATTCTTCACGTCCAATACAATACTGCACTGGACGGCCACCTGCATGCTCTTCAATTAACGCAACAAACTGCTCAGCTTGTTCAGGTGTTAACTCATCGTACATATGCATCATTACACCTGAATAAGTTGTGCCAAGTACATACTGCATCACAATACGCGCCGCTGTTTCCTCAAAACCTTTTTCCACCAAAAAAGAAGAAGCCCAATTAAGGGCCTCAAATACTTGCTTATGCATCTTCATTCAGTCGTTCAAGCTTCGACGCTTGCTCCTCTAACATAAGTGCATCAATAATTTCGTCAAGTTTACCTTCTACGATTTGGTCTAACTTCTGAATTGTTAAACCAATACGGTGGTCAGTAACACGGTTTTGAGGATAATTGTATGTGCGAATACGTTCAGAGCGATCTCCTGTACCAACAGCTGATTTACGTACTGCATCAATTTCACTTTGTGCTTCGCGCATATACATATCTGCTACGCGCGCACGTAAAATCTTCATCGCTTTTTCACGGTTTTTAATCTGTGAACGCTCATCTTGCATCGATACAACCACACCTGTAGGTAAATGGATCATACGAACAGCTGACATCGTAGTATTTACCGATTGTCCACCGGCACCAGAAGACGCAAATGTATCGACACGAATATCTTTTTCATGAATTTCCACATCTACTTCTTCTACTTCTGGAAGGCATGCCACAGTAGCTGTAGAAGTGTGAATACGACCTTGCGATTCCGTTGCTGGTACACGCTGTACGCGGTGGGCACCGTTCTCGTACTTGAATTTTGAGTAAGCACCTTGTCCGTTAATCATGAAGATTACTTCTTTATAACCACCCATTGGATTTGGTGTTGCTTCCATCAAATCAATTTTCCAGTTCTGTGTTTCAGCATAACGAGAATACATACGGAATAAGTCTCCAGCAAAGATATTCGCCTCATCTCCACCAGCAGCACCACGAATCTCCATAATAACGTTTTTATTATCATTCGGATCTTTAGGAATTAATAATACGCGAAGTCTTTCTTCAAGCTCTTCTTGTTGTTCTTTTAAACTGTTGAACTCTTCCTTCACCATTTCGTGCATATCAGGATCTTTTTCATTGTCTAACATTTCACGCGCATCTGCTAATTGTGCTTTTACCTCTTTATACTCGCGGTAAGCATCTACCGTTTCTTGAATATCCGACTGTTCTTTCGAATAATCACGTAATTTTTTGTTATCATTTACGATATCTGGATCACTTAAAAGCTCATTAAGTCGTTCGTAGCGATCCTCTACTGCTTGCAGTCGATCAAACATGATCTTCACCTCTATCATTTAAATTATATAAATATAGCAATTTTAAGTATTCGCTTTACCTTAGTATAAGTAATTTTTTGCATGTATACTACTTTTTCATAAGTATCTTAGCTAAAGCACTTCTCCTATAGCGATGGATGTGCATGACACTTACGGCACACCGGATAATACGAATCATTACCACCGATCATAATTTGGTCACCTGTATAAACAGGTTCTCCGTTTTCATTCACACGTAAATTCATCGTCGCCTTTTTATGACAAAACCAACAGATGGTTTTCATTTCTTCAATTTTATCAGCATATGTCAGCATATACTGACTGCCCTCAAAAAGTTCATTTTGGAAGTCATTTTTCAAACCAAAGCCCATAACTGGAATACCCAATTCGTCCACGATATTCGCTAATTGCAGCACATGTGCTTTTTTCAAAAATTGTACTTCATCGACGAGTACGCAATATGGTTTTACCTCATTGTTTTTTACAAGCTCAAAAATATTTGTATCTTCATAAACAGGGATTGCCTGCTGACGTAAGCCAACACGACTTGATACATAACCGACCTCGTCGCGCGTATCTAACCCTGATGTAAATATCATCACTGGTTTTTTCTGTTCTTCATAGTTATGAGCAACCTTTAAAATCTCAATCGATTTTCCGCTATTCATTGCTCCGTGTTTAAAATACAACTGTGCCATTCTGTCTTCTCCCTTTCCTCGCATCACGCTGTGGGGTCATGGTAAGTGGTGGATGTTTTCATCAATTAGTCCTCGGCATTATTATACCTGCCGCTAACGCTTTGCATTCACGCAGAAAAACAATGCGTCCAGATTTTGAATTGTACTTAGGCCAACGTTAGGATGCCTCTTTCTAGCTTACAAAATCTATGACATCCGCCGAATGCTTCATTTTTATTCAGCGTTCGCTGCTAAATGAAGATGAAAAACATCCCAAAATGACCGCTAAATTTCTTAGACACTGAAAAAAATACCTGCCAAGCGCATGCTTGGCAGGTATTAAACTATTATTGTTCGTTTTTAAGACCGTATTTTTTGTTGAAACGATCAACACGTCCATCAGCAGACGCGAATTTTTGACGACCAGTGTAGAATGGGTGACATTCGTTGCAGAACTCGACAACGATGTTTTCTTTCACTGAACCAGTCTTGAAAGTATTACCACAAGAGCAAGATACTGTTGCTTCTTTGTAATCTGGGTGAATTCCTTGTTTCATATTCGTTTTCTCCTCTCGCCCTGAACCATCTGGAACAGAGTATTTTCGAACTGTGCCTTACGTAACCCGAATATGTCGGCTACATATGCACACGTTACATACTTTTAGAGTATAACATATCTATTTTATTATTTTCAAGAAAGAAAAATGATAAAAGTAATTTTTTTAATTCTTTTTGACATTTTTCATTATCTATCCACATACATAGCACTAATCATGAGCATCTAAGCCAACCATTTTTACTACGTACTATCATTACAAAAAATGCAATGGTGATTTCTTATTTATAAGAGACCTTTACCCTTAGTCGCTTTTTTCATATCTTCATTTAATTTCTCGAAAAATTCATCGTTCGATTTTGTTGTACGTAATTTTCTTAAGAAACGCTCTGAGAAATCGGAAGAATCCGAGAATGTTTTGCGAATTGCCCATAATTTTTCTAGCTGTTCTGGTTCAAGAAGTAATTCCTCTTTACGTGTTCCAGATCGGCGAATATCTAGAGCAGGGAAAATACGACGTTCCGCTAGATGGCGATCTAGATGCAACTCTAGGTTACCCGTTCCTTTAAATTCCTCATAAATGACTTCATCCATACGAGAACCTGTATCGACTAAAGCAGTAGCTAAAATTGTCAAGCTTCCACCTTCTTCAATATTACGTGCTGAACCGAAGAAACGCTTTGGACGATGGAAAGCAGCTGGGTCAATCCCCCCCGATAATGTACGGCCACTCGGTGGAATGACTAAGTTGTAAGCACGAGCAAGACGCGTAATAGAGTCCATTAAAATAATTACATCGCGCTTATGTTCAACTAAACGGCGTGCACGTTCTAATACGATTTCTGCAACTTTCACATGGTTTTCAGGCACTTCATCAAACGTCGAGCTTACAACATCCGCTTTTACAGATCGTTCAATATCCGTTACTTCTTCTGGACGCTCATCAATTAAAAGGACAATTAACTCTGCCTCTGGATAATTTGTCGTAATGGCATTTGCAATTTCTTTCAATAACGACGTTTTACCAGCTTTCGGAGGCGCTACGATTAAACCACGTTGACCAAAACCAACTGGTGCTACTAAGTCCATAATGCGTGTTGATATATTACCTTGGTTTGTTTCTAATTTAATATGACGATCTGGATATAATGGCGTTAAACCAGGGAAATGCACACGTTCTTTTGCAACTTCTGGATCCTCTCCATTTACAGCATCCACTTGTAGTAAACCATAGTAACGTTCATTTTCCTTCGGGGGACGTACTTTTCCAGAAACCTTGTCCCCGTTACGTAAGTCAAAACGGCGAATTTGTGATGCAGAAATATAAATATCTTCTTTACTTGGGGAGTAGTTAATTGGGCGAAGGAAACCAAAACCTTCTTGAGACACAATCTCGAGTACACCTTCCATGAAGAAAAATCCTTCTTGCTCTGAACGTGTTTTTAAGATGGCAAAAATTAATTCTTTTTTTGTTAGCTTGCTATAGTAAGAAATTTTATATTGTCGTGCAAGAGCATATAGCTCCTTTAGCGTCATATTCTCTAATTGCGAGATTGTCAAAGTAGACATAGACACAGCTCCAGTCTTATTAAAATGTTATTAGTTTGTTCAAATTGGAATACTCGTTGAAGTTTAGATAATCGAAGAATAATTTTAGAAGAAGATACCTAGCACACAAAAAAGCGTACTAGGTACTATTTTAGGTTAAAGCATGTTTTAACACTAGTATATTGAAGTTATTTTAAATAGCTTGGTTTTTTCTCTAGTGCGTGACGACCTTCGACAAAACGAACAGTACCTGATTTTGCACGCATAACAACTGAATGAGTTAATGCATAAGCACCTTTATATTGAACACCTTTTAAAAGCTCGCAATCTGTCACTGCTGTTGCAGCGAAAATAGCATCATCACCTTTAACAAGATCATCTAAATAAAGAACTTTATCTACATCGATACCCATCTTTTTACAACGCTCTAATTGTTCTTCATCTTCTGGAACTAACTTTGCTTGGAAATCTCCACCTAAGCATTTTAAGGCAACCGCAGAAATAACACCCTCTGGCGCACCGCCCATACCGAACATAATATCAATACCGGTTTCATCAAATGCTGTATTTATGGCAGCTCCAACATCGCCGTCCTGAATAAATTTAATACGAGCGCCAGCCTCACGAATTTCATCTACAATCGCTTGATGTCGTGGACGATCTAATAGCGTAGCAACTACGTCTGAAATGTCTTTATTTTTCGCCTTCGCTACTTGTAATAAGTTATAAGTAACAGATGCATTAATATCGACTTTACCAGCCGCTTCTGGTCCTACTGCAATTTTCTCCATGTACATATCTGGTGCATTTAGAAGATTACCTTTATCTGCAATTGCAAGAACTGTCATTGCGCCGTTTGTGCCTTTAGCGACAATATTTGTGCCTTCTAAAGGATCTACTGCGATATCAACGTTAGGACCACCATTGCGAAGACCAAGTTCTTCACCGATATAAAGCATTGGAGCTTCGTCCATTTCTCCTTCACCAATTACCACTGTAGCGTGCATTGGAATAGTATCGAACATAGCGCGCATAGCTGATGTTGCTGCATCATCTGCCTCAATTTTCAAACCACGCCCCATCCATTTCGCGGATGCGATTGCTGCTGCTTCTGTTACTCGTACTACTTCCATTGATAAACTGCGTTCCATTATTGTTTTGCCCCCCGTTATCGGTACTATCACCGAAACATTCAAAATTACTTCTATTGTAACACAACTATTTCCAAACGTTACCCACTCATTTTTCCTTTAGCTCGCCTGCACCGACCATTATTGTTTCACGTCGAATATCAGCGCCTAAATCACGTAATTTTTCAATAAGTGAGCTATAGCCGCGTTCAATATGATAAATATCATGAATTTCTGTTACACCTTCAGCTAGAAGGCCCGCAAGTACCAATGCTGCGCCAGCACGAAGATCTGTTGCCGTCACGGTTGACCCATGCAATTCGTTTGGTCCGGTTATAATAGCTGTATTACCCTCCACACGGGCGTTAGCGTTCATACGACGAAGCTCATCGATGTGTTTAAAGCGTGCTGAATAAATTGTATCTGTCACTTTCGAGGAGCCTAGCGCCTGTGTCATTAAGACAGAAAGTGGTTGCTGAATATCCGTTGGGAATCCAGGATACACTAACGTCTTTACATCTACTGCTTGTAGCTTTGCTAAATCCGTTTTCGGAATATAAATACTCTCGTCACCGATTTCAATTTTCACGCCCATTTCACGTAGTTTTGCCGTAATTGCCTCTAAGTGAAGTGGAATAACATTATCAATTGTAATACCATCACCTACTGCTGCTGCCATAATCATAAATGTCGCTGCTTCTATGCGGTCAGGAATAATCGTGTGCTCTGTGCCATGAAGCTCATCAACACCATCAATACGAATAACACTCGTACCCGCACCTTTAATATTAGCGCCCATATTTGTTAACAACGTGGCAACGTCAATAATTTCAGGTTCTTTTGCCGCATTTTCAATAATCGTACGTCCTTTTGCCCGTACAGCTGCTAGCATAATATTGATTGTTGCGCCTACACTCGCCACATCTAAATAAATTTTCGCTCCGATTAGTTCATCCGCACGTAAATAAATAGCGCCGTGTTCGTTTGTGATTTTGGCCCCAAGTGCTTCAAAGCCTTTAATATGTTGGTCAATTGGACGTGGACCTAAGAAACAGCCTCCAGGTAAACCAATAACAGCTTTTTTAAAACGTCCAAGCATCGCACCCATTAAATAATACGAGGCACGAAGCTTTTTTACATTACCATTTGGTAACGGTAGTGCAACCATTTCCGACGGGTCAATTACCATTTTCCCGTCCTCAAATGACACTTCACCACCTATTTCTTCCAATAGTGCTTTTAACGTCCAAGCATCAGAAATCTCTGGTATTCCTCCAATTGTCACTGGAGAGCTCGCCAAAATCGATGCAGGAATTAAGGCGACTGCACTATTTTTTGCACCACTTACTTTAATTGTACCTTTAAGACGATTTTCGCCAGTAATTTTATATACATCCATTTTGCGTTCTCCCTCATGATTGGAAAGTAAAATTTTTTCATAATTATCCATGCACTCACACCAAGTCATCTGCGTCGTTTTAAACCCTAGGGTATATACGCGCTTGAATGCGCTTTTCTTTATTTGTCTGACTATATATTCTTATTATTCGCTTTTTCTCTTATTCCAATCCGCTAAAAATCCTTCAATTCCTTTATCAGTTAATGGATGATGGAAAAGTTGTTTTAACACTTTGAAAGGCGTTGTAGAGATATGTGCTCCAGCAAGTGCTGCTGCAGTCACATGTTGCGGATGGCGAATTGAAGCTGCAATAATTTCTGTCTTAATATTATGGATTGTGAAAATATCAGCAATTGTTTCAATAAGTTCTACACCATTTTGACCAATATCATCTAAACGGCCGATAAATGGAGATACGTATGTAGCACCTGCACGAGCAGCCATTAACGCTTGATTTGCACTGAAAATTAACGTTACATTTGTTTTAATGCCTTTTTCTGAAAAGAATTTACACGCAGTTAGACCATCTGGTGTCATCGGTAATTTCACTGTGATATTCGGCGCGATTGCGGCTAATTCTAGCCCTTCTTTAATCATACCTTCTGCATCTAGAGCAATAACTTCACCACTAATTGAACCATCAACTAGCTCAGCAATTTCACGTAAACGATCATGGAAAGATACGTTTGCTTCTTTTGCTACTAATGACGGGTTTGTTGTAACTCCTGATAAAATCCCCCATGCATGTGCTTCTTTAATTTCTTCAAAATTCGCTGTATCAATAAAAAATTTCATATTATTTCCTCCTCAACCCATTTATCTTATATTATTAAATAACTGTTAATTAGTCGTTCTCTTAAAAACAAGAGAAGGTCGATTTAAGCATCAACACTTCTCTTATCGTACATAATATTCATCTTATGTTGTTTTAACATGTAAAACAAAAGTTACGCTTTTTGTGAGCTACCAAATTCACGCATCTTGCCAATTACTGTTGCTTTAATGGCATCACGCGCAGGGATTAAATATTTGCGTGGGTCGTATACTTTAGTATCATTTGCTAATACTTCACGAACCGCTTTTGTTGCCGCAATTTGGTTTTCAGTATTAACATTAATTTTTGCCGTTCCTAATGAGATAGAGCGTTGGATATCTTTTGTTGGGATACCAGTACCGCCATGTAATACTAATGGAAGTTCTGCTAATTTCGAAATTTCTTCCATTTCTTTAAAGCCAAGGTTTGGTTCACCTTGGTAAGGGCCATGAACTGAGCCTAATGCTGGTGCTAAGCAGTCAATGTTTGTAGCTTCTACAAGCTTTTTACATTCTGCTGGGTCTGCGTACATGATGCCGCCGATTACGCCATCTTCTTCGCCACCTACTGTGCCAAGTTCTGCTTCTACTGAAACACCTTTAGCATGTGCATATTCAACAACTTCAGAAGTGATTTTTACGTTTTCTTCAAATGAGTGATGTGAAGCGTCAATCATAACAGATGTGAAGCCAGCATCAATCGCTTCTTTACATTTAGCAAAACTTGAACCGTGGTCAAGGTGAATTGCTACTGGTACTGTAATATTATAGCTTTCAATTAATCCTTTTACCATGTGTACTACTGCGATAAATCCGCCCATGTATTTTCCAGCGCCTTCAGATACACCTAAAATAACCGGAGAGTTTTCTTCTTGTGCAGCAAGTAAAATTGCTTGTGTAAATTCAAGGTTGTTAATGTTGAATTGACCTACAGCATAACCTTCTGCTTTTGCCTTAATTAACATGTCTTTCATTGATACTAATGCCATTATAAAAATCCTCCTTGTAGGACTATTTTGTATTCGCAAATTTGCATTTCAATCATAGCAAAAATAGAGTACTCTGAAAAGTATTTTCAGTTCACACCTATTTTATGTACCAAAAGCGGAAAGATTGTACATGATTTTCTACGCGAGCATAGTTATGAGAAATATTTTCAGTTCTTTTATCTGCCAACAGCAACTAAAACAGGCTGTGCTTGTCACTGCCTGCGAGTTTAAACTTTTAAAATTTTATTGACTTCATCCCGTACTTCAAAAATATCAAAAGGCTTTGTAAAATAACGAATGGCACCTAAGCTAAGCGCCTCTTGCACAATATTAAGCTCTCCATATGCAGTCATCATAAATACTGGAAGCCCTGGCCATTTTTCTTTCAAACGTTTTAAAATCTCAATCCCATTCATTCCTGGTATTTTCATATCTAGTAAAACGCAATCCATCTCATGTTCCTCTGCAAAACTCAATGCTTCGATTCCATTTGCCGCTAGATATGTAGCATATCCCTCTTTTTTCATTACCTCATTTAAAAGCAAACGAATTCCCTGCTGATCATCAACAATTAGTAAACGTTTCACCTTCTATTCAGCCCCTCAGTAATTTATTTGTAATATTTTACCTGAATCTTTTCTTTATTGTATACTTCTCTAGTTATCGCTTAATACCTTCAAGTATTATATATTTTTTGTTTTTGATTTATATATTTCTCAAATATATAATATTAAAAGAGGTGGAAATATGTCGAAAATACTTACAACTCAATTGAGTGGTTTATTACAAAGAATAACACAAAACGAAGAAGAAGCAATTGAAGAAACTGCACGTTTGTTAGCTCAAGCTGGCATTGGTGCTGGTAATATCTATTTTGCTTGTTTTGGTGAAATGCAGGCAATTGAAGTAAATGCGCTCCACGGTGTAGAACGATTTACAAAATTATTACCCTGGACAAAAGATACTATATTGGAAGAAGCAGATCGTGTATGTATTTTCACACGAAGTGCATTTGACGAGGAGGCTCTTGCCCTTGCACAAAAATTAAATGATGATTTCATTCCATTTGCGGCAGTTGCTAGTGAAGTGTCGACTGTTGAAAATCCATTAGCTGATTTAGCATACACATATATTTCAACACGTATTCGAGGTGGACTGATACCAAATGATTTAGGCGAGAGAATTGTCGTACCACATACGATAGCTGCCCTTTTTATTTATGAAGCAATAAAAATGGCTTTTGATGAAATGCTAAACCTTGATGAAGAAGAACTATAAGTAATTTTAGATTGCTGGTTGATTGGAGTGAAGGCTGGGCGACTCCTGGGGGATTAGCGTCCCAGATGAGACCCTGGAGAGAGCGTAGCGAGTGAAGCGGCTCATCGGACGCCCCCCGGAAAGCGCCCAGCCGGAACGGAAATCAACCCCTCATTTCTGTAGTTAAAGGAGCTTTTAAGTACAGATTTTGCTGTAGAGACCATTTTTAAGAACGATTCATTCATGCAATTTCTATGGACTAGATACTTTATCAACAAAATTAAAGCTCACTTTCCCTATCTCTAAGGGAAAGTGAGCTTTTATATTGTCCTATATTATTTAAATGTTGCACCGATGAAGTCACGGAATAATGGTTGTGGACGGTTTGGACGAGACACAAACTCTGGGTGGAATTGACAAGCGACGAAGAAGTTTTTGTCTGGTAACTCGACTATTTCCACTAGTTTGTTGTCTGGGCTTGTACCTGAGAATACAAGACCTGCTGCTTCCATTGCTTCACGGTATTCATTATTGAATTCGTAACGGTGACGATGACGTTCATAAACAAGCTCTTTGCCATAAGCGTTGCTCGCTTTTGAACCTTCTTGTAATTTACATGGATATAAACCAAGACGTAATGTACCACCAAGGTCTACACCTTCGTTTTGATCTGGTAAGAAATCAATAATTGGATATTGCGTCTCAGAGTCAAGCTCTGTAGAGTGTGCACCTTGTAAACCTAATACATTACGTGCGAATTCTACTGTTGCCAACTGCATACCAAGACAAATACCTAAGAATGGTACATCATTTTCACGTGCATATTGTGTTGCAAGAATTTTCCCTTCAACACCACGGTCACCAAATCCACCTGGCACTAAAATTGCATCTGACTCTTTTAGTAATGAAGCAACATTCTCTGCAGTTATATGCTCTGCATTGATCCAATCAATTTCGATATCTGAGTTGAACGCATAGCCTGCATGTTTCAATGCTTCTACAACAGAAATATAGGCATCTTGCAGCTCTACGTATTTACCAACTAATGCAATTTTACGTTTATTCGGTAAGTTTTTCACTTTTTCTACAAGGTCACGCCATTCTTCCATGTCAGCCTCTGGTGCTTCGATGCCAAAATGGTCAAGAACGATGTCATCAAAGTCTTGTGCATGTAAGTTTAGTGGTACTTCATATAAGTGCTCTGCATCACGAGATTCAATAATTTCATGTGGCTGCACGTCACAGAATAATGCTAATTTTTCTTTCATTTCTTCTGGCACTTCTTGCTCTGTACGTACAACAATGATATTTGGTTGAATACCTAGAGCACGTAATTCTTTTACAGAATGTTGTGTTGGTTTCGTTTTTAACTCACCAGCTGCTTTAATGTATGGAATTAACGTACAGTGTACGTACATAACATTGTCATGGCCAAGATTTGTTTTCATTTGGCGAATTGCTTCAAGGAATGGTAGTGATTCGATATCCCCTACAGTTCCGCCTACTTCTGTAATCACAACGTCTGCATTTGTTTCACGGCCCGCACGTTGAATACGCTCTTTGATTTCATTCGTAATATGAGGAATTACTTGTACTGTTCCACCGTTATAATCACCGCGGCGTTCTTTTTGTAGAACTGTTTGGTACACACGACCAGAAGTCACAGTTGAGTGTTTTCCTAAGTTAATGTCGATGAAACGCTCGTAGTGACCTAAGTCTAAGTCAGCCTCAGCGCCGTCATCTGTTACAAACACCTCACCATGTTGATAAGGACTCATTGTACCTGGGTCGATATTGATGTATGGATCAAATTTTTGGATTGTTACTTCTAATCCACGGTTTTTTAGTAAACGTCCTAGAGATGCTGCAACAATCCCTTTTCCAAGTGATGATACAACCCCACCTGTTACGAAAATATACTTAGTCATGAAAAAATTCCTCCTTAATTAATCTAAAATAGCTATTAAAAATAAGAAAAGCCGAGAATGTATGCAAATAGCACATGCAATTCGAAGCTGTAAAAGTTTCTATCTCTTTAATACTTTCCTTTTTAAGAAAAGCGCATTCGCGCCCGAAACGAAAGTAAACGTACTCCCCCTTTCGTCAGGGGTCGCTTCGCTCACTCGAACGTCGTCGTTAATGCCTAAACTCAAATGAAAAGTATACTTTCTTATTTTTTTAAAAAATAAAAAACGCCCCTCCTGCATAGGTTTGCAGGGGGAGCGTATTAAATACACGGTCAATCTCCTCTTTTAAGGAGCCCAAGTAAAAGATTAAACGGAACTAGGAAAGAAGTCAAGATTTTTTACTTCAAGTACAAAAAAGATAAAAACTAAGTTGCATTTGAATAATTAAATTTCTTCCTCAAGTTCATCTTCTACTTCAAATTCTTCTTCGATAAAGTCTTCATCGATTACTTCGATTTCTTCAATTTCTTCGATTACTTCAATCTCTTCAATCTCTTCTTCATCATCAAAATCGATATCTACTTTTTCTTCATCAAGTTCTTCTTCAACGAATTCTTCGTAGTCTTCATCAAAGTCGATTTCTTCTTCATCTAAATCAAGATCATCGTCATCGTCTCCAACGACAGATTTAGCTTTTTTCTTGTGCGTCTTCACAGAAGGAGCTGTTTCTTCTTCAATTTGTTCTACTTTAAACCATTCACGTAAGCCCCAACCATTTTCTTGGTTGTATAAAAAGCGGCCGTCAATGTTCAGGTCAGTGTAAAATTGTAGTAAACGTCTTTTAATTTCTGCGTCTTTTAAACCTGTTAATTCTTTAAGAATTGTTAGTAAATCATTTAATGGAATTGAAGTGCGTTTTTCTTCTAAAATTGCATGCGTTAAATCAATTAACGACTCTTCAGCTAATTGTTCTTTTGTCATTTCACGAAAATTCAATTCGTGCACGTCCTTTCCCTCATCACATTTAGGATGTTTAAAATTAAATGGTGCTTTATTAGAAAATCATATAAAAAGCGCGCATTTTAATATGCTGCGCAAAAGTAACCTTCCATACCATAAGCATAATACCCATTATATACAAAGTTTTAACCTCTTAGCTAGCTTCAATTACTGTTTTTTATATTAATCATTATTTTAATACCTACGTAAAATAAATAAATCGACAATAATAGCAAAGGAATTGCGCCAATTTGCTTATTATACAGGAAAATTGCCCCCAATACTAAAGCTAAAATGATAATGTAGTGAATAATGGATTTCACCCTCTACTGCGCCCCCTTTGTTTGTCATTTATATTATAACGAAAATGAAAAGCAGTGCCTAATCGAATGACTAGACACTGATAAAATATAGAAACATTCTACATTAACTAGTTGAAATTGTAATATATAAAAACCGTATTAGGATTTGTTTTTACATATTACGTCGGAATTGACCGCCTACCTCATATAAAGCATTCGTAATTTGTCCTAAACTTGCTACTTTTACTGTGTTCATCAGCTCTTCAAAAATATTACCATTGTTTATAGCAATTGTCTGTAAGCGATTAAGTGCCGCTTCCAATTCTGCATTATGCTGTTGCCAGAAACTTTGTAAATTACGAATTTGCGTTTCTTTTTCTTCCGTAGACGCACGTGCAATTTCCATATTATCTATTGCATCAGCAGTTGGTGGATTTGGATTTAGGTAAGTATTCACACCAATAATCGGTAATTCACCTGAGTGCTTCAACATTTCATAATGCATGGATTCCTCTTGAATTTTACCACGTTGGTATTGAGTCTCCATCGCGCCTAGAACACCACCGCGGTCATTAATGCGGTCGAACTCCTCTAGCACTGCTTCTTCAATCAAGTCTGTTAATTCTTCTACTATAAAGGCACCTTGTAATGGATTCTCATTTTTCGCTAAGCCATGCTCTTTCGTAATAATCATTTGAATTGCCATGGCACGGCGAACAGATTCTTCTGTTGGTGTAGTAATCGCTTCATCGTAAGCATTTGTATGCAAGGAATTACAGTTATCCTGTAGCGCCATTAACGCCTGCAACGTTGTACGAATATCATTAAAGTCAATTTCCTGAGCGTGTAAACTACGACCCGAAGTTTGTATATGATACTTCAGCTTTTGTGCTCGCTCATTCGCACCGTATTTATCACGCATGACAACTGCCCAAATTCGACGCGCCACTCGACCGATTACCGTATATTCTGGGTCAAGTCCATTTGAGAAGAAGAAGGATAAGTTAGGCGCAAAATCATCGATATTCATGCCGCGACTTAAATAGTACTCAACATACGTAAAGCCATTTGAAAGTGTAAATGCTAACTGCGAAATTGGATTTGCACCGGCTTCTGCAATATGATAGCCAGAAATCGATACCGAATAATAATTACGCACCTTTTGATCGATAAAGTATTGCTGAATGTCACCCATCATACGCAACGCAAATTCAGTCGAGAAAATACATGTATTTTGCCCTTGATCTTCTTTTAAAATATCAGCTTGTACTGTTCCACGTACTACTTGCATTGTACGTGTTCGTACGTCAGTAAATTCTTCCATTGTCAATGTGCGACCAAGTTCTTCTTCGCGCAATTTCACTTGCTGATCAATCGCTGTATTCATAAACATAGCTAGAATTATTGGTGCTGGCCCGTTAATCGTCATCGAAACAGATGTAGATGGTGCACAAAGGTCAAAGCCTGCATATAGCTTTTTCATATCCTCTAGCGTACAAATCGATACACCTGATTCCCCAACCTTACCGTATATATCTGGACGATGATTTGGATCCTCACCGTATAAAGTCACCGAATCAAATGCGGTTGATAGACGCTTTGCATCGTCGTCTTTCGATAAGTAATGGAAGCGCTTATTTGTACGTTCTGGCGTCCCTTCACCGGCAAATTGCCTTTTCGGATCTTCGCCTTCACGTTTAAACTGGAATACACCAGCGGTAAACGGAAATTCACCTGGTACATTTTCACGATATACCCAGCGTAAAATTTCACCATAGTCAACGAACTTTGGCAAGACAACCCTTGGGATTTTCGTGCCGGAAAGGCTTGTCGTCGTTAAAATCGTACGAATTTCTTTATCACGGACTTTCGTGACAAATTCATCGCCAGTATACGCTTCTTTTAATTTTTGCCAATTATCTAATATACGCTTCGATTCTGCTGTTAATTCATCTCTGACACCTTCCGCTAAAGATGTAAGAGATGCGACAAGTGCATCATCTGCTGCTTTTTCCTTTACAGCTGTAATCGCACCTTCTAATTGGAATAAGCGACGTGCAAAGCCCACTTGCTGTTCCGATTTTTTATGATAACCACGTACTGTATCCGTAATTTCACGTAAATAGTAGCGACGATCATTTGGAATAATGACATCCTGCTTTTGTGTTTTGGCGAATTGTTCATAACTCGTTTCCCAATTGCTACCCGTTTTTTCGTTAATCTTAGCTACTAACGCTGCAAATAAAGCATTCGTCCCTTTATCATTAAACTGGCTTGCAATCGTGCCATAAACCGGCATGCTATCAATCGGCGTATCCCATAACTCACGAGAGCGTTGAAACTGTTTTTGTACTTGACGCAATGCATCCTCTGAGCCTTTACGTTCAAATTTATTGATGGCAATGATATCAGCAAAATCAATCATATCGATTTTTTCAAGTTGTGTTGGTGCACCGAATTCACTCGTCATGACATACATAGACAAATCTGTGTATTTCGTAATTTCTGCATCTCCCTGACCAATACCGCTTGTCTCTACAATGATCAAATCATAACCAACAGCTCGAACAACATCTAACACATCTCCAATTGAAGCTGATAACTCTGTTCGCGAGCCACGTGTTGCCAAGCTTCGCATATACACACGGTTATTGAAAATTGCATTCATACGAATACGATCGCCTAGTAATGCCCCACCCGTTTTTTGCTTTGTCGGGTCGACGGAAAGAATGGCCACTCGTTTATCAGGAAATTCTTTTAGAAAACGACGAATAAGCTCATCTGTTAACGAAGATTTCCCTGCGCCACCTGTTCCTGTAATACCAAGAATCGGTGTGCCTTTCGAACGTTTACGTACTTCTTCTAACATCGCTTTCGTTTCTTCATCATCATTTGATTCGGCCGCGGTAATTAAATTTGCTAATAACTCAGGTGTTTCCGTGCTTAAAGCGTCTAACTTTTCCGCGTAATCGCCTGTCGCTGTTGGGAAATCCGAGCCCTTAATTTGTTCATTGATCATCCCTTGTAACCCTAGCACGCGCCCGTCTTCTGGCGAGAATATACCTGAAATACCATACGCATGCAGCTCTTTAATTTCACGCGGTAAAATAACACCGCCCCCACCGCCGTAAATCTTAATATGCGGTGCCCCTTTTTCATGCAGTAAATCATACATATATTTGAAGTATTCCATATGCCCACCTTGATACGAAGACACCGCTATACCTTGTGCATCCTCTTGAATCGCAGCATTGACGACTTCCTCTACCGAGCGGTTATGTCCTAAATGGATAACCTCTACTCCACTCGATTGTAAAATGCGTCGCATAATATTAACCGAAGCATCGTGCCCATCAAAAAGACTTGATGCTGTTACAAAGCGAACATGATTTATCGGACGATGTACTTCTACCTTTGTCATATGAAATCCCCACTTTCTCCCGTTAGTGAATTTACTCTGTCGTTGAAAAAAGAGCGCGTTGCTCAACACACTATTAATGGCTCATCACCATAACGTGGAGTTGATTTCCGTTCCGGTTGGCGCTCTTTAAATCGGATGTCATCTCCGATCTTTGGTAATGAACCCACCAATTGATAAATAGCCGGCAATTGCAATGTAGCACTATGCAATTACCGGCTTATCTCTTAGTAATACTTAAGTTAAAACCCCTTAATGCCAGAAATGAACAATGTCGTTTGCATTTCAATATACTCATCGAGCGTATGCTGACGGTGAAGAGCCCATTTACGGAATGCCCAACTTTGTCCTTGGACGACTAAACTATTCGCGGCCATATGAATCTGCTTATCTGTCATTGAAATTTCCCCTGACTGCACACAACGTTTAAGTAAACGCTCTACGACAGCTACAATTTCAAATTCCTTACTAAATACATAGGCTTGTGCTTCCTTCGATAAGGATTTCGTCTCTTGATACATTATTGTTAATTCATCGAGCATGCCATCTACTTGTAAAAAGTATTCTCGAATGGCTGATTTTAGGTCATCAACTGTACCTTCTTTAATTTCAAAATTTGCTAAACGACCCATCGACTGCTTATATATGCTATCGCAAACGAGATAAAGTACATCTTCTTTTGTGCGAATATATTCATAGAGTGTACCAATACTGAACCCCGCCGCCTTAGCAATTTCTCTCGTTGTCGCACGATGAAAGCCTTTTTCTTTAAATAACTTTATAGCACCTTGAATCATCTGTTCTCGACGAACGGCAATAAGACTTTCATCTTTTACAGTGGACTGGACTTGAGGCCCTTTTGTTTTATCGACCATATATTATTTAGTCAACATACGCGAGATAACAAGACGTTGAATTTCTTGCGTACCTTCGTATATTTGAGTTATTTTCGCATCACGCATGTAGCGCTCAACTGGATAGTCTTTCGTATAACCATAGCCACCAAATACTTGAACAGCTTCTACCGTTACATTCATTGCTGTGTCACCAGCCATTAATTTCGCCATTGCCGATGCTTTACCATATGGTAAGTTATTTGACTCTAACCAAGCTGCTTGATATGTTAGGAGCCTTGATGCTTCGATAGATGTTGCCATGTCTGCTAATTTAAAAGCTACCCCTTGATTTGCTACAATTGGCTTGCCGAATTGCACACGTTCTTTTGCATAATCAACAGATGCATCAAGTGCACCTTGTGCAATACCAACTGCTTGTGCAGCGATACCATTACGTCCACCATCTAGTGTCGTCATTGCGATTTTAAAGCCATCACCCTCTGCACCAAGTAAGTTTTCCTTTGGCACACGACAATTATCGAAAATAATTTCAGTCGTTGGTGATGAACGGATGCCTAGTTTCTTTTCTTTTTTCCCAACTGAGAAGCCTTCAAAGCCAGCTTCAACGATGAATGCGGATGTACCGTTTTTCGCCTCTGGATCAGTTACCGCAAATACGATATATGTATCTGCTACCCCACCATTTGTGATAAAGATCTTAGAACCATTTAAAATATAATCATCACCATCACGTTTAGCGTATGTCTTCATACCGCCTGCATCTGAGCCTGAACTTGCCTCTGTTAAGCCATAAGCGCCGATATGTTTGCCCTCTGCCATTGGACGAAGGTATTTTTGCTTTTGCTCCTCATTGCCGTATTTATATACTGGCCAGCCTGCTAAAGATGTATGTGCCGATAATGTTACCCCTGTTGACGCACATACACGTGATAATTCTTCTACTGCAATGACGTATGCAAGATAGTCAAAGCCTGCGCCACCATACTCTTCTGGCCACGGAATACCCGTTAATCCTAGCTCCGCCATTTTGTCGAAAATACCACGGTCGAATTCTTCGTGTTCGTCACGTGACTCTGCAGTTGGGGCTACCTCATTAACTGCGAAGTCGCGAATCATTTCACGCAATTGCTCATGTTCTTCAGATAATTGAAAATTCATTGGTCATATCCCCTTTTATTTAAGTAAGTGTTTGCTAATAACAAGTTTTTGAATTTCGCTAGTACCTTCATAAATTTCAGTTACCTTCGCATCGCGGAAAAAGCGTTCCACTGGGTAATCCTTTGTGTAGCCATAGCCACCAAAGATTTGAACAGCTTCGATTGCTGTTTGCACCGCTGTGCGTGACGCAAGAAGCTTCGCCATCGACGCCTCTTGCCCGCACGGTAAACCTTTAGAACGTAAATCAGCAGCTTTGTACACAAGTAGCTTTGCCGCTTCCACCGCAGTCGCCATATCTGCAAGCTTAAAACCAATTCCTTGTTGTACTGCAATCGGCTTACCAAATTGCACGCGTTCTTTCGCATAAGCAGTTGCCGCTTCAAGTGCCGCCTCTGCAATACCTAAAGACTGTGCGGCAATACCTATACGACCTACATCTAAATTGGCCATCGCGATTTTAAAGCCTTCTCCTTCTGCTCCAAGGAGATTGCTCACTGGCACTCGGCAATTATCAAACGTCAGCTGCACCGTACGTGAACCATGTAAACCCATTTTCTTTTCGTCTTTCCCAATGACTAAGCCCGGTGTTCCCTTTTCAACGATAAATGCTGAAATACCACGTGTTTTTGCCTCTGTATTAGTGGAAGCAAAGACGATATATACATCTGCTTCACCACCATTTGTAACGAACACCTTCGAACCGTTAATGACATAATCATTGCCATCTTTTTTCGCTTTCGATTGTAACGATCCCGCATCTGAACCTGCACTAGGTTCCGTTAAACAAAATGCTCCTAAAAACTCGCCTGAGGCAAGCTTTGATACATAACGTTGTTTTTGCTCGTCATTTCCAAAATAAATAATTGGATTTGTGCCAACTGACGTATGTACAGATAAAATAACACCCATTACCGCACTAACTTTTGATAGTTCATGAATGGCAAGTATATATGATGTAAAATCCATCGCCGAGCCACCAAATTCCTCTGGAGCTGTAATCCCCATTAAGCCAAGTTCGCCCATTTGTGTTAGCAACTCACGCGGAAACTCCCCAGCTTCCATATGCTCTACCCATGGTTCAATCTTTTCTTTCGCAAAATCACGCACCATATCACGCATCATGATTTGCTCTTCTGTAAACTGTAAAAGCATCTATGTCACCCCTCTTTGTTGTCACGTAAAAAATCCCATCCCCATAGGATTATTACTCGTAAATGTAGAAGCCTCTACCAGATTTCTTCCCAAGCCAGCCTGCTGCCACGTATTTACGTAACAATGGACAAGGACGATACTTACTATCTCCTAAGCCTTCATGTAAAATTTCCATAATCGATAAACATGTATCTAAGCCAATAAAATCAGCTAGTGTAAGTGGCCCCATTGGATGATTCATACCCAGTTTCATTACGTCATCAATGGCCTCTTTTGTCGCAACGCCTTCATATAATGCATATACCGCTTCATTAATCATTGGCAGTAAGATACGATTCGCGATGAAACCAGGGAAATCATTCACTTCCACAGGTGTTTTCGATAATTTCACTGTCATTTCTTCAACTTCTTTGTACACATCATCAGCGGTTGCCAATCCGCGAATAATTTCAACCAGCTTCATCACAGGCACAGGGTTCATAAAGTGCATGCCAATTACTTGCTCTGGACGATTTGTTACAGCTGCAATTTCCGTAATTGGTAAGGATGATGTGTTTGTTGCTAATATCGCATGGGCCGGTGCTAGTTTATCTAGTTGCTTAAAAATAGATTGCTTGATCTCCATATTTTCTACAGCTGCTTCGATAATAATATCCACTTCACTAGCATCCTGTAAGTCTAGTGACATTGTAATACGACCTAAAATAGCTACTTTTTCTTCTTCGGTTTTACGGCCTTTTTCAACGTCACGTGTTAAGTTTTTTGTAATAACTCCTAAACCACGCTCGAAAAATTCTTGCTTCATATCATTAAGTTTCACGTCATAACCAGCCTGTGCACAAACTTGCGCAATACCAGAACCCATTTGTCCGGCACCAATGACCATTACTTTTTGAATTCCCATCATGCATTGCCCCCTGTTTTTGGTACTTCAATCATAATAGCGTCACCTTGTCCGCCGCCTGAGCAAATCGCTGCAATACCAATGCCACCACCACGGCGTTTTAACTCATGCGCAAGTGTCAAAATAATGCGTGCACCAGATGCTCCAATTGGATGACCTAGTGCCACTGCGCCACCGTTAACATTTACTTTTTCTGGGTTAAGTTTCGCAAGCTGATTGCTAACTAGTGCAACTGCTGCAAAAGCTTCGTTGATTTCAATCAAATCAATATCAACTAATGTTTTACCCGTCTTTTCTAGAAGCTTATTAATAACAAGCCCCGGTGTTTGTGGGAAATTCTTTGGTTCAACACCAATCTCCGCATGACCAAGTACAACTGCAAGTGTTTCTTTGCCTTCACGCTGTGCTCGCTCCTCACTCATTAACACAAAGGCACATGCTCCATCATTAACGCCTGGTGCGTTACCTGCTGTGATTGTACCGTCCTTCTCGAATGCTGGTTTTAGATTTGCTAGCGCTTCCAAAGATGTACTAGCTCTAGGTGCCTCATCAACCTTAAATAGAAGTGGTTCGCCTTTTCGCTGCGGTATTTCTACAGGCACGATTTCCTCTGCAAAATAACCCTTTTCAATCGCTGTTAATGCTCGTTCATGACTTCTCACAGACCAAGCATCTTGCTCCTCACGGCTTAATGAGAATTCAGTGGCAGTCGAGTTGCCATAGCTCCCCATATGTGGTCTTGCTATATCAAACGCACATGATAGTCCATCATAAATCATACCATCCACCAATTTCGAATCACCCATACGTAAACCCGTACGACCATTTAATAAATAATAAGGTGCATTGGACATCGATTCCATACCACCAGCAACAATCACTTCCTCGTCCCCTAAACGAATTAACTGATCCGCTAGTGTTACGGCACGCATACCTGAAGCACAAACTTTATTAATCGTTTCTGTTTTCACTTCCGCCGCCAAACCTGCCTTAATAGCTGCCTGCCTTGATGGTATTTGTCCCTGACCTGCCTGCAATACTGTGCCTAAAATTACTTCGTCTACTGCCTCAGGTGCAACACTTGCTCTTTCTAGTGCTCCTTTAACGGCAACTGCTCCAAGGTCGCTAGCGCTTAACGAACTTAGGCTACCATTAAATTTCCCAAATGCTGTTCGTGCACCTGCTAAAATAACTGTTCTATTCAAGCAAAACACCCCTTTTGTTTTACATTGATCGATAAGCACTTAATCATTAATGACTGAACGCTCGCTCAACTGATTTCAATGAAAAATGGGAGTCATTAATTAAACTCCCATCTCTACTTAGTTATATTTTACAAAACAAATATTTATTTCGCAATTTAAATTTTTCAGATAACGATAATATTCCTTTAATTACCGCTGTATATCTGCGTTTAACTCTATATTTTCGTTTCCTTCTGTACTATCAACCGACGCAACAACCTCTTGTATCGATTCTTCTTCTGGCACTTTCTCAACAACTTTTACTTTTTCGCCAAATACTGAACGCTCTAATAATTCCGCTACGTCGTATGTGCTAATTGTATCCTCTACCTCTTTCGCTTTCGTCCCATCTTCAAGCATCGTTAAGCAGTATGGACAGCCTGAAGAAATAACTGAAGCGTTAGTTTCTAATGCTTGTTCTGTACGTGCAACATTAATGCGGTTTCCAACATGCTCTTCCATCCACATTAATCCACCACCAGCACCACAGCACATTGCTGATTCGCGGTTTCGTTCCATTTCAACAAGTTTCACACC
Source organism: Lysinibacillus contaminans (assembly GCF_001278945.1). Taxonomy (GTDB): domain Bacteria; phylum Bacillota; class Bacilli; order Bacillales_A; family Planococcaceae; genus Lysinibacillus; species Lysinibacillus contaminans. The sequence continues at coordinate 266,480 of NZ_LGRV01000007.1, read as the reverse complement.
TGGAATACCTCGTAAAATTTCACGCGGTGCGTCGTACACGTCATTGTAACGACCTAAGTAACAAGAATCATGGAAGACAATTGTTTCATCAACCTCATAATTCATTGCTAGACGATTTTCTTCAATCAGTTGATTTAAAACTTCAGTATGATGATATACTTCACCTCTCCAGCCGAAGTCTTGGTATTCATTTTTGAAAATATTATAGGCATGTGGGTCAATCGTGACGATTTTCTTCACATCATTTTTCTCAAACTCATCGATATTCGCCGTCGCTAATTCTTGGAATAAGAACTCATTTCCAAGACGACGTGGTGTATCCCCAGAGTTTTTCTCCTTGTTGCCTAAAATAGCGAATTTCACGCCTGCTTCGTTTAGTAATCGACAAAACGCAAGCGCAATTTTTTGTGATCGGTTATCAAACGCACCCATCGAACCTACCCATAGTAGATATTCCATTTCCTCGCCTGATTTTTTCAATTCCTTTACCGTCGGAATATTGATAGACGGATCAATATCGCGCCAATTTTCTTTTTCTTTACGGTTTAAGCCCCATGGATTGCCTTGTCGTTCGATGTTTGTCATTGCGCGTTGTGCATCAGGGTTTACTTTTCCTTCTGTCATCGTTAAGTAACGACGAAGGTCAATAATTTTATCGACATGCTCATTCATTACTGGACACTGATCTTCACAGTTACGGCAAGTCGTACATGCCCAAATCTCTTCTTCTGTAATAACATCACCGATTAATGATGGGCTATAAATGTCCTCAATTACCGTGCCTTCAGCACCCGCTGCCATCGCAAGTTGATTGCCTTTTGTATTCGTGAACATTTGGTACGGCACCCATGGCTTTTGCTTTGTCACAACAGCTCCTGTGAATGTTAGATGATCACGTAATTTCACGATTAAGTCCATTGGTGACAGCATCTTTCCTGTACCTGTTGCTGGACACATATTTGTACAGCGTCCACATTCTACGCAAGAGTATAAATCTAGCATTTGCTTTTGCGTGAAATCTTGAATACGACCAACACCGATTGACGGGATGTCGTCTTCACTTTCTGCATTTTCGCCGGCTTCTTCTAGCGCTTCAAAATCGATTGGCACTAATGTACCTGTACGGTCTAATCGATTCATATAAACGTTCAACATACTTGTAATCAAATGGAAATGCTTAGATTGTGGTACATAGATTAAGAATGTTAATAGGATCAGTAAATGCGCCCACCACATCACATAAAATACTCCCGCTGCTACGGATTTTGGCAAGAATCCAAAAATAGCGGCTATGCCTGATGCTACAGGCTCGGTATACGTTAAGCCCTCACCATGCCAAATTAACCCCATACCATTTGCAATTAATGTGGAAACCATTAATCCACCAATGAAAATTAACACAAGTCCATTCTTCCAACCACGTTTTAAACGGACTAACTTTTCTACATAACGACGGTAGAATGCCCACACCACAGCTATTAAAATCATTAACACCACTAGCTCTTGCGTGAATGTGAACACACCATAGAAAATACCAAGTGGTAGATGTGACTCTGGTGCTAATCCCTTCCAAATTAAATCAATGGCTCCTAATTGCACCATTAAAAAGCCATAGAAGAACATCACGTGGATTAAACCGCTTTTCGCGTCCTTTAGTAGCTTATTTTGACCAAGCACATTGACCATTAAATACCGAATGCGTTCGCTAATGCTTTCATCAAATTCAACCTTTTTCCCCAGTTGCACATACTTGTATCGTGTTTTTAACAAGTAAATAAATAATCCAGCTGCATACAATACAACAGCGACTGTCAACACACTGTTTGCGATTAATAATGGACTCATTATTAGTCCCCCCTTTTGAATCTAGTGAATCCCTCTTTGTATTAAATTTGCTAGTTCATACGTAAATGTATATCGTTTTACCATTATATTCACATTCTAATAATGAATGAGCATTCAGTCAACATAAAAATATAAATATTTCTGATAATTCACTATTATATAGTTCACATATAAAAAAACTACCCTGAAAAATGATCATTTTCCAGGGTAGTTTTTTAAATTATTTAAAGACCTTTGCACTTCGAACGTACTCTACGTCTGCAACTTTTAATCGTGCATTCACAACACGTGCTGCTGCGAATAAATAATCCGATAAGCGGTTTAAGTATTTTTGTACAATTGCTGGTACATCTTCAACCGCCTTCATTAACGTAACCATTTGACGCTCTGCTCGGCGCGCTACTGTACGTGCAATGTGTAACGTTGCGGCCGCCGGTGCACCTCCAGGTAAAATGAAACGCTCTAACGGCGGGGCCTCTTCCGTCAAGACATCGATACGGGCCTCCATTGCTTCAATCGGTGCTTCTGTTAATTTATAATGACGTTCCTTCATCACATTTGCAAGGTCGCCACCACCATCAAAAAGCTCATGCTGAATCGTTTCTAAATCACTTAAAATATCCTTAAATAATTCACGATCTAACTCGCTCATCGCCTTGCCGATAAAAGAATTCAGTTCATCAATTGTACCGTATGTTTCCACACGTAAGTTGTCTTTATCTACGCGACCGCCAATAATGCTCGTTTTTCCCGTGTCGCCTGTTTTCGTGTAAAGTTTCATTCCTCTCATCTCCTAAGCTTTCGTTTTATAGTTGTGAATGGCTTGCACTGTCGTTTCAAAAACACCTCTGCCAATAACTTTTCCTACCTCAGTTATTGGACCACCATATATCATTTCTTTCCCTCTTTGTGTTGCTGCTATGAGGAGGCTATCAGTTGCAGTTCCTGTCGCAACGGTATTCGTTCGCTTGTCACGAATATCTTCCGTTTGTAATGCCTTTGTCTTCGCCTCGTTAGCCGTCATCATTGCTTGGAAAAATGCTTCTTCCGATAGACAGCCATTAATTATGACCCATGTGTTAATGGTACCCACATAGGGCTGATCTTGACGTTCATGTGTACGCGATACATCTACAGCATTGCCAACACCAGCTGTTACCATGACAAACACACTCCCAAAGTCGGTTTTGTATTCGTTCAAGGCAACCATGTTTGTAGAAACAGCTGTAAGCATCACGACTGTTCCCGTCAAAGAAAAGTTCTCTCTTTGTAAAAATCCAGCTACTTCTTGCTTTACATTGTTTATGATGTAATCACCTGGTACGGAGCGGTTTAAAAAGCATTCATACCAGCCAATACCTGGATTATGAACAGCTGAAGAAATTGTTTTTAACGGGATTTCTGACTTTAACTGAATAAAATCTTCTACTACTGTAAAATTTTCTTTCGTAATGACTGCTCGTGGTTGATGTTCACTGGTTGCAGGCATCATTGTAATTTGTGGCTTTGGAATTTCCGGATGTGAATACGTCGTTACTCGTGCCTGGTAGACTTCCTCAATTTGAGAGGCAATTAACACCTCATGCGGTGCACCTATTGCACGCATTTGCCCATCCTCCATTAATAATAACTCATCACAGTATAACGAAGCTAAGTTCATGTCATGTAACACCATCACTACCGTTAACCCACATTCAACTGCTTCTTTACGTACCATATCTAGTATTTGTCGTTGATGCGCAATATCCAAATGGTTCGTCGGTTCATCTAATAATAGCACTTCTGCTGTTTGAGCTAACGCTTGTGCTACAAAAACACGTTGCTGCTCCCCGCCCGATAAAAATTCCATCGGTGTATTCTCATAGCGTAAGACACCTGTTTGCGCCATTGCATGTTGTACGGCTTGCTCATCTTTATCTGACCAGCTAGAGAAAAAGCCCGTTTGATGCGGATATCTACCAAGTGAAACTGCTTCACGCACCGAATTCGAAAAAGCATTTGCATGAAGCTGTGGCAGGACCGCCATTTTCTTTGCTAATGCACGAGCATTATAAGTTTTTATATTTTTTCTATCTAACAAAACCGAGCCACTAGTTGCGGGCAGGATACCACTCATTACTTTTAGCAACGTCGATTTCCCGCTTCCATTTGGACCTAAAATGCCTAGCACTTTCCCCTTCTCAACCGTGAAACTTACATTTTTGACAATCGGTACGTCACCATAACCACCTGATAACTGTTCCACTGTAATCATGCGCGACCCCCCTTACTTCTGCGTTGTTTATAGAAAATATACGAGAAGACTGGCGCCCCAATAAACGCTGTAATGACACCAATTGGGAGCTCACGCGGCATAATAATAGTACGTGCTACTAAATCACAAATAATGAGTAACGTTGCGCCATTTAAAAACGATAACGGCAATAAATGACGATGGTCCGAGCCCCAGATCATACGTGTCATATGAGGAACAACGAGTCCCACAAAGCCAATTGTGCCAGATACAGCAACAGCTGCCCCCGTTAACATTGAACCACCTGCTAATATTAAATATTTACTGCGTTTTACATTCACACCTAGATGCTTCGCTCGCTCTTCACCGTACAATAACGCATTTAACTCACGTCTTTGCGTCCATAGCATCACCGAACCTATCACAACAAACGGCGCAATCATTTGTACATATGGCCAGCCGCGCATTGATACAGACCCGAGCAACCAACCAATAATTTGGCGTAACTCCTCACCCGTTAACGCTACCATTAACGAAATGAGGGAACCTAAAAATGAACTAAAAATAACCCCTGTTAAAATCAACGTTTCCATTTTCAGAGAACGATCTACAAGCCGTGCAAAACCCATAACAGCTACCATCGTCAATACCGCACCAATCATACTAAATGTTGGAAGTGTGTAAATACCCACAACTGGAATGGATATACCGAAAAACAAAGTCATTACTGCCCCAACCGATGCACCCGAAGAAACACCTAATGTATATGGATCGGCAAGTGGGTTTTTTAGTAGTCCTTGGAATGCTGCCCCTGCAATTGCAAGTGATGCCCCGACAAGTCCTGCAAGTACCACGCGTGGCATACGAATTTTCCATAGAATATTTGCTGCTGTTTCATCTGCCGCTCTATTCCAGAGCACTTCAAAGGGTATGTTGACTGAACCTATGGATACACCACACCAAATGCTGACTAGTAAGAGCGTAATTGCCGTTATATAAGCTAAGGCTGTTCTACTCACGCGAATACCTCAAGTCTATCTGCTGAACGGGGTACTTCAGTTTGCTGATTTAATTTTACTTCTTCTTTATTACATGCCGTGAGTAAGCCAATTGTTAAAAATGCAGATAATCCTATTTCCCAATACTTTTTCACTCTTGAATCCTCCTAATAATAAGGGAGCGCGTACTTTATCGCCCTGTTTTGTGATTTATCGATACACTTTGGCATTTTATCGCCCTACTTCGTGAATTTATCGCCCACATTTTCAAATTTATCGACATCCACCTTACAAAACATAAAAAAGCCCCTCGTCTAGAAAAAACGAGAGGCGATGCTTGCACAATATTACGGTCGCAAAAAATCACCACCCTATCCTCGTAGGTTGTTAGTGTTGCTCTATAAAGGCAGGTCTCCTGGCTCGTGCTACTAACGCTTTTTCATGCCTTCCCAAAAATTTTTCAGTGGCATCGGTTGAAAAAACTCACACTTACAGTGGCGGGACCGCATCGGAATTACACCGATTTCCCTTTTCACTTTATCCTTTGCAGATAAAGAACCTTTATCATTTTATTCAATCTTTTCTTATTATACATGAAAATAGAATTATACAACGATAAAAAATAGGGACTCTAATTTAGAGCCCCTACACACTACATTATGTCTTCAAAATACTGTACGGTTTTCATTGGTGCACCCATTTCACGTAACGCCCACGTATCCTCTAAATAAACATCTGCTAACTTTTCATACTTACCGCCAAACTTTACTGCCCATTCAACAGCTACTACACTTTCATACATATGTGCCATTTTCTTAGCAACTTGTTTTGCTTCAAAAGTTTTCATTGCCTCATCTAATTTACTAAATTTGTTCAGTTGTACAGTGAGTTTCTCAAGTTGACTATGAACTATTTCAACTAATTGATTCGTTTCAAGCTTTTCTAGTCGTTTCTTCATAGTATTTATAAACAACTCATGCGCATTAAATTTGTCTACTAGGCGAATTAATTCTAACGCCATGATATTCGCTGTGCCCTCCCAAACCGTTAGCACTTGAGCATCCCGCAATAAACGAGGTGTAACAAAATCTTCAATATAGCCATTCCCGCCATGCAACTCAATGGCCTCACTTGCATAATGCACAGCTTGCTCTGCTGTTTCTTTTTTAATGATAGCAATATATAAACGGTTCAGGACAATGTCTTGCTCGCTACCTTGACCACTTGTCACACTATCATACAATTGAATCAAGTCAAATACAGTGGCTACCTCTACGTGTAGCTTTGCTGCAAACTTCCCTAATGAATCCTTAATCATTGGATATTGTGTTAAAGGCTGACCAAATGCATGGCGATTGGTTACATAATGCTTCGCTTCTAAAAAGCCTCGACGCATAATACCAATTGAAGAAATTGCATTACTAATACGCGACAAGTTTAGTGCCTCCAGCATATAATAAATTCCTTTATTCGGGTCGCCAACGACATAAGCAATTGCCCCATCGAACTCAACCTCACCTGATGGTACTGCTTTAACGCCCAGTTTATCCTTTAAACGGCGAATGCGTAAATGATTAACTGCGCCATCCTCACTACGCCAAGGTACTGCAAACAAGGTTAAACCTTTCGATCCTTTTGGAGCATCTTCCATACGCGCTAATACCATCGCTACTCCGCACATACCAGCATTTGAAGCAAAATACTTCTCTCCGTATAAACGATAGCTTCCCCCATCCTGCACAGCTTTTACCACATTCGCCCCGACATCCGAGCCTCCCTGCCGTTCCGTTAAAAACGTCGCACCCTCATAAAGTTCTGTATCTCCAGTTGCACATACATGCGGTAAAAATCGTTCTTTCACCTCATCACTCGCATAATGATCAAGTAAATAAGCTGTTGCCATCGTTAATGTTACAGGACAATAAAATCCAGGCTCTGCATGTGACAGCAAGTAACCTTGTGCAAAGCTATACACATAATTCCCTTTTCTACCTAGCTGCGGAATTTCCTTATGCACATAGCCAACAATTCCTGTATTGTACGTTTCTTCAATTGTTTTTTTATAACCCTCATTCACCCAAATCTCTGACACTTCTTCACCATACTGATCATAACGCAGTAAACGAGGCTCCCCCTCACGATCTGTATGCTTCGCTCGCACATCAATATCACCTGCACAAAGTTCACCCAAATCCGTTAATTCACGCTTTGCATATGTTAAAAATTCTTCATCTAGCATCATTTCTAATAGTTTATGCAATGTCTCATCATTCGTAAAAAAATTGGTTGTTCGTGCTACTTCCTGCTGCAATACTTTCATGCTAGCTCACCTCTTGTCCCTTCAACGACTGTTTTAAAATTTTGCCCGCTGCATTTCGCGGAAGTGCCTCCACGCATTCAAAAATACGAGGAATTTTATATTTTGCTAAATGCTCCTCTAAGTAAGCTTCAAGTGCGTCTTTATCAATTTCTACCTTTGAAGCATAGACCGCTTTTACTGTCTCTCCCCACTGTGGATGTGGCACACCGATAACTGCCACTTCAAAAATACCTTCGTAGCTTAATAGACAATCTTCAATTTCTTTCGGATAAATATTTACCCCGCCTGAAATGATAACGTCCTTTTTACGATCTACAATCCAAATATAACCGTCCTCATCGAAGCGGGCTAAATCGCCAGAGCGTAGCCATCCATCTATAAACACCGCCTTAGTCGCTACTTCGTCCTTGTAATAGCCCTTCATATTCCCTTCACCATACAAGGCGATTTCACCAATCTCACCGACTGGCACATCTTCACCATTCTCATCAACAATTCTGAGCTCTGTACCAAACGGGGCACGATTACCAATACTCCCTGCTTTCTGCGTATGTTCCTTTCCAAACATTATTGCCCCACTAGGCCCAGCCTCTGTTAAGCCGTAAACACTTGTTAAATTGTCTGTTTGGAATGCATTTTGAATAAAAGGAATTTCACTTTGCGACAATGGCGCACCACCGTAAACCCACCATTTCATCGACGTCAAATCAGCTGTTTGTAACCTCGGTATTTGCGCTGTTAATAAGTACGCTACAGGTGCGCCAAAGAAATGTGTCGTCTTTTCTTGCTCGATCATGTCGATGAATAAATCTGGTGTAAACGTTGGTGTTAGTACATTTGTTGCCCCCACTAACATACCCGCCATCAAAAACAAATGTAATGGTGCTGAATGTGTTAATGGCATCATCAGTAATATGCGACTTTCCGGTTTGACTTCCATTTCAATTGCAATCATTTGTGCGACGGTTAATATATTTCGATAGCTAAAAAGTACACCCTTAGGCTTACCTGTTGTTCCAGATGTATATAAAATTGTAGAATCATTTTCCTCATTCAATTGGCAGTTAATTGTTTGTGAACTAGCTTCTTGGATAAGTGCATCGTAACTAAGCCATCCGTCTTTCACTTGGCCAGTTTTAATCTTAAGTGTAACAGCTGAAATACTTTCGACTGTTGCAAAAATAGCCTCATGAGCAATAATGGCTTTTGCATCTGCATGCTGTACGACATATTCTACTTCTGATAATGTAAATTTCGCGTTGACAGGTACTACAACAGCACCAATACGTTGAATAGCAAAATAACTTACGACAAACTCCAATACATTTGGCATAAAAATAACTACTTTATCACCTGTTTCGATCCCTCGCTCCAGTAAAACATGACTAAAGCGTGTCACTTGTTCATCCAGTTGACGATAAGAAATTCTTCTTCCATGACAAATAATAGCTTCATTCATTGGATACTTTCGGGCATTACGGGCTAATAAATTTGAACTATTCATCTAGCATCTCTCCCTTTAAAGTAGTTAACTTTTCACTAAACATGTCATGCATTTGTTGCAATTCGCTTTTCATTTGCGTAAGCTCCGCTATTTTTTCATCAATCTCGTGCATTTTTTGCTCGCCATATGCGACAGTGCGCTCTAATTGTTGAACACCAGTACGATCCAAATCAAATAACAGCACCATCTCTTTTATCTCATCTAACGAAAAACCAAAACGTTTACCTCGGAAAATCAACTTTAGTTTTGCCATTTCTTTTTTTGAAAAGGTTCGTTGGTTGGCATTTGAACGATCGGGTCTGAGTAATCCGAGTTCTTCATAATATCGAATTGTACGGGTCGAAACCTTAAATTGTTTGGCTATCTCTTGAATCGTTTTCATGTCATCCCCCTTCTCAATTGACCTCAGTATACCATTGACGTTAACGTCAATAACAACAAGGAAATTGATTAAAAGAGAAATTAACAACATTAAAGAGTTTTTATGTAGTTCTATCCATTACTTTAGCCTCTCTTTCTGTCTCACTCTAAAATCAAAAAAAACAGTTTCCGATTTTTCATCAGAAACTGTTTTGATATTTTCGTTCTTACATTTTTTCTGGCGCAGATACACCAATTAAGCGTAATGCATTTGCAAGCGTTGTGCGTACTGCTGTTATTAGTGCTAGACGTGCTTCAGTTAATTCTTTGTTCGTAGCATCTAGTACTTTTTCTGCATTGTAGAAACTGTGGAAAGTTGCAGCAGTTTCTTGAATGTAGTTCGCGATACGGTGCGGTGTGCGATGTTTCGCTGCATCTGCTACGACTTTCGGGAAGTCGCCCACTTTTTTCAGTAGATCAATTTCTTTTTCTGCCACTAACAGATTTAAGTTGTCTGTTGAAGCTGCAAAGCCTTGCTCACTCGCTGAACGCAAAATTGAAGAAATACGAGCGTGTGCATATTGCGCATAGTACACAGGGTTTTCATTTGATTGCGATACTGCAAGGTCAAGGTCAAAGTCCATATGAGAATCGCCTGCTGTTTTCACAAAGAAGTAACGTACAGCATCTAAGCCTACTTCTTCTACAAGTTCGCGCATTGTTACAGCGTTACCTGTACGTTTACTCATTTTGAATTTTTCGCCGTTTTTATACAGTTGCACCATTTGAATAATTTCCACTTCAAGTGTTTCACGGTCGTAGCCTAGTGCTTGGATTGCCGCTTTCATACGTGGAATATAACCATGGTGGTCAGCGCCCCAAATATTAATTAATTTATCGAAGCCACGTACAATTTTGTCCTGGTGGTACGCAATATCTGGTGTCAGGTATGTGAATGAGCCGTCGTTTTTAATAAGTACGCGGTCTTTGTCATCACCAAATGTTGTTGAACGGAACCAAGTTGCACCGTCTTCTTCAAATACGTGACCATTCGCTTTTAATTTATCTAATGCCACTTCAATTTTACCGTTACCGTATAATGAAGTTTCAGAATACCAAACATCAAAGTTTACACGGAAGTTCGCAAGGTCTGTTTTTAATTTATCTAATTCTAAAGCAAGACCGTGTTGACGGAAGAATGCAAAACGTTCTTCTTCAGGTTTATCTAAAATTGTAGCACCGTACTCTTCTGCTAATTTACCAGCAATATTGATAATATCAGCACCATGATAGCCATCTTCAGGCATTGTAGCATCCATTCCTAAAGCTTGCTTATAGCGTGCTTCAAGAGAATACGCAAGGTTATTAATTTGGTTCCCTGCATCGTTAATGTAGTATTCACGAGATACCACATAACCTGCCATATCTAAAACGTTACATAATGAATCCCCTACAGATGCTCCGCGCGCGTGGCCTAGGTGAAGGTCACCAGTTGGATTTGCTGATACGAATTCTACTTGCACTTTTTCTCCAGCACCTGCAGTAGAGCGACCATAGTCTGCTCCTTGCTCAAGTACAGCCGTTACTACGCCTGCAAGGAAATCTTTACGTACAGTAATGTTCATGAAGCCAGGGCCCGCAATATCGATTTTCTCGATATCCGTGCCTTCTGTTTCGATGTTTGCTAAAATAGCTTCTGCAATCGCGCGAGGTGGTTTTTTTGCTAATTTCGTTAGTTGCATGGCGATATTTGTAGCATAGTCACCGTTTGCTTTATCTTTTGGTGTTTCAAGATGAATATTTAACTCTGTGCCTGCTTCAACTAGGCCTGCTTTTTCTACTGCCTGCGCAATCGCATCTTTAATGGCTTGCTGTACTTGTTCTACTGCGTTCATCATTGTACCTCCGTAAATGTAATGTCTAATGTATAATTCCCAACGGACTGCCCACTCATCAGTAAGTCATACTGTACAAAAAAATCTCCGCTTACTTCTTGTCGTGTAAACGTCATTTTTTTCGTTTGAATAACGAGTGGTACCGAACCGAATTCACTTTCATAATGCCCAAATTGTTGTTCAAAAATGTTCAATGGTAGGCGCATTTTGACTGCCCCAGCGCGCATAATGAGTGCTTGCTCTTCGCCGAGTTTCATCGTTGTGCGGATTGTTTTATCCTCTTGCACCTCTTCATATTTCAAATACATACTACCTGCTTTTTCAAGTAGATGGCCATTTAACCACATTTCAAATGTTTCGGACTCCCCATCAATCGGACGAATCGTAGAAATGAGCTTAATGTTCACCTGCGATTTTGCTTCGTTCGCCATCATGGATAGCTCCTTCTATATCTTTTTACTATAACCTTCTTATTATAGGATGAATGTGTATCGTTTTTCAAGAAGGAAGTGAATGCTACACAAAGCATTAGATTTAAATTGAGTAGCTTTATCACGACATACTAAAAAAGTGCTCCATCGTGAAAACACAACGGAACACTTTCTTCTTTAATTATTTCAGCCATCCTAAAATGGCATGGATGCACATTACAGCATACACAATTAAATAAATTCGAGTAATTCCAAACCATGCAAGATAACGTATACAAAAGCACATATTTGGGGCTATTTAAAAGCTATTCGAGTGTGTGTATAGGTGTGTGAGTGAGATTATGGCGATTAGCTTCAATCTTTTTTTGTTGGTCAATTATAAGAATAGCCTCTTACATAAAATAACCCTCCCTAAGTTATTGTGGAGGGCAACAGTCATAATCTTTATGTACTAATTAACTACAGTTAGCACAAAGATGATCTCGTCGATTCTCTCCATTAAACGTGCAACAGTTCCCTAAACAACCTCTAGTTGAATCATTTGAGCGGATAATTCATAGGCGTTATGACTATTTTCTTGTACGGCCGTTTCTAATAAGGATTGTGAATTTTGCTGCATATCCTCATACAGCTAAAAGTGTTTTTTATTTTGGTCATAATAAAAAGTAACCACATTGTTAGCAGCTACTTAGATTATATTAATTATTCAGACATGTTTAAGCAGATTAAATGATTAGTTTCAATTTTCAAAGCATCATGCTCACTCTCCCAATGGATTTAAGCATTCTAACGCGAGACATTAGTATAGGACACGTTACTAATTAAATCAGGTATAATTAAAGATTTTTTTAATAACATAATAACTATTAAGACCACCCATCACTGAGTGGCCTTTTATGGTTTATTTAACTGGAGAACTCGTTTATTTTAGTTACCATCTTGTTTATCATCTTCTTGTTGTTCAGAAGGTTCTTCAGTTGGATCTGGCTCCTGTTCATCCATTTGGTTTTCATCTTCTTGTTGTTCAGAAGGTTCTTCAGTTAGATCTGGCTCCTGTTCATCCATTTGGTTTTCATCTTCTTGTTGTTCAGAAGGTTCTTCAGTTGGATCTGGCTCCTGTTCATCATCAGGTGTTCCACATCCAAATAATAATCCTGTAGAAAGTACTGCTGTAAATGTACCTATAAGTAATTTTTTCATGTATTCACATTCTCCTCATTCTAAGGAAATTTCATTCCCCATTATTTAATTATTTCTTGTATCTCCAGTCCATTACATATGCCCTTTCAACAAGTTACGTAAACATTAAAGTTTGTAAAGGGGAATCGCTATGAACATAAGTGTGACTAAACCCTTTTTTCCAATTCCTAAAGTTCGTAGCGTTACCACTCCAGCCAAGTCTCCAAGTTTGGTCTATTACATATTTCCGAACGACTATCACGCACATTGAAACGGTATGCGTAGAGGGACCTTTGGGACAGTCCCTAAAGGTGCAGCATTCGACAATCTAGCCATTATCGCATATTGCTACTAAAAAAATGGGATACTTAAATTGTCATCTTGCTTTTTTGCGTAATGAAATGCTTACTTAATAGCATTTATTTCTTCCATTGTATTGACAGATATTAACGCTAACAATACAGTTATATTATTATTTCAGAATTTTCAATTAACTAACGGGAATGAGGGGTACTCATGTTGACACTTGAAAGCATTCAGGCTGCCAAAAGAAAACTTGCACCTTATATTTACGAAACACCAGTTATTCGCTTACAAGGACTCGACGAGGTTTTAGGTTGCAATGTTTATATAAAAGCAGAGAATATGCAAAAAACTAACTCATTCAAATTGCGTGGCGCCCTCAATAAAATGCTGGCTATGCCAATTGACCAATTACAAAAAGGAGTTGTTGCCGCTTCATCCGGTAATCATGGTAAAGGGGTTGCCTACGCTGCAAAGCTATTAAATATTCATGCGACAATCGTTTTACCTGATACAGCACCGATCGTTAAAGTAGAGGGCATACGCGCACTTGGTGCACATGTTATACAATGTAAGCTTGCCGAAAGACATATAGTTACAGAAAGACTAAGTTCAGAACACGGTTACTCCATCATCCATCCTTACGATGATTTTGATATTATGGCGGGACAAGGAACTGCAGGTTTAGAAATTTTAGCACAACTTCCTGAAGTCGATAAAATTGTTGTGCCAATTGGTGGTGGTGGTCTGATTAGTGGTATAGCGACCGCTATAAAATCTTTGGCACCAAATGTTAAAGTAATTGGTGCGGAACCTGCCGTCATTTCACGCTATGCAAAAAGCTTACAAGCAAACGAAAGGTTACTCTTGGAGGAACAACAATCTCTGGCAGATGCGCTCTTAACATTACAACCTGGTGAGCGAAACTTTCCAATTGTTCAAAAGCTTGTCGATGAAGTTGTTAGCGTAGATGAAATTTCTTTACATAATGGTATGCAAACATTGCTACTTGATGGGAAAATATTAGCAGAACCTTCCTCGGCGATTGTAATAGGCGCCGCACTTCAGGGTATTTTACCAACTTCAAAAAAAGAAAATGTATGCTTCCTGATTTCAGGTGGCAATGTTGGATTAAATCAATTAATAAATTTATAAGGGGTCAGTCAAATGAAACAAATATCTATAGATAAAGAGCCTATCGGGCATTACACGCTGGGAATGATTAGTAACGGAAATTTGTATATTTCTGGTCAAACATCAGCAGATCCAGCTACTGGGAAACCTGCAAAAGGAGGTATTCAAGCCGAAACGTTAATGGCCCTCCAAAAAATGGAGGTCGTACTACTTGCAAGCAATCTCACAAAAGAAGCTGTTGTCATGTGCAGAGTCTATGTTACCTCTGCAGATTTATGGGGAGAAGTGAACGAAGCCTACGCAACCTTTTTCGGGGATCATAAACCAGCACGTGCCATTATCCCGATTAAAGAATTAAGTAATGGCTGCTTAATTGAATTAGAGGCTATTGCAGAACTACAAGCATAATATAAAGGGTGTCCCAGTGTATTTTTCAATGGGACACCCTTTTATATTATTCAGCAAATTTTTTGTACCAAAAGCGTCAGGAACAATTATGCCGAGGCATAATTGATTTTTATTATTTCACCCAACCTAAAATCATTTCTCGTAATAATTTTGATGCTGTATTAGCTGTCATTTCAGATGAATCGTAAATTGGCGCTACCTCTACAAGATCAAAGCCAACTACATTCACACCGCTTGCTGCAATTGCATGAATAGATGCTAATAATTCTTTTGATGTAATACCACCGCAATCCACAGTACCAGTACCTGGAGCGTGTGCTGGGTCTAAAACGTCAATATCAATCGTTATGTACACATTGCGTCCTGCTAGTGTTGGTAATACTTCTTTTAAAGGCTCTAGCACTTCAAATTTTGAAATGTGCATTCCGTTTTCCTTTGCCCATTCAAATTCTTCCTTCATTCCTGAACGAATCCCAAACGAGTATACATTTTTCGGCCCGATATGCTCAGCAATTTTACGAATTGGCGTTGAGTGAGAAAGTGGCTCTCCTTCATATTCAACACGTAAATCTGTATGTGCATCAAAATGGATGATAGCAAGGTCATCATATTTTGCAGATACAGCTTTCATCACAGGCCATGACACTAAATGTTCTCCACCCATGCCAACAGGTATTTTGCCATCTTCTAAAAGCTTCACGATGAATTTTTCAATTTCATCTAAAGAACGTTGAGCATTTCCAAATGGAAGTGGTATATCCCCTGCATCGAAATATTTTACTTCCTCTAAATCACGGTCTAAATATGGGCTGTACTCTTCTAGACCAATCGATACTTCTCGAATCCGTTGTGGGCCAAAGCGTGAGCCTGGACGATAACTCACTGTCCAATCCATTGGCATACCGTAAATAACGGCTTGTGCATCCTCATAAGTAGGATGACTTTTTATAAAAACATTTCCTGAATAAGCTTCATCAAATCGCATTTTTAGTCCTCCATTAAAGCCTGATCATAGTCAGATTCATATATTTTCTAATTCAACATTGTCACAGAGCAGGAAACCTTCTTGCCCGTTTTCACGTATACTATATTGGAAAAGCTACTAAAATTCGTGTAATATCTACAACTGCGACGTTTTTGTCGAAAGATAGATTATTTAAACGTTGAATAGTGATTTCCAATCAGTACAAAAAAAGTATAGATGTTTTTGAACAAAGTGCAATAGTTTTTATGCATATTTTCGATTAAATGAGAATGTTCAGACACATACTGAAGCTAAATTGTTAGAAAACGAGGTGAAGTAGGATGAAAAGAAAAAGCTATCAACGTAAGCAAAAGCGTGTGAAACGAACACGTAAAGCACTTACACTTTTTGTCGCCTTTGCATCTGCAATTATTGTAGCATTTGTAGCAATACGCATATATGTTCAATTAGCTGGTGCGCCTCCATTAACAGTACCAAAAGCGTCTATTTTCTTAGACGAGAGCGAAAATCATATCGGCGACCACTTTACTAGTGAACGTCGTTATTGGGTAGATCTCGATGAAATGTCACCCTATTTAAAAACGGCAGTAGTAGCTGTCGAGGATAAAGATTTTTATGAGCATAATGGCTTTGACTTCTCTCGTATTGCTGGGGCTATTTTAGTTGATATTAAAGCTGGTAGTAAAGTGCAAGGTGCGAGTACCATTACACAACAATACGCACGCAACTTGTATTTAACACATGAAAAATCTTGGACACGTAAATTAAATGAAGCTCTTTATGCATATAGATTAGAAGTCTTTTATGATAAGGACGAGATACTAGAGGGTTATTTAAATACTGTGTATTACGGGCATGGTATGTATGGGGTAGAAGCAGCAAGTCGCTACTATTTCAGTAAGTCTGCGAGTGATTTAACGCTTGCGGAAGCAGCCATGCTCACGGGTGTACCAAAAGGACCAAGCCTATACTCACCTATCGTGAACTTTGAAAAGGCAACAAATCGCCAGCATGTAATTTTAAGTCTAATGGCTGAACAGGGCGTTATTACAGAAGCAGAAAAAACACGTGCCCAACAAGAACAAATCGTGCTGAAAAATGATAAGTGGGTAGCTGCTAAATCAGTTGCTCCCTATTTTCTAGATGTTGCTTGGCAAGAAGCGAGTGAGCTACTAAAATCAAAAAATCTCGATATTAGTGAAGGCGGCTGGACGATTCAAACAACGCTGAACAGAGCCCATCAAAAAGCAGCTGAAGAAGCTGTCGCTGATAATATGCCCGATACTGATCTACAAGCCGCATTTGTCAGTATGGAATCGAATACAGGTGCAGTGACAGCACTTGTCGGTGGTCGTGATTATGCAGCAAGTTCCTTTAACCGAGTAACACAAGCAAAACGTCAGCCTGGCTCAACGATTAAACCAATTCTGTATGCGGCAGCACTTGAAAACGGATATACACCATTAACGTTCCTAGACGTTAAGGAAACTACATTCACCTATGATAAAGGCCGCAAAACATATGCACCGAAAAACGTTAATGGAAAATTTGCTGATCATGATATGTCCATGGCCCAAGCAATTGCTATTTCCGATAATATTTATGCCGTCAAAACATTAGAAGATATCGGCTTTAAAACGTTCCATGAGATGGCTAGTCGCTTTGATGTTAATGTTGGTACCGAAGACAATTTATCGACTGCCCTTGGCACAGCCGAAACAACACTATACCAAATGACGAACGCTTATAATATTCTAGCGTCGCAAGGTCAAAAAATAGCACCAACAACTATTGTTTCTATTAAAGATGCCGATGGTAACATCATTTATGAAAACAAAGAAGTCGAAAAAGCAACAGAACCTGTACTTTCAAAAAAGGACGCATATATACTCACAGAGATGATGACGGGAATGTTCGATCCTGTATTCAGCGATTACTCCCCTGCAACGGGAATTGCCATTCGCTCTCGTATGACACATACGTATGCAGCAAAATCAGGTTCTACAAATAGTGACCAGTGGCTGATTGGCTATACACCCAACTTAACTGCAGGTGTTTGGAATGGTTACGACCAAGGCAAAAATCTTTCTGCCAAAGAAGACATGGCCGCTACAAAACAAATATGGATTGATTTTATGGAAACGGTAAATAGCGGGACGAAAAATCAGGACTTCACAAAGCCAAAAGGTGTTAAAGGCGTTGTCGTTGATATTGAAACAGGTAAGCTTGCAAGCGATGCATGTCCTAAACAGCGCCTAGTGTACTTAAATTCTGAAGATGTTCCAACAGAAAAATGTTCGAATTTCGATGTTTTAGATAGTAGTACGTGGGGTGAAATTTGGAATATGTTACCTTTTTCTCTTTTTAAAGGTGATAATAAAAATGAACAATAAGTGTAGCCTTATGCGTTCTAGTATACGAAACCTCACGACAAAATTGTTATACGAAATTTCAAAAGCGACCTCGATGGCGTGATGCGCTATTAGTCTTGACGTAATATAAACTAAAAAGAAAAGCTTTCTCTTCCCCGGAGACGTGTCCGTGGGAACAGAAAGCTTTTCTTTTTTTATGGCCAACGGAAAGGATGAGAATCATGGGGCATTCGGCTTGGGTAATTCAAATGCCGCATAGCGCTCATCACTATTCGCGAGACCAAGTGTCCTAGCTTACTAAAATGTAAGCTCTGCTTCAAGTGTACTTTTTTTCAGAGACAGTTTCAACCACATATCGAAAGCGATTGCAAAATGTCACAGATTGTTCAATCATTGGGACTTATTTATACAGATAAGTCTTGACGCAACTGTTCTGCACTGCGCTTCCACATATCTGGATTATGACCTTCTAGGAAGTTCGTCAGTATCTTTTTAGACGGTTCATCCATATGTTCAACAATTATATGGCGCTTCATCGATTTATCCATTTTATTGACGTGATCAGCTAATATCTTATAGCCACGGCGCTTCTCACGATTGACAACCATTTCACACGCAGTAACCCCTGCATAGTATGGGCCATCTTCTTTATGGTCAATGGTAACCCATACTAACCAGTACGCTTTACCACCCTCTGAATCCTCACGGTTTGTTGTAAATTTAATACCTCGTTCAATATCACTACGTGCATGCATCGCACCAATTTCAATCGACGCCTTGCCCTCTTCTATATCGATAATGACTGGTGAAACGTTTTCGAGTGAAAGAGAACCGACACCAAATCCTTTATGGCCGTCTGTTGGGTCATTCTTTATTATTGTAAAGCCTATTTTTTGTTTTGGTTTTTCTTCTTTTGTCATACTCTAATTCCCTCCATTCTGCTATTATTTAAATATACACCAAAATACCATTAAGGGGGCTATATAATGCCATATGTAACAGTGAAAATGATTGAAGGTCGCACAGAAGAACAAAAACGTGCACTTGTCAAAGAAGTAACGGAAGCCGTTTCTCGAACAGTCAACGCACCAGTAGAAAACGTTACTGTTTTTATCGAAGAAATGTCTAAAAACCATTACGGTGTTGCCGGCGTTCGCTTTAGTGATAAATAATCTATTATTGTAGGTAGAGCGATTTAGCTCTACCTTTTTTTAATGTTCATGTCGATAAAATTCAAAAGTAAGGCGATAAATCACTAATCCATGTCGATAAACACACTAAGGAGGTGCTGCAAGGTGAATAAATTCAAAAATACGTTACTAATTTGTGTGCTTATCCTCGGTCTTATACTCATCTTCATTAATCCCATTCAAAACTTCATCATTGCACATTTGAGTGATCGATTAAATACAACTGAGTACACTTCAGAAGATTTACAAATCAATTTAGAGAAGGAAGCAGATTTTGATTTTGAAGCGGTTCAATCTTTGTCCATTACAGAAGTATTAAAAGCCCAAGCATCAATCGATAAACTTCCTGTGATCGGTAGCATCGTCATCCCTGAAGTACAATTGCAATTACCAATTCTAAAAGGGGTTGGCCAAACTGCACTCGCTGTCGGAGCTGGCACGATGAAGCCTACTCAACAATTAGGTAAAGGTAACTACGCATTAGCCAGCCATTATTTCGAGGGCAAAGATATCTTGTTTGGACCTCTCTATCGGACTAAGATAGGTGATGCGATTTACTTAACAGATTTAACAAATATCTATGAATACAAACTGTCCGTGAAAAAAGTAATCGAAGCAACAGATGTCTATGTCATTGAAGATACAGAAAACACTATTTTAACACTAATTACATGCACAGAAGACGGCGAACAGCGACTCATGGTGCAAGCTGACTTCGTTAAACAGTATCCAATGAATGAAGCACCTGAAGAGCTTTCTTAAGCATTTTCAGCAGATTAGGAATACATATGAGGTTAGAGTCATTCTAAAGTTCAACTAGTAAGGATAATTGATTTTTATTAATGCTTTTAGTTGTTTGGTATCGGTGATTCTTGATGAAACAGCAAAAAACGCTCCTTGAGAATTTCTTCTCTTGGAGCGTTTTTTAGCTTGTTATTTTGTTTCAGCGTTACGACGGCGTAGGAAGAATACGCTTCCCGCTACTAGTAATAATCCAATAGCAATCATACCTGTTTGGTCTGCTCCATTTGTTTGTGGTAGCTTACCTTTTGCAAGCTGTGCTTCCATTTGCTTTGCAGCTGCTTTTATCTTATCAATATCAACCGATTTGCCCACTGCCAACTGATCTTCTTTTGAAAGTTGAGAGTATTTGTTTAGGAAGTCTTTGTACTTATCTAGAGTACTTTGACTCGGCGTTGTTGTTGCATTGTAAGGTGGTAATTTTTTGCCTTGGTCAATAATTTCTTGTACAGATGTACCACCGTTCGAATTTCCAGGAGTACCTGTAGTTGTATTCCCTGGATTCGTTGGATTTTCTGAACCTGGGTTACCCGGTGTTGGATTCACTGGGTTTTCTGGATCTGGGTTACCTGGGTTTGGATTCACCGGCTTCTCTGGATCTGGGTTACCTGGGTTTGGATTCACCGGCTTCTCTGGATCTGGGTTACCTGGGTTTGGATTCACCGGCTTCTCTGGATCTGGGTTACCTGGGTTTGGATTCACCGGCTTCTCTGGATCTGGGTTACCTGGGTTTGGATTCACCGGCTTCTCTGGATCTGGGTTACCTGGGTTTGGATTCACCGGCTTCTCTGGATCTGGGTTACCTGGGTTTGGATTCACCGGCTTCTCTGGATCTGGGTTACCTGGGTTTGGATTCACCGGCTTCTCTGGATCTGGGTTACCTGGGTTTGGATTCACCGGCTTCTCTGGATCTGGGTTACCTGGGTTTGGATTCACCGGCTTCTCTGGATCTGGGTTACCTGGGTTTGGATTCACCGGCTTCTCTGGATCTGGGTTACCTGGGTTTGGATTCACCGGCTTCTCTGGATCTGGGTTACCTGGGTTTGGATTCACCGGCTTCTCTGGATCTGGGTTACCTGGGTTTGGATTCACCGGCTTCTCTGGATCTGGGTTACCTGGGTTTGGATTCACCGGTTTCTCTGGATCTGGATTACCCGGTGTTGGGTTTTCTGGATTCACTGGTTTTTCTGGATCCGGATTACCTGGTGTTGGGTTTTCTGGATTCACTGGTTTTTCTGGATCCGGATTACCTGGTGTTGGATTCTCTGGATTTACTGGTGGTTCTGTTGGAGGTGGTGTCCAACCACCGCCTCCACCGCCAGTTGGTGGTTTCACAGTTGCTGAACATGTGTCAGTAACCGTAATATAATTGATGTATACGTTACCTTCATATACGTAGTAAACACCTGGCTCTACAGTATAAGGTACTGTTGCTACACCTTTTCCATCTGTCTTTGTAGTTGCCACTGGATTGCCTTTTCCATCCTTAATTGTTACATCTACATTAGGACGAGGATTACCATTCACATCTTGAACTGTTAATGTGAAAATTGGACAAGAATATTCTGGAACTTGAATTTCCGCTCCACAAATACCATCAATATAGCTAACTGTTATATCACCAAGCTTAACGCCTGCTTCGTTAAATACTGTGTAGCTTTGACCTTCTAATAATTTTGCCTTATCCTCAAAGACAATTTTACCTTTTGCATCAGTTTTTCCTGTTTCGATTACTCGACCTGTTTGGTCTTTAATTGTCACTTTTACATTTTCCCCAACAGGAGCTAATTTTTTATCATTCACTGTTAATGTGAATGCTGGACAAGCAGCTTTAGTAACTGTACCTTTACAATCTTTTGTGTACGTTACTTTTACATTATTAATTACCTCACCGATTGAACCATCTGGATTTACCTCATTAACCGTTACATTTCCTGGTAATTGAGTCGTTGGTAATTTAATTTTACCATCTGAATCTGTCGTATAAGTTGTTTCAGTACCCGCTTCATCTTTCACAATAACATCCGTATTTACTTTAGGCGTTACCCCATCTGGATTGATAACTGTAATTTCAAAAGCTGTACATACTTTAGGATATTGTACTTTGCCCTGACATTCTCCATCTTTATAGCTCACTTTTACAGTGCCTAGAATTTTTGATGGATCCTTTGTGTCTTTAACCGTATATTGACCAGGAACGGTTTCAGACGGCAATGTTACTTGACCTTCATCATTTGCTGTTAGATCAAGGGTCTTAGTAGTAATTACATCTGTAGAAGCATCTTTAACATCTACCTCTACACTAACTTTAGCATCTTTTTTCACGTTGCCATCTTCATCTCTTACAGTAATAGTGAAGACTGAACATGCATTTGACGGAGGTGGTTGAACTTCTACCTGGCAAAGACCTGCTCTGAAATCTACATCAATTTCTTTTAATAGCACATCTTCTTTATCATGTACATAGTACTTACCTGGAGTCGTCGTGCTTGGTAACGTTACTTGACCATTAGTAGAACCCGTCGTTAGAGTTGCTATAATAACTTTGTTACTATCTTTAATCGTTACTTCTTTATTTGTATCAAGTACACCATTTACGTCTTTTACTGTAATGGTGAAGACTGGACAAGCAGCTGCTAGGCTTACTTCATCCTGACACTCGCCTGCGTTAAAGCTAACTTTAATCGTACCTAACTTTTCCTTACCTTTATAAACATCATAAGTTCCTGCAGTAATTGACCCTGAAGGTAATTTGCCTAGACCGCTCTCATCAATCGCCACAGTTGCCTTTATATTACCTGTAGAATCTTTAAAATCCACAGTAATATTCTTTCTTACATCACCAGTTTGATCTTTCACTGAAAATGTAAAGTTTGGACATGAAGCACCGGTGTTTACCTCATTTTTAATCTTTACAACTCCTAGCCCCGATTCTGGTGTAAAAGTTATATCCATTGGATTAGGAGAAATAGTTTTATATCCCTCTGGAGCCTTTGTTTCTTTAACTTTGTAAGTCTTAATCACATATGAACCTTTTGTAATAGCTACACCATTTGCATCTGTGACTAGCTTTTCTAATTCAACAGCACCTGAAGCATTATAAAGTGTGAATTCAGCTCCTGCTAGTGGCTTATCATTATTACCTACTTTAATAATTTTCAACTTACCCTTACCATTCGTAGCACCACCACCAGCCGCAAGCCATTGAATGTTAAATTTTTCACCATCAGCTTTCTGTCCACTTGTTGATGATTGACCAGCAAATGTTACCTTATTAGAAAGCTCTGAGTTGTGTTCACCCATAATAAATGAGTTGTATACTAAAATATATGGTTTTTCTATTGCTTTGTTAAATGTTAATGTGAACGTTTTACCATTTGGGTCTATATTTAAGTAATACTCTGCATTTAGATCTGTAGTAGACAGCGTTACCTTTCCACTGCTTGGTGGTGTAACACTATTAACATCCCCAACATCTCCATTATCTACTTCATACAGACTAAATGACTCTTCAACTAATTTTGAATCTCCAGAAATCGTATCTGTAATAGTAGGCTTTATAGGATTTTTAGGATCAGTAAGATCTACTGGAATATACGATTGACTTGGGTTAATCGTTACTTTCCATTTCGCTAAATCCTCTTCTGCACCAGTGCCTTGTTGAGCAGCCTTTAGAACATACTTATCACCATGTGGAGGTTTAACCTCTAGAGATTCATTTACAGAAATCTCATCTTCACCATCTTTTAAAGTGGCTTTATTTTTATACTCTTTTAGAACCTGCTCACCTTTAAGACTTGTTTTATACGTTATACGGTACGCATCAGAAGTGTTGCCCAGTGTATATTTGAATCCATTTTCTTTAGGCACTAATCCAGTACAATCGTTCCCTTCACAAACCGTCGTGCTATCCTTAATAGGATTTTGTCCGTCGGGATTTGTACCTGTACCAAGAGTTAGTTTCTCTACTTTAAATGAATCTTCTTGAAATATTTGTCCTGGTGTGAACGCGTCTTCTATAACTCCATTTGTTAGCGAATTTAAATTGTAGTTTGTAATAATTGTCCATGTGATTTCTTTTTCTTTTACATTATATGTCCCCGATTTAACACCATTATCTTTAGTATAATCACCTGGTTTAACTGGCTGTACTTGATCTTTTACTCCAATACCTGTAAAACCATTAGTAGGGTCCTTTACACCAATTCTTGCTGTATTTTTGTATGGCCCTGTATTTTTAGTAGGGTCAAATGTTGTAACATACGTAATTTCTTTTTTATCAGATAAAGAACCCCAACTAATTTCAAATCCTTTTGTCGTTTTAGGTTCAGTATCAGATAAATTATTGTTAGCATCAAGTAATTGAATATCACCATCATCTGCTCCAACAATACTTGATTTTTGCAGAGTTAGATTTTGATTTTCAAAATCATCTTGTATCACGACATCCTTCATTATTGCCTTGTCTTCGTTCACGATTAATTTCCATGTGATTTCCTTTGCTTGATAATCAATATTCACCATAGATTTTGTTAATACTACTTGTTTTACATCTGCTGTATTAGATTTACTGTTCCCATACGAATTTTTTACAGTATTTGAAACTACACCGTTCTCCATAGCTCGACCATCAAGCTTTGTTTTATAGATGACTTTATATGCTGCCGTGCCAGCAGGTAAATTAATCGTGAATTGACCTGTTCCCGGAGAATCTTTTGTCACATAGACTTCAGGATCCGAAAGGTTTATTTCACTTACAAATTCACCATCTTGGTTTACTATACCTTTTTCAATTCTATCTATTTTTTCATAGGTATGGTCACTTCCTGGGGTATCTATCAATACACCATCCATATTTTTTTGAGTGTAGTTATATTGAACTTCCCATGTTATCGTACCATCTGCTGAGTTATACTTACCTTTTTCTTTCTTTAAAGATTCATTGAAATTCAAACCATTCACAATTTCTTCGTCTGATTCTTTTTTTACTCCAGCATCAAGCAATTGCGCTGAATTTTCAAAACTCTGTTGCCCTTCAAAATCTCCTACAACCTTTGTTGTATACGTCACTTGATAGGCATTATTAGTTGCACCTAAATCAATTTTTAGTACTTCTCCTGTTGTAGGATCACCCGAAACAGTTGGATTTGAAATAGCAGGTGGAATTGGAGAAAGAGTGACATCGTCTCCCACTGTAATGTTACCCGCTGGACTCACTTTTAGTTTATTAACTTTAATGGTAGCTTGATCAAATTTTAATCCTTTAGGTAATGTGTCTACAAATTGAGCATCACTTAATGAAGCCTCTTTTTTATTAAACTTAACTGTCCACGAGATTTCTTCAGGATTTCTAAGACGATCTGCTGAACCAAGCTTATCCATACCATCTTTAACAGGGCTTTCGAATTTCAAGGGAATTTCTTTAATAGCTATTCCGTTAAATTTAAATGGAATTGTTACATCCGTAGAATTACCTAGCTCATTTTCATCAAAGCCACGAGCAACAAAGAAGTTACCCTCTAATCCATTTGGATCCACTATAAATTTAAATGTCACCTGACCTTCAGGTGTGATATTAAAGATTCCTACATTACCACTAATACCTGTTAAAGAACCATCCTGAGCTAGAGCATCTTTAAATTGCTCAGGTAGCTGGAATGTAAACGTATCACCAGATGTTGTAGTAGATACTTTCCAATTAAACTCAATATAGGCGATATCACTAACTTTAGGTTTCGTCTTACTTAGTTCTTCTGCCTCTGGAGGAATCACACCATTTACAGCACTTTTATTCCATAACTTAACATCAGTAATGATGTTCTCCAAAATTTGATTGTCCAATGGCACTACATTTAATGGTTTAACCTCGTTCTTTGGTACAATCACATCAGCTGAATCATCACTTGTTACAACTACATCAGCTCCTCCAAGACCAGCTCCAGCATCTGGAGTTGGCGGTGCTACAGGAGGTATAACCTCATCAGCAAACACTGAAATCGGCGATAGCACTGTTTGGAACACTAGTAGCATCGTTAGAATAGCGATATTTAGTTTTTTCTTCATTTTTCTCTCCTGACTAAGGCCAGAACTAACAAATTTGTCGACGATGCTAATCTCTTAAGTAAAGGTAAATGATTATACAAACTATCATATGTTAGTCTTTGCTCCCTATATTTTTATCGTCTCTTCGAATACACGTTTTTCTAAAAGGAACTACTTAGAAGCAAGTTATCTTGATGTATGTAAAGCCATGAGGTGCATAGCTGCATGTATTCGTATTTAATTTTATTGTGCCGAAGATAAATTGCCCCATCCCCTTTCAGTTTTTCTCTCCATTACATAGATTAGCATTAAACATCTTCTGAACAACCGTTCTAAAGCACTCACCATTATGGATTTTACTATTAAAATAAGTATATCGATCTTAAAATGCTAAAAAAGTAATTTATAGTTTTATCGACGGTTTATACACATTTAACAGTGTTATCTGAAATTATCTTCAAAATAATTACTATATATAGAAAAATTATTCATTTAAAATATATAAATGGTAATAACCGAACTTATTTTTTTGTGAACACTCGCACCGAATACCCTTTTGTCTAACTCGCATATGTGCTATCAATTTTGTCTCTAGAACCATTCAGGTGAAATATAAACCCTTAATTCTCATAAAATAAAAACAGTGTTATGCACACATGGTGCATAACACTGTCAATTCCCTTGTAATATCATACATATTTTCTTTTTCACATCATGATGCGTGCTTGTATCCTCTAGGAAATCCATAGGGAAATAGATTTTGTGATCGCGCTTCATTTTTCCTGAAATAGAATCGACTATAATGGATTCCGTCGATAATTCACGCAGCTCTCCGTTTTTCATTTCTAGGAAAATCGGAACGCGCACGTTTTCCTCACCTGGTCGATAAAAATCATACGGTAAGTCCGCTGTCGTATCATGCACTAAATAGTATTCCGGATTCAAACCTGCTTGTCTGAATAACGCTTGAAGCTTTTGGTACTTGTCCAGTTCAGCACATGGATCTAAGTCTATATATTGGAAAAGTTTACGATTCACAAAACGACGACTTAAATCACTAAGAATTTCATCGTCTTCCTTCATCCAAAATTGAAAATATGTAAAGAGTATACTTTCATCCAATGATAGATAATCCTCTAGCGTTATATCATTTTTAAAAAATGCTTTAAAATGGGTCGGCTCATGCTTAAACTTATAGCCTTCCATACTCAGTTGTTTTGCACGTTTTAATATGTTATTCAACACGACTTCCGCACTGCGTGATACCGGATGGAAGTAAACTTGTAAATACATTTGATAGCGGCTCATTATATAATCTTCTACTGCATGCATCCCAGTCGATTTAATGACCACTTGATTTTCCCGAGGACGCATAACCCGTAGTATACGTTCCATATCGAAATGTCCGTAACTTACTCCTGTAAAATAAGCATCTCGTTGTAAATAGTCCATGCGATCAGCATCAATTTGGCTCGAAATTAGGCTGACGACCAGCTTGTTCGGGTATGTTTTTTCTATCACTTGGGATACTTTCTCTGGAAAATCTGGTGCCACTTTTCTCAGGACTGCATTTACCTCTGTATCGCCAAGAAGTATTTGTCTCGTATAGTATTCATGATCGAGTTCAAACACATTTTCAAATGCATGTGAAAATGGACCATGCCCTAAATCATGTAAAAGTGCTGCACAAAGCACTAGTAGTCTTTCGCTTTCATCCCATTCTGGACGACCTACAAAAATATCATCGACAATGCGGCGTATTATTTCATAGACGCCCAGTGAGTGATTAAAACGGCTATGCTCAGCACCATGAAACACCAAAAAGGTCGTGCCTAGCTGACGAATCCTACGTAAACGTTGAAATTCTCGTGTACCCACTAAATCCCAAATCGCCTGGTCTCTCACATGAACATAGCGATGCACAGGATCTTTAAACACTTTTTCCTCTTGCAATTTTGCTTCTGCATAATGTGTCATTTGCATTGCACCCCATTTCATTTTCTGTATTTCTTCTATTATATGAAATAAATGGCCACTTTACACGGATTTCTATGGATAATCATAAGTTAAAGTAGCTATAGGTGCAAAATTTCGTCCATAAAAAAACTACCTTCATCTAAGTGAAGATAGCATTTTATCATTTGCTTTTTAATTTTGTTAATACTTTTTCCATAAGCTCATCCTCAGTTAGTGCTGCGACAGGTCTACTATTTACAAAGGTAAATGTTTTTTTACGACCTGGGCCACAATATGAGTGACAGCCAATTTCGATGGTTGCATCAGGATCGATTCCCTTTAATTTTGGAATTAACGTTTTTAAGTTAACGGCCTGACATTCATCGCAAACTTTAAATTCGTTTGCCATTTAGTCAACAACCCTTTCTATATAGTATTTTTTACATACAAAAATGATTAAATGTGCGTACTACATTCACATAGTTAAGTATGTAGAACACGTACAAACCTACAACCGGTATTGTATCCTACTTTTCACCTTGCATTCAAGCATAATTCATTCTACATAGATGAATAAAAGGTTAAAAGATTGGTCATGATAGAAATACATAAAGAAAGTTCTATTATGGTAGGAGGATAAAAGATGAGTAAAGTAAGACAAGATGCTTGGTTAGAAGAAAACGATGAATTATTAGCAGATGCGGTGATTCGTCACGTAACAGAAGGTAGTACACAGTTAAATGCATTTGAAGAAGCTGGTGATGCACTGAATCGTACCGCAGCTGCATGTGGTTTTCGTTGGAATGCCGTTGTACGTAAGGTTTTTGAAGAGCAATTAGCTGAGGCGAAAAAAGAAAGAAAAGAAAGAATGCGAGTTTTAGGAGCACCAGCAAGACGTCGTTCTTCTAATATGTTTACAGTAAGTGCAGATACAGAGGGCAAATCGATTCCTCTTTCTGCGTTATCACTTGATATTGTAATAGCCTATTTACTACGTTTACAGCATTCTGGTGAGTTAAATAATGAGTCTACAAAATGGCGTCAACTCGTGCATGTTACATCTGAGAAAAATAAAAAACTAGAGAAAACAATCACACAGTTAGAAGAAGAAAATAGAGCGATTCGAAAAGACTATGAGCAGTTTGTTCAAATTATGAACCGCGCTAGACGTCTAGTGACACTAGATGAAGAGGAAGAGCGAGTTGCACCTGTATTTAAAATGGAGAAAAACGGTAATCTCGTTGCAAGCAGTCCTGCTTTTCAACCAGAAAATGGCGATGCGCTTAGTTAGCGGCATCGCCTCTTTTTATCTTCATTCAGAGGAAAACTCCCACCTCTATAGCTATTGAGATGAATGTAGGTTTAGCATCTTTTGTGGGAGTCCAAACACCGGCTGAATAGTGGAACTCTGGCTAAGAACGCCGCATCCTGCGGCAACGCCTGAGTGACCAACATCCTGTTGGCCCAATGCCTCCGGCAGATGTCACAGTTGTTTTTTGCGCGAAAGCGTAGCGACAGCAGCAGATTTTGAAATTAGTAGGATGTTAGCCTAATTACGTCGCATCCATGCGACAACGGCTAACTGACCTGCATCACGCAGGCCTAAGCACAATTCAAAATCTGGACGCAATGTTTTTCTGTGCGAAAGCGAAGCGTCAGCAACAATTCCTCCAAGGCGGAATTGATAATTTACAGTGCTAACATTTTTTCATTTCTCTCTAAAATCCGTTGTAAATAAAATGCATATAATGCTAGTTCTTCATCATGTAGTGGCTCCGCTCTGACTTCATCTGTAAAACCGTGTAACACTTGCTGCAAGCGAACCATGACTGCCTCCACAGTAAGCATTGGGTCAATCAATTCACTTAGAGATGCCATTACCTCTGGCACAATTTGTGGATACGCAAATTTCGTTTCCTCATTTTGCAAGCTTTCCTCGTAAAAATCTCGGATAAGTTCTGCACGTTTGGCACCGCTACCTTCAATACATAAATAGATTTGAACAGCAACACCTTGCCGTAAACGACGTTGTGAAATACCTGCAAACTTTTTACCATCAACACTTAAATCATATGAACCTGGACAATAAGAGCCGACAATCTCATACGCTTCAATTTTCTCTGCTACTTCAGGGAAAAGCGCCTTTACAAAAGCGACCATCACGTCATAGCCAGCATTAATGCTAAGTGATTCTGTTTGCTCTGATAACACAATCGAAATATTGAGCACACCTGCATCAAGTACAACAGCTAGACCACCAGAATTTCGGACGATTGGATGATAACCTTTCGTTTGCAGTAATTTCATCCCCTGTTGTACATATGGCAGACGATGATCTTGTATACCGAGCACAACTGAGGCATCGTGAACCCACGTACGTACTGTTGGTGGAGACTCAAGTTGCCCAACTAATTGGCATAATGTATCATCCATCGCAAATGACTCTAGTGGAGAGCTATTTTTCGCGCTAATCGATTGGTCATAAAAACGCCAGATCGGTTGTTGTAAACTATTTTTCATATAGTCGTACTCCTTATTCACTTCTCTCACTTTTAGCATACCGCATCTACTACAGGTGTCAAATTCGTGAAATCGCTAGCATGACCTTATTGTTTTAACACAAACTATGATAAACTTACTTGTGAATGATTATCAATTAGAAGGAGTGTATTGAATTATGAATGAAGCAGCAATTACGTTAGATGGTTGGTACGCTTTACATGAATTCCGCTCAATGGATTGGGCTTCTTGGAAACTAGTTTCTTCTGAAGAACGTCAAGCAGCGGTTGAAGAATTTATCACTTATTTAGACAAATTAAATGAGGCAGATGTGGCTAAGACTGGCGCACACGCATTTTATGCAATTGTAGGTCAAAAAGCCGACTTTATGATTATGACTTTACGTGAAACAATGGACGAGCTACAAGAACTAGAAGCTGAGTTCAACAAATTAGCCATTGCTGATTTTACAATTCCTACATATTCTTATGTATCAGTTGTTGAGCTTTCAAACTATTTAGCTGGTGATTCAGACGAAGATCCATATCAAAATGCACATGTACGCGCACGTCTATATCCAGAACTTCCACGTTCTAAATACGTGTGCTTCTACCCAATGGATAAACGTCGTCAAGGCAATGACAACTGGTATATGCTACCGATGGAAGAACGTAAAGGATTAATGCGTTCACATGGTATGATTGGTCGTGGCTACGCAGGTAAAGTGAAACAAATTATTACAGGTTCTGTTGGCTTTGACGATCACGAGTGGGGCGTAACACTATTTGCGGATGATGTATTACAATTCAAAAAGCTAGTATACGAAATGCGTTTCGACGAAGTATCTGCTCGCTACGGTGAGTTTGGTTCATTCTTCGTAGGTAACCTACTTGATAATGAAAAATTAGTGAAATTCCTAACTGTATAATGTAACAAAAGCGCGAATCCAAAGTAATGGACTCGCGCTTTTCTTTGTAGATTCAGGCTCCCTCTTCCTCATCAATGTCTGCTTTTAATATAAGAATGATTATATGAATAAAAACCCCAGTCAACACCATTAGCAAAAATAAATACCAATTGTGCGGTTGATCGTAGTAATCCGCTATTCCAAGGGCTATAAATGCACTTGTGAAAATCGCTATAAATATACCAAAAGTATTCATTGAAACACCCCTTCAAGTACGTACGTCAGTTGTTGTCAGTAATAGTATGGGACAATAGAATTTCTATATACTTGTTAGAAGTGAGTATTTTCATTTTTTGTAATAAAATTTTAACAAAAAAGAGGTAAACATCATCTATAAACCTAATGATGTTTACCTAATCCTCATTATTCATGAATTTTCGTCCTTTACTTTTAAAATTAAAATAATTGTATGAATGAAGAAACCGACGATGACAATTAATATAAAGAGATACCAATGGAGTGGCTGACCATACAAGTCTCCTACAATAAATGCCACAATTGCACTTAATAAAATGGCAATCCACATACCAATTTTCATTATTCTCACCTCACATGCTATTGAATAAACATGCAAAAAAACCTTTTAAAACCCATTCGATTTTCTTTAGCTATATTCCCTCCTATCCCTAGAAAAATCTTAAATGTAATTAAACAACTTCGTTCTCACTAAAAAGCCCATTATTTTTATAATATGCTCGCACCATCCAAAAAGTGATTATACTTTCTCTCTTAAAATAAACATGTCTAAGGTATTGTCCTGCATATACTGACTGCGAGGGGGTATGAAAATCGCTGTTATTAAAACGAATGACGCACAAACAGCTTTACTTGCTCGGTTAATGCGTGCTGAAGCAGAAGGTGAAGGCGAACTAGGTATGCTTATGGTCGGCAATGTTGGTGTCAATCGTGTACGAGCAGATTGTCTAGATTTTACAGACATTCGAACAATTGAGGATATGGTTTATCAGAGTCCCGGCGGTTTTGAGGCAGTGACACAAAGTTATTTTTATCAGCGTGCACGTGAGCAAGATATTAGATTAGCCAAAAGAGTGATAAATGGTGAGAGATTCCACCCTGCTACTCGGTCACTTTGGTTTTTCAGACCAGAGGGAGACTGCCCTGCGCAATGGTACGGTCAGTGGAATTCAGGTCGTTACAAATCACACTGCTTTTTCTCGCCAACTGAAGAAGATTGCCCTCAAATATAACTGAAAGAAGGTTGTTATTATGATGCCTTACTATTGGACACCGACAACACAGCAGCAAATGACACCACCCCAAGGACCGATTCCAAGCGGACGGCCACCCGTACGAGAGGAATCGTATATTGAAAATATTTTACGTCTGAATCGAGGAAAACCGGGTACTTTCCACTTTTCTTTCGAACATGCAATCGAACCAGGTAAAAACACAAAGGTAGTACGTGGTGTTGTCGAGGCTGCTGGCCGAGATCATGTTATTTTGCGTGAAGCTAAATCCAATCACCGCTTCTTATTCCCGATGATTTATTTTGATTTCGCTGAGTACGATGAAGAAATGAATTATTTCAATCAAGGTTCGTAACATAAAAAATCAGCGAGAGTTTAACTTCTCGCTGACTTTTTTAATTATTTTCTTTTAGATATTCTAATGTCGCTTTTCCTAATGTTTTTGCAGCAATAAGCATGGCACGCTCATCAAAATCAAAACGTGCATGATGATGTGGATAAGCAGTTTCCCACTCTGGCTTTTTAGCTCCTGTGAAGAAAAATGTACCAGGTACTTTTTCTAAATAATAGGCAAAGTCTTCGCCAATCATAAATGGAGGGCACGTAATAACCTTTTCTACACCTGGCACATCTACTGCAAGTTCTGCTACAAAATCTGTTTCCCTCTTATGGTTATACACAGGTGGATAACCTCTTGTGTATTGATATTCATAGGTAGCACCAAAAGCAAGGCAAGTAGCTTTTAGTACTGCCTCAAGTTCCCTCTCCATTTGTATACGGACTTGCTCCTCAAATGTTCGGACAGTTCCCGTTAATACAACACGTTCCGCGATAACATTGAATGGATTAATGGCCTCAAAATGTCCAATTGTTAGTACCGCTGATTTCAATGGATCAATACGGCGTGATACGAGTTGTTGGACATTCATCACAAATTGAGAAGCTAGGACAACTGCATCAATAGAATGATGTGGCTCTGCGCCATGGCCCCCTTTTCCTTGTAACACAATATCGACTTTATCAGCAGCAGCCATTATTGCGCCATCACGTACTAAAATTTCACCAAGTGGCGTTGGTGCCCATAAATGTGTACCAAAAATAACATCCACGCCATCTAAACATCCATCCTCAATCATTGGCTTCGCTCCACCTGGCGCAATTTCCTCCGCATGTTGATGAATGAAGACCACAGTACCCGCAAGTTCATCTTTCATCGCATTAAGTACCTTTGCAAGTCCAAGTAACGTTGCCGTATGCCCATCATGTCCACACGCATGCATTTTCCCCGCTACTTTTGATTTGTATGGCACTTCATTTTCTTCCTGAATGGCAAGCGCGTCAAAATCTGCACGCAACGCAACCGTTTTTCCAGGCTTTGCTCCTCGTAATATTGCAACAACTCCACGTCCACCAACCTGTTCACGTACTTCATGTCCCAGTGCTCGGTGAAAAGCTGCCACATAGGCAGGTGTTTCAACTTCTTCAAATGAGATTTCAGGATATTCATGTAAGTGACGGCGGATTGCTACCATCTCTTCATAGTTTCCATCGAGTAACGCAAATAATTTTTCCATATGTACAAGCCTTCTTTCTTATTTCTAACTCTTTTGATAATTATAGCGCACCTTAAAAATTCTTACAAAAACAATACGGATTGAACTTTGGTGAATGAGAATAAAAAAACCTTCTCCGCATAACAGTACGAAAAAGGTAATCTATTATTATCTTGCATGTTTCATAGCTGCTAGTATAATACATACCCAGCCCGTTAAAAATAAGACACCACCAATTGGCGTAATGGCACCAAGCACTTTAATACCGCTAAGTGCTAACACATATAAACTTCCCGAGAAAAATACAATCCCAAGGTTAAAGACAATACCTGCCACGTTTAATTGCTTAACTTCTCCTAGTATCTTACTACTCATTAATAGACCAATCACAAGTAAGCCTGTTGCATGGAACATTTGATATTGCACCGCTTTGTTCCAAATATCTTGACCATAAGCATCTAATATACCATCTAAAGCATGTGCACCAAATGCACCGAGTGCCACTGCTAAAAACCCATGAAGTGCACCAGTTACGATAAATCTTTTCATCTTATTTATACCTACCTTATATATAGTTAGAAGTCAAAAAGCGAATCGCCGTTTGCTCCGTCTTCCTCATCCATTTTCGCTGTGTATAGTACTTGTTGCGTTGGACCTTGCGTCAACATTTGCGGGATATGCTTAGGTTGTGTTTTTGAAGTTTCTATTGATTGTGTTAGCACAACGTCACACAATGCCCGAACAGCTGTTAATGATTCTCTCATCTGTTGTTCACTTGCTGCTTTCTTCGCTTCATCTAATTGTTTTTCAAGTTGCTGTAGTACTGCTTGATAGGAAATCATCGTTTGCCCTCGCTTTCTGCTTTCGACACAAATTTCATGCAATCCATACCAGAGGATTGCTTCACTACAACGGATGGAAGCTGTTTCGTTTTGAAGCCATAAGCTGCGCAGCCACGTGGATTTTGAGGATCCCACGTTACTTTAAAATTTTTGCACTTAAAGCAATCAATTCGCATAGTTGCTCCCTCTCTTTCATGTTTCACTGTACCATGATTACTAGGCACTTAAAAGTAAACGATTTGTGGCAATCTACTATTAATTGCTCCTCTATGAAGATAAACACCAGTCAATTGGTTGTTCACCCCAAGCCTCTAATTGCGCATTGATCTTTGAATACGGTTTACTTCCGAAAAAACCACGATATGCACTTAGCGGACTCGGATGTGGCGCTTCAAAAATGACATGTTGCTCAGAATATTTTAAAATAAGCTGCTTTTTTTGTTGTGCAGGTTTGCCCCA
Organism: Lysinibacillus contaminans; assembly: GCF_001278945.1. Lineage (GTDB taxonomy): Bacteria > Bacillota > Bacilli > Bacillales_A > Planococcaceae > Lysinibacillus > Lysinibacillus contaminans. Next base: position 230,996 of record NZ_LGRV01000007.1, on the reverse strand, counting down.
TAAAACAAATATTATTGGTCGTTTTCTTGCCGCAAGCTTTTCAATTACAGCATCCGTAAACTGCTCCCAACCTTGCCCTTTATGAGAATTCGCTTGGCCCGCTCGTACTGTCAATACTGTATTTAACAGCATAACCCCTTGCTCCGCCCATTTTGTTAACGTACCATCCTTGGGAATTGAACAGCCTACATCATCTTGTAATTCCTTCAGCATATTGCGTAAGCTTGGCGGATGTGGGATTCCTGGCTTCACTGAAAAACTTAAGCCATGTGCCTGATCTGGTCCATGATATGGATCTTGTCCTAAAATAACGACCTTCACATCACGATAAGCTGTCGTTGAAAAGGCATTTAACACGTCGTCCATGGGGGGGTAAATCGTTTGAGTGGAAAATTCATGCGCTACAAATTGGCGTAATGCCAGATAATATGGTTTTTCTAATTCATCAGCAAGTATCAATTGCCAATCATTCGGGAAAAATTGTTGCATCACTACATTAAGCCCCTTTCTCTCCTTACAAAGGTACAAAAATTCTTCACTGAATTCAAGGCTTATTGTAAACTGACCTTATAAAAATGTTCATTTCTGACTATTTTTATAGAATCAGAATCAGACTATACTAGATGAAATTCTATCATCCTAAAGGAGATTTTTCACATGGCTCTTAAAAAGACATTAACAATCGCTGGTTCAGATACATCTGGCGGCGCAGGCATGCAAGCCGACCTTAAAACATTCCAAGAGCATGGTACATACGGAATGGTTGCACTCACTGTAGTCGTAACGATGGATCCAAACGGCTGGTCACATAATGTAACACCATTACCAACAGAGCTTTTACAAAAACAAATTGATACGGCACTTTCAACAGGCATTGATGCAGTGAAAACTGGCATGCTTTCAACAGAAGAAATTATCCGCATTGCTGGTGATGCTATTGCTAAATCTGGCACAACAAACGTTGTAATCGACCCTGTAATGATCTGTAAAGGTGATGACGAAGTGCTAAACCCAGGCAACACTGACGCTATGGTGAAATACTTATTACCACTTGCAGCAGTGACAACACCTAACCTGTTCGAGGCAGGTCAATTAGCGGGCACAGGTACACCAAAAACAATTGACGACATGAAAGTTGCAGCTCGTAAAATCCATGAGCTTGGGGCGAAGGCAGTTGTTATTAAAGGCGGAAAAGCTCTTGCCACAGAAAAAGCAACTGACCTATTCTTTGACGGTGAAACATTCTACTTATTAGAATCTGACAAAGTTGCTTCTACTTATAACCACGGTGCAGGCTGTACATTTGCCGCTTCTGTTACAGCAAACCTTGCAAACGGCCTTACTGTCAAAGAAGCTGTAATTGAAGCAAAAGAATTTGTATCAGCTGCCATTGCAAACGGCTGGGCATTAAATGACTATGTTGGCCCTGTAATGCACGGCGCAAAATCACGCTTCGGTGCACCAGAAGTAACAGTAACTGAAATCTAATTGTAATTTCGAGAATATGAGTTGAGGTATCCTATAATGATGTAGATTGCTCAACTTCAGGGGCTAGTCGCTCAACATCAAGAGTAGGTCGCTCAACTTCAGGGGTAAGTCGCTCAACATCAAGGGTAAGTCGCTCAACATCAAGGGTAACCCGCTCAACATCAAGGGTAAACCGCTCAACATCAAGGGTAGGCCGCTCAACATCAAGGGTAAGTCGCTCAACATCAAGGCTAAGTCGCTCAACATCAAGGCTAAGTCGCTCAACATCAAGGGTAACCCGCTCAACATCAAGGGTAAACCGCTCAACATCAAGGGTAGGCCGCTCAACATCAAGGGTAAGTCGCTCAACATCAAGGCTAAGTCGCTCAACATCAAGGCTAAGTCGCTCAACATCAAGGGTAACCCGCTCAACATCAAGGGTAAACCGCTCAACATCAAGGGTAGGCCGCTCAACATCAAGGGTAAGTCGCTCAACATCAAGGCTAAGTCGCTCAACATCAAGGCTAAGTCGCTCAACATCAAGGGTAACCCGCTCAACATCAAGGGTAAACCGCTCAACATCAAGGGTAGGCCGCTCAACATCAAGGGTAAGTCGCTCAACATCAAGGCTAAGTCGCTCAACATCAAGGCTAAGTCGCTCAACATCAAGGGTAAGCCGCTCAACATCAAGGGTAAGTCGCTCAACATCAAGGGTAAGTCGCGCAACATCTAGGGTATCCCGCTCAACATCAAGGGTAAACCGCTCAACGTCAAGGGTAGGCCGCTCAACATCAAGGGTAAGTCGCTCAACATCAAGGGTAAGTCGCGCAACATCTAGGGTATCCCGCTCAACATCAAGGGTAAACCGCTCAACGTCAAGGGTAGGCCGCTCAACATCAAGGGTAAGTCGCTCAACATCAAGGGTAAGTCGCGCAACATCTAGGGTATCCCGCTCAACATCAAGGGTAAACCGCTCAACGTCAAGGGTAGGCCGCTCAACATCAAGGGTAAGTCGCTCAACATCAATTGTAAGTCGCTCCACATCAAGGGTAACCCGCTCAACATCAAGGGTAGGCCGCTCAACATCAGAAAATATTCAAAAGGAATTTACTTACTTATTAAGCTTCATAAAAAAAGGCGTCTGGCAATCAAAATACATGATTGCTAGACGCCTTTTTAAAAATAATTTTCCATATGTTCGAGTCGATAGTCCCATGGGTCGTTCATGGAAATGAAAGTTGCCAGTGCTTTACTTTCCTTTTTACGGTCAGTTCGTATCCTTGCGCGCTCTGGTGCCGTTTCGTGTAATTTTGTTTCTTCCACGGTCTCTGGAATGACTTGAGGGACTGGAGAAGGTCGATTATTTTCATCCAACGCAACAAAAGTTAATAGTGCGGTTGCTGAAACCTTTCGTTCGCCTGTTTTCAAATTTTCTGAAATAACCTTCACGAACACTTCCATCGATGATGTGCCTGTCCATGTGACATAAGACTCGAAATACACAGAGTCTGTCGGACGAATTGGATTCAAAAAATCGACAGAATCGGTTGAAGCTGTGACGCAGTCTCTACGACTATGTTTTGCAGCCGAAATCGAGGCAACTTGGTCGATATCGCTCATCAAACGACCCCCGAAAAGCGTATTATGATTGTTAACATCGTTTGGAAAAACACGACTTGTACGCATTACTCTCGATTCCCTACAGTACTTAAACTTTTTCTCCATCGCATTTCCCCCTCAAAATAGCATAATCTTCATTTCTATTATAATGCTATATTTTTCTAGAAAAATCAATTTTATTCATCGAATATTACAAATATACATAAATCCTAAAAGAAAATGGACAAGATACCTCACCGCTTCCCCCTCCATATACTAATCATAAATGGGAGGGATTTTTATGAAAAAAAATCATTCAACGGAAACACATGAGGATTCTACGCTAGAATCTACTGCATTAACGGCTGCCAAAGTTGAAGTTTTAGCTTCCGTATTGTTAACATTCGGTTATTCACTGTCTACTCTTGCTACGATATTGTCTTTAGAGGAAGAAGAAGAAGCTGTACAGTTAGAAAACGAGCGTTCACAAGACCAAAACAAACAGTACAAACAAATGTATAAACAATTACAACATGTTAACAATCGTTTAGATTCCATTGAACGAAAACTTAATCGTAATTAAAAAAGATACATACAACAAAAAAAGAGCGTGCCTCCTAAGGGATTATGGCACATCCTTTTCTGTGGTGAAAATGAAACTTCAACAAGCAAAAGCCACGATTCTCTCGTCATAAAAGAGAGAATCGTGGCTTTTTTACTATATTAAAAGTACTTTTTCACTTCTTCATACTCTTCTGCTGTAAACACTTTAGATTTCGTGATAAAGTGCATTTCCTCCACACTATCTAAAGAAAAGCTTGCACCTCTACCCGCCAGCGCATCAATAATCAATTGTGTATGTTTGAAATACTCATATTGTGCTCTGTGAATGTAAAATGGAACGTCACCTATTGTACCAAGATAGATATCGTTGTCGCCAAGCTTAAAATCTCCATCTACATAGCACATCGGTACAGAGCCATCACAGCATCCACCTGATTGATAAAACATGATAGCTCCATGTCTGCTCTTAATAAGCCCTACCAATTCCAAAGCCTCTTTTGTTGCAATCACACGTTCTACCATGTTCTTACCCATCCTTTCGACTTAGAAGAAACCTTGTGCTTCTTTTTTATAATCAACTAGTAAACATTTAGTTTGTTGATAGTGATCAAGCATCATTGCGTGATTTTCACGGCCAATACCTGAAAGTTTAAAACCACCAAATGCAGCACCAGCAGGGTATTGGTGATACGTATTTGTCCATACACGGCCAGCTTGGATAGCACGACCAGCACGGTATGCAGTGTCACCAGAACGTGACCAAACACCAGCACCTAAACCGTATTCTGTATCATTTGCGATTTCAATTGCCTCATCAAAGTCTTTAAATGTTGTAACACCCAGTACTGGACCAAAGATTTCTTCTTGGAAGATACGCATTTTGTTGTGACCTTTGAAAACTGTTGGTTTAATGTAGTTACCACCAGCTAAGTCGCCTTCAAGTATATTTTCTTCACCGCCGATTAAACATTCAGCGCCTTCTTCTTTACCTAATTGTAAGTAAGACATGATTTTTTGTTTTTGTTGCTCGGAAGCTTGGGCACCCATCATTACTTCTGTATCAAGTGGGTTACCAATTTTAATTGCTTTTACGCGTTCTAATGCACGTTCGATGAATTGATCGTAAATCGATTCATGAATAAGTGCACGTGAAGGACAAGTACAAATTTCACCTGAATTTAGGGCGAACATGACAAATCCTTCAATTGCTTTATTTAAATATTCATCATCAGCTGCCATTACGTCTTCAAAAAATACGTTTGGTGATTTACCACCAAGCTCTAATGTTACTGGAATAATGTTTTCTGTTGCGTATTGCATAATTTGACGGCCTACTGCAGTTGAACCTGTGAAGGCAATTTTAGCGATACGTTTATTTGTTGCGAGCGCTTTACCAACTTCAATACCAAAGCCATTTACGATGTTTAAAACACCTTTTGGCAAGATATCTTGAATTGTTTCGATTAAAACTAGTAAAGAAACCGGTGTTTGCTCAGCTGGTTTCATGACGATACAGTTACCTGCCGCTAATGCTGGCGCTATTTTCCACGCTGCCATTAAAATTGGGAAGTTCCAAGGAATGATTTGTCCAACAACGCCTAGTGGTTCTTGGAAATGGTAAGCGACTGTGTCGTTATCTAATTGTGATGTACGCCCTTCTTGTGCTCGAATGACACCTGCGAAGTAACGGAAGTGGTCTACTGCTAAAGGAATATCAGCGTTTAATGTTTCACGCACTGCTTTACCGTTGTCCCATGTTTCAGCAACAGCAATCATTTCTAAGTTTTCTTCAATGCGGTCAGCAATTTTATTTAAAATAGCTGCACGTTCTGCTGCAGAAGTTTTACCCCATGCATCTTTTGCTGCATGTGCTGCATCTAGTGCTAGCTCAATATCTTCAGCAGATGAACGAGCTGCTTTTGTGAATACTTGTCCAGTTACAGGTGTTTTGTTGTCAAAATATTGGCCTTTTACTGGAGCTACCCATTCGCCACCGATAAAGTTATCATAATGCTCTTTGAAGTTTACTACCGCACCCGGCGTATTAGGATTTGCATAAATCATTATTAAAATCTCCCCGCATTTTTAATTTGTGAAAACGCATACAAAATTAAGCGACACATTTTGTCAAATTTATCTTCACTAGGTTTATATTGATACACTACTATAATTTTTACAAGCAAATTGACTTTTCAAAAAATAGACTCATAAGTTCTCCATTATTATTACAAATCAAATTTAATAACCGTTTTCACATTGACACTACTTATTAGTTTGACAGAATAAGGGCATTCAATTTCCCTTCATCACCTTTTTTGACTATACTTATAAGGGAAATGATCGTGAGAGGAGTGTTAAGATGCAGGAAGTACAAGTTTCAGCGTTACAGAATTTACTTAATTCTTTCGCCAACAAAGACGTTTATATCCATCTTGAGACGACAAACGGTTCTTATGCAGCACACTATGATGAAAAATTTTTTAATGCAGGTGCCTTTATTCGCAATGCGAAAATCAATTATGAGCTAGCGAAAGTTGTTAGTGATTCACCACATCGTGTTGGTTTAAAAATGGAGCACGGTTGGGTGTATGCACAAGGCATTACACACTATGAGTTAGATGACAAAGGCCGTTTACTGATGGCTGGATTAGACTATTCTGGAAAGTTGGCAATTGCGCTAGAAATTAGCGAAACGCCATTTACCTATTAAGGGGGGACTACGACATGGATTTACAACCACAACGTCAAATTTTAATCGTTTACCCGCATCCAGATGATGAAGCTTTTTCAATTGCCGGAACGATTGCTTACTATACAAAGAAAATGAATACACCTGTTACATATGCCTGCTTAACATTAGGTGAAATGGGTCGTAATTTAGGAAATCCACCATTTGCAACGCGCGAATCATTGCCAGAAATTCGTCGCAAGGAATTAGTAGCCGCTGCAGAGGCAATGGGCATTCAAGATCTACGTATGCTCGGTCTACGCGACAAAACAATTGAATTTGAAGATGATGAAAAAATGGTGAAGCTTGTAGAGGACTTAATCGAAGAGTTAATGCCATCACTTATTTTCACCTTCCTACCAGGCTTTGCCGTGCACCCCGACCATGAAGCTACAGCACGTGCGGTCGTCGAAGCTGTACGTCGTATGCCAAAAGCAGCGCGTCCACAAATTTTAGGTTGCGCCTTTGCCAATGACACAGTCGAAAAAAATGGTGAACCTCATATCCTTATCGATGTAAGCGAAATGAAAATGGATAAAGTAAACGCATTAAAGGCACACGCCTCACAAACGGCTTGGATGATGCAAGAAACAGAAAAACGAATCGACGATGGCGAGCTAATGAGCGATAGTTGGCTCAATGTTGAAAAGTTTTATATCGTTGACCCTGACCAATATAAGAAATAATCCCTAGCACTTCTGCTTCTTTTTTAGCGGAGTGCTTTTTTTTATATATTTTTCATCTATTTGCGAATAATAAGTTTACTGAAAAGTATCACTACTTCTCAATTTATGGACAACGCATAGATAACCATGTATTATGTATAATTATTCAACAATAACAACTAGAGAATGAGGTTTATACACAATATGAAGAAATATCCTGTTTCTACATACTTTTTCTTCATCATCCCTTCGCTCATTGGTGTACTTTTATTCATGACACCTCTCTTAACGGATGATGGGTGGAAAGTACCTATTGCGATTATGGCAAATTTACTTGCAAATTTTGTTGCCCCTGTCATTAGCTACTTTACTTTATTTATTTTTGCAATTGCAAGTTTCGGTTCGTTCATTGTCAAATTTATTCCACAACAAGATGAGAAGCATCCGAGCTTTATAGATACCCTATTCCGAGTTAATTGGTTTTGGACGATTACACGCCTTGTTGGCTTTATATTTGCGTCCATGGTTGTTTTAGACTTTGGCCCATCTGCTATTATAAATGAAAGCACCGGTGGACTATTAATGGATCCAAACGGTGGATTAGTTACATTTTTATTCACTATTTTCTTATTTGCTGGCTTATTATTACCGTTTTTAACAAACTTCGGCTTGTTAGAGTTTTTTGGCTCAATGATGGTGTATATTATGCGTCCACTCTTTAAAACGCCTGGTCGCTCATCGATAGATGCACTTACTTCTTGGATTGGTGATGGCACAATTGGTGTCCTTATGACAAGCAAACAATACGAAATGGGCAACTATACGAAAAAAGAAGCAGCCATTATTGCGACAAGTTTTTCAATTGTGTCTATTACATTTTGTATTGTGGTTTTAGAAACTGTGGACCTATCACGCTATTTTATCCCGTATTATTTAACAGTGGTTCTGTGTGGGTTGGTGCTAGCCGTTATTATGCCTCGTATTTACCCGCTTGCTGGTAAAGAAGATACGTATATTGATGGTTCCCCGCAAGATTTAAATCGTGAAAAGTTGCCAAAAGGTTATAATTCTGTGACACATGGATTGGCAAATGCTTTAGCTGTTGCAGATGCAAATCGTAACCCTCGTCAATTCTTTAAAGATGGCTTTAAAAACATCTTTGATTTATGGATTGGCGTAGCACCAATCGTTATGGCATTCGGTACCGTTGCCTTAATGCTAGCTGAATTCACAAGTATTTTCACTATTTTAGGAAAACCATTTGAACCAATTTTAACAGTACTTGGTTTGCCAGAGGCCGCAGAAGCAGCACAAACGATGGTTGTGGGCTTTGCTGATATGTTCCTCCCTTCTATTTTAGGTGCGGGCATTGAATCTGAAATGACACGCTTTGTGATTGCGGTCGTTTCTGTAACGCAACTTATTTATATGTCTGAGGTCGGCGGATTGATTTTAGGTACGAAAATACCCCTGAAATTTTTAGACTTAGTTGTGATTTTCTTACTTCGTACCCTTATTTCACTTCCAATTGCCGCACTTATAGCACACCTAATTTTCTAGCTTATGTAGCAATTGTTCTCGCTTTTAACAGGCGTGAACAATTGCTTTTTTTGAAAGCGTTTTAATTTTTAGAATTAACAAAATATTTAGTATCCTTACAGCTTTTTTATGTTAAAATGATGTATGTTTTAGTTAAATTCGGAGGGAAAAATTCAATGGAGACTGTTACAAAAACCGTGCAGGTCGAAAACATTCTTATTGCACATCATTTTTTAAAAGATGTAGTGGTCCACACACCATTACAAAAAAACGACTATTTATCAGAGAAATACGAAGCTACTATTTATTTTAAACGCGAAGATTTGCAGCATGTACGATCTTTCAAACTTCGTGGTGCCTACTATAAAATTAAAAAAATCGAAGCAGAAGCACGTGAATTCGGCGTTGTGTGTGCAAGTGCTGGTAATCACGCACAAGGTGTTGCCTATGCCTGTGCTCAACTAAAGATCCATGCAAGTATTTTCATGCCACAAACAACACCAAAACAAAAAATCGACCAAGTGCGTATGTTTGGTCGTGAATTCGTGGAAATAATTTTGGCTGGTGATACATTCGATGATGCAGCTGAGGGCGCTATGGCTTATTGCGAGGAACATGGAAAAATATTCATCCACCCATTTGATGATTTCGATGTCATTGCTGGGCAAGGAACTGTCGCTGTTGAAATAATGAATGATATGGAAGAGCCTATCGACTACGTATTCGGCAGTATCGGCGGAGGTGGCTTAATGTCAGGTGTTTCTGCTTACGTGAAAAACCTATCGCCAAATAGTAAAATTATCGGAGTTGAGCCTGCTGGTGCAGCTAGTATGAAAGCAGCCTTTGCAGAAGGTGGCACGATTGCACTTGACTGGATCGATAAATTTGTTGATGGCGCCGCTGTAAAATGTGTTGGCAATCACACATACGAAGTGTGTCGCCGCTATTTAGACGACATCGTGCTCGTACCTGAGGGTAAAGTATGTACTACAATACTAGATTTATATAATAAGCATGCAATCATTGCTGAGCCTGCTGGTGCACTTTCTGTCGCAGCACTCGACCTCTATCAAGATGAAATTAAAGGTAAATCTGTCGTAGTCATCATCAGTGGTGGGAACAATGATATTGGACGTATGCAAGAAATTAAAGAGAAATCATTAATTCATGAAGGATTACTTTACTACTTCATCGTTAGCTTCCCACAACGCGCTGGGGCATTACGCCAGTTCTTAACAAGCGTTTTAGGACCAAACGATGATATTACAACCTTCGAATACACAAAGAAAAACAACAAGGAAAGTGGCCCTGCTCTCGTTGGTATCGAAATCGGTAATCGCGACGACTATGAAGGACTGCTTGCCCGTATGAAACAATTCGGCTTCAACTATAAAGAAGTAAATAATGATCTTCAATTATTTGGATTATTAGTATAGTTTTTTGCATCAGCTACGAATTGTGGCTGGTGTTTTTTTTATAAAGATTTATGATTTATAGGACAGCGTTTTGCTTTTATCGAACAGGTTGTTAAATTTGTCGCCCTACTTTTCTAAAATATCGACATCCCCCTTACAAACGCACAAAAAACGCCCACACTAATGTGTGAGCGCAAAGTAGTTATCCTAATAATGCACGGTCGGAGTTCATTTTCTCGCCGCGGATGCTTTCGAATTCTGCCATTAAGTCTGGGATTGTTAGTTCGTGCTTGCGATCCTCACCCACTTCTAAAATAATTTGACCTTTATCCATCATAATCAAACGATTGCCTAGATCTAAAGCTTGTTGCATATTGTGTGTAACCATTAACGTCGTTAAATTGTCTTTTTCGACTAGATGCTTTGTGATACTAGTGATGAGCTCTGCACGTGAAGGATCAAGTGCAGCGGTGTGCTCATCTAGCAATAAAATAGAGGGCTTTGTAAAGGTTGCCATCAGTAGTGACAACGCTTGGCGCTCCCCACCTGATAGTAAACCAACCTTCGCAGACAAGCGGTTTTCTAGATTTAAGCCAAGCATCTCTAGTGATTCTTTAAAAAACTCACGGCGTTTTTTATCAACACCGATGCGTAAACCACGCCTCTTATTGCGAGAGTAGGCTAAAGCTACATTTTCCTCAATCGTCATTGTTGGTGCTGTACCAGCCATAGGATCTTGGAATACACGACCGATAAATTGTGAGCGTTTGTATTCAGGCAAGGCCGTTACATTGTTTCCATCAATCGATACAGTACCGAAGTCAGGTGTGAGTGCGCCTGATACCATGTTCATCATCGTCGATTTTCCAGCACCGTTACTACCGATAATCGTTACGAAATCACCAGGTTTCAAGTGCAGATTTATGTCCGCTAATGCGATTTTTTCGTCAGGTGTACCTTCGTTGAAAATCTTGTTAATACCATCTAATTTAAGCAAGGTCACTCCCTCCTTGCTTTGCTATTATTACACTTTGTGCGCGTTTCGCCTTACGTTTACGTTCTTTGTTTTTATTCGCAAATTGCGGAATAATTAATGCCATGATCACGATAACTGCTGTGATTAATTTCATATCTCCAGTATCTAGGAAATCTACGCGTAACGCCAATGCTAGTACGATACGGTAAATGATTGCTCCTGCGATAACTGCAAGAGTTGTGCGCATAATTGTTTTAGTTCCGAAGATAGCTTCACCGATAATAACGGAAGCAAGACCGATTACGATCATCCCAATTCCCATTCCGTTATCTGCAAACTTCGAATACTGTGCGATTAAAGCTCCAGAAAATGCGACAAGTGCATTTGAAAGACCAAGTCCTAGAATAATAAGTGTATCTGTATTCGCAGAGAAACTACGAATCATACGTTTATTATCTCCAGTTGCTCGAATAGCAAGTCCGACCTCTGTTTTTAAGAACCAGTCAGCAATAAATTTAATTAAAATCGTGATGAGTAATACTACCATCAGCGTACCCCATGTACCTGGTACTCTCTGAATGCCGATGCTATTTAATACGTTATTTAATGCAGCATCGATACCTAAATTACTCCAAAATCCTTGAAACTGTGAAAAAATAGTTTCAGAGTTCAGTAGTGGAATATTCGGACGGCCTATCGTATTTTCTGCAGTTAACCCCATAATACGTAGATTAATAGAATACAACGCAATCATCATTAAAATTCCTGATAAAAGCGGGTTTATCTTCCCTTTTGTGTGAAGAATTCCTGTCATACATCCAGCAATAAATCCAGCAACAATTGCCACTAAAGTCGCTAAGATTGGGTGATAGCCTAGCAGAATCATTGTTGCTGCTGTTGCTGCCCCTGTTACAAAGCTTCCATCAACCGTTAAATCCGGAAAATCTAACACGCGGAATGTTAAATACACACCAAGTGCCATAATTGCATAGATGATTCCTTGCTCAACTGAGCCAAATATTGCAGTAAACATAGTTGAATCATCTCCTAAAAATTTTTCTTAAAATGAAGATAAAGCGGGGTTTAGAACATCCCCGCTTCACTCTTAAATTATTGCTCTAAAAGTTCTGCACCCCAAGAATCTTTAATCTCGATTCCTAAGCTATCTGCTACTTTTTTATTCACTACTAATTTTAAGTTTTGTGGATATTGAACTGGTGTGTCTGCAGGGGCTGCCTCACCTTTTAGAATTTTAACAGCCATTTGTCCCGCTTCATAACCGATATCATAGTATTGGAAGCCGTATGCAGCTAAGCCACCACGTGCAACCGAATCAAGTTCACCAACAATTAATGGTAATTTATTTGTTTCAGCTACATCAATAACTGATTCTAATGCAGATACAACAATGTTATCAGTAATAATGTAAAACGCTTCTGCTTTACCTACTAATGATTCCGTAGCTTGCTTTACTTCTGCTGAAGTTGCTGCATTTGCTTCTACTATAGTTAGACCATGTTCAGCCGCTATTTTTTTCACTTCTGTTACTTGAGCAACTGAGTTTTGCTCACCAGCGCTGTATACCATACCGACTTTTTTAACGCCTAATTCTTTTAGGAATGCTACTGTTTTTGCAATCGTATCTGGGTGTAAATCTATCGTACCTGTTGCATTTTTACCAGGTGCCTCCATTGAAGCGACTAATTCTGCACCAACTGCATCTGTTACCGATGTGAAAACAATAGGAATATCACCTGTTGCTGCTAAAGCTGCTTGAGCTGAGGGTGTTGCATTAGCAAAAATCAAATCTACACCTTCGCTTACAAAATTATTAGCAATTGTTGTATTCACACTGCTATCCCCCGCAGCAGTTTGTGGATCGAATTCTACCTTTAATCCAGAATCTTCAATCGCTTTTTTGAAACCATCCGTTGCAGCGTTTAAAGAAGGATGATCAACGTATTGAGTAATCCCAATTTTATATGTTTTTTCCCCTTTAGAACCACTCTCACTTGCATTATTCTTTTCATCACCTTTAGATTCAGTACCGCCGCCACATGCAGCAAGTAGTAACACTAAACCGAATAAAAGGAATGAAAGTTTTTTCATATTATTCTTCACAAATTATCCCCCTCGACATTTTGTCTCATTATCATGCTATACCGTACCAATAATATGGTACTTCATCCTAGCAAAGTATGAATGTATCGCTATATTATCGTTATTAATGAGGTTCGTCAATAACATTATGAATGTTCTGACTTTTAAATATGACTAAATATTTTATCTTTTCTATTAATTCGTCGCTTTAAACCGCTAAACTACGCGATTTTAGTAGCTTTAATCATTTTTGTAGAATATAAAAAATTTTTATGTCAATTTAGCAAATTTTGCTCTTTACAAGTAGCGCATTTTTTTGGCAACACTAGTTTTCTGACATTTGACTTCTCTTCAGCGTTATACTAAAATACCTACTTGTGCAAAACACCGTGGTTCGTAACCATCCCACGAAAAAAAACTAAGGAGAAATGAATATGAAAGTAAAATTTTTAGCAACAAGTGGTATTATTGCTGCTTTGTATATTGCTGTGACGATGCTTGTAGCACCGTTTGGCTTTACAGAGGTGCAATTCCGGGTATCGGAAATGTTCAACCATTTAGTTGCCTTTAATCCACGCTTTGCTGTGGGTATTATTATTGGTGTCTTTATCTCCAACTTATTTTCACCACTCGGCGTGTATGATCTTGTTTTTGGGGTAGGGCATTCTGTGATTACACTTAGCCTATTTATCCTCATCTGTAAGTTCGTGAAAAACATCTGGGCACGTCTTATCATTAATACCTTATTATTTACATGTACGATGTTCATCATCGCATTCGAATTAAACTTAGCACTTGAATTGCCATTCTTATGGACATGGCTGACAGTCGCAGTTGGTGAATTCGTTGTATTAGCTGTTGGTGCACCGATTATGTATGCCCTAAACAAACGTTTAAATTTCAAAAACTTAATCTGACGTTTTCAGACGAGTCTCTACTGAGATTCGTCTTTTTTATTGCTTTCGCGGAGAAAAGAGTTGTTGCTGTCGCTTCGCTTTCGCACAGAAAAAAGATTTGTTGACACTATTCTGAAAATAACTTAAAATTCATTTCAATAACATGCGTAGATGAAGAGTAGTAACAAGCTTTTGTACTTATAGAGAGCTGATGGTTGGTGTAAATCAGCAGTACACACTTGCGAATGGACTTCGGAGCATCCTCATCAAAATGTGAGGACGGTGATACTCCCCGTTACAGGAGGTTTGAGTGCGCAACTATTGCGAACAAAGGTGGCACCACGGTTACTCGTCCTTTTTATAAAGGGATTGAAGTGGCTTTTTTTATGGTCAAAATCAGAATAGAGGAGTCGAGATTAGATGAGTATAATAGCAGAGAAAAAAGGATATTTTGGTGAATTTGGAGGTAGCTTTGTTCCTGAAGAACTTCAAAACGTATTAACTATCTTAGATGAAAACTTCCAAAAATATAAAGAAGATGAAAATTTCCAAAATGAATTAGAATACTATTTCCGTGAATATGTCGGCCGCAAATCACCACTATATTTAGCTGAAAACTTAACAAAACAATTAGGTGGCGCGAAGATTTACTTAAAACGTGAAGATTTAAATCATACAGGTTCACATAAAATTAATAACGTATTAGGACAAATTTTACTTGCAAAGCGTATGGGTGCAAATCGTGTGATCGCTGAAACAGGCGCTGGTCAGCACGGCGTTGCAACAGCGACAGCTTGTGCGATGTTCGGAATGGACTGTACGATTTATATGGGCCTTGAGGACACAAAACGCCAAGCATTAAATGTGTTCCGCATGGAGTTATTAGGGGCTAAAGTGGTTGCTGTTGATAAAGGGCAAGGGCGTCTTAAAGATGCTGTAGACGAAGCTTTTGCTGATTTAGTAGAGAATTATGAAACAACATTTTATTTACTAGGTTCAGCAGTGGGACCGCACCCATTCCCATCTATGGTAAAGCACTTCCAATCAGTCATTAGTCGAGAAAGCCGTGAACAAATTCTTGAAAAAGAAGGTAAGCTACCTACAGCAGTACTTGCTTGTGTTGGTGGAGGAAGTAATGCAATTGGTGCTTTCGCAGAATTCATTGCAGACGATGAAGTCCGTTTAATCGGTATAGAACCGGATAAAGCAGCTACGTTAAATGAAGGTACACCAGGTAATTTACACGGCTTCAAGTGTTTACTACTACAAGATGCAGAAGGTAATCCTATGCCAACGTATTCAATCGCAGCAGGTCTTGACTACCCTGGAGTAGGCCCCGAGCATAGCCATTTAAAAACGATCGGTCGCGCCGAATATGTAACTATATCAAATGAAGAAGTGCTAGAAGCGTTCCAAACTCTATCTAAAGTTGAAGGGATTATCCCAGCACTCGAAAGTTCTCATGCGGTTGCACATGCATTAAAACTTGCACCTACTCTATCAAAAGAAGAAAGCATCATCATCAACATCTCTGGGCGTGGTGATAAGGACGTTGAACAAGTTTTCCATATGCTAAACAAATAATACTGAAAAGAGCGATTTCCACCAAGGGAAATCGCTCTTTCTCTTACACTAACGAATTTAATTTTGGATAAATTTCCGCAACATTGTCACGTAACTTCGCCTTTAAAAACTTACCAACTGATGTTTTCGGGATTTCATCTAAAAATACGATATCGTCTGGTACCCACCACTTTGCAAATTGACTTTCTAAAAATGCTAGTAGCTCCTCATCAGTTACTGATTTCCCTTCTTTCAACACAACACAAGCAAGTGGACGTTCTTGCCACTTCGCATGTGGAATCGCTATAACAGCCGCTTCAAACACAGCCTCATGTGTCATTAACGCATTTTCTAAATCTACTGAAGAAATCCATTCACCGCCAGATTTAATCAGATCCTTTGTACGGTCCATAATTTTAAAGAAGCCATCCGCCGAACGCACAGCAATATCACCTGTATACAGCCAACCATCACGATATGCGTCTTGCGTGCGCTCATCTCGATAGTATTCGTGAGAAATCCAAGGGCCACGTAAACGTAGTTCACCCATCGTCTCACCGTCCCACGGTACTTCACCCTCTTCATTAATGATACTTGACTCAATACCAGGCATCGTCATACCTTGCATACCACGCGCTTCCACGCGCTTCTCAATCGGCCATTCTTCCATCCATGACATATAATTTGATAGTGCCACAATTGGAGTCGTTTC
Organism: Lysinibacillus contaminans; assembly: GCF_001278945.1. GTDB lineage: Bacteria > Bacillota > Bacilli > Bacillales_A > Planococcaceae > Lysinibacillus > Lysinibacillus contaminans. Next base: position 214,772 of record NZ_LGRV01000007.1, on the reverse strand, counting down.
TGTCATACCATATACCACGATATATGGTATACCATACTTCTCCTCAAACGTTCGAATTAATCCTGCTGGTGAAGCAGAACCTCCCGCGCAAATTGCACGTAATGAACTAATATTACGTTCACGTTTTTCTTGCTCTTGTAAAGCACTCAACCAAATTGTCGGTACACCCGCTGTTAACGTAATCTTTTCCTGTTCGATTAAATCTAAAATTAAATCCGATGTAAAATGAGGTCCTGGTAGTACTTGCGTTGCCCCAACATTTACACTCGCAAATGGTAAGCCCCATGCATTTGCGTGGAACATCGGCACGATCGGCATCACGACATCACGCTCACTAATGCCCATTGAATCTGCCATGTTAAGCATCGTACTATGAAGTACTAATCCACGATGCGTATAGACAACACCCTTTGGATTACCCGTTGTAGCACTTGTATAGCACATACCAGCCGGTGCTTCTTCTTCTAAATTCTCAGGGAACTCGAAGTTCTCATCTGCCGCAGCAAGTAAATCTTCATATGATAATGCATTTGGCAATGTTGTTTCTGGTAACGTCTCTTCATCCGTCATAATAATATAATGTTTTACAGTTTTAAGCTCTGATGCAATATTTTCAATAATCGGCACAAGATCTGCATCAATCATCAAAATTTGATCTTCTGCATGATTAATAATATAAATTAAATGTTCTTCAGATAAGCGAATATTCACCATGTGTAATACTGCGCCAGAACATGGTACTGCAAAATATGCCTCTAAATGACGGTGCTGATTCCATGCGAAGGATCCAACTTTCATTCCCTTCTCCATACCAAGTTTTGTCAATGCATCTGCTAATCGGCGAGTTCTTTTTGCCCACTCCCCATACGTTAAACGGTGAATTTTAGTAGGGCTTGTACGTGAAACAATCGTCTTTCTCGCAAAATAACTTTCAGCCCTCTTGAAAAAATTCGTTAACACTAACGGTGCTTGCATCATAAAACATTCATCCCTTCTCTTATGAAATTCCCCTCAATACCCTGTTAAATACTTACTAGAATAATCTTATTCGAATACTATTAATATTCTGAATATAATTATATTGGAAAGTTAATAAATACGCCATATATTCCAAAAATTTCTTTTTAATTCCTTTATTTTGTATTTCTACATGATCATATTTGAAATTTAAATACATATGAAATGCAAAAACTCCGAAGCCTGTAAACGCTTCGGAGTTTTTCAACCTATGAAATGGCTTTCTGTTGGAGCTTCACTTTTAATTTCGTTAGCATATCCTCTGTCATTTTTGCTAAATCATACTCCGCTTTAAAGCCCCATTCAGCTTGTGCCGCTTCAATATTTAAAGAATTCGGCCAGCTATCTGCAATTGCTTGACGCACAGGATCGACTTTATAATCTAAGCGGAAATGCGGAATGTGTTTTTTAATTTCAGCTGCGATTTGAGATGGCTCAAAGCTCATCGCCGTAATGTTAAACGCATTTCGGTGAATCAAGTTGCTACTATCTGCTTCCATTAAACTAACAATCGCTTGCAGTGCATCCGGCATATACATCATATCCATGTATGTGCCTTCTTTAATATAAGAAGTGTATTTACCTTGCTCAATAGCTTTATAGTAAATTTCAACCGCATAATCTGTCGTTCCGCCACCTGGAGGAGTTGCATATGATATCAAACCTGGGAAGCGTACACCTCTTGTATCTACGCCAAAACGATTGAAATAATAGTCACATAACAATTCACCCGCTACCTTATTCACACCATACATCGTTGTTGGGCGCTGCAGTGTATCTTGCGGTGTATTGTCCTTGGGCGTTGATGGACCAAATGCCCCGATTGAACTTGGTGTAAAAAATTGCATGTCTAGTTCACGAGATACTTCTAAAGCATTCATTAACCCGCCCATATTTAGATTCCAAGCAAATAAAGGATTTTTTTCAGCCGTTGCAGATAATAATGCTGCAAGGTGCATCATCGTATCTGCACCAAAATCCTTTGCTAAATCATGCATTTTTTGTCCATCTGAGACGTCCAAAATCTCAAATGGCCCATTTGTATGTTCATGCTTCCGAATGTCTGTAGCTAATACATTGTCCTCTCCATAAACACTACGAAGCTTTTCAACTAATTCTGAACCAATTTGACCAAGTGCTCCGGTCACCATAATCTTTTTCATATCCAATAACCTCCGACAGCAAACATTTGTATTTTCAGAAAGTACATTATATTTGTCTTAAACATTGATTAATTAACACTTTCGATGTTCCCCATTATAATGTGTTCGTTTTAAAAACACAATACAAAATTCTAAAGTTTTTGAAAATTCAACAAAAAAACCTCTACTATCAGTATATGATTCCTCGTAAATATTGTTCCGAAATTAGCAAAAAAACACATATGTATTTCTAGAAAACACAAATATAGATTCCCCCATAAAAAAAAAAGAACCCTCTCTATGACATTCCATAAAGTAAAGTTCTCATTTTTCTCGAAATTCCAGTATTTCCGTACACTACACATTATTTATTATATCGAAAAACGTTTCACAGCAATTTGCAGCAATTTCGATACCTTCCGCACTTCCTTTATATAATTATGGAAATGTTGCTGCGCTTTAAGCTGTTCAGTTGTCAGTGTCGCTACATGTTTAGTAGAAGTTGCATTCACATCTGAAAACGATGTGAGCATAAGTGCATCCTGGCTAACCTTTTCTGTATGGCTGGCAATTTGTTGTACCGTTGTCGATACTTCCATCATATACGGCTTAATCGTATGCACTTTTTCTAAAATGTGCTCGAAGCTTGTGGCTGTTTGTCCTGTGACTGCTACTCCTTTATCAGTCGCCGACAATACACCTTCCATCATTTGCACCGCATACTGAGAATCACCATGAATATTTTGCACAATAGACGTGATCATTTGTGTTGAACGTACGGTTTGCTCAGCTAATTTCCGCACTTCGTTGGCAACAACCGCAAAGCCCTTTCCGTGTTCACCCGCCCTTGCCGCTTCAATTGATGCATTCAGTGCCAATAAATTTGTCTGTGCCGTTATTTTTTCAATGACCTCCACCATTTGATCAATGGTCTCTGCCCGCTCGAGAAGATTTGAAATAGCTATATTTGATTTTTCAACGGCCTGCTTGATCAACTGCATTTGCGATAAATTTGCCTGGACAATGTCAGTCCCACTTTCAGCATCACTTGCCGCCTCATAGGCAAACCGCTCAACAGACTTCACTTTTTCTACAATGATCTGCACGCCTTTTAGCACTTCATCTAAAGAAGCCGTGTTCGAGGCTAATTTCGTTGTCGAAACGGTTGTTGAATCTGAAATCTTTTTAATATCCTTCGCCATCTTCATCGTTGTCGTGGTTGCTTGTTCAGACGACTCTTGCAATTTTTCCGTCATCCCTTCAACTTCATGTGCACTACTTGTTACAGTCAGCAAAAGCCTCTTCACCTCTGTCACCATTTGGTTATAGGAAAGGACAACTTCTCCCAACTCATCCTGTGCCACATAGCTAGCACTCCCTGTAAAATCACCTTGCTCCGCACGCTTTAACAAAGATTTTAGCTGACGCGTTGGCACATTGACCGCCCTAGCCGCTACATAACCAATGGCGATAACAAGTAGCACTACAAATAAACAAACACCACCTAGTAACCAATAGGCAAATTGCACATCCTTTTGATAAGCCGCTTGCTGTTCCTCCGCGCGTTGTACCAAATAGCTTTGTGTTTCTTCTAATAGAGTGTGATTTTGCTGACTCACAGGTAAATACGATCGTTCATAAAATTTCTTTAGAGAATCCCCACTCAATTGTCCATAGTTGTCTACTAATTCTGTTTGTTGCGCTAGTAGCGTTTTATATTTTTTCACCTGATGATTTATCTTTTTATCGATATCCAAGCTTTCTAACTGATGTAAAGGTTGCTCGACATTTTGTAAAAGCGTAGCTAACTCCTGAAGATTACCACTCGTTGTCACTAAAAAATCCATTTGTCGTTGGGCTTCCTCTAACTCATTTAACCATCCAATCGGGACAAGCCCCTGCGTATAACTTTTACTCGCATGCCATGACGTTTTTCGCAAATAATCTACACTAAACACTCCTAGCAGTACGTTGGACAGTACACAGACAATCATTAGTACAAGTAACTTATCCTTTACTTTTATGTAACTAAAAAAACGCATCCTCTTAGGCTCCTTCACTCACTCTTACTAGTAAGCATAATGTTGAGATATAAAGCCTGTGTGATTTTTTTGTAAAATTTTCACAAAGATTTGCCTTGAAAACTAAATATATTATTGATTACATAATGAATCGGTTAATAACATCAGTACCATTACTATTCATTCAAATTGAATTGGCTATTGCAGCATTAAACGCTTATTGTTCAAGTGAGTATTTTCCAATCTCTAATTTGAAACTTTTTAAGTGCACCGCCACTTAATTTAAATAAATATAGTAGGTTGTTGGAATAGTGATAAAAAGAAGGGTTGATAGAAGTAAGGGCACTGAAAAAGTGATTTCCCAATAAATTCTTTAACAAAAATATGACCTTAAGGATTTAGCGCTCTAGCGTTCGCAGACACAGCGTAAGTCGCACTAAATCCTTGCATAATAAAATTATACTAGTGTGAAAAAATACCAATTTAGAGTTTTCAGTGGCCTCATAAAAGTGTAGTAATTAGTTTAATTATACTCGGCGTAATCAGTTGTCTTTTTGTACATTCTAATAGTGTAGTTTTTGAACAGACTACGAGTTTATTATTTCAAAGCAGCTTTTTTTTACATACTAGGGTTTTTAGTTTTGTTTGGGGTGGCCATACTAGATATTGAACAACTAAAAAATTCGAATGGCCGTTTTATGGATTAATTGTTGCGCTATTGGTGGAGATAATTTTTGAGCTTGAAAGTATAGCACGCACTGTAAACGAGGCAAAATCTTGGTACCATATTACCTTTTAGGATCCTTACAACCTTCAAGGTTTTCTAATTGTTGTAAGTAAGGTCATCGTGGCGCATCAAGAGCGATATGTTCGTCCCACAGATTGTCCTTATTACAGTACATGCCAGCAATTCTTTCATGGCATTGATGGTTGCTAGTATTTCCAGTTTATTAGCGTTCCAAATTACACATAATATCTGTATAACACTTGGTCTTTTATCCGTAACAGGGGTCATATTACCTTTTTAATCTATGGCGGTAGTTCTCTCCTTTCTAACTTAATGTTTATGCAGCAGGAGGATATGAATGGATGATACATTAAAAAAAAGAATGCAACTATTACTGCTGTTAGCTGGTTGCGCTTTCTTCGTGCTTATAATACGACTTGCCTACCTCATGCTTTAAAAACCCAGCAGAAAAAGTGGTGCATCTGCTGGGTTTATTTTATCGTTATTTTTTTACTACTCCCCCGTAAAGCTCTGGTCGTCTATCCTCATAGACGGGGATTCTTCCGCGTACTTCATCGACAATTGAGAAATCGACGTCAATGACAGCAACCTCTTCATCTTCAGCTCCAACCCAAAGTACCTCACCCCATGGCTGAATAACCATGGATTGTCCATTAAAGTTTTCTACTTTGTTGGCAATACGGTTAACAGCAATCACAAAGCACTGGTTTTCGATGGCACGTGCTTGTAATAATGTTTTCCAATGATCAATACGTGGTGTTGGCCATTGTGCTGGCACGAATATTACTTTTGCACCGTCTAGTGCATGGGCACGCAGCCATTCTGGGAAGCGAATATCGTAACAAATCACACCTGCAGCTTCGATATCTCCCAGTTGGAAACGATTCATGCTATCCCCTGCTTCTAGATATAAATGCTCGTCCATTAAACGGAATAAATGAGCCTTACTATATTCGCCTACCTGCTCACCATCTTTATTGAACGTGTACGTCGTATTGTAAAATTTATCGTCCTTCTTCGTTGAAACAGATCCACCGATAATATGCACACTCAGTTCCTTAGCCAAGCCTTGTAAAAATGCTTTCGTACGTTCACCATCAACGTCTGCAAGCTCTGGTAATTTTTCGAGTGCATAGCCCGTATTCCACATTTCCGGTAAGACAATAATTTCTGCTCCAAGACTTGCAGCTTCTCGAATTTTATCTTCTGCTCGTGCAAAATTTTCTTCCACCTTGCCAAAACCTACATTTAATTGGATACAACCTATTTTCACGATTTCATCCTCCTCTAGACATTTAGTAAAAAAAGTAATAGTATTTGCAACATAATCTATTAGTAATTATTATATTCTGAAAAAGGTGAATGTACATGGAATTTTCGAAAAAACTACAACAACTCCCGACTCAATTTTTTGCCGCACTTGTGCAAAAAGTAAATGCTGCACTAGCAGAAGGTCGCGATGTCATTAATCTTGGTCAAGGAAATCCTGACCAACCAACACCTCCACATATTATCAAGGCATTACAAGAAGCGGCTGAAAACCCACAAAATCATAAGTACCCTCCGTTTAGAGGTGTACAAGAATTACGTCAGGCCGCAGCAGACTTTTACAAACGCGAATACAATGTTGATATCGATCCAGATACCGAAGTAGCGATTCTCGGCGGAACAAAAATCGGGCTCGTCGAACTACCAATGGCCATTTTAAATCCTGGTGATTACATGCTACTCCCTGATCCAGGCTACCCGGATTATTTATCCGGTGTTGTGTTAGGTGACGTCAATTATCATGTGATGCCGCTTTTAGCTGAAAATGACTTTCTACCGGATTACAACAACGTATCAGATGAAGTAAAAGAACGTGCTAAGTTACTCTATTTAAACTATCCAAATAACCCAACTGGTGGCACAGCAAATCTGGCATTCTTTGAGGAAACTGTTCGCTTCGCAAAAGAACACGACCTTGTCATTTCTCACGATTTTGCCTATGGTGCAATTGGTTTTGATGGCGTTAAACCTGTCAGCTTCATGCAAGCAGAAGGTGCCAAAGATGTAGGCATTGAAATGTACACATTATCGAAAACGTACAATATGGCAGGCTGGCGTATCGGCTTTGCTGTAGGGAATGCTAAAATTATTGAAGCTATTAATCTCATTCAAGATCATCTATTTTGTAGCCAGTTCCCGGCTGTCCAACAAGCAGCAGCAGTCGCACTCACTGCTTCTCAAGAGTGCGCTAATGAACTACGAGCAACTTATGAGCGTCGTCGCGACGTACTTGTGGAAGAAGCAGAGCGTATCGGTTGGCAAGTGACAGCACCAAAAGGTTCATTCTTTGCATGGCTTCCTGTCCCTAGTGGTTTCAGTAGCGAAGACTTCGCCAATCTTCTTCTCGAAAAAGCAGATATCGCTGTAGCTGCTGGGAATGGTTTTGGTGAATATGGTGAAGGTTATGTCCGTGTTGGTTTACTTGTAAGCGAAGATCGGCTACGTGAAACGATGGTAAGAATCGATAAATTAGGCTTATTCTCTGCGAAAATGTAGAATATTTATCATTTTCTGAAAAGTTCTTGATTTATAAAGTTTTTTAATATATTGTTATTTCAATAGTTTTTAATTTAATAAGTATCTCTTATCAAGAGTAGCTGAGGGACTGGCCCTGTGAAGCTCGGCAACCATCTGAACATCAGAAAGGTGCTAAATCCTGCAAAACAGTTTTTGTTTTGAAAGATAAGAGAGGTTATTTCCGTGCCTCTCCTGCCGAAACATCTTGAGAGGCTTTTTAAATTTCAAAATACCAACTATACATATATACATTGGAGGAATAACACACATGAAGAAAAACAAATTCGGTTTATTTTTATCAGCAATTATTTTAACTGGGGCACTTGCTGCTTGTGGTAGTGATGATGTGGAAAAAGGACAAGCATTAAGTGAAGATAAATTATTAATCGGCGTGACAGCAGGCCCACATGAACAAATCATGGAGGTTGTAGAAGAAGTAGCAGCGGAAAAAGGCTTAGATATCGAGCTAAAAGTATTTTCCGACTATATATTACCAAATACATCACTTGATGAAGGCTCGATTGATGCAAACAGCTACCAACATAGCCCTTTCTTAGTGCAATTTAATGAAGATAAAGGAACAAATCTAGTATCTGTTGGCGCTACTTATATTAGTCCAATGGGCTTCTACTCTGATAAATTTGATAGCTTTGATGATGTTCCAGACGGTGCAACAATCGGTATTCCAAATGATCCAACGAATAGCACTCGCGCACTTTATATTTTAGAAGATGCTGGTTACATCAAAATTAATGAAGAAAACCATGCAAAAGCTACAATTCATGATTTAGATGAAAATCCTAAAAACCTTAAATTTATCGAATTAGAGGCTGCACAAATTCCTAAGCAATTACCTGAAGTAGATGCAGCAGCAATTAACACTAACTACGCACTTGATGCAGGTATTAATCCATCTGAAGAAGCATTGTTAATTGAAGCAATCGATTCTCCTTATGCTAACCATCTAGTTGTACGCGCTGAAAATAAAGATGATGCTGTTGTGAAAACACTTATTGAATCTTACCACTCGGAAAAGGTACGTAAGTTTATTGAAGAAGAATTTGGTGGTTCTATCATCCCAACTTGGTAATGCATTATTTCTAAAAAGTTACCGTTACTCACGGTAGCTTTTTATCTTTCAAAAAAAGGAGTGACAACATGATTCAATTACAAAACATTACGAAACAATTTCAAACGAAAAGTGGCATAGTTCGAGCTGTTGATGATATTAATTTGCACGTTGAAAAAGGTGAAATCCACGGTGTAATTGGCTACAGTGGTGCCGGGAAAAGTACGCTAATTCGCTGCGTGAATTTATTGGAGCGACCTACTTCAGGTAACGTCCAAATTGACGGTGTTGATTTAACCAAGCTATCTGAAAGCGAGCTACGTAAAACACGCCAAAAAATTGGTATGATTTTTCAGGGCTTCAACCTACTAAAAACTGCGACTGTATATGAAAATGTAGCGATTCCTCTACGCTTGCTTGGTTATAGCAAAAAAGAAGTCGCAACACGCGTTGACAAATACTTAACTATTGTTGGCTTAACAGATCGTCAGCAAAGCTATCCAAGCCAGCTATCCGGTGGGCAAAAACAACGTGTCGCGATTGCCCGCGCACTATCGCAGGAACCTGAAATTTTACTAAGTGATGAAGCAACAAGTGCACTCGATCCCGAAACAACCGATTCAATTTTAGACCTACTACTAAAAATCAACGCAGAATTAGGCATTACGATTTTACTCATTACGCATGAAATGAACGTCATCCAAAAAATTTGCGACCAAGTCACAGTTCTTGAAAACGGAAAAGTCGTTGAGCAAGGTTCAGCTATTAATTTATTTACAAAACCTGCACATAAAACAACACAAAAGTTTCTCAATACAATTTCACAACGTACATTAGCACCTTCATTAATCGAGCATTTAAATTTATCTGGTGCTGTCACACGACTTACCTTTGTTGGTGAAAGCACAGGAAATCCACTTATTACTGAAGCGGCTCTCCAATTTAATGTGAAACCAAATATTTTGACTGCCAATATTATTGAGCTTAAAAACGGTGTTGTCGGCAATATTGTGACACATATTAACGGCGAACAAGCTGACGTACAAAAAGCATTGCAGTTTTTCCAAGCGAGCGGTGTGATCACGGAAGTGTTAGGAGGAACTAGTGTATGAATTTGATAACTGATTTTATCGACCAGTGGTGGGAAATTATATTTGAAGCAGCCCTACAAACATTCCAAATGGTAAGTATTTCACTGTTATTTTCTATACTTATCGGTGTTCCCCTTGGCGCGCTTCTTGTACTGACACGCCCTGGGCAAATGTATGCCAATAAATTTTTCTATCAACTATTAAACTTAATCATCAACATTATTCGCTCGGTACCGTTCATTATTTTATTATTCTTTATTTTGCCATTAACGAAAGAGATTGTCGGCACAACAATTGGAGTAAAAGGAGCTATCGTGCCACTTGTCATTTATACAGCACCTTATTTAGCGCGTTTAATCGAAACTGCCTTACTCGAAGTTGAATCAGGCGTATTAGAAGCTTACAAAGCAATGGGCATTAAGCGTACACAAATTGTATGGCATGTATTATTACGTGAAGCTCGCCCTTCGATGATGCTTGGCTTAACAATTGCAACGATCGGCTTAATCGGTGCAACTGCAATGGCAGGTCTTGTCGGTGCTGGTGGTCTTGGTGACCTTGCCTACCGCTACGGTCATTTACGTTATGAAGTCGACATTATGTATGTCACGGTATTCTTATTAATCATTCTTGTACAAAGCATTCAATCATTTGGTAACCGTGTAGCCAATAAACTTAAAAAGGATTAGGTGATTATCATGACAAATAGTGATTTACTTTTACAAAACATCAAAGCTGAAAAGCCCTTTCCTATCGCCTTTTCAGACTTAGAAAAAGCTGCAAAAGAAAAACTAGAAGTAGGTCCATTTGGTTATATTCAATCTGGTGCTGGTAACGAACAAACACTTCGTAACAACCGTACAGCCTTCGAAAAATATAGTATTACACCTCGTTTTTTACGAGATGTATCGCAGTTAGACACGTCGATTTCATTGTTCGGCAAAACCTTCCCAACACCGCTTCTTTTTGCGCCAGTTGGTATGAACGGCATGGAGCATCCAGATGGTGAACCTGCTGTTGCAAAAGCTGCAGAAAAATTATCGATACCATACATCCAAAGTACAGTGTCGACTTATTCAATGGAAGACGTTGCGAAAGCCGCACCAAATAGCACGCGTCTCTTCCAATTGTATTGGTCAAAAAACGAGGATATTTCCTATAGCATGGTGGAACGCGCTGAAAAAGCAGGCTTCTCAGCCATCGTTCTTACGATTGATACAGTGATGCTTGGCTGGCGAACAGAAGATGTGCGCAATCAATTCTCTCCATTAAAATTAGGTTTTGCCAAAGGAAATTACATGCAAGACCCTGTTTTCACAGAAGCTTTACCTGATGACAGCTTTGACAGCTATGTTGCTTCAGTCATCGATAATATATACCACCCTCATATGACGTGGGAACATGTCGCAGAGCTGAAAATGCGCACAACGCTGCCAATCTACTTAAAAGGCATTTTACATCCTGACGACGCTCAGCTTGCTCTCGAAAACGGAATCGATGGGATCATCGTTTCCAATCATGGTGGCCGTCAATTAGATGGTGTCATCGGCAGCTTAGATGCACTTCCCTCAATTGTGGAGGTTGTAGCAGGACGCGTACCTGTCATTTTAGACAGCGGCGTGTATAGCGGGATTGATGTGTTAAAGGCATTAGCACTTGGCGCAGATGCGGTTGCGATTGGTCGTCCATTTGTTTACGGTCTTGCATTAGCCGGGCAAGCAGGTGTTGAACAAGTGATGCAAAATATTTACGAAGAATTTAAAGTATCGTTAGCGCTTGCTGGTGCTTCAAGTATTGCAGAGGCACGTAAGTTACAGTTGGTGAAAGCCTAAAATAGAGACAAATATTTAGGGCAAGCCGAAGTTAACCGTCACTTTGGAGTTTTTATCCATCGATTTCACAACTTTATCCGTCTTAACCTTAAATCTCTTCAAAAAAGAGGGATGCCTCATTTATTGTGGCATCCCTGTTTCCAATATTATTGTATAATTCCTAATTCGCGCCCTACTTTTTCATAAATCGCTAGTGCATTATCAAGCATTTCCTTCGTATGCGCTGCAGTTGGCATATTACGAACACGCCCTGTACCTGCTGGGACCGTTGGGAAGACAATTGATTTTGCATAGACACCTTCTTCAAATAGTCTGCGCGAGAATTCCTGTGTTAATTTCTCACCACCAATAATACATGGCGTAATCGGCGTTTCTGAATTACCGATATTGAAGCCTAATTTCGCAAGTCCAGCTTTCAAGTAATCCCCGTTATCCCAAAGCTTATCATGAAGCTCCGTAGAATCGATGAGCATTTGTACTGCAGCGGTAATAGCCGCTACATCACCTGGTGGTAAAGCTGTTGAGAATAGGAACGGACGAGAGCGTACTTTCAACCAGTCGATTAGGTTCTTCTTACCTGCTACATAACCGCCCACTACGCCAATTGCTTTTGATAACGTACCGATTTGGAAGTCGATTTCTTTTTCTAAACCGAAATGCTTCACTGTACCCTTGCCTTTACCGGTTACACCAGAGCCATGTGCATCATCCACATACGTGATTAAGTCGAACTCTTTTGCGATTTCCACGATTTCTGGAAGCTTGGCAATATCGCCGTCCATTGAGAACACACCATCTGTAATAACCATCACTTTGTTGTACAAACCTGATTCCGTTGCATCTTTTGCTTTCGCACGTAAATCATCCATATCAGAGTGATTGTATGCGATGATTTTCGCACGTGATAATCGACAGCCATCAATGATTGAAGCATGATTTAACTGGTCGGATAGAATGGCATCATTTTTATCCATAACAGCAGAAATTGCTGCCATATTACAATTAAAGCCCGATTGATAAGAAATCGCCGCTTCTGTTCCTTTAAATTCTGCTAGCTTTTCTTCTAGTTTTACGTGAAGGTCAAGTGTACCGTTAATTGTACGTACTGCCCCTGCCCCTACACCATATTTATCTGTCGCTTCTTTGGCAATGCGCTTTAATTCGTCATTTGTTGCTAAACCTAAATAGTTATTGGAAGATAGGTTAATGAGTTGTTTGCCACGCACCTGAATAACTGGTCCGTTTGCACTTTCTACTGGGTCAATTTCATTGTATAAACCTTGCTCACGTAAGGCTTGTAAGTTTTCATCTAAAAATGCATTTAATATTTTAGACACTAGTATCGTCCTTTCTAAAAAACCGTACTTGTTCCTAGTTTAGCACATTCATACTCTATTAAAATAATTCATTTTCGTAATCTTTGAAATAATGGCGCAGTTTTTTCTCGCCACGCTGATGTCGACAAGCAACGGTCCATTAGTTGACGAATCGTATGCTCTACTTCTGCATATCGTACCGCATAACCCATTGCATTTTGCATGGACTCTTTATAGGCTGCACGAATATCTTCAATTTCCGCCTCTGCCTCTTCTGTTAGCTTGCAATGCTGACCCATATCGAAAATGGCATCCCCACTGCGTCCTTCTTCCGGATCGAAAATATGCGGATCTGTACTATCGAAAATACAAAAGTTCAACTCAGGAATAATGATCATATCTACTGACCCTGCATCAAGGCCACACCAAACAATTTGAGCATCTAGTCCCCTTGTATTTGCTTCATCTGCCAAGCTCTTCATTAATGAAGACTTACCTGTACCTGGCTTTCCTTTAATCATCAACCGTCGTTTTAAATTTTTCGTCATGCTTTCCACTGTGTTTTGCGCACCAGTTGGCGTTAAAGTTCCAAGTAAACGATGTGTACGTATGCCTGTTTTGTTGAGTGTCATCGATTGGAAAAGATCTGTCTTCAAACTAGTAATCTGGTCATCTAATGCTTGCCAGTCCATACAACTTTGCGTAACCACTTCCCAGTCATCATGCAATTTCTTTGCAATCTCTAACATACAAATACATTTTTCACGCCATAGTTCCCGGTCCCTCATGGCTGTAGCCAACTGCCCGCCTACACCTTCTAACTGTTTTTCTTCCAAACAGTCATAGAAAGAAATAACGCGATGTTTTGTGCCCAGTAATGATGGCTCAAGATTCCACTCTGAAGACCATACAAAAAGATAATTACATTCTCGTATGAAGACCGCTTCCACAATCTCTTCGAGCAATGCATGTTTGAACCATTCTACCGCAAAACCTTGTTTCACATAGAAATAGCCAAGCTCTTTTAATAGCTCTGACCCTCTATAGGTCGGTGCCCCTTGCAGTATATAAACAAGCGCTGCTTCGTCCATCATTTCTTTATATAAATGCTTTCTCCCCTGTCCCGTCAGTGCATGTCCATAATAATAAGTAACATTTCCGTTCATTGTCCTTCCCCCTTTACCTTCTGCCCTGCATTATATGACGCATCTCCTAAAAACATGAAAAGCTACTTTTATCATATTTGATAAAAGTAGCCCGATAATTTTAATAAAATGGCTTTACGCCTTCCATATTCCCAATGCATTTCAGTAACACTTTTCGACAATACGGTAATGAATATTGCACAATGTAACCTGATGTTAGCGCAATTAAAACTGTTCCGATACCAACTGGCCCACCAAGTAGCCCGCCCAAAATCGTTACTAATACTTCAATGCCCATTCGTGCACTTTTAATGGTCCCACCAAATTTTTCTACAAGTATCATCATTAGTGTATCTCGTGGACCCGCTCCCATATTTGGTGCGATATACATTCCACAGCCAAAGCTTAATATAAACACACCAACTACAAAATATGCGATTTGTAACACATAAACATCAGTCGCGGGCAATAGCCAATTAAACACATCAATAAACAGTCCGATCAAGAACATATTTAACCAAGTGCCCAGTTTCGGCCATTCTTTTAGCACCAATGATGTCGATGTGATAATAAGTAGTCCCGTTAAAATTGACCATGTGCCAATAGTTAAACCGAAGTTTTGGAATAACCCTACATGTAACACATCCCATGGACTTGTTCCAATAACTTTCCCTTTAATCGACATCGTAATACCGAGCGACATAATCAACATCCCGGCAATAAAAAACGTCCAACGCCATCCAATAACCCTTCGCATTTTACAAACTTCCCCTTATGTATAAGATTGCTTTACTGTATCATATTTTTTCCATCCTCCGGAGATTTTTTCTTCATTTATCTCACTAGCTGCTGAGATAAATGAAAATAAAAAAACCATCCATAAAATTAATCATGGATGGTCGTAATTGGGGCAAGTTGCCCTTTCGTCACCGCCAGTAAATCATCAATCTGGACGTGTATTTGCATGCCTATTTTACCTGCACTCACAATGATACTCCCTTGCTCACGCGCAGATTCATCAATAACCGTGGGATACAATTTCTTCATACCAATTGGTGAACAACCACCGCGTACATAGCCAGTATACCCAAGTAATTCCTTCACAGGTAGCATCTCAATTTTCTTTTCCCCAACGACTTTTGCCGCTGCTTTTAAATCGAGTTCTTCCGCAACGGGAATAACAAAGACAAATAGTTTTTGTGCACTTGCCTTAGCCACTAATGTTTTGAACACACGAGAAACGGGATGTCCAATTTTTTCAGCTACAGAAATCCCGTCCACTTGACCATCACCAGTCTCATATTCCATCACATCAAACTGAATTTTTTGTTGCTCTAATAGTCGCACTGCATTTGTTTTAACATGTTTCGCTTTAGCCATGTGAAAATCCCCCATTTATGCAATTAGGCTGTCCACGAAAACGTAGGTTCATACCTCGGTAGATAGCCGTTCTTCGCCATTTCAGAATGTGCTGTATATTTAGCGGCTACATGTTTAAAAATGTTCGCCATATACGATTCCTCATAGCTCCTACCGAAAATTGTATCTGCAAATGGGTCTAATTTCAATTCTTTTGAGAATCGCTCCGGTACCTTTATTTCAATCGGTTCTCGAACAAACGCTGGCTCTTCATCCAAATCATTAGTTTCTTCTATTTCAGTACCATTTAGTTTTGCCTGCACTTGCTGAATTTGCTCACCAGCACTCGCTGCTACACGTAAATCTTGCGGTGAAGGATCTACAGGTGCTAACGCTGCGCTTCTAACTTTTTCTAAGATTTGAAGCGTTTCTTCTTCAGTTGATCCAGCTCCAGCTGTAATAGAAACTTCGCCACCTGTAATGTATCGCTCGCCTTCAGGGCCTGTTGTATGTGTATACGAAATTGGGCCCGTTACATCCCCACCAACTGCTTTATGTGCCTGCTCATGTGCACGCACACTTTTTTCAGTTTGTTGCATTTCTCGAATGGTTGCCTGTTCTTGATGTGTGACTTCTTTCGATTCTTCTTTATGTTTTTCATACAAATCATGATCTTTATGACCAAACAATAGATTCTCTAACTCTATTAAAGCGGGGTTTTTCTTTGGTTGAAAATACTGGAGATTTTTGCGATATACATCTCCAACCCCTTTACGTTGTAGGATTTTTCTACGATCCTCTAAGGCTGCAATTCTCTCTTGTTGGATTAAACCAGAAATTTTCATAGTATTCACCTCTACTCCCTATAATATGTAAGTTATTTAATATATATGAACTTTTTATTAACTACACTTTTACCCACTAAACAGAATCTGTACACTTATTATCGGAATTTTCACAAATAAACTAAAGTGGTCTTCCCTACTTTTTTACAGATAGTTAAAAATGAACCTTCTTGCATAGGTCTTAAGGCTTTTTATTTCCACAAAAAAAGCTACGTGGATTTTACGTAGCCTTAAGAAGTTATTTATTTACTTTTTGAAAACTGCAACATACATTTATAAGCTACGTAACCAATAAAAGCACCAGCCGTATTTAAAATTAAATCATCAATATCCGTCGAACCCACTCTGAAAATAAATTGTACCGTTTCCACAGCTAGGCTTGAGAGAAATCCAATAAGAATTACCGGCCATACTCTTCGAAAACGCTTCGATAATAACGGTAGCAAAAAGCCCATCGGTGTAAAAATCAATAAGTTCCCAAGTAAATTAACAACAATTAAATCTATATTAAAATACTGTGAGTAATTTATGTATCGCATGATCGTATCAAACGGTACAAAATTAGTTGTTCCACGCCACGTACTATAATCGAATAGACCAAGTTCACCTAATGTATATTCTCCACGGAACAAAACGAGTACAACGTTTACTAGACGATCAATCACTAGTTTATAAAACGCTATACAAGAGTAAACACTAAACAGTAGCCAACCTGTGAATTTTATTTCCATGTAATATTTATCAATCCACACGCGGTACGGCAATGGAAGCTTGGTATCATCCTGCACATTCGCTATATTATTTTTCGCCACTCCATCACCACCTACTCCCTTTTATCCATCTCATATTTTAATACGATATGCCTACCTATGCAATGGGGTAAATATAGCAAAAAACCGTTTTAAAAACCTTTTACTCGGCTTTTAAAACGGTTTTCATATTTATACTGGGTTGACGCCGTGCTTTCGTTGTGAGAATAGAACATACTTCGACATATATAGTTCCAAACGAGTCTCAAGTGCTTTACGCAAATCATTTGGCTCTATGACATCGTCAATAATCAGCTCTGATGCTAGACGATAAACGTCAATTTCCTCTTGGTACTCTTTTCGCTTCTCTGCGATAAAGTCTGCCTGTTCCTCTTTTGGAAGCGCAGCAATCTTATTTGCATATACTGCATTTACCGCCGCTTCAGGTCCCATTACGGCAATTTGTGCGTTGGATAGGGCAATACAGCAATCTGGCTCAAATGCGGGGCCTGCCATTGCATAAAGTCCTGCCCCGTAAGCTTTACGCACAATAACCGTCAGCTTCGGTACAGTCGCTTCGCTCATTGCAAAAATCATCTTCGCGCCATGACGGATAATACCAGCTTTCTCGACTTGCGTCCCAATCATAAAGCCGGGTACGTCTGCTAAGAAAATAAGCGGAATATTAAACGCATCACACAATGAAATGAATTTCGCTGCTTTATCCGCGGAATCGTGGAATAATACCCCACCTTTTGCACGAGGTTGATTGGCAATAATCCCAACCGATTGCCCATTAATGCGCCCTAGCCCTGTGATTAATTCTGGTGCGAATAACTTCTTCACTTCGCAAAACGAATCTTCGTCGATTAATCGATCAATTAATTGGTACATATCAAAAGGCACATTTTGATTTTTTGGAATTAATTCTTCTATTGACTTTTCAAAGGATGCTGGTGGCTTCGGCGCCTCTACTTTACTGCGCTCAGCGTAATTATTCGGGAAGTAGCCCAAATATTTGCGTGCATATGCAATAGCTTCTTGCTCTGTTTTTGTAAGCACATCACCACAACCAGATACCGAGCAATGCATTTTAGCACCGCCCATTGTTTCTAAATCTACTTTTTCACCAATAACCATTTCCGCCATACGTGGTGAGCCCAAGTACATCGATGCATTGCCTTCCACCATTACAACGATATCGCAAAATGCTGGAATGTAAGCGCCACCTGCTGCAGAAGGACCAAACAATAAGCAAACTTGCGGTACTTTTCCTGAAAGTTTTACTTGATTGTAGAAAATACGTCCTGCACCGCGGCGTCCTGGGAACATTTCTAACTGATCCGTAATACGTGCGCCCGCTGAATCGACTAAATACAATAACGGACAATTTAACTTTTCAGCCGTTTCTTGAATACGAATAATTTTTTCTACTGTGCGTTTTCCCCAAGAACCAGCTTTAATCGTTGAATCATTCGCCATAATACATACTGTACGACCATGGATTTTGCCAATCCCTGTGACAACACCGTCTGCTGGCAAATCACCCGCTAAACAGTTTGCAAATAAGCCATCCTCTGATTGTAATCCATCATCTAATAATAATTCGAGGCGCTCACGTACAAATAATTTTCCTTGTTGGGTATTTTTCTCGTGATATTTTGGCTGACCCCCAGTTAAAATTTGTTCCTTCATCGAATTCGCCGTATTATCTGTCGTTACATTGCTCATGTTCCATTCCTCCTTATTCCAATCAATACGCCTCGGCGCAATTGTACCTGCCGCTATGCTTTCGGTACAAAAAACATCTGCCGCTGACGCTTCGTTACACTTCGCTTTCGCGCAGATAAACAATGCGTCCGGATTTTGAATTGTGCTCGCACAATTAACTCCTTTCAAAATCCATGACATCCGCCGGAGGCTTTAATTTAATTCAGTAGGTGTTTGAATGCCTACTGAATCAACACTGAACCTGATATTTCATTTCACTATCTAAATAGATAATGAACTACCACTGAATTAAATTAATTTACTGTCCTGAATATTGCGGCGTTCGCTTTTCTTGGAAAGCGAGCAATCCTTCCAAACGATCTTCTGTTGGAATAAGTGCACTATATGCCAGTGATTCAATTTTCAAACCCGTTGCTAAATCGACTTCCACCCCTTGATTAATGGCGATTTTCGCTTGCACTAAAGATAAAGGTGCATTTTTTGCTATTTCCAGTGCAAGTTGTTGGGCTTTTTCTTGAAGTTCATGACCTTCATATACGTACTCTACAATTCCATAACTTTTCGCTTCTACCGCATTTAAACGTCGTGCTGTATAGATTAATTCCTTTGCTTTTCCGATACCAATAAGTCGTGGTAAACGCTGAGTTCCACCTGCTCCTGGAATAATACCAAGCGATGTTTCCGTAAGACCTACTTTTACATGTGATGCGGCAATACGTAAATCACAAGCAAGTGCTAGCTCTAGCCCACCGCCAAATGCGACGCCGTTTAGTACCGCAATCACTGGTTGTGCGAGCGCTTCTACTTTAGCCACTGTCCCACCGATTAATTGCACAATCTGCTTCACTTGTCGGTCAGACATGCCTTGACGCTCTTTTAAATCTGCGCCTGCACAAAAGGCCTTTTCTCCAGCTCCTGTTAGTAACACGACACGTACCGCTGGATTTTTATTTACTTGATCGAGCATATCACCTAGATCTGTTAAGAGCTGTACAGACATGGCGTTTGCCGCTTCAGGTCTCATCAATGTTATGATCCCTACACCATCACCTAGTAATTCAAACTGAACAAGTTGTGTCATAGTGCCTGCCCACTCCTTTCGTTGCGGACAATTGCCATTTGTTTTGATGCAACTGGTTTACCAAGTTTTTTCTCAACAAATGTCGCCGCTTCTAGCACTGCATTCATTTCAATACCCGTATGAATACCCATTTCATCAAATAGATACAATAAATCCTCTGTGGCCACATTGCCAGATGCTCCTTTTGCATAAGGACACCCACCGAGTCCACCAAGCGCACTATCGAATTTTGTAATCCCCATTTCTAGGGACTTTACTATATTCGTAAGCGCTGTACCACGCGTATCGTGAAAATGCATCGCAAATTTTTCTGCCGGATATCGTTTTAACAATTCTTCTAATAGACGCTCTACTTGTGTCGGAACGCCAACGCCAATCGTGTCGCCTAACGAAATTTCAGCAACATCCATTTCAAGTAATTTGTCTGCTACACGTAAAACTTGCTCCGGCTGTATGTAGCCTTCATATGGGCAACCAATCACTGTTGAAATATAGCCACGTACTCGCTTTCCAGCTGCCTTTGCCCCTAAAACGACTTCCTCTAACACAGGAAATGTCTCAGTTACCGTTTTATTAATATTATTTTGATTATGGCTTTCACTTGCTGACATGAAGACACTGGCTTCATCTATATTTGCCTGTAACGCACGTTCTAAGCCACGCAAATTTGGTATGAGTGCTGCATACGTAATATCTTTTTCACGCTTAATGGCTTGCAACACCTCCACTGCATCTGCCAGTTGTGGAATCCATTTTGGATGTACAAAAGACGTTACTTCAATATAATTTAGTCCCGTCTGACTGAGTAAATCCACAAGCTGTACTTTATCGGCAGTAGCCATGTGTACCTTTTCATTTTGTAGACCATCCCGAGGGCCAACTTCCTTTAACGTCACATGTTTTGGTAGGTGCATAACTGTGCCCCCTTATCCGATTTCTAAAATTGGATCATCTAAGTTAATGAAATCACCTTCATTGGCAATAATTTTTGTGACAACGCCACCTTCTTCCGCTGCAATCGGAATTTCCATCTTCATTGATTCTAAAATGGCAACATCTTGCCCTGCCGTTACTTGATCGCCCTCTGCTACGACAATTTTCCAAACAGTTCCTGCCATGCTCGCTTTTACAACTTCCATCATAAATCCCTCCAAATAGTTGATAGTAAGGAAGTATTGCAACAAGACATCGCAATACTTCCATTCCGTTGATAAAGTATTTTATCCATAGAAATAGCGCGAAAAAAATTGTTCTTAAAAATGGTCTCTATACCAAAACATGGGATTGATTTCCGTTGCGCCAGCGTGCTTTCCTGGGGGCGTCCGATAAGCCGCTTCACTCGCTATGCTCGCTCCAGGGTCTTATCTGTGACGCTAGTCCCCAAGGAGTCACGCTGGCTTCACTCCAATCAACAAACACTTTATTCAAAATGTCATCTCCGGCTTTTGGTGATGATCCAAGAAAATTCTAGTTGATTGGAGTGAAAGGCGGCGACTCCTAGGGGATCAGCGAGCAACTTGAGACCCTGCAGGAGCGTAAGCGACGAAGCGGCTCAAGGCTCGCCCCCTGGAACGCGTCCGCCTGGAACGGAAATCAACGGGTCCCTTGAACAAACTCTCATAAACGTTCATAAAGCATTTATTGTCGTTATTGTTTTTCAAAAATGTGGAGGTATTGCAACAAATCTTTGCAATACTCCTCCATGTTTACTTCATTTCTTCTAGTTGGGGTAAATAGTACTCCTCAACGAACTTAGTCGTTGTAGAGCCTTTTAAAAACTGCTCATGGGTTACAGTTTTCAAAAGCATAGGGATGTTTGTTTGAATACCTTCTATTTTGTAATCTGTTAAAGCTTGTGTAAGACGCTCGCATGCAATCGCACGTGTTTCGCCCCACACCACCAATTTACTAATCATTGGATCATAAAATGGTGTTACAATTGAGCCTGCTTCTACACCACATTCATGGCGAATACCAACACCCGTCGGTAGCTCTAGCTCTGTGATCTTGCCAGGGGACGGGAAAAACGTCGTCGGGTTTTCTGCGTAAATTCGCACTTCAATCGCATGTCCTTGTATTTCAATCGTGTCACGTGTAAACGCTAGTGGCTGTCTTGCCGCTACCTTCAATTGTTCTTCTACAAGATCTAGCTTCGTAATCTCTTCCGTCACCGGATGTTCGACTTGTAAGCGCGTATTCATCTCTAAGAAATAAAAATTTTGGTCTGCATCTACTAAATACTCAATTGTGCCTGCATTCACATAACCGATATGTTCGGCTGCTTGCACAGAAGCATCTAGCATCTGCTTTCTTGTTTCCTCTGAGATAAACGGGGATGGCGCCTCCTCGACTACTTTTTGATTACGCCTTTGTATCGAGCACTCGCGTTCAAATAATGGAACAACATTTCCGTGATGATCAGCAATGATTTGCACTTCTACATGGTGCGGATTGGCGATAAATCGCTCCATGTACATCGTGCCATCACCGAAGAAAGACTCCGCACGTCTTTGATTGCC
Organism: Lysinibacillus contaminans; assembly: GCF_001278945.1. Classification (GTDB taxonomy): domain Bacteria; phylum Bacillota; class Bacilli; order Bacillales_A; family Planococcaceae; genus Lysinibacillus; species Lysinibacillus contaminans. Next base: position 192,542 of record NZ_LGRV01000007.1, on the reverse strand, counting down.
TTCAAAGGCTTTCGTCAACTCCTCGGCATTTTCTACAAGTTGCATACCAATACCACCGCCACCAGCTGATGCTTTCAACATAATTGGATAGCCAATGCGTGCTGCAATTTCTACAGCTTCGGCTGCATCCTTCACCGGCGTTTCCACACCTTCCACAATTGGTACTCCCGCTGCTTTCATCGTCTTACGCGCTTCTAATTTACTGCCCATCGACGCAATCACATCAGCATTTGGTCCAATAAAGACAAGACCTACCTCCGCACAACGTTTAGCAAAATTCGCATTTTCCGATAACAAGCCATAGCCTGGATGGATTGCATCTGCATTGCTTTCCTTCGCAACTTCAAGAATACGCTCGATATTTAAATAGCTGTGCGCTACAGGTGGCTTACCAATACAGTAGGCTTCGTCTGCGTCTCTTACATGTAGCGCCTCAGCATCTGCCTCCGAGTACACTGCGATCGTTTGGATATTTAATCGTTTACATGTTCTGATAATACGCCTCGCTATTTCACCACGGTTTGCAATTAAAACCTTCTTGAACATTTCCCTGCCCCCTCCCTACCTCACTGCTATAACAAATTCATCACGTAATTTAAACTTTTGCACTTTACCCGAAGCTGTCATTGGATAGCTATCGATAAAGAAAATATGTTTTGGTATTTTTTGTTTTGAAATTTTATTTCGGCAAAAGTCTCGAATATCTTCAGCTGTTGCCTGCTCGCCTTCACGTAAAATAATCCAAGCCGCCACTTCTTCTCCGTAAACTGGATCAGGTACACCCGCAACTTGCACATCGAAAATTTTCGGATGTGTATAAAGAAACTCTTCAATTTCACGAGGATAGAGATTTTCTCCACCGCGAATAATCATGTCTTTTAAACGACCCGTCACGCGTATATAACCTGCTTCATCCTTTGTCGCTAAATCCCCCGTATGAAGCCAGTTATCACGATCAATAGCCAGACCGGTTTCCTCTGGATTATTGTAATACCCTTTCATCACGTGGTAGCCTCTTGTACATAGCTCCCCTTGCTCATTTGGTGCCACTTCCTCATTTGTATCAGGATCCACAATTTTCACTTCTAAGTTTGGTAATGCACGGCCGACTGTCTCGACCTTTAAATTGAATGGATCATCTGCTTTCGTTTGCGTAATAACTGGCGAAGACTCTGTTTGTCCATAAGATATTGTTATATCTCTCATGCCCATTTTTTCGATAACAGCTTTCATCACTTCGACCGGGCAGTTTGAGCCTGCCATTATTCCAGTACGTAGCGTTGATAAATTAAATGACGAAAAATTCGGTAAATTCAATTCGCTAATAAACATAGTCGGCACACCATGTAATGCTGTACACTTTTCCTTTTCTACCGTTCGCAATACTTCTTCCGGCGAAAACTCTTGTACAGGTACCATCGTGCCTCCACTTGTTGTAATGGCCAACGTACCAAGGACACAGCCAAAACAGTGGAAAAATGGAACGGGAATACACAAACGATCCTCATGCGTTAATTTCATGCATTCTGCAATGTTGACCGCATTATTAACTAGGTTAAAATGCGTTAACATAACACCCTTTGGAAAACCAGTCGTTCCAGATGTATATTGTATATTAATGACATCATCATAATGCAAAGTTCCTTGTCTGATATCTAACTGCTCTTCCTTCACTTGCTCAGCGGCAGCTAATACGTCCGACCAATTTAACACCCCTGGATATTTCGCATCGCCTATTAAAATAACATTCTTCAATAAAGGTAAACGCTTAGACTGTAAATTTCCAGGTTCGCAATGCTCAAGTTCAGGACACAATTCTTGTAGTGTATTTATGAAAGAATGATCTCGATAGTTTTCGATTAAAATAATGGTTTTTGAATCAGACTGTTTAAGTAAATATTCCAATTCACTCGCTCGGTAATTTGTGTTTACCGTTACAAGGGGAGCGCCCATTTTCCCTGTACTGAACTGTAATTGCACCCACTCAGGAACATTCGTCGTCCACACAGCAATATGATCGCCTTTTTCAATCCCAAGGGCCATCAAACCTCTAGCAACTAAGCGGCTCTGTCTATTAAACTCCTCATAAGTCATTCGTAAGTCTCTATCTGCATACACAAGCGCTTCACGTTTCGGATACTTTTCACTTTGTTCATCTAGCAACTGACCAATTGTTTGATATACAAGCTCTGCCATGAAAATCCTCCTTGTATTTGCTATTGAATTTTTTAACAGCCAATTAAACGAGAAATAACGAGACGTTGAATTTCAGAAGTACCTTCACCAATTTCCATTAACTTAATGTCACGCAAATGACGCTCTACATCATATTCCTTCATATAACCTGAACCACCATGAATCTGAATTGCTTGATTGCAAGTACGGAAGCCCATTTCGGAGGCAAATAATTTTGCCATCGCCGCTTCTTTACCAAACGGTTTCTTCTGGTCTTTAAGCCATGCCGCTTTATGTACTAACGTACGAGCAAGCTCTATTTCCATTGCCATATCGGCTAATTTAAATTGTATTGCTTGGAATTTTGAAATGGATACGCCGAATTGTTTACGCTCTTTTGCAAATTGTAGCGCCTTCTCGTAAGCTGCTTGTGCAATCCCTACTGATAATGCCGCAATGGAAATTCGTCCACCATCTAAAGTATTTAAAAATTGACTGAAGCCCCGCTTTTCATCACCTAGCAAATTAGCTCTTGGTACACGTACATTTTGCAATACAATCTCACACGTATTAGATCCACGCACACCCATCTTGTCATAATTACAGTTAATTGTGACACCAGGTGTATTGGTTGGCACGATAATCGATGAAATAATTTTTTTACCATCTTCACGTTTACCCGTTACAGCTGTGACGATGATTTGACGCGCATGACCCGCATTCGTTATCCAGCATTTTTCGCCGTTAATCACGTAATCATCGCCATCCACAACTGCTGTTGTAAGCGTTCCACCTGCATCTGACCCTGCATTGGGTTCGGTTAAACCGAATGAACCGAGCGTCTCACCCTTTGCTAAAGGAACCAGCCATTCACGTTTTTGCTCTTCTGTCCCAAAATTATAAATGGGTGCAGCACCTAAACTAATCGCAGCTGCATAGCTTAAACCTGTACCCCCGCAGGCGCGGCCAATTTCTTCAACAGCAATCGCATAAGAAACTGTGTCTCCACCCGAACCACCGTACTCTTCTGGAAATGGGATACCCATCAAACCGAGTTCAGCCATTTTTTCAAAGCTTTCTATTCGCATTGTTGAAGTTTCATCCACTTCACGTGCATATGGCTTAATTTCCTTCTCTGCAAAATCACGAACCATATCCCGAATCATCTCTTGCTCTTTCGTTAGTTCAAAGTTCATCCCTAGCTCCCCCTTTGCATCTGCTAAAAAAGTTAAACCGACTAGTCGGTTTGTATTACTAATTAATAAAACCAGTCTCTGTAGCTGGCTTCATTGCGATCATAAATTGAGTTGCTTCTTCCCTAGCTTGTTCGGTCACAATTGAATGTAAAATCATGTCCATAAATACTACTGTAATTTCTTCCATTGTCAGTGGCCCTGTTTGCTTATACCATTTATATGTCCAGTTAATCATGCCCACGATTGCCATCGTCACAATCGTACCCGGTAATTCTGAACGAAAATCATTTGTCTGCTGCCCTTCAACAATGACCTTCTGTAAAATTCCACGATACTGATTGCGTTTTTTGTGTATAAGTTCACTGTACACTTCTGGCAACGAACCGCTTTCTTCGTAAAAAACCGTGATATGTGCCTGATACACGTCAAACACTTCGGTAAGTGTTTGGATCATCGCGCATAATCTGGTGATTGGTGTATTGTATTGATCATAGGCATCTTGTGATTTTTTGATAACATAAGAAATGAAGACATCATGAATTTCATATAACAACTCATCTTTTGATTTGAAATTATGATAAAATCCACCTTTTGATGCACCAATATATTCGACAATACGATCGACTGTCACGCCATGATAACCATCTTGCTGAAACAGTATTAGGGAAGCCTCTACAATCCGTTGTTTTAACGTTTTCTTCACCATAAGCATCTATCCCTCATTTGTTACTCTGAACTTCACTACTCATTTTACCTATCTAGCAAAATATTAAGACAAATTCAATATAGCATTCTAAAAAATGGATGTCCAGTGATAATTAAGTCGATTCATGTCGTTTCGAGCATATAAACTTCATTAAGCAGAATTTTTATCAATACACTTTCAAACCATCACTTACAGTAAACGATGCTTCCGTTCGAGCACGAATTTCTTCCACAGATAAATCAGCTATTTTTTCTACTAACACCATTCCACTCGGTGTAAAATCAAATACCGCTAAGTCCGTAATCAAACGATGAATTACACCCTGTCCTGTTAACGGCAGTGTGCATTCTTTTTTTACCTTGGACTCCCCATGTTTAGACATATGATCCATAATGACAATGACACGCTTTGCTCCTTGTACAAGATCCATTGCACCACCCATGCCTTTAATCATCTTTCCTGGGATCATCCAGTTAGCTAAATCACCAGTCTCTGAAACTTCCATGCCACCTAAAATCGCTAAATCGATATGGCCCCCACGAATCATTGCAAACGATTCCGCACTATCAAAATAAGAAGCACCTGCCACGGCTGTTACTGTTTCTTTACCCGCATTGATTAAATCAGCATCTACTTCCGCTTCTGTCGGATACGGGCCAATGCCTAAAAGACCATTTTCAGATTGTAATAACACTTGATAATCCGCAGGAATTTCGTTTGCTACTAATGTCGGCATCCCGATACCCAAATTAACGTTCATGCCATTTTCGATTTCTTGCACAGCACGACGTACTATACGATCTCTTGTTTCAGACATAGTCATCCAACCTCCTTAGCAGTCAATAGTCGTTCAATCCGCTTTTCGTAGTTTTCGCCCACTAAAACATGTTGCACATATACACCAGGTGTATGAATTTCATCAGGATTTAATGCGCCGACTTCCACAATTTCCTCTACTTCAGCAATCGTAATTTTCCCAGCTGTTGCTGCAAGTGGATTAAAATTGCGTGCTGTTTTACGGTACACTAAATTGCCAAGTGTATCCGCCTTCCATGCCTTTACAAATGCATAGTCGCCAACAATTGCTCGTTCTTCTAAATACACTTTGCCGTCAAACTCCTTCGTAGGCTTCCCCTCTGCAATTGGTGTTCCTACGCCAGTTGCTGTATAAAAGGCTGGAATCCCTGCACCACCCGCACGAATACGCTCTGCCAATGTACCTTGAGGCGTTAACTCCACTTCAAGCTCCCCACTCAAAAATTGCTGCTCAAATATTTTATTTTCACCTACATAAGATGCCACCATTTTCTTAATTTGCTTGTTCGCTAATAAAAGTCCAAGGCCAAAATCATCAACCCCACAGTTATTACTGACCACAGTTAAATCCTTCGTACCTTTTTGACGGATTGCCTCAATCGCTTTTTCAGGAATCCCACATAGTCCAAAACCACCCACAATCACGGTTTGTCCATCTTTTAAATCTACAAGCGCTTCTTCAAATGATCGTTTTACTTTTGTCATCCCTATCACCCCTTATACTTATATGTACTATAATGTTAGTCCATTTATTTCCATAATAAAAATACATATATAGCATGTTATTCATTCTTTAATGGAATAAATGACTGCCAAGACCACGATTCTGTTCGAATCATTTTCACTAATTCCTGTAGGGCAAAGGATTTGTAACGATCTTTTAAACTGACTAAGCCTAACTTCCAAATAAGTGAATTGGTCAGCGGAATAATTTTCACATTGGGATTTGACTGCTTCTCGTAAATTGCTCTAGGCAAAATCGTGAGCCCTAAATTGAGCCCAATCAATTCCACAATTAAATCCCACTGCGAACTTTTATAAACAATGTCAGGTGAAAAACCCCCATTTTCACATGCACGAATAACAAAATCATGTAAGGCATACTCATTGGAAAATAAAATAAATTTTTCGTTTTTTAATTCTTCTACAGACACTTCTGCACACTGCGCTAAAGGATGCTCTTTATGTACATATAAAACAAAATCATCTTCAATAAACTGCTCGATCGTAAACGCAGGCTCCTCAATCGGCAATACCACAAAGGCAACATCCACTTGCCCAGAATGTACTAATTCACTAATTAACTTAGCCCCGCGCTCCACGAGTTCTAATGTTACTTTTGGATATTGTTGATGAAAGGTACGCGCAATTTCAGGGAAAAACAATGTGCCAATCAATGGTGGAATGCCTAACTTAATCGTCCCTAATTGCACATCTCGTATATCTTGGATTGACTGACCTAATTCCTGCAGATTATATAAAATTTTTTGTCCATGTTCGTATACAACTGAGCCAATATCTGTAACTTGTAACTGCCTTGTCGTTCGCTGCAGTAATTGCGCCTGCAACTCATTTTCAAGACGCTTCACACTTTTACTTAATGTAGGTTGCGAAATAAATAACACTTCCGACGCCTTCGTATAACTTCCATGCTTCACAATTGCCATAAATATGTTTAAATCTCTTAATTCCATTCTCACCAACTCCATTCCACTCTATCTGTTACTTATTAGTGTTGGGTCCCCTTTTTCCCTTCAATACCCAATAAAAACTTATATAAAAAAGATTGGCATTACACTAAAATATGTACTTCACTCTTTTTTTCCAATCAAGAGGCACCCTATGTCATTCTACTAAAATAGTTTCATTCATAGGTATGCGCCAAATAATATTGCACTTATACTTACAAAAACACCAAAAAAAGTACAATAACAACTAAAAACAGAGCCATTTTCTCTCCGCTGACCACTCTACAAATTAACACAGATAGGGCAATAGACTTATGTTCTTTCTGATAAAACAGACTATAAAAATGCTGATTTCAATCAGAAAAATGCATTTTATAGAATTAGAGCAGCAAAAATAATAATATTTCCGAATTTAGATCATTAATTATTTGGATCATTAACAAAACCTGGACTTTACTTTAAAAGAAAGTTTGCTTTTTTATAAGCACATGGAACGGAGGGTAACAAGTGTAGCTGATAGCATTCGCCTTTCGCTACATCCAGCAAGAAAAGCGTGTGAGCCTTCAGACCCCGCACAAAACGCAGCGAAACTTTTTTTTGCGACGAAAGAGGAAGCGGTAGTTGCTAGGAGGACGCTCAAGCCACATTTTCTCTCAAAATTTTATCGAGTTCATTTCGTTTTGACACAGTTGAATTCTAACACTGACTTAAACAATCTCGAATTAATTCAAACGCTCGATTTTGATATACAACTTATTTTTTAATAAGTGTCATTTTAGGTCTTTAGCATCTATTTATCACATATTTTTTAATATGTCGTATATCAATTTCGACAAATAGGCTTTTTAGCGTTTGAAAAATATTCTAAAAGAATTTGTTGTTCAGTTTTCGCTCGTAAGAAAAATGAATGTGACCTCACGATTTGGACATGCTCAGAATTCATGCAAATATTTTGCATGAACAGCTTTTGGTGTAAAGACAAAAAATCCCCTTAATATCATTCATTACATTAAAGGGGAAATCTCTAAGTTTACTTTCTCGTCTTTATAACGCACGCAAAATGGCTCGTGTAATAATACTTACACCCGTCATAAGTCGTTCTCTATTAAATGTCATTTTTGGATGATGTAATCCTGGTGTTACACCACATCCAAATCCAAGCATCGTCGCTTTCAGGTTAGGCCGTTCATACGTATAAAAATGAAAATCTTCAGCGCCTGGCGTAACAACTGGCGGTGCACATGCTTCCTCACCAACAACCTCAATAATAGCCGTTCGCATAATTTCCACTGCATCCTCATTTACTAAAGCAGCAACAACGTGTACATCTGCTCGTAAATCTATCATTGCACCATAAAGTATTTCCACTGAAGTTTTCACACGCTCAATACCTTTAGTTAATGAAAGCATCGCTTCATTCGTTTGAGCACGTGCATCAATACTAAATGTCGCTTTTCCAGGGATAATATTCGCTGAGGAACCTCCTGCTTGGAATTGCGTCATTTTGGCTGATGCCGATACATTCGAATCCGTCCAAATTTTTTGTAAACCTTCAACTATTGCTGCGCCTACCTCAATAGCATTAATGCCATGTTCAGGACGTGATCCATGTGCATCTTCACCAATAATCGTTCCTGTAAAAATCTTGGCTGCTCCATGATAAATTGCTGGTGCATGTGTGCCATCCGGCAATTCTTTTAGTGGACGAACGTGTACGCCGAATAAATAATCTAGATCATCTATAAGACCTTTTTGGACTAAGGCATGGGCACCCTCCGCTTTTTCCTCAGCGGGCTGAAAAATAATCCGTACTGCACCAGAAAGAACGGACTCCATCTCTTTTAAAAGTAATGCCGTCCCAATAGCCATCGTCATATGACCATCATGTCCACAAGAATGATTCGCCTTAAAAACCCCATCTACATCTTGCCAGAGCGCATCCATATCTGTTCGAAACCCAACTTTTGGTGTTCCTTTTCCGATATCGACATAAAGTCCAGGGATATCTTCGAACACATGTGGTTCCATATCTGCATCTTTCAATATATTTGCAATGTATTTCGTCGTTTGCTGTTCTTGCCAACTAATTTCGGGATGTTCATGTAAATGTTTAAAAATCTCAACTAACTTCGGTTGTAATCTTTGTAAATCCTCGTTCATTCTAGTCAACCCCATCATTATTCAATCAATTACGACTCAGCGTAATTGTACCTGTTGCTGACGCTTCGCTTTCGCACAGGAAAACAATGCGACTGTTGCTGACGCTTCGCTTTCGCATAGAAAAACAATGCGTCTAGATTTTGAATTGTGCTTAGGCCTACACGATGTAGGTCTGTTAGCCGTTGTCGCATGGATGCTACGACCTTAGGCTAACTTCCTAAATTGACTCCCTAAAAATCTGCTGCTGACGCTTCGCTTTCGCGCAAAAAACATCTGTGACATCGGCTGGAGGCTTTATCTTCTTTCAGTCAGCGTTTAGATACCCACTGAAAAAACTAAACTCCCATTCCACTCACAATCTATAGTGGAGGGAATCTTCTGAATGAAGATAAAGCTTTTTTTGAATTCATTCTAGTTTACGCACTAACTTTCATAATAGGCACGCTTTTGTACCGGCATCGTCTCAATAAAATGTTTAATGCCACATTGAAAATGCATGGTGCATCTTTAGTATCATATTTTTTCAATGTGCTTTCATAAATAAACTTCACTTCCCCCTGTCTATGTTACTCTTTTTCACTTATTTTTAGATAAGTCGTATCGTAAATAGCCTAATCGAAGTATCTTTCAATACTTATTTTTTTAACGTTTTTTCATATGCTGTTGCGAATTGGATAAAATAAAAAACCTGTCCATTTTACTAATCAATGAACAGGAAATAAATATTTTACACGTTGTTTGGAGCTACGAAATTATTGAAGTTAAATTTAAAGTACCTTTAGCTTTATCTACTTATAAAATCAAAATCCATTGATACGTAATCACGACCCAGTAGAAGCCAAATAAAAGTAATAGAGCTACTACGTAAGCGAGTAGTGTTTTTGTAAGTTTCTTCGCAATCCACCCGAAAAGCAAGCCACAAATAAAATCTAGAATAATAGCTATTGGTAGAAGCATAAACGGAGTAGCCATATATCCTATTTTTTCTACAATAGGATCCATCAAAAAAATTATTGGGATAACATGTATCACATCATAAACATGAGCCATGTTGAAAAAAATAATATACAAACAATTTAGCACAAGAGAGGCTAGTCCAAATGCTAAACCGCCAAATAGAATCGGTCTATTTTCCATAAAAACCTTCACCATTCTTCACTCCTTTAATACTTATCTACAACGGCTCCTAAAACAGCCGCTTTTACGTATTCTTTATGTTGTACACTTAAAATATCTTTTGGACTGCCTGTAATAACAGCGCCAACAATCATGATATTATCGGTGTTGATTGCTTCATTTTCTTGTTTTAGAAAATCGTCTATTGTTTTTAAATCGTTATAGTAATCGCTTTTATTCCTTAAAGCTAGTTCTAAGTTTTCAACAAATTTTTCTTTCGGGTTTTTGATTGCCTCTCCTACTTGATCATATAAATGAAATCCCGCGGCATACTCTTCGGATACAACTACTGAAGGCGTTCCATCTGATGATTTCAATCCTTGTAAGTACGTTTCATCATAAATATCTACCCATGCCCATTGAAATTTCACGTTTTTTGGTAGCATATTTTGAACTTCTTGTAATGTGTATGGCTTGTCAAAAGAGATTCCCATCTCTATTTTTTTAAAATCAGGAATTTCTGCTATTAAACTTAAATCGTTTTTATATTCCTCGTAAGTTACAGATGGATGATAGAATTGTAGCTTTCTAACTCCATCGTACGTAAATACATCTTTCGTGTCTGTTGTTGGCCAGTTAGAATTTAGCGAGAATTCATTAAAGTTTACTTTCCATGGTACTTTTACCTCTCCTAAGCTTACTGGTTTTCCATCAATAATTTTATATTTTGGAGCTGTTGCACTACTACCAATGAAACGATACTCTTCATCCCATATTCCTAGGTGAGTATTCGCTCCATACACACTGTAATAAGAATCTATTTCTGAAATTTTATTATCAAGTAGAAAAGGTGTGATTTGTATCTTTTCTAAATAAATTAATCCAAAAATATAAATTGCCATACTTAAACTAATTAAGATTATTCGAGCGTAGCTTTTCCCTTTTGCTTCTTTTAGCATTTTTTCTGTATCGACATTTTCGAAATCAAATAAATCATCTATCTTTGATTTTTTCATTATTCGTCTCCTCCCATTTCTTTTTGAAAGCTAAACGAGCCCTATACAAATAGGTTTTAATCGTTTTTTCATCCATATCCGTAAGTTCTGCGATTTCTTTATATGAGAGTTCCATTTCATATTTTAGTAGCAAAAGATTTCGTTGATTAGGGTTTAGCATATTAACGACTTGTGTTATTTCTTCAGCTTTTTCTTTGGATAAAAGCAACTTTTCTCCATCAAGTTCATCTGCTAATCCAGTGAAAAATTGATTTTGATCTTCTAAAGAGCAGCTTGGAAATCGATTGTTTTTTCTACATAAATCATAGTAAGCATGCAGCGCTACCTTAAACAGCCAGGCTGAAAGATTTTTTTCATGAAGCTCTACCATATATTGAATTGCCTTTACAAATGTTCCTTGTACGATATCTTCAGCATCTAACAAACTACATCCATTCTTTATTAAATATTTTTTGATAATAACTGCTTTTTCTTTATATAGTGATGTAATTAAATCATCTGTCACCGCTACCCTTCTCACTTTCATGTTTTCATTGCCTTCACCTTTTTAACGAATGAGTAGGCAGAATGTATACAGCTTCACAAAAAAAATTCACAAAATTATTGAGTGTTGTGAATCACTTATACCCGGTCGGTAAATTTAGTATGTAGAAAAAGTCTATATTCGATCTAACAATTTGAAGCGGCATGCTAACTTATTACTCTCTATACAAGTAATACTTAAATTGCCAACTAAAAAACCACTTGACCTCATTTTTATCTTGTTTAAATGTAGTTTTCCACAGTACCTCTTTTTTGATACGTTCAGATATAAGAGAGTTGATTATTCTTCCCCTTTTCACAAGAAAGTTACTCTTTAATGATTAATCAAACTTTTACAATCACTGTACCTACTCCTTAAAACTCCAAACCTTCCATTTTCATTGGCTATTTGACAAAAGTAACAACTTACCTTTAATATTAGGTTGTTACTTACTAATTTATGGTTATAAATCACTTAATAAAATTAAAGACTACAGTTAGAAAGGGAGATTTCATGAGATTTGGTAGATTATCTAAGTTAGGATTGGCTTTAGGATTAAGTTTATTATTAGTTGCTTGTGGCTCAGGTGATGAAGACACAAAAAATAAAGAAGTCAACCTAACCTATGTGGAATGGGATACTGAAATTGCTTCTACACATGTAATTGGACAAGTACTTGAGGATTTAGGATATGATGTCACACTAACACCACTTGACAATGGTATTATGTGGGAAGCAATTTCTAAGGGCGAAGTTGATGGTATGGTTTCTGCTTGGCTACCACAAACACACGCCCCACAAGTGGAGAAATACAAGGATGATTTAGACGATTTGGGTGAAAATCTAACAGGTGCAAAGCTCGGGATGGTAGTGCCTAGTTATATGGATGTGAACTCTATCGAAGATTTAACAAATGAAGCCGATAAGACGATCACAGGCATTGATCCAGGAGCAAATATGACACTAGCTACAGAAAATGCTCATAAGGTTTATCCAAACCTTGACGGCTGGACGGTACTTACCTCTTCTGGCAGTGCAATGACAGCAGCACTTGGTCAAGCAATTGAGAAAAAAGAAGAAATTATCGTTACAGGTTGGTCTCCTCACTGGAAATTTAATGCTTATGATTTGAAATATTTAGATGATCCTAAAGGTGTATATGGAGATGAAGAGTATATTGGTACATTTGCACGTAAAGGGTTTAAAGAAGATAGTCCGGAAGCATACAAAGTTCTCGATAACTTCCACTGGACTGCAGAAGATATAGAAAGTGTTATGTTTGATATTATGGAAGGCACTGATCCTAAGGATGCAGCAAAAAAATGGATTAAAGAAAATGAAGATAAAGTTGCAGAATGGACAAAAGATGTAAAATGATGCAACTCATTAAATAAAAAAAGTATGTTATCAATAGCAATCGCGTGAATAAATCGTTCACAAAGATGGAGGAAAAGCAAAAATCTACGTTCTTTCCCCCGGGAGCACCATTAATATAGCTAATAAACATGATGCTTTTAATATTTTTAGATAAGACATGTCGCTTACTACTAGTAAAATTAGACCAGTTTATCTCGTAAAATAAAACTACTTTATTCTACTATTACACTAGTTGCTTGGAGTGGAAGGCTGGGCAAGTGTAGTTGACTACATTCGCCTCTCGCTACATATAAACATCTGTTGGCCCAAGACGATTTTTCTATGGGATTATGGCATTGCCCACGATTTACTGAAAGTAGCAGGTATTCACTTCGCTACTTTCCACGAAATAAGCAAAAACCAAAAAGTAGGTGGAGAAAAACTGGTCGTTTTTCTCCACCTACTTTATTTTAAGGGCATTTCAGAAAGTTCTATTTTTAATAACAACTTCCTAAATTAATCAAATTTCATCCCTTTTAATAAATCCGCAAAAGCATTATTAATTGGTTCTTCCTCTTTTTGTTGTTGCTTCATATACTGTTGCACAGATTTTTTATCTACTTTACCGCCGCCTTCTTTTTTACGACGAGCTTCAAAGGCAGATAACTTCTCACGGTGACCACATTTACATACAAAGATTTGGCCTTCACCTTCACCACGTAATTCTAGTTTTTTCTTACATTGTGGGCAGCGTGCATTAGTGACACGGGCAACGTTTTTACGGTGGCCACATTCACGATCTTGGCACACAAGCATTTTGCCTTTTTTACCGTTGACTTCAAGCATTGGTTTCCCGCAATCAGGACAAGATTTCGTTGAGATGTTATCATGCTTGTATTTTTTTTCGCTGCCTTTAATCTCAGAGACAATTTCCTTCGTGTAGTTCTTCATTTCTGAAATAAAGACGTCCTTCTTCAATTTACCACTAGCAATTTGCTCTAGTTTCTTTTCCCATTCAGCTGTTAAAGTTGGAGACTTTAATTCCTCTGGTACTAATTCCAAAAGTTGAAGACCTTTTGATGTGATATAGATGTCTTTTCCGCCGCGCTTTTCAATTAAGAAGGAATTAAATAGCTTTTCAATAATATCTGCACGTGTAGCAACCGTACCGAGTCCACCTGTCGATTTCAATGTATCTGCCAGCTGTTTATCGTTTGTTTCCATATACTTCGTTGGGTTTTCCATCGCCGTTAGCAAAGTTGCCTCGTTAAAACGTGCAGGTGGTTTTGTTTGCCCTGATGTTTGAACGATTAGTTTTGTCTTTAGTATGTGCCCTTTTTCAATACGAGGCAGGATTTGCTCTTTTAAATCATCCGTAGATTCTTCGTCATCGAATCGATTTTGATAGACTTCTTTCCAACCTGCGCTAAGTATTGTTTTACCACGTGCGACAAACTTCTCATCACCAATTGTTGCATTTAACGTTAACTGCTCATATTCATATGCAGGATATAATACTGCTAAGAATCGCTTCACCACTAAATCATAAATTTTACGTTCTTTATCAGTGAAAGCTGAGAAATTCACATAGCCCTCAGTCGGGATAATCGCATGGTGATCTGATACTTTGCTGTCATCGACAAAAGATTTTGAAGCTTTTATGGGCTTCGTTAATACTTTATTTGCTAATGTACGATATTCCCCGATGGCACAAGCTTTTAAACGATCTGACAGTGTACCCACAATGTCTGATGATAAGTAACGTGAATCTGTACGAGGGTATGTTAATACTTTGTGTTGCTCGTATAGTTTTTGCATAATGTTCAGTGTTTCTTTTGCTGAGTAGCCAAAGATTTTATTGGCATCACGTTGCAGTTCAGTTAAATCATATAGACCTGGCGCAAAGGATTTCTTCGGCTTGCGATCAATATCCGTTACAACGGCATCTTTAGTGCCTAACTTTTTCACGATAGTATCCGTTTTTTCTTTGTCAAAGCTACGGCTATTGCCGTTTTTATCTTGCCAAGTTAATTTTAAGTTCTCACTTGTTTGCGCTTCGATACCGTAATACGTCTGTGGCTTGAAGTGTTTAATTTCGTCCTCACGTTTCGCAATAATTGCTACAACCGGCGTTTGTACACGGCCACAATTTAGCTGTGCATTAAATTTTGTGGAAAGCGCACGACTCGCATTTAGTCCAATGTACCAATCTGCCTCCGAACGTGCTACAGCAGCAAAATACAAGTTTTCATAAGCTTTGCCCGGTTTTAAATTGGCAAAGCCTTCTTTAATTGCTTTATCTGTTACTGATGAAATCCAAAGTCGTTTGATTGGTTTATTCACTTTTGCTTTAGCAATAATCCAGCGGGCTACTAACTCCCCTTCACGTCCTGCATCTGTGGCGATAATGATTTCATTGACATCACCACGCGTTAATAGTGATTTCACAGCATTATATTGTTTACCCGATTGCTTGATGACCGTTAACTTTAGTTGTTCCGGCAACATCGGTAAATCTTCTAAATTCCACGTTTTATATTTCACGTCATAGCTTTCAGGATCTGCTAATGTCACTAAATGCCCGAGTGCCCAAGTGACAATATATTTATCTCCTTCAAGATAGCCGTTTCCTTTTTTATTACAATTTAGTACACGCGCAATATCGCGTGCCACAGATGGTTTTTCAGCTAAAACTAAGCTCTTTGCCATGTATGTCATCCTCTCTAGTTCCTTCCTTTTACTATAGCATAGCTTGCAAATATTCGTAGTGCGTTAGGTATTCTTCAATCATCAAAAAACTTCAGTCGAATTCGCATACTCTAAAACCCCTAACATATATTGAAGTGCCGGATTCTTCAGCTAAAAAGAAAGGGGAGAAAAAATGCAAGCTCGACATTTTAAGCCTAAGTATACGATTACTGCTGCTATTATCGTCGGTCTATCACTTTTAATTGGCTACGCAATCTATGTAAACTTCATTGAAGTTCCGTCGAATGAAACGGATACTACCAAGAAATCCGGCATAATTACTAGTGGAATGAACAAAGTTATGGATCCAAGCAATCCTAATGAAACAGTAGAATATACTTTAAAGAATTGGACAATTTAGTGCGGCGATTTCTATAATCGCCGCTATACCACACTCAATCAAATAAACGTTGCTACTAATGATGGGATGATCTTTTTTAAAAGATTTCATCCTTTTTTAAATGAAGAGAACTCTTTGATAGTATTTGCAAATTAGAGAGTCTCTATCATTCTTCAGGCAACCTTAGAGATTTTAAATAATCCTTGAACTTTACGGGAAAATACTAAAATGTGAACATAATACCAATATAATTTCTGCGAATTTCAACCAACCTATATTTTTCCAATAATTTTATATTATACTTATTTATGTAAATTTAAATATAATATAGAAGGAACGTGGTCACCATGAACTCAGTGCGAAACAAACTTGCTGGCTTGGCCTTTATTGTTATTTTAATACCCACATTATTAGTCGGCGTTGTCAGTTATTTTATTGCAAAAAGCGAGCTTGATGGCGTTGGCCGTTTAGGACTCGAAAATGGGACAAATGCAGTTATTAGTATGATTGCAGAGCTTGATAAACAAGTTGAAAAAGGACAATTAACACTAGAAGAAGCCCAAGAACAAGCAAGAGTGCAAATGATTGGCCAAAAAACAGGAGAAAAAGCGAGGTCAATCGATAATCCAGTAAAATACGGGGACAACTTCTATTTTTACACGTTCACAGATAAAGGGATTATAGACGCACATCCAAGCATCGAAGGGGACAATGCTTATGATTTCCAAACGGATGATGGGCGCTACTTTATCCGTGAGTTAATTGAGGAAGCAAAAAAAGGAGGCGGGTTTGTCCGTTATGACTGGCCAACGCCTACTAACCCTGAGGTTAAAGCACCTAAGATTACTTATGCGGCAATGGATAATCATTGGGGTTGGATTATAGCCGCTGGAACATATGAGATGGATTTCAATATAGGTGCCAAAAAAGTACTCTTTTATACGTTGGGTATGACACTTATTGCAACATGTATTGGCGTAATCCTCTACTGGTTCTTCTCAGGAAGAATGACTTCTTATATACGGAGAATCATGGTGATGACTTCAGATATCGCTAAAGGAAAATTGACTGGTGAAGACATTCCTATCATTACGAATGACGAACTAGGTGCGCTTGCTGGAAACGTAAATAACATGAAATCAAGTTTACATGAAATAGTTGGCAACACAAGGAATTCTTCTGAACAAATGAGGGTATCTTCAGAACTGCTTAGTGCCATTACAGAAGAAACAACCGCTTCTGCCGATGAGGTCCACCATGCAATCACCGAAGTTGCTACTGGCGCTGTTGTTCAAGCAGAAGAAGCAGAAATTGCAATTGGCAAAGTCGAAAACCTGTCCCTCCTTATCTCAGATACAACCGATAAATATAACGAAATTATTAATGAGATGGGCGATGTTGAGAAATTACAGGAAAATGGTAGTTTAAAAGTAGATGAGTTAGAGCAAAATTCGGATGAATTCATGCAAGTCATTGAAGAATTACGTGCAAATTTCTCTAATTTAACAAAACAAATGCATGAAATTCATAGTGTCGTACAGACAATCACATCCATTTCCGAACAGACAAATCTTTTAGCATTGAATGCAAGCATTGAAGCTGCACGTGCTGGAGAACATGGAAAAGGGTTTGCAGTAGTTGCAGCTGAAGTGCGTAAGCTGTCAGAGGATACAAATGAAGCGACGGGCCGTGTACGTAATTTGCTAAATCGAATTGAATCAGATACAGCCAATTCGGATGCGAAGATGATGCATACACTCCAACTTTCAGAAGCTCAAGTAAACGCAATTGCTGAAGTGAAAAATGCGTTTGTTTCGCTGTCCAATTCAATTGAAGGTATTACGGATCATCTCTCTTCTCTCGATAGCGGAATGAAAGAAATGAGCGATAATCGACTTGTCGTTGTCAATGCCATCAACGAGATTTCCAGTGTCGCTACACAATCGGCTGCCGCTTCAGAGCAAGTCACTGCTTCTATTGATGAGCAAAAAGCTGCAATCACTTCGATTATGCATTCCTCTGTGGAGCTACATACAGAAGCCGAACGGATGCATGAATTAGTCGCACACTTCACATGATCAAATAAGTGATTCCAGGCGTGTTTATTAACCAACTTTAACCATTACTATTAAAGCGGGTGGTTGATTTCCGCTACGGGAGCTCGCTTTCCGCGGGCAAGCACCGAGCCGCTTCCTTCGCGATGCTCAGTCCAGGGTCTCGGTTCGCTTGCATTTCCCGCAGGAGTCGAGCACCCTCCGCTACAATCAACAAAAAATGCAGGACAAATGCTAGTATTGAATAAAAAACAAGTAATTCTTACACAAATAACAACCTAATATTCCCCTAATCAATACACCTGAAGTGATTCATATAAAAAGGCTGTTATAAAAATCGGTCCATCGATTTTCATAACAGCCTCTTATTTTTTAGTTATTATTCTCTCGCCATTTCAGTCGCTCTTTTTCAGTCAATTGTTGCTCTAACACTTCATCCCAGTGCGCTAACAATGTATTCCACACGCGTGCAAAATAAATATCCTGTGCTTTATCATAGACAATAAATTCAAAGCAAGGAATGTCATTAATTTGCGTGGCAGCTGAAGAAGCAATTTTTGAAATGATTGTTTGAGAGACAGAAGATGTATCTTCCTCTACATCATCCTCTTTCGTGAGTGCCTCGATAAGCATATGTTCTTCAAATGAATCTTTTTGCTCCGCCTCTTCATCGATATAACGATAAAGCGGTGGCAATTCATCAAATTCCTCTATGCTCTCTAGATCTCCGCTTAAAAAAGCTTCATGACATGGACTATACAATAAACTCGCCGTCTTTAAATCTAACTCTTCTTCAAAAATCCCTCGCTCTAATTGCACCGTACCCTTTGTAGTTAGACGATAATAATCATCGACCTTTTCAATTAAGCGTACACGCAACATAATCGATACTAAATCGTGGATAAAAAGTGGATCTACTAGTAGTAATTCACTTAGCTCCTTGGCATCACGAAAATCCGCTTCCTGCATACTTATAAGGAGCATTTTCATTAGTACGTCCATTGTAGAGCGACGAATGGGTTCGTATGTTACCTCAACTGTACGAACCGGTATACACCATTGGTTACGTTCAACAATCTTCACTTGGTGATTTTGCTGAATTTCCTTTTCTAAACGTTGCTGTAATTTCGCCATTCTACTTCACCAATCCTTCATGGTCGCGCAAGCCATTGTAAGATTTTACTGTTGTCAGCAGTCTACTATACATTTCACGCGTATCTGGATGTTTGGCTCGCTTCGCAAACATATCTGCACTACCAACGAGCATTAGTAGCTCACGCGCACGAGAAAGTGCTACATTGACACGTCGATAATCTCGCGCAAAGCCAATATCACCACCTTTTAGCGAGTTACGTACCATACTCACCAAAATAACGTCCATTTCCATACCCTGAAACTTATCAACAGTCCCTGTTCTAAACTGCAAATGCGGTAAATTTAATTCCTGCTGTATGAGGCGATTGATTTTCTTCACTTGCTCCCCGTAAAAACTAATAACCCCAACACTTTTTTGTACATCCTTTGGAATTCTTCCCGCTTCTTTAGCGTTTAGAACCGCTTTATTTAAATCCGTTAAAATACGGCGAATTGTTTGCAGTTCACCTTCATTATAACGGCTTGTGCCGCCCTTCATTTGCTCCTCAAAGTATGGCTTCTCATCCGGAATATCAATCCACATTAAATGATCATCACGACTTACAAATTGACCTTCTAAGCAATGATCACGTGCTACATCGGAATCCGGGAGACCACATCGTAAACCGCTTTCCTCTTGTTCATAAAATGGCGTAATACTATTCATAATTTTTTCATGCATACGATACTGGATAGCCAGCATTTGTTTATGTGTTGCCGGTAAATTATTGAATAATCGCTCAAACAACGATTCACGTAAAAGACTTTTCAGTTCCTGCGCCCCATCAAAATTCGGATTTTCATCCAGCATTGACTTCAACGTTTCTTCAAGCGTATCGTCACCTAATAGTGGTGGTAATTGGTGATGATCGCCCACTAAAATAATTTTCTTCCCTTTTAACATCGGTAAAAGTAATTCTGGTGGAGTTGCCTTCGATACCTCATCAATAATCACGACATCGAATGTTGGATAGTTTTCCATAAACTCTTTACTTGCAGAAGCTACACAAGTTGTCCCAATAACATTTGCGTGACGCACGTACAATTTACGAATTTCATCTAAATCGTATTCCGTTGCATTTTGTAGCTTTTCACGCCACTGTTCTTGTAATTTTTGACGCAGAGGTAATTGCTTTTCTTTACGGCTTAGCTCTTCTAAACCTTTCTTTGCCACTACAATTGCTTCTGATACTTCTTCATGCGTACGTTCTGGTGTCGATTGTAATAGCTCTGTTATTGCCTTCAGTTGCTTCTCTTTTTTCAAACCTGACACGTTGATGTCCTTTATGGTTTCCTCTATCTGTGCCAGTTGTTGTTCGACATCTTGCAAGCTAGTCTGTGCCGTTTGTAGTAATGCACGCTTTGGCACGAGTTGCGCATTGGCTTGTTCAACAACTTGTATTTTTTGCTTTGTCGCTTGAATCTCACGTTGTGACTCTGACACAAAGCCTTTTAATTGGGCGACTGTCTCTTCAGGTATTACGCCACATTGAGTTTGCAGTGTTTCTGCTAATTGTTGAAGGCGCGTCGTGTGCTCAGCATATGGTTGTAATTGACGATGCATACTTTGCACATTGAAGTTTGAAATCGCACATTCCTGGTGCAATAAGCTGGCTACATTTTGACGTATTGCTGCGAATTCTTGGTCTTTGTGGTCTTGCTGTTTTTTTAAAGCAACACCCTTTTGCCATACAAAATCGCGTCGCATATAAAGCCCTAATAAAAAACGTTCCATTTGCGCTGTTGTTGGCTGCTGGTTCTCCTGGAAGGCTGCATTTAAATCGGTAAAAACACCATTTAAATTTTGTAGCGAAAATGACTGCACAGGTTGCTGACGGCTTTTTGTCAGTGCTCGTTCCTTTGCTTCTGGTGTTAACAATGCTTCAAGCTTAGCAATCGCTTTTTGCAAACGTGTGTTGATAGTTGCCCACGCCTCTAAATCCTTGGCATCTTCTAAATGCTGTAATCGTCCAATTTGTTGCGCTAATACATGCGATGGTCGAATCATATAATGCTGTAAAAAACGTTGAATTCTATCATAGGTAGTTAATGTATCGACGTATTTTTCTGCTTCTTTCATGAGTAGAAGGCGATTATTCTCTTCTTCATAATTTTGCTGAAGATCCTGGAACTGTTCGGCCATCTGCTGTTTCTGTTCTTGTAATTCTTTATATTGAATTGCAGATTGCCACTGTTCGATTTTTTGCGTTAGTTCTTGTAATGTAAGCTGTAATTGTTCCAGTGATGGGTTTTCAGAAAGTGTTTTCTCGAATGCTTGCACAACAGGTTCGATTTGAGCGAGCTGTTTCTCGTAATGCTCTTTTTGCACTTCACATTCTTGTTGCTCTGTTTTAGACGCTTTAAGCTGTTTTTTAAGCTCTTGAATTTCTTGTTGTAAAAGAGGTTCATCAATGGCAGCCTGTTCCTTAGCTTGGATTTCCTGCGCTATTTCTTCTAGCCATACCTCTAGTTTTGCTAATTCATCTTTTGCTTTTGCAATACTCGCTTGCAGTTCCTGTTCACGGTCTGTGAAAGATGCAATTTCCTCTTCAACGGCAATAAGTGTTTGCTCACGCCAATGCAGAGCAACGTTTTCTTCGATGAATTTTTTGCCTTCTTCTTCGATACTTTCCGTACGACCATAACGTAATATTCGGATTTCCTGATTGGATAGAAGGCGACCTAATGCATTATCTACTGCTAAATTTGACTGTGAGGCAACAAGTGTTTTTAAACCCGCTTTTACATTCTGCTGACAAATTTCCGAAATAACCGTTGTTTTCCCAGTACCTGGTGGACCTTGAATAACATATAAATCTTCAACAGATAATGCACCAATGACTGCTTTTTGTTGATATTCATTTAAGTTATTATGAAACTCTATATCATCACGTAAAGCTGCCGTTCGAACAGTTGGACGCTTTTCAAATAATATCGTCTCTAAGTTCGAATTTACTGCCTCACCCTTTTCAAGTTTTGTGAAGCCATTGCGTAAGCGCCGAATTTGACTCAGTGTCGCAAAGTTACTAAAACTCGCCTGCTTTGAGCGAAGATTCAGCTGATCTTTACGTGCTTGGTCCTGTGCAAAAGGCTTTAAATCAATTTCCACTGATTGCTTTTGTGCACTCGCCTTTAACACCTGGCCTATTTCCCCGCGTACACCTTGAATGCTGACACTTAAACCTTCAAGTTGCTTCCATTCTTTCGCTTTTATATATGGGCAAATAAGTGTGAGACGCGTGAAATCTTCATTGTAATAGAATTGTTTAAATTCACTTTGAATGTCATCAATCGTTGCGTCGCGTTCTTGGATTTTTAAATATCCTTCCCAACTTGCAATCCTCTTCTTTACGTATTCTGTACGTTCTTCGGCAATAGGAAGCTCACGTATTTTCGTATGCAGATCAAGTGGAATACCAGCCCCGTTATTTGGCTTGGTTACAAATTGCAAAGCTGCCGCTAAACGACGATTGGTACTGACAGGCCCTCGCATATGCACGAAGCGAATATTCGTTGCGAGTAAACCCTCTACTTTAAGAACACAGTCCATAATGGCTGTTTTTCCAGCGAGTACGTCTGTTAATTTTTCATTCTGCTCATCATCAAAAAAAATCGACAAAAACGTTTCGCCAGGTGTTTTTGCCTTTCTTTTTTCAATATAGACAGTGATTGTTTTTTGTAACGTAAAAAAGGCATGCTCATTTGCAGAGCATTCCTCTATCGCTTCTTTCGCCTTATTCGTCAAAATGAGGCTACACCGTTGTTTTTCTAGTAAAGCAATGTCCTGCACAAGCAGCCCTCCTTTTCGATTCACTAAAGCTCTATTTTATCATAATTTATGACGTTAACTAGCATGAAAAATCCCCTGCACAGTGATTTACTTCCACTGCACAAGGGACGGTTATTTTCATTAGTGTTGGTCAATCGTCTCTTTAGATAGTGTTTTGCTCATTTCGCAATATTGTACGAAAACACGAGCCATTTCGCGTAAACGATTGTGAACATCTTGGTCTACAATCTTATTATCTGCATCAAAATGAGATGTGTGTGTATACACATAGTTTGGTGTTACTAGAGCACGGAAGTAGTCTAAAATAGGTTTTAACTGATTTTCTACTACTAAATGGTGCTGATATGTACCCCCATTGGCAACAATTGATACTGGTTTATAACGCATTGTTTTGGGATGTAAGAAATCAAATGCATTCTTCAATACACCTGGAATAGACGCTTGGAAAATCGGCGTTGCAATAATATACGCATCTGCTTCTTCAAATTTTTGAATCATTGTTTGCATATCATCATTTAATGGCGAACCATCTACAATTTGATGCTTATATTCACTGAAATACATAATTTCTAATTCCAAACTAGCATCAAATTCCTTAATGTATTGCTCAACTTGCTCTAAAATAGCACCTGTTTTACGACCAAACATTGTGCCATCTACGAGTAAAATTTTCATATGTAATTTGCCTCCACCTTTGTTTTCTACCATAACATTGTAACAAATGATGGAAGGCGCGAAAAGAAGCTTAGAAGCCAAAAACATAAATTCAGCCTTTAGACGGAATGATCTTCGTTTTCAAAAATTCTGGTTCATCACTATAATTTAGGGTTAATTTTCGTTACGGCGGAGGGCACTGAAAAGTAGTTCTCTCAATAAAACTCTAATAAAAATCAATCATTAGGATTTAGCGCTCTGGCGTTCGCTTTCCGCGGGCGAGCGACGAGCCTCCTCCTGCGCTTCGCTTCGTGCGGGGTCTCGTCTGCCTCGCTTTCCCGCAGGAGTCTCACGCCGCCGCGCTAAATCCTTAATAAAAATGTAATGCTCCTACAAATAATTACGATGAAAAATTTCAACTTTAGAGTTTTTCAGTGCCCTCGTTGGGCGCTTTCCTGAGGCGTCTCATGAGCCGCAAATCTCTCAGGAAGCTTTACTCTGTAGCGAAAGATGAATGCCGTCAGCTATACTCGCCCAACCTTGACTCCAAGCAACAAGCTCTTGAACCAAATTTCATCCCCTGTTTATAGTAAAGAAGCAAAATTATTTGATATTTTATTTTGATACCTACTATTCATCATCTTTCTTTCGTTGTTTAAAATGTACATCCTTATCTACAACCGTTTCTTCTATTTTATACTTGTCGCGGTTAATAACAACGTCACGGTTTAACTTTTCCTTATCTTCGATAGCTTCACCTGATTTTCGTTTATCCCAATTAAACAAATGATCCTGCGAATTCTCTTCTTTAATTTCCGGAAAATCCATTAACGCTAGCTCCTGCGAAGGATAAATCGTCACCGGCTGCTTCTTTCCATGTAATGCGATGACAATCATAGCCTTGGCCACCTGCGATGCTTCAATGGCACGTGAACGTTTTAATGGCCCCACTAAAAATGGCTTCGCTATCTTTAAAACAGCTTCTCCCACTTTTTCACCAAAACGAAAATCATCTCGATTTCCTACCAATAAAGAAGGACGAATAATCGATAAACGCTGTAAGTTAAGCTCTATTAAATCACGCTCGAGCTTCCCCTTCACACGATTATAATAAAACGGCGAATTTTCGTTAGCCCCCATAGCTGAGATAACAAGCATGTGTGGAATACCACGCTTCTTCGCTAACGATGCGATATTGAGTGGATATTCGAAATCCACTTTTTCAAATGCTTCCTTTGAGCCTGCTTTTTTAATTGTTGTACCTAAACAGCAATACAGCTCATGCACAAATTCAATATCACTTTCCTCCAGTCTATTAAAGGCACGAATCTTCACTTCTAATTTCGGATGCTCAAAATCTGGCTTTCGACGTGCGATAACGGTAACTGAAATATATTCCTCATTTTCACATAACTGTTTCACTAGCGACGCACCCGTTAAACCCGTGGCTCCAACTACAATTGCTGAACGCATTCCCATTGCCATTCCCCCTAATACTTTTGTTAGATGATCATGCAATATTTTAGATAATATTAATTTTTACACATACTTATCCTTTTTTCACCATAATTTAAGTAGACAGATGAAAGGATGGGATACTTTTGCATAACGAACTTCAAACAATCAAACCCCAAAAGACGATTGTTTTCATTATTGAAAGCTGTATAGAAAAAGGACTTTATCCTTTTGAACGGGTTGCGACGCTTGCGAAACTACTGGCAAACGAAAAAGTTTTCATATTTGCTAAAACGCCTTCGAAAGATACGATTCGAATTTTAACGAATGAAAATTTAACACCCATATTATTCGACCATTTTGACCAGCTACAGAAACATATGAAAGCATTACAACCTAATTTAATTGTACGTGATGGTCGTAATTCGGAATCCTGGCAAGTACTTAAGTTACGCCCATTTTGTAATACTATTATTCATTTCGATGATTTTGGTGAAGGTGGTCAAGCCTGTGATTGTGTTTTGCTATCACTCTATCACGAAGTAAAAGATTATTTGCCATCGCATTACATCGGTGGAAGTCTCGCTTTTGCATTACCAACAGCATACAAACATTCAACTCCTTTACCAGACATCAAAAGCCCAGAGAATCCGCCTCATATAGTCGTTGCATTTGAGGATGGGGACGAGCATAATTTGACCTACCGTACACTTCGACATCTAACACAATTACACATTCCACTTCAAATTACTGTAATAATCGATGAGAGCTACCAACACGCAACAGATGATCTACAAATGATGGTACTCAGTCGTCGCAATACCTCTATCCTCCGCGATAAAGACGCACTCCTACAACTACTACCAAAGGCCGATGTGATTATTTGCAACGCTAACTATACCCCATATAAAATTGCTTCTTATGGTGTACCTTGTATTACACTCGCACAAAATGAAGTAGAGCTATTACATGCCTTCCCACGTGAGCATAATGGCTTCATTCACCTTGGGCTTGGCCGTAAAATGAAACAATCACAAATCCAAAATGCGGTGATGGAGTTTCTTTTACATGAAGCTAGAAGTGAACGAGCTGTTAGAAAGCAACGTCAGCTAAATCTAGCAAGCAATAATGAAACGCTTGAGGCTCTGCTACTCGATTTTGCGTATGACCGTCATAATATCGCTTCAACATAGTGATTCTTTTCGTGTGGATATGATACAATATATTAGAATTTTTCCACGATCACTCAAACAGCGTTAAATCGCTTTAGTCATACTAATTTACACATAAGGGAGTATGTATCATGCCATCAAAAAGTGAAATTCAATATCAAATTAAGGAATTAAAATTGGATTATATAAATTTACAAGGCGATATCGAGAAGCTAGAATCTACAGGTCATAATGACCAAGTGGCACAAGCTGAACAACGTCTTGCAAATATGGAAACAAAATTAGCAGAACTTAACAAACAATTAGCAGCTTTATAGATAATTGCGCAGCAAGTATTAAAATGTACGGAAAACATAATGACAGTAGATACACTATAAGTGGTAATCATTTGGAGGAAAATATATATATGGCAATATTAACAGTTGAAAATTTAGGTCATTCTTTTGGTGACCGCACGCTTTTTAAGGATGTTTCATTCCGCTTAGTAGAAGGCGATCACATTGGTCTTGTTGGTGCTAACGGTGTTGGTAAATCGACAATGATGAGCATTATTACGGGCCAAACAATCCATGATACAGGACGTGTCGAGTGGTTACCTGGCACACATTATGGCTATTTAGATCAACATACAGTGTTGTCGGCTGGTCGCACAATGCGTGATGTATTACGTGATGCCTTCCTTACTCTTTATAAAAAAGAAGAAGAGCTTAATGAAATTACGGGTAAAATGGCTGATGCGACACCTGAAGAACTAGAAGAATTATTAGAGCAAATGGCAGAAGTACAAGATGCGTTAGATGCAGGTGACTTCTATACATTAGATATGAAAATCGAAGAGGTTGCACGCGGGTTAGGTCTTGATGCGATTGGTTTAGATCGTGACGTAGCTGCGCTTTCAGGTGGTCAACGTACTAAGGTTTTACTAGCGAAGCTATTACTTGAAAAACCGAAAGTATTATTACTAGATGAGCCTACAAACTATCTTGATGAAGAACATATTACATGGCTTTCAAATTATTTAAAAAACTACCCACACGCGTTCCTACTAATTTCGCATGATACAGAATTTATGAATGGCGTAGTAGATGTTATTTTCCAATTAGAGTTCTCGAAACTAACTCGCTATACAGCAACGTATGAAAAGTTTTTAGAACTTGCAGAAATTAATAAACGTCAACATATCGATGCTTACGAAAAGCAACAAGATTTCATAAAAAAACAAGAGGATTTCATCGCTAAAAATAAGGCGCGTTATTCTACAACAGGGCGTGCAAAATCACGTTCTAAGCAACTTGATCGTTTGGAACGTATTGACCGCCCTGAAACGGCAGTAAAACCTGAGTTTAGCTTTAAAGAAGCGCGTACGCCAAGCCGTTATGTTATTGAAGCAGAAAATCTTGTCATCGGTTATGACAAAGAAAAACCACTACTCCCACCACTTACTTTCATGATTGAACGCGGTGAAAAAATCGCTTTAGTCGGCATGAATGGTGTTGGTAAATCCACATTACTGAAAACAATGCTCGGCAAAATCAATCCACTTGGTGGAAAAGTCATTCGCGGGGATTATTTAGAACCTTCTTACTTCGAACAAGAAGTAAAGGCTGATAAAATCACACCGATTGATGATGTATGGAATGCCTTCCCTTCAATGGAGCAAGCGCAGGTTCGTGCTGCTCTAGCACGTGCAGGCTTAAAAACGGATCATATTACACGTCCACTCAATTCCCTATCAGGGGGCGAGCAAGCAAAAGTTCGTCTATGCAAACTGATGATGGACGAAACGAACTGGTTACTATTTGACGAACCTACAAATCACTTAGACGTTGACGCCAAAGAGGAATTAAAACGTGCTATGAAGGAATTCAAAGGTACAATTATCCTTGTTAGCCATGAACCTGAATTTTATGATGGACTAGCTACAAAAGTATGGGACGTTCAAGATTGGTTTACTACAGGTCAACAAAACTAAATTAAATGATTCACCATAAGCTTCTATGATAAATGAAGCTTATGGTGTTTTTTTATATTCCGATAACTATGCTATCTCCCTCACTATATTGAAAACTATCATGTCCATTTATAAAAATTTCTAATAAAACTCTTAACTTACATCATTGTAAGCTGAATTAATGAAACTTTTCGGTCTTTCAAGCGTATATTTTATATATATTCAAAAAATAGTAGCTTCGAAAATTTTTCAGGAGAATTTTTAAGAAAATTTTTAAAAACTATTGATTTACATATATCTTACCTATAAGATATATGTATAAACTAACTAACAATAAGCTATTCATATAATCTAAAAAAGAAAGCGAGGAATGAAGAATGACAGTAACGATTTACTCACAAGCAAGCTGTTCTTCATCCAGAAAAGCATTAAAATGGTTAAAAGAAAATAACATTGACTACAAAGAAAAACGTATTACATCACATCCATTAACATTAGCTGAATTTAAAGAAATTTTAAGTATGACGGAAGATGGTACAGATGAAATCATTGCTACAAATTCTAATGACTTTAAAAATCTAAACATTGATATTGACCAGCTTTCTATTCAAGAATTATATGCCATTATTCAAGCTCATCCAAGGATGTTACGTAGCCCCATTTTAGTAGATGAAAAACGTATTCAAGTTGGATACAATGAAATGGACATTCGCCGTTTTATTCCACGTAAAGTGCGTGCGTACGAATTAAACGCAATGACTAGATTGGCGCAAGAAAGCTAAAACAGTTTTGGAGATGACATATATGGATCAAGAAAAACAAAAAGCCATTACCTCGTTGTTTGAAGTTGTATCTTCAATTGAGCGAAAATGGGCAAACGAGTGGAATAATCATAATGTACTCGGCTTTTCAAAATCCCATATTTTAATTTTAGACTATTTATCGCAGGAGGGACCAAAGCGCCCTTCTGCTATTGCAGATCGCTTAAAAGTAACAACTGGTGGTGTCACTGTCTTAACAACGAAGCTCATTAATGCTGGCTTTATCGAAAAAACGCAGCATGTAACTGATCGCCGGGCATTCCAACTCAAGATCACACCAGACGGAGAAGAAATTTTAGAAGAAGCTCGTCAGCAAGTTAGTGAGATCATTAACAATATGTTTGGCATGCTCTCAGCTGAAGAAGTACAAACGTTACGTGATATTTTCGCAAAATGTTTACTCGACCCTAATCCTAACCGCTAACATAAGTAAAGCGCATTCGCACAAAAATCAACTAGCGCGAATGCGTAGATATTCTAAAAACTCACAATGAGCAAATGCACAAACATTTATTCCTATCCAATAAAGTAGTTGCTTTCCGCTCCATGCAACTACTAGCCATTAAGGAAGTCATGCTCCTGTTTTAAAATATAAGTAATACTTTTTAAGAGATATTAATTTTAAAGTGCTATTTGATTGAAGTGGAGGCTGGGCGACTCCTGGGGGATCAGCGTCCTAGATGAGACCCTGAAGCGAGCCTGCGAGTGAAGCGGCTCATCGGACGCCCCCCGGAAAGCGCCCAGCCGGAACGGAAATCAACTCCTAGTTATGGTGATGAACACCTATAAAATAGATTGGGTATTTTCAGGATGTACTTTTGCTCATATAGAGTAAAAACTTATACTTTTTTATCTTTTAAAAAAGGCACGTCACAAATCTTAATTTGCGGCGTACCTTTTTTGATTAGTCGTATGAATACTTCTGGCTAAGTAATTATATATGTACGACCAATACGATCATACTTACGCTGGTAGCACTGCTTCCACTACTGACACGTCAGCCATTAGCATTTCTTTCAAACGCGCTTTCGCACGGAATAATCGAGATTTTACTGTGCCGATAGATACCTTCATGAGGGAAGAAATTTCAGCAAGTGAATATTGGTCGATGTAAAAATACCATAAAGTCTTTTGATAAATCGCATCTAATTGCCCCATTTTCTCCTGCACTAATTTCGTGACAACCTCTTTTTCAATTTTTTCTTCTGTAGAAATATCATTATTGGGAACCAAATCTAAGATCGGCACGTCTAAAGTTTCAGGTTGGTTAATCATGTACTTACTACGACGAACTTTTTTGCGATAACGATCTCTAAACGTATTCATTGTAATTGTTGTTAACCAAGCTTTAATATGTTCTACTTCAGCAACGCTATCTTCATAACGTACAACTTTCACCCAAACTTCTTGCATTAGATCTTCCGCTTCTGTATTATTGCGAGTTAGTTTTAGACATAAATGATAGATGTAACGGTTATATTCTTCATAAACGCTTTCTAATTTTTTATTCATAGTGTATTCCTCCGCTTCTTGTTATTGCTTCTATACCCATTCTCGCAAAATAAAGTCTTACACTCTATCGCATTGGCTTTCAATTTCATTACATTGATGTAAGCTTAGTTGTCTTTACTTGTAATATTCGATAGGTCTTCAGTGCTGTCCCTGCCCTACTTTATGCTATAATTTCTATTATCTAATTATTGAAACATTTGAGGAGAGATATTATTATGACGCATTTACAAGCATTAGACGCTTACTTCACAAGTCATCGAGAGGCACATTTAAACGAATTAAATGAATTTTTACGTATTCCGAGCATAAGCTCCTTGTCTGAACACAAGGAGGACATGCAAGAGGCAGCAAAATGGCTAGCGAGTGCATTCGAAAAATTAAACTTAGAAAACATTTCTATTACGCAAACGAATGGACATCCTGTAGTCTACGCAGATTGGTTGCATGCTGAAGGCCAACCAACAATTCTTTTCTACGGTCACTATGATGTACAACCAGTAGACCCTCTCCACTTATGGGAAACTGAACCGTTTAACCCAACCATCCGTGACAACAAATTATTTGCGCGTGGTGCAAGTGACGATAAAGGGCAAGTATTCATGCATTTAAAAATGATTGAGGCTTTATTTGCTACTACAGGGACACTACCAGTGAATGTTAAATTCATTTATGAAGGCGAAGAGGAAATTGGCAGTCCAAACCTACCTGCTTTTGTGGAAGAACATAAAGAAAAGTTAGCAGCTGATTTAATTTTAATTTCTGATACAGGTTTGTATGCTCCTGGTAAACCAGCTGTGTGCTACGGCTTACGCGGCTTAACTGGCCTTCAAATTGATGTACGCGGAGCTA
The DNA here is from genome assembly GCF_001278945.1 of Lysinibacillus contaminans. Taxonomy (GTDB): domain Bacteria; phylum Bacillota; class Bacilli; order Bacillales_A; family Planococcaceae; genus Lysinibacillus; species Lysinibacillus contaminans. The sequence continues at coordinate 161,310 of NZ_LGRV01000007.1, read as the reverse complement.
AAGGTGATCTACACTCTGGACTCTATGGTGGTGGCGTACAAAATGCTATCCATGCACTAGCTGAAATTTTAGCTTCATTCCGTGATGAGCATGGCACAATTCAAGTAGAAGGCTTCTACGACAAAGTACTGCCTTTAACAGCTGAGGAACGTGAAGCTTACAAAGCATTAGGCTTTAATGAGAATGATGTGAAAGAAGAAGTCGGCGTGAAGGAATTATTCGGCGAGGCTGGCTACTCATATTTAGAACAAACTTGGGCTCGCCCTACATTAGAAGTAAACGGAGTCTTTGGTGGATTCTCAGGCGAAGGGATTAAAACGGTACTTCCTGCTGAAGCTGGTGCAAAAATCACTTGCCGTTTAGTCCCAAACCAAGAACCCGAAGAAATCGTAGCATTACTGAAAGCACACATTGAAAAACACAAACCTATCGGCGTAGAAGTGACCATTTCTGAATTCGATAAAGGGCGTCCGTACTTAACACCATTTGACCACCCTTTCATTCAAGCAGCTGGCCGTTCTTACGAAAAAGTGTACAATGTGCCAACAGCTTATACTCGTGGTGGCGGTTCGATTCCAATCGTTGCTGCATTCGATGAAATTTTAGATTTACCAGTTGTGTTAATGGGCTTCGGCTTATCAAGCGAAAACTTCCATGCGCCAAACGAGCACTTCCATCTAGAGAACTTCGACAAAGGTTTACGCGTATTAGGTGACTACCTTTATGAAGTAGCTGAAATACAAAAATAAACAAATCCCCTCGTCAGCACAAGCTAGCGAGGGGATTTGTTTATTTTTATTCGCCGAAAATCGTCACGATATCAGCTGTTGTTTTACGTTCTTTTGCTTTTGGTAGCTCATCAAAATAACCTACTTGTAGCATTGAAATGACACGCTCACCTGGTTGCACCTTTAATGCTTCACGGAACTTAGGATTATCTAGGAACCCAGGTGTTTTCCAGCATGAACCAATACCTTTATCCCAAGCTAGCAGTTGCATATTTTGAAGCATTGAGCTTGCTGCAGCGTAATCTTCTAAACGTTCTTTTTGACGAGCATCTTCTGGCACAATGACAAAAACATAACCGCCTGGTGATGTGAATTTTGACATTTGCTTAGCTAAATCTTCACTTGAAAGATCCTGCCATTTCGGAATAGTTAAATCGCGTAGTAAATCATGTAGGGCAAATAATTCTCCCCCACATGCTACAACTAAACGCCAAGGCTCACGGTTACCATGATTCGGTGCCCATATTGCATCGTCTATTATTTCTAGTAAATCTTCTCGATCTACAGGCTGCCCGTTAAATTTTTTTATCGAACGGCGCTGGGTAATTGCATCTTTTACAGTTAAAAATTGTTCATCCATTACTGTTATTCCTCCTATTATCACTTTATAAATTTGAGTATGTCTACTATATCTTTCTTCAACATTATCACATAACAGCGTACTTTAATACCTGTAATCTCGCTAAGCAAAACTATCGTCGATATGATAATAATAATACGTCATGCTTGGTGTATACGCGGTAGAGTCTTCATAAAAATATGGGCGATTGATACTGTCCGAAGTATGCGCATTCACATACGGAATTCCATCTTGTATGCTTGTGACAATTACGGAGTGATCAATTTTACCATCCCCTTGAAAATCGTAAAAAATGACATCGCCAAGCTCTAATTCCTCAGCAGATTGGACCCGTCTCCCTTTCAATCCTCTTGTTGAGCCCTCTAAATACCATCTAAGCGAATGTGCAACCGACCAGCTAAAACTCCAATTCCCTCTTTGTATCCACCATCCCTTTTCTCTGCTCGGAGCTCCTCGCATCGGCGCTCCTCCCGCAAATAAACATTGTGATATATAATTCGTACAATCCACATCAAAGTTTGGAAATGCCGGATTACGTCTATTCCACCACAAGTTTGCATACTGCACCGCTGCCTGCCTATTATACGTATTTGCAACAATCCCTCCTTAATGCCATCATATGTTTGTTAATTACATTCTATTATTTAGTGCTCTGCACCTAAAAAATCATTTATACACTAGGATTTGGCTCTATATTTTCCATTTTTAAGTTTGTTTTTGTTACAATAGAAGAAATGAACTGAAGATATAGCCTCCGGAGGATGTCACAAATGATTTTTAGCGCAAGTGTAGTGAAAGGTCTAGGCATAAATAAAGAAGAAGGGAATGTAAAATGTGAAGCAGCATGCTGAGAAAGAAATACTACTGCCCACTCTTTTATGCGATAAAAAAGGTAATTTAAATCCTGCAGCCATTGGATTTGCACGTAAACCTTTCATAAATAGTAATCTAACTGGACATATGATGCGCAAAAAGAAATGGAATTACTGGTGTGTGTATGGCGATGAAATATTATTCTCTGCAACGATTAGTCACCTTGATTATGCAGCAGTATGCTTCGTATATTTCCTTGAGTACGAAACTCAACGCTATTTTGAAAAAACAATAACGATTCCGCTTGGCGGTAAGCTTAAAATGCCTACTCAAGTACTTGAAACTGTCACTTTCAATAATAGCGAAATGGCCATTGATATAACGTATATTCAAAACGAAACACATTTAGTTGTCTCTATACCAAACTTTGATGGTGATGTATTGCGTGCTGACCTTGTCATTCAACATCCACTAGCTGACGAGTCGCTAAATGTGGTCATCCCTTGGAACCGAAAAACATTCCAATTTACCGGAAAGCATCATATCCTTCCAACTTCCGGCCTAGTGACAATTGGCGATCGTCGCTTCACCTTCACACCTGAAGAAAGCTTCGCTGTACTCGATTATGGTCGTGGGGTATGGCCAAGACAAGCAACATGGAATTGGGGCATGGCATCACAACGAGTACGCGGACGTCGTATCGGACTAAATCTAGGCGGTAAATGGACAGATGGTACAGGAATGACGGAAAATGCTGTATTCGTAGATGGCAAAATGACGAAAATTCATGAGGATGTACTGATTGAGTATGACAGAGAGGATTTCATGCAACCTTGGTATGTGAAATCGAAATTTTCTAATCAAGTGGAGTTGAAGTTCTCACCATTTTTCGAGCGTGTAGCTACTTCTAATGCTAAGCTTATCAAATCCGAAGTCCATCAAATGTTCGGCTATTATGATGGCAAAGTGTTACTTGATAATGGAGAAACACTTGTCATTCAGCAAATGCTCGGCAGTATTGAAGAACATATCGCAAAATGGTAAAAAGTACATCCGCTTATGGATGTACTTTTTTATTAGTCTTGTAATGCGGCTACAATTTTTTCAGGCTCATCCGTGAAAATCGCATGCACGCCGATCTGCTGTAAATTTTTTGCATATTCAATGTCATTGACCGTGTAGACACGTACGACAGCTCCCTCTTCAAGTGCCCTACGTACAGATTTACGAAAAGCTGCTGGCAAACTAACATGAATAGCCTTTGCCGGTATAAGGGATGTGTATGTCGTAAAATCCGTTAGTATTTCTGCAAATAACGCTGCTTTTTCAATATACGGGGCAAGCTGTGTCACAATTTGAAGCGACTCATGATTAAAAGAAGAAATAATAACACGTTCGGTCATTTGATGTGTTGCTATTTCTTTAATTACGAGTGATTCAATACCCTCGTAAGGAAATACATCTGTTTTCAATTCTATATTAATGACGTGATGCGTCCCTACAAAGAGCTCTAATACCTCCCCTAGCGTTGGAATATTCTCGCCTGCAAACTCCTCCGAAAACCATGAGCCATAATCAAATGCACGAAGCTGTTGCAATGTATAATCTTTGACATATCCAGTACCATTGGACGTACGATCTATCGTTTCATCGTGAATGACGACTAACTCACCATCCGCAGTTAAATGCACGTCTAGCTCAATACCTGCAATGGGCAACTTTGACGCTGCGTAAAAAGCGGCACCTGTATTTTCAGGGTAGTGTCCAGATATACCTCGATGTGCAAATATGTCCATATGAATAGCCTCCGTTTCTAATATCTCCCTATAGTATAACGATATTTAACATAAATCTTCCTTCTCTTTCACTTGAAGCCAAATATTTTGTATAGTAGTATGAGAACCTATTTAACCTGTTTCTGACTAAATTCTCGGTGGAGGCTGTACATACAACTTCCTCACAACATAATTGATAAATGTACATATATAGGAGGTGCAACAAATGACTGCACGGCATCCGGATTTTAACGTAGAGCAAGAGCGTCTTACTTACACGAAAGATTATATGCAACAAATTTTAAATGAATCACAAAGAGATCTAAAATCTGCCCAAGATAACATACGTAAATCGATGGCTGACCTTGATTATTTGGATTCTAGTTTAAGCTATTTAAATATTTTAGCGAATGCCAGATTTTTTGAAATGGCACGTAACCAAAAGGAAGGTTTAGAAGCGGTTCAGAAAAAACCTTACTTTGCCCGTATCCACTTTCAAAAAACAGGAGACCCTGAGGAGCTTTTATATATAGGGAAAACATCTTTATTCCACCGTGAAACCCATGAGCCAATTATTGTCGATTGGCGTTCACCTGTCGCAAACGTCTATTATGATGGGAGACTCGGCGACATCGAATATGATGTTCGTGGTGAAACACATAAAGGGCATTTATTCGCTAAGCGTCAGTATAAAATCGAAGACGGTGAATTGCTCGATATTCGAGACATCGATTTGACGACAAATGATGAGTTACTGCAAGAAGCACTTGAAGGTAAGGCAGACGTTCGTTTAACTGAAATTGTCTCCACCATTCAAAAAGAGCAAAATGAAATTATTCGTGCACATTTACGTCAGCCGATTATCGTTCAAGGCGCTGCCGGTAGTGGTAAAACGACGATTGCCCTCCACCGTATTTCGTATTTTTTATATACAATGGGTGAAAACTTCAATCCCGAGCAGCTCATGATTTTAGCACCGAATAAATTGTTTATTGATTATATTGGTGACGTTTTACCAGAGCTCGGTGTCGATAAGATTTGCCAAACAACCTTTGCCGACTATGTAATGGCCGCGACGAAGCTAAAGCTCAAATTACGGAACCCAAATGAGCAACTTGAGGCCATAGTGGCGGGTGGCACAGATCTCCCTACAGCTTGGATTTCTGAAGCAAAAGGCTCGCTTTATTACCGGGATGTGATGGAACGTTATCTTCAAAAAATAGAGCAAGAAATTGCTGAACAATTCGAGGATGTATTTATTGAAAAGTATTTGATTATGCGTGCCTCACATTTAAAGAAACTGTTTTTATATGAGTTCTCTTACATGCCAATTGAAAAACGACTCGCACATATTAAAAAGGTACTAGCTAGTCATGTCCGTCAGAAGAAACAGGCCGTGTTAAATGTGCTCAACGCCAAATATGATGAGGCACTAGGCAAGGCATTAAATGGTATTCGTGATGATGACAAGAGACGCCGTATCGTGACAAAATTTATCGATGAGCGAGATGAACGTATTCCAGCTATTGAGAAGGAAGCAAAATCTACCGCTACGGTCTACATGCGCCGCTTCACAAAATATAATATTAAGACCCTATACCGTGCATTTTTAACGCGCAGAGAACTATTAGAAGAACTTACACCTGAATGGCATTATATCGAACAGCAACAATTTTTAGAGGTACATGCAAAGGAACATTGGGCATTAGAAGATTTGGCTGCACTCTACTATTTACATGCGCGTATTAAAGGCATTTCAGACGAGTGGAAAATGCGGGTTGTATTTATAGATGAGGTGCAGGACTATAGTTTATTCCAGCTTGCCGCATTAAAAACTGGTCTGGAAACAGATATGTTTACAATGGTAGGCGATTTGGCGCAAGGCATACACAGCTATCGATCACTCACTGCTTGGGAGCCTGTGCAGGATTTATTCCCACGTGCGAGTTTCCGTACGCTACAAAAAAGCTATCGAACAACAATTGAAATTATGGAGGTTGCCAATACTATTTTGGCGCAAATGGACGAACAACTTCCGCTAGTTGAGCCAGTAGTACGTCATGGGAATGCCCCTACCTTTGTGCAGGCTGATACCTTAGACGCCAAACAAATCGGATCTATCTTTGATGCGATTCGCACAAATGGTCATCAGTCGGTGGCACTCATTTGTAAAACCACAGCAGATGCAAAAAACATGCAACGGATGCTACTCGAAAATAACATTCCCGTACAGCTCTTAACCGAGGATGAGTCGATTAATCAGCAAGTACTGCTTGTCTTACCTAGTCATTTGGCAAAAGGGCTTGAATTCGATGCTGTCATCGTGGCAGCTTTTGATACACCATTTTTCGATACAAAAATTGACCGAAAGCTACTATATGTTGCTTTAACACGTGCGATGCATGAGCTCTATTTAGTCGGTCCCTCAAAAAAGACTTTTTTACTTGAAGAATAATTATATATTTCGAATGAACGTCCAGATTTATCTAAGGCTAAACTCATAAAACACCTTCGACTAGGGTATGTAGCGTATCCATACAAATAATCAAAGGTGTTCTATGTGCGTGTCTCAAAATACTAATTCAATTCAAAAGCAGGTTATTTTCATTTCATGTTTACTAAAGCATTAATAATAGCAATTCGTTTATTGAGCAATTAAAATATTTTCAGGTTTGTCCGAAAGAATTAATTGGAAAGAACCCTTTGAAGTATTTACTGATACTAGGAAAACATCTCCTGAAACCGTTGCATTTTTCACCACTTCTTGAGGGTTCATAGTAAGTTCTGTTCCCCAATTGGACATATTCACTAAATATATGCCGTTATGCAAGTTTAAAAATTCACTGACAGCGTCTTCAGCAAGGTCATCTACTTCAGTAAGTTCCTCCTCCGCATAAATTGAGGCTATATGAAGGAATGCTTCTTCATTAGCACCGATGGCTGTAAAAAGTGGCGCTTCTCCTACAATTACCTGACGGACTACCCAGTTTTCTGATTGAGGATTTTCAAGCGTATCAATTTCAAAATATACTTGATCATCGATAAAGCGAATCATATTTTTTGCAAAAAGAGAAAGATACTGTCCGTACTTTGAGTTCTTCTCCTCGTCTTCTATACCAAGAATATTTTCAACTAATAGTTCAATACTTCCGTTTCGTATTGCATCAAATTGTTCATCTGAGAGGCTATTTTCTATTTTATAATCTCTTAAAGCTGCCCCAAATTGTTCAATCGTCATATATTCACGATCGACAAGTGCTTGAGCTAAAAATAAATGACCTTGTTTTTGATTGGAAATAAGAGCTTCTACTTGCTCATTTGTTAAATAACCTAGGTCTACAGCGATTTCACCAAAGCGTTTATCCATTTGTTTTTGTTTTTCATGTACTTCTTCTACTTGTAATGGCGTCATATACTCTTCATCGACAGCGATAACGCCAAACTTCACATGAACAGATTTCTGAAACTCTAATGCATCCATTAATTGTTCTCTCGTTAGTAATTCGCGATTTAATAGATAATGGCCGAAATATTTACTAAACATCCACTTTGTCCTCCTTTATTACTTTTTCGATTATATTAGCAATCGCTTCAAAAGAAAGAGGTTTTTGGATAAAATCATATGCCCCATAGCCAAGAGCCTCTTTAAGACGATCATTTGTCCCCACTGATGAAGCCATTACAACTTTAGCGTCCGGATTAAATTCCATAATCTCTTTCAATGCTTCGATTCCATCTTTTTCAGGCATCACAATATCCATAAATATTAAATCTGGGTTTTGGACTTTCACTAGCTCTACAGCAACATCCCCATTTACCGCTTCTAAAATTTCTTTACATTTACATTTTTCCAATGTACTTCTTAACTTTTTTCGAATTAAAATCGAATCATCACAAATTAAAACACTTAAATTATTTCCCAATTTTCCCAACTCCTTATTCTTTTAATTATGTAAAAATACCCTAACACTTTAATAGTTCTACAGACCTAATAATATCTCCTTTATATTTTCAGAAAAAACCAAAAAATATAGTGAATTATAGCTCTTTTCAAACCTGTAATTAACCGCGCATTCCACTATGGACAGTTGCTTTCCATTCCATGAGCTTTATCTCAATATCTAATTTACTTAAAGTAAAGCACTCTTTTTTTCTAGCAAAGGTAACCGAAAGCGTAGCATTTGGGAGTAGTGCCACCTAGCTCGCCGCAAATTAAAAAACATTCAAAAAGAGTCCCTCTCACAGTTTTGCACTGTAAAAGGAACCCTCTTGGGAAATTAAAAATGAATAATGACAGTAAGCTTACTTATTTTCGTGGAGGTAAACGATAAAATTTCTCTTTCGCAAAAAACACTTTTACAACCTTCCACCACGAACTTTGCTCATTCTTCTTAGGAGACTCCTTTTTATTCAATGCAGGGATACGCATCCAATCGACTCCTTTCATCAAGCATACTAACAATGTATGGTTGGCTACACTATTTATGACTAAGGTGGAGGCACTTAAATTACACGTTTTCAAAAGAAAGAGCTGTGCCAAAGTATATTCTTTTACTTTTGACACAGCTCTTAACATTATTTTTTTACATAGTAATCGATTTGTTGGGCTTTCATAAAGCCGGCTTTTTCATATACAGAAAGTGCCTTACTATTCTCAATCTCAACATCGAGCATGACGTATTTTGCTCCGGATCGGCTAGCAAAGTCTTTTGAATACGACAGTAAAGCGGTGCCAATTCCTTGCCCTTCATGCGTCGGATGAACCGCTAACGCAGTTACCCAATGCACATCGCCTTCCTCGGCTGTTGTCACTGTTCCTACAATCTCTCCGTCTTTACGTGCCACCCACAACTTACGTCCTTCATGTGACGTATTGAAAACAATCAGCTCCTCCGATTCCTCCGGCAAATCACCAAATGCTCCGCTGTATATCGCAATAAGCTGCTCCTTCTCACCTGCGTATCTCTCTATTTGAATATCGTCACGCAACTCTACCGGCTCTGCCTTTGTTTCTAACGTCGCCTCTGAAAAACTATACGTATAGCCACTACGTTCAATAAACGTTTGACCAAAAGGTGCACCTTCAACAACTAAAGCCAGTTGCCCTTCCGCACCACGCTCCACTAGCCCTGCCTGTAACACCTCGACTAAAGCCGATCCAATACCGATTCGACGATACATCGGCGCGACAACTAGTGACCATTCATACGTCTGCAAACCCATTAAATCTATCGCACTCGCTGCGCCTACGACCTGATCTTGATCATCGTCATAAGCAAGCACCATGAAGCCCTTCGAATCAAAAGAGCCCGCTACCGGCACATTCATAATCGTTTCATATACACGATAATCATGTTTCGTTGCTTCTTCGCACAGCTCACGTACTTCTTTTAGTGTTTCCTCGTCTAACGGGAAAGACACCGTAATCACTGAAATATTCATCATCTACCTCGTTCTTCTTCAATATTATTACACTATTATAGCACATTTAGCATAATTATTTTGAATTTTTTGTAATTTACTTATTCCATAAAACGTGAGGATGAACTAAGCATTTTAGCATAAATACCGCCAGCTTCGATTAAATCCTGCTGCAAACCTACTTCGACTAGCTCACCCTTTTGCATAACAAGCACTATATCCGCATTCCGGACCGTATTCAAGCGATGTGCAATGACAAAGCTGGTACGTCCTTGCATTAACGTATCCAGTGCCTCTTGAATTTCTAGTTCTGTGACCGTATCAATGCTACTCGTTGCCTCATCTAACAATAAGATTTTAGGATCTGCAATAAATGCACGTGCAATAGACAACAATTGCTTCTGTCCCTGCGAAATTTCCCTTCCATCTGCTGCTAGCACTGTGTCATAACCATCTTTTAGCTTCATAATAAAGTCATGCGCATTTGCCCGCTTAGCGGCTTCTTCAATTTCTATATCACTCGCATTTAAACGACCATAACGAATATTTTCACGAACCGTTGCTTCAAATAAAAATGGATCTTGTAACACGAATGCCATTTGCGATCGTAATGCCTCACGGTCAATTTGTTGTACATTCACACCATCAAACAGCACTTCACCTTTTTCTACATCATAAAATCTAGCAATAAGCTGTAAAATCGTCGTTTTCCCTGCACCAGTCGGGCCTACTAATGCCACTGTTTGTCCAGGTTCAACCGAAAAATGAACATCTTTTAATGTATAGGCTTCTTCACCTTGCTCGTATTTAAAATACACATGATTGAAGTCTACTTTCCCCCGAAGTTTGTGATGATTCGCAGCAACCATCTCTACTTCCGGCTGTTCATCTAGTAAAACAAAAACTCGTTCGGCACCAGCAATTGCTGATAGCACCGTGTTAAACTGATTCGCTAAATCATTCAATGGACGTGTAAACTGCCTTGCATATTCTGTAAAAATCACAATTACCCCAATTGATACATGGCCGTAAAGTGCTAACAGACCACCTATACCAGCCACGATTGTAAAGCTCATATTATTTAAAAAGTTCATCACTTTAGGGATAAAGCCAGAATACGTTTGCGCCCAAAAACCAGTCCTTTTTAAACGCAAACTTTTTTCACGGAATTCAGCTATTACGCGTTCTTCCTGCGAGAAAGCCTTAACGATACGCTGCCCTGAAATCGTTTCCTCAATCATGCCATTAAGTGCCCCCATTGCTGCCTGTTGCTCTTTAAAAAGTGGGCCCGTACGTCGTGTAATCCAACGCATTGCTAAAAACATCGTAGGAATAATCGTCATTGTAAGCAATGTTAGCAGCGGACTCAATGACAGCATGATAATGAGTGTGCCGCCTAATGTTAAGACACTCGAGAACACCTGAATAAATGAACTATTTAATGTTGAACTTACTGCTTCAATATCATTTGTCACCCTGCTCATCAATTCGCCATGCTGACGGCGATCAAAAAATGACACGGGAAGCTTTTGTAAATGTGAAAAAACGCTCGTCCTTAATCGATAAATCGTTTGCTGTGCAATACCAATCATCCAGTAATTTTGTAAAAATAGCGTTACTGCTAGAACCGCATAAATACCAACGAGCATTGTAATCATTTTCCCTAAGCCTTCAAGATTTCCGTTCATGACAAATGTATCAATCATTTTGCCAATTAAATATGGACCAATCAACGCTAAGGCAGAGCTCGCCATCACCATCAATAACACAATTACTAATAGTCCTCTTTGTTCATCAACAATTCTCCAGATACGGCCAAGTGTACTTTTCCAGTTGGATGCACGCGGTCCCTTCTTTTTCTGCACCGCTTGCTTCAAATCGTCTTTGGATAAAATCGGCTCATAGCCAAAAGGTTTTTGGAAAAACGCCATTATTGCTCCACCTCCTGCTGTGAGATAGCGATTCTTTTATACAGAGCGGAAGACTTCACCAACTCGTCGTGTGTGCCGTATGCAACGACTTTTCCTGCATCAATTAATAAAATTTGATCGGCCTCTTTTGCCGTTCGAATTTTTTGTGTCACGACAAGCATCGTTGCCTTTTCACTCTCTAAATCCTTCCATAATGCTTGCTCTGTATCTACATCTAATGCACTTGTACTGTCATCCATCATTAAAATATGAGCTTTTCGAAGAAGCGCACGTGCAATCGACAAGCGCTGTTTTTGCCCACCTGATAAATTGACGCCCTTTTGCCCGACTCTCGTGTCATAACCACGTGGGAAATCCTCAACAGATGCATGAATTTGCGCCTGTATTGTTGCTTGCAGCACTGCATCCATTTCTGCCTCTACATCACCCCAGCGAACATTATCAGCAATACTTCCAGTAAACAATAGCGATTGCTGTGGCACATAGCCAATCACTTCACGTAATCGCTGTGTATCCCACTCTTTAACATCTTGTCCCTCAATCAAAATCCGTCCGGCTGTTATATCATAAAAACGGGGAATCAGCTGTAATAATGTCGATTTCCCAGCACCTGTTGCGCCCATAATGGCTAGCTTTTCTCCTGCCTTCACATGGAAACTTATATTCTGTAAGACAGGGGTATCTGTCCCTGGATACTTGAAACTCACATTTTCAAACAATACTTCTCCATATTTTACTTTATCAGTAGCACCTACTGATGAAGAAATCATCTCGACTTCATTGTCTACAGCAAGCACCTCTGCCATGCGCTCTGCTGATGCATTCGCCCGGGCATAAAAAATAATAATGAAGGCAAACATTGAAAACGAACCCGTTATTCGCATCGCATAGTTCACAATAGCAACGACATCTCCCAGTGGTGTCGTACCCTCAGCAATTTGCTTCGTACCAAACCAAAGCACAGCCAATAAGCTCATATTCATGATGAATAAAAGAACCGGCATAATATATTCCATCGTGCGTAGCGCTTTCACAGTATCAATTTTCAACTGCCCAGCAACCTTCTCAAATCTCGATGCCTCATACGTACCTCGTAAATAGGCTTTCACCAGTCGGATTGCCTGTAAATTTTCCTGTAACACTCGATTTAATCGATCTACACGATGCTGTACCTTGCTAAAGTATGCGACACCTTTGACTACCATAGATACGAGAAAAATGACGACAATAGGTGCACCAATAACTAAAAACAGTGCGAGCTTTGCATTTACGAAAAAAGCCATAATAATACTGCCCATCACAGCAAGCGGTGCACGTAGCATAATACGTAAACTCATAAAAAGTACTGTCTGCACTTGTGAAACATCATTCGTTAAGCGTGTAATTAGTGACGCGGCAGGAAACTTTTGAAAGGTAGCGAGTGTAAAAGATTGAATCTTTTCAAACAACGCATTCCGCAAATCAAAAGCAAAACTTTGAGCCGTATGCGAAGAAAAATATGAATTTGCGACGCCCGACAAAAAAGCAACAAAAGATAATAGAAGCAACACTGTCCCCCACTGCACAATCAACTGATGATCTTGTGCTTGTATGCCCTCATCAATAATTTTGGCCATTATAAGCGGCTGAATTAATTCAACGAACAATTCAACTAGCATTAAAAACAATGCAAAAAACACAGGCCATTTATATGACTTTACATACGAAAAAACAACTTTCACTTATTCTCCCACCTTACTTTATGAAAACTATTTCTTATTTTCGCTCGCACACAAAACAGGCGAAAAAATCCACTATGTAAAATTTTTATGCTTTTTCTCCTGCTACAGAAAGCCAGGTTACACAAATAAGCATAACGAACACACCTATCAATTGCCATACGCCTAGTGAAGTACTAAAAACGATGACTGAAATAACCATTGCTGTTAGCGGCTCAACACTCGATAAAATGCTCGCTTCAACTGCACTAATATATTTCATACTACTTAAAAATAATATAAAGGCAATCGTCCCAAAAAAGATAAGCGCCATCATTAAACCTGTTATTTTGAGATTAGTAAAGACAACCCACTCATTTGACTGCCAAATACGACTGACAATACCTAATGTAAGACCACCTATTAGCATACCCCAACCAACTACGAGCAAAACACTCCACTCTTTCATGAGGCGTGCTGGGTATAAGGTGTAAAAGGCAAATGTTAAACCTACAGCTACACCCCATAATAATCCTTTACGACTAACTAACAAATCATCAAAAGAAGCGTTCGTTAGTAATAAAAATAACCCCACTAACGTACCAATAATACCTAATACTTGATATCTAGGTGGCCATTTCCTTAAACTAAGTGAGACATAAGCAACAACAAAAATTGGCGCCAAAAATTGCAAGAGAGTAGCTAGTACTGCATTACTCTCATTTATTGCCGCAACAAAGGCATATTGTACGCCTAACATCCCAGCAATACCGAAAATAAGAAGCTGTCTACTCCATGTTTTTTGTCGCCAAATGCTGAAAATATCTTGCCCTGTTAATAGTAAATACATGAGCAACAATACGCCTGCAACAGTCAGACGAACCGTTAACATAAAAGAAACTGTCAACACGGTGTGGTCAAGTAACCATTCCATTAATGGCCCTGTTGCTCCCCATAGCATCGAACCGAAAATAATAAAAATTAATCCTTTTAAACGTTCCATCTAAATCCCACTTCCTAATTTATGTATCAAAATTTATCATTTTTATTCCACACATTTCTAAAAACAAAATAGAAAAGACCTACTTCGTTTTCCTATTAGATAATTATAATCATATTCATAATGACTAATTCCCGATAATTCACTATAATAATAGTATATATTTATTACTCAAGGAGACCAAAAAATAATGAGTCATATACAAAACTCGATCAACATTGATGAACATTATTTAAATTCACTACCATTCCCCGCATTGGTAATGAACAATAATGGACATGTAACACTATGGGGGAAATTCGCTGAACAACAATTTGGCTTTACAGCATCTGAAATTATTGGGCAAGCTTCCCCACTCATTACTGAAAATCTACTACATATGCTTCCGCAAGAGACGCTTGAGCAGATTGTTCAAAATGAAAGCTATACTTATATAGAAAACATCCAAGTGTATACTCAAACAAATGACGAAATCACTACTTCACTTCTTGCAAAACCATTTACAGAGCAAGGTGAATGCTTTATTTTAGTCATGTTTGTTTTACCACAATTATTGATGAAGCCTACTTCTACGGATAATGCACTAGAAGGCTTACAACAAGGTTTAGAATCCACTTTCATGACAGTACTATTAGATCAAGATGGATTTATTGTAGAATGCAACCAAAACTTCTTGAAAATCAGCCAATGGACGCCAAAACGTGTCATTGGGAAAACATTTTGGCAACTATTCCCGGATAATAGCGCTAGTGAAAAAATTACGAATACCATTTGGCGTAATCTTAGCCACGGCCTTACATGGCAAGGTGAAGTCGAAAAAATCTCCAAATCTGGACAGCCTTATTGGGTACTGTTAACGGCCATTCCAACATTCAATTCAAAGACTAATGAACAACAGTATATGTTACTCGAAAAGGATATTACGAAAGCAAAAACGATACAACATCAACTCGAAAAAATTGCTTATATTGATACAGAAACAGGCTTAATGAATGCTCACCGTTTGGAGAATATTATTTCAACAATGATTGATGAGCAAAAACATTTCTCATTCGTCTACTTAAGCATCGATAAATTTTATACATTAAAAGAATTGCAAGACCATCCAAGTGATCATAATCTCATTACTGAATTTACAAATCGTATGAAAATGTATTTCCAAGATAGTACGATGGCACGTATTAATGAAAATGACTTTGTTGTTATTACACCATTAAGTGAATGGTTTATCCAAGGCTTCCTAGCTTATTTACAGCAACATCCGATTTATAACAGTAATGTTGCTGTGCCTATTTCTATCAGTGGTGGTATCACGCGCTTCCCTGAAGACCAGTCGACTTTCTCACAGTTGATGAAGGCGTCGATTGCGACTATTAGTTCCGTTCGTGAGTCAGGTGGCGATAAAATTGTTTCATTATCAAAAGCTACGCATAAAGCATTAAATCGTAAAGCTTTAATTGAAAAACGTTTACTACAAGCACTTGACCAAAAAAACTTAAAAGTACTCTATCAGCCCCAAGTTAATATTGAATCTGGAAAAATCACTGCAGTTGAGGCACTTGTCCGTTGGGAAGACGAAGTAATTGGCGTTGTTACACCAGATGAGTTGATTCCAATTGCAGAAGAAACAGGGCTCATTAACAACATCGGCTCCTTCATGCTTGAAAAAGCTTGTGAGCAAGCTTTAATTTGGAAAAAAGCAGGTTTTGATTTAAAGGTCGGCATTAACTCATCAGTACGTGAGTTCCGGGATAAAAACATGGCTAAAGCTGTGCTCGATACATTAGCGAAAACAGGCTGCCCTGCAAGCCTGCTACAAATCGAGATTACAGAGAAATTTGCGCTCGAAGCAGAGGCAGCAACATTTATTACACAGCAAATGCGTAAACTCGAAAATGAAGGCATTGTATTCGTATTAGATGATTTCGGAACAGGCTACGGCTCATTCCGTTATATGCAAATATTGCCGATTGATACATTGAAAATTGATCAAACCTTTACTAGATCATTAATGAAATCTGAGAAAACACAAAAATTAATGCTCGGCATGGTGCAATTAGGCAAATCAATGGACCTAAATGTGGTTGCAGAAGGTGTTGAAACTGCTGAACAGGCTAACTTACTAAAAAGCTTCGGCTGTGACACCATTCAAGGTTATCACATTAGTAAACCTGTCACACCAGAAGAAATCGAAATACTACTAGTAAAATAAGAAAAGCGTTTTCGCGCCCGAGGGATCGAAGCAACTTCGAGCGTGCGGCGCGAATGCCTATACATCACTAAAAACTTATACTTTCTTATCTTGTAAACAAAAAAGCCAGCCACCTTAATGTCTTCGAAGGAAGCATTGAAGTGACTAGCTTTTACTTTTTTTAACCATTTGTATTTTCTCTTTACTTGCGTGCTTCGCTCTGAATACCAATTGCACAAATACTTCCGCAAACACAAGCCCCATAACAATGGCCCCTGTAATTAAGAATGCTTTTAAGCCATACTGTAAGCCTTGCAAATAATCATCCTCAACAACATTTCGCATCGCATTATACGCCATCCCACCCGGAACAAGTGGAATAATACCTGCTACACTAAAAATTAACATCGGCATTTTAAAGCGACGTGCATACGTATGAGCCACAATTGCAATCACAAACGCCCCCAAAAAAGACGCCTCCACAACATCCAGCCCATGTTCGGTTAACACATAATAAACAGTCCAACCTATCGCCCCAACTAATCCGCAATGGAAAAATGTTTTCGGCGGTACGTTGAAAATAATACCAAAACAGGCTGTAGCAATAAAACTAATAACAAATTGTATAATGTAGTCCATATAATCCCCCCTTTAAAATGATAGAATGACAGCAATGCCTGCACCAATTGCAAAAGCGGTCAAGAAACCCTCTGCCCCTTTTGACAACCCCGACATTAAATGACCTGCCATTAAATCACGCACCGCATTTGTGATTAAAATACCCGGTACAAGTGGCATTACAGAACTAATTATAATCTTATCAATTTGGGTACCATAGCCAAAGCCAATCGCTAAATATGCTACTAGGCCAATCGTTAAAGAAGCGGTGAATTCAGAGAAAAATTTTACTCGTGTTAAATGGTTCATCAACAACAACATAGCAAAGCCAAGTCCACCAGCAACGAGCGTTATTGGTAAATCCGACCAAATCCCTTTAAATAAAATAAGAAAACAACCACTTGCAAGTGCAGCAGCTAGAATTTGTACGTGATTCGGT
Source organism: Lysinibacillus contaminans (assembly GCF_001278945.1). Taxonomy (GTDB): domain Bacteria; phylum Bacillota; class Bacilli; order Bacillales_A; family Planococcaceae; genus Lysinibacillus; species Lysinibacillus contaminans. Next base: position 144,057 of record NZ_LGRV01000007.1, on the reverse strand, counting down.
AAAAAATAATTTGTTTTTTGTATCGACTTTAACTCGTCATAAGCCTCTTCTAATGTTATTATGTGAGATGTGAGTCTACGAGATACTGAATTTACCAATGAAATTTTTTGTAAATCTGTAATTCTTTTTGAGATTGAAGTGATTCTCGTCGGTTGTGTTTTTCCTAATGAAAAAATAATACCGGTTGGCGTAGCATAACATTGTGCATCGGGCATATTTTGTGACCTGGCCATCCGAAGCATCGTATCCTCAACGCGATACGTTTCTGCACCGCTTTCAATCATAATACGTCCTGCCAGCAACAAGCAGTCAAGCGTAAATTCATTATCTTGTTCTTTTAATATCATTGCTTGTTCCTACCTCCTTTGGGCTCCTTGCCAATAGTATCGAACAGAAAGTAAAAACTCAACAATAAAATTCACACACAAAAAAAACAAATGCTCTAAAGTACTCGTTCACATCCGACAAGTGCTGGAGAAATATCGTCCGAAGTAAATGCTTCATCACTTTCGCACAAGATTACTTACTGAGACCTCAAGGATGTAACACTTTAGCCTAGATGACAATTTTGCATTAGGTTAACCACAGTAACAAAATTTATCATTCCTTAACAATAAGAAAAGCGTATTAGGGCCTGCATGCCTAATGAACATAAGTACCTTTATGGTAGTTTAAAGGCTCATCACCAAAAGTCGGGAATGACATTTGACTAAAGAGTATATTGATTTTTAGTATGCTAGTTTTGGCGTTGATCCAGTTTCAAGATATAAATAAAAAATTTTACAGTTATTATGTATAACTTTTTTAATGTCTCTTACGTCTAATTTTATAGAATACTTTTTTTCATAGGAGGGAACGCATTCACCATGACGCAACAACGAAATAAACGACGCGGCCCAATAATTGACTTACTATTAATAGGCCTCATCATCTCTTTAACATCCATTATCTTATTCATCATCCTATCAAAAGATGATTTTAAATTCCAAAAAACCAGTGCCGATGATAGCAATCTTTCTACTGAAAGTTCTGCATTCCCCGGTATTCGTATCGTAACAGATGTGTCAAATGATAAACGTACACCTTTTGCGATTAATTATCCACAAACTGAAAATGAAACTTTCAATGATGAAATGTCCCAGTACATAACGTCTTCAAAAGAAAATTATTTAAACTCAATGAAAAAAATCAAAGATAAAGAAGTTACTGGTGAACTTAATATAAGCTTTGAAACCTATCCTTACAATGAAGATTACTATTCGTTTATATTAACGAAAATGTTGTATTTAGGTGGTGCCAATCATGAAATTACGTCGAAAACCTATTTCTTCAATAACAAAACTGGCGCGATTATCGATATACAAACATTATTACAAAACGATGAAAATAATCTAGCAACATTGGCTGCACATGTTCGCTCTGAATTGCAACAAAATCCACAATTGAAGGGCCAACTTTTAGAGAAAGAACTTATTGCGGCAACAGAGCCAAAATGGGAAAACTTTGAACGATTTGCTATTTTAGAAGATTCTCTCGCTTTATACTTTGATGAATATGAAATTGCGAGTGGTACAGTAGGTGCACCCATTGTAAAGCTCCCACTTTCTTTAATCAATCCATTACTTGCATCAGAGTTCCAGATTGCCATGGAACCAATGCAACCCCCTGGTACGACGGGGCAACAAAACGCTGATGATCCAAATGCAAAACGTATAGCATTAACATTCGATGATGGCCCTCATCCAAAGGTTACAGGACAAATTTTAGATATTCTCGATAAATATCAGGCAAAGGCAACATTCTTTATGCTAGGCAGTCGTGTTCAATACTATCCTGATATCGCAAAAGATGTGCTCGCTAGGGGCCATGAGGTCGGGAACCATACATGGAATCATCCTGTATTAACAAAACTCTCTCTTGAACAAGTTTCAAAGGAATATACTTCGACTGCTGGTGCCATTACGCAAGCGATTGGTCAAGGTCCTACTGTTTTCAGACCTCCTTATGGCGCAACAAATGATGGTGTTAACGGCCAAATCCCTGTGCCTGTCGTCTTATGGTCAATTGATACAATGGACTGGAAGCATCGTAACGCTCAACAACTACTAGTATATGTACAAAATAATCTTCATAATAATGCGATTGTGTTAATGCACGACATTCACCAATCAACAGCAGATGGTCTTGATGCCGTTCTTGCTTATTTACAATCAGAAGGCTATGAATTCGTCACAGTCTCTGAAATTATGAAATATCGCCAGTGACTAACAGATCATTACCCGTTTAATGATCAACCATAAAAAAAGCGCATGTCTCCAAATCGGAGGCATGCGCTTTTTCTTACTTAATTGTCAGTGTATCAAGCGGCTTGAAGTCGCTTAGTTGATAGCTCTTCACTTCATTTCTCGCAACTGTATATAATGCATCATTTACATAAACCACGCGCTGTACAAGATGCTCCCAGTCCTCGTATTGCTCATTCTCTCCCTTATCAACTAAATTGCCTTTTAAGACGATACCATTTTCTACAGTGATTTCGTAAATTTGTGCTCCCTGTCCCTGGTACACAATATCATCACCCTTGCCTGCACTGTATAACACAATTGGGAAGCCAAAATAACTGTAAGTACTATTACGGAATAGAGCCTTCGGATTGTATTGAACTTCAGAATGAGAGCCTTTGCCCCCAATTTTCACTGCTGATTGCTCTTTTGGATTTTGGAAATCCGAAACATCAAATAAGGACATTTTCATATTCGTCGTCACTGTAAAATTACGCTTCGAGTATTCATCATAACGCTGCTCTGTATCATACCCAATTCCAATTAAATGTGTCTCATCAAGCGGATGCAAATAGTTACTAAAGCCAGGAATTTTCAACTCCCCTAAGACAGTTGGTTTTGTCGGATCCGCTACATCAATGACAAAAAGCGGGTCAACTTCCTTAAATGTTACCACGTATGCCTTGTCACCCATAAACCGTGCCGAGTATACTTTTTCGCCTGGAGCTAAATCTTTCACCGCACCAACCTGTTGCAAGTTCTTATCTAAAATAAAGAGGTGGTTGCGAGATAAAGTTTTTTCATCCCACACATTCCCCTCAGTAGTGACGATGCGGAAATTACCATTGTGTTCATCCATCGAATATTGGTTTAATACAGTACCTTTTAATTCTGTTGTGCCCATAAAATTCATCGTTGTACCATCTACTTGCCACTTAAATACTTGTGTATCGACAGTTCTTGGTAGCCATACAGCATCCATCAAACGATTATTTGAGCCTGTTGATGCATTTGCTTCATAAACAGGTGACGTTAAATACAGTGCCTCTTCAGACATATAAAGCCCACTACTGCCTCCTAAATACCCTTTTGTATTAGCAGACGTTTTTGCCCCGTTCGTCAAATCAACAGCCGTAATTAAACTATACGTACCTTCTAACGTATTTGGTAAAATTGATATCTTATCCAGCGGTAAGCTTACATATGCATTGCTCACCTTACTATCATATGTTCTAGGTTGTAAATCGACGACCTCATTCTCTCGAAGCATCCAATAATTTGGCTGCATATTACCTATTAAATAGAGTGTATCATTCGTCACACGAACATCCTGTAAGTTACCTTCCTGTGCCACTTTCCTTATATACTTTGGATCACTCGGATTTGTAATATCGTAAAAATATGCAATCGTCATACTTGTTTCTTCTTTTGGTAAATACTCATCTCCAATGGCAATCAACAGATGATCATACAGGGCTAATTTTGAAATATACCGATTTTCAGTTAGCTTCAATGTTGTCGCTAATTTTAAGTTTTTTGGATCATTAGCATCAATTACATCAATGCCCGTATCCTTCGCGGCGTAAATGATGCCGTTTTTGACAACGACAATATCACCTTCCTCAACACCCTCTACCTGATTATTCGTTGTAGATTCTCCTCCAGCGGTACTTTGCGACATGTCTGCTTTATCTTCTGAAGCAAAATTTTCGAAAAAACTGCGAGATTCAGTTTTCTCTTGTGCCAAGATCGCGTCAAAATATTGCTGGAGTTCATTTTTTGATGTAACTGCCTCAAGCTTTTCAATTACCTTAAAATCTAGGATATGCGCTTTTGTATTCAGTCCACTTTGTACAAAAGCCTGCTTTTTTACATGTAATTTATAGCTACCTGGCTTTAAATCACTAACAATCAGTGATTTTTTATCTGAATCCAATGATATCGTTGATGCGACTTTTCTTCCTTCGCTGTTTGTCACATAGACATCATCACTCTTTACACTATTTGTTCTTAATTCTTTTGAGAAAAGAGCTTGCCAATTTTGTGTTACAAGCACTGAATGCGTTGCTTTTGCTTCTGATTTAGGCGCTATGAAAAATAATAAAACGGGTAACAATGCAAGTGCAGCAATTATTCCAATACTTAACCACTTTTTTTTCATTAATTCTCCCCCCTATACATTCTCATTTATCCATTAGACTGAATAAAAGGGTAAAAGTTACATTTTTCTGAAAATTAATTTACATAAAAAAACGAGGGCTTTGTTTCCCCTCGCAATCATTCTTCAAATGGCCATTTCGGTAACATTTTCGCTAATGGCTTATCTTGACGTTTACCAAGCACATAATCAGCCTGCATAATCGTATGAATTTCTCGTGTACCTTCATAGATGACAGGTGCTTTTGAATTTCGCAAATAGCGTGCTAAAGGATAATCATCTGAATAGCCATATGCACCGTGAATTTGTAATGCATCATCCGCCGCCTTATTGGCAAAATCACATGCTTGCCATTTCGCTAAAGACGTTTCCCTCGTATTACGCACACCTTTATTTTTCATCTCACCCACACGGTAGACAAGCAAACGGCTCATTTGATAGCCCGCTTCCATTTTCGCAATCATTTGCCCAACCAATTGATGCTCCCCAATCGGTTTACCAAACGTTTCGCGCTCGTGACAATATTTCACACTCGCTTCCATGCAAGCCTGAATCAGACCCACTGCACCAGCTGCTACTGTAAAACGACCGTTATCGAGCGCTGACATGGCAATTTTAAAGCCTTCTCCCTCTTCACCTAATCGATTTTCTACTGGGACACGCACATCTTCGAAAAACAATTCGCCGGTATTCCCCGCACGAATCCCGTACTTCCCTTTAATCGCCTTGGATGTAAAACCTGGCATAGAACGCTCTACGATAAAAGCGCTAATCCCTTGATGCTTTTTGGATTTATCGGTATAGGCAAATACAATGAAATTATCAGCTATATCACATAAGGAGATCCACGTCTTTTGCCCATTTAATACATAACAATCACCATCACGTACAGCTGTGGTCGACATAGCAGCAACATCAGAACCGGCACCAGGCTCGGTTAAACCAAATGCTCCAATTTGCGCTCCTTTTGCCTGAGGTACTAAATATTGCTCTTTTTGTGCCTCTGTTCCCCACTGCATTAATGTCATACTATTTAGACCCGTATGCACAGATACAGCCGTTCGAAAAGCTGTATCCCCTCGCTCTAACTCTTCACATACAATAGCTAACGCATTGTAATCCATCCCGCTACCACCATATTTTTCTGGTACACAAACACCCATTAATCCTAGTTCAGCAAGTTGTGACCATAGTGCTGCATCAAAGCCTCCTTCTGCATCCCACTTTGCAATATAAGGCAATATTTCATCATCCACAAACTGACGTACTATTTTTCGTAGCATCACTTGCTCAGTTGTAAATTCAAAATTCATCACGACACCTCACCATTTCACTATCATTGCTGATTTATGTGAAGTTTCCTTAATCACGACACCACGTTTTGCCATTTCCCGAATATATGCATCTCCAGGCACAATCGTTTCAGGGGCAAATACACCACGTTTGGTAATGTCACTATTACCAATCATTTGTGCAACGACAGAAATCGTATTAGCTGTTGCACGAGCCATTGCTGTTTCATTAATCGTCATATCTTTTCGTACAACCATTTCATACTCATATGTGACTTGCTGTTGTGATTTTTCACCCGCCACAATAACGCGTAGTAGTACTGCATCCGGTTTTGTACCAAGCTCTAGTTTCTTTTTCAATGCTTCTCGAACAACTGCGCGTACGGCTACTTCCCGATTATCGACTTCTACTGTATTGCTAGGATCTAAGAATCCAAGGTCTGCTAACAATTTAAATTTCTCAGCATGCCCTTTATAACGAATCGTTTTATATTCAAGCGCTCGCACATTCGGGAACGTTTTATATAAAGTTGAAATCCCACCTGATGTATAAAATGCCTCTAATACACCAAAATCATCAAAATAGATTGGCTCAATGCCTGATAATGACTCGACTTCCTCCAACTTTCCTTTTTGAATGGTTTTTGAAGGCTCCGTATAATGGTCAAACACGCCCTCCAATGAAAATACACGTGTATAGTGTAGCGGGGGTTTGGGTTCTGTAGGAATGCCACCTACATATAGTTTAATAGATTCAACTACATCTAATTTTGTGGCACCGTAGCCTGCCAAAATATTGACCATTCCCGGCGCTACCCCTAAGTCTGGAATAATCGTGACACCATTTGCTTTCGCCTCTTCATGTAGCCCTAGAATTGTTTCTGTTATTCCCCCAATATGACCACCTAAATCCACGGAATGCACACCGACCTCAATCGCAGTTCTTGCTACGCGTTCATTGAACGAATAAAATAATGCATTGACCACGACATCACCTTTACTAATGACAGCTTTCAGTGAATCATCAACTTCAGCGTGTAATTCTATCACTTCTACCTTATCGGTATTTAACGTATCAACAAAGGATTGCGCCGTTTTCACGTCTAAATCTGCTAAAAGTACTTTCTCCACATTGTTACTTTTCACTAAATCACGTGCAACTTCTTTCCCCATTAAACCCGCACCTAATACAACAACTTTCATCATGAACATCCCCTTTCATTGATCCGTTACTCTGTATCTATTTGTGCTCTTTGTAATTTCCCGCTGAAATCTACATAAATACTTTTCCACTCCGTATAGACATCAAGTGCGGCAATCCCGGAATCGCGGTGACCATTCCCCGTCCCCTTTGTTCCACCAAATGGCAAGTGAATCTCTGCACCTGTTGTGCCGGCATTCACATAAACAATCCCTGTATCTAAATCACGTTGAGCGCGGAAAATCGTATTCACATTTTGTGAAAAAATCGAACTGGATAAGCCAAACTTCACTCCATTATTTACTTCAATAGCTTCATCAAGGCTCGCGACTTCGATAAGCGACACGACTGGGCCGAAAATTTCTTCCTGTGCAATTATCATATTCGGCAACACATTCGTAAATAATGTCGGCTCATAGAAAAATCCTTTATCATAAGGGGCCTCACTTAAAATTCTTCCCCCTGAAAGTATTTTTGCTCCTTCTTGTTTACCAATTTGTACGTAATGATTAATCTTTTCCAAAGCAGCTTTACTAATGACTGGTCCGATTTTGACGCTTTCATCTAAGCCATCGCCAATCGTTAAATCTTTCATTGCTTCAAGTAGACGATTTTCTAACTCTTCTCTCACATCTTTATGCACAATGACGCGACTACATGCCGTACAACGTTGACCGGCTGTACCGAACGCACTCCATAAAATACCTTCCGTTGCAAGCTGTAAATCGGCATCATCCATCACAATCACAGCATTTTTCCCGCCCATTTCTAGTGAAATTTTCTTTAAATGCTTGCCACCTAGTTCCGCAACCTTACTACCTGTCGTCGTCGAGCCAGTAAACGAAATAACTTTCACATCAGGGTGCTCGATTAACGCCGTCCCAACTGTTGGACCTGTGCCATAGACGATGTTAGCAACACCTGCTGGCAAATTCACCTCTTCAAAAATTTTCCCCATTTCAAAAGCCATCATTGGTGTTTCGTTAGAGGGCTTCCAAATAAATGTGTTCCCTGCCACCATTGCAGGGAATGACTTCCACGTTGCAATAGCTACCGGAAAATTCCACGGTGTCAGTAGCGCTACCACGCCCACAGGTGTCCGTACACTCATGGCAAATTTATTGGCTAGTTCAGACGGTGTTGTTTCCCCAAACAACCTACGCCCTTCTCCTGCCATATAATAGGCCATATCTATCCCTTCTTGTACTTCCCCTCTTGCTTCTTCAAGTACTTTACCCATCTCTTTTGTTAAAACCGTCGCCAAATACTCTTTCTTTTCTTTCATTTTTTGACCGATTGCATATAAATAATCTGCACGTTTTGGAGCCGGAACAAGTGCCCAACTTTTTTGTGCTTTTTTTGCTGCAGCAACAGCTTTTCCCACATCATCAGCTGTTGATAACGGAATCGTTGCTAATTGCTCTCCATTTGCAGGGTTTGTCACTACTATATTTTGTAAATTTGAATGCTCTACCCATTCACCGTTAATATAATTTTTAATATCCAACACAACCACCCCCGAAAATAAAATAATACACATTCTAGTTTTTAATATTCGACATTCTCTATCTTATTCCCTTTTTTTCTAAAATATCGGAATATATAGTGAAACTAATATGCTGTATAATCGTATACAGGTACTATAAAAATATTATTGGAGGAATAACAATATGAATAACCACGAAATTGACTACAAACTATTTGGCGATGACATGCAATACGTACAAGTTGAGCTTGATCCACAGGAAACTGTTGTGGCAGAGGCCGGAGCATTAATGATGATGGATGATAACATTCAGATGGAAACAATCTTCGGTGATGGCTCTAAAGGTAGTTCACAAAGTGGCCTTATGGGGAAATTAATTGGTGCTGGGAAACGTGTAATTACAGGCGAGAGCTTATTTATGACGACCTTTACAAACGTAGGTACAGGCAAACGCCATGTATATTTTGCATCACCATATCCGGGTAAAATTATTCCAATGGATCTAAGTCAATATAAGGGTAAAATCATTTGTCAAAAGGATGCTTTTTTAGCAGCAGCAAAAGGGGTTTCTGTCGGCATAGAGTTTCAACGTAAAATCGGCGTAGGTTTCTTCGGTGGTGAAGGCTTCATCATGCAGAAACTTGAAGGTGATGGGCTTGCTTTTGTCCATGCTGGCGGAACGATTCATAGAAAAACGTTACAACACGGCGAAGTGCTACGCGTCGATACTGGTTGCTTAGTGGCGATGACATCAGACGTAGACTATAATATCGAAGCTGTAGGTGGCGTAAAAACAGCCTTATTCGGTGGTGAAGGTATTTTCTTAGCAACACTACGCGGACCAGGTACTGTTTGGATTCAATCATTACCATTCAGTCGTTTAGCGAGCCGTGTCTTTGCAGCTGCCCCGGTTTCACAAGGCGGTGGCGGTAAATCTTCAGGAGAAGGCGGTATCGGCGGCTTATTTGATATATTCAATAAATAAAAACATGGCATTGTGTCAAAAGAGTTAAAACATACTTTTGTAGCAGATGCTTTACTTTCGTCACCAAAAGGAGCTACCTCAAATGCTTTTTGAGATAGCTCCTTCTTTTAGTCTATGCGATTAGATATAGCTTTCCCCTGCCCATATGCAGCAAGTGCATTGTAATTCAGCATTAACATATCTGTTCTTGCTTTGATTGAAGCACTTCCTATATGCGGAAGAGCTACAACATTCGGCAAGGTCAATAAGGGATGATCCATTGCAATTGGCTCGTATTCAAAAACATCTAGTCCCACTGCCCACAACTTTCCTTTATTCAGCGTTTCGTATAGTGCTACCTCATCAATAATTCCACCGCGAGAAGCATTAATCAACACGGCATCGTCTCGCATCAGCGCAAGCTCTTGCTCTCCAATAAGTCCAACTGTATCTTTGTTATACGGGGTCATAATGACAACAAAATCCGATTGCTGTAGTAATTCCTCTAATGAAGCATACTTAAATCCGTACATTTCCTCAGCTTCATGTCGACGTCTGCGATTATGATAAAGAACTTTCATATCAAAACCTATTGCCCGTCTTGCAACTGCTTGCCCAATACGTCCCATGCCAATAATACCAATGGTTGTGTGGGATACATCTTTACCAACTAATTGCATTGGATACCAGCTTTTCCACTTACCTGCGCGTAAATAGCGTTCACTTTCCGGAATCCTTCTAGCAGTTGCCAGTAGCAAACCAAACACTAAATCAGCCGTTGAATTGGTTAGGACACCCGGTGTATTAGTCGCCATAACGCCGTATTTGCGCAGTGCTGGTATATCTATATTGTTAAAACCTACAGCTAAATTCGTCACAAGCTTTAAGTTTGGTGCATGCGAAAGCAATTCATCATCTACAAGGTCCTCTAATGTCACCCATAATACTTCACAATGTGCCACCGCTTCTAATAATTTTTCACGTGGTATTACCAGTTCTTCTTCTGGCCACTGTTCGATATCATAAAATTCTTCTAATGGTTCTACTATATGCGCTGGAAATTTGCGCGTAATGAATAACTTCTTCTTCATGTACTTACACCCCTTTTACTCATTTCCCCTTTATAACTTAAGCGTATCATTAACAAAAAGGCTATGCACCCATTTTTTCAAGTACATAGCCTTTCATTATCGTATTAAAAACTTTTTATCGTTGTATCTAATCGCGTTGCGGCTTTTTCTAATTCCCCTGAAGACTCACCGATTAATTCTACAACATTCGCAAGTTCAGTTATTTTATCACCAACATTTTGGAAATTTACAATTGAGGTATCTACTGATCCTGAAATTTCATCAAATGCTCGTAAAGATTCGGCATTTTGTGCTATACCATTGTTCACAAGGTCTTGGATTTCTTGAATGGCGTGTACAACCTGTGCGGTAATGCCATTAGACTTCCCAATCAATTCAGCGATTTGCTCTACAGAATCTTTCGTTTGATTGGCCAGTCTGCGGACCTCATCAGCAACAACAGCAAACCCTTTACCATGCTCTCCTGCGCGAGCGGCCTCAATTGCCGAATTAAGCGCTAGCATATTCGTTTGTTCTGCAATACTTTTTACCATAACGACAACAGCATTAATTTGGGATGAGGAAGAATCCAATACCTGCACCATTTCAGCCATTTCAACTGTTTTGCTATTTATTTTTCCAGTTTGTTCATTCATCATAATCATTTTAGTATAGCCATCACTTGAAACCTTTTGCATTATTTTGGCCTCATTAATGCTGTCAGATAGGTAACTTTTCACTTGTTTCGCACTAGTAATAAGCTCCGTCACTGCTTCATTCGTATCATGTGATTGTTCTTCTAGCTGTGTTGAAATACCACCAATAACTTCCTTCACATGAATCTTTACGGTATCTCTTTGCTGTTCCATTAATCGCTCGGAATAATTGTCATACTCTTCTAATACAATTTGCTGTTCAAAATTGCATATTTTACTTATAGCATCACACATCTTCTCCTCTTCATCAGAAGAAAGATGTAAATCATATACAACTCTACGCAAAGATTTTTCGAGATTTTGGAATGCTGCTAAATACCATTTGGGATACAAATTAATTTTCACGTGCATTATGCCTACTCGTCGGCGCTTTTCCATGAATTCCTCATCAATTCGCCCTTCAAACATTTCAATAATATGGTGACGTAAAGTTTGACGTAAACGCTCACTTGAACTATGTTTTTGAATCACTTCTCGTAAAGTTGGTACATTCTCTACGGCTTTATAAAACTCCTGAACAACATCTACAACACTTTGTTCTACATAAGGCTTTAGACTTTTGATCAATTGCAAATCGTGTTCTGTTAGATTAACAAGTTCTAACTGCTGTAATCGCTCACGATCTTGAATAACGATGCCAGTGTTAGTCACTTTACCCGTTATAATCGTATTTTTTTTAGGTTTACCCCCAAATTGAAACATCTCTCCACCTCATATAGTGTATTATTATCAATAAAATACATATTTTTCTATTTTAATCGTTTTTAATGTTTAATAAAGGAAATATTTTCAAGTGATCCTTTGTGAATATAATTATAAAGTCCGAACATTTCCGTGACAATAGCTTGATTAAAATTATCTAATTAAAAATAAAATATATTTAATTAATTACCGAAATATACGAATTAAGACCTATTAAAATCATTTAAATATACACATTTAATATAATAATTGTTAATCACTGAAATTTGAGGATTAGATTTAACAAAATTAGCTTGGGCATTAATTGAAGTGGCTCATCGGACGCCCTAACGAAAATCCACTCCAAGTTATGATGATGAGCCATTACACACCATTTCAATAGATATTTAAAATCTGTTATTTATCAACTTCTGCAACTAAAAAAGTCACACATTCTATACTAGAATGTGTGACTTTTTCAATTACATAAAAATAATAATACTTAATATTGCTGCAAGCACTAAACGATAGATTGCAAACGGCATTAATTTTACTTTTGAAATAAGAGCTAAGAAGAACTTAATTGATAGCAATGCGAAAACGAATGAACTAATGAAGCCTACCACGTAGAAACTTAAGTAATCCATCGATAATGTGTCCCAATTCTTCAGTACAGATACAAGACTAGCACCTGCCATAATTGGTACTGCCATAATGAATGTGAAATCAGCAGCTACACGGTGACTAATACCAAACAGTACCCCACCTGAAATTGTTGCTCCTGAACGTGAGAATCCTGGCCATAATGATAAGCATTGCACTAAGCCCACTTTGAATGCTAAGCCGTATGAAATATCATCTAAAGAGTCCACTTTCGGTTTTCTCGGTGCCAATTTATCCGCAGCAATCATTAATATTGCCCCTGCCACTAATGCATAGATAACATGCTCTACTTTAAATAAGTGGTCGTCGATGAAATCTTTGAAGGCAAAACCTATTACAGTTGCTGGAAGCATCCCAACGATGACATGTGCTAAATTGAAGCGACCTTTCACCGATTTCGGCTGTCCATCAATATTGTATAAGCCGACTAAGCTCAGCATACGCTTCCACATGACAACGACTACGGCTAAGATCGAACCTAATTGCACGACAATTTTAAACGTATTTGCAGGATATTTCCCTAAAAACTCTTCTGTTTTTAACCACATATCATCCACAATAATCATATGCCCTGTTGATGATACTGGTGCAAACTCTGTCATCCCTTCTACAAAGCCCAATATGAGTGCTTTTAATAATTCTATAATTTCCACTTTGTCACCTTACCTTTTTTTGTATAAAAATTCGAATTAGCGTATTTACGTTCTGCGCCAATTAACAAACACATTTCTCATTATAGAATACTCCTTTTTCAGATGCTATGAATTTCATTGAAATGTAATATCCACTACCCATAATTCTGAACGACTACCTAAACGGATTGGTGGTCCCCAAAAGCCAAAGCCTGATGAAACAAGTGTATGCATTTGCTCCTTCAACTTATACCCATGATCCAGCTCAAAAACGCGTGCCGTAATAAAATGATTAGGCCACATTTGCCCTTTGTGTGTATGTCCTGACATGTGGAAATCCACACCTTCTTGTGCAGGCGTTACTAAATCATTTGGCGTATGATTCATCACAAACCATGGCAAATTATTTTCTGATTTTAATGCCTTTAATTGCTGTCTTTCATTATTCGTAATATCCTCTTGCCCCGTTATTACAAACGATTTTTCGATTTGAATGGTTTCATCTCGTAAAATTTTCACACCTGCTCTATCCATTTCCTCGACAAACTCAGGAATTTTCTTACCGTAATATTCATGATTACCAAGTACCCCATACACGCCATATGTTGAAGTAAGTTGCTTCATCACTTCAGCCATGCCGTCCTCCACAAACCATTTTGGATCATCATCAACTAAATCCCCTGCTAGAAAGACAACATCCGGCTTCGCTTCATTTGATAAATTGACAAAACGTTGTAGATGCTTTTTATTCGATAATACGCCTAAATGAAAATCTGACGCAACAACGACACGCATCGATGTTAGCTCACTATCTTTTTTATCCATCGTCACTGCTAAATTACGTACAACAGGTGAATAAGCGAAATAAGATCCAACGATAAACAATACAACTAAAACAGCAACCGCTATACTCCCCACCAACTGGACATCTTTAAACGGTGTCAGCCAAATTGTAAGTTGTGCTATTAAACAAAGTAGCAGACCATATTGAAAAATAAACATCCAATAATTTCCGATGACTGAAAAAATTCTGAGTGACTCATGTATTCGCCCAATTACAATACTAAATGACATAATATACAGGACTATCCAAAAAATAATTGGATTGTGAAACCACCCCATCGCGACAAGCCAATTCTTCGCATTCCAGCCTAAATAAAAAGTTAGTGCGCTATATATACCTACTACGAGTATTCCTATCAGTACTTTTGCCATATAACAAACTCCTATTTTTCATATTAATTGTTAATTATAGCATCTACATAGCAAATCGTATTTTCAAAGCCTCTTTTATTTTTCTGTATTTTCAGTAATATTATATATATCTATTAGAAACCGCATGCATAAAGTAGTGAAAAAGGGGTGTTTTTCGAATGGGCAAATATAAATTTGAAACAACAGAGCACGAGTTATTTCGTAAATCTTTTCGTAAGTTTTTAGAAGTGGAAGCTGAAGTACAGTATGATCAATGGGAAATAGATCATCTCATTCCACTTGAATTTTGGCGTAAACTTGGAGACATGGGCTATTTGTGCTCACAAGTAGAGGAGCAGTATGGCGGGCTTGATTTAGATTTTAGCTTTGGCTTGATTATTCAAGAAGAATTGGAGCGTATTGGTTCAAGTCTAATTGGTATTGGTCTGCATAATGATATTGTCGTACCTTACATTGAGTCTTACGGTACTGTCGCACAAAAATCACGTTGGTTGCCTAAATGTGTAACGGGTGAAACCATTACAGCAATCGCTATGACTGAACCGGGAACAGGCTCCGATTTAGCAAATATCCAAACAACTGCCATTCGTGACGGCGACCATTATATTGTAAATGGGCAAAAAACCTTTATTACCAATGGCATTCATACCAATTTAGTCGTTGTAGCTGTGAAAACAAATCCTCATGCGGAGAAAAAGCATCGCGGTGTAAGCTTACTTGTTATCGAGGGAGGAACACCTGGCTTTACGAAGGGCCGCAAGCTCGAAAAAGTTGGTATGCATGCGCAAGATACAGCTGAATTATACTTTGATGATTGTCGCGTACCGATCGAAAATTTACTCGGCGAAGAAGGAAAAGGCTTCACTTACATGATGGAAAAATTACAGCAGGAACGTTTAATAGTGGCTATAGCCGCACAAACCGCTGCGGAGGATATGCTTTCATTAACAATCGATTATGTTAAATCACGTAAAGCCTTTGGAAAACAAATAAGTGAATTCCAAAATACGCAATTTAAAATTGCTGAAATGGCGACAAAAATTGAACTAGGCAAATCTTTTTTAGAATCGTTAATTGAACAACATATCGCTAGTAACGATGTCGTAACAAAAGTGTCGATGGCAAAATATTGGATTACTGAAAACGCGCGAGACCTATCTGCGCAGTGTATGCAACTTCACGGAGGCTACGGCTATATGGAAGAGTATAAAATTGCTAGACGTTACCGGGATATTCCCGTCATGTCCATATATGCTGGTACTAACGAAGTAATGAAAATGATTATTGCAAAAAACTTAGGCTTATAGCTATAATTGCATCAAAAAACAGCGGCAGATACTTTCTACCGCTGTTTATCATTTATACTGCTGGAATTGTTACGACGACTTTAAATAAATCACCGTCGACATCAATGCTCATTCGTGCTCCATGTAAATCAACAATGGACTGCGCAATGGCTAAGCCTAATCCAGAACCATCCGTGTGGCGCGAAGAGTCTGCTCGCTTAAAACGTTCAAATAATTCATCAGCATTTTCACTAATTTCATATTTTGCTACGTTTTTTACCGTAAATTCTGCATCGCCGTTTGCAGTACGTTTTAATGTTACATAAACACGCGTGCCTTCAAGTGCATATTTCAATACATTAACAGTTAAATTATCAATAAGTCGCCACCACTTTTGGCCATCTACATACGCATAGATCGGTTCTTTTGGCATCGTCATACGCAAATCTAAACGTGATTTTGTTAGATCTTCTTCATGCTCCCCTACTGCTTGCTGTACGAGCTGCGTTAAATCTACACGACTTCTATGAAGCTCGATATTACCACTCGCCATTTTCGATACTTCAAACAAATCTTCAATTAGTACTTTTAATCGCTCTGATTTTTTATCGAGAATTTGAATATACTGCTTACGTTCTTCCTCAGTAATGTCTGGATTTTTCAACAAGTCCGTATACGTAATAATCGATGTTAGCGGTGTACGTAAATCATGGCTCACATTTGTAATGAGCTCCGTTTTCAAGCGTTCACTTTTTGCTTGCTCATGCATTGACGTGCGAACACCCTCACGTAAATGATTTAAGTTTTCCGCATGCTTGGCTAGCGGTGATTTCCCCTTCACCTTCACATCACGGTTCAAACGTCCATCTGCCATGTCTGCTGTATCCTTCATGATTCGGTTTAAGTAGCCCATACGTGATAGGAAAACAACAATTGCTGGTACACCTACAACCCCACAGAGTCCAAATACAAATACAGGGAATCCACCACCAGTTACCATTACGGCTACCAAACTACCGCCACCGAAAAAGGCAGCTGCTACAATGACAATCGACTGTAATGCGATTGAGCGATTTAAAAATAGATCAGCTATTGAATCACCTAAATGCCATAAATAGCTTTCCTTCAAATTGTGTTGGAATTTTTCTGGCGTATTCACACGATTGACTAACCAAATAAGCTGCACAAAGAATGCAATGCCTATAATAAACATAACAACTGCTTTAAATACAAATTGAATTATAAATTGCATATAATTATTGTGATATATATACTCAATCGAACTAATAGATGCATCCATAATTACCCAGTATATACATCCTGTAATGAACATTAAAATGACTTGGACATCAATACGTAACTTCGCAAAAGG
This sequence comes from Lysinibacillus contaminans, assembly GCF_001278945.1. Lineage (GTDB taxonomy): Bacteria > Bacillota > Bacilli > Bacillales_A > Planococcaceae > Lysinibacillus > Lysinibacillus contaminans. Next base: position 127,039 of record NZ_LGRV01000007.1, on the reverse strand, counting down.
CTCATTCTTTTTTAACGCTTGCACTTCATTCAATGCTTCTTTACGACCTCTCCATGCAACAATTGCTGCTGCAATACTTGTTAGCCATATCATATAAAACATATATTGATTACGTTTAAATTGCTGATAGCCGTCCATTACTACTGCAGACTGTGCTGCCTTCTTAGAAATTATAATTGTACCTGTGTAATCAGCATATTGATCGAATACCTCTGAATCAACAGAAATTTCCGAATTATAAAATATATGATTCAAATTTTCGCTAATAGTTCTAGTTTTGAGTGTATTCTGATGTGTATATTTTAATTTATAAGCACTGCTATCAGATACATCACCTGAACGGAATGTTTTTCCCGTCTCAGTATTGGTCAACTCGTAAGACCAGTAATTATAATTTTTTTTGAAATTTTTTGCTTCTTCATTTGCTGCTTTAATATATTGATCTACGAGTTTCTCCTTCTCAGCAAGAATTTTATTACGCACATGTTCGTCATCTGCAAAATTTGTTGTGATGTCTGTAATCTTTTCATCTCGTTCTTTTTCAAGCTTTACTTTTAATTCATCAGCACCATTAACAGCTGCTTCCTGAATACGATCCTCATACTGCATTTTAATGTTAGAAATTTGTTCCCCTAGCGAACCATAGTAATTACGATGTTCTTCAATCTCATTTTGTGAAACTTCAATCTTACTCTTTAATTCATCCGCTGTTGGCAAATTTAACACAAGCGGGCCTAGCTCACTCTGAAAATTATCAACTTCATGTTGAAAATTCTCAGATTCAAAATACGACTTGCCAATATATTGATAACCGACATTCGTAAATGTATATATCCCAAAAACAAACCATACGAAACAAATGAGCGCGAGGAATGGCTTCCATTTCTTCATCATCATTTACTCCCTTTCCCTAAAAAATTCTCTCAAGTAATTGCAGCATTTCCGATGAACGAGCATTTACTTGTTGGTACGCATACACACCAAAATAAATAAGCCCGACTACCCCTGCTACAAAACCAGCTACAGTTATATACTGCTCGATTTTATTTCTCCATTTTATAGCCAACGCCCCACACCACCTTTAAATAGCGTGGATTTTTCGGATCCGCTTCGATTTTCTCGCGTATTTTACGAATATGGACAGCCACAATATTTTCTGCATTGTATGCTTCCTCATTCCACACGCGCTCATAAATTTCGCGAATCGAAAAGACACGCCCTGCATTTTTCATTAATAATTCTGTAATCTTGTATTCGATTGGTGTTAATCGAACAGGTTCGCCCTCTAAAATCACTTCTTTGGCATCTTCATCTAGTACAAGCCCGTCGATTTCCACCTTCGCTCCGCCGTCATTATATGTCCCAAGTTGTACATAACGACGCAACTGTGATTTCACACGTGCTAAAAGCTCTAGTGGATGAAATGGTTTCGTTACATAATCATCCGCGCCAACAGACAGGCCATGAATTTTATCGCCGTCTTCTGCTTTCGCACTAAGCATAATAATTGGAATATTACGCTCCTCACGAATTTTAAATGTTGCCGTAATCCCATCCATATTTGGCATCATAATATCTAAAATAATTAAATGTACTTCATTGTTAGCAAGCTTTTCGAGTGCCTCAACACCATCAGCTGCCTTAATCACATTGTAACCTTCATTTTTTAAGTAAATTTCAATACCATCACGAATATCCTGATCGTCATCTGTTACAAGAACTGTTAACTTCGTCATGATATGCACCTCGCTCTCAAGTACTATTGTAACTCCTAATTCTTAATTTCCAGTTATCATAAAAATGAAGAAATTCTTAAGAAAAAAAGGGTGCTTCAAAAAATCTTGAGCTACCCCTTTTCTAGTATATCATTTTGTATTTTTGCTTCCGAGCGTCAGTACCAAAATACCTCCAAGCAACATCGCTACGCCAATCCAGGAAGTCACACTTAAATATTCCCCTACAAGAAAGACACCAAGCATTGCCGCTGTTAACGGTTCTGCTAACGATAATGTAACCGCAGAAGATGAACTAATTTTTTGTAAACCACTCAAAAACAATAAATAGGCAACACTTGTACACATAACTCCCATGAAGAACATGGACCATAAATTATGTGACTGTGCTATCCAGCTATAACCATCACTAATCGAAAATGGTAATAACAATAATGCACACAACGAAAATGTCATAGCGACTGCCGGTAATGCCTCTTCACGCATCATTAACTTTTTACTAACGTTTGTATAAAAGGCAAATGACATGCCAGCACATAATGCCAGTATAATCCCTCCCATATGTACCGAGGCTTCGCCATTATTAACAAATAGTAATACACAACCAACGATTGCTAACGTAGTTGAGATTCCCCACACCTTCGTTGGACGTACTTTCCATAGCAACCACTCTAAAACTCCTGAGAACACTGGTGCACTACCAATCGTCACTACAGTACCTATTGCAACACCCGTTAAACGTATCGATGAGAAGAATAAACCTTGGAATAACGCAATACTAGCAGCAGCCAATAACGTCAATTGCCACGGCCACGTGCGGATATGTATTTTTCGTAGTGCTATGGCGACAACTAATAACAAGCCACCACCTATAGCAGATCGAATTGTTGCGACTGCAACTGGTGAAATACCATCATCTAATAAAGTTTGTGTTGTACCAGTCATCCCCCACAAAACTGCAGCGACCAACACAAAAAAATAAGGATACATACTCAAAAATCCTGCCACCTCAATCTCTACCATTATTACCACTAACTATACCTACTACACTATCTACAAACAATTCTTGATTTTACATTTTCTTCATTCTATAAGTTAGTAGGCGTTTAGGCACAAAAAAAGTTATAATAATAGCGCACAAAACATCTGTACGCTCACTGAAAAAAAGCTAAACCCGAATTTATCTCACCACCCTATAGAGGTGGGAGTTTTCTACTGAATGAAGATAAAAAGGAGCGAACACTATGTATAAAACATTAGAGGAAACCGCCATTGACCTTGGTATGCCCGAGGAGCAAGTGCTACGCTACATCTACGAAGGACGCATCCGTTCTGTTTTCGACGGTGAACAAATGCTCATAAATAGCAGCCAGTTTAGCACTTACTTTGATCAGCTTGAGCGCATTAAAGAAGAAATTGAAATTTGGCGCAATACACCAGTTCCTGAGGATATTGATGTCAAAGATGAAGACTAAAAAGTATCAGGTACCAAAAAAATTCCCATGCAGCTTAAATACCTGCACGGGAATTTTTCAAATCGTTACGACAAAGCCTGCGCGTTTGCCGATAATTTCTGCGTAATCTTCGACCATAACACTTGCAGTCGGATACATACCTGCACCTGGGCCAACTAGCGTTAATGTGCCAATATAATTTGTGTCTAATGCGACAGCATTATTCACGTCATCGACTGGGTAAAGTGGATGTTCTTTATCAACTAATAGCGGGCCGACTTTTGCTACTACTTTACCATCCTCTAGCTTTTCAACTTCTGCTACATGGCGGTAACGTAAGCCTTTTTCATTTGCTTCCTTCACTTGCTCTGCTGAAATATTGTCGATACCAATTACTTCAACGTCAGCCCAGTCTGGTTGTTCCCCAAATGCTAATGCACTTAAAATCATTAATTTTTTGAAAGCATCTTGACCAGATACGTCATTATACGGATCAGCCTCTGCATAGCCTAGTTTTTGTGCTTCTGTTAATGCATCCTCGAATGACCAACCTTCAGCACGCATTTTCGTTAAAATATAGTTAGATGTACCATTTAAAATGCCTTGAATACGACTTACATCGTTTACAAGAAGAATATTTTTCATTGTTTTTATAACAGGTACACCGCCTGCTGTTGTTGCTTCATAACCTACAAAGACACCATTTTTCTTTGCTAGCGCTTGTAGCTCTATACCTCGTTTTGCAAACATTACCTTATTCGCAGTAACTACATGGCATTTGTGCTCTACAGCACGCTTTAAATAACTAAATGCCGGTTCCTCATTGACGATTGCTTCAAAAACAACCTGCATGCCAGGCTCTGCAAGCACTTCCTCCATGCTTGTTGTCATTAAATGTGCCGTGCCAGGTACACGTTCACGACTAGCATCGGTTACTAAAATTTTCGTTACTTCTAGTTCAATGCCTAATTTATTCTTAAGCTCTTCCCGCTTTTCATTTAAAATATGGTAAATCCCTTGCCCTACTGTTCCAAATCCTAAGATTGCTGCCTTTATTGTTGCCATTACAGTCATTCCCTCCAACATACGCTTCAAAATTTTATCAATTCCGCCTCGATGGAATTGCCGCTGACGCTTCGCTTTCGCGCAGAAAAACAATGCGTCCAGATTTTGAATTGTGCAAGCACAATTCATTCCTTTCAAAATCTGTGACTTCCGCCAGAGACTTACCTTCATTCAGTTGGCGTTTAGAAGCCAACCGAATGAAGGTAAAAAAATATGTGCATCGCACAAATTCAAATAATTCAAAATTTAACTTAAGAAAAATTGTAACGTAAAAAAATACAATGCACAAGAAGAATCTTTCTAGGAAGGACATTTGTTTTCCCTAGATGTGCAAAAGAAATCGGTTACATTCCTTATATTATACGTCCCTTTAGTGTTTATATAAGTTTTGAACAAATATTGACGATTCATTTCCTCTTGTGAATTATACATTTATCTTTACTTTCTTCTATTATAATAGTCAATTTATTTTCGGAGAAAAAACCCGATCTCTTAGTAAAGAGAGCGGGTTTTATATTTTATATAAGGGGATGATTATTAGCTCGCTTTTGTTAGTTGGACATAGCGGTACTGGGCTAAAGCTCCTTGTACAATCTTTTCTTCAACATGTGTGAAGTTCGGCACTGCATATGTACGTTTTACTAACTGAAACGTACCGTATTTTAAATAGTATTCCGTTGCTGGTAATTCAATATGGTTTTCATCATGCTCTGCATAAGCATCAAATACTTCTTTAACTGTGTAACCTTCTTCTATTTCATGCACAATTTCTTTGAAAGCCGTGTGTCCAAAAGTTTGTTGCCATCTTGTTTCTACTGTCGCGAGTAAGTGTTGGATGGACATGCAGTTCACAAACTCATTACTTTCATTTAATTCGTAAATAAAATAAGATGCAATACTTTGTGCACTATAAACATTTCCCATTTCAAACACTCCTTCTGCGTTAGTTCTTTAAGATTGAGAGTAGCTGCTGGCTGAGCATCTACTCTTCTTCTTTTCCTATATATTCAAAAGTGGGGGACACTTATGAAAGCGTAATTTTTTTAGCTGTTCGTGGTTGGTAGCCTTCGAACGTTCAACTTAATCCCTAGTATATAACATGGTTTTAAAAAGGTCAACAATACTTATAAAATTACTTGGTATTATCTTTAAAATAATTTTAGATAATTCATCAAATGAGATGAAAACTTGATGTAGCAACGTTTTACGTATTACCAAATGAGGCATTTCAAATGAGAAAATACGAAAACGCTACAACTATCAATCTAGTTTATCTAATACTTTTGTGTTCTATTTGTAATTAAGCTTCTACTTGCTGAGCAGCTACAACTTGTGCAATTGCTTGTTCTAAATCCGCAATAATATCTTCTATCGCTTCTAAACCGATTGATAAGCGAATGAGTTCCTCAGATACACCAGTTTGTTTTAGTTCTTCAGCCGAAAGCTGTTGGTGCGTTGTAGATGCCGGGTGGATAATTAAAGATTTCGCATCCCCTACGTTTGCTACATGTGAGAATAATTTCACACTATCGATCAGTAATCGACCTGCTTCACGTCCACCTTTAATGCCAAATGTAAGCACGGAACCGAAGCCATTTTTCAAATATTTCTTTGCTAAATCATGAGTTGAGAAATCCTCTAACCCATTATAGTTTACGTATTCCACAGATGAGTGATTACGTAAATATTCAGCGACTGCTTGTGCATTTTCGTTATGTTTAGGAATACGCAAATGAAGCGTTTCTAAACCTTGTAATAAGTTAAATGCTGCATCAGCACTTAATGTTGGACCGAAATCACGAAGTAATTGTACACGCAGTTTTGTGGCAAATGCAGCCGCCGCTGTATCAATTCCGTAACGTAAACCATGGTAAGAAGCATCTGGCTCTGTGAAACCTGGGAATCTACCTTGGGTCCAATCAAACTTCCCTGCGTCTACGACAACGCCACCTAAAGTTGTTCCATGACCGCCAATCCATTTTGTTGCTGAGTGGACAACAATATCTGCACCGAAGTCAATTGGTGTTGAGCCATAAGGAGAAGCAAATGTACTATCGATAATTAGTGGTAAGCCATTTTCATGTGCAATATTTGCTACTGCTTCAACATCTAATACTTTTAAACTTGGATTTCCGTACCCTTCAGCGAATATCGCTTTTGTTTTTTCGTTAATAGCTGAGCGGAAGTTTTCTGGATTTGTTTCATCTACGAATATTGTTTTAATACCGTAGTTTGGTAATGTGTTGGCAAGTAAGTTATATGTGCCTCCGTATAAAGAACTCGCTGCCACGATCTCATCACCAGTGCCTGCAAGGTTTAAGATTGAAAATGCGATTGCCGCTGCACCAGATGAAAGTGCTACTGCTGCTGTACCGCCTTCTAATAAAGCGACGCGTTTCTCAAAAACGTCTACAGTTGGGTTAGTAATACGTGTATAAATATTGCCCGCTTCTTCTAGAGCGAAAAGACGTTGCGCATGAGCAGTGTCTTTAAATACGAAAGCCGTTGAACGGTAAACTGGCACTGTACGAGAGCCTGTCACTGGGTCTGGTTCTTGGCCACCGTGTAGTAGTAATGTTTCTGGTCTAAAATTTGTCATTGAATATTCCTCCTAAATGGTAGTTTTTTCACGATGGTACCGGAGATGAGGAGGATTTTTGTGTAGAAAACAAAAACCCCCTTCAGTTAAGAAGAGGGTTGCGGTTGCAAGTTTTCCTCCCCTTATCTGCCAGATCCAAATATAGAATCTGTAGGAATTAGCACCTTAGCAAATTTTTCACTTGCTGGTTGCCGGGCATCATAGGGCCTATCCCTCCGCCGCTCTTGATAAGAGTTATATGATTCAATTTCCATCGTTGTTACACAGTATAAACATAGACTTTTTTCCTGTCAACACAAAAATTTTATTTTTTCTGAACCTTCTGTCATGCAAAGCGCGTACTATAAATACATACACTACTAAAAATAAAAATTTTTGAAAGGAGCTTTTTTATGATTCAAGCTGTAATTATATGTATCCTCGTTGGTTACCTAATTGGCTGTATTCATGGCTCTAAAGTAGCGCAATTTTTTTCGGGCGTCGACTTGAAAAAAACCGGACATGGCAACGCTGGTGCTTCCAACGCTACGCTTTCTCTTGGGTGGAAATACGGCGCTTTAGTAGCAATCATTGATATTGGAAAAGGTGTTGCAGCAATAATTGGTATACGTCTTTATTTAGCAGATACGGTTGTTTTCACAGAGGGACAAATTTGGTTACTTACATATACGATCGCAGCTGGCGTAGTTTTAGGACATAATTTCCCATTCCATATGAGCTTTAACGGCGGGAAGGGAACCGCCTCAATTATTGGCATTTTACTTGCCGTTGATTGGAAAATTGGCCTTTTTGCACTTATTTTATTTGTCATATTATCGTTCGCTACGAATTACTTAATCGTGGGCGTCCTCGAATTTTATCTTGTCTTTTGTACAGCGACGTATTTATGGATTCCTGGCATTGGTCCTACCATTATCTCTATCTGGCTATTCATCATCGCTATTATTTTGCATATTGAAAATATTAAACGTCTCATCAATGGGACTGAACCAAAAATAGGTACCGCTTTTAAGAAAAATAAATAATTTTTCTGCTCTTTTTCAACATAAGTTCTTGACTCCACATTCCACTAATGGCGATTGCTTTATATCGATATAACATTATTCAAGAACAGATTTTGATGTTGAGTAATTTATTCACCTAATTACTCATGCTTATCTACTAGCCTCTGTATTTCCAAATTTAAAAAAGCCTTGAAGGCAATGTTACATTGCCCTTCAAGGCTTTTACTTATTATTTAATGAATGCTGGATCTTTCATTGTACCATTTTTCGCTAGATTTACATGCCAAGATAGTGCTTTTTCTAAGTCATGAGGTGTATGATGACCACCTGTTAATTCATTTGCATCATTGAAGTAAGCCCATAATTGCTCTCGGTAATCTGGGTGTACACAGTTGTCGATAATAAGACCAACGCGCTCTTTTGGTGCTAAACCTCGTAAATCGGCTACACCTTGCTCTGTTACGATAACATCCACATCATGCTCTGTATGGTCTACATGTGACACCATTGGCACGATACTTGAGATTTTGCCGCCTTTTGCGTAAGATTTTGTCACGAAAATACCAAGACGTGCATTACGTGCGAAATCTCCTGAACCGCCAATACCATTCATCATTCTTGAGCCAGATACATGTGTAGAGTTTACGTTACCATAAATATCTACTTCAAGCGCTGTATTAACAGAAATTAAACCGAGTCGTCGAATAATTTCTGGTTGATTTGAAATTTCCTGTGGGCGTAATACTAGTTTATCAGCGTATTTCTCAAAGTTACCGTATACACGATTTCCTACTTCTTCAGATAGAGTAATAGAGGTCGCAGATGCAAAACTTACTTTTCCTGCATCGATTAAATCAAATACTGCATCTTGTAATACTTCTGAATACACTTCTAAATTTTCAAATTCAGAATCCTTGAAGCCAAGTAATACAGCATTTGCTACTGAACCTACACCTGATTGCAATGGACGTAAGCTCGTAGTTAATCGACCTACTTTAATCTCATCACGCAAGAAGTTAAGTAAGTGATTCGCCATAATATCTGTCTCTTCATCAGCAGGAACAATTGTTGATGGAGCATCTAAAATATCCGAAATAACGATACCTTTTACTTTATCAAGATCTAAAGGAATGCCGATTAACCCCAAACGATCAGATACGTTTAACATCGGAATAGGGTCGCGTTTACCTTGTGGGCCCGGTACAAAAATATCATGCACACCTTCTAATGCATCAAGCTGTGCTATGTTTAGCTCAATGATTATTTGGTCAGCTTCTTGCACGAAGATTGGTGAGTTACCAACTGAAGTTGTTGGAATAAGCAGGCCATCTTCTGTAATAGCAGTCGCTTCAATAATAGCGAAGTCAATTGGACCAATGATCCCCTGACGTACTAGTTCAGCGTTATGCGAAAGATGCGCATCAACAAATGTGATGTCACCACTGTTAACCTTATTGCGAATACCAGCATCAGCTTGGAAAGGTCCACGCTTGCGAATAATGCCCGCTTCCGCCATGTATTGGTCAACTTCTGGTCCAAGTGATGCACCTGTATATACATCTACCTTGAAGCTCTCTGTTTTTGCTTTTTCTACAAGTGCAAGCGGTACCACTTTTACGTCACCAGCACGTGTAAATCCACTCATACCAAGTATCATGCCATCCTTAATCCAAGATGCTGCTTCTTCAGCTGTTACTACTTTACTTCGTAACTGTTCATTACGAATCTTTTTTGCTAACTTCTCTTCCATTCCCTATTCCCCCATCCTAATTTGTGTTTATTTCAACTAAGTTTTGTCTTGTTCTTTGGTACACCCCACCAAATTTAGTAGAACAAAAGCCAAATAACCAGTCGCATATCCAATTTTACACCAATTAGAAATAATATGCTATATCTAACAAAATATTTAACTTTACGAGATTATTTCGTTTTATAATATATTATTTAAAAATAGTTATAGATTACTAATATCTATGGTGATACGTGGAATTTATTCGATTTTAGGAGAAAAGCGTGATATGCTTTTCGTAATTACATACATATCAGAGAAAAGGGGCAATTTCACATGGTTAAAGAATTATTACGCAACCACTCTTCTGTTCGTATTTACGACGGAAATCCAATTTCAAAAGAAATCGTTGAAGATTTAATTGCTACAGCTCAAATGGCTGCTACATCACATTTCGTCCAAGCATATAGTGTTATTTGGGTAACCGATGAAGCGAAAAAAGAACAATTAGGATTATTATCTAGTAATACACGCCAATACGAAACTTCTGGTGGCGCTTTTGTTTTTTGTGTAGACTTCAAACGTCTGCAAATGGCGGGCAAATTAGAAGGCGTTGACATCGTCGCGGATTCAGCAGAAAACGTACTTGTTGGTGTTGCAGACGTATCCCTATTCGCACAAAACTTCGTCATTGCAGCAGAATCTATGGGTTACGGCATTTGCTATATTGGCGGTGTACGTAACAAACCAGAGGAAATTAGCGAGCTGTTTAATCTACCAGACTACGTATTCCCGCTATTTGGCTTAACGATTGGCGTACCATCACGTCGTAATGAAGTAAAGCCTCGTTTACCAGTGGCAGCTGTACTACATGAAAATGAATATAATATAGAAAAATACGAGGAACTTTTACCAGCTTACAACGAAACAATGGAAGCTTACTATAATAGCCGCTCCTCTAATCGTAAAATCGATAATTGGACAAAGCAAATGGCTGATTTCTTAATCGAACAACGTCGTCCGTTTATTAAAGATTTTTTAGCAAACAAAGGGTTTAATTGGAAGTGATTATTTTAAGTGTGGAGTTACTATTGAAAGATAATAGCTCCATATTTTTATGTTATGAAAAAATATCCAATCGAAAATAGTACTTTTGTCCAGATCCATACGCGTATTACAAAAGCAGATTAACCAAATAGACTCTTTTCTTTTCCAACAATTCCATTAATATTAAAAGTAGGACCTCTATTTCGAAAGGAGATGTACTAAAGTGTCCTATTTAGATAAACATCTTGCTCGTACCTTAGAACAGCAACATAAACGAACTGTTAGAGGCTTGTTTTTAAAAATTCAAGACTTAAATAATGAATGCACGATTTTAAGAAAACGGATTGAAGAGCATATTGACTTAACTCAATACCATGATGCCCTTGATTACGTAAATAAATATGTTGTACATACTACTATTTTAAATTTGAAATTCATCACTAATTCTCAAAATTTAGAGGTTGTCGTACTGCATTCAATTCTTATAGAATTCATATTAACAAATGAAACGGCTAAATCATTTGACTATGAAAAACAATTACTTGAAGGATATATCGAGGAGATTCTAGCTTTGAATGACCATGCACCAGTGCTATTTGCCAACCATAAAGAAAAGATGCTGCAATACATCACCTCCCAAACAACATGAAAAAAGACGATCACCGCAACAGTACATTGCTCTGATCGTCTTTTTGTCTATTGTAAACCTTTAATGATGAGTGTACGAACTGGTAGGAATTGCTCTCCTGTATCTCCGTAGGTCACCAATACTTCATCACCTACTTGTAAATAGATTGAAAGTGGCTCCGTTTCCGCACTGACTAAGTAATTTTTACCGTTATCTAATAAGAACGATACCACTGTAAAATCCCCAAGTCGCTCCTTATAAACCCGCTGCACTTTGCCACTTACATTTTTCTCCTCGGCACTAGAACTGCCTTCAACTGTACTACTACCTCGACTTAACGCTGTTTTATATAATTTCAACGCTTCTTTAGGTGTCGTAGCATACGCTGAAATCTCAGGATTTGCTGCTGATACGATGAAATAATTTTGCAAGAAACCATTCGCATCTAGTACGGCCGTTAGCCAGCTCGCTTCACCGTAGAAGTTATATAGTACAGGCATTTCCCCTGTCCATTTTTTCTCGATAAATTTCTTCTCAATAATTTGCAATGCACCTTGCGAATCCATATACGATGCATCTCGGTTACCCGTATAATATGTCGCCTGTCCTGTTCTAGCGTTCGTTAAAGAATACCCAAGCATCGAATCGACACCCTCTTTAGGACTTGTGAAATCTGTGAAGTAATACATTTCTCCGTTTTCATTAAAAATCGGGCTGACATTTGATTCTGTTCCTTCATCTGAAGGTAACTTCACATCTTTTTTCCCAAATAAACTATTCCAATAACCATGTACATATTTTCCATAATAGCTATTTTGCAGACTTACTGTTTCAGGTGATACTGCCCCGTCTATAAATTCTGGTACATCTGCAAGCTTAATTACTTCTGTTTTACCAGATAATGCATCGACTAGTACGATTCCTTGAACATCAAAACCATTACGTGCTGAGATAAATTCACCGTAAGAACGGATATAGTAAGGTTTGCCATCATCATCGACTTCAAGTTGTACATCTCCGTAGTAAATAAGGAATGGATGTTGTAGACGCATATGACGCTCTAAGTTTTTATTTAAATACGCAGAAGGGACATATTTCATTTCCTGCGCCACAAATTTCGGATTATCAGTAGAGTCTGTTGCACTCATTGTGAAGTAACCAGGTGTTGTATCTCCGTTCATCCACTTAAAGAAGCCTGAAAATTCCACTGGTGCGATATAGACATACTTACCATCTACCTTTTGAATTTGTAAACGACCTAGCTCATAGTAACTTGTATTGGGCACTTGACCAAATGCTTTTTTCATTTTATTGCGCACGAATTTTGGTGGAACGCTCGCAGGAGTCTGTGTTTCATCGAATGGTTTAATTTCGACCTCTGCTTTCATTTCTGCTGACTGGTATTTGTCATCAGCATTCCAAAGCGGTGCTGATAATACATAGCCAGCAACGACTAAGCTTGCTAAAAATAGAATGCCTTTGATTTTGCGTTCAATTCCACTCGCAAGAAAAGCACCCGCTAATGTTAGTACAATTATAGCTGGCCAAAAAACGAGCCAATTCACGTCAATTTTCGTGACATATAGTGTAATCCCTGTTGCCAAGAATCCAAGAATAAAAGTTCCAATAAAAAAGTAACCAATTACTTTTTTAGATTTTCCTTCTTCTCTTTTTTTCGTTATAAGCGGCGTTAATAATACGCTCGCAATTAATGCAATGACTGCCGATGCAAGAAGCAACTTGATCATTCTTTTCACCCTTCCTTAACCTACTGTCTAACTTATTTACGATTACATACCGTAAAAGTTTCAATCATAAAAATAATATTAATTATGCTTTAGTGTAATTAGGTCCGTAGTCCTTATCATTATTTTACTACTTATTGAAGTTGGCGTATTTTATTCTCGCTATTACACTTTCGGTATAAAACATTTACTATAATGAAGGTAATTACAATGGTATTCTTAGAAATATGGTGAATTTCATGTGAGAGGAGTTGAACAACGTGACAAAAAAATTATTAATCAGCTGTATTATTTTATTCGGTTTTTACTATATTTTTTTCTTTTCCCGTATTTCTGAGGAGTTGACGCTCATCTTTAAAGTCATTCCTATGATTCTCATTATTATTCTGGCAGCTATACAAAAAGCACCACATGCTAAAAAATATCAGCTACTCATTATTGTCGGGCTTGTTTTTTGTATGATTGGTGACTATACATTGCAATGGTTTTTATTCGGACTTACTAGCTTTTTAATTGGGCATGTTTTTTATATTTTTGCCTTTGCTAGTACAAATGAACGAAAAATACCCACTTGGGCTAAGGTCGTCCTCTTAACGTATGGTGTGATAATGGGTGCATGGATCGCTGGTACAGTATTTACTTCCGGTGATGCGATACTAACAGTTGCAGTACTCGCTTATATTTCTGTTATTTTAATAATGGGCTGGACGTCCATTCGAACTGGATCCACATTAGCATTGATGGGTGCCTTATTGTTTATTTCATCCGATTCCTATTTAGCTATTAATAAATTTGTAATGCCGCTACCCTATTCACACGAAGTTATTATGCTGACCTATTATAGCGCACAACTACTCATTGCACTCAGCATTCAACAATATTCCGAAAACCGAAGCAAAGTGTTACAATAAGTGAAAATCATTCTTCAGGAGGCAATATTTATGAAAGAACAAGTAATTGAACGATTAATTCGCTACGCAAAAATTGATACTCAATCCGACTTTACAAGCGAGACAACGCCTTCCACTCAGAAACAATTCGACTTATTGTACATGTTAAAGGACGAACTTATTGCTATTGGTTTAACTGATATAACGTTAGATGACAATGGCTACTTATTTGCAACGCTTGAATCAAATACAGATAAAGAAGTTCCAACAATCGGATTTTTAGCACATGTGGATACAGCGACTGATTTCACAGGTACAAACGTCAATCCACAACGCATCGACAACTACGATGGTGGAGATATCCACCTAAATCCTAATTTAGTGATGTCACCAACAGACTTCCCTGAGCTTAAAAATTATGTCGGCCAAACACTCATTACAACTGACGGTACAACACTGTTAGGCGCTGATGATAAAGCTGGCATCGCGGAAATTATTTCCGCAATGGATTACCTAGTGAAAAACCCTCACATTAAACACGGTAAAATACGTGTGGCATTTACGCCTGATGAAGAAATCGGTCGTGGTCCACATAAATTTGATATAGAGGCTTTCGGTGCTGACTATGCCTACACAATGGATGGTGGCCCACTTGGTGAACTTCAATTTGAAAGCTTTAATGCAGCAGGAGTGAAAGTCATTACTAAGGGTACGAGTGTACATCCAGGCTCTGCAAAAAATAAAATGGTCAATGCGATTACAATGGCAATCGCTTTCCAAAACGAAATGCCTGCAGATGCTGTACCAGAAAAAACAGAAGGCTATGAAGGGTTTATCCATTTGATGAATTTCAACGGTTCCATCGAACTTGCAGAGCTTTCTTATATCGTACGCGACCATGATCGTCAAAAATTCGAAGCAAAAAAACAACTAATGCTGGATACAGCTGCAAAAATTCAATCACAATTTGGTGAAAATGCATTAAGTATTTCTATCGAAGATCAATATTATAATATGGGCGAAAAAATTGAACCTGTAAAAGAGATTGTCGACATTGCCCGTGTAGCAATGGAAAAATTAGATATTACACCGAACACATTACCAATCCGTGGCGGTACTGATGGCTCACAGCTTTCTTATATGGGCTTACCAACACCGAATATTTTTGCCGGTGGTGAAAATATGCACGGTAAATTCGAATATGTATCTGGAGAAACAATGGAAAAAGCAACACAAGTAATTATAGAAATTGTGCAGCTTTTCGAACAGCAAGGTAAGTAATCTTACTCGGCGGATGTTGCTACGAGGGAAAGATCCCTTTTCTTCGTAGTTTCCGCCTTAATATAACTGAATTTTCCAATTACATAGATTATTTTGGGTTGTTTTAATCAAAATGAGGTGAAATTGTTATGAAAGAAATTGCATTGGGTATTTTAGCTTCTCTATTTTTTGCCGTGACATTTATTTTAAATCACGCAATGGAAATGCAAGGCGGTAGTTGGCTATGGAGTGCTTCATTACGCTACTTTTTTATGCTTCCATTTTTGCTTGTCATTGTCTTTTACCGTAAAGGCTTTACACAACTTTCAGGAGAGATGAAGGCTCAACCTGTTGCTTGGCTATCATGGAGCTTTGTCGGCTTCGTACTATTTTACGCACCACTAACGTTTGCTGCAGCATTTGGTCCAGGTTGGCTCGTTTCGGGTACATGGCAGTTTACAATTGTCGCAGGCGTATTACTCGCTCCCCTTTTTGTTTCTGTAATTGCAAATAAAACCGTCCGCCAAAAAATCCCGCTCGTATCGTTACTTATTTCATGCGTTATTTTAGTCGGTATTTTATTGATTCAAGTTCCACAAGCACAAAATGTTCCTCTAAAAAGCTTGATGCTCGGCATTTTACCAGTCGTTATAGCAGCATTCGCTTATCCACTTGGTAATCGTAAAATGATGGATGTTTGTGATGGACGTATCGATACATTTCAGCGCGTACTTGGCATGACAATTGCGTCAATGCCAGCATGGATCGTAATGGCTATTTATGCAATAGCGACAGTCGGACTCCCTTCAAAGACTCAAGTCCTTCAATGCTTATTGGTCGGTATTAGCTCTGGTGTCATTGCTACTATTCTATTTTTTATTGCGACCGATCGTGTACGAGATCACCAGGGCAAACTAGCCGCTGTAGAAGCGACACAATCAACAGAAATACTTTTCGTTATTATTGGGGAAGTGCTCCTATTAGGTATTGCGTTCCCAGACCCAATTGCGCTTGCTGGACTTGGCGTTATCATTGTCGGTATGCTATTACACAGCTACTATACTATGCTACTCGGTAAAAGGAATTCCACTGAGAAATCGTTATCTTCATAGATTAAAGGACCGTTAATAAGTCCCTAAAATAAAACAGGTAAGGAAAAACAATTTGTTTTCCCTCACCTGTTTTTCTATTACTAAGATTTTCATCCTTCAATCAAATAAGTAAAGGATTTATTATTCATAAGACATTAGTTGGTTGCCATAATGATTATAGATAAAACCATAGCCCGGTGCAAAAAATCCACTAAAGGGAATTTCCACAACATTGTTAAACGTACCTGCTTCTGTTGTGACTGTGTAATGAATGGCACGAACAAGCTCTTCCTGTTCCATTCCACTCACTATACTAGTCACTTTTGAGCCCTCTGTAACTGGCTTTTCAAATATATATTTGATGCCATCCATTTCATAATTAAAGGTTTTTTCTGTTTCATGATAGTCAATGAACTTATAAACGTTTTGCGTTTCAAAGCGATTATTAGTCGTTTTCTTATAAACAGAGGTTGGAGTACGATAGTTCTGATACACTAGCTGTTGAAGTGTATCATTTGGCAAGAAAGAGGTTGTAATAATCGGTGATTCGTTCGGTCTTATGGTAGCTAGAGCTTGTTTCGGTACACTATATACTTCCCCATCTATCTCAATCCAAGCTGTCATATCATTTTCTGTCAATAACACTCCTTCATCAAAACGTTTTAGCTCTTTTTGACTTCCATTAACTTCAGCATTTACACCATATCGAATATAGCGTTTCCCTTATTTTTTCACAGGTTCGAGTAATGTTACAGGGAAGTAGAATCCAGATCCCAGATTAAGGTATCCATTATTTTCAAATTCAAATCCTACCATGAGGTATCCATTAATTTCAAGTCCAATTGATGAAAAAGCAGTTCCTTTTGAATACATTCCCGCCTCCATCGCTCCATTCGTTGGACCGTATAACATCTGTGCATCAGCCGTTAACATATAGAATCCTTCGTCTCTTTTCGTTGTTTCGACAATGCGAATATCTGAGCCATCAATATAGTGGTCAATAGAATCACCAGTCTCATTATAATCAGAGTAGAATAGGTTTTCACCTATGGAAATATTATGATACACGACTCCAGTTGTGTAATGTGTTCCATAGCTATGTTCATCACCTTGACGACTGATGTTAATATAGCCAGGATTATCATAAAAAGAAGCGCGGATATTCAAAGGTACTTTCTTAAAAACAACTAAATCCGTTGCTTGTACACGATAACCTGAGCTCATCCAATAAAATGTTTTACCTTTATACTTTTCGATATCATAAACCCGAAAATAGTTGTTGCGCTTGACTGTCATTGAGCTATACGTACCATTTGTATTTTTCTTATATACTTTTACATCCTTTGTAAAAGTCATTTTGCCTGTTTGTCCCTTCACAACTTGTGCCCCGTCCCACTGCACTTCCGCTTTAGATGATGATGGGTTTGTTAAAAAGGCTAAAACGATGAACAAAGTGATAATATATTTCTTCATTTATCCCCCTCCATTTATTTCTAATTAAACTTCTACTTTTTACCATAGTATACCACGCTCATTGATTTACCAAACTTCACCATCAAAAACTAACAGTAAGTAAGCAAAACAAAAAAAAGCGACTTATCCACATGTGAATAAGTCGCTCTGAGATTTTCACGTTCCTAAAAAATGAGGGGGGTTTTAGGACCGCTTTCATGAACTAGCAAACTTCTGGAGAAAAGTAGCTAAAGTCCATCCTCTTTACACTCGTTTTGTAAAAGAGGAATAATCTTTATACGATAATGATAATCATTATCAGTTATAAAGTCAACACCCATTCTAACATTTAATAAAATATTTTAAAAATTGTTGCAATTATCTTTTAAGCGAGTGTCGATATTGCCATTGTTTCAATTGGAAGTGCAAAAAACAACCGATACAAAATCCTGCAATGGCGACAGATGAAGCAATCGCAACTAATATTGTAAATACATAGCCCGCCACTTGCCAATCTAATAGGAAACTTATGAATCCACCGGCTAAACAAACACTAGCTATACTGGAATTGAATTTTTGTTGCTGTGCATCTTCTGGTATATACGCAGATGGTGCTTTTCTCAAAAAGTTCTTTCCGAGACGAATTATTGGATTAAAATTGCATAAAACACCGAGCAAATTGGCTACTAGAGGAATCGCTAATAACCAAACAATCCCTGTCGCCCACGTCAGCACAACACTAATTAGAATAGTCCACTGATTGAGTCGAACAAGCGGTCTTGGAATTAAAAATGGCTGGGTCATCCTTAAACCTACCTTTCAGATATGTTTAATTTATCTTACGTTATTGCATTCCATTTGTGAAGAAAAAATTAATAATTTATAATAAGAAAAGGAAGAAACACCCTCATGCGGACATTTCTTTTATTTAGATACAAACGACTTACAAAGAAAAGGTGATGGAAATGCCAGCATTAACAATGGATCAAGTACGACAGCTCAATTCGTACAGCATTTACACAACAGAACCTAAACGGACATTATTTACGTTAGCAGATATACATAAAGATTTTTATCATGACGATTTTTTACAGCTAATGGTGGGGATTACCGATGCTGCGACAGAAACTGCAGCAATTTCTCATTTTTCACGACGCTACGGTATGTTTTTTGCAATGCAATTTTACATGCTTGCTGCCTATGACGAAGTATGGAACGGTAAGCCTCTTGAAATCCGTTTCGATGCCGCAAAAGAATTCGGTGCTTTCACCGTGAGCATGTTCGTTAATCCAAATGATTGGCGCTACGTAGACGAAGACGAACGCCAAGCAGTTATCGAAAAAATTCTGTATGATGGGCAAATTATTGTACAACAGCTCCGTAAGGTAACATCGATTTCTCCACTTACTATATGGGAGAATTTCTTTGGTTATTTACTATGGCATTATCACATGTTGCTATCTAATCCCGGTCTTGCAGATCAAGCAATGGAAGATATCGAAGTTTTAGAAGACCCAAAAACATGGGCACGTTTCTCCACTAAATCTTGGTGGGCTGAATATACAGGTAACCGTAGCCCGTCAGATTTAGTGAATATTCCTGTACGGAAAACATGCTGCTTCTCTAAAGACATTCCAGGCTTAATGGCATGTGGCTTCTGTCCACTAAAAAAATAATAAACATGTTACCTAACTCAAAGAAAAAGCCTTACCTCTCACATTCCTGTGAAAAGTAAGGCTTATTTTTCATTTGATTCGTGTACTAATCACTTCGACTGCCTGCATAAATTGCTCAACAAATGCCTCTCGTTTTACCGAATGAAGTACCTTTACATTTGGCGTTTTGCCGCTTGCGCCCATATAATCAACGACTGTAGTACCGGCTGTTACGCCATCTAATGAGACTTCCACATAACAATCTTGACCTTCAAATAATTCTGGAGACAGTACATAAGCTACTGCACATAAGTCATGGAAACGAATCGTTGAATCGTAGTTTTCCGCATGAAACGGTGTTCGCTTCATAACACCTAAGTAAAACGTTAGCATTTTTACAACCTTGTCCGAAAAATCGGTACCTATTGCTGCAATCCGCTGCGTTTCCTCAACTGTCACATACGCCTTATGCGTCACATCAAGACCACTCATGACAATTGGTAATCCCGAACGGAAAACAATTTCTACTGCATGTGGATCGACGTAAGCATTAAATTCAGCAGTTGGCGACATATTGCCACCCACAGCCGAGCCACCCATCCAAGAAATCACTTTTATTTTCGACTTTACCTCAGGATGTGCTAATAATAAGGCTGCAATATTCGTTAAAGGGCCTGTCGCCACAATTGTGACTGGCACAGGACTAGCTAATAATGTTTCGACCATTGCCTGTATAGCTGGTCGCTCACTGCATGGTAAAGTTGGGGCTGGCAAATCAACATTACCTAGACCACTCTCCCCATGAATATCTTCGGCTACTTCAAGTTCACGTAAAATAGGCTTATCCAACCCTTGCGCCACTTCGACATTCGCACCGATATAACTTAAAAAAGCACGTGCATTATAATTTGTTTTATCTTGGGATATATTGCCCGCCGCCGTTGTCACGAGTAAAATATCAAGCTCTTCACTTGCACAAGCATATGTCAACATCATCGCATCATCAATACCTGGATCTGTATCAATAATCACTGGGATTTTTCGCATGTTACCTACCACCTTCTTATACTCTATAAACCACTCACCGTCTTGCTGCATCATACTAACGCCAAGCCAGCCCTCTTTTAGTAAAGCTTGCTGTGCTACTGTATCTGCCATATGAATGCGTGTTGTTTCGCTGAATTGTTGTGCTACATCTTCACGTAAATCTTTCATAAAGACATAACGTAATTTACCACCATACTTTAGCTTTAGTGCCACGACCTGCATACCCTGCGCAAATTTATCCTTTAAGCTTGCGATATTAAACGGCATGACTGTCGCACAAATATAATCAAAGCGTGTGCGGTCTAATTCCCGCATCACAACTTGTGCTAACGTACGTTGAAGCCCATAGCCTCGGTATTTTGGATGTACAACAGAAATTTCCTGATAAGCGACTCTCGGTAATTCATGTTCTCCAAGCCCAGCATCTCGACCTAAATGCTCGGTATCTATTGGTGGTTCCAGTAATGCACGAAATGCCACTAACTTTTCATCAACAAAAGCACCTACCATGACACCGTGATCTCCAAGTAAAAACTGTAATTCTTCAAGCGATAATGGCTGTAATATTTTTTTATCCTCTAACGCCGCAATAACATCTTGCTGTACTGTTTCTACCGCTTCGATATCCTCCATGCTCAAGCGTCGTACTGAAAAAGGTGTATCTCCTAACATTCCCTCATAAATTGACATGCCTAGGTCCTCCTATTTCACCACTACCGATACTTGGCAAAGCTCTGCTAATATTACTTCATCAACTTCAATACCTAAGCCTGGGCGTTCATTTAATTGGATAAACGGAACATCATAGTGCAAGTTACCGATATCCTTCGAAAATTTTAATGGTCCTGTTAATTCCACACTTTTAAAGGCCTTACTAGCAAAAGCAACATGGAAACCTGCAGCAGATCCGACAGAAGACTCGACCATTGACCCGATTTGGCACTCGATTCCTGCCATCTCGGCCATATGTGCCAATTTAATTGCCGGGTAAATCCCACCGCATTTCATTAATTTAATATTCACTTTATCGGCAGCACGTTTTGCAATTATTTCACGCATTTCTTTTTCTCCGTGTAAGCCCTCATCGATCATAAGCGGAATTGTCGTTTTAGATTTGATTTCAACCATTGCGTCAATATCATCAGCAAGTACAGGCTGTTCTAACCAGTCTATATCTAGTGCTTCTAGCTCACGTAATACTGGCATTGTGTTAGCGCTTGTTTTCCAGCCTTGGTTGACGTCTACACGTATAGCAATCTCATTCCCTACTTCTGCACGTACTGCACGAATTCGTTCAACATCTT
The DNA here is from genome assembly GCF_001278945.1 of Lysinibacillus contaminans. GTDB lineage: Bacteria > Bacillota > Bacilli > Bacillales_A > Planococcaceae > Lysinibacillus > Lysinibacillus contaminans. The sequence continues at coordinate 105,336 of NZ_LGRV01000007.1, read as the reverse complement.
TTTGTACTTCAGTTCCAACCTTCATTTTGAATGAACGGTAGCCCTGCTTCACACGTTCAGCGGCTTCTTTGGCCATTTTTTCAGGTGTGCCAATGCTTAATACGTGAGTAATTGGGAATTTCTCATGGTAACGTCCACCTACTAATTGATACGCTGGCACATTTAACTTTTTCCCAGCAAGGTCGAAGCATGCGATATCCATCGCTGCTTTTGCAGCGGGTACACCACGTACAACTGAATCCATCAGTTCATGAATACGCTCAAACTCTAATGGATTTTGGCCAATTAATAAAGGTGCTAATTTTGTTTTCAATACCGCATATGTTGATTCCGGTGTTTCACCTGTTACATGGTCATCCGGTACAGATTCCCCCCAGCCAACAACTCCACATTCTGACGTCATTTTTACGATAATTGAAGGCATCGAAGGATATGTATCGTAACTCACAACAAAAGGTTCAATTAATGGCAAATCAATTGCAAAAATCTCTATTTCTTGTATTTTCATATTAAAAACCCTCTCTTTTTAAGCACATAAATGCAATTATACAGTAAAAAGGGCTCTCTTTTATATAAAGTAAGAGGCCCCTTTTTTTAATTTGAAGCGTTCATTAATGTTTTCGCAAGTACTTTTGCTCCAATTACCATTGCTTCTTTTTCAAACGTCATGTTCGGATGATGCAAACCTGGACTTAAATTTGCGCCTACACCAATCATCGTTGCTTGCAATGACGGTTTTCGTACAGTGTAGAAATGAAAATCATCACTTCCAGGTGTAAGTATAGGTGCAGCTAAACTATCAATTCCGATTGATTCAATAATTGATAGCTCCGCAATCTTCGCCGCGTGCGCTGATACTTCTGCCCCTGGTGTCATATCGAGCCATTCCCATTCAAGCTCGATTTCAAATTGGTTTTTTATATAATCCAAGCCCACTTCAATCTTCTTTTTCGCTTCTTCTAAGACTTGATTTTTTTGAGAACGTACATCAATAGAAAATGTTGCAGAACCAGGAATGATATTAACACTGCCTCCATCCGCGATCATTTTCGTTAATTTAGCAGAATAGATTTCAGCTGGATTTATATAAATGTTTTTCAACATTTGCTGGATTCCAAACAATACATCAATGGCATTTTTCCCTTGGTGTGGTCGTGCCCCGTGTGCATCAATCCCTGTAATTTTACCTTGTAAAAATACTGCTGCTCCGTGATGTATAGCCGGCGTTACTTTTCCAAATGGTAATTCTTCCTGCGGGCGTAAATGTATGCCAAATAAATGCGTCACATCCTCAAGCACATTCCGATCAATCATCGAAAGTGAGCCACCACCAGTTTCCTCTGCAGGCTGAAAGATGAAGCGAATACGTTTGTGAAAATTCTCATTTCTTATTAGAGACAAGGCTCCTAGCACCATTGAAATATTGGCATCATGTCCACAAGAATGATTTGCTCGCATTTCACCATTGACCTCTTGCCATAATGCATCAATGTCTGCACGTACAGCGATAACATCTTCACCTCGCCCAATCTCTGCGATAAGTCCTGTACAGTCTTCGAAAGTCTGGTATGGTACATTCATTTCTTTTAAAATAGAAGCAATTTTCTTTGTAGTCTCAAACTCTTTCCAACTGACTTCTGGATATTTATGAAAATGGTTAAACCATTGATAAATCATTTCGTCTAAGCTTACTGTTTTCCCCATTGATACACCTCGATATTGCTTATTATCCGTTTATTATACAATAATTTATTTTACAAATATAAATAAATTGCTTAAATTGTTTGAAAAGTGCAGAAAAAAAGCAGCATCGATTTCAAATGAAATCCGATGCTACCTACATTTTATAAACTTGTGAAAAAACCTTCTGGAAATTCTTCATAGTGCACTTCTTTAAATGTCTCCTCATTTTTACCCTCATATGCCTGTATTTCAATCTCTTGATCCACCAAATATGTCTCGAATTTTGAATCTTGTAATTTTGTCATATAATCCACTCCTTTTATAGATAGAATTTTCTGATAATTGAATTATACAACACTTTTTCTTAAGAAAACAACAATCTATACTCATTATGCATAATAAGTATTAATTCGATCTCTATATGAGATAAAAAATGCAGCCCCATTTAAGGAACCGCACTTCTCTACATATATTAAGCTGTTATACCTTTCGATTGATCATTTTGATTGTCACTTCCGTTACCACCAAGCTTATGTTGCGTGAAGTATTGAATGGCTATCATGACAATAAAAATTCCTAATCCCGCCCAGTCTGAGAATTTCTCTGGATAAATTAAAAGTAAGCCCGCTCCCATCGCAATAATACGCTCAATCCAAAGCATTTTACGATACCAGAATCCGATAACTCCAGCTCCAATTGCAATCATACCTGTAATAGCCGTAAATACTACCCAAATAATCTGTGGAATTGTCGTATCAATCATTAATAATGCCGGAGAGAAGATAATCATGTATGGGATAATAAATGCCGCTATCGCTAACTTCGCAGAAATGACCCCGGTTTTTATTGGGTCACCACCTGAGATTCCTGACGCTGCAAAGGCGGCGAGTGCTACTGGAGGCGTAATGTCGGCAATAATCCCAAAGTAAAATACAAAGAAATGCGCCGATAATAATACAACAACTGGCACTAGTTCTTGCGGCGTATTTGGTGATAATAATGCCACGATTGCCGGTGCAGCAATTGTAGATGTAATAACATAGTTTGCTGTTGTTGGTGCACCCATCCCTAAGATCAGCGATGCAATCATAACGAAAACTAACGTTAAAATAATACTACCACCAGCTAAAGCTACTAAACTATTAGCTAAGCTTAAACCTAAACCAGTTTTCACGACTACCCCAACGATAATACCTGCACAAGCAGTAGCAGCAACTACACCAAGTGCTGTACGTGCACCATCAACTAATGCATCCACAATATCGCGCGGTTTTAGACGTGTTTCTTTATTAAACATCGCAACACCAATTGAAATAAGTATTCCGTATAAAGCTGCATGCATAACAGGCGTACCTGTTAACATCAAAACAATAATCGCTACAATCGGTAATAACAAGTAAATTTTCTTAAACACTTCTTTACGGTCTGGCATTTGATCGTCACGTAAGCCACGTAAACCAACACGTTTCGCTTCAAAATGCGTCATAATCCAAATACCAGTGAAATATAGAAGTGCCGGAATTGCCGCTGCTTTTGCAATATCCCAATACGTAATACCACGACCGATAAATTCTACCATTAAGAAAGCTGCAGCTCCCATAATCGGTGGCATAAGCTGACCACCCGTAGATGCCGCAGCCTCAACAGCACCAGCAAATTCTTTTCGGTAACCAAGCTTTTTCATCATCGGAATTGTATATGAGCCTGATGTTACTACGTTAGCAACAGAGCTCCCTGAAATTGTCCCTTGTAGGGCACTTGAGAATACTGCAACTTTTGCTGGGCCACCAATCAGTTTACCTGCTAGTGATACGGCTAAGTCATTAAAGTATTGCCCAACACCTGTTTTCACAAGAAATGCACCAAATAATAAGAATACGAAGATGAACGTGGCAGATACACTAATTGGTGTACCTAAAACACCGTCTGTCGTATAATACATTAAATTTACAATGCTTTCTAAGTCTTGCCCACGATGCGCCATGAACGCTGGGAAATACGGTCCAAAATATGCGTAGATCAAGAAGCATATCGCAATAATTGTAATTGGCAAGCCTACCGCACGACGCGCCGCTTCAAGGACAAGTACCACTGCGATTAAACCGACGATAAAATCTACCTGTGTAATCGTACCATTTCGATTAACAAGCTCTGTATAATTCAATGACCAATAAGAGCCTGCCGCAACAGCTAATAAGGCTAAAATATAATCAAACCATGCAATTTTATGCTTTGCTGCTTTTTTCCGAGCAGGGAATAATAAAAATATAAGTGATAAACCAAACCCTAAATGAATTGTACGTTGGATTTGTGCCGGGAATTGACCAAAGATCGCTGTGTATAATTGGAATAACGAAAATGCTAATAATCCAAAGAAAATAATATGTTTCATAACCCCTGAAACTGTACGTACATTTGATTCGATATCATACTTCTCAAGAATTGCTTGTTGTTCTTCAGCTGATATTTGTTCGAATTCCTCTAAGTTTGGTTCGATGTTTTGCTCATGCTGTTTTGTCATTTCATCCTAACTCCCTTCCACTTTTCATAAAGTGACACTTGCTTCACTTGAAATAAATAAGATTTTCCTCTTTGTAAATCCTTTTTTAAATCATATTCAAAACCTTCATACTCAAATACCAGATCGATATCTAAATCTCCGATATAAATCGTGAAATTTTCCAGTATCTCTTCTTCAAATTGCAAATAATACTTACCATCATGCTGTGTTAACGTTTGACCTTCCTCTGCATAGCTAGGCATCCCTATCGCTAAATCCTCATACTCCATTCCCAACATTTGAATCTGATTTTTTTCTGTGTATTGATAATACTCCAGGACATCTGACTTATGAATGGAATGCGTATATCGTATACGAAATGAATTGTCGGCAGTTGCTGAGATATAATGCATTATCGGTTGGTCGGTGCGTGTTTCCGTAAATGCGAATACCTTTTGAAGAGGAAGAAAAAAAATTGCCATTCCTACTACACTTAATAGGCCTATCAGTAAACTCCTCGTTCGCATTACATCTGTTCCTCCACTTTAAAAGCCATTCGCTTTTCATATAAAAAGAGGCCCGAAGCTTTACGCAATCCGAGCCTCTCTGTACTGTTTAACTATTTCTTTTCGTCAAAATATTTCTGAGCACCTGGATGAACTTCAATACTGATACCAGCTAAACCAGTTTCAGCCTTGATCAGTCGACCTTTATCGTGAGAAATTTTGTCTGTGTTATCATAAATAGCTTTTGTCATTTCGTAAACAACTTCATCTGGTAAATCTTTCTTTACAGCTAACATTGCAAGAACTGAAACTGTTTCTGTATCATTAGCGATACCATAAGTACCAGTAGCTACTGTTTCTTTTGCATAGTATGGATATTTCGCAATTAACTCATCTGCTTTACCAGCATCCATACCAATAATATTTACTTTTGTTGTTGCATTTAATGCTTCTACTGCAGCTGTTGGCGTACCAGCTGTGATGAATGCAGCGTCAATTTGACCAGATTGAAGACCTTCAGTAGACTCACCGAAATCTAAGTTTTGTGCTTTAACGTCTGTCATTGCTAAGCCGTGGATTTCAAGTAATTGTTCAGCATTTGCGTAAGTACCTGAACCTGGAGCACCTACAGAAACTTTTTTACCTTTTAAATCTGCATATGTTTTAATGCCTGAAGCTTCAGTCGTCACTAATTGAACTGTTTCCGGGTAAAGTGCACCTAAAGCAGAAATTGTGTCAATTTTAGCGCCATCAAACATCATCTTACCTTCAGTTGCATAATAAGCGATATCTGTTTGTACGAATGCAATTTCACCTTTATCTTCTTGTAGTGCTGTCATGTTTGCAGCAGATGCTTGAGAAACCTCCGCTGTTGTTTTAATACCTGTTCCAGTTGTGATTAAATCTGCAAATGTTCCACCAAGTGCGTAGTAAGTACCTTGTGTTCCACCTGTTAATAAACTTAAAAATTTGATGTCTGATTCTGGCTTGTCAGTTGCTGCTGAATTTCCACCAGTATCTTCTTTTTCTGCATCTTTTGTTTCTTTTTCGCTATCAGAGCCACATGCAGCTAAAATTAATAGCGCAAAAGCACTTAATAACATTAACAATCGGAATTGCTTTTTCTTCATATTAACCTTCCCCCTTTTATGGTAATAATAAGAATCATTCTAAAACTATCAAACATAGTATAATATTGTCAACTAATTTATAGTAAATTCAGTCTATTATAATTATACATTCAAATGTAAAGTCTCGATTTTACGCATATTTAACAATATTCTACAAAAATCGCCTTTTATCTAATAAATACCTAGAATCAGTTTCATCAAAATAAAAACGGCTATATAAAAAGAAAAATTTCGCATAAAAAAAAGACATAAAATATTTTATGCCTTCATTTCTTACTATTTTATTACGCCACATGCAATTCTCTTACCTGAATTTCCTGCAGGATCTGTTTTATAATCGTCTGCTGATTCATGGATGACAAGCGCACTACCATCTTGATCGAAAAGCGAGTTCTTTACATTTTTTTGTAACGTTAGACCCTCAGCTATAAACGTTAAATCCACAGTCCCATCTTCTTCAACCACTATATTAGGCATATCACCTAAATGGTAACCTTTCGGATTTTCCTTACCATGCTCTTTCCCTGTTGGATTAAAGTGTGCACCAGCTGATTCAAATGTCGGCGCTTCACATTTTCCTGTTTCATGAATATGAATTCCATGTTCTCCAGGTGGCAATCCAGTTAGAGCCAATGTTACCTTTACACCTGCATCTTCCTCTTCAAAATAAGCATTTCCATAACTCTCATTTTGTGCACCTACGACTTTTGTAGTCGCTGTTAACGCGGATTTGGCTGTTACAGAAACTTGGTCTTTGTCCTTATCAAAAAAATTACAACCTCCAACAAAGACTAGTAAAGTAGCTGCTAACAAGCTTGTTTTTTTCATAAATAACACCTCCCTCTACTATTGATAGTGCCCATCTCTTGAAAAAATTATGCAAAAAAGGAGAAGTCACAATGACCTCCCCTTATCAATTAGTTTAGAATTTTAACTGATACAGTCCGGACGCCCCAATTTCTAGCTTGTCCATCTGTCGGAATAAATACATCAATTTTATTACCTTTTATCGCGCCACCAGTATCTGCTGCAATTGCCTCCCCATACCCCTCTACCCAAACTTTAGTGCCCAGTGGAATCACCCGTGGATCCACCGCGATTACCTTTTGATTGGGGTTAGAACGTAGGTCTGTTCCATTTGCAGTAATACCTGAGCAGCCTGTACAGTATGCTGTATATGCTGTCGCACGCATTGTATATGTTTGGCCATTATCACTTGCTGGCGTGCTACTTGGTTTGCTTTCAGGAGGAGAATATGCTGTAGTTGAAGGCCTAGCTTTAGCAGCAGAAGCCTCAATAGCCAGTTTTTCACCCACATAAATCAAGTCTGACGATAGATTATTCCACTCTTTTAAGTCAGCCACTGATATATCATAAGTAATAGCTATGCTGAATAACGTGTCACCATTTTTGATTAGATGGGTTCCTTCATCGGATTCATCCTGGACTTTATTTTCTTCTGATGAGGTCGATTCCGAGTAAATAGTTGATTTTAATTCGTTTAACTGCTGTAACTCAACTACTGACAAATCATAACTTTTCGATATCTGTAATGATGGATCGCCTGACTGAGCATTATCTGGATCTTGAGCAGAAGTTGAACTTGCAAACATACCTATGCTTAGTGTTAAAGCTGTAACTATAGCTAATACGTGTTTCTTCATAATAAGTAATACCTCCACATTTTTAGAATTTTCATAGTCTGTTGCTAAGAAGAGTAAATTGAACCCTTATTCGTACTGTAAAAATATTGCACTTGAATAGCTCAAAGCAACAGACTAGATATTACAAATTATTACTATATAAACAATTTTTTATACAACTCTAATTATATTTTTAGTAATTAACGTAATTTAATACTATATTTATTGCAAATCACCAAGTAAATATATTGCTATTCTAATTAGGAAACACAGTATATTTTGCTCTACATCAAAATCTGTACTCGACAGCATATTACACTCTAGGCGGACGCTTTCCACGGGCGTAGTTTTAACCTCCTCCGTGCTCCTGTCGCTTTGCTCTGTAGCGAAAGGCGAATGCCGTCAGCAACACTCTCCTCCCTCGGTTCCATGTGCTTATAAAAAAGTAGACTTTCTTTTAAAGTAAAGGACTCGTTTTGGTAATGACCCATTTTTCTTTGTACTTTTCAGCTTGTTTATATTTGATAATTTGGGTTTTTAGTCGATATTAGTGAAAAGGAGGGGTGTATACATGGATATTAACTCAATTATGTCGTCTCAGCTTATGGAACTACAGCAAACAGTACAAATGAGCGTGATGCAAAATGCCCTAAACTTGAATACCTCTGCCGCTGTCAAATTACTAGAAGAAATGCCACAGCCTCAAGCTGCCGCACACCCTTATAAAGGTACAGCCGTTGACATTTCAGTTTAGGACAAAAAAATGCTCTCCACAAAAATGTGGAGAGCATTTTTTTCTATAGAGTATTCAATCGTACGAAATGGCTAAATAATTGCTTACCAAAGTATTGGCTTCGCTACCATAAGCCATAACATAATGAGTAATAAAATAATGTACATCCATGTTTTGCGATGTAACTGTGCTGTAAAATTCTCCTGATTAAAATCAGGTGTATTAAATGTACGAATGGTTGGTTTAAAGGCACTCGCTAAAAATACGATAGAACCAAGCATAACAAGAACTGTAAGCACAACCCACGAAGTTGTCCATGGATAACCTCCTCGCCACATCACGAGTATCCCAGACGCAACAAGGACATGTCCAGCGTGTTTCACAAGCGTTATTGCTGTCTGAAATGTCCCAATATAAGTTGGCATTTCTTCAAGTTGTGCCGTACGCATTTTTTTTACTATAGGTAGTAATACAAAGAGTGGCCCAATCGAAAGGATAGCACTCAAAATATGGATATATAGAAGAAGCATATAAATTGATACCATTTGGTGTACCTCCATTTTAAATAATTCAGCTTAATTATAACATCAGCCAATCCCTATCCCTGAATCCATTTGTGAACCCTTTGTAAACGACTTACAAACAATTATTAAGTTGATTGAATTTTGTGCAAAAGGGTATGAATTATAGTACGATGCACATATAGAACAAAAAGGAGTGATCATTATGGGAATTCATCATTTTTTTACAAGTCTCAATGATTTAGAACGTATCATCCGCTGCCCGGGCCGCTTCAAATTTGAAGAACATAACGTTGCAGCACACTCTTGGAAAGTATCACAATACGCCATGTTTTTCGCAACACTTGAAGAAATGAACGGGGCTACTGTCAATTGGAAATCTCTTTACGAAAAAACCATCAACCACGACTTTGCAGAAGTTTTCATAGGCGATATTAAAACACCTGTGAAGCATGCAAGTCCTGAGCTCAAACAGATGCTTGCACACGTCGAAGAGAAAATGATGGAAAAATTCATTATCAATGAAATCCCCGAAAAGTTTCAAGCTATCTTTTTTGAACGGATGAAGGAAGGAAAAGACGCTACACTTGAAGGGCGCCTACTTGAATTCGCTGACAAGCTTGACCAATTTTACGAAGCATTTGCAGAGCTTAAACGAGGCAATATTGATCAAGAGTTTGTCTATATGTATCAATCCGCACTAAAAAAACTATTGGGGATACCTTTAGAAGCGACTGTTGACTATTTCCGCAACGAAATTTTAAAAGATGCAGTCCAAGAAGACACACATATTGACATTCAGGCTTTAACAAAGGAAATATTAAATGATACTAAATAACGCGCATGCATAAGTTTTCCGAATGAAATAATTCACGGAAGGCTTTTTTTATTTGGCGAAAAAAGTCGTATAATAGGGATAACTGATTGGAGGGAATCCCTTGTCACATGATTGTTCCATTGTAGAAGATTTACTACCTTTATATCATAAACATTCTTTACAAAATGATACTTTGCTCTTTATTGAACAACATATAGCTTCATGTGAAAGTTGTCAGCGTCTTGCCTCTACGCAGCCATCACCTAGTCAAAATAAACCGTTGAAGCGTACATTGACATTTTTTCATCTTGTATTTATTGTACTGTCTTTTATGTTTGCCCTTAACTCATCATTACTAGGTAATAACTTACTTTTTATCGTATCGTACGCCATCTTCGGTTGCCTTACTTATTTATTTTACAAAAATAGTTGGATTGTCTTTGCGATAAGTTTCACCCCTGTTTTCTTTTGGGCGATAATCGATAATTTAAATAATTCTCTTTACATCAGTCACTCCAACCTATCAGAAATTGGCGCACTGCTTATTGGTGCAAGCTTTATTGCCATTTTACATACGATCTTTGCTTTACTCGGTTCTGCTATTGCCATTATTTTACGAAAGCTTTTCAATTGATAAAACTTTATATTTATTTTATAAAATCAAAAAGAGTCGCAGGCAGCGACTCTTTTGCAATAATTGGTTATGCTTTTTTTACGAATTCTGATTTTAGTTTCATCGCACCAAAACCATCAATTTTACAATCAATGTTGTGATCACCCTCAACTAGTCGAATGCTCTTCACCTTTGTACCAATTTTCAATGTCGATGAACTACCTTTTACTTTTAAATCTTTAATTACTGTTACTGAATCGCCATCCGCTAAAAGATTTCCGTTTACATCTTTAACAACTAATGCATCAGACACTTCTTCAGTTGCATCTGCACTCCACTCATGAGCACATTCTGGGCACACAAAGTTCGCACCATCTTCATACGTATATTCAGAATTACATTTTGGGCAATTAGGATATGCTGCCATTTCCGCTTCCTCCCTTACTTTTTTATTGGGTAAAATCCATATATGCACCTATCTTTACATACTCTACTCATTTTCGCAAAGGTTGTTCGTATTTTTTGTTCGTGCTTGTGAAAAATGTATGAAACTAATCGCATTCTCATCGCAATTTCTCTTCAAGAATTTCGCAATTTCCAATGCTCGCCCATTGACTTTTTTTCTAAAACCTACTTACTTGCAACTTCAAAAGACATACCGTATCATATCATTAAAGGCTGCATTGTTCGTATAATATTAAGTTTTAACCTTTAAGCTGTAAAAGGGAGTTTTACTATTGGAGTTGGAATGACGGGCCTCACACCATGGTGCATGAGGATATGCAGGATAACTTCTGCGAACACCCACTTTGAGGAGTGGTGGTTTAAAACTTTCTATAAGACATACGGCATACGCGGCTTTTACTACATAGCCTTTAATAGCAATGTATATAGAGCACTCTTACCTGAATTGGTGAGAGTGTTTTTTGTGTAGTTTTTCAGGTTTGTCGCAATCACTTTCATTAATTTCTATTCCTGATGAGTTAAGCTTACCAAAAATAAAAATAAGTATCTCTGCACCCAAACAGAAAATATATATTTTCTTAAGATATAAATGCATTAACAGTATTTTTAAATATGGAGATGGTTGGAGCTTCTGATTTTGCTATCTTATTCAACTAAAGGCCCCATAGTTCAACAAGACGTATGAAAACTTTTTCTTAGGACAAGTGAGAATTACATAATGACACTCTTATTTAAAACGTTTAACAATCTCTTCTCGTGAGTATTCATCAAACCAATCGCCGTATTTTTCATATAAAGGATATATCGTTTCCTTATTAGTTGCGATGATCTCGCATCCTCTATCATCATAAATAAAAAAAATTACATTTTTAGTGATATTTATAAAAAACACATCTGGATAGTCTGAAGCTGTACTGAATTTTGGTTTCAAGGGGAAATCCTCATTGCACGCTGCTTTAATAAGTAATGGGTAATTAAAATCTTGTTTGCAACACTTTAAGGAAAATCGAGATGTATAAAAATCGTCCGCTCCTTCATGATCAAATACGTATGGTAAGGTTTCTTGCTTTAAATGGAGTTTTAAATCTTTATTTTTTATATTGCGATCATAAACCTTTATTCGCTTTTGCTTGATTTCATCAGACTTGTGCCGATAAACATTCGTAACAAGAAAAATTTCATCCAAATCAGAAAAAAGTTCGTTAAATATAGACAACGCTTGACTGTATACGCAGTCAAACTTTTCAAGATTCAGACTACCATCATCTCTAAATTGATACATCTCACCCCCTAATTCAAAGTGAATACCTATATCCCATTGATGATAAAGACTAGGTACCAAAGTAAGTCCTGGAAAAGCATTATTTAAATATTGACCTAAATCTATCATCGTTCACTCCATTTCTTTCTATTGTTCTTTAATAATACCATTATTGAACTAACCTGCCCCGTTGGTTTAATAAAGAAAAAAGAGCTGCCAAAGCAACTCAACGATCTTTAATTAACGCCCCCGTTAATTGAAGAAGAAGACAACTAATGGACTTTAACTGAAGAAGTTAGTCAATTGAATTAGCTATTCGGACTAATGTGTCAGGTGTTTCTGTATTTGCTACTTTATTATAAATACCAAACATATATTGCAAATTATTCTTTTCAAAGACAATAAAATTAAATAATCGGTCTTCAAAATAAATACCTTTGGTACCATCTTGAAGTGTATACTCCTTACCATTTAAGTTCAGTTTATTTTCGAAGTTCAATTTATTTTTTGAAGGACGAATGTCAATTTTAAAAATATTTTCTCTTATATCTTTATTAACAAACCTAATTTCTAAGGAATCATTCACATTAAAGTTCTTATCTTCAAAAAACCTTCCAAATTGATGTGTGAAAGAAATTGAAGGCAACATTTCGGGCAACTTTACATCACATTTAAAATGATTTTCAAATTCCTTTACTGCTGCTTTTACAGATTTATACCCAACTTCTGTGAACCCTTCCTCAAAAGAAGGTGGAGTGTCGTTCGGATTTGCATTTACTGTTCCGTAATACAACCCACAAATAAATATACTAAATAAAACCAATAGAAGAGGAAAACTTTTATTCAATTTCATCACCCTAAATTATATTTAGGTTTAGTGTGTCCTGTTCAGTTACATTAATTCCTTCTTCTACTATCCTTCACCGTTAGTTCAGTAAAGAAAAAAGAACTATATATGCAACTCAGTGATCTTCAAGTAAAGCCCTCGTTAGTACAATAAGGGGACTCGTCAGATTTATGCGAATTTATAACGATAAGACTTCAATTTTTATACACGATTTTATTCATCAAAGTCGATGGTGCAACATTACTTCGAATGCTTAAAAACCTTTGCTATGACTGACTTTTAACAAAAGTGCATAAAACAACGCATAATTAATGTTCATAAGAAAAGCCACGAAACGTTGATATCACAACATTCGTGTCCTTTAAGTCTGTTTCCAAACTTCGATTTGGGAACGTTATTAGGTTTAGTTATGTATACGTTATAAAACCTTGTTACACTAAAGTCCCCCGTTGAATAACATAACTTTGTTAAAGTCCTTCTAATTGATTCAATAGATAATCACATAGTTCCTTATATATTGATTGTCCTTTTAAACTCGAAATAACGTGTTTTGCATTTATTTCTTTATCAGCAAAGATACAGTTCAAGTAATGTTTGAACTCTGTGATAGTTGGTAACTCAGTTTTGTATATTTCGTAGATGTCGATATGATAGGTTTTTAATAACGTTTTTAATGCTTCATCATCTTTGTTTAATTCATGATAATCATGGTAATTATTCTTTAGACGGTAATCAAAAGCAGATATTATCTTCAATAAAGCTTTGACTTGAGTTTCCTCAAATTCAAAGTTTAAAGCATACATAAAAAAGGGGAATTCATCGTCATTAACCATATATTTAAGTAGTTTAATTTGGTATTTTAATTGTCTGATTTCTTCCTCAATATTCATTTCCTCACCTCACTTATTATTTTAGCATAAATTGGATATTCTTTTCTTGTTGAATTAACCAGCGTCGTTGAAGAAAAAATGCACCTATTTATATGTTATCGCCATTCAGAACAAGTGGATCGAACAGTCCGCTTTAAAATGATTTCTCGCAGCGTCTCAGAGTATTATTTTCTAATGAAAACAGCTACAAACACTGATTTAACAGTGTTTGTAGCTGTTTGAAATATTATCAAGCTTTCATTTGGGAACGTTATTTAATTTTATTTAGTATACTTTATAAATCCTTGTTTCACAAAAGTACCATTAGTTGAAGAAGAAAAGTGAAGCGTATGCAACAATCACGCTCTTTAATTTAATAATAACTTTTCCAAAAAAACATAAAAAACAAATATGGAAACAAAAATATTAAAAATACCCATTCGCTTCCGCATTTCCTTGATTTCGGCTATGCCCATAACCAAAAACATTGCCCCCATAAAAAACATCATATATGGAATTAACTCGTGATTCCCAGATATCAAACCATACCCCGCTAAAGTTAAAACAGTGATGGATAATACGACCCTTAGTATTTTTAGCAATACGTCCACCCCCTGTGGCTTAAAATTACATTTACGTGGCAATTTTAAATGACATTATTATTACGAAACAATCTTAAGTATAACCTTCCCAAAGCGCCGTTTGGTAACAATTTTTTCCTTAACTTTGTAAATCCGCATAAATCTGACGAGACCCAAAAAAAGACAGATTATTTTAAATATCCTTATTCCACAAAAGCCTCCGTTAGTTTAAGTATTAAACGGTTTTATATCAAACATTTTTAATATACAAATGTTTAATAGATTATTAAAATTAGAGATCTGCCATCATCATTGATTGCTTTACTGTGGATATACAAATGTCTGATACATTATTGCTATTAGCGATGCTATATCATCATTGATTGCTTCAATGCGGATACGCTTCGTTAAATTTATATTTGTATGATCTAAATTTATAATGAAAGCAATTTTTTCACCATTTAACTTTAAAGTTCCTGACCAAGAGTAATCTTTCTCAAATTGGTACACGTTCCCGTTGATCATAAAGGTTTGCATCTTTTCAATTAATTGTACTCGATTTTGCTTAATTGAAATTTTATTCATTGCATTGTAACTATGAAGAGTATAACGAACACCTGTAAATACGCAGTCGATTTCATATATTGGACTATTATCAATTGAAATAGCTTTATAGCAGTGTGGCATCCCTGATTGCAGAAGCATATGAAATAGTTGTGTTAGAATACGATGACGATTTTTCTTGATGATGCTTATAATTTTTTCATCCTCGTTATAAATAGGAATTCTTGTGTAAAAAGAATCTGATTCTGGGATGCTATATGAATAAATCTGCATTGATTCCTCTCCTTGATTATCTCTCATAAATAATACAATTAATATTAATTTTCTTTGACAAACTTATTCAACTAATCTGCCCCGTTAGCACAAGAAGCGACTGCTCTAATTGAACAATCGCTCCCCATTAGTTGAATAGCTTTGATTCTGCAACTTGTCTTATGTAATCCGTACCCCATATTCCAAGAGTAGAATATTTACCGCACTCCGCTTTTGTAATAGGTCTTACTTCTTCCAACCCCCTCATTAATTTACAATATTCGGGTTGATAGCCAATTTGCGAACGAAAATAATTAGGTTCAATAGAGTCTAATTCCAATGGACGGTACCCGCTTATCATTCCGTCTAACCCAGTTTCGTAAATACAATTAATATGTGCTACTCCTTGTATTATAGTCTTTGTTCCTGCAATTGATTCTAACGTAGGGGGCACACTGTCTGACCAATCCATTAATCCTGCGAGAAAAGTTTTTGTTGGGACTGCACTATATTTCCCTGTTACTTGTACAACTCTGCCACAAGCAAAATTTCCGTTAGGTAAAGGAATCGCCCAAAATTGCCTAGGGATCAATTCTTTATTTGACTTTGGTTTAAAAGGATAGTTAATCTTCAAATCATTGCTCCAATATCATTTTTTTCACATTATAGCACGCTTCTTGTTCAGCTAACCTGCTTAGTTAGTTGAATAGCAACAATCATTAAGAAGATAGCTTTAAATAAAAATTGAGTGGGGAAAAATATAGAGAATCCATAGAATTTAGGGGCTTTACAGACAAAAAATAGACGCAGAAAACTTATTTTGCTACATTTTCGCAAATTCATTTTTTGAGGAGTGGTGGTTTAAAACTTTCTATAAGACATACGGCATACGCAGCTTTTACCTTTGAACTTAGAGCCTTAAGGCTTTGAAGCATTTCTCTCATAGTGAAAACTATGAGAGATTTTTTTGTTGGGAGAATGCTTAACTTTTCAAATGACATCATAATTTTTAAAAACAAGTTGATCGATGTTTCTAATACTCTCTACTTTTCAGTTACCAAATGTACCTGATTTTTTTAACAAAGGCTATTGTCAAAAGGCGATCATTTTTGGCATTGTAATTTCTTTTTGAAAGAGATGAATAACCCTTGATTCTAACGTGGCATTTAAGCGTTTATAGGGTGCGACGGTCTGTGGCTTGAACTCGCCGTTTCGATCGCGTAGAATCTGGATGTTTAAATCACCTTACTCGGTGTGCACCGTGTACCAATACAAGCTATTCCACGAGTTATCTGAGTTGAAGCCAATTCGATCATATTTTTCGTTATCTAAAAATGCTGTTAGTGCTGTCACCAGCAACGTATTCACGGTTGTTTCTAATTGCGTACGAAAAAACTTCGGTAATACCTTGTTTGTAAACTGATTAATAAGGAAAACCTCTTTTATAGGATTGGTTGTAGTGTCTTAATTCTACCAAGAAAAGGTCTTCCTTTTTTTGTCATCTATTCCATTTACACAAAATATTTTGCCCTCTTCTTAATGCAAAAAGAGAAAGTCTTAAAATACAAATAAAAAGTGGGGAATTTTAATTTGACTGAGAAGTATTTTAAAATAATCGGATTATTTGTTTATGGTTTAATACTAAGTGGGATAATCGGTGTTATATCTTCTGTTTTTTTAATTTTAGTTAATGGAGTGACAGATATTATATGGACTGACATACCCAATCAATTAAATACACCTGCCATTTATCCATTAATTTTATGTATTTTCGGTGGTGTTTTAGTAGGTGTTAGTAGATATAAATGGGGAAATCTTCCGAAAATAGCTCATGATTCTATTGTTGAATTAAAAACAACGCAAAGAATGGACTATTCATATGTATTTGTAAATTTTTTTATTGCTTTTTTAGTTTTAATCTTTGGTGCGGGTGTAGGTCCTGAAGCAGCCATATTAAGTTCTGTTATTGCG
The DNA here is from genome assembly GCF_001278945.1 of Lysinibacillus contaminans. GTDB lineage: Bacteria > Bacillota > Bacilli > Bacillales_A > Planococcaceae > Lysinibacillus > Lysinibacillus contaminans. The sequence continues at coordinate 88,380 of NZ_LGRV01000007.1, read as the reverse complement.
CTATCCGTATGGCAAGCTGATAAAATGCGTTACATTTATTATTCCTACGACGAGTGGAAAAAGGAATCTTGGTTCATCAGAATAAAAAACTTAGCTTTACCTCATAACTACCGTGTTCCCTACAATCCTGATCAGGCCCCTAAAGATAAAAAACTGCTTTTTTTCAAGAAATTATTATATATGTTATTTATCGTTAACGGTATTGTTACCTTTACGTTTTTTATTAAAATATCAGAACAACCCCCTCTTGCGATAAAGTTAGGGGAAACTAGTTGGGGGTTGGATGAATTGTTTCTTTTTATTCCTTTAGTTTTGTTTGGTATTTTGTTTAGCAAACTTTATAAACTATTGGAAAGAGTAATGAATAAATTATTTTCTAAAATAAACAATAAAATTATTTTAAGTGCTGTTATCGGTGGTATTGGCATTGGTTTAATGTCTTTAATCGCTCCTAATTTGCTTTTTTCCGGCCAACATTCTATGCAACATTTACCTAATTTAGTACCGACTCTTTCAATTGCTACTTTATTTTTGGGTTCTATTTTAAAACTGATTTTTATGGAGTTTTGTTTAAAGTCAGGTTGGATAGGAGGTAATATTTTCCCAGTGATATTTGCTTCTATTTTACAGGGCTACGCTATCGCATCTTTTTTTCCACAACTAGATACGCTCTTTATTGTAGCAATTATAGCTAGCAGTGCTTCGATTGCTATTTTAAAGTCACCTTTATTAGTAGGACTGTTTCTCATACTGTTTTTCCCAAAAGAGTTAACTCCGGTTATATTAATTATTGTGGCTTTATTTATTTTGTTTAGTAAAATGAGTGACAAATCCCCACAAAAAATAACTGCTTAATTTTTGTAAGGATTATCAATAAAACCGGTAGTTCCTTTGTTCCTTTTTTCATATAAAGAAGTTAAATGTTTGTGAAGAACAGTACTTAAGCTAACAGGTGCATTAGTTTAATATCCAGTTTACGAAATATAAAAAAACAGAGTTAGTTTCTACCTATATGTAGATTAACTCTGTTTTTCTGTTGCTCAATCTATTTTCATCGCTCTGCTCTCTTATATAGCCCTTTATGGAGTACTCTTGGTCTTGATGTGACATTTCTATATCAAGTACCTTATCGAGTTTATAGTTGAATAATTAATTTTCAATTTCAAGAATAGCATCGATTTCTTCTTGGATTTCTTTATTCACCGAAAGAGCACGTTTTTTTCTCAATTCAAGATCTACTTCTTTATCAATGAAATTATTGGTATGTTTGTCAAAACAATTGAAACAAATAGAGTGAAAATCTTTTTTCTCTTTCTCTAAAAAATCAAATTCCCACGTTTCAAGTTCTAAATAACTTATTTTATTTTTCGTTTCTTTTTCACATAATTCACAAGTTGTTTTCATTATAAAAAAACCCTTTCATACATACACCTTTTATTTTTTTGCTAGTTGGCGATCTTTAATTCTTTTTAGACGCCCATGATATTTCATGATATTCGCTTGTGACTGTTTGGCCTCTTCGCTAGTAGGCTGTAAGTTTTCTATATCCCAATATTTAACAACTACATCTAGTACTTGGTCAAAGTATTGTAGTGGTCCATAATTCGTATCGATTGCAATGGTTTTCATTCTTTCGTTAAAGTCTGGCATAACTGCACCTGGCATAGAGAAATTAATAATTACATTCTCAAAAAAAACAATGAAATTCGGATCAAGTTCAAGATGCGCTTTCACTGTGTCGCGGTAGAATGCATAATGAAGTGCTTCGTCTTTCGCTAAACGTCGAAGTAATGTTGCTAAATCTTTGTCGTACTGACCCGCTATCTTCGCTACATTATTATAAAAAACGAGTGTACCTAACTCTTGCAATGAAGTATAGGCCATTGTCGCTAGAGGGTTAGTGAAGTCTGGAAACCAACCGTTTTCAACTATTCGTTTTCTTAATTCGTGCAATCTTTTGGGATTTACGTTTCGTGTCACCAATAAATACGTTTCAAGCAAATTAGAGTGTTGGTCTTCTTCAGCCGTCCAAGTATGGACAAAATCATTTATAACTTCCATTGAATTTTTAAATGTATAATCCAAATGCGAAGTATACCAAGGTAAATTTGCTTCTGTAAGTAATGCTGTTTCTATCGCAACAATTACGCCTTCTGGAAGAGTTACTTGACTCTCATCCCAAGGAACTCGTTTAAATGACATGGCCTTGTCCCATGGAATAAATTCGTGATAACTCCAGTCAATATTTGCAGAACGTTCCTTATGTAATTGATATAATTCTTTAATACGCGGTTCTAAACGTATATCTAAATCGGAATTTAACATTATTTTCTCTCCTTAAAATTATTTACTGTCCAACTTAAAATAATTAGAATTTTCTTAATAATTATAATTTATTTGCATGATAAAAGATAGGCTCTATAACAGGATCTGTACTTGCAGACAAATAACACTCCTTTTCCGCGGGCAAGTCGCAAGAGTATCGAGGGATCCGTCTGCTCCAAAAAACACTTATATTAGAGTCAGGTACAAGATTCAAAAGTCATATAGAAAAAAACACTGAAAGTTTATTGCAGTATTGACAGGGGCCCTGTTGCATAATAAAAAACTATTTAAGTATCGCAATACTTGCTGCTATTCAAAAATTGGAATTATTGCAATAGTCCCTTTTAAGTGCAATGTTTCACAAATAAGAAGAAATAGATTATACTGGACTAACTATCATATTTAAAAAGGAGGAATTTCCAATGACCGAGAATAATCAAACCGAAGCACCAAAAAAGAAAATCAGCCTGCAAGAGGCTGTGAAGAAGCAACTTGAAAATAAAAAGAATCAGTCATCTGCTAATAAAGGCAATAAGAATGCCGACCTTTCAACAAAAAAAATGAAAAGTCAGCAAGCGAAAAAAACAAGCAATACTCGTAGAAAAATGGGTGTCTAAGCACACATCCCTATGTAGTGAAGTCTGGCTAACAGATTGAATGCGTTCAGGAAATTCACTCTAAATAAAAATTAAAAAAGCATTCAAGGGCAATTCCCTGAATGCTTTTTTAAATTATTTTCTTCTTTTCAATTTATAACTTGTTTATCTAAAGGAGTTAGTTGAATAACAACCATCTATACAAATACAATTTAGTAAAATCGAACTTCTGTTTAGATGTCGTATAAGATTAAACCTATTCAGCGAGGATTTGAGCGCCTCCTGAAAAGGAATTAAATAAACATGCCTGCAATCGCCGCGCTTAATAAGGATGCTAACATTCCGGCAGCAACAGCTCTAAATCCTAGACGAGCAATATCATTTCGGCGACTTGGTGCCAATGATCCTAAGCCACCTAGTAAAATCGCCATCGAACTTAAATTTGCAAACCCACATAACGCGAAGCTGACTATAATAACAGTTTTACTAGATAAATCTGGAATAACTGGAGCGAATGCTGAATACGCAACAAACTCATTCAACACAAGCTTTTGTCCGATAAAGGAACCAGCTTGAATTGCTTCCGACCATGGTACACCAATAGCAAATGCCAATGGTGAAAATATTACACCTAAAATGCCTTGAATTGTTAATCCTTCAAATCCAAAGATATTTCCTAAACCACCCAGTAGCCCGTTAAGCAGCGCAATAATACCAATAAAAGCAAGTAACATCGCTCCAACGTTTACTGCAAGCTTCATGCCATCACTTGCTCCGCGTGCAGCTGCATCAACCACATTTGCAGAAGACTCATCTTTTTCTAACTCAAAGTTATCTTCGTCCACAGTTTCCGTTTCCGGTATCATCAATTTAGCTAAAACCAACCCTGCAGGGGCCGCCATGAAACTTGCTGCAAGTAAATATTCTAGGGGTACACCTAACAATGCATATCCCACTAAAACCGAACCAGAGACTGATGCGAGGCCTCCTGTCATAACAGCAAACAGCTCGGATTTGGTCATTTTAGCAATAAATGGGCGAATAACAAGAGGCGCTTCTGTCTGCCCAACAAAAATGTTAGCTGCCGCAGAAACTGATTCTGCCTTACTTGTCCCAAGAATCTTTGAAAGTCCTCCCCCAATGATACGAATAAAGAACTGCATAATACCTAAATAATATAACACTGAAATAAGGGCAGAAAAGAAAATGATAACGGTTAACACTGAAATCGCAAAAATCGTCCCAAAATTGTCCGAATCTGCTAAAGGACCAAATAAGAACGAAATCCCCTCATTCGCATATGAAATTAAATTTTGCACACCGTTGGACAGAGCGAGAAGCGCCTGACGACCGGTTTCCCATTTTAAAACGATAAAAGCAAACAAAATTTGAATAGTTAATCCAGCTAAAATGGTTTGCCACTTAATCGACTTTTTAGCACTTGATAAAAGAAAAGCAATACCTAAAACAATAAGTATACCGAATATTCCCCATAGTACGTTCATAATAGACACCTTCTTAATGTTTTATTGTGATGAAAACGTTTCCTTTTATAAAGACAACTTATAGATGTCTGACGACAGACTTTTCAAAAATGGATTTTAACAAAAAGCCATGAAGTTGTAAAATGAATAATGATTCCTATTTTTTAGTTACATAACTTGTCCATATTTATTGAAAAATCATTTTTCTTGTTACATACTGACTGCGCTTAGTTTTACCCCAAATTAGAAAAGTAATTACATAATCATGAAAAGAATACGATAATTTTTTATATCAATTACATTTTAAGTATTAGGTAATTCAATATGGTGCAAAACATCTACAGACATCTACAAAGAAACCGCTCATCGTTAGAACTTTTATGCAATAAAACCCGATTTATTATTATGGAGCTTCCAAATTAAAATCTATCCCCATTCCAATCTTGACATATAACCCTTAGGTGTTACATAATTATGACACCTAAGGGTTATACTTTTTAAAAAGGAGTTTTTACATGACTGAAAAATTACAAAATATCGTAAAAACAATTACGTTAAATGCACCAATTGAAAAGGTGTGGGAGAGAGTTACCGAAGCGGAGCAACTAGCATTGTGGTTAATGCCAAATGATTTTAAGCCTATGGTAGGACACGAATTTACAATACAATCACCATTTGGACCCTCACCTTGTAAAGTTGAACAAGTAGATGCACCAAACTTTGTACGATTTGCTTGGGATACAGATGGTTGGTTTGTGACATTTGAGCTAAAGGAAGTAGGGGAAAAAACCGAGTTTACGTTAACACATGGTGGTTGGAAAGACGCTTCGCACATTGTACCGAAAGCTAAAATGTCTGTTAAAGATGTCCATAAAAATATGGACGGTGGCTGGTCGATGATCATCGGACAAAAATTAAAAGAGGCTGTCGAAGCAGAGTGAATCAATCCGCTGAAAAGCAAGATGTTTTTCAAGCATTAGCCGATCCTACAAGACGTCGTGTATTGGAGCTTCTTGCTGCAAATGACAAACCAATCACCGCGATTTCTGAGCATTTCCCCATTAGTCGTACAGCTATCGTAAAGCATTTGAAAGTTTTAGAAGAAGTCAAACTTGTATCTGCGAAAAAAAGTGGTCGCGAGAAAATCTACACACTTCACGCTGAGCGCCTGAAGGAAATCGAAGACTGGTTACAATACTTTGACCTGTTTTGGGATAATAAATTGGTAAAGTTACAACAGATTTTCGATCAAGATACTCAATAAATGCGTATCCCTTCATTTATGGCTGTCCATAAACATTATGTCTTATTCTTTTGAACTCCTCGGTAGCTTGCATAGCAAAAATCGTGGAGCTTTTTTTTTTGGTCTATTATTGATGGGCTTATTTAATCTACAACAACCTCAATAAAAATCATTTCTAATTCAATACGTTTGAATTTTTCTCGTAAATGATTACATCTTCTACTTCTATCAGTAAATGAAATTCTATTCGGGCATTTTAATTTAATTATTGATAGTTTAGTGCTAAACTATCAAATGTGACGAAAATATGAATACGATGAAATTGAGTAAGATGTACATCTGTTAGTGCACACTCTTTTATCTGATATTATTGGAGGAATTTCTTATGAAACGTGTAGAAAATAAAGTAGCACTAGTTACTGGTGGCGCATCAGGAATTGGTTTATCAGCAGCAACATTATTAGCAAAAGAAGGCGCAAAAGTTGTTATTGCAGACTATAATATCGAAGGTGCAAAAGAAGTTGCAGAAACTTTAGTAAAAGAAGGTTATGAAGCATCAGCAGTATTCCTTGATGCTGGAGATGCAAAAACAATCGAAGCAGCAGTTGAATTTACTGTTGAGAAATATGGCACTATAACAGTTCTATATAATAATGTTGGTGGAACTAGTCTACGTAAAGATTTAGATGTAGTGAATATGGATCTAGATGAGTTCGATCGTTTAGTTAACATGAACTTAAAATCAGTATTACTTGGTAGCCGTTATGCTATTCCTCATATGCAAAAAGCGGGAGGCGGTTCTATTATTAACACAGCTTCAATGGCTGGGTTCGCAAGTGACCAAATACGTACGGCTTATGGTGCAACAAAAGCGGGCGTTGTTAATATGACAAAATATATTGCAACTCAATACGGTAAAGATAACATCCGTTGTAATGCAATCGCACCAGGTCTTATTTTAACACCAGCTGCTAAAGCTAATATTCCACAACCTATGCTAGATATCTTTATGAAATTTAATGCTCTACCATACCACGGTGAAGCAGATGATATCGGTCATGCCGTTGTATTCTTAGCTTCTGATGAATCTAAATTCATGACTGGTCAAACACTTCAAATTGAAGGTGGCCATTACCTAGCTAACCCAACAATCGCAGATACGAATAATTGGGTAGCAGAGCAACAAGCTAAAGCATAATTAACTATTTTTTGTAATAGTTAAAAATAGAAAAGCCCACAATTAGTGGGCTTTTTCTAATGCAAGCTTTATGCCAAATCCAATTAATATTGTACCTGTTAGTCCTTCAATAACTGTTTTCGTTTTCGGCTTTTTCATAAAGGCACTGATTTTATCCAATAAGTAGACATAAAAAATAAACCACATAGCTGTTAAAGCTGTGTACATTATGCCCATCATTAAAAATGGGAGGAAAGTATTAACTGTTCCATCTACGAATTGAGGTAAAAAGGTTAGGAAGAATACAGCAACTTTAGGATTTGTGATATTTGTTAAAAAACCTTGCTTAAAACAAGAATGACTATCGTATTTATTATCGGGTAAAGCCTCATCATTTTCTTCTACCCGCTCCGTGCTTAATGACTTTAGTGCCCATAAAGTTTTAATCCCTAAATAGCACAAGTATACCGCTCCCACGTATTTTAAAATGGCAAATACGTATGCAGACTTCACAATAATTGCCGAAAGTCCTATTACCGCAGCTAATGTATGAATAAGTAGACCGCAACAGGATCCTATAATTGTTTGTAAGCCACCCTTCCTACCAACAGTCAGTGTATTCTTGGTTGCAATGGCTGTATCAGGCCCGGGTAAAATAATGAGCAAAATACACATGATTAAAAATAACGAAATGTTCACCACTGTCAAAGGCCCCCCTCTTGAATATTCAGAAAATTATTTAAATTATTTTATCATACTTAGGGCAATGCAGAAAGGAGTTAACTCAAAATGACTTTTCTGAGCTAACTCCTTTTATTTTCATGTTAAATAAAATAATCCACCATTAATAATTTCAACTTTTATTTTAGGATCGTATTGTTCTTCCAATGCCTTCTTCTCAATTTCATAACACTCTGGCTTATGTTCTACACCTTCATAAAAGTACTCTAATACTCTTTGGCTTCTATGCCATCTCTTGTTAGCTTCTTCAGCCCATATATGGTCATCTTGTTGAATGATATCATCAACGATTGTATCTAAACGTTGAAGGGCTCGATTAGGTTTTATGATGTATTGCACCTGGAATGCGTCTTCTGATATAACTGAAACCAAATCCATATCATTCAATGATTCCTGAAATTCCTCAATGACCTCACCTGTCATTAAGTTAATGCCAAATGAATAAAGCATCTCTTTCGTCTGATCGCTACAATACGATACTTTATAATTCACACCTAGCCAAGGCGTTAAAAAGGACTTTGTTTCAAGCCTATCTACCTTTTCAAACATTTGTACAAATGCTCCCAGCTCTTTCGTTACTTGAAACAGTTGATTGAGGCGGGGCGAACCAAAATGTATCACTTCACCCATGATTTTCTCTTCAATCCTATTTTGATCCGTAATAAATGTTACTTGAGCTGGACTTGGTTCACCGTTCGTAGCTTCTACATATTGCCAATAAAAAGGGCGATTCATAATTCGTTTATCCATATCAATCGTTAATTGAACGGTGATGTAATGCTCATCATCACCCAAAATACAACAGTCATTTTCAGTGAAAAATTGCTGCAAATATTTATGAACTTGTTGTGGATACATCTATATCCTCCTCTTGTGTACCCTATTGCTTTGCTTTTAAGCGAAAATTATCCGCTTTGGCTACCTTCGTTTCAAATCGTTTTTTTATAATTTGTTAAAATGTCGTCTAAATCTCCCACTACTTTCTCAAAAACCCCAATTTTGGTATTAAGTAATTCCAGTATATTGTTTTCAATAGTATTTTCGATGGCTAGATTGTAAATATGAACATCATGTTCTTGTCCTAATCGATGTACACGTCCAATTCGTTGCTCTAATTTCATGGGATTCCAAGGTAAATCGTAATTTATAACATGATGACAAAATTGCAGGTTAATCCCTTCTCCACCGGCCTCTGTAGCTATTAATACTTGTGCTTGTTCCTTAAATAAACGCTTCATATAGTCACGTTTATTTTTATTAAATTTGCCATTAAAGAGGACACTTGTAATTCCTTTCACGTGGAGATACCACTGTAAATAGATTTGAGTTGCTCGATATTCAGTGAAAATAATAACCTTATCATTTGCTTGAGCTATAATTTCTAAAACCTTTTCTGCTTTCGAATTTATTTCTAATGCCATCAATTTTTCAATAATGCGATCCACATACTCCACTTCATCTGGTGCAACACAGTCTTCACGCATTTTTGTTAATGTTAAGCAAGTAGCTTCCTTGCTACTACACATTTCCTTTTGGAGCGTAATCAATGCAAAAGAACCTGAAAAAACAGAGGACACATTTTTTAGCTCTACAAGCAAATCGTAAACTTCTCTTTCTTCTTTTGTAAATTGGATAGGAATTGTTTGGACACGACGATTTGTCCATTCAATTCCTGTATCTTCTCTTCTATTTCTAACCATTACTTGATTCACCAAAGCTCTCAAGTAATCATCGTGCTCTAAATCATGTTTACTCGCTGAAAAGGCAGATTGGAACGTCTCGTAATTACCTAAATGACCTGGTTTTAGTAGAGATATAAGATAAAACAGCTCAAATACATCGTTTTGAATTGGTGTAGCTGTTAACAGCAAGCAAAACTTTTTCTTTAAACTCTGAACAAACTCGTATATTTGCGTTTTATGGTTTTTTAATTTATGGGCCTCATCAATAATAAATATGTCGAAGTTTTGAGCATATATAAGCTCTCTATGTGGACTTTTTTTAGCTGTATCCATACTCATTACAATAATATCGTAGCGGTCTATTGGGTAATTTTTTTTATAAGGAATGGCCGGTATGTGAAATTTCTGATTCAATTCTTCAACCCATTGATTAACAAGAGAAGCTGGAGCCAATATTAATGCTTTTTTCACAAGACCTCTTATAAGGTATTCTTTCAAAACCAAACCCGCTTCAATGGTTTTTCCAAGCCCAACTTCATCTGCAAGAATTGCTTTGCCATTCATCCTTTCGATGACCGTTTTAGCAGCTTCCAATTGATGCGTTAAAGGCGTTAGATTTGGCAGATATTTAGCAGATTGTAAACCTGAAAATTCGGTTATTAAATTTGTTTTTACTATTTCGTAACTCATCTTGTATAATGTCCAACTGTCCCACTTTTCGGGATTCTCCAGTCTATTTATGAAGCCTTCTTCCCACTCGGACGACCTTTCAATGATCATGATCATCACCTCATGCAGTTATTTCGTACGTTTATGTTGTCCCAAAAAGACAAACCTATGTTAATGAGTTACTATCAAATTTTTTCATCCTATTATTCCCTAACAAAAGTGTTAGCATTGTTTTCTGAATATGTATGAATTGAACATATTAATCTAAATAAGGGTCATTTCCAAAATATGTCCTAGACTTTAAAAGAAAGTCTACTATTACACAAGCACATGGAATGAAAAACGTCCGTCAGGAGTGTAATCAGCTGATAAGTACAGATTTCGTGTAGGACAAAATTAAGATATACTCTTTCAAATTAATTTTCAGGTACTTTATAGCATTCTACTAAAATATTTTCATTCATACGTATGCGCCAAATAATATGGCCATCCACACTATCAAAACAACTGAAAAACACTTAAAAAAGTACAAAAACAACTCAAACTAGATCCACTTTCTCTCCGCTGATCATGCCGTGAAATATAACAGATAGGACAATAGATATATGTCCTTTCAAATGAAACAGGCTATAAAAGAGATGTATTTACTCTAAAAAATGCATTACTGATCACCTTTTTCTTCCGAATGAATCATCTGTATATAAGTGAAAAAGATGCTGCAGAAAAAGTGTTATTTTTTATAAACACTTTGAAATGCCTATATAACTAGACTTTTATACGAAGCGTCGACCCAACTATCTCTTTAAAGAATTAGAGCAACTAAAAATTATAAAGCCAAATTTTTTGTGGATTTTTCTTCATGATATATTTTTAAATAAAAATGTATCGAGGTCATTTTCGTTTTATCATAGGCAATTTTAATAGTGACTTACATAATCTCGAATTTATTCAAACGGTCGATTTTGATATACGACATATTTTTAAATAAGTGCCATTTTAGGTCTTTAGCCTACTTTGACACATATTTATTTTTAAGTCGTATATCAATTTTGACAAATGGGCTTTTGAACGTTTGAAAAATATTCTAAAAAAATTTACTGTTCGGTATTCGCTTGTGAAAAACAAGTGCGACCTAGCGATTCTGGTATAGATCCCTAAATAATAAATGAAAAAATCCATGATTTAGTTTACACGCATCTATATTTTAATTATTCTAAATAATTTGACATTAAAAGGTATTTTATATATTATTTAGTACAAACGAAAGCGCAATCATCTTGTAATTATTTTTATTGAGGACTACAGTTTTTGCTTATCAACAAAAAACAATGAATGATGAGGAGTGTGTTCCATGTCAACTGAAAGTCTATATCAAAAAAAATATTTTAATCGTTTAGGTGAATTTGCAGATCTTGCACCCGAGGCATTTAAAGCTTTTGTCCAGTTTGATTCCCTTGCATTAAAGGAAGGTATTTTATCTGCTAAATTAAAGGAACTAATTGCGGTAGCTGTTGCCCATACAACTGGCTGTCCATATTGCGTAGAGTTGCACGTTACACAAGCTAAGAACAACAATGCATCCAAAGAAGAAACTAGCGAGGCTATTATGATTGCCACTGCCTTAAAGGCTGGTTCTGCACTTGCTCATGGTGTTAATGCCTTAAATGCCTATGATGACGCTGAGGGAGAAGAACTTTATAAAGAGCAGTATTTCTCTCGTTTAAAAGAATTTTCGAGCCTAAATCCTGATGCCTTTAGGGCCTTTATCGATTTTGACACGAAGGCTATGAAAGACGGGCTCCTGTCAGGCCGTGAGAAAGAGCTGATTGCCATTGCGGTTGCCCATACAACTGGCTGCCCGTACTGCATTTCCTTACATGTACAGGGTGCAAAAAAACTAGGCGTCACGAAAGAAGAAATTGCTGAATCCATTATGGTCGCAACTGCCTTAAAGGCTGGATCTGCACTTGCGCACGGTGTCAATGCTTTAAATGCCTACGACCAAGTAGCTCTTCATACTTAACCGTCTTTAGATAAATATCCAAAAATCCTCCCTCGCATAACTGCGTAGGAGGATTTTATTCTCGAAACAGCAACTGCAACTGCCAATATTGAATCTTCGCTAAGTAGCATTAATAATAATCTTGAAAACTTAAAGCAAAACATGGGTCAAATCAATAGTGCTATTAATGAACAGGCTCAACTTGTCCAGGATTTTAGTGAGATTATTGAAGAATTAAGTGCTCTCAGCGTTGAAATGAAAGCTTTTATGACCCAGTCTTTAAAATAAATCGTTAATCCCCTATCCTGCTAAAGTTTAGCAGGTTTTTTTGTCTCCTTCATTCCAAATTACTTATATCCCTTCTGCGTAATAATAGCTTGCAATAAAGAATCATCTTCGTGGCTTTAAAAGACTTGCGACATAATTTTCATTTCTTGAAACTCATTGGTAACACATATCGAAATAATATATTTATGTTATTTTTCACTTTTAAAGGAATTATATATCAATAAAATATTACCATAGAAATTTTAGATTGTAGGTGTTATCATCTAATTGCTAAAACGTTTTATCAATTCATTTAGCTTAAATGAAAGCGTTAACAATTGTTTACTTATTATCAGCACATCATCTTAACAAGGTGCACAACCTTCTATACTATCTTCGTTTTTCAAGGACGAAAAATAAAATCACTTCAATATAATAAGACTTACATCGTTTTCTTGAAAGGAATGAAAAATGTGAGAAAAATCATTGTCTTTGGTAGTTTGAATATGGATTTGTCCATTGAAGCTGAGCATTTACCCAAATCAGGTGAAACAATCGGTGGACATTCTTTTTTCACTGCTCCTGGTGGAAAAGGTGGAAATCAAGCTGTAGCAGCTGCAAAGAGCGGTGCTCCAACCTATATGATCGCTTCTGTAGGCCGTGATCTTTTTGGAAAGGAACTAATTACTTCTTTAACTGAAAATCAAGTGGATTGCAGTTATATTACTGAATGTGAAGAAGTACCTACTGGCGTTGCTGTTATCGTTCGAAGTCAAGGAGATAATCGCATTATTTTAAATGCAGGTGCGAATCATTATGTAGATAATAAGGAAATCTCTAATGCTATACAACAACTAGCAAGCAAAGGAGATATCTTCTTAACGCAATTTGAAAATAAACAAGACATTGTGCTTGAAGCATTGAAAGAAGCAAAAAGTAGAGGATTGTTTACTGTTTTAAATCCAGCTCCAGCAAAAGAGATTCCTTCAGAATCCTATAAATATATTGATTTGATCATTGTGAATCAATCCGAATGTGAGTTATTAACAAGTATCTACCCAACAACAGAAGAAGAATGCAAAAAGGCTATGGCCATTCTTTTTGAAGCTGGCGTCCATTCAGCCCTTATTACATTAGGTGTGAATGGTAGTGTTTATGGTCAAGCTGATGAATTTATCTCTGTTTCAGGTTACTCAGTGAAAGCTGTAGATACAACAGCCGCTGGAGATACGTATATCGGTTCATTTTTATATAGCTTTTCAAATGGGGAAACGATTGCTGAATGTATGAATTATGCTTCAAAAGCTTCTGCTTTAGCTGTCACTAAACAAGGTGCACAACCATCTATCCCAACAAGAGATGAAATTATTTCGTATTTCAAGGAGGAAAAATAAAATGACTAAAAGACCAATTATTATTGATACGGATCCTGGAATTGATGATGCAGTAGCACTTGCTATTGCTCTCTTCAGTGAAGAATTAGATGTACGATTAATCACAACTGTAGCCGGAAATGTTGGCTTAGATAAAGTTACGTACAATGCTGAAAGATTACTCGAATTATTCCAAAAAGATATACCTGTTGCTATGGGAGCATCAGAGCCATTAATTAAAAAACGTATTGAAGCAACGAATGTACACGGGGATTCAGGAATGGGTGGCTATGAGTTTGCTGAACCTACGAAAAGCTATCTCATAAATGAAAACGCTGTCAATGCTATGAGACGCGTCATTATGGAAAGTAAAGAGCCTATTACACTAGTTCCAATCGGTCCATTAACAAACATCGCCCTACTTCTGAAAATGTATCCTGAAGTAAAAGAAAACATTGCAGAAATCGTTTTAATGGGTGGCTCAACTGGCAGAGGAAACGCTGGCGTAATGGCCGAGTATAATATTTTTGCGGATCCAGAGGCGGCTAAAATCGTATTTTCAAGTAAGTTACCATTAGTAATGGTTGGTTTAGATGTTGGCTGGAAAGCACTTGTATACCCTGAAGATAGCCAAAAATTAAAGGACATGAATAAAACAGGCAGTATGATTTATCAACTGTTCCAACGTTATCGTGGCGGCAGCATGAAAACAGGTTTGAAAATGTATGATAGCTGCGCCATTGCCTATCTATTAAAACCAGAGATGTTTACAGTAGAAGAAACATTTGTAGACATTGAATTGAATGGATCAATGACAGCTGGATGCACAGTTGTTGACTTTAAAGGCTATTTAGGTCAAGAGAATAACGCAAAAGTATGTACCGACATTGACCCAGATATGTTCAAAACATGGTTTATGGAAAGCCTAGCTAAATGCAACTAATAAAAAAACTTCTATAGGAGCTGAACATCTTGGAAAATATCATCATGTATAGTGCTGCTATTATAGCTGTTGCAGTTGTCGTTTATATGCTAATCAAAAAAATGGATATTAAAATCTCACTTTTTTTAATGGGTATAGCTTTAGTTGTGGTTGCTGTTTTAATGGGTAAAGACATTGCTGTTAAAGATTTCGTTTCAACAGGATCGTTATGGTTAGATCCACTACAAGTAATCGTTACGCAGTTTAAAGACACACTTATGTCAGCTGGTTTTGTTATTTTAATTCTCGGTGGATATACAGCCTACATGTCATCCATCGGTGCAAACGATGTAACTGTAGACGTATTAACAAAACCTATTTCTAAAGTAAAGTCAGTGTACATTTTAGTACCAATTGTATTCTTATTAGGAAACTTACTATCATTAGTAGTTCCTAGTGCTTCAAACTTAGCGATTATTTTATTGGCTACATTATATCCTGTACTAAAAAAAGCAGGAATGTCTGCTTTAAGTATCGCAGCTGTTATTGCAACTTCTGCAACAATCGTACCAACACCATTAGGTAGCGATAACGTAGCAATCGCAGAAGAATTAGCGAAACATGCAGCGTTTGCTGACCTGACAGTTTCACAATATGTATTTAACTATCACGCTATCGTTTCAATACCAACACTTTTATTCATTGCCCTTGTTCACTACTTGTGGCAAAAATATATGGATAAACGTTCAGCTGGTAAACATCAAGAATCAGATGTTGAAGTGAAAGATGTTAAAGCTATTGAAGGTGGAAAGTTATTCAAAACGGTATACGCTATTCTACCGGTATTCCCAATCATTTTACTGCTAGTTGCTTACGCGGTACAAATAACAACAGGTACTACTGTTACGATTAGCGTAGAAGTAGCGGCATTAGTATCTTTCGTACTAGCGATTGTGTGTGAATTGATCCGCCATAAAGCAGACAAAAAAGTATTAGCAGACACAGAAGTATTCTTCAAAGGTATGGGCGGTGCGATTCCAATCGTAGCATTAATCGTTGCTGCATCTGTCTTTGTAACAGGTTTAAAATCAATTGGCTTAATTGATACGTTACAAGAAACGATGCAACATACACAAGGAAGCGGATATGGTTTCATTTTACCGTTAATCCTAGTGCTCTTCACAGCGCTTATTGTTTTACTAAGTGGTAGTGGTATTGCTCTATTCTTCGCAATGGTGCCATTAATGGTGCCTTTAGCAGAAGTTGCAGGTATCAGTCCATTAGCTCTTTCAGTACCAATGGGACTAGCTGGTAACCTATTCAGAGCAGTTTCACCGGTTGCCGCCGTTGTCTTAATCATTGCTGGAACAGTAAAAGTAGATCCAATTGAAATCGTTAAACGTACTTCTGTACCTATGATAGCTGGTGTTATCTTCATGTTCGTTCTTTCAATGATCGTCTTCTTATAGAAAAAATAAAAGAGGTAGAAATAGTGGCTGAAACTATTTCTACTTCTTTTTTTACGTTAAGTAAACGCTGTACTTAAATTATTATTGGCGATTTGGGGTGAGAAACAAACGTTGAAGGTTACAATCAAAGATATTGCTAAAATGGCTGAAATTTCACCTACTAGCGTTTCATTAGTTCTGAATGATCGAACTTTTCGAATATCTAAAGAAAAACAAGATGAAATTAATAGTATTGCAACTCAATATAACTATTCAGTTAATCAGATGGTACGAAGTCTTGTTACAAAACAAACAAAAACCTTAGGATTAATCATTCCTGATATCGAAAATATCTTCTTAATGTCTTTTCCTTATCTGTTACAATTCCTTATAATAAATACTGACTTTTAAAATATGCTTTGTAAAACTGCATCACGACATCTGCCCGCTCCTGTGATGTATAAGGGCTTGGGATTACTTCAATTAAGGGCGCGATGTGTGTTGGTGAGAAATTCCTGCTTCATCACTCCAAATAGCTTGTATCCCCACTGCGTAAATACAGATTGCTTTGATTTCTTCTAGAACAGCATCATCAGCCCCAAGCGCAATGGCATTTGCCTTGTGGATAGCAATGCCTTTTTCATACGCATCACAAATATTGATAGCATATAATAACAATTCCTTCAGTAAGCGTGATACGGCACCATCACGTAGAGAAGTCGTACGAAGATTACTGTATTTCAACAATGTATCTGGTGCATAGTCTACTAGATATTGAATCCACTTTGGTAGTACCTCGAATTCAGATTGGTAATAGCTAATGCACTCTTCTTGTGAGATGAATGAAGATACGCCTACCTCTTCTACTGTAACATCTGCATTTCCTACTAGCTCAATCGCATAAGTAATTGCTTCAATTCCAGATAACCAAGTCGGAATACCTCTTGAAATAATCGCCGATGAAATAAGTTCAGCAATCTCTACTATAGAATTCTCCGCTTCAACCGCCAGCTTAACGAAATACTGCATTTGCCTTTCTTCACGTCTTGCAGCAAATAAGCCAACAAGTAATAATGTTTTTTCTTTTTTTGTTATCTCGCCATCTGTTAAAAATGTTTGATTCATAACGGACATTGATTAATCCTCCTATTAGGAAAAGCCTTTGTCAAACAACAAAGGCTTTTTATCTATTAAAGTAAGTATGACCAAGCTAAAGTTGCGATGATGTAAATAATACCTACATAGAACATAATCATTACAAGGAAGCCCATAATGTCTTTTAACTTTAGACGTGAAAGCGCTAAAGCCGGTAAAATCCAGAATGGTTGTACTAAATCATTCCAAGCGTTTCCTAGCATAACAGACATAGATGTTTCTGCTAAAGATGTACCTAATTCCTTTGCTGCATCAATCATAAAGGGTCCTTGAACTGCCCAGTGTCCGCCCGCTGAAGGTGCGAAGAAGTTAATGAAGAATGAACTAATTAATCCCCAAAACGGTAGTGTTTGTTCGTTTGATAAGTCAACAAATACTTTGGCAATCGTATCAACTAAACCAGAAGCAGCCATAATCGCCATGATACCCGCATAGAACGGGAACTGAAGAATAATTCCTGAAATTGTTTTAATCCCATCAGCTAAATGCTCAGTATATCGAGCCGGCGTTCCTAGTAAAATAATCCCTACAAATAAAATGATAAAGTTTAAAATATTTAAGTTAAGTGAATTTCCATTTGTGAAATAAATAACAATGTAAAGCAGCCCTAACGCACCAATTGCATACGCTAAAATACGGCTATTGTTTAATTTATTCGCTAACGTATTATCTTCTGATATATTCAACTTCACTCTTGGTTTGTCTGCATATATTGCTGGATCAATCTCCACAACATTTTTAGGATCTTTTGGATGCAACATTGCATTAAATAATGGCAATGTAATTAAAAGAACAATAGTTGTAATAATCATTGGTAAACTAAAAATTGTTTCCGATAATGTTATTAAGCCCATTGCATCTTCTAAGAAGTGACCTGGTGTTGAAATTAAAATTGGAATAGAAGCCGATATACCTAATCCGTAAAAAGTAAATCCAGAATATGCAGCTGCTATAATCAGTGGATAATGGACGCCTTTAACTTTCAAGGCTAATTTTTTCGCAATAATTCCACCGATTACTAAACCAAATCCCCAGTTTAAATAACTACCGATACCACCAACAAGTGTTGCTACAATAATCGCCATTTTTGGTGTATGTACCATACTTGCAATTTTATTTAACAATCTATCAGTTACCGGCGCAGTCGCTAATACATATCCCATTGCTAAAATAACAGCCATTTGCGTGGTAAACGCTAGTAAATCCCAAAAGCCGTTCCCCCATGCAGATGTTAAATCTACAAAACTAATATCCTCAATTAAAATTGCTAAAACAAATGTTAGTAACGTTAACCCAATTGCAAATACAAATGGATCAGGTAAATATTTCTTCATTACTTCTGTGAAAAAATTCGTTAACTTTTCCATACTATTTCCCCCTAATATTTATCCCATTATTATTTGTAAGGTTCTCTAAAACATGTAAAATATGATAAAATAAAATCATATTTTTAATATATTGGAGGTAAATTCCTTGCAAAATTTAACTAGTATCTTAGTAACAGCTTACGCTAAAGCACCCCAGGGCACTTCCATGTACGAAATGTACAAGCATGCCGGCATTGTGTTAGAAATCGATAAAGAAACTCATAAAATTATTGATGCAGAATTTACATTCATCACTGGACTTGCTCAAAACTTTTTTAAACGAATGCTAGTTGGTTTTGATTTTACGTCCAATATTGATGAATTAATTGCACGCATAGATGAACACTATTATGCACCGTCGAGTGGCTCTGTTGCTGTTGCCCTACAATCTGCACAAAAGCGATACCTAGAAAAAATTCAAAAAAGCAAATAACAATCTCCACCGAGCCTTCTCTGCTCGGTGTCTTTTAGGATTGGCAATTTTTAACGATTGTTGTAATACCAAGTCCTCCTGCAATACATAATGTCACTAATCCATAACGTTTGCCTGTACGTTCAAGTTCATGAATAAGCTTCGTCATTAAAATAGCACCCGTTGCTCCAATGGGGTGTCCCATCGCAATAGCACCACCATTTGGATTAACACGGCTTGGGTCTAAGCCAAGTTCTTTAATGACTGCAATAGATTGTGCAGCAAAAGCTTCATTTAATTCAATTACATCTATATCTTGAATTGTTAAATTCGCTTGTTTTAAGGCTTTTAATGTAGATGGGACAGGCCCAATCCCCATAATAGATGGGTCTACTCCAGCGGATGCCTGTGCTAGTATTTTCACTTTCGGTTTATAGCCTAATTCAAGCGCTTTTTCTTCCGACATTATTAATAGTGCAGACGCTCCATCATTACGACCACTACTATTCCCCGCGGTTACTGACCCTCCTTTACGAAACACTGGCTTTAATGTACTTAATTTTTCTATACTCGATAAAAATGGATGCTCGTCTTTTTCAAAAATTTCTACCGATTTACGTTTCTTCACCTCATAAGATACAATTTGCTTTTCGAAATATCCTTCGCGAATTGCAGTAGCAGTACGTTCTTGGCTTCGATGCGCAAATTCATCTTGCTCTTCACGTGAAATATTATATTTTTCTGCTAAATTTTCTGCCGTCTCGCCCATAGTAGAAATACCGTAGACTTCAAATGGCTGTGAACCTGGTTGACTTTCTGTATTCGGATCCAAGATAGAGGCATTTCCAACACCGTAACCATAACGAGCATTCCGTAAGTAATAAGGTGCCGTGCTCATCGATTCAGTTCCTCCTGCAACAATTACGTCGCTATATCCAAGCGCAATTTGTTGCGCTGCGTTATTAATAGATTGAAGCCCAGAACCACATTGACGATGCACTGTATAACCTGGTACTGCAATTGGTAATTCAGCTCGTAATGAGGCTAGACGTGCAACATTGGACTGGTCAGCACTTTGTTTTGCTTGACCTAAAATAACTTCATCAATCAGCGTAGGATCTAGCTTCGTTCGGTTAAGAAGTTCGCTAATTACTTTTGCCGCAAGAATATCTGCAGTTTCATTGATCAATGAGCCACCGATTTTACCAATAGCTGTACGAACCCCTTCTACAATCACAACTTCTCTCATACTATTACCTCCTATTTAAGTACATTTACAAAACGCGCTTCTGTATTTTTTTCAACCTGCTCTAGCGTTACGCCTGGCATAAGTTCAACCAAATGGAGTTCACCGTTAATGTAGTTAAAAACAGCCAAATCAGTAATAATTGTATCGACACTACGTGTAGAAGTAATTGGGTATGTACAGTCTTTTAAAATCTTACTTTTTCCATCTTTTGATGTGTGAGTCATTGTGACAATCACTTTTCGAGCACCGACTAGTAAATCCATCGCACCGCCTACACCAATTATATTTTTCCCTGGTACTGCCCAGTTTGCGATACGTGATTGTTCGTCAACTTGAAGCACGCCCAAAATAGCAACATCCACATGACCACCACGAATCATGCCAAATGACTCCGCACTATTGAAGAATGAAGAACCAACCGCCTCACCCACAGGCATTTTCCCAGCATTAACTAAGTTCGGATCAATATCCTCTTCTTCAATACCTACAACACCAAGCATCCCATTTTCAGTATGGAAATGGACATTTTCATTTTCAACGTACTTGGCTACAAGTGTCGGAATACCAATACCTAAATTAATTATTTGTCCATCCTCAACTTCCTTTGCAGCTCTTTTCGCGATAAGTTCTTGTATTAAATTAGCCATGCTCCACGACGCCTTCCTGTGTTAAAATCTTTTTCGCAATAATGACGCGATCAATAAATAAATGTGGTGTAATGATCTCATCACTTTTTAGTTCACCAGCTTCAACAATTTCATCGACCTCTACAATTACTGTCTTTGCCGCTGTTGCCATTAATGGATTAAAGTTACGTGCTGTTTTGTAGTACACTAAATTACCTAGCATGTCTGCTTTATGAGCTCGTATAATTGCAACATCAGCTATCAACGCTTCCTCAAACACGTATTCTTCTCCTTTAATTATTTTTGTTTCTTTTCCTTTTGCTAAATCGGTCCCAACAGACGTTTTCGTATAATATCCCCCGATACCTGAACCACCAGCCCGAATAGATTCTGCTAATGTACCTTGTGGAAGTAAATCAATTTCAATTTCACCGCGTTGAAATGCCTCGCCAACATCACGATTACCTGTAAAGTATGAACCAATTGCCTTTTTAACTTTCTTTTGCTCTAATAATTTTCCGAGACCTTCGCCTTTTTCGCCTAAGTTGTTACTAACAATCGTTAAGTCCGTTATATCTAAATCAACAAGTCCATCGATTAATGTTAGTGGTCCACCAACTAAGCCAAATCCACCGACCATAATTGTTTGGCCGCTCTCTACGCAAGATAAAGCTTGATCTACAGAATCAAAAATTTTCATTATTTTCACTCCATTATTTTTGTATAAGTGCATCGCTAATTTCAAACCATGATGGGATGCCCGCTGTTAGTAGGCAAATATAACCTAGCTCTGCCAATTCCGCTTCCTCTACACCTATTTCACGTGATTCTTTTGCCCAATAATCTGTTTCCACGTTTTTTAAAACGGTTGTGTAAATGCCTGTCATCATCAGGTATTTCATTTGTGTTGATACGACATTACCTTCAAGCAAATATTCCTTTAAAGCGTTTTCATCTTCAGTGGTAAAAAGATCTAGTAAATTCGTAAAATAGGATTTACTTTTATCAGTCGAAGCAAAAGCACTGTAGTACCGTACGATTTCAAGTGATGATGCTTCATGTGAAATATTCTCAGCATCCGCATTTGTTAGCTCTAAGGCGTATTCAAAGGATTGTAAGCCAATTTGCAACGCTTTTTCCCCACCGTAGTTGAATGCCACGAGCAAATATTCGACTAATTCTTCCAGTGTTGCACCACCATCAATTGCCCCTTTTGTGTGGTACACCATACTGCGTGCGTAATGTCTTGCTGCATTCATACCAACTAACAAAATATCTTTTTCTTTTACAGAAAGCACTCCAGGTGCCATCGCTGCTCCTCGAAGCGCTGTATAATGGTCTAGTATCGCTGGATTATAATCGTGCATTTTTTGTACCCAACCCGGTACAACATCATAAACTTTCTTGAAATACTCTAATCCTGTTGCCATTTAGGGACCCCTCTTTTCGTAAAGTTAGAATAAAAAAAGGCCACACTTCCCCTCTAGCACGGTATTTGCCGTACTCGAAGAGAAATGTAGCCAACAGTCAAGCAGGGAAAGTAGAAAAAGTTCTTTTTTCTACAGCTGCTCGATAGGCAATTTATTTTGATTATTTTAATATTTGCATAAAGTTTAATAAACTGCAACTTTTTTTTATAAATTCTCTAAAAATCGATGTACTACTTGATTAACATCTTTTCTTTCTTCAAAGACTAACGTGTAATGATTACTATCCGAAGTGAATTTCCAAATGTTTTTTGCATGCTTTTGCGTTTCAATATAGGATTCATCTAAAAATAATGCAGGCATAGTACCAATCTCACCTGTCGAGTGAATTAGAAGTATTGGACATTCCACATTTTTAACAACTTCTCCTGGTTTGTAGTCATAGAAACTTTGGAAATCTTGACGGATTTTTTCTTCGTCAGATTTATTTTCCCAATGACTATCCTTTTCACCTATCTCATAATGACCAACATCTGCTAAATGATCAGTCCACTCGACACCAAGGCGACCATAAATGTTTCTTATTTCCTCAACATATGCTTCAGCTGTTTCGTACGGCTTGCTAATTCTTCCAAGTGAAGGCTCTACAATTTGTCGCTGATGGTCTGTACAAGTAGCAGCACCATCAAGCAAAATAAGTCCTTTTATATCACTACATTTACTCGCAACATTTGCCATAATAAATGCCCCCATTGAATAACCCATTAAAATCGGCTGTTCGATTTCCAATGCATCAATTAAAGCTAAAATATCTTGTGTATGTAACTCTATACCCGTATTCGCTGGCGCTGGCGCACTATTACCACGACCTTTTAAATCAACCGAAATAAAACGATACTCACCTTTTAAAAGTTCAGCGTAATAATGTAATTGTTTATTGTTACCTGTTAAGCCATGGGCAGCAATTATTGTCCCTTTTTCTCCTGGATAATCTGCAAAATGCAATGCACTTCCATTTACATCGATTGATTGATATTTCATTCCATCACCCTCCTCGTAAATATAAAGTTATTTTTACATTGTAATTTCGGAAAAGTCAAAATTTTTTTTTCGAAAGATAACTTGATTCTCTAGCAAACTATTTTTCTATTCACACTACAAAATTCAATATATTCCTTTACCTATAAATTTTTAAATGCAAACCTAAAAGTTATATAACTCACCAATTAATTATTTCAATATATAATTTGCGTAAGGAGCAATAATAACTCTTTATTGAATGGCGAAAATATTATCAAAAAAGAATTTATGACTTTTAATGAAGACTCTATTATTTTTTCGCAATAAGAAAAGCTATAGTTAAATGAAAAAACAATTTTTTAGTTAGCTAAATTCTGATTAAAGAATATAAGGATTTGGTGCTAAAATTTTTCAACATCAAATTAAAATAGTACAAATAAAAAATATATCAAAATAATTATTTCGATGTATTAAATATGCTTTCCAAATTGTTTCTGAAGAAATTTTACTCTTTGAGAAAATTAATTCTCTAGGGTTAAAATAAATTTCTTTTTCTATAAAAATAAGCATTGTTTGTAGGATTCGAAAATTGAAAACTAAATTACTTTAGTGAAATTACACTAAAAACAAATAATTAAAAACCAATTTATTGTAAATTAAATATAAGAAATATACATTTTTTCAAACTCTTATTAAATATACTTATTTTTGATACACTAAGTAAAAACTATAGTGATGGTGATTTGCTTGCAACGCAAAGTATTTATCTTACATGAAATTTATGGTGTGAATGATTTTATGCATGAACAAACAATTGAATTTATCGATGATCAAACGGTGGTTGAGCATTTGGCACTTTATCCTGATGGAAAAGTCTTTTCCTATGCTCAAGAAGAAGAAGCCTACGCATATTTCATAAAAGAAGTTGGCTTTGATAAACCCTTAACACAACTATCACAGCAGCTAAGAACCGCCATCGCAAAGTATAAAGAAGTTATTTTGATTGGCTTTAGTGTAGGTGCTACACTTGCATGGCGACTCTCTACATTGCCACTCCATCGAGTTATTTGTGTTTATGGCTCTCGTATTCGTCAATACCTTGGTGTGCAGCCAAGTTGTCCAACCCTCGTACTTTTACCTATTCATGAAAAAAGTTTTGATGTAAATAACATGAAAAATGCACTTCAACACATACATTTTGTACAAACCGTGCAATTTGCTGGTGAACATGGTTTTATGGATGAATGTAATCGCACTTTCCATCTTGAAAGTACTTTGCAAGCACAATCTCATATAAAAAAATTCATATAAAAATCTATTATTTTTTGGAGGATATTACTATGAATCAGCCTAATTTTTTAACCATAGACCCTTATATAGAATCAGGGAATGTCATTTACCCTAGCTTTCAACTTCCATTTCAAACAGGAGCCATTATTGGCATCTATACTGATGTGGCAAAAATTCATACGTTGCTGCAATGGTTTACGAAACAACCGGATACATATACACAAGTACGTGAAAATGCTTTATATGAAAGGCTCAAGGTAACCGAATATATTCATTTTTGCCAAGGGCTTTTTAGCGCTCTTTCACAAAGTAAGGAAGAGCTATTAACACTTTTTGCCCTGACAGAACAAAAAAACACCTTTAATAGCAAGCTTAAAAACAGTGAAAAACAACGCTTAAAATTACTACATACTTATCTAAGCACTGCATCTTTTCAAGTTATCGAAGAACCATTTCAGAATCTGGATGAATTTTCGAAACAAAACGTACTTCAACTATTAGCAGTTCTTCAACAACAAGAAAAAACGATTTTTTTACTGTCCAATAACTTCGAAGAATTACTTATTTCGAGTAGCAAAATATATAAATTAGATGCACAAGGCCTACATGCTCTTGATGTAAAAGAGGATGAAATAGAAACAAAACCCTCCCCTATTGAAAATGCACCGATACTACTCGATAAAATTCCTACAAAGAAAAATGACAAAATCATTCTGTTTAATCCACCTGAAATTGATTACATCGAAAGTGTAGAGGGCATTGTTTCTGTGTATGTTGCAGGTGAAGCATTTCCCTGTACGCTGTCACTTAATGATTTAGAACAAAAACTGACACCATTCGGATTTTTCAGAAGCCATCGTTCATATATCGTCAACTTGCAAAAAGTACGTGAAATCATTACTTGGACACGCAACAGCTACAGTTTGGCACTAAATAGTACTGAAAAAACAGTTGTCCCTTTATCAAAAAACAAACTAGCAGATTTAAAAGAAATACTCGGAATTTAGTATATTTCCCAAGAAATAAACGACTCCTGTCAGGGCGCTATACCTCCATTAAGCGCCATTTTTCATCCTTCCAGCCAAAATCTAATGCGACTTTTGCAAATGTCCTATAAAGTGAAGGCATCAACAACACTTAGGAGGTTTACACATGGAGACACTCATTAATGTACAGCATTTGAAAAAAGCGTTTAACAAAGAAGTTGCCTTACAGGACGTTTCATTTTCTATTAAAAAAGGGGAAATCTTCGGATTCCTAGGACCTAGTGGATCTGGTAAAACAACTACAATTAAAATCTTGACTGCACAAACAGAAAAAACTTCAGGTAATGTTTCATTATTTGGGCGTGCTGCTAGCGAAATGAAACATAGTCATAATCGTAAACGTTTTGGTATTTTAACAGATAATAGTGGCTTATATACACGCCTTTCAATTGAAGAGAATCTAAAACTATATTGTCAATTATACGAATTACCTAATTATTCCATAAGAGAAGCCTTAGATTTTGTTAATTTGTATGCCGAACGGAAGAAGAAAATTAGTCAGCTGTCTAAGGGAATGCTTCAGCGCGTTACACTTGCCCGAGCAATTATGCACAAGCCAGAGCTGTTATTTTTAGATGAACCTACTTCAGCGCTGGATCCTGTCAATACACAACATATTTACAACGGTTTACGTAGATTAAACGAGATGGGCACGACAATTTTTTTAACAACACATGATATGGGCGAAGCCGAACTACTATGTGACCGCGTTGCCTTCTTACATCAGGGGGAAATTCGAGCAATGGGTGCGCCGAAACAGTTAAAAAAAGAATTCGGCGATAATTCTATAACGGTAGAGCTACAAAATGGTACGTCCGAAACAATTCAAAGCGGTGCCGAGGATGCACAGAAATTATTTTATTGGATGCGATCTGATGAGGTTGCACGTATTTATACAAATGAGCCTACTTTAGGGGATATTTTTATGCAAATAACGGGGAGTGATTTAGTATGAACATTTCAATGACACGTATTCAAGCTATTTTCATGAAGGATTACAAGGAATTTTCACGAAACTATGCAGTATCCATCATGGTTTTGTTACCGCTTATTTTAGCGGTTGGTTACAATATAACTGGTGCAAGCGATATACAAACCTATATGATGCCTATTAACATGACCTTTGCTCTTGTGACAGCCTATGTGCAATGTTGCTTAATTGCAGAGGAAAAGGAAAAAAATACGCTTCGTAGTTTAATGCTATCCCCTGCTTCACTTGGAGATATTTTAGTAGGCAAGAGCTTATTCGTCTTTGTATTATCTAGTGCTGTAGTTGCTCTAACGATCTATCTTCTTGGTTACGAACCGGCTAATCTTTTATTACTTTCAATTGCGTTACTACTATCAACAATTTTCTACATTGCCATTGGGACGTTTTGTGGATTATTTACGAAAACAATAATGGAAGCATCCATCATCATTCTACCTGTCATGGTTATCTTTACAGTTGGTCCATTCGCCTTTGCAATGTCTGAGGTATATCCAATCTTTCAAATTGCCGAGTGGCTACCAAGTAGTCAACTTAACCTATTAGCTGAAGCTTTAGAAGGAAATTATTCTTCAACTGATGTAATCATCCCATTTGTTACAATTACCGCATGGACACTTTTCACATGGCTTGTTACAGCATTTGTCTATAAAAAAAGAATGGTCGACTAGCACCATTCTTTTTTCTATTAAAATAGTAATTGTCGCTCAAATTCTTCAATATCCTCTAGCGTATCAGCATACCAAATGCCAACAAATCTAGATACCACGTGCTCTTCAAAATAGTTACCGTCATAAAAAGATAACGGGAATAGAACGCCTTGTTTTACAAATTTTTCGATTGTTTGAAAGAATTCCTCGTTATCTTTTACGTTTTCCGCTGTATATGAGGAGAATTTATTGACCGGTTTACCTAATGTCTCATGGAACATTAGCATAGAAGTTGAGCCATTTTGTCGGAAATTCAAATCAATGGCTTGTACATCTCCAGCCTCTGTTACGATTAAGTCAAAGCCGGCAACACCAACAAATCCCTCTGCTACACCACGCTCCATTATGTGGTACCCTGCTTCAATCACTTTTTGGGGTACCTCGTCAATTATGATATTACCTTCATAATTTCCATTTTCATCGGTCATCTGTTGTGAGGCACCTAAATATTGAATACCTAACTCATCTGAATAGACAAACTGGCAGCTAAAATTATCTTTTGTCTGTAATAGCTCCTCAATAATTACACTGTCCGTACCGGTCATTCGAAATTGTCGCAAACCCTCTGTTAGTTCATCATTATTTTTACAAATAATAACCCCGTCTCCTCCTGAAGTTGGTGAATCATCTCCTGGTTTAAGTACAACAGGTGGCTTCCAATTTTTAAGTGCATCCGATAATTTATATAGCTCAATATTCAAGCGGCTCGGCACAAATTTACTATCAATTAAATGGTCAATATATGCCTTTGAATTTAGCTGATTGAACTTTTCCGCGTCCATCCAATAGCATTCTCGGTTCATCTGATCTGTCTCATGCAAATACTGACAGACAATGGTTTTTCCTTGCTCACACCATGATTGTATTTGTGATAAATATTCTTCTTGTGTTTCATAAGTATAGGGCTGTTCTACCCAAGGTACCCCTGCCAACTTATGAAGCCTTTGTGCCTTTTCAGTTTGTGTTGCACGATGAACTAATACTGGTATGTCTGCAATGGCCACTTCCCTTGAGGTCAAAGCATCCAACTTATGTGCATCATCTGACATCCAGGGGTTATCACTATATGGCGTACGTGGCGTATAAATGGCATCCTCACCATATATTTGGCGCAATGTTAATTTTGGTTTCATGTAAATTACCTCACTTTCAAGCTTATATTGGCTTTCTAGTGATTTACCCTTTACTAGCAAAATTCACACTATAATTTACAAAAAAATTTTTTCCGAATTTCTCTAACTATTAAATTAGCTGTTTTAAATAATTTTTCACTTCTGGCCATTCTTCATTTGTAATACTAAACATTACGGTATGACGTGTAGTGCCGTCCTTTCGAAGCATATGATTACGAAGAATCCCTTCCTTCGTAGCCCCTATACGTTCAATCGCTTTTTGTGAACGAATGTTTTCATGATCTGTTTTGATTTGAACCCGCTGTAGACTTAGCACCTCAAAACAATACTGTAACAATAAATATTTACAATTCGTATTCATAGCAGTACGCCAATACGCAGGTGTGAGCCAAGTAAAACCAATCTCTATACGTTTGTGCTTTTCATCAATATCCATAAAACGAGTCGAACCAATAATTTCTCCAGACTTTTTATCCACAATCACAAAAGGAAATTCCTTATTCTCGACTCTTGCAGATAATGCATTGTCCACAAAGTTATGCACATGGCTTTCATTTTTAATAATTATGGACATATACCTCCAAATCTCTGGATAACTGCCAGCAACTAATATCCCTGTCCTATCCGCATTTGATAATGGCCTTAATAATACATTTTCATTTTCCAATGCCGTAAAAATCATTCCTGTCACTCCTTTTTATCCATTTAACTTTAATTTAAATATAATGGTTATAACATATTTAGAAAACACCACTACAAGTATTTATTTATAGAAAGAGTTCGGTTCCAAATTCCAGCACTTTAGTTGCCCATTTATGCAATTACTGTTGATAACTCTGGTGTCACAATTCCGCAAGAAACTATACACATGTTATTCACAACACCAGCTTACTAGTTTCCATTGAGCATGATTATGATTCAGAGTTCCATTATAAAGGGCTGCCGTTCTCCTCACTCACAAAAATGGGTACTATTTATCGTAAAAACAGCAGATATTATTAACAAAATTTAGTATCTATTTCTCCAAGGGATTTTAAGTTTTCAATGAAAAATCAGGTCTTCATATCATTATGAAATTACCGAAAAGACTATCTGAAGATGAAGCAATTCGGCGCGGGCTGTCAGTTGGCGTTCAAGTTTATCCATGTTCCACTTCTTTTCAATCTTCCACTGACAATCACATGGTACTTATCGGATATGGTGGTTTAACATTAAAGGAAATCGAAAATGGAGTGGCACTACTCG
Organism: Lysinibacillus contaminans; assembly: GCF_001278945.1. Lineage (GTDB taxonomy): Bacteria > Bacillota > Bacilli > Bacillales_A > Planococcaceae > Lysinibacillus > Lysinibacillus contaminans. Next base: position 58,783 of record NZ_LGRV01000007.1, on the reverse strand, counting down.
CCATGGCTTGGCAATAAAAAATATGCAATGAAACCTTTTATGAAACTTCTCGTATCTAAGATAGACGTATTAAAAAGGGAGAAATGAATAATGGAGACTAGAGAACAATTAGAAATACATCTACAAGAAATTCAGTCATGGGAAAAAGACCAAAAAGGCTTATGGTTTTGGGAAAAGTTAGGTCGCATACCTTTTAAAATTTTAGACAAAATGACACCTGCTTTCGTCCAAAATAAAATAGGTTTATTGGTGGCTGAGTTAGGGAGCTACATTCAAACCGGAGGAAAATATTTAATCAGTGAAAAATCCATGATTCAAAAAATACGCGATAATTCTTCTTTTAATGATATCGACACAATCTCTGATATTGGGAAAATGCCTTTAGCAGATATGATTTCAATTAGTGAAAAGCTCCAAAAAGACCGCGTTAAATTCGCTACTGTACAAGGTGCTTCCACAGGCATTGGTGGTATCTTTACATTGGCTATTGATATTCCCGTTATATTAGGGACTGCATTGAAAACACTGCAAGAAATTGCGATTATTCATGGATACGACCCGAACGATAAAATGGAGCGTATTTTCATTGTGAAATGCCTACAATTCTCTTCTGCTGATATTGTCGGCAAAGAAGCAATTTTGAAAGAAATTTCCTCCATGCATGAAGACACTAATGCCTCTGAAAATATGATTTCACAGCTCCAAGGTTGGCAGGAAGTATTTTTCACGTATCGTGACCAATTTGGTTGGAAAAAGCTTTTTCAAATGGTTCCGATAGCTGGCATGATTTTTGGGGCATATGCGAATAAAGGAATGATCCAAGATGTTGCCGAGACAGGTATAATGCTCTATCGAAAGAGACGAATTTATGAAAAACTAAAAGAAACGGACGTTTAATGTAAAGTTTCTGCTCTAAAACAAAAAAGAGATACTTTGCATACAGCTCGTATCTCCCTTACTTATTTCCTGATGATAGGATGTTCACTTCATATTTCAATTAATATTTTCCCTTGATGCTGACGACTTTCCATGAACTCATGTGCCTCTTGCATTTCTTCTAATTTATAAATCTTTGCAATTGGCACTTGTAGGGCTTCCCCTTTCAACAGTGCAAAAATTTCTTCTGCTACAGTTTGAAGCATTTCGGGGTGTAGTTTTCTTGTCGTGCCTAGGCTAAAACCTTTTACATTACGGCAGCTACTATGCAAATCCGAAGTTTTAATGAGACCGGCTCTTCCACCACTGTTGCCAAATTGCACAAGTGTGCCATATGAAGATAGGCAGTTGAGACTTTCCTCTGTTACATCTCCAGCAATAGAATCAAAAACTATATTAACCCCATTACCTTCTGTATATTCATTAACATGTTGACTAAAATTATCGTTCGTCAATACCATATCAGCTCCGAGCTCATAGACAATTTCAGCTTTTTTCATATTGCCGACAACACCAATAATTTGTTTTGCACCAAGTTGTTTAGCCATTTGTACAAGCATTGTTCCAACTCCACCAGATGCTGCATGGACTAGAACCGCATCGGCTCTGCTTACTTTCATAACTTTATGCGTGAGGATATACGCTAAAAAAGAAACAGTTGGGACAGCAGCAGCTTTTTCCCAAGACAAATCATGCGGAATTTTAAATACTAATTGCTCATTGGCCACGACATATTCCGCATACGCACCATTTTTAGGGAATGCAATGACACGGTCGCCCTTCTCAAAGGCACTTGTCTCAGCTAATACTTCCTCTACCACGCCCGCAACATCTAAACCCAGTATCATTGGGAAATTTCCCTTCGCCTTATTTCCTGTCCGATTTTTCACATCTGCGAAGTTCACACTCGTATACTTTGTACGGATTAACACTTCTCCTACTGAAATATTCGGTTTTGGATATTCAACAAGTGTTAAAACTGATGGTGGTCCAAACTCATTTATTATGACAGCCTTCATAAACATCCCCCTCTTGGTACAGTTAAACAATACCATATATGGTAATCTGTTAATCTTTTAAAATGATAATTCATAGTGCATAGGATCAAATTATCGGAATACTTTCGAAATTCATCGGAATAATTCTCAAAATTATTGAGTCAAAATTTCCAGTGAGTCGTCTATTAATGAAAGGGGTGAACAAGATGGATCTGCGAACAGAGGAATTGTACGAACTACATAGTACGAGCATTTACAAATTTATATTACTAATGGTCAGTCATCCCGAAACAGCAGAAGATTTGACACAGGAAACATACATACGATGTCACAAACATATTCGAACCTTTCGAAAAGAGGCAAATGAGCTAACCTGGTTGCGCAAAATTGCACGCAATGTCGTCTATGACTATTACAAACGACAGCGAATACTATCATTTATTCCGTTCACAAGTAAGCATGAGCGCGAAGAAAAAGTATATGTGCCGCATGAGTGCCTACTAGCAGACGAAGAAACAAAGGCTTTGTATAAAGCTATACGAAAATTGAAGTTTGCATATCGAGAGGCGGTTATTTTACGAAAAATTGAGGGCTTTTCTATTAAAGAAACAGCGTCTATTCTTGGTTGCTCCGAAGCAAAAGTTAAAAACGATACAGCAAGAGGCATTGAGCAACTACAACGACTAATGGAGGGAGGGGTAGACTATGTTTGACAAGCAATTTGAACAAATGCTGAATATCGAACACTCTGAGAAAGCAAAAACTCAATCAAAGCAACTAATCGACCAGCGAATAAAGACAACACAAAAAAAAGAAATGCGCCAATACTATACTGTCCTTTGTATAGCCACTGCACTTACTATTATTTTGCTCATTAGTAGCCTGTCATCTATGACATTACCGCCACAGTCTGTCGAAATGGATAAATCTGTTCACATTATTGATTCCGTTGCTTTAAAAGATGCGGATGCTGATAAAACATATAATTTACAATCTTTCTTCCTCTTATCTACGCGTCATAATGACAACACTAAATGGCTTTTGCAGCTTGAAAAACTCCTTCAAAATCTTGTCCCGACAGGAAGCCCAAATCTGGATTTGTCAGAACACAGTGCAGACCATTTATTCGTCCAATATAATAATGGGCAAAATGTCTATTATAAAATACTATATGGTGGTTCGGGAACGTATTTCCTTGATGAAACAAATGGACAATATTTCAGTAGTGATCCTCTCCATTTCATCGTACGAGATCATTTTAAAGGATTAGGCCTACTCGGTATTTTAATTCTAGTTGCATTCTTTATTATTATGGTTAATATTGGTCGTCGTTTCTTTAATAGAATAGACACAGAACAACCTTCACGGAAAGATTCATCGCTTTCAACAGCTTTATTGTCACTTGTTAGTTTGGCTACTATTAATATTTATGGTACTGTACATTTTGGTCTACTGGGCATATTCTATTTCATATTCATACTTCTACATTCAATTTATGACTATAAACGTTACAAAATTAAAACCTCTTTAGCTCACTTTACTTTTAAGACCATTTCTATCGCTCTCTTTCTTATCATTATTTTCAAAATCTAATAACACAAAATCACTATTTACAGAGGGCACTAAAAAACTCTAAAGTTGAGATTTTTTATAGTAATTATTTGCAGGAGCATTACATTTTCATTAAGGATTTAGCGCGGCGGCGAATGTCTTTCGCGCGAAATCAAAGCGACAGCAGCGTGAGACTCCTGCGGGAAAGCGAGACAGACGAGACCCCGCACGAAGCGAAGCGTAGGAGGAGGCTCGTCGCTCGCTCGCGGAAAGCGAACGCCAGAGCACTAAATCCTAATGTTTGATTTTTATTAGAATTTTATTGAGAGAATCACTTTTTCAGTTCCTCCTTTTACATAATTTAGCTTTTTTATAACGGCACCCCTTGCTCAATCACATAATCAATTTTGTACCTAATAATGGATAAATTGTATTTTAATGAGTTTGTGTTAAACTATTGAAAATACATTGAAGAGAAGAGTAAATAAGGTTGTTCTTTCTAGAGAGCTCGGATTGCTGAAAACGAGTAAGAACGAGTTATTGAAACAAGTCTCGGAGTAGCGCATTGGATTCCTTAAAGGTTGATGGTGCGACGGGAACTCCCGTTACAGAGTTACAGTATACGCATTTATGCAGTACTAAATAAGGTTATTATGGAGACATAATAACGAACTAGGGTGGCACCACGTGAGCGTAAAATTCACAATCTCGTCCCTAAGACAATTCGTCTTGGGGGTGGGATTTTTTTATTTCATTTTAAATGTTGAAATGGAGGAATTTTATGACGCGGAAAAAGGTGCTTTTACTTAGTAGTATTGGAATGGCTAATATCGGGGAATGGGTGTACTTCATTGCGCTCAATGTATTGGTTTTAAACCTTACACAGTCTCCGTTAGCCGTGGTTATGCTTTATATTTTTGCTCCAATTGCAACGATCACAGCAAATGTGTGGGCAGGTAGCTTTGTTGATCGATTCAATCAACGAAAACTATTAATGGCATTGGATCTTTCAAGAGCAATTTTAGTCGTATGCCTATTCTTTAGCTCTTCACTAGTTGCAATTTATTGTCTTTCTTTTTTCATTCATATTGCAAATGCTATTTTTGCGACGTCGTCACTTGTCTTCATGACAAAGCTTGTTCCAACAGCTGAGCAACAAAGATTTAATGCACTTAAAAATTTTATTCAGACTGTTGGTTTTATAGTAGGTCCAAGTATAGCTGGCGCTTTATTTTTCATTGGAGCAACTACCACAGCAATTCTTTTTTACAGTGTCGCTTTAATATGTTCATTCATGCTCATTTCACGGCTCCCCAATTTATCGACAAATGAATTAGAGAAGAAAAATTTAAGTTGGTCGATTATAAAAGAGGACTGGCATCTTGTTTACCATTTTTCAAAAAAACATATACATCTCGTATTAATTTATTTACTTTTTTGTCATGTCATCATATTGACGACAGCTATCGATTCTTTAGAAGTTTCATTCTCTACGGTTGTATTGAATTTATCTACATCCATGTACGGCTTGCTTGTAAGCTTTGCTGGAGTTGGTGCTTTTTCAGGGGCAATGATCAATAGCCTATTTAGCCATAAATTAAAACTCAATTTTATGATTGGTTACGGCACATTATTTACAGGCATCGGATATCTCATTTTTTCCATCTCACATACTTTTACGTGGGCTGCCATTGGATTTTTTGTACTCACCTTTGCTTTTTCATTCGCCAATACCGGATTTTCAACATTTATTCAACAGAATATCCCCATTGACATACTAGGTAGGTTTACGAGTATTTACAGCATCGCTGAATCCCTTGGTATTATTGTACTTACTTTAGGTGTAGGTATATTCTCGCAAACGTTCGGAATCAGACTTGTTGTTTTTTCGGCAACAATTTTACTGATAGTCGTTGCTAGTCTTCTTATTTCACATACAAAGCAGGAAGTATAAATAATATTCAAAAACTCCCGATCTACTCCAAAGTAATTTTTTTGTTCAATTTTAGAGTTCGACACACTTCATTATCCATACTGAATGAATATAAAAGATGCCCCTCCTTTATTACTTATACAAGTAATAAAGGAGGGGCATTAGTTGTTTTATAACAACGAAACGTGTTATAGTACAAAGTGTCATTTAATTTTCACAGTTGAACTCAATCTAACAATCTATGTTATGTTAAAATAATTTCATAGAGAGATTATTTCCATAAACCTGCTTTTTCTAATTTCTTTTTACCTTTAAATGCCAACAGTACTAATAGTGCATTTAAAACTAACATAATAGCAAGACCATACAGAACAAATGTATAGCTACCAGTAATTTCGTAAACGAAGCCATAACCAGGCAATGCAACGATACCAGCGACTGCTAAACCGATTGCGGCAGTAGAATAGATTTGACTGTAATCTTTGCTACCAAATAGCGCTGTTGTTAAAAGTGGACCCAATGTT
>NZ_LGRV01000007.1:46810-48457 GCF_001278945.1 Lysinibacillus contaminans | reverse complement strand
ATTTGCATTGCACCTAGTACACTACCAGCAAATTTGATGTCATAGCCAATACCCATTGCGAATGGGGCAATATGTTGACTAAAACTAGCAATTGATGTGATGATGAAGAAGAACGCCAATAATGCGAAAAATGCGCTAGATTTTTTGGCTACTGCAGCTGTAACACCTACTGCTGTAACTTGTTGAGCAGAAGAACCTTCATTTGTTTCTACTTCATCCATACCTAATGGTTGTAAACCTTTTTGTTGAGGAGACATTCGAATCACTAATAATACGATTGGAATGATAATGGCCGTTACAGCTATACCTAAAGCGATATACGTAAATCTCCAGCCTTGGGTAGCAATTAAATTACCTACTGTTGGTTGAATGACTGCACCCAATACACCACCGATTGCAACCATGATTCCGATTGCTAAACCATTATGTTTCTTAAACCAGTTATTGATTAAAACAGGACCTGCTATTTGTGTTATAAAAACTGAACCAATGGCCATTGGGATACTGAATAAGTACCAGCCCCACACTGAACTCATTAATCCGAACATTGCGAATGAACCAGCCATTAATATAATCGCAACTATTAAAATTAATTTAATATCATATTTAGCCATTAATTTACCTGCAATAGGTAAGAAAATCATTGTGACAATGGAGGCAATACTGAAGTATAATGTTAAGCTACCCATTCCAATGCCTAAGTCTTGAGTAACTGGTGCTAAGAATAATCCACCTGCAGTAGAAATACCGTTTTTACCCACACCTACCATGATAGATAAGCCGATTAATAACCACCAAGCATAGTGGATTTTTTTCTTTTGTTGATTCATGATGAAGTCCTCATTCTATAATTTATTTGGTTGCTGTTTCGTTCTCACGAAACGGCATTATTTTTGTGATGTAAAAGCAAACTAATATTGATTAGCGTAATTTAATTGATCCGCCATCTACCATAATTGTTTGACCCGTAATATAAGCAGAATCTTCGCTTGCTAAGAATACTGCAACGCGACCGATATCGTCTTCAATTTCACCTAGTCTTCTTAGAGGGATTTTAGAAAGCATTCCTTGGTAATATTCTGGATTTTCTTCTGCCCATTGAAGCATACCTGGTGATTTAGCAATTGGTGCAATAATGTTTACATTGATACCAAATGGACCGAATTCATTTGCTGCTACACGCGTAATTCCACGAATCGCTTCTTTTGCAACTGCATAAGAGGCTTGGTTAACATCTCCGTTAATGCCAGCTCCAGACGCAAAGTTGATGATATTCCCTTTTGTTTCTTTTAAATATGGTAGTGCTGCTTGCATCAAGTAGAATGTTGGATAGAATCCAGTGTTAAATGATAAATCGAAATCTGCTTGAGTTGTATCAGCAATCGAGTTCATTCTTGATGCATGTGCATTGTTTACTAGAATATCTAGCTTGCCGTATCTCTCAACAACTTGCGTCACAATGTTTCCTAGTTTATCGTGCTCTGCAAGGTTTGCTTGAATGAACATAGATTCTGATTGATATTCTTGTAATGTTTTAACAGTTTCATTTCCTACTTCTGCATTTAAGTCCACAATTACAACTGTTGCTCCCTCTTTTACAAAGGCAGTTGCCATTCCCATACCGATACCGCCTGCGCCACCTGTAAT
>NZ_LGRV01000007.1:0-43613 GCF_001278945.1 Lysinibacillus contaminans | reverse complement strand
GTAATCTTTGCTACCAAATAGCGCTGTTGTTAAAAGTGGACCCAATGTTCCAAGAGATGAAACAACAAAACCAAAAATAACGATAGCCACCGTAAATAGTGTTGGGTTTTCAGGAACAGTTAGTAAGATACCAACAGGAATTAATCCTAATAACATAGCGAAAATCGCTGTGCTTTTTGCACCAATTTTATCGCTTAATACACCAAATGATAAGGCACCAACTAATACGCCGATTTGCATTGCACCTAGTACACTACCAGCAAATTTGATGTCATAGCCAATACCCATTGCGAATGGGGCAATATGTTGACTAAAACTAGCAATTGATGTGATGATGAAGAAGAACGCCAATAATGCGAAAAATGCGCTAGATTTTTTGGCTACTGCAGCTGTAACACCTACTGCTGTAACTTGTTGAGCAGTAGAACCTTCATTTGTTTCTACTTCATCCATACCTAATGGTTGTAAACCTTTTTGTTGAGGAGACATTCGAATCACTAATAATACGATTGGAATGATAATGGCCGTTACAGCTATACCTAAAGCGATATACGTAAATCTCCAGCCTTGGGTAGCAATTAAATTACCTACTGTTGGTTGAATGACTGCACCCAATACACCACCGATTGCAACCATGATTCCGATTGCTAAACCATTATGTTTCTTAAACCAGTTATTGATTAAAACAGGACCTGCTATTTGTGTTATAAAAACTGAACCAATGGCCATTGGGATACTGAATAAGTACCAGCCCCACACTGAACTCATTAATCCGAACATTGCGAATGAACCAGCCATTAATATAATCGCAACTATTAAAATTAATTTAATATCATATTTAGCCATTAATTTACCTGCAATAGGTAAGAAAATCATTGTGACAATGGAGGCAATACTGAAGTATAATGTTAAGCTACCCATTCCAATGCCTAAGTCTTGAGTAACTGGTGCTAAGAATAATCCACCTGCAGTAGAAATACCGTTTTTACCCACACCTACCATGATAGATAAGCCGATTAATAACCACCAAGCATAGTGGATTTTTTTCTTTTGTTGATTCATGATGTAATCCTCATTCTATAATTTATTTAATTACCGTCCCGTTCACACGAAACAGAATTATTACTGTGATTAAAAAGGGAAAAATAATATTGATTAGCGTAATTTAATTGATCCANCCTAAGTCTTGAGTAACTGGTGCTAAGAATAATCCACCTGCAGTAGAAATACCGTTTTTACCCACACCTACCATGATAGATAAGCCGATTAATAACCACCAAGCATAGTGGATTTTTTTCTTTTGTTGATTCATGATGAAGTCCTCATTCTATAATTTATTTGGTTGCTGTTTCGTTCTCACGAAACGGCATTATTTTTGTGATGTAAAAGCAAACTAATATTGATTAGCGTAATTTAATTGATCCGCCATCTACCATAATTGTTTGACCCGTAATATAAGCAGAATCTTCGCTTGCTAAGAATACTGCAACGCGACCGATATCGTCTTCAATTTCACCTAGTCTTCTTAGAGGGATTTTAGAAAGCATTCCTTGGTAATATTCTGGATTTTCTTCTGCCCATTGAAGCATACCTGGTGATTTAGCAATTGGTGCAATAATGTTTACATTGATACCAAATGGACCGAATTCATTTGCTGCTACACGCGTAATTCCACGAATCGCTTCTTTTGCAACTGCATAAGAGGCTTGGTTAACATCTCCGTTAATGCCAGCTCCAGACGCAAAGTTGATGATATTCCCTTTTGTTTCTTTTAAATATGGTAGTGCTGCTTGCATCAAGTAGAATGTTGGATAGAATCCAGTGTTAAATGATAAATCGAAATCTGCTTGAGTTGTATCAGCAATCGAGTTCATTCTTGATGCATGTGCATTGTTTACTAGAATATCTAGCTTGCCGTATCTCTCAACAACTTGCGTCACAATGTTTCCTAGTTTATCGTGCTCTGCAAGGTTTGCTTGAATGAACATAGATTCTGATTGATATTCTTGTAATGTTTTAACAGTTTCATTTCCTACTTCTGCATTTAAGTCCACAATTACAACTGTTGCTCCCTCTTTTACAAAGGCAGTTGCCATTCCCATACCGATACCGCCTGCGCCACCTGTAATGATTGCTACTTTTCCATTAAGTTTTTTCATACCAATTTCTCCTTATTAAAAACATAGTTGTTATGTGCCCAATAACGATATTGAGTTTTATAAATACTTCCTATCAATCTAGTATTCTCTTTTAACCTAAGAGCTTTCTTCGAGGTCAAATTAATTTTTTGGAATTTCTTCATATTAAAATAGTAATCCCAATTCCGACGTCATTACATCGATACAAAAGTAACTTTTCGGATATTAGTTACTTTATGTAACCATAATAACCTTTTAATTATAATGTGTCAATAATGTGAACTCGATTGTCCTAATAACTTTTACTAGAGCGAATCTAACAACAACATTATTAAGTTACATTTAATTCATTACTTACTTTATGTAACTATAATAACTTTTTTATTTGAATGTGTCAATGATGTGAACTCGGCTATATTTATAATAAGATTCAAAAAATAGTAACCCTATTTTTTCAAAACACATGGCACACTCGCTTATATTTACCCCATTCTTTTTGTACTTGTCCACTCACCTCATCCATTCCCCAGTAGATATAGCGGCAGTAATGAAAACCATCTTCTCCAATGACAAGTTCACCTAATACATGACGAACAGCTGATTTAAATTTTGGATCCGTGCCCATGACCACCATCTCAATATCTGCTCCGTACTGGCACAAGTACTCCTTAATTGTTTCTTGTCATGATTTGATAAAATATCAATTGCACCAAAACAAAAAGCAGTGGAAAGTTCGATTGAATCGAACTTTCCACTGCTTAAATTAAATTTTGTACTTTACTATGCCTCTGCAATTACAAGGACATTATTAAATACTGAAAATTAATATGCTAAGCCAAATAGAGCTTTGATGTGTGTAAGATAGCGAATATTTGACGCTTCTTTCATTAATGTAGCAGGAAGACCTTTAAGTTGTGTATTGTTTGCTCCAACAGTAGCAACAGCATCTTTACGACCTAGGCTTGCAAGTGTACCAGAGTTGATAGCTGAGAATTCTTTCATATCTTGGTTTTTGTATTGTGCGAATAAGTTGTAACCAGCACATTCGCCCATTTGCCATGCAACTTGTGCAGTTGGAGCATAAAGTGGACGTCCACCATCTGCTGGTAATGCTACAGAGCTATCGCCAAGAACAAATACATCAGGGTGTGATGTAGATTGTAGGAATTCGTTGATTGTTGCTTTACCGCGATCTGCAGCAAGGCCAGACTCACCAACGATTGGAAGTGGAGCTACCCCACCTGTCCAAATAAGTGTGTTCGCAACAATTGGTTCACGGTCTTTAAGAGAAATTACATTGCCCTCAACACCAGTTACAGGTGTACCTGTAATGAATTCAACGCCACGTTTTGTTAAGCTTTCAGTAGCACGCTCGATAAGCACATCTGGAAGTACTGGTAAGATTTTCGGACCAGCTTCAACAAGTTTAATTTTAAGGTCAGCAAAGTTTACGCCGTGTTTCGCAGCAACTTTCGGGAAGTTGTCCACGATTTCACCAACAAGCTCAGTACCTGTTAAACCGCCGCCGCCGATAACGATCGTTGCATCTGCTTCATCTTTAGATTGTGCGTATGCTTTGATGCGGTCTTCGATGTGTTTGTAGATTTTGTTTGCATCGTCTACTGATTTAAGAACCATTGAATTTTCTTCTAATCCTGGGATACCGAAGAAACCAGTTTGGCTACCTAAAGAAACAACTAAAGTGTCATAAGATAATGTGTAACCATTGTCTAAGTCTACTTTTTTAGTATCTACGTTGAATTTTGTTACTTTTGCAATTTGTAACTCTACATCTAAACCTTTGAAGATTTTTTTAAGTGGTAGAGCTACAGCACCTTCAGCGATAGTACCACCCGCTAAACGGTGAAGTTCAGTGATGATTTGGTGTGTTGGATATTGGTTTACTAAAGTGATTTTAGCTTCATCAGCAGATAAATACTTACGAGCTGTTAATGCAGTTAAAACGCCAGCGTAACCAGCACCTAAGATGACGATTTCTTTTGACATGATTAATTAATCCTCCGTCCTTACGAGTTAAATATATCTTGAATCTTATTTAGAATTACGTTCAGCATTTACTTGTAAAAATGCATTTACAAAGCGGAAAACACCTTGAACTTGTGGGTCTTTCAACATTTTAAGAAGACCAAATAAACCGATTACTTCTTGGCTTTCTGACGCGCGATCTTTTGCTTCGATTGCAGTCGCAGCCAAGTTTTTAGCTGATCCTACTACCGGGCCAGCCATTTCTGATACCGCACTAACAGTATCATTTTTTAATACTTCGTCCGTTGCAACTGATTGAGCGAACTCATATGATTTTGTTAATAACGTCATCATTTCAGTTAACTTTGGTAATTGCTCTACTAAAGTAGTTAAAGATTCTTGAACCTCAGGCTTTAATAGTTGGTCTAGTACATCTAGTTGTTCTTGACTCACAGTTAATTGTTCAGTCTGTGGTTGGTTTTTCGTTTCTGACATTTTAAACTCTCCTTTGCCATCACTGTTGCTATTTTTTATTGCTTACATGTAAAAAAAGACCATTAAGCGATCTTCTTAACAGTCGTTACAGCTTATATCTTACACACTCACCAGTCACAAGGGCCGGATTACAAATATAATTATTTGTAATTACGATGTTAACTCTATTTTGCTTGAAGCACATCACAATTCCATCCTTATCTCGTCCGGGTGACATTACGTCTTTAATTATAAGACTGTTTGTACATTATTTCAATTAATTATTCACGTTTTCGACAAAATTTTCAAAGATTCATTAATTTGTCAACTTTTATTAGTACATAATTTCTTCTTTAATCACATTAAGTTAAAAAAATAAAATTTTAACATAGTTATTTAACCACATTAATGTAAACCAGAATAAAAGTTTTTCATTATATACCAATAATAGCTACTCAAATCCAATAAACTCTATTTCAATTTTCAATAGATCGCCAAAAGAAATCTGTAATTTCCTTCGCCGCTTCCCTTGATGTCTGGAATAAGCTGATTCCCTCTCCATCTTTAAAATAACCGACTGACATCAACACCATAAATGTATGTGCAAAAAATTGTGCATTACCTTGACGAATTGTTCCCCTATCCATTTCGAGTTGCATGGATCGCTCAATTGTTTCATACATGGCAGTCTCTGATGCATGTACCTTTTTTAATTGCGATTCCGAAAGATTCATCGTTGCTTCACGCATAAAATTTTTCATATCAATATCCACCGTGGCAGATAAATGTACCTCGACTAGTTGTTCTAGCCGCTCTTTAAATGGATTGGGTAAATTTAAAATTTGCTCAATATGGAATCGAATTCGTTCCATCATTCCCACTAACGATGAAGTGTACAAGTCACCCTTAGTCGGGTAGTAGTAGTAGATAGTTGCTTTGGTCACATTACAAGCTCTCGCCACATCATCCATCGACACATTTTTATAGCCTTTTTTTATAAAAAGATTTGTAGCAGTCAACAGCACGACCTCTTGAGTTGGCTTTGCCTTTTCATCATGGCGAGGTCTTCCGAGAACACGAGGTGATTTTTCCAACAGGTTCTCCTCCTCATATCTAGTTCTATTTAGTCATATTATAACATAATATCATTTACCAGTTGATTAATTAACCTACCAGTATATATAATTATAAACACTTACATGAATTGGAGGTTATGCTAAATGAAAAAGCATCCGCTTGAACAGTGGGGCTCGATGGTGGCAAGTAAAAAAGGCCGTTTCATAGCCCTAGCTTTTTGGGTTTTACTCGTTGTCGTTCTATCTTTTGCTTGGCCACAAATTAATAGTATTGAAAGTGAGTCAGGAAAAAACTTGCCAGAAACAGAAATGTCTGAGCAAGCTGCTGCAATTATTAAAGATCAATTTCCATACGATTCTGGCACACCTCTCCTACTCGTTTGGCATCGTGAAAATGGTCTAACAACGGATGATTTTTTAGCCATCCAAAAGGTATACGGTGAGTTAAAGGCAAAGCCATTAAACAATCAGTCTCTCATACCACCGTATGACGAAATGCCACCACAAGCATTTCAAGCAGCCTCTTCAGAAAATGGCTCTACCCTTGTAACACCTGTCTTTTTTGAAAAAGATGCCGCAACAGATGCACTACAAGAAAGCTTAGATGATTTAACGAAGATTATGGGTACACATAACGTTCAATTAGATAAAGATTTAACGAGTGATGCGCTTCATGTTCGTTATTCTGGTCCTGTCGGAATTGCAACCGATGCAGTGAGTCTATTCTCACAGGCCGATGTAAAATTATTAATCGCAACAGTGATGCTAGTTCTTGTCTTACTTATCTTAATCTATCGATCACCATTACTTGCTATTATTCCACTAATTGTTGTTGGGCTCGCGTACGGTCTTATTAGCCCAACGTTAGGATTCTTTGCGGATCAAGGATGGATTGAAAAGGACTCTCAGGCTGTGTCTATTATGACGGTCCTACTCTTTGGTGCCGGAACCGACTATTGTTTATTTTTAATTTCAAAATACCGTGAAATTTTATTAGAAGTAGAAGATAAAGCAGCTGCGATGAAGCTTGCAGTGAAAGAATCAGGTGGCGCTATTTTAATGAGTGCACTCACTGTGGTAATCGGACTGGCAACCCTTAGTCTCGCTCATTACGGTGCCTTCCAACGCTTCGCTGTACCTTTTAGCTTCGGTGTACTTATCATGGGGATTGCCGCTCTTGTAGTACTCCCTGCCATCTTGGTCATCATTGGACGCGCTGCATTTTTCCCATTCACACCAAGAACAGAAGAGATGGCTCGTTCTAAGGGTAAAAAACAAAATAAGCCAAGTCATAAAATAAGCAATAAAATCGGGCATTTCGTGACACATAAGCCATGGATTGTCATTGCGCTAACTGTACTTTTACTAGGTGGTTTAGCCGCATTTGTACCACGTATTCAATATACATTCGACTTATTATCTTCTTTCCCTGAAGATATGCCATCTCGTGAAGGTTTTACTTTAATAGAAGAGAATTTTTCACCAGGTGAATTAGCACCTGTACAACTCGTTGTTGATGTGAATGGTGCTGATGTTAATTTACAGGAACAACTTTCCTCCCTTCCGTATATCGACCATGTTGACGATGTACAAATTGGTGAGAAAAACGATTCAATTCAACTATATGAAATGACCTTAAATACGAATCCTTATGCAAAAGAATCTCTAGAACATATTCCTGAACTTAAAGATGAAACAGTGAAGATGCTTGAAGATGCAGGTGTGAAGGATGCAAGTGAACATGTATGGATTGGCGGGGAAACAGCAAATCAGTATGATACAATGCAAGTCACAGCACGTGATGAATCAGTTATCATGCCAACAATGATTGCTTTAATTGCCCTCTTATTATTTGTTTACTTACGCTCAGTAACAGCGACCGTTTATTTATTAGCAACCGTTGTTATTTCTTACTTTGGGGCGCTCGGTGCTGGCTGGATCATTTTGCATTACTTTATGGGTGCAGAGGCAATTCAAGGTGCTATTCCACTGTATGCGTTCGTGTTCCTCGTTGCACTTGGTGAAGATTATAATATTTTCATGATTTCAGAGATTTGGAAGAAGCGTAAAACGAAAGATCATTTATCAGCAGTCGAAGAAGGGGTTGTTCATACAGGTAGTGTTATTACATCTGCAGGACTTATTTTAGCAGGCACTTTTGCCGTTCTTGCTACACTCCCTATTCAAGTGCTCGTGCAATTTGGGGTTGTTACAGCTATAGGTGTCCTACTCGATACATTCATCGTTCGCCCATTACTTGTACCAGCCATTACAACTGTACTTGGTAAGTATGCATTTTGGCCAGGTGCCTTATTTAAAAAAGATGCTTAATTTAAATAAAGCGAGAAGTTACCTTTTAGGTGACTTCTCGCTTTTATATTTGCTATTATTTTGTTGGCTTTTTCAAGTCCATCGAAGCAGCCGCACTTTCTACTTTTACACGTTTTAAGAAGAATGCAAAGACAAGTGCAATAACTGTAATAATTGTGGCAATAAAGAATGAATGGTTAATACCATCTAATAATGCTGTTTGCGTAATTTGATCTTGCATTTGTTGCATTTGCTCAGCACTTGGTATTACACCTGATTGTGTTGCATTCGCCTGTGCATCAGCTACTAGTTCTTCAGCACGTGCTTTTGTACGAGTATTCATAATAGTGATCATGACCGCACTACCGATTGCGCCCGCTACTTGTTGAACTGTATTGTTAATGGCAGTACCATGCGGATTCATGATTTGTGGTAATTGATTTAAGCCATTTGTCATAATTGGCATCATAACCATCGATAAACCGAACATACGAATTGTATACATCGAAATGATATATGTGTAGCTTGAATCTACTTGTAATTTTGTTAAACCAAATGTTGCAAGTGTTGTAATAGTTAACCCTGTGATTGCTAAAATACGAGGGCCGACTTTATCGAACAGTTTACCTGTAATTGGTGACATAATCCCCATGATAAGTGCCCCTGGAAGCATCATTAAACCTGCTTCAAATGGGTCAATACCACGAACTGTTTGAACGTAAGCTGGCGTTAAAATCATCCCTGAGAACATTGCCATAGAAACAATAGTCGAAATAATAGAAGCTAACGCAAACATTGGATATTTATAAATGCGTAATTCTAGTAATGGTTCATCCATACGTAATTGCTTCACTATGAATAGAATTAATGAAATGACACCTACTATAATCGTGCCGTACACAACTGGATCAGACCAACCTTTACTGCCCGCAGTACTAAATCCGTATAAAATACTACCGAATGCTACTGTTGATAAAAGTAATGATGGGAAGTCTAAGCGTACATCGCGTGTTTCCATTACGTTTTCTAATTTCCAAATACCGAACACTAAGCTAATAATTGCGAACGGAATAATTATTTGGAATAGCATACGCCAGTCATGATGTTCAACAATATACCCTGACAACGTAGGGCCAATTGCTGGAGCAGCAATCATTACTAGACCGAAAATCCCCATGGCTGAACCACGTTTTTCTTTCGGGAAGCTCGTAAGCATAACATTCATTAAAAGTGGTGACATACTTGAAGCACCTACTGCTTGCACCATACGTCCAAGTAATAAAATTTCAAAATTCGGTGCAAAACCGGCCATAATTGTACCGATAGTAAAGATGGACATCGCTACAATAAATAAATGTCTATTTTTAAAGCGTGTGACGAAAAAGGCTGATGCAGGTACAAGAATACCACTTACAAGCATATAACCTGTTGCAAGCCATTGTACCGTCGCATAATCAATACCGAAGTCCTTCATAATCGTCGGTAACGCTACGTTTAACAATGTATTGTTTAAGAAAGCGACAAAAGCACCCACGAATAGAATGGCGATCATGCCATAAGGGGGCTTTTTCATTGTTGACTCGTTATTCATTTGTTTCCCTCTATTCTCTCTAGTAATTTATGATAAAACTAATTTTATACTCACAGTCTACTTTTTTCAATAATAAAGTATTAAAAAACTTCAAATGTTGATATATAAGCGTTTACATTATAGAATAGGAGTATAAAACTAAAAAAAGGTGAGGTTATGAACAAAAGAAAACGACAAATAATTACTTCAGCACGTGACCTTTTCATTAAAAAAGGATATGTGGAGGCATCCATTAACGATATTATCAGTGCTGCCCAAATTTCAAAAGGTACATTTTATAATCACTTTGCTTCAAAAAGCGAATGTTTGATTGCCATATTAGACGAAGGACGAGAAGAAGCGAGCAATCGCAGACACGAACTTCTTTATGGCAAAGATCCCAATGATTTAAAAGTATTGGCGCAACAGATTGCTGTTCTCATCCATGTCAATCGTGAGCAGAATTTAATACCTATTTTTGAATCTATTTTCCAATCACATGATAATGAGCTAAAGAAAATTGTCCTTAACCATCATTTGCAGGAGCTAGAATGGCTTGCTAATCGCTTTGTACAAGTATTTGGTGAGGAAGTTAGTCCAATAAGCTATGAGTGCGCAGTACAAACATTTGGCATGATGAATCATTCTTTGCGTGTTGTTATATCTTCCGGCCACAAATATATTGAACCTGAAACCGTTGTAGGTGTAGCATTACGGAATATACAAGCAATTATTCCTGTTATGCTTGAATCAAAGGATATTTTGATTAGTGTTGAAATGATTAACTCGGTACAAAACATCGTGGATTCACGTACCGTTAGTAAAGATGTTGTCCTTGAACAACTTCAAGGATTCACAAAAGGCTTATCTAAAGACGAAACATCTGCAGGCCTAGAGTATGCAACTTTCTTATTAGAAGAATTACAGCAAGCTCAGCCTAAACTATTTATTGTCGAGTCCCTACTAATGCCTTTCCGAAAAGCATTTGCTGACACAGAACACGCAGCAGAGGCACGCGATATTGCCAATTCTTTATGGCACTATTTGAAAATCGAGCAACCTTCTGAACAAAGCACAAAAAGATGATGCATATAAAAAGCAATCCGTGTCTACTAAAGACGTGGATTGCTTTTTTCGTTCGTATTTATTCTATTTAGCATAGTTCCGCTTCTACACTTACTTTTGTACGAGTTTGCGCGTTCTATTTTCCATTCGCGTTTATTCAAAGGAAGGAGTTTTACATCAACATTCATCACTATCATTTTACGTACTATCTAAAAATCTTGTATAATTACAGTAATAAAAACTATTCATTAGAAGGAGCTGTCATGATAAATCGCATTATAATAACAGGCTATAAACCTCACGAGCTCGGTATTTTCGATGATAAGCATCCCGGGATTCCAATTATCAAAAAAGCGTTAGAGGACCGTCTAAGAACATTACTAGATGAGGGCTTAAAATGGGTTATTGTAAGTGGACAACAGGGTGTGGAGACGTGGGCAGCCGAAGTTGTTCTTGCTCTAAAAACAGAATTTCCTGATTTGCAATACGCTGTCATTACCCCTTTTTTGGAGCAGGAGAAAAATTGGCAGGATCCTAAAAAAGAAAAATATCAAATGATTGTGGCAGGTGCAGATTTTGTGGCGAGTGTGACGAAGAAGCCATACGAGGCACCTTGGCAATTTACCGAGAAGGATAAATTCATCATCCAAAATACAGATGGAATTTTACTCGTTTATGACGAAGAAAACGAAGGATCACCAAAATATATGAAACGTCTTGTGGAAAAATATATGGAAACACATGATTATGAGCTTTTATCGATAGATGCCTATGATTTACAAGTAATTGCGGAAGAAATGCAACGCGGAGATTGGTAAATAAATTGATATAATTTTCCAAAAATCATATAATGGTATCAGCAGAAACTGCATGCTACAATTTTTCGAAAGGAGCTGTCGACATTTGAATAATAAAGTCGAAATAGTACTTGAACCTACGCCAATCAACGTTTCACACGATACGTATCGCCGAGAATGCCGATATAATCGAGGTATTCACATTGAAGAACGAGACTTCCATGCAATTTTAGATTCCATGTGCCATGATTCACGCTTGTATTTTGATTTTCATAACCCTCGTAAAGAGATTAAACAAGGGACATATTTAAATGGACACTCCGGTTTAGCACGCAATATCTATAATTATTACAAAAAAACAAGAAACATTGAACTGACTGAGCTATTGAATGGTAAAGATTTTTACGTCAAGATTATTTAAAATAGTCCTAAAAAAATCCCTTACAGATATACCCACACCAAAAAAGTTGCCCTTAAAATCATGTTTTTAAAGGCAACTTTTTTGGTTGTCATTTTTTCAAATTACAAATTTATTTTGTTGTTAAATCGATTGTAACTTTTTAAAATGGTGGTAAGATGGGCGTTCTAATCCTAAATGTTCACGCAATGTAGTTCCTTCATATTCTTTGCGGAAGAGGCCCCTCTCCTGAAGCACAGGGATTGCTAAATCTACAAAATCATCTAATCCTATTGGAAGTACAGGAGGCATAATATTAAATCCATCACATGCATACTCATTAAACCAAAGTTCCAGTAAGTCCGCTAATTGGTCAGGTGTGCCAACAAATTGCAAATGTCCACGTGCCCCAAGCATTTTCCTCCCTAACTCCACGATCGATAAATTTCCCTCCTTAGCTGTATCAATAAATAATTGCACACGACTTTTCATGCCATTCGAAGCAGCAGCTACATCAGGTAAGTTTTCTGGTAGTGGCCCGTGCGGATCATAACTTGATAAATCAACACCAATAAAGCCAGCAACGGCCGCAGCCGCGTCTTCTACCGTAATTAGATTTTGTAATTGCTCATGCTTTGCCCAAGCCTCTTCTTCCGTTGGTGCAACAATTGGTGAAATTCCAGGCATAATTTTTATACTGTTTTTATCTCGGCCTTGTGCTGCTAATTTTTCATGTACACTACTGTAAAATTCTTTTGCTGATTTAAGAGACTGCTGTGCGGTAAACACAACTTCACCGGTTTTCGCAGCAAAATTTTTGCCTGCATCCGATGAACCCGCCACGACTAACACAGGATACCCTTGAGGTGGACGCGGTACATTTAGCGGCCCTTTAGAGCTGTACCAACGTCCTTTATAATTAATTTCTTTTACTTTATCGGCATGAGCGAAAATCCCATTTTCTTTGTCTAAAGCAATGGCATCATCATCCCAACTATCCCACAGTTCTGTGACCAGATCTACAAATTCTTCGGCCATTTCATAACGTAATCCGTGCTCAGGATGCTTCTCTTTTCCAAAATTATAGGCTTCAATATCCAATTGAGATGTAACAATGTTCCATGCTGCCCGACCTTTACTTATATGGTCTAGCGTTGCATAACGACGCGCCACATTAAATGGTTGATTGTACGTTGTTGAAACAGTTGCTGTTAGCCCAAGCTTTGTCGTAGAAGCTGAAATTGCCGATAGTAAGGTTACTGGGTCAAGCATACCAGCAGCAGCCTTTTCAACATTGACTGCATATAATAAGTCGGCTAAAAACATCATATCGAATTTCCCACGTTCTGCTGTCTGTGCTAAATCCTTATATAAATCAACTGAAAATACCTCACTACTACGTGCTTCTGGATGACGCCAACTTGCACTATGATGTCCACTGTAATAAATAAATGCCCCTAATCTTAATTGCCCTTCACGTCTTGTCATAATTTATCCCTCTCATCCTTTAAAAGTATCTCGCCATTTTAAGCTTTTGCGTTCAATCGCATAGACGAGTGAATCTGAACATTTTCCTAACAATGCAAACATCACAAGTCCAACGAATACGATGTCTGTTTGAGCATACGCACGTGCATCTTGTATCATATAACCAATCCCAGCACTCGTACCCATCATTTCACCAACAACCAGTACAAGCCAGGAAGTACCTAGTGCTAAACGGATGCCGAGTAAAATATTTGGGAGCGCTGAAGGGATAATGACCTTCGTTAATTTTCCCCAAAATGAAAATTGCAAAATCTCGGAAACTTCTATTAGCTTTTGATCGACTAAGCGGATGCCTAAAAAGAAGTTCACATACACTGGGAAAAATGCACCGATTGAAATCATAAACACCTTGCCAAATTCACCTACACCAAACCACAAAATAAATAATGGAATTAATGCAAGTAGTGGTACTGTCCGTAGCATTTGTAAACTTGGATCGATCACCTCTTGTGCTAAGCGACTAAAACCTGTCATGACGCCAAGCAAAACCCCTACTCCCACGCCAAGAGCAAATCCAAGAAGTACACGTTGCCCACTCACCGTTAAATGGTAAAAGAGTTCTCCATTACCGAGCAGTGTGCCAAACGTCGTCAGGATTTTTGATGGTGTCGGTAAAATATGCTCTTCTACAAAACCTAGACTCCCTACTAACTGCCATGCAATCACAATGACTATAGGCACGATCCATGGATACGTTACATTTAGCCAGTTTATTTTTTTCTTTTGCGGTTCGGATAATTTTTCACTGATTTCCACTGTCAACGCCTCAACCTCCTCTAAAATTCTGCTGCCAACGTAAGCATTTACGTTCGATGAATAGCACAAGTGAATCAGACAATTTACCAAGTACAGCAAAAATTATTATGCCGACAAACACAGTCGAAATCATTGCCATTGCACGTGCATCATTAATTAAAAAACCAATGCCTGTTGTTGACCCCATCATTTCTGCGACCACCAAACCAAGCCACGCAACTCCAAGTGATAGGCGAATCCCTAAAAAGATATTCGGAAGCGCTGATGGAATAATGAGCTTCGTCACTAAATTCCATTTATTAAATTGCAATACATTTGCTACTTCAAATAATTTACGATCCATTGAACGAATCCCTAAAAAAGTATTCACATAGAGCGGAAAAAACGAACCTTTCGCAATTAATAACAGTTTCGACGTCTCTCCAAAGCCAAACCATAAAATAAACAATGGAGCAATTGCTAAATGTGGTAGCATCCTTAGCATTTGTATGGACGGATCAAGCATCTTTTCCGACTTATACGAAAAACCTACTAGTATACCGGCTAGTAATCCAAGTCCACCTCCTACTAAAAATCCCGTGAGTGCACGCCCAGTCGACACTTGTAAATGCCCAAGTAAACCTCCGTGCTGCAATAAGTAAATGAATTCATGATAAATTTCAGATGGCATAGGCAACAGTAATGGATTTAAATACGATTGCCGTCCAGCGAACTCCCAAATGACTAACAACCCTACTGGTAAAATGGCTCCCAACATTATCTTTCGAAGCTGTACGCGTGAAATAAGTGGTTGTCGCTTATGCGTTGCTACCTGAATATTTTTTTCAATTGTCGATACCATCGAATCCACTCCTCTCAATTACTTCAACGCTTTTTCAATATATTGATTGTCGAATACGTCACTTACATTAATTTCTTTTCGAATCGTTCCAATTTCATATTGGAAATCTGCCGTTTTTTGGTGCTCTTCAATTACTTCTTCACTTACAGGAATACTAATGCTGCGTGCACGCTTGCGTGTCTCTTCCATTAATGCAACTGGCAGTTGACGTTCTGTTGCAAATCGGTTTACAGCTTCTTCCTCGTTTTCTAACTCCCATTTCAGCAATTCATCTAAAGTTTTTAAATAAGCTACTACTACATCTGAATGTTGCTTAGCAAATTCTGTGCGTACAATTTGGTATGATGGCGATAAAATATCAAGTTTTTCACCGTCTGCAATAATTGTGCCCTTCCCCGATAATGTATTGATGGATAAGTAAGGTTCCCAAATTGCCCATGCATCTACACTACTTGCGTCAAACGCCGCCTGCGCCTCGTCTGGATTCAAATTAATAATTTCCAGCTTTTCAGGGTCAATACCCTCCTTCGCTAACCCACGGAATAAAAAGTCGTAAGCATTTGTTCCTTTGCCTACTGCCACTTTTTTACCTACTAAGTCTTGTAAACTCGTA
This sequence comes from Lysinibacillus contaminans, assembly GCF_001278945.1. GTDB lineage: Bacteria > Bacillota > Bacilli > Bacillales_A > Planococcaceae > Lysinibacillus > Lysinibacillus contaminans. The sequence goes on along the minus strand of NZ_LGRV01000007.1, from coordinate 28,042 downwards.
ATACCGCTCGATGAATTGACCACAACACCAACGTTTTTCTTACCTTCAAGTACTTGTGAAATGACCGTAAATGGTATATTGGCTGCTTGCGCGGCAATGATTGGCATGTTGCCTAGTCCGGCAAAGTCTAAATTATTTGATGCCATAGCTTCTGTCATTGATGGACCGCTTTGGAATTCTACCCATTCTACCTTTGCTCCATATTCAGCAAATGCTTTTTCAAATAGCTGCTCCTCTTGTGCTTTACCAAATAGACCACCACTTCCTTGCACACCAATTTTGACAACTAGTTCTTCTGATTTTTTAGTATCCGTCGAGGCTGCATCACCTTTTGAACAACCAACAATCAACACGACAAGCGCTGTTAATAACGCAAATAATCTCCAATTTTTTTTCATCTCTATTTCGCCCCTTTTATATACCTGCACCCACTGTGTAGGATTCTTCTTCAACCTTTTCAAATTCATTTAATACCGTTCTACGCATCTCCTGGAAAGCTAAAGATGAACGTTTACGCGGGAAGGATAATTCAATTGGTAATACGGATTTAATATGACCTGGTCTTGGATTCATAATAACTACACGTTGCCCTAAAAAGACCGCTTCATCTAAATCATGTGTCACGAAAATCATCGTCGTTTTATTCGTTTCCCAAATATTTAGCAACACTTCTTGCATGTGTGATCTAGTAAAAGCATCTAGTGCACCAAATGGCTCATCTAACAGTAGAATATCAGGCTTTCGAAGTAAGGCACGCGCAATCGATACACGTTGCGCCATTCCTCCAGATAGCTCTTTCGGATACGCTTTTTCAAACCCTTCAAGCTTTACTAATCGAATTAGCTCATGTACTTTCCCACGAACTTTTGGATCTTTCAGTGATTGGTCACCTGCAATGTTTTTTTCAACTGTTAACCAAGGAAATAGTCGTGGTTCCTGAAAAATAAAGCCTTTTTCTAAACTTGGCCCTTTAATCTGCTGACCATTTAGCTCTACTTTTCCGTCATACTCAACGTCAAGACCCGCTACAATTTTAAGCAATGTGCTTTTCCCACAGCCGCTAGGTCCAATAACAGTAATAAATTCTCCTTGCTTCACCTGAAGATCGATTTCTCGTAATGCGACAACCCGCTCATTAGGCGTTGTGAAAATCTTATTCAATCGTTCAATCACTAGTGCTCGTTCACTCACATTCCTTCCTCCTTTACATTTGAACAAAATAAAACCCTTAAGTAATTGAATACTTAAGGGCCTCTAGTTTTTACTAGTCAGCTTTCCGTAAAAGAAAAGTCTTATTTATATTTAGTCTATGAGTTTACTAAGGATTAATTCTAAAAAAATTCACTACCTTCTTTTTTTCAAAACTTAGTAAACATATATACATAGTATTTATTATTTTCTAAAAAGTCAATCTTTTTTAAAAAGAAGTTTTTAAAAAATAAAAAGCTACACTTCCATGAAACAAGGAAATATAGCTCATTAGATTATAGATCAGAAACATGTGCTCCTGCAGATTGATTGTTGTAAACTTTTGTATCTAATTCTTTTGTAACACGTGCTGTTGCCACACCAGCGGTCATTGAACCACTGACATTAAGCGCTGTACGCCCCATGTCGATTAATGGTTCGACAGAGATTAAAATACCCGCAAGTGCAACTGGTAAATCTAGAGCTGATAAGACAAGAATCGCAGCGAATGTTGCTCCGCCACCTACACCAGCTACTCCAAATGAACTGATTGCTACAACAGCGATTACTGTAATGATGAAAACTGGATCTAGCGGATTAATGCCTACAGTCGGTGCAATCATAATCGCAAGCATTGCAGGATAAACACCCGCACAGCCGTTTTGCCCGATAGATATGCCGAAAGAAGCTGAGAAGTTGGCAATTCCATCTGGTACACCAAGGCGACCAGTTTGCGTTTTAATATTTAGTGGCAATGTTCCCGCACTTGAACGAGAAGTGAAAGCAAATAATAAAGTTTCTGCAGCTTTTTTCACATACGTAATAGGGTTTAAACCACTTAATGTAATAATTAATAAATGAATAGCAAAGACAATTATCAATGCCACATACGAAGCAAGTACAAATTTCCCTAGATTGTAAATCGCGCCGAAATCAGATGTCGCTACTGTACGTGCCATAATCGCTAAAATTCCGTATGGCGTAAGGCGTAATACAATTGTAACAACACCCATAATTAGTGCATAAATCGCATCTAATCCTTTTTTGATTGTTGCTGCTGTTGTCTCATCTTTACGTGCGATACGTAAATATGAAAAACCAAGAAATGCAGCGAAAATCACAACTGCAATTGTTGAAGTAGACCGTGCACCCGTTAAATCAAGGAATGGATTGGCCGGGAATAACTCTATAATTTGTGTTGGTAGGTTTGGAGCTGCTAAACCTGTAGTTTTTTCTTCGATATATTCACCGCGAGCTGCCTCTGCATCACCTTGCATAATTTCTGTTGCATCAAGGTCAAATACTGTAGCAGAGAAAATGCCAACTGCAGCTGAAATAGCTGTTGTACCGATTAAGATGGCTAAAATAAGTGCGGCCATTTTCCCAAAGTTTTTGCCGATTGTCATTTTCGTAAAGGCAATTAAAATCGAAATAAATACAAGTGGCATAGCAATCATTTGTAGGAGTTTAACGTATCCTGTCCCAATGATGTTATACCAAGGCATTGATTCTGCTAACACTTCCGAATCGATTCCGTAAATAAGTTGTAATGCTAGACCCAGTGCAATACCAAAGCCTAAACCTGCAAACACACGATTTGAGAATTTCACGTGCTTTTTGTTCATGGTATATAAGATCCCAACGAACACAAGTAAAACCGCTACGTTGAGAATGACTTGTAAAATTGTCAATACATTGCCCCCTAAGTTGTTTAATATTATGTAAGTCGAATTATATACCCTTAATCCCTATTAATCAAGTATGTTTTATGTAGATTGTTTTTTAATGTAATAGGTATGCACATAAAACTATTCTATCCATAATTCGAACCTTTCAATTTCATTTATTATCAAATCTTTACATAAAAATAAACTTGCATCATCTAGTAAACGATGCAAGTTTATTTATCATTGATAAGATAACAGCTTCCCGAGATTTTTTTACACTCCTTTTTTAGGCGAGCAACAGCATCTGATAGCTGTTCAACTGTTTCAAATTGCTGATATTCATTTGTAATGACAGCAATGGATATGGATGTGCAGGTAAAGGGCTCTAGCTCCCCCACTCGATTAGGAACCAGTAATTCAACTAAGTCTTCTAGCTCATAAAAGTCTGTAATTTTAGCATCAAATTCGTCGATAATTGTTTGGCAAGTTGGCTCTACTTCATAGTATGGAAGAATTGCAATGAAGTCATCTCCTCCTATATGTCCAAGAAATTCCTCCGCACTGGCTACATTTCTTTTCAATATATCTGTTAAGTAGAGCAGAACTTTATCTCCCCTGTTAAAACCATACGTGTCATTGTAGGCTTTAAAATAATCTAAATCGAAATAAACAAGGCTATATTTCGGAAGTTGCAATGCCTCGCCTAGCTTATCATCTATTAATTTGTTGCCAGGTAAATAGCTTAACGGATTTAGGAAACTGGCAATGGCTACCTGTGTCTCCACAAGCTTTAACAGCAGATTGCGAATACTGACAACACCCAGAAAAAATCCATTGTTTGTCACAATCACATCATCATACAAATCTTCCGCTGGTCGCTGCATAGAAGCAGTACTAACCTCCGTAATCGGAACATTACTCTCAACCATGAGTGGATTATTTTTAATAACGAGCTGACTTTGCCGTCCCATAAATAAATTATAGCCATAGCGCGTGCCGATTTTCTGGTAGAAGTGCGTGCGTGTAATCTGTCCAATCGGCTTGCTGTCCTGTACGACCACAATACCTCGAAGTGTTTGATTTTGCGTAAAAAGAAGGTCAACCTCTTTATTTTTTACAGATACATCAATACAAGGAACACTCTCAATGACTTCCCCTATTTTCATCTCCACTCACCTGTATTCCCCCTAATTGTATGTCCATCGCCGGCTTCCCTAAAGCATACCCCTGTGCGTAATGAATACCGATCTGTTGTAAATAGTCTAGTTCTTCTATTCGTTCTATGCCCTCTGCAATCATTTTTGTACCAGCCTGCTCCGCGTATTTCATAAGTAATGTGACAAGCTGCTGCTGTTCACTGTGTTTGTCTATAAACTGAATCAATGAACGATCGAGCTTGATAAATTCCGGCTTTAAATAAATGAGGGTTTTTAAGCTATTATAGCCAGAACCAACATCGTCCACTGCGATTCGGTAACCTTGTGAACGATAATGCGAAAGAACACGCTCGAACTCCACAAAATCTATCACAGCACTTCTCTCCGTCAGCTCAAAAACCACCTGCTGTGGCTTAATATCTAATTCCTTTAACAACTGCAACGTTTCCCCACTATGATAACTTTTATCGAGTAAAACATTCGGGTGAATATTGAGAAACAGCACGAAATCTTTACGGAGCATCCCCCCAGATAGTCGCCCTTTAAAACGTTGTAGCGATAGGTTACGACAAAAGCACTCAAATAAAAACACCTTATCTGTTTGCCCAACAAATTCATAAAAATGATCTACAGTGCCAAACAAATCCGAAATCTCCGGGCGATTTAATGCCTCAAAGCCCAGTGTTTCCATTGTTTGAATATCCACGATTGGTTGAAAATAAGTATGTAAATCCTTGTTCTGTATAATTTTCTCCAACACCTTCAGACGCTTTACATATAAAGTATTTTCCTGATGATGTTGATATAAATGTTTTAAGTATGTAAAAAGACTACTCGTTTTTACGCTTTGTCTCACAATGGACTCCATCCTCACACCTCTTAAATTAGTTATTATTCTTCATTGTACGCTTCAATTGTTAACGTGCTATGAAGTGGGTGTAAAAAGAGGTGAGTGCGTTCTTGAATGAATAAGACCTCAAATAGCTCCACTTCTCTCAAGTGTCAACTATTTGAAGTCTCATTTTTGCTGGGTATCCAATAATTTTTCCCAAAAAGGCTATGACCGAAAAACATTACTAGTAATAACACTAGTTGTAATACCAACTACAAGAATTGTAATAATTGAAAGTAAGAGTGTACTTGATGATAATAAAAGTCCTCCTGTTATAATAACTGTGGAATCAATAACAAAAATAAATATTCCTACATTTATGCCTGTTTTAACAGATAAAAATTGGGCAATTAAATCTGTTCCACCCGTGCTCGTCTTAAATCGTAACATCAATCCAACACCAAAACCTAGAAATATTCCTCCTAAAATCGAGCTATATATAGCTTCAATTTGAATCAGGGAGCGAAGAGGCTTAAAAAAATCAATCATAAAGGAAGAAATAATTAATCCGTGTAAACTATTGTAGAAATATCCCCTGTATTTAAACCAAGCGATAATAAAAACCGGAATGCTTAAAATAATAATCATTAGTCCAATTTTTAATTTGTACAGATAATATAAAATTAACGCTATCCCTACAATGCCCCCATCTAATATTTCATGAGGTGTTAAGAATAGATTGATACCTAAAGATATAAAGATACTACCTACAACGATAACCAAGCCTTTCTTTAGAAAAAACATACACTCCCCCTCAAAGAACTGGACATGTACCTATGTTATGAATTCACAGAACCGAACATGTTATTCGGTGAATTGTAAGGTTAGTTAAAACGATGCATAATTTTATATTTATTAGTTATTAAATAAACGAAACGCCTAGTTAAATTTACAGTATAATACAGTTATAATACTTTTTGCCGGAAAGGAAGTTAGTTTATGGGACGCATATTATTAGAACGTGTCAAACACACACGTATGTTTTTAAGACAAGATCAGCTTGAAAAAACTTTTGAAGAGTTTGACACACAGTGTATGGGTTTAAGCGAGGAGCAACGTTTAGAGAAATATAGCAAGATGCTTGAGAGCCCTTTCCGCTTTTTCCGTGGAAGCGCGTATTTATTTTATTACGATATGACAAAGGCACCTTCTATTTTTCATACCGATGATGAAAAACCAACTTGGATTCAAGGCGATATGCATATGGACAACTTCGGTGCATTCCAAAATGAATCCGGTGAAATCGTTTATGACATTAATGATTTTGACGAAGGCTATGTAGGCTCTTATTTATACGATGTACTTCGCATGAGTATCAGTATTGCACTGTATCTCGAAGAGCAGGGCTTGAATAAATCGGCACAAGAAATGGCTATCCACCATTACCTTCGTGGCTATATCAACCAGTTAAAACGATTCCAACGCAAACAAGATGATCCGCTTACATTGACGTTTACGAAAAACAATACAAAAGGTCCGATTAAAAAAGTGTTAAAGAAGCTTGAAAAACGGCAACATACACATTTTTTACAAGACATTTCCCAGATTAATGAGGAAGGAAATCGTGTTTTCCTATGGGATGAGGAACTACAACCTGTATCCAAAGAAGAATTTGCAGCCATTTCAAATGTTTTAACAAACTACTCGATTAAAGACATTGCCATTAAATACGGTTCTGGTACTGCTTCCATTGGTTTAAAACGCTATTATATTTTAGTAGATGGAGAGACTGATGCCCTTGGAGTAGAAGATTTAGTGCTAGAAATGAAAGAAGTACGCTCAGCAATTCCAGCGTATTTCTTACCGTATAACGAAACATTTTGGAACCATTACGAACACCAGGGCGCACGTGTTGTCGGGACACAAAAGGCAATGCATCATTTAGAAGATCCGCATTTAGCCTATGTCACGATGGATGGACAAGAATTTTATATTCGCGAGCGTTCTCCCTATAAGAAAAGAGTGAAGCCGAAAAACTATGCGGACCTGGACGACTACTTTGTCACAACATCGATTATGGGACAAATCACTGCTAAAAACCATGCACGTGCAGATATCGATTATTCTGATGTCTTTACCTACCATAGTGAAGATGAAATATTAAATGTAATCGGTAAACATCAAGATATCTTTATTGAAAGTACAATTTTACAAGCAATGAGCTATAAAGAGCTTGTTTACTCCGACTATGAGCTTTTTAAAGAATGGATAGACGGTAAATTCAAATAAAAATAGCCATGGATCAGGTCTCTTTTATGTTTTGGACCAATCATATTAATATAATAAAATCCCCGAATGAGTTTTTCCTTACTCATTCGGGGATTTTTTTACTTTTTATCTAAACTCTTTAACGCATCTTCAAGTGGTTCTCTTAAAGCGGGAGCTAATGTTTTTGCGTACTCTGCTGTAATATGGTGCTTGTCGCGATACACAATGATATTACCGATTACACTATAACATCTTGAATCGTCACAGAAATTATCTGACAAGTCGGCAAATGTTACATTTGACGGGATTCCCTCAGTATTTTCCCAAGGGACAATTTCTGATATGCCTTGATCTTTCGGAATCGAACATTCAGAAGGATCACTTTCTCTCTCTAAGCAGGTAGGGACATCTTCAGCCATACGTGGATTGTCTCGTACTGCAAAGATTTGTGTAATACCTTCCAACCTACTCCATTGTCCAATATATCCAATAGGTACAGTATCCATCCTATTCAGTGTTGCCGTTGTAAATACCATATCCGGTGGATCTTTGATTAAGACATCCATCAGCTTTTCATTCCAACTTAAACATTCTGGTGTTACCTGACCACCAGAATCATCATTTGTAAAACGACATCCATCACGAATATAAACATCAACTTGGAAATTTAATTCTTCTGCTAATATCTCTAAAGCTGGGAACCAATGACCGGAGTGAGAGCCGCCAACTAGGGCAATTATATAGTCTGGATCATCCGTAACACCGAATGAGCATTTTGTTATAACCGCACCCCTATTGCTAAAGCATTGTTTATCGTCATAAAATGAGGGCAGATCCGTTTTTACATTTACCATTGAAGGAATTAATTCAACTCCTTCAGTTACTTGGATATTTTGTTGCAATGCTAAGGCACCAGGATAATCTTGTGTACTATATTCCAGAGGTTTTTGTGCTTTTTCTTGTTCAACATAATAGTTAAACGAATAGTTCATCAATAAGACAGGAAACAACATCACGCATAATACAGAAACGAGTTTCGATTTTGATTGTCGGACATCTATTTTTCGGATTGGTGTTTCAATAAACTTTGTTGAAACGTATGATAAAATAAATGTCGCTAATATTATTAATAGACCATGTTCAATGGAAACGGTACTTGTATCCATATATACTTTGTAAAAGATTAATAATGGCCAATGCCATAAATAAAATCCATATGTGTATCTTCCTAAAAATAAAAAGGGTTTTGCCCCCAGTATCTTGTCTACCCCAAAGCGCGTGCTAGATTCCGCCGAAAGGAGTAATAAAAGTGCTCCCCCAATGGGTAGTAACGCTATGTAGCCTGGGAAAAGATCTGAGACCGGAATGATCACACCCGTAAAGCAAACGATTAGTAGACCTACCCATCCAATAAACGTACTTAGCCATTTGTTTAATGAAAGATATGGCAATAGAATAGCAAAAATGCCCCCTAAACTAAATTCCCAAATACGTGCTAATAAATCAAAATATGCCCAAGGTTGATTTAAGTTTGTTATATAAATAGAATAACTAAGCGATAGGATAAACACTATTAACAACACTGCTAAAAGCGTTTTACGAACCGGAGTTTTTAAAACTTTCCGTGCTAAAATATAGGCCGCAAAAATTAAACATGGCCAAAGGATATAAAATTGCCCTTGTACTGACATTGACCAAAAATGTTGAAACGGACTAGCAACATTATCTTGTGCTAAATAGTCAACAGCATCAAGCGATAAACGCCAGTTTTCAAAAAATAATGTAGAGGCAAACATATGAGAAATAGTTTGATCCCATTGTACTCGAGGTAAAAGTAAAATCGATAACCCAGTAATAAATATAATAACAGTTAAAGCTAGTGGGAATAATCGTTTAGCTAAACCTAGCAAATAGTCCCGAAAGTATATTTTACCAGTCTTTTCTATTTTCGAAATTAAGGACATCGTAATTAAGAATCCAGAAAGTACGAAAAAGACGTCGACACCTCCTGAAACTTTCCCTAGCCATATATGATATATAGCGATTAGAAGCGTCGCAATTGTACGAAGGCCTTCTATTTCTGTTCGATACCGCTTTTCAGGTATCTTTAAATCCAACATTCGATATTCAACTCCAATTATTTAATATATATAGTGAAATTATAATAAAAAAGCATTTTACTATTCTATATAATATATCAAAATACCTATATTTAATAATGGGTATTTATCTATTCATCACCATAACTTAGAGTTAAAGGTAATTTTTAATCATTAAAGAAAATTGCCAACACTCTTTATGCGTCTTTTTAGCCGAATAAAAGATATTCATATGTTTGTTGTAAAACAAGTGAAGATGAATTTCCTGTTGCATTCTCCCTTACTTAATACCCTTTTTTACATAAAAAAATGTCACCTCCTCCATCTAAATTAATAGACAAAGAAGGTGACATCATTCTATCTATCATAATACGTAAGGTATTAGGATAAACGTTATTTAATTTTACCCATGCATCGGGTCTTTTTTATGTTTTGGACCAATCATATTAAATAAGATGTTTAGGATAATCGCTGTGACAGAACCACAAACGATACCGTTTGATGTTAGAATCGCAACTTCTGGAGGAAGTGAATCGAAAATACCTGGAACTACTGATACACCTACACCTAGACCGACTGCAATTGCTGCAATCATTGCGTTTTCAGCAGATTCATTCATAACTGGTACTAACATACCCATCCCTTGCGTAATCACCATACCAAACATCGCAAGCATTGCCGCCCCTAAAACTGATGTTGGAATAATTGTCGTGAGTGCTGCCAATTTCGGTAAGAATCCTAGTGCTACAAGTAAGCCACCTGTGATATAGATGATTTTGCGGTCTTTTACACCTGACATACGTGTTAGCCCAACATTCTGTGAGAACGTTGTGTAAGGGAACGCATTGAAAATACCGCCAATAACAGAAGCTAATCCTTCTGAACGATAGCCACGTGCTAAATCTTTTGAATCTAATTTTTTCTCACAAATATCACTAAGTGCAAAGTAAACACCTGTTGATTCAACTAGTGACACCATTGCCACAAGTGTCATCGTGACAATTGCTGTTAGGTCAAACGTTGGCATACCAAAGTAGAATGGTTGAACCATATGTAACAAACCTGCTTCATCAACTGGTGTGAAATCTACTTTACCCATAAACATACCAAGTACAGTACCTGCTACTAAACCGATTAAAATCGAGATCGCACGGACGAAGCCTGTAGAGAAACGGTAAACGACTAAAATAATGACTAATGTAATAAATGCTAAAGCGACGTTTGAGCCAGATGCAAAATCAGGTGCACCTTGTCCACCTGCCATATTATTTAGTGCAACCGGCAGTAAAGAAATCCCGATAATTGACACAACAGAACCTGTAACAACTGGTGGGAAGAATTTTACTAACTTGCCGAAGAAACCTGCAATAATCATAACAATGAAGCCAGATGCAATAATCGAACCATAAATATCTGTAATGCCTTGCTCAGGGTTTGTACCGATTGCAATAATCGGGCTAACCGCTGTGAACGTACAACCAAGAACTACGGGTAAACCAATACCGATAAACTTGCCAGAATAGACTTGTACCAGTGTTGCAATCCCACACATCATAATGTCGATCGCAACTAAGTACGTCATTTGTTTCGAATCAAAGCCAAGTGCACCACCGATAATCAGTGGTACTAAAATGGCACCTGCATACATCGCAAGTAAATGCTGAACAGCTAACGTCGTCGCTTTAACTTTATTCATTATGCGCGGCCCTCCGCAGCAAATGTTACTTTTCCATCTTCTAGAGATTCTACAATCGCTAATGACTCAACATGAATACCTTGCTCGCGTAATAGCTTGCCGCCATCTTGGAAGCCTTTTTCAATAACGATGCCAACACCGACAACGTTTGCACCTGCTTGAGCTGCGATGTCTAGTAATCCTTTCACCGCTTCACCGTTTGCTAAGAAATCATCTATAATTAGAACATTATCGTCTGGACCTATGAAACTATGAGATACAGAGATTTCATTTGTTTCATTTTTCGTGAAGGAATGTACTTTTGAAGAATATAAATTATCTGATAATGTAAGAGATTTACGTTTACGTGCAAACACAACTGGAGCACCAATTTCAAGACCTAACATAACAGATGGTGCGATACCCGAAGACTCGATTGTTAGTACCTTTGTAATAACTTGGTCAGAGAAGCGATTCGCAAACTCGTGGCCAATCTCTTTCATAAGCTGTGGGTCGATTTGGTGATTTAAAAACGAATCTACTTTTAAAACAGTTGAAGATAATACTTTACCTTCTTGCATGATTTTGTCATGTAATAACTTCATTTTCTTAAATCCTTCTTTCGGTTTAATAGTATAGAAAAGCGCTGAATACTTTGATTCCATTCATCTACGAGTGGAGCAAAGTGTTCAGCGCAAAAAACGTTGACGCCATTAGAAAAATAACTCATATGAGTAAGTAATCTAAAACATTGCCGCCCATAGTCGATTCATTTTCGGTAAATCGGTAGATACTCGCGAGCCATATCCTCGCTATTATATGAGTGAAATAGTATTGAGTTATAAGAATGACATTATTATAAACATGGTTTTTTCAGAATTCAATATGAATATTAATAATACAATTATTCCAATTTTTCGGAATTTAATGGTATTTCAGTACTTTTCAGTCATGAACGTTCGTGTTTTATAACCAATGGTCTGATTATAGCAAACTCTTTTCGACCTTGCTAGTCATTATTTTTGGAAATGAAAAGGTATTGTAATAACAACTGAAATTTCTATGAAATAATTCCCTTATTTTGAATTTAAGCTGTTTTCTTAAAGATTTTTGCTAAATAAAACCTTGAGTGATAACAAAAAAAAGAGTTAATCTACAAAAAAAATACGTAGAAATTAACTCTGTATTATTATATTTCGCAATCTGAATCTTTAACTAAAGCCCCCGGTTAGTTGAACATCATTCATACATACCCGAAGCAATTAGAATATCAGCGATATTTTTCCAAGTTGGTTGATCAGGTGGTATTTAGTTATTATTTAAATAATAACCATCCATATCATTAATCCAAGCTTCCATAGCTTCTAAGTAATCCTCGAGTGTTATATTCTCCCACTCAGCACTATTAGATTGTAAATCTTTTCTCAAGTGATTAATGAATTTAATTAAATCTTCTCGACTCTTTATATTTTCTACTCTTTCATATAATTCCATCTTTAAACCACCTTTTTATAATAACCTTCTTCAAAAGACCAGGTATTCCCTTCTTACACTAATCTGCCTCGTTAGCACAATAAGAAAAAAGAGCTGTCTAAGCAGCTTTTTGATCTTCAAGTAAAGCCCCGTTAGTTCAATATCATATAGATTAAAAGGAAAATTATTAGTATCCTTATCACTATTTTCAAATATAAAAAAATGGATTTCTTGTCTTTTCTTAAATCTCGTACTTCATTTACTAGTAAACTTATAAATATTAAAATGAATGCGACTTCTGTTAAATTATCATAAGCAAACCCAAGTATGGCTAGTAGTAATGCGACGCTAGCAATAACAATTTGTATCTTATCTAACTTATTAAAAGTTCTTTTCATCGTTTCTCCTTTTCACCTTCATTTAAAATAAATTTCACCATAAGAAACCGTTACTTCTTGCACTAACCTGCGTCTTTAGTTCAATAAGAAAAAAGGCTTTACCTCTTCTTGAAGTAAAGCACCCGGTAGTAAAAATTATTTGTTTATTAACGTAAAATCTTCGCTATTTCCATTCCATTCAACTTTTATTACTAATTCATCTTTTCCACTTGTAGATGGACTATTTGAAATCGGTAAATCTTTTTGATATATTCCTTCTTTATTTAAAGAAACATTATTCGCACTAAAACCAATTACTCCGCTATTTTTTGTTTCAACATAGTAACTAAAAGCTTCAATATCCTGTATGCTTTGCCCTTTGTAGTTTATCTGCATTTGATATGTTTCGTATCCGTCAATCTGATTGACAGTTACTTTGGAGGACCAATTTTCACCCTCTCCAACAAACATTAAGTCATTTGCTTGGCATGCAAACAACAATAGGATTACCAAAAATATAGTTGCTAAAGTTAATTTTCCGACAGAATTCACACCCCTCAATCAATTAGTTTTATCATAATTTCTCTAATACCTTTATTCACTAAACTGCTTCGTTCGTTCAATAATGACTATGAATATTATATGGTTAGCTTCCCTTCAAAAATTGTTATAGATTTACCAGAAATGAAAATTTCGTCACCCAAAACTTTGACTTTTATAATTCCCCCTCTTTCTGAAGCCTGGTAAGCTGTAAAATCTGTTTTATGTAATTTATTCTTCCAATATGGGCCTAAACAACAATGTGATGAACCATTTACATAATCCTCAATTATTCCTTGAGCTGGAGAAAAGAAACGAGAAACAAAGTCGAATTTATTTTCGTTAGAATGACTGGTAACAATCACCCCTCTGACCGGTAATTGTGCAATTAAATCTATATTAGGTTTCAAATCCCTTACAATTTCTTCTGATTCCACTTCAACTAAGTAATCGAGTCTGCTCTTGCCTACATATACAGGTTCAACACCTAAAGCTTTGATTAATAATTCAGGGGCAACCACGTTCTCCTCAATAATTGCAGGAAACTGTAATTGAACCCAACCATCTATTAAACGCGCTTTAAGAACGCCACTTTTTGTATGAAAGGTAATAGACTTCTCTTTATCAACAAATCCCTTTTCCCACAAAAAGTATGAACTTGCCAGTGTTCCGTGTCCGCAAATTGGTATTTCAGTGGAAGGGGTGAACCAGCGTAGATGATATTCACCATTTAAGAAACCGATAAATGCTGTGGTTGGTAAGTTAATCTCTTTTGCAACTGTCTGCATCCAACTACTTTCTTTTGCGTCACTTAAAAAGCAAACTGCAGCTGGATTTCCTCTAAAGGCTTGTTCTGTAAATGTATTTATAATCGACAATTCCATCTTTAATTCCCACTTTCAATTATTTAACCTAATAATAAATAAAGTTCTCTCACAATTGTCTTAATTCCTTCTTCAACTATCCTGCTGCTGCGTTAGATGAATAGCAATAAACTTTAATGCTATCTTTATAAAAGTAAAACAGCAGACCCTAAAGTAAGCAATAGCACTTTTGGGTCTGCTGTATTCTTTTTAGTCTTCAATATCTTGTTCAAAATCTACAATTTCACCTGTCGTAGCCTTAATCTCAACATCGTATCCAAGCTGTCCGTCTACAATCTCAATTTCATAAACATCATCGTCTAGCTCTACTTTTGTCACTGTCCCATTTACTTTCGACAATGTTCTTTCAATTGCTTGCTCTTTTGTAATTTTCGCAGCTGTCTTGTTTTCTACTTGTATGTTACCATCGTCATCTAATACTTCTTTCTTTTGTTTCAATAACTCACCTGTGTAGGCATCAAATTTTAAATCATGTTCTTCTGTTGCAGTTGTAATTTCTACTTCGTAAACATCGCCTGTACGTTCCTTATCTAACTCAATATCAGTAACCGTACCGTTTACGATGGCTAATGCTTTTTCCTCGATTTCTTGCATTGTTAACACTTTTTTCTCTTGTGCATTACCAGATAGAAGACTTGTAGAACCTATAACCGCGCCGATACCGAGTACCCCGACCAATGCTGGAATTAAAATAATTTTTTTCATATTCATCTCTCCTTTGTTTTATCTGTACTTAGCTTACCAAGTGAAGATGACAAGATGGAAAGAGTAACATTAGAATTCCATGAGAAAAAACACATCAAAGATACATAATCAATTCCACCTCGGTGGAATTGCGTTCACTCCTCATTTATTTCACCCTCTATATAGGTGGGAGTTTTCCGCTAAATGAAGATAAATTGTTCAAACTAATAATCTTATTCCAATGTGACAGAAAGAACTTTTCCCGACACTCCATGTATTTGAAAGATAGCCTCATTGTTGTCCGATTCAATTTCTACTAAATAATAGCCCCCATCTGTTGTTTCCTCATAATCAACCGAATCAACTTCACCTTTTAACTCCTGTAGGGCAATTTGAATTGCTTGTTGCTCTGAAATAACCGCTTCTACATTACTCGGTTTATCCGCTTCTTTTATGGTTTCAGTTTCTGACAAAACTTCGCCAGTATATAAATCGATTTTGAGACTCTTTATAATATTCTCACTCTCAACTTTCACGTCGTAATACGTGTCTTTTAATGTCACACTTTCAATTTCACCAGGCATATAATCCCCTACTACTTTACGAACTTGTGCCTCGGTTAATAACGGCGTTGTTGCTCCCTCTTTTAATGTTAAATCTGTTATTTGGCGTGTATTAGCGTTTATTTCCACATTATACGTAGCGCCATTCCTTGTGAGCTGTATTTTATAAAAGTGATCATTTTTTTCAATATGCTCGACACGTCCGCTGTACACGCTCTCAATATGAGCAATTGCCTCTTTTTCACTTATTGGCTCTGCATTGAAAAAACGATTCTGTAAAAACCAAAGAGCTACAGCACAACTAATGACAATGACAATAATCGGTATGAGCCATTTCTTCATTGCAGCTCCTCCTTACGTGGCACAAACAGTGTAAAACTTGAACCCTTGTCAACTGTACTTTCGACTTCAATCGTAATGCCTAGCTGGTCTGCAAGTTCCTTCGCAATCGCAAGTCCTAAACCTGTACCACCCGTTTTTCGATTGCGGTCCTCACCCACGCGGTAAAAACGCTCAAATAAATGCGGTATATGCGCTTCTGGAATACCAACACCGTAATCCTGAATCGTAATGAGAACGTATTGGTCGTTTTCAGACGCATGCACACGTACCTCACCCTCGCTATATTTCCGAGCATTGTCTAATAAAATGAACAGTAATTGCTTAAGCATTTTTTCATCGCTATAAATCCGAGCTGGTACGCTACCATGCACAGAAAATGGCCGATGATACGCTTGCTGCATTTGTGCCGTTGCCTTTTCTAATAATGGGGCTAATTCAATATGCGCCCACTGAATTTCGAGTTGCTCTTTGTTTTTGGCAAGCTCTAATAGCTGTAATACCATTTCATGCATACGGCCGGATTCATTAGCAATTGCTTGTAGGGACTCCTTCGTTACTTCTTCATTCTCAAACCCTCTACGTAAAAGTAACTTAGCATAACTTTCAATCACCGTAATCGGCGTTTTCAGTTCATGCGAGGCATTTGATACGAATTGTTGTTGCTTTTGGTAATGCTGTTCTAGCTTCTCCATCATGCTATTAAACGTACGACTTATTTCCGTTAACTCATCTTTGCCCTTGTCAGTTAACTCCATTTTCTCGTACTTCCCAGTATCCGTACTTCTTTTCATCGTCTTATTTAACCGTTCGAGTGGTTGTAAGATAAGGCGCCCCAATGCGAGGCTCGCTAAAAAAATGGGAATTGCCGCTAAAACCGTCACGACCATCAAAATAACCTTTAGCAGGCTCATTGTGCTCGTTATTTCCTCCATCGACTGCTCAAGCTCAATTTGCACAACCGTCCCATCTGTCCAAATAGCGGGCATTTTAAATGTAATATACGCCACATCGGGCATATCTAGCTCTGCCTGAACCTTCATCTTCAATGTATCATGCTCATCATATACACGTACTGCACCGTCCGTAGGCAAATAAGCACGAATTACCTGCTGTATATTTGTCTGTGCATCTAGCTGACTAAGTGCCCGACTCAATTCGTCCGCTCTATGCTGCAATTGCTTGTATTCCGTATTGTACGCAAGCTTTTCATACAGAAAATAAATGCCACTATTCGTCGACACTAAAATTACAAGCATGAGCAAAGTCGTCAGCAAGTGAATTTTTGTTTTAAGCTTCATGATTCTGTCCCTTTAACACATAGCCAACCCCACGTACCGTCTGAATAATTGGCGTGTTGTTCGCTGCCTCAAGCTTTTGACGAACATAACGGATATATACATCCACGACATTCGTATCACCATAATAATCGTAGCCCCACACCGCTTCTAAAATTTGTTCACGGGTTAACACCTGTTTCGGATGCTTCAATAAATAAAGTAATAGCTCATATTCACGTGGAGTTAAATACACATGCTCCCCGTAATATAAAACATCCCGCGTTTCCTCATTGATCGATAGTTGACCATATGTTGTCTGTGATTCCTGCTGTGTTGGTCGCTGTGAAAACCGAAGAGCTGTACGGATTCTTGCTAGCAGCTCCTCTATTTCGAATGGCTTCGTTATATAGTCATTTGCCCCCAGGTCGAGTCCCTTCACCTTGTCCTCCACATCACTTTTGGCTGTAAGCAGTATGACAGGTGTCTGTAGTTCTGTCGTACGAATGCGCTTCAAAACATCCAGTCCGCTCATTTCAGGTAGCATCACATCTAGTAAAATTAAATCCCACTGTTGCTCACGGTATTTTAATAGTCCTTCTGTTCCCGTATGTGCCATCTCCGCCTCATAGCCTTCAAATTGCAGTTCTAGCTGTAACACACGGGCAATGCTTTCTTCGTCTTCTATAATTAAAATTCGATTCGTCATGTGGCGTCATTCCTCACCGTTTTCTTTTCATCGTAAACTATGCGGGGTATGAAAGTCTAATTAGAAAACGATGAGAGTTTTTGAGCAATTCCTTCACTTATGTTTTGCACTTTTTGCTCATAAGATGCTTTAGGGAATGGTTGTTGATATTGATTTAAAAAACTATATTTTCCAGAAAATTAACTCTTTACAACATTCCTACCACAGGAGTAGAATGTTCCCCATAAACGAAAAATTAAATCGGCCAAATCTCAATGATTGAGAACGGAGGACCCAATATTCAGGGGTTAATTCTGCATTTGTAGAAAGGATGAGATACTCTTTCGCCATCCTACCCGTCAGCTAACTTCGTCGGCTAAAGCGAAGGAGGTCATAAAAGACCGCCTTGTTTCAGGATGTTTATTATCATTTTGATAACAAATTTTTGAATAACATCGGTCTTTTTGTTATGCCCAAAATTTATCTCAGAATGAAAGACGATGCTTATTCGCTCTCCTGTTACAAGTTATTGAAAAATGCAACCAAACTTTCATTATGATGAGGAGAGACCAATGAAACGAGTAATTGATAACTTGAATCCACCTACAGTGCTTATGTTAGGTTTTGCTGTGCTGATTTTAACAGGCTCTGTATTATTATCATTGCCCGTAGCGACTGAAAGCCGAGAAGGACTTTCTTTTTTAGATGCATTATTTACAGCTACTTCAGCAATATGTGTTACGGGACTTGTCGTGGTGGACACCGGAGATACATTTTCGGTTTTTGGAGAACTGGTGATATTAATGCTTATTCAAATTGGCGGCTTGGGTTTTATGACGTTCAGTACCTTATTTCTAATCATTATGAAGAAAAGAATTTCATTAAAAGAACGTTTGTTAATAAAAGAATCTTTTAATTTCACTGATTTATCAGGGGTTGTGAAAATTGCGAGAAGAGTTTTTATGTTTACTCTAATTGCTGAAACAATTGGAGGTATCATTTTAGCTTTTCGCTTTTCTATGGATATGCCTGTTGGCAAAGCCATTTATTTTGGGTTCTTTCATGCTATCTCTAATTTTAATAATGCAGGGTTTGATTTAATGGGCGGTTTTCAAAGTCTCACAATGTATGTAGATGATCCAATCGTTACGATAACAATTGGACTTTTAATAATACTAGGGGGCATCGGTTTCATCGTCATTCATGAGCTATATGAATATCGACAAACGAAAAGATTATCCTTACACACAAAAATCGTATTAACATCAACAAGTATTCTCGTAGTCGGTGCTACTATTTTAATATTTTTGCTTGAATATCATAATGCCAAAACACTCGGGACATTATCGCCAGTTGGAAAATGGCTAGGGGCATTTTTCCAAAGTGTTACCCCTCGAACAGCTGGAGCCAATACATTACCGATTGCAGATTTAACTTACCCAACATTATTCTTGACGATTTTCCTTATGTTTGTTGGTGCTGGATCTGGTTCGACGGCAAGTGGCATTAAAGTGACAACGTTAACGGTCTTACTGGCTACGCTTTGGGCGCAATTAAACGGAAAAGAACATGTGACGTTATTCAAACGCAAAATCGTAATGGAAACAATCGTAAAAGCATTTACTATCACAATGTGCGGGCTATTATTAGTATTTACTGCGACGTTTATATTGAGCGTGACAGAAAAAGGTTTTGAATTTATCGTGTACTTATTTGAAGCAACTTCGGCGTTTGGTACTGTAGGCCTATCAATGGGATTAACACCTGAGCTCTCTCCATTCGGGCGCGTATGTATTATCGTGATGATGTTTATCGGAAGATTAGGGCCCTTAACAATCGCCTTCGCATTAACAAGAAACCGAAAAGACGATGCATTCCATTACCCAAAAGGTAATATTATGATCGGTTGATTCCTAAGAGGAGTGAATAGACATGGCTAAAAAGCAATTTGCTGTAATTGGTTTAGGTAGATTTGGTGTTAGTGTTGCTAGGAAACTAATGGAGGCTCGTCATGATGTGCTAGGAATAGATATTCGCGATGAAAAAGTTGAAGATGTGGAGCAATATTTCACACACGCTGCTGTAGCTGATGCAACTGAAGAGAAAGCACTCACAGCTTTAGGAGTTCGCAATTTCGAATGTGTCATTGTAGCAATCGGAAATGATATTCAATCTAGTATATTAACGACAATGCTCCTGAAAAATTTAGGTGTTCAAAAAATTATCGCAAAAGCGGTTAGTAAGCGGCACGGGCAAGTATTAGAAAAAATAGGTGTAGACTGGATTATCTATCCTGAAAAAGATATGGGTGAACGTGTCGCCAAGCAACTTTTATCCCCTAATGTGTTGAACTATATTGAACTATCAAAGGAACATAATATAGAAGAAATTAAACTACCCGTAAAAATGGTTGGAAAGAATTTACGTGAACTCAATCTTCGTGCGAAATACAATATTAATGTTATTGCGCTTGTACGAGACGGCGATGTGATTGTATCACTGTCTCCTGAACATTCCTTACAACAAGACGATTTTTTAATTGTCATTGGGAATCGGAAAGATCTAGTGAAATTTTCTGATCTATAGAAAAATATACGGTAGGTTATCAGCAGTGTTCCAAACTCTCAATATTAATCTAAACCTGCCATCAAAGGTCATCATCACCTACCTTTGATGGCAGGTTTTATTTTGTTTTTGATAATATACTCTGTATAAAAACGATACAAATCGAGCTTGTATTATTGGTTCTTCAGATTTGAAAGCGAAATTCCATTGGTAGCGGTTTGTACGACCGATATTCCTCTATGCTGATGTTAATCCAAACTCAAACACTCTCATCACTTGAGCTTGCTTCATAGTTCTATTGGCGTTATTTAATTTGTGATTCTCTTCGAAAAAACTCCACTTGTCGAACTAACAAAATGACCTCATTTTACGGGAAGTTTAAACTTTCATTGTCTGGGCAAATGTCTGTACTTTTTAAAAAAGTAGGAATAAAATAAGAGCATATTAACTTTCCTGGGGGAAACATTTTTGCTAGCGCGATACTTTTAACAGAGAATGGAGGATCATTATGGTTTACCGAAGAATAACTAAAACAACTGCAGAGGCCGTTCTAAATGGTGATGTAAAAGGTTGGCGACGAATTTTGCCGTTTTTAGGCCCTGCTTTCATCGCGGCAGTTGCCTATATTGACCCAGGCAACTTTGCAACGAATATTACTGCTGGTTCACAGTATGGTTATTTGCTGTTGTGGGTCATTGCTTTTTCAAATTTAATGGCAGTGCTCATTCAATCCTTGTCAGCAAAACTAGGCATCGCGACAGGTAAAAATTTGCCGGAAATATCACGTGAAAACTTTTCTAAAAAAACATCTATCTTTTTATGGATACAGGCAGAGCTCGTTATTATTGCAACTGACCTTGCGGAATTTATAGGCGCTGCACTGGGCTTATACTTACTATTTAACATTCCAATGCTACCTGCAGCGCTCATTACCGCAGTCGGTTCATTTGCTATTTTAGAATTACAACGACGTGGTTTCCGTGCCTTTGAAGCTGGTATTTCTGGTATGGTGCTGATAGTAGTACTTGCATTTGCGTTTCAAACCTTTTTAGCACAGCCTGATTGGGGCGGTGTGACAATCGGACTTTTAACACCTCAGTTTGACGGCGTGGATTCGCTATTACTTGCCACAGGAATTTTAGGTGCTACGGTCATGCCACATGCCATTTACTTACACTCTTCATTAACGCAAAATCGTATTGTCGGCCGTAATGAAAGTGAAAAACGCCGTATATTTCGCTTTGAGTTTATCGATATTGTTGTAGCCATGATTATTGCTGGTGCCATCAATATGAGCATGCTTATCATTGCAGCTGCAGTGTTCCATACACAGGGCCTTGTGGTAGAGGATTTGGACGTGGCCTTTAACGGATTGCGTGATGCACTCGGTCCAATGGCGGCAATTTCATTTGGACTTGGGCTCTTGATTGCCGGTTTAGCCAGTTCTTCAGTTGGGACGTTGGCTGGAGATGTTGTCATGCAAGGTTTTATCCGAAGACGGATTCCTCTTTACTTACGCCGCGCGATTACAATGATTCCACCACTGGCCATTATTGCATCTGGTGTGAATGCTACCTATGCGTTAGTTTTGAGCCAAGTGATTTTGTCGTTCGGGATCGCCTTTGCCCTTGTCCCTCTTGTTATGTTTACGAGTAAAAAAGACATTATGGGTAGTTTAGTGAATCATAAAATCACGACAGTTCTCGGCTGGGTTGTTGTAGCAATAGTCGTCAGTTTGAATATTTACCTACTTTTTCAGACGATTTTTGCATAGAAAAAAACGAGGTGCATCAACGGCACCTCGTTTTTATTATTTTTCCACTTCTAAATCGCACTCTTGCAGTGGAATGATTTTCGTTTTATGTTTTATTTTATAGCCAAACCAGAACGCTAAAAACAGCGGAATACCGATATAGGATACAAGCACGCCGTACCAGTCGACTGTTTCATTAGTGAAAGCTGTGTAGTTTTGACCAAGGACAACAATCATACATAGCGTAAAGGCGAATAATGGACCAAACGGAAATAGTTTTGCTCTATATGGAAGCAATTTCGGGTCTAAGCCTTGTACTTCAAATGCTTTACGGAAACGATAGTGACTAATCGCAATCCCAAGCCATGCGATGAAACCTGACATACCTGAAGCATTCAATAGCCACATATAGACAACACCATCACCGAAGAATGAAGCAAGAAAGGCTAAACAACCTACTGCTAATGTTGCCAATAACGCATAAATAGGAATACCACGACGGTTAATCTTCATGAAGATTTTTGGTGCATGACCATCTACTGCAAGACTCCATAGCATACGTGATGCTGCATAGAGCCCTGAGTTACCCGCTGAGAGCATCGCCGTTAAAATAATCGCATTCATTAATGAAGCAGCAAAGGCAATCCCTAAGCGCTCAAACACTAATGTGAACGGTGATACAGCGATATCTTCAGATAATAAGCGTGCGTCTGTAAACGGAATGAGCATCCCAATTGCAGCAATCGCTAAAATATAGAATAAAATAATACGCCAAAATACTGATTTTACAGCTTTCGGTATATTTTTACCTGGGTCATCTGTTTCACCAGCTGTAACCCCTAATAATTCTGTCCCTTGGAAAGAGAAGCCCGCGGCCAAGAAAATACCGAATGTTGCTAAGAATCCACCATGGAAAGGTCCATCACTAATGAAGAAATTCGTAAAACCAACTGGCGCTTGTCCACCAATAATACCGAAAATCATCAGTAAACTAACGATGATGAACACAACTACTGTTGCGACTTTAATCATCGCAAACCAATATTCACTTTCCCCATAGCTTTTTACAGATAGTAAGTTAAATGTTAAAACAATTGCAATGAACATGACTGTCCATAAAGCTGAAGAGCTATCTGGGAACCAGTATTTCATAATAAGCGCTACAGCCGCGATTTCAGCAGCAATTGTAATCGCCCAGTTATACCAGTAGTTCCATCCCAGTGCAAAACCTAATGCTGGATCAACAAATTTTGAGGCATACGTACTAAATGAACCAGATGATGGCATATAGGCAGCCATCTCACCAAGACTCGTCATTAAGAAATACACCATAACCCCGATCAATGCATAAGCTAGTAGCGCACCACCAGGACCCGCCTGCGCAATCGCACCACCACTCGCTAAAAATAGCCCTGTACCAATTGTGCCACCAAGCGAAATCATTGTGATATGGCGACTTTTTAATTCTTTTTTCAGCTTCGGAGCTTTATGCTCTAGCTGGTTTACTTTTATTTCACTCAATTTAAAGCTTCCTTCCTTTACAAAGAGGCAAAAAAATGCCATCACAAGAACGATGCGATGGCTAAGTTGAATCCCTCTGTTCTTTACAAAACGATAGCACAACACGTCGTTAAAACGTGACAGTTCTGTTCCTTTCGGAGACAGCCCCAGCATGAGGTTTTCAAGTCCCCTCACACTTCGGCGATATTTCCTTTCAGCTAATTTCATTAATGCTTGTCATTTCCATTAGCGTACTTTTAAATACCGCGACCTCTACCTCAATACAAACATGAGGCAATAATTTATTAAATTTACGATGTATATTAGTTTATCATATACCTTTTGACATTTCAATGCAGATTAAAATGTTCGATATTTTGTGAATTTTCTACTATTTTTAAAGGTGTGATAAAATGATATAGTAGTTCGAATTATATCTATTTAATAGAGGAGGTCTTATTTTGGCAACTCACGATCATTCTGCTCATCTTAGCAAAAAAATTAGCTGGTCAGGTACGACATTGTTACTGGTCATTGGTATTATTTTCATTGCATCAACTTTACGTATGCCGCTGACTGCCGTTGGACCATCTATTTCTTTCATTCGCGAAGGGCTGGGCATATCCAATATACTCGCTGGTTTTTTAACGACAATCCCATTACTAGCTTTTGCAGTTGTATCACCCTTTGCACCTGTTGTTTCACGTAAATTTGGACTGGAGTTAACATTACTTTTATCAACCATTTTACTTGCACTTGGTATTATACTGCGCTCTCTTGGTACAACGGAACTACTCGTTTTTGGAACTGTACTGATTGGCGTTGCAATTTCTTTTGGAAATGTACTAATTCCAGGACTTCTGAAATTGAAATTCCCTTACCATGTCGGTTTATTAATGGCTTGCTTCACAATGTCTATGAATCTTTCAGCTGGTATAGGTGCTGGTATTAGTTACCCAGTTGCCAATTCATCTTTTGGCTGGCAGGGCGCTCTTGCGCTATCCATTATTCTTGTCATCATAACAGTGTTAATTTGGCTTCCACAGTTGAAATTCAATAAGCCTGAACCAACTATTGCTTCTACGAAAGAAAGTTTACCATTGTGGAAATCACCCGTTACTTGGGCCGTTACGGGTGCGATGGGATTACAATCCCTGCTGTTTTATACGACAGCTGCATGGATTCCTGACATCTATATAGCACAAGGCTTACCAGCAGATCGCGCTGGATGGATGTTCTCTGCAATGCAGTTTTCACAAATCCCAATGGCTATTCTCACACCAATTATCGCTGGTAAAATGAAGTCCCAACGTCCACTCGTTCTTGTTTTTACATCATTTTATTTAATAGGCTTTCTCGGCCTAGCCATGGAATGGACAAGTCTTGCTGTTGTTTGGATGATTTTTTTAGGATTAGCAGGTGGTGCTTCATTCGCACTTGCAATGATGCTTTTCACATTGCGTACACGCACAGCTTACGAGGCTGCTGATTTATCCGGATTTGCGCAGTCTTTCGGTTACTTACTCGCAGCTTCAGGTCCAATTTTATTTGGTTATTTGCACGATTCACTAGGCGGCTGGGACATTGCTAGTTGGCTATTTATTGTTGTTGTTCTACTACTTTTCGTTTGTTCTATGAGAGCTTCTAAGAATGAGTTTGTGAATTAACCAAATATAAAAAGGCAACTCATCTAATTACGATGAGTTGCCTTTCCTTGTTAATAAGGTGGTTTTTGATAAAAATAATTCGGTGTGTTGTACACATTTGTATATGGCTTGTGGAAAATATGCGTTGCCGCTGGTGATAGCGGCGGAATAAGCCACGTCCAGTTACCAGTAAGTTCACGCTCTGCCGTTGCCTCAGCCTCCTCAAACAGCTTAAACTGCTGCGCTGCTGTATGGTGATCAACAATGCTCACGCCGTCCTCTTTAAAGGAATGCAGTACGGCAATGTTGAGCTCCACAAGTGAACGGTCTTTCCAAAGAGATGCTTGCTTTGTCATATCCAGTTCGAAAATATCAGCCATAGCTGGTAGCATATTGTAACGATCATGGTCGGCTAAATTACGGGCACCTATTTCCGTACCCATATACCAGCCATTAAAAGGCGCGGCTTGAAAATCGATACCTGCCATTTGAAAGCGCATGCTTGAAATAATCGGAACTGCATACCACTTCATACCCAGCGATTCGACCTCCGAACGTTCCGGGTGACGAATCGGGACTTCTAATACATACTCATGTGGAATCGCAAATACTTGTGGCTCACGCTCATCCACCTGCACAACAAGAGGCAATACATCAAACGCCGTACCTTCACCTTGCCAGCCTAGCGACTCGCAAACCTTTGTAAATGACACAGAATGTGTGTCACCCACAATCCCCTCTGCTGTTTCATAACCAGCATATCGTATAAGTTGATGATTCCAAATACGTACTCGCCCTGGCTCAAAAATAGTAATCGCAGGTCGAATTTTACCATCATTTGTTGCAAATTGAATATGAGCAAGCAACGCCTCAAAAATATCTTGCTCATCTAATAGCTCGCGTGCATCCATGACATGCAGTGACTGCCAAAATAAGCGTCCAATACACTTATTGCTATTTCGCCACGCCACACGCGCACCAAATGTTAGCTCTTCAGTTGTTGGCGTGTACTCCCCGGTTCCCTCAATTTCCTTCAATCGATTTACCAACCACATATCTGATTGGTTCTGTTCCGATTGAAATAACGCTAAAAAACGTTGTACCTCATGTATATTCATGTTACTTCCCCCATTTATACTCATACTAGAGGAATCGAAACAGATTCACCATGAAAAACGTTACAACAAAACATACATCTTATATATATGAAATACTTTGTTCAAATTTTCAGATGAAGCTTTGAAATTTCAGTAACAATGGGGCAAAATATTGACGGTATTTATCGAATAGTACAATTTATCGTTTGAACCATTTTAACGCTTATTCTTTAGATATTCATGTGCCCAGTTCACCTCTCTATTACTTGTATCTCGACAATTCAAGTATATATAAATCGGTGATTCTGTGCTTTTTTGCATTAAATTGTGGGAATACCCCAACAAATATTATAGAACCAAGAACAAATGCGATAAAGCGCTTGTTCACATCCGACAAGCTACTTGCGAACTCCTAGCAAAAGTAAAACTTTCGCCCGAGGGTTCAGCCCGCGAGGATGTAGCGCATTAGACTAGACGACAACTTTGCCCTAGGCTATCCATAGCAACAAAATCTATAATTTCCTTAACAATATAAAAAAGCATGTAACAATAATATGTTACATGCTAGATGACCCGTACGGGATTCGAACCCGTGTTACCGCCGTGAAAGGGCGGTGTCTTAACCGCTTGACCAACAGGCCGTGGCTCCGAAGGCAGGACTCGAACCTGCGATAACCTGTGTAACATTCAGGTGCTACTTCCAACAGAGCTACATCGGACTATGGGTGGACCTAAATCGAATCGAACCATCGACCTCACGCTTATCAGGCGTGCGCTCTAACCAGCTGAGCTATAGGCCCATCATTGGAGCGGGTGAAGAGAATCGAACTCTCATCATCAGCTTGGAAGGCTGAGGTTTTACCACTAAACTACACCCGCGAATATGGTGGGTCAGGACGGAATCGAACCGCCGACACTTAGAGCTTCAATCTAATGCTCTACCAACTGAGCTACTGACCCATATTCGATTAGAAATAACTAATCTTTTTTAAAAAAATGGCGGTCCCGACCGGGATCGAACCGGCGATCTCCTGCGTGACAGGCAGGCATGTTAACCGCTACACCACGGGACCATTTTGGTTGCGGAGACAGGATTTGAACCTGTGACCTTCGGGTTATGAGCCCGACGAGCTACCACTGCTCCACCCCGCGACAATATTATTCAAGTTTATTAAAGGCATTATATTTGGTTGCGGGGACAGGATTTGAACCTGTGACCTTCGGGTTATGAGCCCGGCGAGCTACCACTGCTCCACCCCGCGACAATATTATTCAAGTTTATTAAAGGCATTATATTTGGTTGCGGAGACAGGATTTGAACCTGTGACCTTCGGGTTATGAGCCCGGCGAGCTACCACTGCTCCACCCCGCGACAATATTATTCAAGTTTATTAAAGGCATTATATTTGGTTGCGGAGACAGGATTTGAACCTGTGACCGTCGGGTTACGAGCTCGACGAGCTACCACTGCTCCACCCCGCGACAATATTATTTGAATTTATAAGACACCATTTATTAAAAATAAAAACTGGAGGAGGTAGAGGGATTCGAACCCCCGCGCGGTGTTACCCGCCTGTCGGTTTTCAAGACCGATCCCTTCAGCCGAACTTGGGTATACCTCCGTAACAATATATAAAGGATTGACCTTTGCAGATTTCCAACCTTTGAGCGGACAATAATATGAACCATCTGCTCTAACCAACTAAGCAAAAGCCCCTTAATGGGTTTTTCTTTAGGAAATGGTCGGGAAGACAGGATTCGAACCTGCGA